>JABCZG010000039.1 GCA_013289835.1 Acidobacteriota bacterium | reverse complement strand
AGGAAAGCTGCGCAATGCGGGAACGGAAGTTGCGCTCGACGGCGGAGAGTTTGGTGCGGTTCACAGGGTCGCTCATAACTTATACATGATATATATACAAGAAACGAAGAGAAGTCAAGCGCAAAAAAACAATGCGAATTTGCTCTCTGAACGTACCTCGGCTAAAACATGAATGGAATCAAATAGTTTGGTCGGTTAACAATCTTCGTTGCGGAACCGCTGCTAGCATAGGTAGTGGGTCAGTTTCCGATTACGGCGTTAGGACGTTGGAATGTGGTACGTTCGGAATGCCGGTGTGGGATCAACCTAATGAGCTACGGTCAGCGGCGGCCCGCCATGCGGCCGGGGGCCGCCGACAATCATCGGTCAGCCCCCCGCAGTCCACCGTGCTACCTCATTCTGATTATTAGCGATTTGGTTGGCTCTATTCGCTTTCCCTTGCGCAATTTCTTGGTCGCTTTTTTCTTCGTTGCCATGTGATTTCTCCCAGTCGGTGAGATTGCCCCCATGGGCGGTCACCATGCTTATATGCAATAACAGTTCCAATGTCCACGGCCTCGACAAAGGCACGCTAAGCCCTGTCGATTCCGAGCGGAGACAGGGCCATAGCGACTCGCAAGGCATGCCGGAGCGTTGAAAAAAAGCACCAATGGTTGAATATTTCAACGAAGGCGCGCGCAAACGAAGCCAACAGATCCGGGCTTAGCGCTCGTAAGTCCCGATAAGTAATCGGAAACTGACCCACTACCCTAGCATAGGCAAGCTTGTGAATCGCGCTGCACCGCGATTCATCCTGAGAATCCGCCACTGGCGGATGCAAAGGGCCTCGCCCCCGTAGAAGCCACACCAGGTTTCGGCAGCGCGTACGAAAATCGCTCGACCAATTTCGCCGGCCGAGCCCATTTTGGAGTGCGGCGGCTTGCTTGTCCTGAGGCCCCGATCGCATCGGGGCAGAAGGGCCGCCGCTTTCACCGAAGCTCAATGTCCGGCGGCAAAACGACCTAGGCGAGGCTTCGCTCGCCCGCGGAAGCGCTCCCGCTACGACCCGCCCTTCAACCCCGCGAATTTGCCCAGCCCCCGCATTTTCGTCTTAGCGTAACTTCCATACTGTTTCATCATTTTCCGCATATCCGAATACTGTTTCAAAACCTGATTCACTTCCTGCACCGAAGTCCCACTCCCCGCCGCAATCCTCTTCCTTCGCTTCCCATCAATCAAATTCGAATTCGCCCGCTCTTTCGCCGTCATCGAATTGATAATCGCTTCCACCGACCCCAGCCGCTTCTCGTCAATCTGCGTATCCTTCGGCAAATTCGCGAACGGCCCCACCTTCGGCAGCATCCCCATCAACGATTCCAGCGAACCCATCTTGCGTATCTGCTTTAACTGGTCGCGAAAATCCTCCAAAGTGAAATCGTCCTCGCGCAGCTTGCGTTCCAGCTCGCGCGCCTGCTTCAAATCCACCGTCTTCTCGACGCGCTCGATCAGCCCCAGCACGTCACCCATGCCCAAAATGCGCGACACCACGCGATCCGGCAGAAACGGTTCCAACGCATCGTACTTTTCGCCCACGCCCACGAACTTCACCGGCGCGCCCGTCACCTTGCGGATCGAAAGCGCCGCGCCGCCGCGCGCGTCGCCATCCATTTTCGTCAGCACTACGCCGGTAATTCCCAGCCGCTTGTGAAATTCTCCCGCCGACCGCACCGCGTCCTGCCCGATCATCGCGTCGGCCACAAACAGCAGCTCCGCCGGATTCAGCTCGCGCTTCAGCTCCGCAAGCTCTTTCATCAATTCGTCATCTATGTGCAGCCGGCCCGCCGTATCCACCAGCACCACGTCGCAGGCGGACATCTTCGCTTCGCGCAACGCCCCGCGCACAATTTCCAGCGGCTTGTCCGTCCCAGTTCCCGGCCACACCGGCACGCCCGTAGCCTTCGCCACCTGCGCCAGTTGCTCGCGCGCCGCCGGACGATAGACGTCGGTAGAAACCACCAACGGCCGGTGCCCATGCTCCGCCAGCCATTTCCCCATTTTTCCAGTCGAAGTAGTTTTGCCCGACCCCTGCAGCCCCACCACCAGCCACACCGCCGGCGGCTTCGACCCATACTGCGGCCGCGCCTCCTTCCCCAAAAGCTCGCCCAACTCATCGCGCACAATCTTCACAACCTGCTGGTCCGGCGAAAGCTGCAACAAAACCTCAGACCCCAAGGCCTTCGCCCGCACATGCGCAATAAATTCATCCGCCACGCCCACGTTCACGTCGCCATCCAGCAAAGCCTCGCGTATCTCCGCCAACCCCGCGTCCAGGTGCTCCTCAGAAAGCTTCCCTTGCCCCCGCAAATTCTTGAACGCGCGTTGTAGTTTCTCCGTAAGTGTTTCAAACATTCAGGTGACCTGTGATGATTGACCGATGGCCCAGGTTTCATGCTGGGCGGCGCTCTACGACTTGCGCATTTTATTGTAGGCGAGGGATGTAACCCGGTCAACGCAGCAACACTCGTAAGTCGCGTCCTCAGTTGATTTCGCACCAAGTCCGTTCGCTACGGCGCTTGGTCGAATTCTGAAAGGCTCGCCGTGAGCCAAAGCGGTTCTGGAGCGTTGAGTCTGGTCTCATATTGGCAGCAAAACCGGGCCTCGTGCTGCGGTTGACCGAGTTCTTGATGGACTGCGAATTGCTCAGCGTTCATTGGCCTCGACCGGTCCTGCCTTAGCCGTGTTGGCTTGGTGGAGCCGTCGCTGGTGAGATGGGGGACGGTGCCTGCACAACAGCCAGCAACGGTGTAAGCGTCAGGATTCCCCTGACGGGACGAGTTAATCACTGGCAGGACAGTCAGGACAAGGTGCTACTTGCCGCAGCTAAGTGGCGCGAGACTCAGCATTCGATGTTAGAGTAAAATTCCGCGCGGTTACGACTCGTCCGGAAACAGAGATGCTAAGAATATTGCGGTTCACTGCATTCCGACGCGGTTAGCGTGCTCGATTTTTCAGAGCCTGGAAGGGACGCTTGTCCCGAATTAGGAGACCGACTACTTTTCATAAATGCGATTCGCCATCCCACATCCGATCCCCTATCAGGGTAGCAAAAGGCAGCTCGCGCCCGCTATTTTGTCCTTCATTCCTCGTGGAAAATACAAGAGGCTTATCGAACCATTTGCGGGGTCGGCAGCAGTGACGCTCGCTGTTGCATCGCAAGGCCTCTGTGAACGATATCTTATCTCTGAACTTCTCCCGCCGCTCGCGGATTTGTGGCGCGAGCTTGTTGCGAGGCCCGAGTCACTCACGAATCGTTATCGCGCACTCTGGAACTCCCAGCAACCGAATCCGCAGGCTAGGTTCAACGAGATCCGGGCGGAGTTTAACGCAGATCACGACCCTGCAAAACTCTTGTATCTGTTGGCTAGATGCGTGAAGAACGCAGTGCGGTTCAATCCCGCAGGACAATTTAATCAATCGCCGGATAATCGACGCCTCGGGGTAAAGCCTGATACCGCCGAGCAGGAAATATGGGGAGCGCATCGATTGCTAGCGGGGCGATGCGCAGTGCTCTGTGGGGATTTTCGGCAGACGCTCCAGCACGCGACTGAAGATGACTTGGTATACCTCGATCCGCCGTACGAAGGGACCAGCAACGGCCGCGACCGCAGGTACATTCGTGGCGTCCAGCGGGACGAGTTAGTGCAGACGCTTCATGACTTGAATCGGCGAGGCGTCCAGTTTCTACTTAGTTACGACGGGACATTCGGAGCTAAACCCTACGGAAAACCGCTGCCGACGTTTCTGCGAGCGCATCGCGTTCACCTCGACGCAGGTAGATCTACTCAGGCAACACTGGCGGGGAAAAACCTAAAGACGATTGAATCTCTTTACGTGTCATCCGGACTATGTGAGGGGAGGCGCGTTCCTGCGGCGTTGCACTGGAAGGAACCTGCCCGCGGCGCTCTATTATTCGAGTGAGCGCGCGACTGCCCTCTTGATCCCGTCTTGGACTGATTCGCTGGCCTTCTGGCTTGCTTGACGAAATGGGTCGAATCGCTTCACGTCTTTGTCAAGCCACACAATGTCCGCGCGGCGGGCTTCGACCATCGCAACGTGCTGGTAGTCAGAGGGACTCGCCCAATAGCAGCCATTGCAGATCGTGATCTTCTTGACCTTCATCCAGTTCTTGCAGTGTTCACAGGCCCATGACTTCGTGCGATTGCAAGAGCCACAGACCAGCATGAAGGCGCCCGCCTTCTCGGCTTCAGACTCGCCCGCCACCTGATACGAAACCCTGTGGTCAACCTGAAGAAATGTTGGGTCAAACACGCCGCCACATAAGGAACAACGCGGTAGCCAGCAATTTTGCGACCGGTACGGTCAGCGACCTTGTATGTTTCAAGTACGATGCCGTGTTCCCGAACATCTCTGGCCGCCCTCGGTGGATGGTTGTAGCCGTACTTCTGTTTCAACTCTTCAGTCGTTACGAACCCGTGCTTCAGAATGTGTTCGAGCACGGTGCGGGCTCGCTTAGCCGTTACTTCAGCTATGCGAACAAGTGGCTCTGCGGGAATCTCTTGCGACACGGCTGTGCGGATTATGTCACCGGGCCAGCGCGCCCGCAATAAAAGCCTTGTCGGGAAGCCCCGATCGAAGTATAGAATCTCGGTTCTTGGAGCGCGTGATGAAGCTATTGGACGCGGCCGAACGGGTCTTGCGTGAAGCCTCTAAGTCCCTGCATTCGCGCGAGATCGTCGCCTATGCCAAGAAACGCGGATGGATCGCGCCACGTGGAAGAACTCCCGACCACAGTCTCCAAGCAGCAATTTGGAAGGACATTAAAGCGTTAGGATCGCGCTCACGGTTCGTAGTGTCTGGCCGAGGTAGCGTCGACCGCAAGTACTCGCTACGCTCTCGCTGCTAGAGCGATTCCCAGGAAATGTCCAAGCGGTCCACGCCATGTGATGCAAAGCTTGGAGTCTCGCAGGCATCCGCCGCATCTGCCGGTGAGTCGGTCTTGGAGATGGAGCTGCGCCCTGTCTGCAGTCGCTCCAGTAAAATCCGCCGCGTGAGTTACTTGCCAAGCCGCGCTCGCCGCGAAGTGCGTCCCTCAGTTTAATCCCGCGTTACCGTAACTACTATGTTATCATAAGTCGGGCGGTTATTCCGCCGAGGCAAGGAGGCCACATGGTCCGCGCTGGTTGCGCTTCAACGACTTGCGCGCCGGCCCCTCGCTCCTTCACCTCCAAAGCCTCCCGATCGCGCAACCATCGCAGCGCCTTCCCCGCTCGTCACTCGTTTACCCTGAGAGCCTGCCGGCGGCAGGGTCGAAGGGTTTCCTCCACTCCTCGATGCGATTTTTTAATCGACCGTACCGCGATTAGAAACGCTTGCAACTCCCCTGCGAACAAGATCATAAATTTTTCTAATCGCTACTTTTCCGCCCCTTTCCGGCGTTTTCGCTCGAATCACCGATCGGCATTCCTCAGTTTTTGCGCTTCGGCTTGTTCTGCGATTCCAGAAGCAGGATGTTGTGGCCTTCCGGGTCGTGCAGGACGGCCCAGG
Organism: Acidobacteriota bacterium; assembly: GCA_013289835.1. Classification (GTDB taxonomy): domain Bacteria; phylum Acidobacteriota; class Terriglobia; order Acidiferrales; family UBA7541; genus Acidiferrum. Next base: position 510 of record JABCZG010000039.1, on the reverse strand, counting down.
CTGCGCGCCGCGCGCCGCTTTGCGGTTCGTAGCGGAGTATGCGCTTGCGGCCCAGAGTTTTCACCGCGGCGGCGACGTCGGGAACCTCGAAAAACACGACGGCCTTATCGGCCGAAGGATAATTTTCCGCGCCTTTGCGTTCCAGGCAGAGGAAGGCGTTACCGGCGGCGAATCGCGCGTGGTGGCCGGGGATTTCGTCGGCGAGCGTGAGGCCGAGAATGTCGCGGTAAAATTTTCTCGCGCGAGCAAACTGGTTAAAGTACAACTCGACGCCCACCATGCGGGGCTTCGCAGTTTTGGCCATCGTCTGCCTCCGGACGCCATCTTACGCCGACGCGGAACGTTTTCGAGCCCGCCTGTCGTGCGCGTGCCGGGCGCTGGCCCAGTGATTCCGCAACCGACCTTTTTCCGCGCTCGTAATTATTTGATTCCGTTCCTGTTTTGACCTCATCCTGACTCCTGAGCAAATTCGCATTCGATTTTGATGCTTGACATCAGTGCTTATCTGAG
>JABCZG010000038.1 GCA_013289835.1 Acidobacteriota bacterium | reverse complement strand
GCTAGATTCAGAGAACCGGAGGTCCAGGAAAAGACGGAATCGACCCGAGCAGCACAGGCGCAAGAGACAAAATCTTTCCCGCCCCACAAAAACCAACCTGCGCGAGACGTTTCTTCACAGCTTCAAAACGAAGGGTGGGGCGCCCACGCGCAGTGGATATGGTGCGAGCTAATTTATTTAGGGCGCGCCACTGCCGAGCTAGGCGCTGTGTGCGCGCGCGATTTCCGGCTCGTTGACCAGATCCTCAAAGAGCGTGCGGTAGTGAATCATGGCTTGGCGCAATTCCTCGGTGTTGGCTTTGCCGTCGGTCTGGCGCAGCGCGCATTGGTGCGCGGCGCGGTAATTTTCGAGGACCAGAGGATGATCGACGGAAATATCAGCGGCGCGTTGTTCGAAGTCGCTGACGGGATAGCCACGCGTGGACATCACATCGCTGAGCAGTTGGTCGGCATCGGTGACGGCGCTTCCCGGGCCGTCCACGAAGCGGGCCTGGACTTTGGCCCAGGCGTCGATAAAGCGCGCGCGATCGCCGGCTCCGAGCGGGTGGAGATGCAACTTCTCGACGCGCACGGCGCGCGCGCTCAGGGCGGCTTCAGCTTTCTGTTGGCTGCCGCCTTCGGTTACGGCGCGTGTGTATTCGGTGGCGCCAAACCGGGTGCGAAGTTTTTGTGTGCGACGTTTGCGGATCGATTGCCACGTGCCAATGAGTGCGAGCACCACTACTGCCGCGACAGCGACGATGATGATGATCTGCGTGGTGCTGAGCGCTGCGAAGTTCATAACGTGCCTCCCCTGTTTCCGTGGTGCGTATATGCGAATTTGAGCGAGAGCGTCGCCCGGAGCTGCAATGCCACTGCGGCGTCAGGATTTCTCGATGACTTTTTCCACTTGCGCGATTTTCTTTTGGATTTTTCCGGTGATTTTTTCGACGATGCCGTCGGCTTCGAGGTCGGAATTGTTGGTTAGCTTTCCGGCTTGGCCCTTGATCGCGCCTCTTACTTCGTGAAATGTGCCTCGGGCGGTGTCTTTGGTGCTGTCTTTCAACATGGCGTTCCTCCTGGATGATTCAACGGACTATTTCCGGCACGCGACGGCGGTTCAGAGCAGGGTGAAAAGCGATTGCGGAGCGCGGTGGTGCGTTTACGAGCTGCGGGGAGGAAAGCGGGATTCGTCGCTCGATTTGGTAGCCAGCCGATAGCGGGAAACTGTTGGCGATGGGCGACGTTGCTGTGGCGCGCGCGTGAATCCACTTCGCGCCCTCGTAGAGGAGCCTGACAATTACCAGGCCGAGCATGAGCGTGGCGAATAGCCCGATGTAGCCGAGAACAAAAATCGCGAAGGCCGCGATCACTTGCGCTGCGAAACTGAAGCGGAGGACGAGAGCCATAGAGGACCCCTTGGGCGGCTACTTTCTGAAAACCCAACCCGAGCGCGCAGGAGGCCGCCCAAAATCTGAATATGCAATGTGCCGATGCGATGTGTTCGCGGTTGCTTCTCTGTGCGTGCCCGGACGGCTCACGCGCCGGCGGTACTGCCTCGCAAGAAATGCAGCAAGAGCAGGATCAAGCCAACGACGAGGACGATGTGGATCAGGCCGGTGGTTACGTGAAATGCGAAAAATCCGAGCAGCCAGAGAACGATCAAAACTGCGGCGAGCATCCCAAGCATGTTTTCATCTCCTTGCTTCCGGGCGCTAGAGCATCTGCGAGTTCGTGGTGCCGAAGTGCTTGGATGATACTAGCGGTGCGGAAGAACCCTGTACGAGTGCCACAATAGCCGCTGGGAACATTGCGGTCTGTCTCGTTATGAACACTTTTGGATTTTAATTTTGATTTGCGAGTGACCAGCGTGAGGATTTCCGCAGATCGGAGGTCGTGGTGACGCTCCGATCTGCGGGATGAATGTGCGCGTGACTATGCGGTTGTTGTGAGCGCGCCGCGGCGACGGGCCAGGATGCCGACGGCCGCAAGCCCGAACAGTAGGAGGGAAAACGCGCCGGGTTCGGGGACGACAATCGACGCCGGGCTGGACGGGTCTTTACCCTTGCCGTTGCTTCCCTTGCGATGCTCGTGGCCAATCTTGAGTCGCGCAGCTTCGCTTTCGGCGGTGGAGGAGGCGAGGTCGCCTGACGGGGGAAAGAACGTGCCTACAACAAAGGAAGGCCCTGAGCCTCGGGCGGCGAAGGCGCCGTCCGGCTCAAAGCCACCGATGGACGCTATCGCCGGGGAGGGGTCCGATAGTCGTTCACCATTCTCAGGCGCATCCGCGACCAAAACGGACTTGTGAAACGTTTTGGCGGAGGTCGCAGTGTTCAGGGGGTCTGCGTCGAGCGCAAGATAAGAGAATCCGCGTCCCCAGGCTGGAGCGACGGCTGAGAAAGGTTCCGGCATGACGCCGACCATCGCAGGGGCTTTAAATTTGGCGGCGAAGCCGTGGGCCTCTGTCGCGGAGATTTCAGAGTTAGGAGATTCGTTCGCGGCGCCGCTGTAAAACACAGTATCGGCCCGCACCGAAAACGTCGTAAGCAGGAGCGCACCGCAAAGCAGAAAGACTGGCCTAGACTTCATTGGTATTCTCCTCAAGGTCAACTACAGCGCTCGCATTCATGCGAGATACTAAGCGGGGCTTAAAACAAATACTGTTCAATATTGCACACAGTTACGAATTCGCCACATGTTCGCAGTCGAACTCACACCGGGAGAGCGGGCACGGCGGCGAAAGAAAAGCGAGGGGCCTGCGCGGGGTGTATTCCCAAACAAGTATTTTCAGTAGTGTACAAAAGAGAACAGTTTGGTTTTCGTGCCACGCGTAAGATCGCGGGCGAATGGCGAGGGTAGGAGAGAGGACCCTGCAACCAGGGCTGGGGGCTGGGTATTCTCTTCCTTCCCCGCCATCACGCTCGTTGGATCGATGACGTGTAATGGGACCTCAAATCGGAGTCGCGGTAGTCCGCGGTCACGCCGAACTTTGTACCCGATGTGGATGCCGGGGGCGGATGCGGATCGGTTTATGAGGACAACTTCAGTGCCTGTCTCTTGCCCACATTGTCAGAGCAAAGTCGTTCGCCGATCGAAGCGCAGAGCGCTGTTTGAATCCTCCGTCCTGAGCTTGGTACCGGTGCGGCCGTTCCGGTGCGAGGATTGCGATTTGCGTTTTTACGCGTTTGCCTCGCCGACAGGTGCAATTAAACCCCGCAGTGAGGTATCGCATTAACCGAGAGTTCCACATCACTACGTGCAACAGCCTTTCTGCAGAGACCACACATCCAAAATCGATACCTCAGCGGCTGAAGACGCATTCGACTAAACCTCCGACCCATTAAAAAACCGTCTTGTTCCGCAAGCTGTGAAGGCGCACTGATTTTTCCGCGATTTTGTCATGGCTGAAGCATTCTCACGTAGAGTGCAACGCGTCGACCTCGCAAGAGGGTAGATGGCTCCACGGAAAGCAGATCTTTGCCTGCGGCGGGCAGGCCTCTTTGCGTCCGGCGCCCGCCGGAGTGCGGGGGGGGAGAGATCCTTCGGCCGGCTTGAGGCAACGGCGCCGTCCTCCCTTCGCAAAATCACTCAGGACAGGCAGGATGAGGATGCTCGTCGCATCGTCAGAAAAAGCGCGGGACTTCGTTCCCTTCGCAGGAGTCGCTCCGGGCAAGCGGGATGACACCCAATTTTCGGTTGCAGCAAAGTAGAAAACCGAACCCCGACAAAAAACATTAGTTCGCACAATGACTATGACGCTGCGATCTTCGGAGTTAGGGATTTACGGGACGGATTGTAGAGGTCACATTTTCTTGTGATTGACGCGGAACATTTCGTCGAAGAGGCGGGAATCGAGCACGCGCCACTGGGTAGGATCGCAGGGTTGGCGTAGCCAGCGAGACGTGGTGATTTTCAGCTGCAGCCAGTCTATGGATTCGAAGGCGGCGAAGCATTGGTCTCTCCAGCGGAGGTAGTCCCAATGCCAAGCGCTCATTACACGAGGCAAGCGAGCTGGCAGCTGGAGCAAGAGTGCCATCGTGCGAATCCGGGAAAGTTTGGTGGCGACGGACAAAAATCTATTCCGCAGCTTCACGCTGCAGCGGAGGAGAGCAAGACGCAGGGCAATAATCTTCATCGATCTGGAGCTCTGAAGCTCTGATTTCGCGGTGACAACCTTGAAGGAAGCATGCGAGAACTCTTCAGGACTGGGCAGCTGGCATCGAGTCGCAGATGGCGGTTGGCCGGAGGCCGGTTTCGCTTCGACCAAATGCAGGCGAGGACGAGGGTTGGCTTGTACTGGCTCGACCGCCGGCTGTAGCTCCGGTTCCGCAGTGGCGACCGAGCCGAGCGAACTGCCGACCTCGACAAAAAACGCGGTCCAGTCCGAGAGTGATCTTGTCTGTACGTGATTTTGCCAGGGCGCGACCGGGGCGGCGGGCGGAACACTCGGTGGCGCGGAAGTTGCGGCGTCGTCGTCATCGCCCGGAAACTTCTCGCAGGCCAAACCCGGCGCAGCAGGCGACTTGACCGGGTTAAACACATTGTCATCGGGAGCGGACCAGTCGGGAGCGGGAATGCCGGAAGGCTGCGGGCGATCCCGGAAAACTGCTTCGGCTGGGGCAGCGAGAGAGACCAGCGCGTTCATGAATCTGGAATGCACGGAAATCGTATCGGGGTGCGAGCCTTCTCTGCGAGCTGAATACGAAGCGACCGGCTTGATATCGTCAAATTGAAATTCGCGCGCTACTTCGGCGACGAAGTGCTCCGGCACGGGCTGCAACTTCTCGACACTGGCATTGATGAGCGCGTGCTCGCAGAGCAGGTTCATGACGCGCGGGATCCCGCGCGAATAAAAGTGCGCGGCGTCCACGGCCTCGGACGAAAAGATTCGCGCACCGTTGGCTCCAGCGATGTGCAAACGGGCCTGAATATATTGGTGAGCTTCTGCGAGCGAAAGAGCCGCCGTCTTGCAGCGAAACGCGATGCGCTGCTTGACCTGGCGCAGTGCCGGTCGCTGGAGCCGGTCTTCCAACTCGGGCTGGCCTGAGAGGACGACCTGCAGCAGTTTTTCGTTGCAGGCCTCCAGATTCAGAAGCATGCGAATTTCCTCGAGGACGCGATCGCGGAGGCCTTGCGCTTCGTCCACGATTACCACCGGGGTCTCTCCCGCGCGATAGCGTTCCAGCAGCCACTGCTGCAAGCGCATCAAGGCGTTATCCTGCAATCGGGGATCGAATTGGACGGCGAAATCCGCCATCACAAAATCGAAGAGATGGCTGACTTCCAGATGCGAATTAAAGATGAAAGCGGTGGGAGTGTGCTGTTGATGCAGCCAAACGAGTAGGTGGTTGAGGAGGGTGGTCTTGCCTGTTCCGACTTCGCCGGTGAGTAGAAGCAGGCCTTTGCGGTTCTTGATGCCGTGCGTCAACCCATCGAATGATTCCCGTGTCTGGCGGGTGAGAAAGAGGTAACGGGGATCGGGGTTGACGTTAAAGGGGTTTTCGCGCAACGCAAAAAATTGGTTATACATATGCGATTCGCCTGCCCGGTGGCTGTAAAGTCTGCGTGAGAACTGCAAAATCGGTACTTCAGCGGCTGAAGCCGCACTGACTTTGCGGCGTTTATGTCGTGGCTCTTCGAGCCTGTCACCGACGGGCTCTCAGGATGAACTAAAGCCACGACCTACCAAGATTCTCGATTTCTCACACAGACTCTCTAGCGCCTTTCCCTGAATTTAAGAAGCTTCGCGCGCTTTCGTTCAATTGATGAATCGCGGTTTTTCGATTGGGCCAACCTGCTTGCCTCGCGGCTTGATGGAGGGCGCCTCGATATGGTCTTCCGTTTTCTGACTTTGCAGCGCCAAGGACGCCAGGTAGGTGACGCGGTCAATCAGCAGCAATTCCAGCGGCGTGGGCTGTCGCGGATCGCATCCAAAAATCTCCAGGCTTCCCAGGAAAAGGTTGTCGAACGAAAGAATCGCGCTGGAACAAAACACTTCCAGGCCTACTTGCAGGGCGCTGCGGGTCATCGCGCAAAAGCGATTTTCGTCCACGTCCGGGAGCGAGACCATAGAAACCACGTCGCCGATTCGAACATCAATCATCATGCAGAGTTTGTTCAAGATGCCCGGCAGCGGGGCGCCTAGCGAAATCAGCTCGAGGATCTGGTGCTCTCCGACGATCGGGCAACGGCGGCTATCGGTGCAATTTTGACGAAGCCGAAAGTCTCCGGTTATATGCTTCGAGCGTGGTTGGTCAGCCATCATGGTCCCCCATTCGCTTTATGCGTCGCGCGATTCCGCGCGGAGGTTATTGGTAACGATTCGCTGGCCCAGTTCTTGCCTGCAAATCCTTATTTCCTCTTGCGAGACGGCCTGCACGATTCCACCGCTGAAATCGAGCCGTTTGCTTTTGAGATTTTCCGTATGGCGGTTCCAGTGATCGAGGACTTGGTCCAGGCGCATGGATTCTTGTGCGCCTAGGTGTTGATCGAAGCGCTGGGATCGCAAATTCCCTCCGTGAACGAAGCAGCGTGAACAGTAATTTGCCGGTGATCCATTGCCTGGACATCGCACCGGGCGACTGCATGTTAGAAGCAGCGCCGGAGGATGACTGTTCACTTTTGCACACTCTAGTTTTTTGATTTGAATGCAGTGCGACTGCGGGCGAACGCCGCGCGCTATTTATTTGTTGGCGTAGTCGTCGGCGCCGGAAAAGTGGAGGGAGACGTAGGGCTCGTCGCCGACTACCCAGCTGTCGTGGCCCGGGGGGCCAGGCGGAATGTAGAAGAGGGTGCCGGGGCGGAGCTCGTGGATGGTGCCATCGTCCATGGCGGCGGTTGCGCAGCCGGCGAGGACGACGCCGACGTGTTCGACATTACAGCGGGAGGCGCCTATGGAGGGACCGACGTGGGTGGACCAGCGCCATCCAGGTTGGTAGGTGGCGCGCCCGATGGTCACGCGGCCGAGGCGGACTAGTTCAAATTTTCCTTTTTCGAAGGTGCGAATTTCGTCAGGGGATTCAAAACGCTTTAGTACTACGTCGAGCTTCGGCAGCATTGGTCCCTCTCGCCGCTGAGATACGAGAACGCTGGGGATTATTTTAGCGCGGACGGGTTTCGCGCGCCGCGGAGTGGCAACTCATCGCTGAAAGGCGCATAGGCCAAAATGGCGGGCGGTGCCGAATCTAAGTCCGAATCGTTCGACAGGGCGATACATGACAGCACGCTTATCGCAGGTCACCCGTAGACGTGGCGATGCGAGAAGGCGAGGCAAGCCTCGCCTAGCAGGATCTGTTGCCGGAGGTTAGCCGTAGGCGAAAGCGGTGGCCCTTCTGCCCCGATGCAATCGGGGCCTCAGGACAAGCAAGCCACCGCACTCCAAAATGGCCTGGGCTGGCGAAAATGGGCACGGAGACTCTCGGCTGCGTTGCCAACTAGGGAGTGACGAGTGCCGGGGTGAAGGCGTGGCGGACGCGGGGGCTGACCAGGTACGCGAGAGTGCCGACGTAGGCTGCGATTACCAGCAACTGGGCTGCAATAATCGGGGCTGGTGGGTGTAGGACGAAAACGAAGAGGGCGGCGAGCGTCAGGGCGACACCCAAGGAAAAGGAAGCCATGCAGAGCCGGCGGGCGGTCTCTCGCAATTGCAGGACGCCGATGCCCAGCGTGGTGTAAATGCCGGCGAGCAGGAGCAGCGAAAATCCGCCGGCCAGCGCCATGCCCACGATTGCTACTGTGACCGGCTCATGAGAATCCGCGCCGGTGAAATTCATCACACCCAGAAAAAAGCAACCCGCTGAACCCAAGGCCAGAAGCGCCGCGCAGAGGAACATCAGAATCGCTATGAACGTGACACCGATGGGACGTCGCATGCTTCCTCCTGTGGACCACGGGCGGCGCGGATCGCGCGAATGAGAGGCCGGGTGTTTCTGGCTGGGGACAGAGTACTGAAGCGGAGTGGGGATATCTGTGCGATTCAGCACAGCGCTGGCGAGAGCTGCAACGAACGAGAACGTAAACGCACGCGAGAAGGTCACATTCCCGGGAGACGCAGCCTGCCTGCGGCAGACAGGCTTCGCTCCGCTCCGGATGACGAGCTCGCTCGCTCGGCGGCGGAATGGCGTTGTGGCTTTTTCGGATTCAGTAGATGCCGGGGATTAGGCGGGCGGTGCGTTGGGCGTAGGCTTCGTATTCGGGGCCGAAGCGTCTGCGCAGGTGGGGTTCTTCGCGATGGATGCGGCGCAGGATGGCGAACATCCAGAACGCGAAGAGGAACCTGGCGATAATGCTGGCAAGAACCAGCGCGAAGGCGATGCGCGAGATAGTTGGCGCGAGATAGCGCGGGTGGCGCACGACGCGGTACGGGCCGCGGTCGATGATTTTCGGGTTGGTGAGGCCGCCGGAAAAATGCGCTCGAAGAAAGGGTCGGTCCACAGTAGCCAGCAGCATCTTCCCAAAGACAAAACGAGGCCAAACATTTGCATCGCGGGATTTTCCAGAGTGGGGCAAAGACGCCAGTGGCCGTAATCCACGAATGCCAGCAAATCACACACTGCCAGAATAGTGATCCAGCGGAATAACTCGGGGTCGAAAGTTTGTCCGGCGAGTTCCCTTCCGGTTTCTTTGTCGCGGGAGGCCGTACGCATGAAGCGCAGCGACGCTAGCCGCCAGAGAATGCTTAGTAGGATGTAGCCGCCCGAGAAACGGTCGAGGCGCGGCCAGGGATCCGAGGTGTGCCGCTGGCGCAGACAGAGCAGCATTATGGCGATGTACGCGAGGGGGGAAGATCGCGAAGGTTAGTTGGGCTTTGCGGCCGTAGTTTGAGGACGAGGCTGATGCGGAGGAATTTGCGGCAGGCATCGCGGGCACCGCGCTTGGGAGATGATTTGCGGATTATGCACAAAGCTGGCTGAGCGGGCTAGGGCTGAAAAAGGCGCCGCAGCTGAACACAGATTAACGCAGATAAATTCAACGGCAGCTTAGCTCAACTTCTGCGTTTTACTTCGCTGCGTTGTACTGCGCCGCGTTCACTTGTAGTCGAAGCAGGATGAATGCGCCGAGCTAGCAATTTGCTGTGGCGAAGCAATTCACTTCCTGTCGAAGGACTCGGCGGCGGCGAGTTTGCGGTCTACGTGCGGCTCTGAACGCGGGCCGCCGGAATGCAGGACGCATCGTTCTCCAATTCCGACGCCACAAGTGGGACAGGGTACGGAGGATAATTGTTCGGGGGTGAGCTCGTGCTTTTTCATAGCAATAGAATGCGAAAATCGGGGGACGTAAAACAGTTCAATTTGGCACACTTTTGCGATTAATGCGAGACGATACGAAAAATCCTGGGCGCGATTGCCAGATCGGTACTACTACGGCTAGGAGGTGTCCGGGATGAGGGCGAGCCGTATGTCTCTGCGGTTGCGCCACCGACGGCGGGCTAAAGTGCGACGCTACAAAAGGTAGGTAAGAGGCAATAGCAACCTCAACAGCTTTCCGGTCCGATGAACCTGAAGCGGCCGCTACAAAGACCAAGTCAAAGGCGCCCGCCTGAAGGCGGCCGCTCCAGAGTCAAAAGCGAATCCAACAGCGCTCAGTTGAAGCTGACCGCTACAAAGTCTTGCGCTGGCCTGGGCGCGTTTGGCCGCAATCCGCAGAGACGAATTAGTCGTGCAGGACTACGCTTAGGAGGGAGTTGTCTATATGGATCTTGCGGCTATTGTAGTGGATGAAGCCGAGTTTGCGGAATTTGTTCATGAAGAAATTCACGCGCGAGCGCGTGGTGCCGATCATCTCCGCTAGGGTTTCTTGCGAAACTTTCGGCAGTGATTTTTGCGGATCGCCTGGCGCTCCATAACGCGCGAGGAGCAGCAGGGTGCGAGCCAGGCGTTTCTCGCTAGAGTTGAAGAGCTGGTCTATCAGATCCTCTTCGACGCGGATGTTGCGCGCCAACATGTAGGCGATGAAGCGGTCGGAAAACTCGTGTTCCTCGTGGAGCACGCGAATCATTTCATTCTTTTCAATGACGAGCACGACGGTGGGTGCAATGGTGGTGGCGGTGGCCATGCAGATGTGCTGTCCTCCGAGGCACGCTTCACCGAAAAAATCACCGGGGCCCAGAATCGCTACGACGGCTTCTCTGCCGGTTTCATTGACTACCGTGAGTTTCACGCCGCCATCTTGAATGTACATGACATGCTTGGCGGGATCGCCTTGGGCGAATACGGTCGCTTTTCTATCGTACGTGCCGACTTTTCTGCCCAGGCCGGTAGAGTCGAGAAACTGCTTCACGTCAAAGGCGCGGCTTCTTGCGTTCGCTCGTTTCGAGGGGAGAGGGGCCTTATTAGATACACTTCGAGTAGCCGCGTACACCATGGGGAACAATAACATGGAAGGATATTAGCAAATCTGTTCAAAATTGCACACTTTGTACGGTGGCGCCAGTGGTTCCGCAACCAGAGCTAAGAGATCAACTAGGCTGTTCCAAATTAAGCAAATTAGGTGAAATTGACGGGGTCTACCAGCTTCGCGGTGCTGTGGGAGGAGCGAATCCGCCTCTGCGGC
>JABCZG010000037.1 GCA_013289835.1 Acidobacteriota bacterium | reverse complement strand
CTCGTGGGAGGTGCGCACGGCTCGAACATAGACAAGCGCGCAAACGCCATCCAGGCGCTGGGCCTAGCCGCCGGAGACCCGGCGGCAGTGCGATTGGCGGAAGACGCGCTCGGGGATAAAGAAGCCTACGTACGAGCCGCAGCAGCGAAAGCTTTGGGCGCGCTCGGTTCCACCGAATCCATTCCGAAGTTGCAAAATTTGGTGAATGATAAGGATATTTCGGTCGCGCTCGCTGTCGGTCACGCTCTCGTTCAGCTCAAGAGCAACTCGGGATACGACGTCTATTATTCCCTCGTCGTTGGCACTCGGAAGGGCAGCGAATCGCTTATTACCCAAGAAATGGATCAAATGAAGACTCCGTCGAGGGCCATTCGGTTTGCGTTTGATCAGGGTATTGGTTTCCTGCCTTATGGAGGATACGGAATGGAGGCCTTGCACGCATGGAAGAAAAGAAGCTCCGCCCCGACGCGGGCTGCCGCTGCGCGGGAATTGGGCGGCGACCCGGACCCGCGCAGTGGCCACGCGCTCGCGAAAGCAGTGTCCGACAAGGATTGGACAGTCCGGGCGGCGGCAGTCGAAGCAATCGCCAAGCGCGCCGATGCGTCCCTGCTGGCGGATATCGTGCCTGCAATGTCAGACAAGAAAGATATTGTGCGCTATTCAGCCGCTGCCGCAGTTCTTCGGTTGACTCGGATCGCGCAAGGAAATGGGAGCCAGTCACACTGAAGGCAGTCGTCGGGCCTGTCATGGGCAATAGTCTCGGAGTCGACAATCTTGCGATGGCACGTGCGCTTATCGAGAAGAACGCGAAGCGAACAATTTCGTGCACTCGTCAAGTCCTCACTTTCTGAAATGCTGGTGATGCGCCCGCAACTATCGAAAAGTTTCAAAGGCTGTTGAAGGCAGCGTGAAAACCATGGCCTATGACACAACATCTTGAAAAAGACGAAGCGTGCGAGTTCTGTGTGCACCAGCGGTTGCGGTCTGTCTCTATTGCGGGACAGCCATGTGTGAGAATTGCTCAGAAACCAGAAAAGAGCAGGTGGTTTGCAATGATTGCATCGAAGGCGAGGAACCGGAGTTCGATGATGGCGGCAAAGGTTAGTGCGTTTTCCTGATTTGCTTCGCCTTTTAACGGCAAACTGGGAGTGAGGGTGGCTGGATGAATGATCTCTTAAGACAAGCTGTTTCGCTTTCGCTCTTCGAGAAGTGCGTTGCCGCAGCCGTCGGAATCCTCATTATTCACGCCGTGTTCAGCGTGCTCCTTATGCAAAGCGTCCGAGCAGAACGCTACATTGGCAAGAAGGTGCGCCTCAGCGGACTCGTCAAGTCACAAGAAGTAGTGAGTTGGGCAGGGCTATGGATGCGGGTTGACAAAGGAAAGGACATGGTTGTGTTTGACAACATGCAAGACCGACCCATCAAAGGTACGACAGACTGGCAGCGGTACGACATGGTTTTGGACGTTCCGCCGGATTCGGCTGGCATATCCTTTGGAATTCTACTTGACGGTGCCGGGAAGGTTTGGCTGAGTGGTACGAAATTCGATGTTGTTGGGGCGGACGTTCCATCAACAGGCGCGGGCGATAGAAAGATTCCAGACAATCCGGTGAATTTGGACTTTACCGAGAGCGGAAAACGCTGATCGGCAATTGTACGGTTACGGCGTTAAACAGGACTTAGGAGTTTATGGTAGGCCTGCCAGAACGGTTTTCCGGCCTCAGCCCAATTACCGCTGTCATTTAAGACGGTGACGAGTATTATCGAATTATTATCGAGCGTATGTGTGCCCGCCGAAATCTCTCCGCGAAGCAGAGCAGGCGTCACAACCTTGAGCGAGAGGCTCTAAAGTCGCTCGCGTCTCAAGCTGCACTTCGGGCTGACGTTGGGTCCGCTCTAGCAAGCGCGATGGACCTGAGACGTATTTTGCAGAAATGCGCTGAAGCGATTGTCAAACATGTCGAGGCTACGTTCGTCCGCGTGTGGCTATTGAACGATGATCAGGAAGTTCTTGAACTCCAGGCGAGCGCAGGGATGTACACCCGTATCAACGGCACTTACAGTCGGATTGCCCTGGGAAAGTTGGAAATCGGCCACATTGCACGGAAGAAGACCAAGTATGTTAACAACGACATTGTCCACCATTCGCGCATACACGACAAGAAATGGGCAAAGAGGGAGGGACTAGTAGCTTTCGCCGGATATTCGTTAGTAATCGGCAAGCGTGTTATCGGAGTTGTCGGCATGTTTTTCAAGCACTCCATCACACGGACAATTTTAGATACCCTCGGGTCGGTTGCCGACGCGATAGCCCAAGGCATCGAGCGGATACGAGCCGAAGAGAGATTGAGACAGCTTTCGGGCCAACTCTTGCGGTCGCAAGACGAAGAGCGACGAAGCATCGCCCGGGATTTGCACGACTCTACAGGCCAAGATCTCGTCGCCTTAGCAACAATGCTAGGTCAACTCAGTGGATTGACTCCTTCGAAGGAGCGAAAAAAACGTTTGCTTATTTCCGAGTGTAACGCATTAGCGGAAAAGTGCATCCGTGAAGTGCGCACGCTTTCTTACATGTTGCACCCACCCGTGTTGGATCACGCCGGATTAGAGGACGCGATTCGTGACTATGCGAAGGGCTTCAACAATCGGACTGGGATCCGGGTGGAATTGGAGCTGTCGCCGCGTGTCGGGCGGATGGAACGAGAGATCGAGCTAGCGTTATTCCGGGTAGTACAAGAAAGCCTCACCAACATCCACCGCCATTCAGGGAGCAACCGAGCCAAAATACGAATGTATCGAAACTCGGGGCTTAAGTTGGAAATTACCGACATTGGGCGTGGCCTCTCTACTAGTGAACAAAGAGGGAAAGAAGAGCCTGGGTTTGAACTTGGTGTCGGCATCCCCAGTATGCATGAGCGAGTGAAACTGATCGGCGGCCGTCTCGAGATCGAATCCACCAGTCACGGCACGACCGTGCGCGTGACGATACCTTTCGGAGGAAAGCGAACATGAAGCAACTTCGCATTCTGATCGCTGACAATCGTGGGCTGGTGCGGCCCACATCATACTCAGCGGCAGTCCAACAGATGTGCTAGGCCCAACTCCTGGTAAGTCGCCTTACGGGAAAAGTGGTTTACCGAGGCCAACCAGGCCGATCTTGTTGAACGCAGGTTCTCCGAACCGTTGCTCATTTCCATCCCGCTGTTAGCGCGCGGCTTGAAATATCGATTGCACGCAAATTGCACACTCAGGCGTTTTGGCGAGCGCTGTAACGTTGAAGCGCCCCGGTGCACTGCACTAAATGCGGGAGCTGGTTCTGCGATGCTGATACAGGGGATGAGCGATTTGGAGAAAACCAAGGCCCCAGGTAGAAAAGCGCAACCTGGGGCACCAGGCTGGCGGCGTGAGGACAGCGGCGTAAAGCCGCTGCTACACGTAATCATGGTTTTGTCGGTACTTTCGAGGTGGCCTGCTTGATGGATACCTGGGTGGCGGAGACAATGCCGATCTCCACCCGGCGATTGGCCGCTTGCGCTTTGGCATTGCTATCGCGAACAAGCAGCTTGGATTTGCCAAAACCTTTTGTGCTGATAAGGCTCGGATCGACTCCCGCCTTAACCAGCGCAGCCCGAACAGCGCGGGCGCGACTGGCGGAGAGTTCCAGGTTGTGCTCCTTTGTCCCGCTGTCATCGGTATATCCGTATACGTAAATGGAATATCCCTTGAGCGGGGTGAGGACACCTGCGACGCGGTTCAAGATGGCTCGATATTGAGGCGCAATGGCCGACTTGCCGGAGTCGAACCGAAGCGACTTCTCTCCGAGCGTCATCACCACTCCATCCGCGGTGCGGCGCGTTTCGGCTATTTGCCCAAGGGACAGTTTCAACTTCTGAAGCTCGTCGGGGTGCTGGGGGCGATTTTCTTCTGTTTTGGGCGCGGGCTGAGTGGGCGGTTGCGCGGCTGCCTCCGGCTCAAGGGGCGACTGCGCTTGCGCCGCGGATGTCGCTTCCGGCTGTTTCGCCTGATCGGGGAGTTGCTCGGGGCGAGTAGTGGCTGCTTGGGCGGGGGCTGTTTGGGCAGGGGCTGTTTGGGCAGGGGCGGCTTGGGAAGCTCTCTGATCGAGACTCTTGACGTGCTGCTCGGCGCCCTGCAGGCGCTGGTTGAGCTGCTCTGACTGACGATTGAGGTGGGCCACTTCGCGGTTTAATCGCCTGACCGACCTCACAAGCCACAGACCGAAAATGGAGGCAAGAACCAGGACAAGCCCTATCGCGGCCGCACCAAGAACCAAGGGCGGCGCTGACCTGCTTTGTCTCTTGCCCAAACCGTCGTAAACGTGTTGTGCCACTGGGTTGGACGGCCCGCCAGCCAGCTCATTTTCGTGAATCCGCTCCTCGACTTCCGATGTGTTCGTCATGGATTCACTCCTTCCTAGTCAAACCTTAGGGCGGGTTAGATCCATTTTATAAGAGGGGCTCGACAGAGAATCGGGTGGCGAAGGGCAAATGGCTCAAGAATTATCTGTCCGCAAGTACAGGCCGACTGTCACGGCCGGGGCAATCCCAATTCGCTTGGCGCACGTACGCGGAACCGTATCTGAGCTAGAATCTCCGTGTGCGAAGACGATTTTTTGTTGAACAATTTATAGGTAATACTGCCGTCATGGAAGACGACGCGGCGCATCATTTGGGGCGCGTGCTGCGCGCTCAGACCGGCCAGCTCTACGAACTCAGCGACGGCGAACGCGTCCGGCTTGCGCGCATCGAAAACGTAACTCGCGATCGCGTGGAGTTTGCATTACTCGAAGAATTGCCATCTCACCAGCCGAGTCTGGACGTGACGCTTCTGCTTTCCATCGTGAAATTCGACATGTTCGAATGGGCCATTGAAAAAGCCACCGAACTTGGCGTGACAACGATCGTGCCGCTGGCCGCCGCGCGAAGCGAGAAAGCCTTGCTCGCCGCCGCCCCTAAGCGCGCCGATCGCTGGAAAAAGATTCTCCTCGAAGCCTCCCAGCAGTCCCGTCGCGTCCGCATACCAGTTCTCTCAGAAATGCTAGAACCAGAGAGCGCGTTTTTATCATCCAAGGATCGTGTGGGCGTAATGCTTTCGGAACGCGCCGGAGCTCGGCCCTTGCGGAAAGTCTTGGAGGGCCAAGCGGCAACCAGGGCCGCCTTAGCGATTGGCCCGGAAGGTGGATGGACCGACACCGAGTTCGAGGTCGCTCTGCGCAGTGGATTTCAAGAAGCTTCGCTGGGACGCCTAATCTTGCGCACGGAAACGGCGGTGATCGCCGCACTAGCTTCCGTGAACTACGCGCTAAGCGGCGACTGAGCACGAAGTAAACCCGCGAGCGGGAGAAATATTCTGGCAACGGAGACCGAATGTTGCCGTGCAACCGGCAGGCCCGCCTCCCGAATCATAGTCAGGGAATAAAGTTGACCGTCGCAGCAGCGCCAACCACGCACGGCCTCAAAACGAATCTGGCGCGGGCCGCGTTGGCCATGTTATAAATACTAGGCAGCCAAAAATGGATCGCTCGGACGAGAAACAGCCCGCAACCCGCGCCTTACCGGAAACCTCAGCACCGGCAGCGTCTCCCATTGTGATGTCCGGCCCACCCAACGCCAATGTCGCCTCCGGCCGGCCCGCGACCGTTCATGCCCTGCGCAATGAAATTCGCGTTTGGACCCGCGACTTGCTCATCGCCATCGGTCTCGCGCTCGTCATCATTGTTTTCTTGTATCAGCCCGTAAAAGTCGAAGGCACCAGCATGGCGCCGTTGCTCTCCGATCAGGAGCGCATCTTCATCAACAAATTCGTCTACCGCTTCGAGCCCATCGAGCGGGGCGACGTGGTGGTCTTCTGGTATCCGCTCGACCGCACAAAATCTTTTATCAAGCGCGTCGTTGGCTTGCCCGGCGAAACAGTGGAGATCCGCCAGGGCGCGGTCTATGTAAACGGACATTCCGTACCTGAGCCTTACGTCCCGCCGCAGTATGAAGACCTCAGCGACTTCGGCCCGGTGCGCGTTCCTAAGGACAGTTATTTTGTAATGGGCGATCACCGCATCAGCTCCAACGATTCGCGCGTTTTTGGTCCGGTCGCCAGTCATTTTATTTACGGCCGCGCCGTCTTTGCCTACTGGCCCGTGGATCATTTCGGCTCGCTCTCGGGCGCCGAAGAGAGCACCAAGTGACTGACATTTTCTTGATGCGAAATATGGGAGGACACACTGACCGAAGTTCCGCACCGACCCGCGATCCTCGCGCTGGAAGACGGGCGCGTCTTTAACGGCCGCGCAGCGGGCGCGATCACGCGCCGCGGCGGCGAAGTCGTTTTTAACACCAGCCTCACCGGATATCAGGAAGTTTTCACCGACCCGAGCTATGCCGGTCAGATTGTCTGCCTCACGTATCCGCACATCGGCAACGTCGGCGCGAACCTCGACGACGACGAATCCCCGCGGCCGTACATCGAATCGCTTATCGTGCGCGAATTTTCTCAGATTTCCTCCAACTGGAGAGCGGGGGAAACGGCGCAGCTCTATCTGAACCGGCACAAAATTCCCGTTATCTGGGATCTGGACACTCGCGCGCTGGTGCGACACATTCGAAGCGTTGGCGCTCTGCGTGGAATTGTCTCCACTGATGGGACGCCCCTCGAACAATTAATTTTCGAAGCTAAACAAATTCCGGGAATGGCCGGCCAGGAACTCGCCAGCCGTGTCACGACGCCGAAATCGTACGGCTGGGACAAGGGGTCGGTCGAGGTGGCTGTTTCACCCTGGGCCGAACAGATGGGCGAATCCGACGCGCACTCCGAAACGCAAAAGCATCGCGTGGTCGCCTACGACTACGGAATCAAGCAAAATATTTTGCGTTTGCTCGTGGACCATCACTGCGAAGTCTTCGTCGTCCCCGCGCAAACTTCCGCCGAAGACGTCCTGGGAATGAAGCCCGACGGCGTTTTTCTTTCGAACGGGCCCGGCGATCCGGAACCCATCGGTTACGCGGTGGAAAATATCAAGAAACTCGTCGGCCGCGTTCCGGTTTTCGGCATTTGCCTCGGCCACCAGTTGTGTGGGCTCGCGCTCGGCGGCAAAACGTTCAAACTAAAATTCGGCCACCACGGTTCGAATCATCCCGTGAAGAATCTTCTGACCGAACAGGTGGAAATTACCGCGCAAAATCACGGTTTCTGCGTGGATCCGGAGTCGCTGCCCTCCAGCACTGTGGAAATCACGCACATCAATTTGAACGACAACACCAACGAGGGCATGCGCCACAAATCGTTGCCGCTCTTCAGCGTGCAGTATCACCCGGAAGCTTCGCCCGGGCCGCACGATTCGCACTATTTGTTTACGCAGTTCACCGATTTGATGAAGGAATTCGCCCAGCCCGGGAGTTCCCGCCGATGAAAGCGCTCGTATTTGCTGCAGTGCTTTTGTTGTCGTGGGGGAAGGTGGACTTACCTTGTACTCGCGTCATCAATCCAGAGCCGATACAGTTGTCTTCTAGGAACGCCAGAATAGTTGTCCTCCTCGATGACAAACCTGTAGGCCGTTTAAGAATGCTAGTGGATTTTTTTGAGGCCCATAGCCAGCACCCGATCATGACCGATTCTGATGGCATCGCTACGCTTAAAGACTTGCCCCAAGGCACAACCTGTCTAACGACGACTCAAGGAGACGGTCTCTCGGCCCGGTTGTGTTTGGTTGTTTCACCGCAATCGACGAACGAGACCAGCTCCTTCCGAATGACCTTGGCGCCGCCACCGCCCATACAATTCAATCCGTCCCCCGATAGAGTGAGGCAGTTAGAACAGTCGTCCGCGGCCGTAAGGATTCGGTCGTTGAAGGGAACAGTCGTGGACCCTATAGGGGCTGTGGTTCCCAAGGCCGAGATTCAGGTATACAGGCGTGGTTCCTATCCACAGCAACCCGCAAAAACACTGAAGACAGATGATCTTGGGCGTTTTTCAGACAATCCCGATCCCGGTAGCTATACCGTGGTTATCCAGATGCATGGTTTCCGGCCCGAATTTCTTAACGTTGAAATCTCTCCGAGCGGCAAAGATGACGAATTGCGTCTGCCTTTGCAGGTAGCGACCTACGATGACTGCCGAACTTTTGGCAATGATTGAGGAGTCTCTGACAGGCTGATGCCCAAACGAAAAGACATCAAGAAGATTCTGATTATAGGCTCTGGGCCGATTGTTATCGGGCAGGCGTGCGAGTTTGACTATTCCGGGGCGCAGGCTTGCAAAGCGCTGCGCGGGGAGGGGTACGAAGTCGTATTGGTGAATTCGAACCCGGCGACGATCATGACAGACCCGGAACTGGCGCACCGTACCTATATCGAACCGCTCACGAAGGAATATCTCGAGGAAATCATCGCGCGGGAAAAACCGGATGCGCTGCTTCCGACCGTCGGAGGACAAACCGCGCTGAATCTGGCTGTCGAGCTTTCCGAAAGCGGCATTCTTGAAAAATACAAAGTGGAAATGATCGGCGCGTCGCTGCGCGCTATCAAAGTCGCGGAAGACCGCCTGTGGTTCAAGGATGCCTGCCGGAAAATTGGCCTCGAAGTTCCCGCTTCCGCGCTCGTCAATAACGCGCAAGATGCGTTGCGCCTTTGCGATCAACTTGGTTTTCCTCTGGTCATCCGTCCGTCGTTCACGCTTGGTGGCACCGGTGGCTCAATTGCTTACAACAAGGAAGAGTTTGGCGAAGCCATCGCGCACGCTCTAGACATGAGCCCGGTACACGAAGCGCTGGTGGAAGAATCCGTGCTCGGGTGGAAAGAGTACGAACTCGAAGTGATGCGCGATTTCCGCGACAATTTCGTGGTCGTCTGCACGATTGAAAACTTCGACCCCATGGGCGTGCACACCGGCGATTCGATTACCGTCGCCCCGGCGCAGACGCTGACCGACAAGGAGTTTCAGCGCATGCGCGACGCCTCCGCGGCCATCATCCGCGAAGTCGGCGTGGAAACAGGCGGTTCGAACGTACAATTCGCGGTCAATCCCGAAAACGGTAAAATGGTCGTGATCGAGATGAATCCGCGCGTTTCGCGGAGCTCGGCGCTGGCGAGCAAAGCGACGGGGTTCCCGATCGCCAAGATTGCTGCCCGGCTCGCCGTGGGGATGTCGCTCGACGAAATTCCCAACGACATCACCAAGAAAACTCCCGCGTGCTTCGAACCGACGATTGATTACGTGGTCGTGAAAATTCCCAAATGGCAGTTCGAAAAATTCCCCGGCGCGGACAGCACGCTGGGAACGCAAATGAAATCCGTCGGCGAAGTGATGGCCATCGGGCGCACGTTCAAGGAAGCCCTGCAAAAGGGAGTCCGCTCGCTTGAGCCGAGCACGCCTTGGCGCGCACCCGCGGAAACGCCGGATTCACTTCTGCGCGAAAAACTTGCCACACCGAGGCCGGACCGCATTCATTGGCTGCTCACCGCCGTGGATCGCGGGCTGCCCGCACAAGAGATTTGCGATCTGACGAAAATCGATCCGTGGTTCATCCACCAACTGGAAGAAATTGCGGCGATGAACCGCCGCGCGGCCAGCGTGACCGTTGAGACGGCTTCGAAAGAGTTGCTGCGCGAAGTGAAGCGCCACGGCGCCAGCGACGAACAATTGGCGCAGATCTGGCGAACCACGCCCGCGTCCGTACGCTTGCAGCGCGCGCGCTACGGAGTTGCGCCGGTCTTCAAGCGCGTGGATACCTGCGCTGCCGAATTCGAATCCTTCACTCCGTACATGTACTCGACCTACGAGGACGAAGACGAAGCCGATCCGCAGGCGCGCCCGAAAATCATGATTCTCGGCAGCGGTCCGAACCGCATCGGGCAGGGAATCGAATTCGATTATTGCTGCTGCCACGCCGCGTACGCGCTGCGCGAAGACGGTTTCGAAACCATCATGGTGAATTGTAATCCGGAGACGGTCTCCACGGACTACGACACTTCCGACCGTTTGTATTTCGAACCGCTCACCCTTGAGGACGTGCTCGCGATTGTCGAACGCGAAAAACCGCGGGGCGTGATCGTGCAATTCGGCGGGCAAACGCCGCTGAATCTGGCCTCCGAACTGAAGCGCAACGGAGTTCCAATTATTGGCACGGCGCCAGAATCCATCGATTTGGCAGAAGACCGCCGGCGATTCGGGCGCTTGCTGGAAGAGCTGAAGATTCCGCAGCCGCGTAACGGCACCGCGCTGGTCCCGGAAGAAGCGGCGCGAGTCGCCGGAGAAATCGGCCTGCCAGTTCTTGTGCGGCCGAGCTACGTGCTGGGCGGACGCGCGATGGTGATCGCGTATGACGTGAACACCGTGCAGGACTACGTCGCGCAAGCCGCGCTGATGGGCCCGGCGCGGCCCGTGCTGATCGATCAGTTCCTCGAAGAAGCCACCGAAATCGATGTGGACGCGCTGGCGGACGGAACCGATGTAGTCATTGGCGGCATCATGGAACACATTGAAGAAGCCGGCGTGCACTCGGGAGATTCCTCTTGCGTGCTTCCTCCCGTGAGTTTGTCGCCGGCGATTCTCGACACGATTCGCGAGTACACGGTGCGGCTGGCGCGCGCATTGAAAGTAGTTGGGTTGATGAACGCGCAGTACGCGATTCAGCGCGATACCGTATACGTACTGGAAGTAAATCCGCGCGCATCGCGAACCGTTCCATACGTTAGCAAAGCCACGGGAGTGCCTCTCGCAAAAATAGCCGCGCAGTTGATGGCCGGAAAAAAACTGGCGTCCATGACGCTGCCGATTGTGCGGCATAACGGAGTCGCCGAAATCGCGGTGCACGAATTTTATTCCGTCAAGTCGCCGGTGTTTCCGTTCAACAAATTTCGCGGCGTGGACACCATCCTCGGACCGGAAATGCGTTCCACCGGCGAAGTGATGGGCATTTCAACTTCGTACGGGCAAGCCTTTGCAAAAGCGCAGCTTGCCGCAGGTCAACGTTTGCCGCGCAAAGGCACGGTCTTCCTCAGCGTGAATGACCGCGACAAAAAACATGTGGGGTTACTCGGGAAAGAATTGTCCTCGATGGGTTTTGTTCTGCTCGCCACGCGCGGCACTGCCGCCGCTTTGGAAGCGGCGGGCGTGCCTGCGCAGTCCGTCTTCAAGGTTAACGAGGGCCGGCCCAACATTGTGGACCTGGTGAAAACCGGAAAAATCGATCTGGTCATTAACACGCCTCTCGGCCGCGAATCGTTTTACGACGAGAAATCCATCCGGCGCGCGGCCATTCGTTACAACATTCCGTGCATCACCACGCTGGCCGCGGCGCACGCTGCGGCGCGCGGAATTCGCGCGCTGCTCGAGCAGGGCACGGAAGTCGCGGCGTTGCAGGATTTGCATCGAGGACGGGCCGCCGCATCCAGCGTGCCCGCATCGGGAGACTGAGTCATGAGTTACTCCGGAATCTTTGCCGCCTTGACAACGCCGTACGCTTCGGATGGATCCGTTTCACTCCCGGATCTGAAACACAATCTGCATTTGTACAACGGAACGGACCTGTTGGGTTACGTTGTCCTCGGTTCCACCGGCGAAGCCGTGCTGCTCACGCGTGCGGAATCGGACTCCATCCTGGCCACGGCAAAAGAAGCGGCGTCGAAAGAAAAGAGACTTCTCGCAGGCACTGGCGCCGAATCCACCGCGGACACCATCGAGCGCACAAAACGCGCGGCCGAATTCGGATATCACGCAGCGCTGGTGAAACCCCCGCATTACTACAAAACGGCGTACAAATCCGAAGCTCTGCTGACGCATTTCCGCCGCGTGGCGGATGAATCGCCCATTCCCGTGATGCTGTATTCCATTCCGCAATTCACTGGCATCACCTTGACTCCCGCGGACGTTGCGGCGCTTGCCGAACACCCGAACATCATCGGCATCAAAGATAGCTCCGGAAACGTGATGGGGACGGGCGATTTTGTTGCCGCGACACCGCATACATTCAATGTTTTGGTGGGAAATGCTGCGGCTTTGTATCCCTCCTATGTTGTCGGCGCGCGCGGGGGAATTCTCGCGCTGGCGTCCGCCATGCCGGAAAAATGCGTGGCGTTATTCGAATTGATCCGCCACGGTCATCACGAAAAAGCCCGCGAGCTGCAATCCGCACTGACCCCGGCTTCCAAATTGATCGTTTCCGAACTCGGCCTCACCGGGGTGAAATACGTGATGGACCAGCGCGGCTACCGCGGCGGTATCCCTCGCCTGCCCCTCCTCCCCCTGCACGATGAACAAAAGAAACGTGTTAACGAGCTTCTCGCCGCCTTGGAACCGGCTGCCATGAGGGCCTAAATCCGCAGAACCGAAGGGAATTGATGAGACGTTTCTTCGCGAGTATCATCTAACGGCTCATGGATTGTCGCGTCCTCGCGTTCCGCCAGCTCCCCCGCCAGCCCAAGCTATTTCTTGAATACCTCGACCATTTTGAGTGTGTCAAAGGCTTTTACGCACATCCCCCAACGATTGCTGCGGTGAAGCGTTCCGCGCGGAAGCTGGACTATCCCCCGGAGAGGCGAGCGGAAGTCGCCCGGATTTTGCGGGAGCAAAACACCGCCCTTGGCGCTGGAGCCGAAACACTTTCTAATTTAGACCGGCTCGAAAAGGGCGCTGTCGCCGTAGTCAGTGGGCAGCAGGTTGGGCTGTTCAGCGGACCGGCGTATTCGGTTTATAAGGTTCTTTCGGCGGTCCAGATCGCGGAGGAATTAACGCGTGGCGGAATTCCGGCAGTGCCGGTTTTCTGGATGGCCACGGAAGACCACGACCTGGATGAAGTGCGGCACAGCACTTGGTTTGATCAGGGGAAACTGATCCGCTACGAGCTGCCGGTTGCGCCGGATGCGGGGAAGCCGGTTGGGCGGATTCCGCTGGGCGCGCAGGTCGAATCTCTCGTTCGCGAGGCCGCGGAGTTTCTGGAGAATCAGGGAAGCGATCTGCTCGCAGGATTTCTTAGAGAGAGTTACAGGCCGGAAGAGACGTACCGCAGCGCGTTTGGCAAATTGTTTGCGCGTTTGTTTGCGCAGCAGGGCCTGATCTTGATGGATCCGCTCGATCCGGGTCTACACCAGGTTGCGGCGCCACTTTATCAGCACGCGCTTGCGGAGCGCGATGAGCTGAACGAAAAACTTTTGCAGCGTGGCAAAGAGCTGGATCGCGCAGGATTTGCAGCGCAAGTCAAAGTCACGTCACGCAGCACGCTGATGTTCTACATGGGCGATGGCGTGCGCCAGGCGATCACGGCGAGCACCGACAAATTTCAGGCAGGCGAGAAAACCTGGGCGCGCGATGAACTCGTACACCTGACACACATCGAACCGGCGAGCTTCAGTCCCAACGCTCTCTTCCGCCCGGTGGTGCAGGACTATTTGCTCCCAACCGTTGGATATATCGCAGGCCCGGCGGAGATTTCCTATTTTGCGCAATCCGAAGTCGTGTACCGGCATCTTTTGGGGCGCATGCCGGTGATGCTGCCGCGCGCGGGATTTACGCTGCTGGACGCGAAAGCCAATAAGATTCTTCGCCACTATGGACTGGCCGTCGAAGACGTCTGGGCAGGTTCGCAGGATTTACTGCACAAAATGGAGAGCAAATCTGTTCAGAAGGGCTTGGCGAAGCAGTTCGATCTAAATCAAAAACAGATGGAAAAGATGCTCACGAAGCTTGGCAAGAAGATCGAAAAATTAGATCCCACGTTGAAGGACACTGTCGAACGAGCGAAACAGCGGATCGAGTTCCATCTCGCGAAGCTGCGAAGGAAGGCGGGGCGAGCGCAAGACCAAAAAACAGCGAAGATAGCCATGCATTTGCAATATCTGGAGTCGCTGCTCGATCCTCACAAGGGGCTGCAGGAGCGGGAATTGTGCCTGCTGCCGTTCCTGGCGCGATGGGGCGCGGTCGGGCTGGGCGAGCTTCAGAAACTTGCGACCGGAAAGAAAATCGGGCACCACTTCATTCTTCAGCTTCCTTAGATACGTTCATTGACTCGTAGTCGAAAATCTAGCCTGGACAACGACGCTGAAATGGAGCTTCTGCTGGGATCCTTCGATTAGGGTGTTGGGCTGGTGAGTTTTTCGCCAAGTGCGGGCGCAGCAGTGCTGCGCCCCTACAAGGGGAAGGGCCACACCACCGGATTTCGCATCGCCGCATGCTAGAATGCGCGCGCCGCGAAGGAAGCCCGTGCATGCAGACATTGACAGTGAAGACGGACCGCCGGACGCAGCTCGTGGATGTGACGACGCAAGTGCAAAAGTTGGTGGCGGCGTCCGGAGTGGAGAACGGGATTTGCTATTTGTACGTGCCGCACACGACAGCGGCGATCACGATCAACGAACATGCGGACCCGGACGTGGCGCGCGACGTCGAGGGCGCGCTGGACCGGCTAATCCCGAAGAATGGGCCGTACCGCCATAGCGAGGGGAATTCAGATTCGCACGTGAAGGCCGTGCTCGTGGGAGCCAGCCAAAGCGTCTTCGTCCAAGGCGGAAAACTTGTGCTGGGGCGCTGGCAGGGAATTTTCTTCTGCGAATTTGACGGTCCGCGAGAACGCCGGCTGGAGGTTAAAGTGGTGCCGGACCAAGCCTGAACTTCCGTTTTCTGAAATACAATTCGAGCCCACGAGGGATGAAAAGCAGAGGAGCCCACCCTCTCCCAAAGCAAACCCGAAGGGATCGCCACCGTAAGTCCGGACTTCTAGAGGTGGCGGACGTTAGCGGAAATTACTCATCATGACCACGTCGGTTTTGCGGCGGCCGCGGGAAACGGCAAGTCGCTTGCCGTCGCTGGACCAGGCAAAGGCAAACATCTCGTCCGTGGGGAATTTGGTTAACTGGATGGGAGGGCCTGCTGCCAAGGGCTGTTCCCAGATGTTTGTGGCGCGATTGCGGGTTAACAAGAACGCGAGAGCTTTGCCATCCGGGGTGAACTGCGGGGCTTGCATGCCAAAGGGAATGTCGAAGGAATGAAGGACGGGTCCGCCACGGGCCGGGATGACCGAGAAGAGGGCACGCATGGTGCCTCCCTCCAGATTGTGACTGGTGTAGAAGAGAAGTTGGCCGTCGCGCGAGAAGCCAAGTTGGGAGAAGGGCAGAGTTGTTTTCTCGGGAGTACCGCCGTCGATGGGGATGCGCCATATGACTCCGTCGACGGCATAGTAGATAAACTTGGAGTCGGGAGAACAGATGCCACCGCCCAAGACTCCGTGCACCGGGAACTCCATAGCGCCGGTGCCATCGGCATCGGCGCGCCACAGAACAAAATTTCCATCGCGGAAAGTGTTGTAAATGATGTGTTTGCCATCGGGGCAGACGTCAAATTGCAAGTGCGGATCGCGGTCATTGGTAAGAGAAGTCTGGCCGCTGCCGTCGGGGCTCACCAGGAGCCATTGATAGACGGGGTTGGAGGCCGCGATGCGGTTCCCAATCCATTTCAAGCCGAGTCCCAAGGCTTCGCCGGAGCTGATTTGCCTGGGGTCCATGCCGTCTCCGTTGGCCACCCAAAGATCACTCACGACAGAAATCTGGAGAGTGACCAGGGAGTTGCCATCGCCGGCGACGTCCAGGCAGCACGCGGCGTAGTCGGCCAGGTCATTGGTGAAACGAGAGATCTCGCCACCGGGATAGTTTACGAGCCAAATCTGGCCGTGTCCGTTTTGGGGATCAAGAGCTACCGTAAGCAAGCTGCGGCTATCGGGCAACCAGGCGGCGGCTCGCGCGCCAATCAGGAAGGAGTGGAGTTCCTGGACTTGGCCACTCTCCGTGGATATAGCCTCCAGAATCCAAAGATTTTGGCCAGCGCGAGTTTCGGGAGAAATGGTAGCCAGATTCTTCCCGTCAGGCGACCATGAAACGGTGGGGACGCCCGGTGCGAAACCTTTGCGCTCGACGAGGAGGCGCTCGCCGGTGCCGTCGGAGCGGGCGATAAGAATTTGGTTGGACATGCGATCGAGATTACCGCGCACGAAGGCAAACTGCTTGCCGTCGGGAGAAAAGGCAGGAGCGGAATCAACGTCGCGGATCAAACGCTGAGGGGAGCCGCCCAGTGCGGGCATTTGATAAAGGTAACGGAAGTTGGCGGTGGCCTTGTCGGAACGGACGAACATGACGTAGTTGCCGTCCGGGGTGAAACTGAGGGCCACGAAGTGGACTTGGTCGGGCGGAAGAATTTGGACATGGCTGCCGGTGGCGAGTTGTTGGACCCACAGGCTTTCGTCGGCACCATCGGCCAAAACATAGACAATGTAGCGATGATCGGGGGAGAGGGCGGCGGCACCGGCGTTCCCGGAGGTAGTGACCTGGGTGAACTTCATGTTCTGCAGGTTGAAGCTGTGGGAGCGGGCAGGCCAGAAGTAGGCGCCTGCGGCGAGTGCCACGACCGCGACGGCGGCGATGACCGCAAAGAGAGCTTTCCGGTTCTTTGGAGTTGCGGCGGTTTGGGTGCCACTGCTGGCGAGAAGCAGTTTGCCTGAGGACGTGTCGCGCTTCATGCGCTTTAGATCGGCGCGCAGGTCGGAGGCCGTCTGGTAGCGCAGCTTGCGGTCTTTTTCGATGGCTTTGTCAATGATGCGCTCGAGGTCCAGGGGGATTTGGGGATTGAGCTTGGAAGCCGGAGCGGGTGCGCGGTTCAGGATAGCGTCATGAATGAGGGCAGTTGTGTTTCCCGGGAAGGCGAGCTGGCCGGAGGCCATTTCATAGAGGACGGCGCCGAAACTGAAAAGGTCGGTGCGTGCGTCGAGGTCTTCGCCGCGGGCTTGTTCGGGGGACATATAGGCGACGGTGCCGAGGGTGGTGCCGGGACTAGTGAGAAAGTCGTCGATGGTTTGCGCGGACATGGAGGAGACGCCGACACTTTCTGCGATGCGGGAGGCGGGGCTCAGCTTGGCCAAGCCGAAATCGAGGATCTTGGCGTGGCCGCGAGCGGTGACGAAGATGTTCGCGGGCTTAATGTCGCGGTGGGTGATGCCTTGGGAGTGAGCGGCGTCGAGAGCGTCGGTGATTTCAAGCGCCAAGTCCAGGAGTTGTTCGAGTGGGAGCGGCTTGCCTTCGATACTGTGCTTCAGAGTGCTGCCGTCGAGGAACTCCATGGCGATGAAACGCTCGCCATGCTCTTCGCCGATTTCGTAGACGGTGCAGATGTTTGGATGATTGAGCGCTGAGGCGGCTTGCGCTTCGCGCTCGAAGCGGGCAAGCGTTTGTGGGTCGCGAGCGACGTCGGGCGGGAGGAATTTCAGGGCGACGAAGCGGTGGAGCTTGGTGTCTTCGGCCTTGTAGACGACGCCCATGCCGCCGCCGCCCAGTTTTTCGAGGATGCGATAGTGGGAAATGTCTTGGATGAAGCACCTCGCCGACGGTTGGACTATAACTGTGCGCTCCGGCGGCGGTCAACGTGAGCGCTTCATGAGAGGCTAGTGGCAGGGAGGGGTTTCGTTGTTGGTTCAAGGGCACAGCAATTGCGGTGACTCCCGGAATTGCCGCGCGAGCGTTGAGATGTCGATGCCGGTCAGTGGAAAAAGACGCCGCTTACGACAGCGTTGACTCCGGCATCGTAGGTGACGTTGATTTTGACGTGACCGGAGATACTCCAGACCAGATATGTGCCGTTAGTGAAATTGGAAAGGGTACGGGTATCGAGGACGG
>JABCZG010000036.1 GCA_013289835.1 Acidobacteriota bacterium | reverse complement strand
CTCCCGCCATCCGCCGCTATCGCGGCCTGTCAGAACTTGCTTATCCGTTTCACGACCGCGTCATTCACGTCACCAACTGCGGACGCATCTGTCTGCACCGCAAAAAAATTAATCTCAGCACGGTCTTTGCGGGACAAGCGGTCGGAATCAAAGAAGTGGAAGAAGGTATTTGGCTGGTCAGCTTTATGGAGTACGATCTCGGCTACATCGATCTGGAGGAAAAAACTCTGCAGCCTCTCGACAACCCTTTTGGCCCAAAAGTGTAACCTATGTCTCCGGGCCGGACCCGCAAAATCGTGGAGCCGAGAGTGGGAGTTGAACCCACGACCTGCCGATTACGAATCGGCTGCTCTACCACTGAGCTACCTCGGCCCGATTGTTGGAAGTCATTCTAACACAAGCTGTTGCACGTTTTCAGTTGACCGGCCCTTTCAGATTTGGTGCATGGTCAGTGCATATTCGCCTTTTTTGGGCCTCGACTCCCCGCAAAAATCTCCCTCTCGATCCGCCGGGCATACGACCGGGCTTCCGCCTTCATCCCCCGCGCGCCCAGCTCATTGATACGAAACATCTCTTTCTGCCAAGCCAACCCGTGACAATCGAGCGGACCACTGTGCCTGTCCGTCACCACATGGCACATCTCATGAAGTAACGTTTTTCGCTTCTCGGCCGAGGATAATCCTATCTGAATGAAAATCTCCCGCGTCTCGTTGTCACAAGCCCCGTACTCTTGGTCCGAAGGTAAATCGGAGCAGTGAACTTCATCCACCGTCCAGCCCCGGAGCTTCCCCTTCCAGAATCGTTGGTTGTACCGATTGAAGAGTTTTTGTATGTTCATTCGACGAACGCCGCCGACCCCTGGCCGGGCCTCAGCAAGTGGGCTCCAAATTCACTGAATCGTGCCGCTGCTCTCAAATTCTTCTCCCACCAGGTCCATCGCGGAAACTTGCGATTCGGTCAGGGCTTTAATGTAGCAGGACTGGGTGACGGAAATATTGCTGTGACGCAAAAGGGCCTGAATTTCCCTGTCCGGAACTCCGAGCGCGTGAAGATTCGTCGCGAGTCCGCGGCGGAATGCGTGCCACCCTCGCCACACCGGGAGATTTTTGTCTTGCTCGAACATGTGGCCTTCGGGCTTGTGCTCGGCCTCCGAGACTTTGCAGATGCCGCACTTCTCGATCGCGGGTTGAATCACCCGCCTCGCCAGATTGTCGAGGTTCATCGGCTGTCCTGTGCCGCCCTGGAAGATAGGCAGGTTCGGCTGCGCGAGTTTTCCCATTCTCTCTCGGTGTGCTTCGAGCGCGTCCGCCAACTGCCGCATCACCGGGACCGCGGCGCCGCTCGCTTTTGTTTTTGGCTCGTTGGGGATTCCATTCCAGATGGAACGTCGAACCGTCAATTCTTTGCCGGTGTAGTCCTCCCATCGAAGTCCGGCAATCTCGCCTTTTCTGAGTCCGCTCAGCGCAGCGAACAGAACGACGGTGCGCGCCGGCTCGGGGATCGCGTCGCGAATAGCCTTCACTTCGGAGAGCGAGTACGCGAACGTGTCATGGCCGCGCGTCCCTTCCGGCGTGCTCACGTCCATCACGGGATTCACGCCGTCGAGGATGCCCAGGCGCTTCGCTTGTTTGAAAACGCCGCTGAGGAAACTCTTGATGCGCGCGAGCGAGTTTTTGCTGAGAGTGCTTTTCGTTCGCGGGTCCAAGTCCAGGCGCGCGATATCGGCGAGGATGCGCTCACCGTCAACCGTGCGAAATTCTCGTAGAGTCATGTTTCCGATGCGGCCTTTCAGGTGCAACCGCCACACGTCCTTGTAACCTTTGAGAGTGGACGCGCGCCGGCGCTCTTCGATTTTCGGGAGATGCTCTTTCTCGATGAAGTCCGCGATGCGCATAGTGGACTGAACTGTCACAACTCCGCGGTTGAGTGGAGCGAGGATCTCCGCGACGAACGGCCGCACACTCTTTTTGGTTCGGTATTGGTCGCCGAAAGTGACTTCCAGTTTTTTAGAAACCTGCGTCCGCTTGACGGTGCCATCCGTCTGGAGGATGTCATCGTAGTAGCGGACGAACCAACTGTCCCCACGGCGATAGAGGTGCCCCTTTTGGTCGCGTCGCTGTGCCTTCATGACGCACGCCCCTGTTCGCGTTCCCATTGGTAGAGCCATTCGATTAGGTCGGGAAACGCGCTAACGAGCTTCTCTTCGCAGAGCTTCGCCAGCTCGCGGAGATTCTCGGACATGAGTTTTTCATCTGGCTGGAAATGCGCTTCGACGGTTTCTAGGAAAGCGCGCACACTCCGGAAGCAGGAATACGCGCTCTCTAGAGAATTACGTTGCTGTGCTGATAAACTGCCGGGAGCTTGAGACATGGAGCTAGACCCTCCGTGTTTTGAGTTAGGGGCGTGTCGGTGTTGATAGCACCGGCGCGTCCCGCTTACTTCCCGAGCAACTTCTTTCGTGCGTACTGCGAAACGGATAGGCCCGCTTTTTTTGCAGCCGCACAGAGTTTGCGATATTCCTCTGCCGTGAGCCGATGATGCAGCAGCCTGGACAATCTCTCGGATGCTGCCTTGCGCGGCCTGCCTCGTTTCATGCATTTTATTGTCACACATAAAATAGGCGTCTGGCAATCTGTTATTTTGAGCGCATCCACGCGCACACGTCCGGCCAGCAAAAGCGGAGATATCTTCCAACTCGCAAGGATGGGAGGGGCTTGCCGCCGTGCCGCCCTCGCTCGCGGCTTTTCTCATAAATCCAGTCCACTGAAACCTTGAGCCTCTGTGCCAGCTCGCTCGGCGTCAGGATGTCCTCGGGATTGATCGCGGTGTTCATGCACGAACCGTTTACGGCCTCTCCTAAGTTCCTGATTCTGCAACCACAAAAACTGACTAGCGGTTAACTCATCGGCTCATCGCCACCGCTCCCGCTTTCCCGGGCGGGTCGAATCGCTTCACGGCATCAACGAGGATGGCGCACATGCGGTTACTTGGGTTTATCGTGAGGCGGCCGCGAATGCTCACCACGTCGCCCGGCGCGAATTGAACTAGCTCCCAAGCACGTTCCCTGAACGCGAAAATCCTTGCCAGACCGTTGCCGCGCCAAAATTCGAGATAAGCTCTGGCGGCCTCCGTGCCATCGGGCTCGGTACTAGTGTTGATCGGGCCAACAAGTTTCCCGCTCAGCTCGATAAGGTTCATCGCGACACCATCCTTTCGCGCTGCATTAAGTCTTCGCGGTCCTGTCCCCCGTAGAAATTGAATCGGTCGAGCGCCACTTCGAGATACTTCGGGCTTGTGACGTTTATCCCGCTTCGCAGGGCGCGTTCGATGATGATGTCGAGGGCAGTCGAGACGATGCCGTCCGAGTCTTTGCATTTGGCCAGGACAATTTTTTTGAAGTCATCAAGAGGATGATGATGACTCGCGATTTCCCCTGAAGTCTTTTCAACCCCAACGCAAACTGCCCCGGATTCGCTCCCCTGATTCTTAACCCTCTGTGTGGTACCGGATTCGGGAGGGGTTACCCCTACCAGATTCGGGAGGGGTACCCCTACCACTTTAGGGAGGGGTCCACGACGTGAGGCACCCCTACCGGATTCGGGAGGGGTTGCTGGCGGAAGTTTGGCGAATCGCTTCCAGTCAATCACGATTCTGGACGACAAGCCTCGGACCTTCTTGATGCGGATGATTTTTTTTTGGGACAGGTCGTGTAGAGCGAAACGCGCCGTCTTTATGTCGCAACCTACGTCCGTCGCGAGTGTGGAAATGCTGGCGTGGCAAACTCTATTCCGGCGAGATTCGTGCTTTGCAACTGCGATGAGGAGAGATTTTTCACGCATCGTCAATTTCTTTCTGTGAATCGCGTTGACTGTTCGCCATTCACGCCCCGGTTCAAATGGCACGCGTTTCACGGTCCCGCCGGCGAGTTCAGTAGACGAAACCAAGAGTGTCGTGCGCCGTTGACTCGTTCAGTCCGGTTCTCGATCGTGAAACCCAGGCGACGGAGTTCGAGGATTCTCGCGTTGTATTGCGCGACGCCTAGCTTCAGAATTTCCGGCAGTGGCACCCAGGATCCACGGGCACAAATCAGCAAGCGAAGAACCGCGGCGGCCTGGCTCTTTCTCTGCACCAACCCCACACTAGGATTTTTAAGTGGCGCATTTTCAGGCGCGCGGAACTGACCATCCGTTTTCCAATCGAAACATCGCGCTTGATTTTCGATGTGAGAAGAATTATCTTCCAATCAGGTCCTCCAATGTTTTCCCCGCGCTCATCTTCCCCCGAAGGTGAGCGTTTTCTTTTTTTGCGCACGAAGCGCGCGTGAAATGGCCTACGGCGAAGCGGATTGGCACCGTCCTTGCTGCGTAGCGTCGCGCGCAGGGGTGAACACCTTCACACTCTGAGATCGCGTCGCTGCGGGCTTCTGCGCGAGAAAAAGCGTGCTCACAGTCGGCCCCTGGCCGCGATAGCAGGATTCGCAAAATGGCTCGCCGTTGACGATGACGTCGGCTTGCACCGCAACTCCCATGCGCGCCAGATGCGGCGCACAGCGCACGCCGACCGCGGCCGGCATCGGAGGGGGCACCGGCGACCGGTACTCCACTTGAGGTGGTATCGTCTTTTTCATTCGTCACGTCCTCGATTCTTGAAACAGGGGGACCGGCGGCTGTCTCGGACGCCGATCCCCGCGACCATCGGTGGATTCTGAGCACCGATCGTCCATTGCCAGGAGAGGGAGACTCCCCAGGCAAACTCTTTTCAGGCCCGACCTCGCACCTGAATCCCGAACTCTTCGTCCGTGAATCCTTCGCCAGTAACAAGACTGCGTACGCGAAGTTCTTGCGCCGACAACTCGCGGAATTTTTCATCCAAACGCGGAATCTCAACGAAAGTCAGACGGTTTATTTGCTCTCTGATGGGAGCTGCGGCGTTGCTCGCTTCCTCGCATTTGGCTTCGGCCGTCTGAATTGCGGTATCCGCTTTTTTGATTGCGTCTGCAGAAGCGAATCGACTAAGGGCCTTTCGCGCTTGCTCGGCATTGGTGAGTGCGCTCTTGGCGCGTGTGACCACCTGGTCCTTGCGCACGGCCTCTTGCTGGAGTTCGATAATTTGTCGCTTCAGCGCCTCGCTTCGCTGCTGCGCGGCGACGCACTCCGTTTTCAGGCTCTCATGCTGTTCAATAAGTTTCGCGCGGGCCTGGGTCAGTTCGGCGTCGATGAAAGACTGCATACGTTTATTCGACGAGAATCGCTCGCCGAGCAGTTGACTCAGTTCCTTGCGCCGTTCCTCGGTTTCAGGATTCAACCCGGTCAACACCTGCAGCAGCAGGTCCGGTATGGCGCGCGGTTCCGGCGCTCGCGCTGCCGTGACCTCATCAGCCCTGGCTACTTCCGCGCCAAAACGACTCCCGTGAACTTTAGAAATTCCTACGATGGAAGTGCTCACGCATTTCTCCTTTCGATTTTTACTAACCCTATTCGGTGCAGAGATTCCTAACGCACAATTCGACGAGCTGGGGGTTCAGGTCCTCGACACGTGCGTTCTGCGGTTTCGAGGCGACGTGATCGCGGAGAGTTCCCCACCAAGCCTTGTTGTCTTGGCTGTTGGTGTCCACTCGGGCGCTAAAGTCTTTCAACCAGGTGCGCGCATCGGCGCGAGGCTCCCCAAGATATTTCTGCCACGGCGCTCTTTCATCGTCTGCGTGTGCCGCCCGGTTTTTGCTGGCGCTGGAAGAAAGGTTTTTTTCTTTCTCACGTTGGCGCTCGGCGATTTCCTTGGCGGTGGTTCCGGTTCCTTTTTCGTGGCCTTCGTTTTCCCGCTCATCGGTGTCCTGCAGCCGCCCAAGCCCTGCGCGCTTCAGAATATCGTTCAGTGACCGGCCAGCTTCCTCGCGCGGCTTATTCCACCATTCTTTTTGGCGGATGGCCTGTGCCTCGCCGGCAAACCCGTGCTCCCATCCCTTGATAGGAGTCGTGCGCCAGTTTGCGATAGGTGCCGGCGCTCCCGCAGCGATCGCGTTTAGCTCAGCCTCCAGCTCTTCCATGAAGTCCATGCGATTCCCCTTCCTTCGCCAATTCGAAATGTCTGCACTACCGACGCCAGGTGTACGTCAGCGCCTCGCTAACCGCATGGCCGGGAGCACTGCGCCGCGCGAGGTCCGCAAAATCGGGAGTCCTCAACTCGACTGACGCATGCCCCGGCAAGCGGTCGGGTGTGGGCGGCGCATTGAAGCAGCCCGGTACCTGACTCGCAAATGTGGGATCAACTTCTGGTGTTCTTTCTTCTGTACTCAATGCGTTTTTCACGATGCTTCTCCTTTTCTGACTACAAAATACACAAACCGCTATTCACTTCCAGACCTCGGAAAACGCGCGACTTAATTCCCTCCCTGTTGGGTTGGTGCATGAATGTTGCCTTCCATCGCGACGGCGTGCGCCGCCATCGACTGCACCGTGTGTAGAAACCTGTTTTCAGATTCGACGGAGCTGGCCCGCGCGAGTAGAGCGATCGTGCTGTCGTGCTTGCTGACCGGACGCGGCCCCTTCTGCCATTCGGTCTGCTGCGGGATTTGTGAGTCGCCTTCACAAAGTCCAGGCCCGGCCCAAGAGGACAGCGTCATGGCATCACACATCACAGCCAAGGGGTCGGCAATGCGAATCGCTCGCGTCGAGCCGTCTGGAAAAACTAAAACGCCATCGGCTATCGGGCTTTCTCTTTCGATAGATTTGATTCGGCGTCTCAGGCTGTCATAACGCATCGTTTTGGTTCTCCAGTCGGCGCAAGCGTTCCTCGAGATCCTCAAGAGCGAAGGCGTCGAGCGATAAACGCAGAGTACCGATGGCCGCGCTCACGTTCGCTGATTGATTCGGCTTCGGTTTGCTCAAGAAGATCTTCGCCAGAACATCTGCGGCCTTGACGCTGTTCCTGGTAAGTGTCCGTGTCGCTGTCTTGAGCAGCTCGGCCTTCGCTTCCATCAGTGCGGCCCGAAATTCTGGGTCGCGCAGCCAACGATGAAGGGTGCGCCGTGTGACACCGCACTTTTTGGCCGCTGTCTCGATAGTCTTCTCTGACAGCAGAAGACTTACGGCCTTTTCTCTCAAACGCTCGCTGTTTTTTTCCGCCATCTCGTGTCCCCATTTGTCACTCCCACGCGACGGATTTGTGGGGCGCTAGTTATTCGTGACCGACCAGCTCGCCGTGCAAGTGCCATTCGCGGCGGCCACCACGAAGACTTGTGCGAGATCGTTGACGACGAACGAATCTGAATTGCCCGGCCGCTATCGCTTTGCCGTTCGCCGGCGTCACGCCGTTGTTGTTGCCATAGAACAACGCCGCTGAACCAACACAGGCAAGATTCACGCGCACGCCTTCACCGCGCGGGATGGTGCTGCCGGTCAGAACTGCGCCGAGAGGATTCGGCGGCACGACCGAGGGCAATGCCTGAGCAGGTCCAGTGGTAACGGCCTGCTGGCCGGTCCCGAGCAATGCATAATTCGGCATGACTCCTCCTAACCTTTCGCATCGAGCGCAACGCCGCGTTCACTCGACACAGGCAGAGGAATAACCCACCGGTTGCCTTGGCGAGTCGCGCGGATTTTCCCGACACGAATCTGCCGGTAGATCCAATCGAGGGATTGCCCGCGCTGCCGGGCCAGTTCAACTGGCGTGAGATTTGTTTTCTTCATTTGGCCTCCCTTGACTTCGCCTGAGGGTACTGCTTATTCTTCAGATGTCAAACGAACCTACGCACGATATTCGAAAGAACGTATGACGGCATTATTAGGGGAGGCTTTTCAATGGCTTACGTGGCGATGAACCCTGCAGAAGAGGCGGAAAACCTGCGCGATATGCTCGCCATGCTGAACGACGCCAGCGAAAGACTCGATGATTGGAAGGGCAAGAATTGGTCCTATGACGATGCGGTGTGGCTGCGCCGCATGGTCCGGGCTCTTCGCGGTAAGGGAGGAAGGGTTAGACTGCCAGATCGGGAACGGCTGGAGAAGTTCACCAAGAGGATTAGGGTCAGAACTGAGCGGGACGGAAGTTTGTCGGTGATCGACTACTACGCCGGCGACACCGCGGCCATGAATTTCGCGCGCCTCATTCGCAACTCACAGCAGACGTTGCTGCGCGAACCATGTTTAAAATGCGGTAACTGGTATGTCGCAAAAACGAATCAGAAAACTGACTTCTGCTCGCGGGCGTGCGCCGGCAGTGCTATGCAGGCGCGCAGAAGCAAACGCGAGCATGATCGCAAAATAAAAAAAGCGCGGGCAGCGATTGAGAATTACCCTGGCCGGCCCGCGCGTTTCGCTGAAATGGATTGGAAGCAGTTTGTCTCAAAGGCAACGGGGATCAGCAAAAAATTCCTGACCGTCGCCGTCAGAGATGGAGAACTCGTCGCGGTCAGAAGCCCACGCCTATCCTGAACGGGAAGTTTTGATCTTGGTACGCGTTTTCCGCTGCGACAATGGCGCTTCGGAGTTGTTCTGCGAGGTTCGCAATCTGGGTTAGATACTGAGCATCCGGTCCAGTTTTGACTAGAAACGGAGGCCCACCCTTGGGAAAGCGTGGACACTTCGGGTTGTCACACCTCGGAATCCCACTAGCAAGGGCGACAGCGATGGCGTCAGGAAACGCGAGAGAATAGCTGTCACCCACCTGGTGTTCACAATGCCTGCAAACCAAAACGAGCTTGAGGTTGCGTATCTCCCCGATTTCCATTTTTTTTGTCCTCGCTCCAAAAAGTGTGGTGCATTTTGAAGTGCACGCAGGGTCGTGGACCTAGCCCGACTCACGCCGACACAATGACATCGTTGTAGATGAGGGGAGGAGTATGACGGTGAACGACTGCCAGATTACGAATCGGCTGCTCTACCACTGAGCTACCTCGGCCCGTTGTAACGACAATAGCATCCGCGGAAAATTGCTGTCAATTCATCCACGAAAATGGCGTTCTTTCAACGGGAAAAGGGGTACATGGCCCAGCCGATGCCCACGCCGATCAGCAGGAAGAGGAAGAGCGACCATACGATGTATTTGACGCGGTCGAGCGGACCGCGGCGGCTGAGAAACCCGAACGCAACGGAAATGACCAGTGCGAAAAGCAGCATGGATTGAAAATGGCTAAGCTTGAATTCGAATCCGTTGCTCATGCCTTCCGCCCTCGCGCCACTTCGTACGCGTGCAGGGCTGCGAGCAGGTTCAGCACGCCTGCGGTGGCGAGAAATCGCGTCCCGTAATCGCCGGTGGCATGCGAGACATCCGCGCCACTCTTTTCGAGCGACCTCGCCAGGAAATAAAACGACCCCGCCCCCATATCCGCGATGTAGCCAAGCGAATCGAAGGCGTCATTGCCGCTGGAGGTGAAGAGGTTTCCACGCATCCCTGCGCCGACCAGCACCAGTAGACCTACCATCAGAAAGCAGGCCAAGGCGCGACCCCACATTTTTAGAAGCGCGTGGCCCAATCCCGGCACGATCCATCCGGCTACGCCGACAATAACGGCGCGTGCCTGCAATCCCGAATCGTGTCGAGAAGCGGCCGGTGCGATTATCTCGTCTGTCATTCTCTTCCTTTTGCGTCTCCCGCCACGCTAGGCCAGCAACGCCAGAATCTCGTTCTGGACTGCTCCGGTCACGCGCGCTTCGCGTTCGTCAATGTACACGTTCACTTCGCTGCGAATGCCAAAATCCGAGAGATAGATGCCGGGTTCGATGGAGTTGCACGTCCGTGCAATCAAGTGGCGGCTGTCGTGCGTTTCGAGTCCATCCATATTCACGCCGTTGCCATGGACTTTTTCCCCGAGGCTGTGGCCGGTGCGGTGAAAGAAATATTTTCCATAGCCTGCTTTTTCGATCACGCTGCGAGCCGCCTTGTCCACCTGCCAACCCTGCACCGGCTTCCCTGCCGCGATGCTCTTGCGAATCAAATCCACCGCTCGATCGCGCGCCTCGCGAACGACGCCGAAAACCTTGGCGTATTTCTCGGGAACTTTAGCGCCGAGATACCCAATCCAGGTCACATCGTAGTACACGCTGCCGGCCGCTTTTTTCTTCCCCCAAATATCCAGCAGCAACAAGTCCCCTTCGCGAATCGGAGACGCGGACTCCGCTGTGGGACCATAGTGCGGATCGCTGGCGTGCGCGTTTACCGCGATGTCCGGGCCCTCCTCGGCCCAGATACCCGCGGCTTCGAACTCCTTGAGGATCCAATTCTTCAAATCAAATTCCGTGAGCGTCTTTTTCTCGCGCACGCTCTGTGCGGCAAGTTGAAACGCTTCCCGCACGATCCGATCGATGGCTACGCCAGCCGATTGGTGGGATTCGAGCTGCTCCGCGCTCCAGCACGCCTCGTACTTCTGCACCAGATCCGCCGAGCTCACCACTTTCACGCCGCTGCTGCGCACCAATTCAATCGTGCCGGCATCCACCATCGCCACGTACGGAATGGCATTCTTCGGCGAATACTGCATAGCCACGTTTTTCGCGCGGCCCAGAATCTTCCCTACATTCTTGCGAAGCTCATCCTGGCCCGCGTAATAGAGAGTTTCGCCCGGCAGCGCGGCGAGCGACTCCGACTCGATTTTGTGGACCAGTTTTTTCGGAGTGCCCTTGGCAGGAACAAAATAAAACCATCTTCGCGTGCGCATGTGCTCCGGCAAAGCCAAGATGCGTTGCGCGATGGGATCACGCCCGCGAAAATCGTAAAAGAGCCAGCCGTCCAGCTTGGCCGCCCGCAAGTCACTCTGAATCCCAGGAATGTCCGCGCTCATAAAAGGGCTAGCTCCGTAGCTCGAAAAGCAGATTTCTTTGGAACTTCAAGCTTCTTGGACCAACAGGTCCAAAACCTGCTGGCGAGTCACACCGCTGATTTCGATGCGTTTCGTGCGGCTGCGATCGCCGCTAAGAATTCTAACAGCCGCCTTGGGTCTTTTCAAAAGCTGCGCCAGGAATTCTACCAGCGCCTCGTTCGCGCGGTCTTCCACCGCTGGCGCCTGCAAGCGCACTTTCAACGCGCCGCCCATCTCCCCAGCGATCTCGTCTTTGCTAGCACGCGGCTGCACCCTCACTTGAAAACTGATCGTGCCACTTGTTTGGTTCTCTGAAATTTCCAGCATCCAAGATTTACCAGGCACGCTCGTACTGCACTGGAGGTTTTATTTTTTCACCCAGCATTTTCGCCGCGCGCCTCGGCCAATACGGATCGCGCAACATCTCGCGCGCAAGAAAAATCAGGTCCGCCTGCTCCCCCATCAGGATGGTTTCCGCTTGCGCGGGTTCCGTAATCAAGCCGACGGCCCCCGTGGCGATTCCGGCCTGCTTGCGGATGGCCTCGGCAAACTTCACCTGGTATCCCGGGCCCAAGGGAATCTTAACCCCAGGAACGGTGCCCCCACTTGAAACGTCAATCAAATCCACTCCGACTGGTTTCAATTTTGCCGAAAGCGCAATCGTCTGCTCCAAATCCCAGCCGCCCTCTTTCCAATCGGAGGCGGAAAGACGCACAAACAAGGGCAGCCGGTGCGGCCAGACGTCTCGCACGGCCCCTGCAACCTGCAGCGCAAGCCGAATTCTGTTTTCGAATGTGCCGCCGTATTCATCGGTGCGCTCGTTGCACAGCGGCGAAAGAAATTGGTGCAGCAAATATCCGTGCGCGGCATGAAGTTCCAATACCT
Organism: Acidobacteriota bacterium; assembly: GCA_013289835.1. Lineage (GTDB taxonomy): Bacteria > Acidobacteriota > Terriglobia > Acidiferrales > UBA7541 > Acidiferrum. Next base: position 14,581 of record JABCZG010000036.1, on the reverse strand, counting down.
CAAAACCGGCTGCCAGCGCTCGCGTCGCCGCGTTCGCGAAAGCCTTCACAACATCTGTGATTGCCTTCGTGGCAAGCGCCTCCGGGACCGCGTAGCCCTCACCAAACGCAATAGGGCTGGGCGCCACTGGCGCCCAACCGCCATCCTGCGGCGCAATCGCCTTGCCTCCATCCCAGGGAGGCGTGACGCTTCCCTTCCGTCCAGCGTGCGCCAATTGCATTCCCGGGATGGCGCCCTGCGATCGAATGAATTCCGCGATCGGCCGCCAGCTCTCAACATGCGCTTCCTCATAAATGCCCGTGTCTGCAGGCGAGATTCGCCCTCGTGTCTCAACCGCCGTCGCTTCCGTCATCACCAGAGCCGCTCCGCCGACCGCGCGGCTCCCCAGATGCACAAGGTGCCAGTTCTGCGGATGCCCGTCCTTCGCGGAATACTGGCACATCGGCGAAACGACAATTCTGTTCTTCAGTTCAACATCACGCATTCGAATCGGATCAAGTAACTTCATCCCTGGCTCCCCCAGAATTTCACTGGCTCGCGGCCTGAATTCCTCGCTGCCCAAACAGCGCTGTGCCCACGCGGACTTCTGTTGCCCCTTCTTCGATGGCCACTTCGAAATCGTGCGACATTCCCATGGAGAGCACCGGCAGAGCGAGGCCCAGCCTCTTCACCAAATCGTCGCGCAATCCTCTCAAGCGCCGGAAATATGGCCGCACGCGCTCAGCATTTTCCAGCAACGGCGGAATGCACATGAGCCCAGCGAGCTCCAGCTTGGTCAATTCCGAGACTTCTTCGGCCAACACAGGCAATCCTCCGACCTCCACGCCGCTCTTGGTTTCCTCCCTTGCTACGCGCACTTCGATCAGCACGCGAAGTTTGCCGGTGATACCCGCTTCCGCCCGCGCGCGGTCCAACCGCTGCGCCAGTCCAAGATCATCCACCGAGTCCACGCTATGAAAAAGTCTCGCCGCCCGAGCCGCCTTATTGCTCTGCAAATGTCCGATCAAATGCCACGTCGCCGCCAAGCCTTCCGTGCCCGCGCGTTTCCCCTCCCACTCTTGCACTCGGTTCTCACCAAAGTGCCGCACGCCCGCTTCAAACGCCTCTCGAATCGCACCGGCAGGATGCGTCTTCGACACGCCGATCAACGTAATCTCTTCGGCCTTGCGCCCGGCGCGCCCCGCCGCAAGCACGATTCTTTCCTGTATCCGTCTTAGATTCTCGCGTGCCGAAGTCTGCGTCATATTCGAATTGAAATCCTAGCACGCGCAGCATTGCAGCGCAGAGTCTCTGCGGTTAGACTGGCCTTCAAGCGTTGTCCCAGTCCTCTCATGGCGCGCTACGCTGATTCTACGATGACCTTTCCTGGAAAACTGATCGCTGTCGAAGGCATCGACGGCAGTGGCAAGCGTACGCAGGTTGAACTCCTGACGCTGACCCTCAAAGCGCGCGGCCACGCCGTCTTTTCCACCAGCTTCCCGCAATACGACTCCTGGTTCGGCAAAATGGTCGGCAAGTTTCTGAACGGAGAGCTCGGCTCTCTCGAAACCGTCGATCCTCATTTCACCGCGATGCTATATGCCGGCGACCGTTTTGAATCCAAATTTAAGCTGGAAGCCGCGTTGGACGGCGGTCAAATTGTCCTCATCGACCGCTACATCGCTTCCAATTTGGCGCATCAAACCGCGCGTGTCCCGCCCGCGAAGCGCTCCGAGTTTCTCGAATGGATCGAGCATCTCGAATACAAAATCTACGGCCTCCCGCGGGAGAATCTGATTCTTTACCTTCGCGTTCCGCCCCAGGAAGCCCAGCGCCTCGTTGCGCGCAAGCCCGCGCGCACTTACACTTCCGCGCAAAAAGATATTCTGGAGTCCAGCCTGCGCCACCTCGAAGATGCCGCTGAAATGTACGACTCGCTTTCCCGAAGCGTCCCCTGGGCCACCATCCAGTGTTTCGACGCCACACAAAACGCCATCCGCGAGCCCGAGGAAATTGCCATAGACGTTCTCGCCGCCGTCGAAGGCGTGCTTTCGTCCGCATCTGCGGGCGAGGGACGCTAGCGTATGGGGTTCGCCGAATTTCTCGGTAATGAACGCCTCGTCGGCGCGCTGCGCGGCGCTCTTCGAACCAATCGCGTTCCGCATGCATTGCTCTTCACCGGCGCCCGCGGCGTGGGCAAATTCACACTGGCCCGTTTGTTCGCCCAAGCCGCCAATTGCGAACGCCTCCTCGACGATTCCTGCGGCGAGTGCGCCACCTGTCAACGCATCGCGCTGCTCGCGCATCCTGAAGAGCTGATCGCTCAGGGCCTAGTCGAGCGCGGCGAAAGCGCCGACGCCGCAACCGTCGAACGCGTGCCGCTGATACTGCAATCACATCCCGACGTCTGGGCGTTGGTCCCCGATCCGGTCCGCCTGAAAAGCCCCGTTGCGCGACCCATGCTGCGCGTCGGCCAGTTGCGAGCCGTGCAGCGCGCCGCCTACTTTCAGCCGATGGGCCGCCGCCGCGTCTTCATCCTCGACGGCGCGGAGACCATGCGCTGGGACGTTGCCAACGTTTTTCTGAAAATCCTCGAAGAGCCTCCCGGCTCGGCCACCCTCATTCTAACTGCGCCGTCGCCCTATGCCCTGCTGCCTACCATCGTTTCGCGCTGCATGCAATTTCATTTTGCGCCGCTGCCGCAAGCCGCGGTGGAAAAAATCCTGAAAGAAAAGACCAACCGCAAGCCCGCCGAGATCAAACTGGCCGCGCAACTCGCCGAAGGCAGTCCCGGCCTGGCCATGGAAATGGATGTGGAAAAAACGGCACAAGCCCGCAAGAACGCTCTCCGCATTCTCGAGCGCGCCGCCCGCGGCCAAGGCTTTGCGCAGCTCTTCGCAGATACTTCGGCACTCGCCAAGGACCGCGACACTTCATTCGAGGAGCAGATCAGCGTCTTCTACGGCCTGCTCACCGATCTCCTCGAGCTCACGTCCAAGGTAAAAGAGCCCGCTCTCCGCAACGCGCCACTTGCGAAGGAACTCGAGTCTCTCGCTAATTCCGTGGATTCCGTCTGGGTTCTCCGCGCCATCGCCGGTTTTGATGAGCTCTACGCAGGGGCCCGTCGCAATTTGAACCGCCAGCTCGGCCTGGATTCGCTGACCGCCTCCCTGGCCCCAAAAGATTCGCGTGCTTCTTCCATCGTACTGTGACACTATTTCGGCAAATCCCTGCCCTAAGAGCCCTGAGACATTTCGAATGAGGGGCTGTAACCCGCGGACGCTCGCATGCATCTCACGACTAGATAGTTCACCCCCTCTGTTCAGAAGGAGTAGTCATGGTGAATCGCCGTATGTTTCGTCCGGGCTTTCCGGACCTCAAGGAGCCGAGTGCACCCCGCCCCTCGCACAATGGCCCATCCCACAATGGCCCGTCGCACAACGGCCCTGTGCCCAGCAAAAAGCCCGCACCACCGGAGCTGACCCACGCCGAGAACTTTTACTGGGTCAAGCAGATGCAGTCCCATACCCCGATGGCCATCGTCCTCGAGGATGGCGAGACGCTCCGCGGAACCGTCGAATGGTACGACCGCGATTGCATCAAGCTGACCCGCACGGGCAGCCCCAACCTGCTCATTTTCAAGCGCGTCATCAAGTATGTTTTCAAAGATGGCGAAGAATCCGCACAGGGTGGCGACGAGTAACCGCTCTATTTTTTGATGGAATGGCCGGTAGCTGCTCCGAAAGTGAGCAGCGCCTTTGCAGCCAGCGACCCGTCCTCGTTAAAAATCTCGCACTCCGTCACAACAAAATTTCTTCCGGTTCGCAGTACGCGGGCGTCAGCTTTGATGCGCCCGCCCGGCACCGGCTCCAGGTAATTGATGCTCAATTCCACCGTGGCGATCTCTGTGCCCGGTGGTACCATCGTGTACGCGGCGATCGCCGCGGTGGTATCCGCCAGCGAAGCCAAAATTCCCCCGTGCACTACGCCATGAATCTGTTTGTGGTCGGGCCGCACATCCAGCCGGAAAATAGCCCGCCCCGTTCGCACGCTCTCCACATCGAATCCTAGAAGTTCCGTGGAGCGGCTCTCTCTGAGTCGTTGCCGCACCATCTCCGTGGCCTGCTTCTCCGCTTTCGACATTTTCTTCGTCATCGCGCCCTACACCGCCTGGCAGATTCTTCTCTCTTACTGACAACTGGACACTGAAAACCCAATAGTCAGTACGTCGCTTCAAAGCATTTCGCCTCTCTCCTCTCCTACTGAAGACCGAACAGTGAGAACTGAAGCCTCAATACGTCGCAGCCCTCATCCCATTTCCCTTCGCTCTTCTCTTACTGAAAACGGAACACTGGGAACTGAAAACTCAGTACGCCGTCACCCCGCCATCCAACGGAATCGCCGCCCCCGTCAACCACGACGATTCCTCCGACGCCAGATACACCGCCATCTCCGCCACGTCCTCCGGCCTCCCCAAGCGCCCGAGCGGAATCGTGGCCAGCCGTGCCTTCAGCAATGCCTGCCCTCGTTCCGAGTCGTCAAAAACACTCTTGACCAAATCCGTCTCCACGACCGAAGGACAAATGCAGTTCACTCGAATCTTTTCGTGCGCGTGATCGAGCGCCATGGCCTTTGTCAGCATCGTCACCCCGCCTTTCGAAGCGCAATACGCCGCGCGATCCTTCACCGCAAACAGCCCAAGCACCGATCCGATGTTCACAATCGCTCCGCCGCCGCACTTTCGAAACTCCGGCAGCACCGCGCGCGACACCAGAAACGGCCCCTTCACGTTCACCGTCATCAGCCGGTCCCATTCCTCTTCGCTAATACCCTCCACCGTCGAAGCGTACAGCGCCCCCGCATTGTTCACCAGCACGTTCAGCCGCCCGAATCGCTCCACCGTTCCTTTCACCGCACGCGCAACTTCTATGGCCCGCGTTACGTCGCACTCCATCGCCAATCCCACCCCGCCCTGTTTCTGAATTTCGCCGATTACCTCGCGCAGCTTCTCCAATCGCCGCCCAGCCACCGCCACACTCGCGCCCTCCCGCGCAAACGCCAGCGCAATCGCCCGCCCAATGCCCGTCCCGCCACCGGTAATCAGTGCCACTTTGCCCGAAAGCCGTGTCACGATATTCCCCGTTCCCGCGTCTAAATAGTGACGACCCGTCGCCGGATGTCTCGCGCGGTGGCCGCGACTCTAGCATCGGCTTCGGCAGCCCGCAAGCCGCTGCGACGCCGTCGTAGCGAGGTTTTTAGACCCGTGCTTGTACGCGGCTTGGCCCCAGATCGCTGTGCGGTTTCTGAGGCCGCCTGTATGTTAGTGTTTCAGGCTGCGATCTGTGGGCGACGGACCCGAAACGAGATTGAGCGACGTACTTGTTTTCGAATCGAACCAAAATCACGTTCGAGCGATCCGTTGGTTTTCATTTACTAAGAACTGAAAACTAACAACTAAAAACTCCTATGCGCATCGGCATCACCTGTTACCCAACCTACGGGGGCTCCGGCGTCGTCGCCACGGAACTCGGCATGGAGCTTGCCGCGCGCGGCCACGACATTCATTTCATCAGCTACGCCCCGCCCATCCGCATGAACCCCAACGACCCGCGTATCCACTTTCACGAAGTCGAAGTCGCCTCCTACCCGCTCTTCGACCATCCTCCCTATACCCTGGCGCTCGCCACAAAAATGCTCGAAGTCTTCGAATCCGAATCACTCGACCTGCTCCACGTCCACTACGCCATCCCGCATTCCGTCAGCGCCCTGTTGGCGCGCTCCATGGCTGCGCCGCGCCGCCTGCCCTTCATCACCACGCTGCACGGCACAGACATCACTTTGGTCGGCAGCAACCGCAGCTATCTCCCCATCACCAAATTTTCCATCGAGCAAAGCGACGGCGTCACCTCCATCTCCCAATATCTTCTGAGAGAAACGCTCAAGGACTTCGACATCAAGCGCCCCATCGAAGTCATCCCCAATTTCGTCAACTGCGATCTCTACAATCGCACCGCCGATAAAGGCTTGGCCGCGCAATGGGCGCCCAGCGGCGAACCCATCCTCATGCATCTTTCGAATTTCCGCCCCGTCAAGCGCCTCACCGACGTCGTGGAAATTTTCGCTATCGTTCGCGGCGCAATGCACGCAAAACTCGTGCTCATTGGCGACGGCCCAGACCGCGGCGCGGCCGAATTTCTCGTTCGCAAATATAATCTGCAGAAAGACGTCCACTTCCTAGGCAAGCAGGACAATGTCTACGAAAAGCTCGCCGCCGCCGATCTGTTCCTGCTTCCTTCGCAGCTCGAATCCTTCGGCCTCGCCGCCCTCGAAGCCATGGCCTGCGAAGTCCCCGTCATCGCCACCAACGTCGGCGGCATTCCAGAAGTCGTCGAGCATGGAGTAGATGGTTTTCTGGTCGAGCCCGGCGATGTAGGAGGAGCCGCGCGCTACGCCATTGAACTCCTGTCCCGCGCCGACCGCGGCCGCGAAATGGGCAAAATCGCCCGCCTCCATGCCAAGAAAAACTACTGCGCCAACGACGTCATCCCCGCCTACGAGCGCTATTACAAACGCGTCCTCGAAGAATCCTAACTAGCGATCGCACATTTGTTACTTGCGGGTATCTCAGGCCTTCACGCCAGGGGCGTCCCCCAATTTTGATGCCCGCCTCGTTGCCCTGCGTACGTAGGCGAATCTGTTACAATCGGCCGCCAGGATGAAAACTGAAACGCAACAGGTGTTGCAAGCAATGTCGCCGGCGCAGAAATTGAGGGCGGCCGAACGGCTGTATCATTCCGCGCGGCAACTGAAGAAGGCGGCGCTGCGCGCGGAACACCCCGATTGGAACGACGAGACCATCCGTCAAGCTGTTCGCGACATTTTCCTGTATGCCCGAGGCTAACCTCTTTCTGATGTTCGCTCAGCGGTGGAATATATCCCGGAGACCGAGTAGCCAACGTGGGTTTCGGCAATCTAACGGAGAGTCGGCGGTGGTCACGTGAATGTAAGATTTAGGCGAAGCAGATTGGAGATCAGAATGAAGATCGAAATCGTTCACTGCCCGACCTGAGAGAACAACAAGGTCAAGGTCACGAGTCTCGTGGCCCTCATCAAGAAGCGCCTGGGCATGGAAGTCGTCCTTATACCTGGCAAAACCGGCCAGTTCGAGGTGTTCGCGGACGGTGAGAGGATTTCCGAGCGCGGTGGCAACTGGCTCACACGGAGATTTGGCGCCGGCTATCCTGATCTCGACGGCGTGGTCGAGCAGCTTGAGAAGCGCCGTGGGAGTCTCGCAGCGAGGTAGGTGGCAGCTATCGAGTGGTCATTGCTTTCTTATGTCTTACCTCTCTGCTTCCAGTTTTATGTGCCCCAGCACGCGCAGGTGGATCCGGTGAATGATGAAGTCCGACCACAAACGCCAGTACGCTGCGGGCCAGATGGTGTCGTAATACCAGGTCGTGCCTTCCAAACGCGTGCGCCCGCCGGGCAGGGCGGTCAATAAAAATTGGCCCTTTTCGGAGACGAAGTAGCCGTGCAAGTGCGGCGGCTGGATGTTTCCATAGGGACTTAGTTCGTTCAACGGGGCGGGATTTGCCGTTACGCCGAATTGCAGGAGACGCGGTTCGTCCCAAACTTCAATCGGCTCGACAAACGGGCCCGTCGAGAAAATACAATGGCGCACTGCGCCTACTCCGCGACCGGAAATCTCCGCGCGAATCGGATAGGCGATTCCCGCGCGAAACAATAATTCTTTCGGCGGCGGAATTTCCGCAAACGCCACCACCTGGTTCCACACTTTTTCTGGTGGTGCGTTTACTTCAATTGCTGTGTGCACCATGTACAGGGGCGGCTGCAACCCTGCCGCGTGCTCGATCCCAAACGACGCCGGGATCAGAAGCAAAACAATGGAAAGCATCGCGGGCGTCTGCTTAGGCCGCCAGTGGTGCGCCTGAATCGTGTACCCCAGCATTCCGCCCAGCGCCGCCAGTGCGATGGCAAACGGCGCGGCCATCAAAATGCAAATCACGCCTTCCATCGCTACCAACAGCAGCGCCGCACCAAGCAAGCCCACGGGCAGCAGCGCTACATTCAAACACGTACGCCAACTGCGCGGCGCGTGATAGCTGTAAAGCAAAACTGAAAACATGCCTAGGCAGAACGGCAGCGCCACAAAGAGCCCCCAGCCATACGCCCCGACCACCAGCGTCCCGATGCCTACAAACACCAAGCCCAAAGCAGTCGTCAAAAAAATCGAAAGCATGGCGCTGCCCAGCGCGCTGCGCGGAATCATTCCGGCCACAACTCCTGGTCCGGGCCACGGCGCTCCTTCCGAGTAAGCCACTCGCTCCTGCGACGGCAGCGCGCAGAGTGCCAGAAAAAACAAAACGTTGATCACCGGAATGAAGAAAAGCACGACCAGCCACACCGGCTGCCCCGCGTCGCGCAGCCGTTGCACGGTCATCGTGACGCCGACCCACACAAATGGAATGGAAAAAAACAAGAGGGTGGCGAGGAAATTCGCTTCGGTACTGGAAAGATGAGCGAGCCGCCCGGCCTTTCCCAGCGGCGCCCAATAGTTGAAGAAAAAACTTTGATCGTATCCAAAGAACGAGGCCGCGATCACCCGGTCCAGATTGTATTTGATCGCTACGCCGACCAATCCCACCGCCGCATATTTCCCGCGGCTGACTTTTCCGCCCCAGCGCGACAAGTCCGAGAAGTGAAACGCCATCGTCGGCCTACTCTCTGCAAGAATGCGTTAGACGCGCGGAGAAATTTGATCTACGGGACAAGAAATTGCTGCGCAGCTGCGCCGGCCGGCGATCCACCGGTAGCCTTTATGGAGAATTCCCATCATCCCGGGAATCCGCGAGACCCACAGCAGCGGGCGCCACCACCAGATTTCGCGCGCCAGCGCTACCGCCGCATCCGCGCCGCCGTAACGGCTGCCGTCGCTCAAAAGAAATTGCATCTCGCGCATCAATTCGTCGCGCGACAATCCCAGCAGCGCCCCCACCCGGGGATCCTGGAGCGGAGCCAGTTCCAGACCGCGCTTTTCCAGAATCGGCGCGAGCCATCGCGCGATGCGCGTGCAGAACTTGCACTCGGCATCAAAGAAAAACCAGCCGCGCGCGTGGCGCCCCTTCCCGTCCGTGTATTCACTCACCAGCGAAATCATGGTCTTAGCTTTCCAACAGTTCTACCCTGCTGCTTTTTTCTTCTCGGTGCCGAGCAGCGTAATCACTTTTCCGCGCAATTTCACTACGCCTTTCAATGCGCCAGTCGGCATGCGAATGATTTCTTCGAACAGGCCGGTCATCGCAGTCAAAAACTCCAGCATGCTTTCCATTCGCTCGCGCGCGTACGCATCACCCTTCGGATCGGCCTTCACTTCTTGGACGCATTCCGCGAGCACGCGGAGCGTGGGATCGATCTCGCGGCGCTTGCGCTCTTCGGAGACGATGCGAAAAATTTCCCAGACGTCTTTGATGGACTCAAAATGGTCACGCCGGTCGCCGAGTACATGGACCACGCGCACAATTCGCCAGCCCTGCAGTTCGCGGAGGCTGGTGCTGACATTTGAGCGCGCCACCGCCAGCGTCGCGGAGATTTCGTCTGCCGGCAGCGGTTGCGGCGACAGGAACAGCAGGGCGTGCACCTGCGCGACGGTGCGGTTAATGCCCCAGCGGGTGCCCATTTCGCCCCAATGCAAAATGAATTTCTGGGCCACGGGAGTGAGGGAGTTTTGGGTCATTTTTGTATGTTCACTCATTTCTGTTATTACAGAATATACAGTATCACTAGTCCACTGTCAAGTGCTTCCCCTTCCCCGGCAAGGAGGCCTTGCTGGACCGGCGGGATAGCAGTAGAGTGGTAGTAGGATGGTAGTATGAAGCTGAAGACCTCTATCACACTTTCCAAGGACGTCCTGGAGAACGTGGACCGGCTGGCCGGGTCCAAGCACTCGCGTTCCTCGTTTATTGAACGGGTGCTGCGCAAGTACCTGCGCGACCGGTCACGCGCCGCCCTACAGGCACGGGACTTGGAGCGGCTCAATAAAGCCGCCGATCGGTTGAATTCTGAGGCTGCGGAAGTCCTGGACTACCAGGCTTCTGGAGAGTGACCCTGCACCGCGAGCGCAGAGGCGACCCAAACACCGCGGCGAAGGATGCCAATGACTCGAGGCGAGCTCTATCGCGTCTACAAGCCGGGCGGTGATCTGAAGCAATACCGGATATTCGTCGTCGTAAGCCGTCAGGTTCTGATCGATTCGAAGTTTTCCACGGTCATCGGCGCGCCGGTCTTCAGCAATGGAGAGGGCTTGTCCACGCAAGTGGCTGTCGACCTTCCAGAAGGAATGAAACATCCGAGCTGGATCATGTGCGACAACCTCGTAAGCCTTAGAAAGACGGATCTCACCAACTACGTTGGATCGCTGTCCTCTACGAAGCTGCTGGAACTGAATCGCGCTTTGCGAATGGCGCTGGACCTTTGAGGGCGGGTTGGATTGCTGGCTTCCTGTGGTACCGTGCAGTTTCCCCAACGTTGGAGACCTGTTCATGACTTCTCAAGAGTTTCGCCGCCTTGCCCTCAGCTTGCCGGAGGCGAGCGAACAGGCGCACATGGGCCACCCGGACTTTCGCGTGGCTGGCAAGATTTTTGCGACGTTGGGCTACCCGGAGAGCGGCTGGGGCATGGTCAAGCTCACGCCTATTGAACAGGAAATGCTAGTCAAAGCACAGCCAACCGTATTCGTCCCGGCCAAGGGCGCATGGGGACAGCGTGGCGCGACCTGCCTGCGGCTGAAGGGCGTCCGGGCGGCTACACTGCGGCGGGCGCTACGCGCGGCCTGGCTCCTAGCGGCACCCAAACCCCTGGCGAGCAAGCTGGAGTCTGAGAGTTAGCGCCCCGATACCGGATTGGACTTTCCCAATTCTTTTTCATTTCGCGAAGTGACCGCTAGCCCGTTCAGGCGTCTAATTCCAGCAAAAGGATGTCTACTCGAGTATCTGGGGGTGCGGGGATGATGAATCTGGGGCGCAACCTTCGTTTTGGACTGAGGTTGCTCGGGAAGAACCTTGGATTTACGTCGGTCGCGCTTCTGGCGCTTACGCTTGGCATCGGCGCGAACACCGCCATCTTTAGCGTGGTTTACGCGGCGCTACTTGCGCCAATGCCCTACCCCAACCCGAATCAGCTGGTGATGATCTGGTCGAAGGTCAATGACAACAGGAACGTGGTTTCCGCGGGCGACTATCTGGAATGGAAAAAAGAGAGCAGGCTCTTTCAGGACATGGTTGCGTGGAGTGGCGGATCGTACAGCCTTTCCATGTCCGGGCACCCGGAAGAGGTGCAGACGCGCATCATGTCTCCCGGTTCCTACAACATGATGGGCGTGCCGTTCCTTCTGGGGCGCGACTTCCTGCCGGAAGAGGGAGAAGTTGGCAAGAATCATGTGGTGATCATGACGAACCTGTTCTGGAAAGAACGGTTTGGCAGCGACACGAACATCATCGGAAAGAACGTTCGGCTCAACGGGGAGCAATACACGGTGGTTGGGGTGTTGCGCGCGGGATTGACGGATCGCTTTGAAGCGCCATTGTTTCTTCCGCTCGCTTTCAAACCGGAACAGATCAATCATGATTTCCATTGGCTGTTGGTGATGGGACGTATGAAGCCCGGGGTTACCCTGCAACAAGCCAACGCAGATATGGACGCCGTCACGCGGCATATCGCGGAGGTTTACCCGGTATCGAATAAGAATTGGGGCGCGAGCGTCGAACGGCTGCAGAACAATTTCACCAGCAAGGACACGATCAAGGATTTGTGGCTGCTGCTGGGCGCCGTCGGATTTGTGTTGCTGATTGCTTGCGTGAACGTTGCCAATCTGCTGCTTGCGCGAGGCACGGCTCGGCAGAGAGAGGTTGCGGTTCGGGCATCGCTCGGGGCGACGCGGTGGCAGCTGTTTTCGCAATTCCTTACGGAGAGCCTGGCGCTCGCAACCATCGGCGGCGCGCTCGGCGTGGCTCTCGCCTGGGTTTTGCTCAAAGTAATTACGGTTTTGCTTCCACCTTTTTCCATCCCTTCGGAGGCGGATGTCAGCTTGAATATACCGGTGCTGCTATTCACCGTGGCAGCTACGCTGTTGGCAAGCGTGCTTTGCGGCTGCGCGCCGGCATGGCAAACAGGTCGTTGGAATCTCAGCGACACTCTGAAGGAAGGAGGGCGTTCGGCGGGCACCGCGGGCAAACATGGGCTGCGTCGCGCGCTGGTGGTCGTGGAATTTGCAATGGCGCTTACCCTCCTTGCGGGCGCGGGGTTGGTCATTCATAGCTTTTGGAAACTCACCCGCGTGGACTTGGGTTTCAGGCGGGATCACATCCTGACGTTCAACCTTGCTACACCCATCGATCGGTTCGCGCATCCCGAGCAAATCACGGCGTTCTACCGTCAGCTACTCGAAAAAATCAATGCACTGCCCGGAATCGTTTCCACCACTGTTTCGACGGGGATGCCAATCGCGGGAACAAATTTCGGAATGCCATTCAGCATTGCGGGGCAACCGGTGGGCGATCCGTCTTCGCGACCTGGCGCAGGATTCACCATGGTAACGCCGGAATACTTCCGGACGTTTGGCATCAACATCAGCATGGGACGCGCGTTCACGGAGCAGGACGCTGCGGGCGGTGTTCCCGTGGCTATCGTCAACGAGACCTTCGTTAAGAAATACCTCGCCAAGGTCGATCCGCTGAAACAGCGTCTTTCCGTCGAACAGTTGATCCCCGGGGCCACGCGGCTGGGGCCGGCGATCGAATGGCAAATCGTGGGCGTCTATCATGACGTGCATAATGGCGGCGTGCGCGGGGATGGATTTCCGGAGATTAATGTTCCGTTCTGGCAGAGTCCCTGGCCACAGGCGGGGATCGAAGTGCGCACGGCGGGGGATCCCGCGAGCGTCACGAAGAGCATCGCGGCTGCGGTGCAATCGGTGGATCCTGATCTGCCGCTGGACCAGGTCAAAACTATGGATCAGCTGGTGGATGAATCGTTGGCGGGAGACCGCTTTGCGACGATCTTGTTTGCGGCGTTTGCGGGCGTGGCGCTTTTGTTGGCCGCGATTGGGATTTACGGGGTGATGTCATTTGCGGTGGCGCAGCGGACGCATGAGATTGGGTTGCGGATGGCGCTCGGGGCTGGGCCTTCGCAGGTCCTGCGGCTTGTGCTGCGGGAAGGCATGATGCTCGCGCTCATCGGGCTGGTCGTCGGACTGGGAGGGACGTACTTTGTTGGGCGCGTGATGAAATCGATCTTGTATCAGGTCACGGTGATTGACCCCGCAGCGGTTAGTGCGGTGACTGCCGTGCTGCTTCTCTCCGCGCTGCTCGCTTGCTACATTCCTGCCCGACGCGCGACGCAAGTGGATCCGATGGTGGCGCTGCGGGAAGAATGAAGCGTTTATTCATCGCGTTCGGACGAAGAAGAGACTCCTAGAAGAGTCGGCGCTCTTGCAAGGTTACGGCGAAATTCGAATTTTCAAAAAGCGGTCTCCAAAAAATGATATGGTAGGCGTATGTTGGCTATGGCCAGACGGAGGCCGCATGTCCATTCAATGGGCGATTCGCGGCGTGCATCAAAAAATCAAACTGCCAGGAATACGAGAAGGAGGAATGAATGAAGATTCGTTTTGCGTCCTTGCTTACTTTGGCTTTTCTGATCGCACTCCCCGTGTTTTCTCAGCATGGCGAGCCACACGGAGCTGGCACTCCGCGCGCCAACCAGGGGCACATTCCCCCGCCACCTCCGGCACGCACCGACAGGCGGGCGGCACCCGAAGTCGAGCACCACGACGCCAAACGCATGAACAGTACGCCGCACGTCAACAACGACCACTGGTACGGGCACGAGAAGGCGAATGACGCACGGTTTCACATGGATCATCCGTTCGAACATGGACGCTTTGAGCACTTTGGGCCATCGTTCCGCTACAACGTTACGCGCTTTGACCGGGACCACCATCGGTTCTGGTTTCCGGGCGGGTTTGGCTTTGAAATCGCGGCGTGGGACTGGCCGCTCTGCGCGGACTGGTGCTGGGACTGCGGCGACGATTTCGTCGTGTACGAGGACACCGATCACGTCGGGTGGTACATGCTCTACAACGTTCACACGGGCGTGTACGTCCACGTCAACTACTTGGGAACTTAGGCTGGTGAGGGAGTGCCGCCTGGCGGCATTCCCTCTATTCCAATCCCAATCGCCCGCTTCAAATCCGTGGACACAACACTTTTATCACGCTACTCTGCTGTGAATTGCAGACGTGATATACTCTCCTCGCATCATCTCGCCAACAAACAAAGGGATAGGATCCGCGGCCAAGCCACTCGTCAGATGTTGGGCGGAGGTCCGCTAGTGGATCACATAAGGGCTCTGACTAAAGCAAGCAGTTTCATGTCTATCAAAAACTTATCGCTGTCTCGCTATTCGGTTACGTGTCCAGTTTGCGGTTCACGCTTTCGTCCGGGAAAGTCGTCGCGGATGGGAATAGCTACTTTTCATTGTCCAGACTGTGATGCACTACTACAATATGAAACTACCGGCATGGCTT
>JABCZG010000035.1 GCA_013289835.1 Acidobacteriota bacterium | reverse complement strand
GGCTAGATTCAGAGAACCGGAGGTCCAGGAAAAGACGGAATCGACCCGAGCAGCACAGGCGCAAGAGACAAAATCTTTCCCGCCCCACAAACACCAACCTGCGCGAGACGTTTCTTCACAGCTTCAACCCGAAGGGATGCCCACCCGCCTAGTCCCCCCTCGGACAACCCGAAAAAGCTATGGGCCACGAGTCCCCAATCGAACCATGGTTGGCACCTGACAACCGTGCTGCTTTGTTGGTCTCAGAACGGACTGGCTTCGTCGCGCAGAGGCGATGAAAACCGCCGCCAGAGAAAACCAAACCGCTGCGCAACTGTGCGCGGCGCCCCAGCTCACTGAACGGAAAGCAAGAACAAACCTGCTCGATGGGGCGGGCTGGATGGCAAGAAAAACTCCAGCCGCGGCAGAAGTGTTTTTTTCTTGACTCCTTTTATGGCACTACTGTCCGGTCACGGGAACTTTGATCATACGTAAGCATCTCTGCGTCTTGACGTTAGGAGCGCAACGGGGCGGAATCGATTTGAACTTGCATTCGCTCGCCAACCATGTTTTTCCCTGGTTCGGGGAGGATTTCGCCCATGAATTCGGGAAGAACCGTTTTCGCGCAGTTGATGGATTTTGCTCCCGCACGCGAGTTTCGCCGCTGCGTCGAGCGCCATCACGGGGGTGCGCTGCGATCAGACCATTCGGCTGAAGAGTTTTATTCCCGCACACGGCTATCCCGATCCGCTGCGGCGCATCTGCTATGTCGATGCGGAAACCGAAAAACGTCTCATCTTCCTGACCCACAATTTTCTGTTTCCAGCGCTGACCGTCGCACAAGTCTACAAATGCCGTTGGCAGATCGAATTGTTCTTCAAGTGGATCAAACAACATCTGCGCATCGAGCGGTTTTACGGACTTTCCGAGAACGCCGTGAAAACCCAAGTCTGGATCGCCAGTTCCGTCTACGTGCTATTGGCGGTGGTCAAAAAACACTTGCGGCTGGAGCACAGCCTCTACACCCTTTCCCAAATTCTCAGCGTCAGCCTGTTCGAGAAAACCCAGCTGGTGCAGGCACCTACCAGTTTTGAGCGGCAAACCGATGAGCCTTCATCCACTAACCAATTCTCATTATTCAACTTATGACCGGACAGTAGTGGTCACTCATCACTCGCCACTGCCTCATGCCATTTCTATTCGATACAAATAAGGCTCACAAAGTCATCATTCCGCCGAGCGCTCCGCTGACAACAAACGAGAAACAATTTTCTATTCGATACAAATGTGCAATCGTGGCACAGCCACACACTCATGGCTGTGCTCTTCGGTTTTGGGTTCGGGCGTTGCGACATCCAAAGCAAAACAAATACGCACAGGCAAGATTGCCCATGCCACCGGCGCCGCGCACTGCGAATCACCAATCACTACTCACCAGTCACCAGTCACCAATCACCAATCACGACTCAGTATACGAATGCGGCTTGCTTGGGTGTGCTGGTGGTGCTAAGTTGCCCGGCGGCGAACCGGCCGAATTGGTTCGCGTGGCGCGGAAGGTGGACAAGCGGATCGTTCGTCACAAAAAACAGAACAAGAGCCGGCGGGACGCCCGCTCTACGAAGAGGTAACGCGCACAGCCACGAGTGGCCGTGCCACGAGGAACTCGCGGCGGGAGCTTGGTGGGAATGGGGGTTTGATGGCGACGAAACAGTGGAGTTCGACGGCACCGCCAGGGGAATTTCACCCTTATGTGGAGGCGGGGGAGAGCGTAGCGGAATTCAGTTTGCGTGCGGTGGTATTGGGATCGCTGTTTGGCGTGCTGTTCGGGGCGGTTTCGGTGTATGTGGGGTTGCGTGCTGGCTTGACGGTGTCAGCCTCAATTCCGATTGCGGTGCTCTCCATCAGCATCCTGCGCGCGTTCGGGCGTTCCACAATTCTGGAAAACAATATCGTGCAGACCACCGGGTCGGCGGGCGAATCCGCCGCGGCGGGCGTGATTTTTTCCATGCCGGCGCTGATCTTTTTGGGATTTTCGCTGAACGCCGAATACTGGCGGATATTTTTTCTGGCGCTGATGGGCGGATGGCTGGGCGTGCTGTTCATGATTCCGCTGCGGCGGCAATTGATCGTGAAAGAGCACGGCAATTTGACGTTTCCCGAGGGCACGGCTTGCGCGGACGTGCTGGTGGCGGGAGAGCGCGGCGGATCGTTTGCGGGTCGCGTGTTCTGGGGACTCGGCCTCGGCGGCGTTTACACATTTGCGATGAACACGCTGCGCATGTGGCCGTCGCAGCCGGATTATCAGCCGAAATGGCTGCCGGGATCTTCGTTTCGCGCAAATATCACTGCGGAATATTTGGGAGTGGGTTACATCATTGGGCCGCGCGTTTCCGGAACGCTGTTTGCGGGCGGCGTGATTTCGTGGCTGGTGGTGATGCCGGCGATTAAATTTTTCGGTTCACTTTCCGGAAATGTGGCGCTGTATCCCTCGACGATTCCCATCGGGCAGATGTCGCCCGATCAACTCTATAGCAGCTACATTCGTTCGATCGGGGCGGGGGCGGTGGCTGCTTCGGGGCTGATCACGCTGATCAAAACTTTGCCGACGATTTTTTCGGCGCTTTCGGCGGGGATTAAGGATATTCGCGCGAAGCAAGCGGCGGCGTCGGTGGCGGCCGTGGATCGCACCGAGCGCGATATGTCGATGCGCGTGGTGCTGATTGGCTCGGCGGTGATTGTGGCGATGATGTGGGCGCTACTGAAATTCAAGCCGATTCCGGGAGCGATGACCAGTGGGTTTTCGGATTTGCTCGCGGCGTTGTTTGTGGTGGTGTTTGGATTTTTGTTTGTGACTGTCGCGTCGCGCATCAGCGGTTTGATTGGAAATTCGTCGAATCCGATCAGCGGGATGACGATTGCGACGCTGATGGCCACCTGCGCGGTGTTCTTGGTGATCCACTGGACTTCGACGCCTTATCAGGTGCTGGCGCTGACGATTGGCGGCGTGGTGTGCATCGCTTCGGCGATTGCGGGCGCGACTTCGCAGGATTTGAAGACCGGCTACCTGGTGGGCGCGACGCCTTACTGGCAGCAAGTGGCGCTGGTGATCGGCGTGATGGTTTCGTCCTTTGCGATCGGCGGAACGCTGATCTTGATGAACATCGGACTCGCGCAATATAAGCCGATGCAGATCGCGCTGGATATTGATCATCTGCATCCGGGTGTGGACGTGCAGGAACGCGGCTATTCGTACAATGGGAAAACTTACACGCTGGTGAACGCGCTGGGGTCGCACGAAGTGCCGGACGGGAAATATTTGTACGATCCTTCGACGCGGCAGATTGAAGTGCAGTGGGTGCAGGGAATCGGCAGCGACCAGGCGGCGGCGCCGCAGGCTCGTCTGATGGCGACGGTGATCAGCGGGATTTTGAATCAGCGGCTGCCGTGGAGGCTGGTGTTTCTGGGCGTGTTTTTGGTGATTGCCGTGGAGCTGCTGGGTGTGCGGTCTCTGCCGTTTGCGGTGGGTTCGTATCTTTCGATTGCGACGACGATGGCGATGTTTGCCGGTGGCCTGGTGCGCTGGCTGGCGGAGCAGGGCCTCGAGAAAAACGGTGACGCCGAAAGTGAAGTGAGTCCCGGATCGCTTTACGCCAGTGGATTGATCGCGGCGGGCGGCGTGTTCGGGCTGCTGGCGATTGTGCTGAATTTGCTGCAGGACCCGGAACTAAGCAAGCACGTGCCGCACTGGCTCGGGGTCGTGCTGCGTTTGCCCTGGCCGGAAAAAATGTTCGCGCTGGGCGAAAAATTTCCGCGGATTAGTGGCGCGCCGCAGGTGGGCGTGCTGCTCTTTGCGCTGCTAGCGATATCGTTGTTCATTTCAGCGCGAAAAAAATTGGGGCAGAGTTAGCGGGGCGAGCGTAGCGATCTGCCATACGCTCGCCTCGATTCGCGTCGCTTACGATTTAGTTCCTCTTTGGTTTTTCCTCGCGGGGCGCGGACTCATGTTGCGCCGGCGGTTTTGATTCGTGCGTTGCTGCCGGCTTCGGTTGTGTTTGCGGTTTGGCTTCGGGTTTGGGTTCGTGGGACGCCGCCGGCGTTGATTCATGCGTTGCCGCCGGCTTGGGCTCCGCTTTTGGTTTGGCCTCAGCCTTCGGTTCGTGAGTTGCGGCCGGTTTTGGCTCCGCTTTCGGCTTAGCTTCGGCCTTCGGCTCATGCGTGGCGGGCTTTGATTCCGTCTTGGGTTTGGTTTCAGTTTTGGGCTCGTGCGTGGTCGCGGCTTTCGATTCTGTTTTCGGCTTGGCTTCGGACTTGGGCTCGTGCGTCGTCGCTGGCTTTGATTCTGTCTTCGCTTTGGCTTCCGTTCTGGGTTCGCGCGCGGCCTCGGTCTTTGTTTCGGTTCGCGGTTTGCTTTCCGCACCTGTCGAGCTTTCGGTTCGGGCCTTAGCCGCGGAATTAGATTCGGAACGCGAGTTCCCAATGCGGTCAGAAGCGGACGCTTTGGCCTGGACTACGCCGGGACCCTTGAATTCGCCGGGCTTCGCGGTCGCAACAACCGATGGGCGTCCGTGATTGACGGAGGCGAACTGGTTGCGATCGGAGCGCGCCTGGCTCACATGCTGCTCTTGAACGGCGGTAGGCCCTCGGTGTTGTTCGTGGGCGAATCTTTCTTGCGCGGCGGTGGGGCGCGCGTTGACGCCGCCGTGGCCGCCATTGAAGCTGACGTGCGATTCGTGCACGACGACGGTCTTCTGATACACGTTGTGAATGACGTGGACGTCCACGTTGTTCACGCGAGTGTTATAGAAAAAGTGGCCGTCGTTCCAGCGGCCGCCGAAGTAGCCGGTGCCGACGTAACCGAAACCGTAGTTGATGCCGCCGTAGAATCCGACTTCTGGGCCCCAGTAGCCCGCGTTCCAGAGATAGGCGCCGTTAGACCAACCCCAGTAGCCGGGCGTCCAGAGAAAACCTACTTCGGGTGCTTCCACCCAAGTGCCGGGAACCCAGAAATATCCGCCGTCGTCGCTATAGCTCCAGTAGCCGGGCGTCCAGATGTAGCCTTCGCCGGGGCAAACAGGCTGCGTGTATACGGGAAGGACGGGTGGAGCGACGGTGACCGAGAGAACGACCTGCGCTGAAGCGGTGGAAGACGTGGTCGGGATAGCGAACAGAGCTGCGGCCAGCGCGAACCAAGTGGAAAGTCCGAGCGATCGGAGCGCGCGGCGAACATGTGAAATGTGCATCGGCTTCACCTCGTAAGAGAACTCGTGCATTCAAAAATTCTACGCGGCGAGAGGAATGGTGGCGATACGGCAAAGTCTTTAGAGACCTGAGGAACTTACCCTATGTGCGCCCGCGCCCCTGATGGAATATTTTGCTGGTGCCGCCGAAGAAAATACCCGGCGGGTTCGTGCCGCCGAGGTGCATCGTGAACGGTTATTCATCTTTCAACCTATTGAAGAGACGGGAGTAAGTGATTCCCGTCATGAACGGAGATTGAAATGCGGCTTGTGGTGCGGAGTTCTCTTCGGAGATTGCGAGGAGGCTACGATGAATCATAGATTCGACATATTCAAGAGACTGCCGAACGGAAACACGCTTTGGATCACTGCGGTCGAAGGCCTGGTGGAAGCAAGGAATCGGATGGGCCGCCTGGCGGTGATCTCTTCCGGAGAATATTTCGTGTACTTGCAAGGTGAAGGAATTGTGGCCGAGCTGGGCCCGGAGTACCAGAAGTGGGCAGGAGTAACGTGAGCTGCGAGTGGAGGAGTTGGACCGGCATGACGATTTGGCCGTTGTTTCAGGCGCGGCTTTGACGGGATCGGGGATAGGCTAGGGCGAAACTGCCCTTTCTTGCACGCCTGGTGCGGTTGTTTGCCGATTGGGACGAACTTCAACGTGATGAAAATTTCAATTTTGTTTGCTGCGTTCAATTTTACTGACGACGGCGGGCAATTGCGGCGAATTAAATCTTCAACACAGCTATTTCACATTGAGCGGCAATATTTCACCGAATTTAATGCGAAATCTCGTCTCTCATTCTAGATATGGTTTCCGTTAACGATGCGACTTTCTATCCTTCTTGTTTATAGCAACTTGCAACGATTTGGCACCCGTTAAATTTCGCATCTGCTTACCGCACCCTATTTCGGAGCATTTTCCGGTAGCCTTCGAGTATTCCCAATCGGGGTTCTAGCTGCAAAGCCGCTCCGACCCTATCCACAGCTGAGCCAGATCTCTGAGGCTGTGTTTGTATTTACGTGTTACCAAGTATTCGTTCCCACCCTTTACACGCAGCCTGTATTCCCCCGTCGGTAAAGGTTGGATCTTCTCCACGGCCGAAATATTCACGACGACCGAGCGGTGGATGCGAATAAAACCGTAGGGTTTGAGCTTCTCCGCCATCGACGAGAGGGACTCGTGCACCAAATAGGGATTAGTTCGGGGTCGCAACGAAATGTAATTACCTTCGGCTTGCACTACCAAGATGTCGGCTAAATCCAAGAATAGGATGCTACCCTTTGCCTTGAACGCGATTCGAGGGTTAGGAGAAAAGTCCGCATTAGCGCGAGCAGCTTGTTGAACAAACATATCGCGTGCAATGGCCTTCTGATCCTTAATTTCGCGGGCGCTCATGATGGAACCCCTTGCTCTCTCGTCTCGACGTCCTACGAACCGCAGTGAGATCACTTTTGCCCAGTGCTCACTGCTGACGGAAAGCTGGATTGCGCGCCGAAATAACACTCAATGGATTGCAACTTTCCGTTCTTGATTCGGAGATACTCCACGTTCCGGAGCGATTTACCGTTCTTGGTGTAACAAAGATACTTCACAAAAGCATCATCCGGACCAGTGACGACTCGCTCCAGGTCAAAATGCCCAATGAAATCGATCTGTGTTTCCCAGCATTGCTTTTTGAAAGTGCTCTTGCTGATGTGGTCGTCGCCCGCCGCGCTTGAAAAGGTGAAGTCCTCGGCGAGCAGGCTATCCAATGGGCCCCAGTCTTTCTGGCCCCAGGCTGCGTACCACTTCCGGACGACCTCCTCGTTCGTTAAGTTCTGCCCTCCCGATGCGCTAGCACTTGCCAGTCCCGGCACGCTCACGGCACCCACCAGCGCGCAGGCTCCCGTAGCGAGCAGATTCCTGCGTGATACTGCGATCCTTGTCATTGTTCGTTCTCCTGTCAGGGATGTAGTTTGAAGCGCTTCGCCCGATTGCTGCGCTTGCCCGGCTGGCGTAGGGACCTCAGCCAGCCCACGATATTTTTGATCCCCGCCTTTATCACTTTCGGATCCTGCGCATTCTTTGCCAGCGAGCCATAGCCTTCGACCATCGCAATCAGCAAGCCAGCGGCGTCGGTGGGTTCCACGTTGCGGCGAACGCTTCCGTGGATCTGGCCCTCTCGCAAAACGGAGGCAGCGGCATCGCGCCAGGCATCGAAGATTGTCTCCAGCCGGTTCCGGAATCCCGCGTCAAGCGGAGACATTTCCTGCGCCAGATTGTTCAATTGACAGCCGCCGCATACAATCTCGGGCCGAACGGATATACCTTGAACAATGCCGATCAAAGCGTCGATAGGATCCTTGACGCTCTGTAAAGGCCGCACCCATGTGCCGCGGACGTCGGGGGAGATGATCTCTTCGACGACGGCATATCCCAAGGCTTCCTTGTTTTTGAAGTGATAGTACAACGCTCCCTTCGTGACACCAGCCGAGGCCAGAATCGTGTCCAGGCTTGCACTCTGGAAACCCGATCTGTAGATCTCGCGAGCGGCGGCGTGCAGCAAGCGCTCCCGCGTGCGCTCAGGATCACGCAGCCTAGTCGCTCTACGTTTAGGATTCTTGCGTGCCGCCAACATACCAACCAGCATGTATGTTAACTATAAGAGCGTCAAGAGAAATCTAACACGCGCTCATCAATATGAAAATCCATCGTGTTCCGTCACACCTATTGAATTGCGTAGGTAAGCACTGGCGATCATGACGCGTAGTGTTGCGCCGCCCGATTATTAAATTGGCTTCTTCTCGTGACTATCGAACATACGGACAGGTATGTATGTTGATCATCTGAAAGTCAAGCACCATTGAGCGGCCTGACTTTTGACTGCTGACGTTCTCGAATTTCATAACCTCTCGTCAGTGTGTATGGAAAGTTGGAGAAACTGTGGCTCCAGCCGTTTTAGGATCGTCCCAGGATTTTGTTAGTCCGCCACTTGTTTTCGAACTCTGAAGTGTTGGTCCTGTCGTGTCACGTAATCGTTGTGAACGTGGAGCACCGCCTGCACTTCAATTGTGAGCAGTATGAATTTGTGAAGGTGTGAGTCAATTCTGCTCCCAATTGCACACTGGCACGGAAACTTTGGTCGGACCAAAAGGAGAAGATATGAGCGCACTAAGACGGTTGCGGAATTTCTGGATACCGGGAGTTGCGACGATTGTTCTGGGTAGCTTCAGCAATGCGTTCGCTCAACAGAACTACAAAATTACCGATTTGGGCATTAACAACAGCAAAGACAACTTCAGCATGGCCATGGGCCTCAATAATCAGGGCTGGACGGAGAACATGGACGGGACCGTGAACCCTCCCGAGAATAGTTTGTTTACGTCAGTTGCAAGGGGCCGCGCGGTGATAAGCATCTACGGATTCAACATCGACCTGGGCACGCTTGGAAAACCCGACGGCAACAGTTGGATTAACTGGGGCGGGATCAACGATCGCGGGGAAGCCGTTGGTATGTCCGAAACAGCTGATCCAGATCCGAACGGCGAAGACCTTTGCGGCTTCGGCACACACCTTACGTGCGTTCCATTTCTTTGGCGAGACGGCCACATGAGCGCTCTCCCGACGCTCGGCGGAAATAATGGGCAGGCCAGCGCCATCAATAACCGCGGAGAAGTCGTCGGATATGCCGAAGACGGTGCCGTGGACTCCACATGCCCAGCCGGCACAACCAACAATCGGATTACGTTGCCGGCGTTGTGGGAAAGAGGCAGCGGCGAAGCTCTTCCTCTGGTGGGTAACGATCCAGACGGTGTCGCATTCGGGATTAACGCTCGAGGCCAAGCCGTAGGCTACTCGGGAAACTGCACCACAGCGACGCACGCCGTAATGTGGAAAGACAACACTGCCTTCGTCCTTCAGGATCTCGGAGGTACAGGTTCCAATTTCGGCTACGCCATTAGCAACCGCGGCCAAATCGCCGGGCAAGTCGGCACCGCTGACGGCACGACCTTCTATGCCGCGGTCTGGCAGAACGGCGCCGACGGCGCAGTCACAAACCTCGGCGCTCTGCCGGGAGATTTTGCCGCCTTTGCGACCGGCATCAACAACCGGGGCCAAGTGGTGGGAAACAACTTTGACTCCAGTTTCAATTGGTCTCGCGGCTTCATCTGGCAGGATGGTGTGATGACCGACCTTAACACGCTAATTTCCGCGGATTCCAACCTCTTCATAATCTCGGCTAGCAATATCAATGAGCGCGGACAAATTTCGGGTATGGCAACGGTGGAAACCGGACCCCATGCGGGCGACATTCACGCCTATCTGTTGACCCCGATAGACGGACGCATAGGCGCCTCGATGGCAGATTTCGCCCGTACACACCCGCATTCCCTTTTGCCCGCGAATGCTTGCAACCACTCTTTGCAGAGATTCGGACCCGGCCGATTCCAGCGTTAACGGGCATTTCCCCAGCTTCCGCGCCGTGTATTCCATACATACGGTGTGCGAAGGCGCAAGGCCGGATGAGGTACGGGACATTCTGGGTCACGCAAATATCGACGTGACCCAGAATGTTTACGGCAAAAAATTGCTGGGAAGAGCGAGAGGATGCGGTCACTCGAGCTGTCGAAGCAATAACCAATGCCGCTCAAAATGCCGAGAAAGAAGAGAATCAGCCTGAATCAGCCCCAGCAGGCGGGGGCCAGATTTACAAGTTGATTCCACTTGCCCCGCAGGTCGCGTTATCGTGCATATGAAGTGGAGCTTCACGCACTTCTCCGGTTGATAGTGCGTTAATCAGAAGTCTGGCGATTAGACTTGACAACACTCTGTTGTCGCAGTTTATAAGTGAGCCGCGTCGGCCAAAACGATTCGCACGGTGAAGGGAGACGACCCTATGCTGCGTCTGCTGATGCTGGCTTGTGTTTTGGCGTATGCGACTTTGCCGGCGGCCTCCGCTCAAACGACGGACGTTGGCTATGCCGATGAGTTGTCGCCCTCGCTGGCGAGCGGTGCCAGGGCGATGAACGCGGCGATTCGCCGAGATCTAGGGGAGGCGGCAGACAACATGCCTGCGGATGAATACGGCTTTCGACCGACGCCGCAGGTCCGGACTTTCGGCCAGATTATCGGTCACGTGATTGATTCGAACTTCTTCTTCTGTTCGCAAGCTGCGGGCGAAAAGTCGCCAGCAACCGTTGACTACGAGCAGATCACTGCCAAGGCCGCACTTGTTAAGGCGTTGAACGATTCGCTCGTCTATTGCGACCGGGTATACGCAGCGACCAACGACGCTAACTTCAGTCAGCCGGTGCAGATTGCGCATGTTGTGGGCACGGGGTCGAGCGATACCGTCAGGGGCGCCGTGCTCATGTATAACATTGTCCACAATAACGAGCATTACGGCAACCTCGCCGTTTACATGCGGCTGAAGGGGCATGTTCCACCCTCAACGGCTCGGGTCCAGCAGCGAAAAAATCAGTAATGCCTGGTAAATCGGGCGGGAGTTGAGATTGTATGTTCTCCGACGTGCGGAGTTATACTCCCGCCAATACGCACACTCTACAGCAAGATAGCGATGAGAATCACGGCTGGCTATATCGCCGTGATTGTCGTGTTGCTGATAGTCTCACGCGTGAAGTCGGATGGGGAGGGCCAAATATTTGATGACCTTGTCATCGGCTTTCCGTGGATTTTGGCACTCATGAACAGCAGCAGCACATGGGATACCGCGCTATTCGTCATTCTTAATTCGTTGACCGTTTACCTCGTGGCGTTATTTTTTCGTCGATTCATTTACGCGGACAAGGATGGAAACCCGTGCAATAAGCAGACAATCGGATTGCTAAATCGCAGGCGGGTTCGAATTCGCAATATCAAATTCATCGGCAAGGAATCCAACAGCTTGGAAGATGTTGAAAGCGGTTTGGTTCAGTCGGCTCAAAATGTTTACACCGAATGCCCTGATCCGAGTCGTGATGAGTGGGATTTGGTAATTCGGCCAGCGTTGAGAAAACCTCAGCTGAGAATACTTGTCCACGAGTGCCGAGGGAGATATTCCCGCAGGGCGCTCATCGATTTGAGAGCCGGGAACAGCAGGCCACATCGGAAGAATCGGCAGTTTTTGGCATCGGTACTCAGAAAGCTTGGGTTACTCTAAAAAAGCAACGCCGTGGCTTCTCGTACACGCATCTTGATGTTGAGGTCCAGTTTTTGGAAATATTTTTAAATCTTAAGCGGCGAAGTCACGCTCGATAAGCAACGGGTATATTGCTTGCAGTATCGGCTTCGGAAATTGCTCTGCGTATCTCGCCAACTTGGCTCGACTGACCCTCCCAAATTCGAATTCATCCAATTCGACAGGGTGACTCTTCTTCCTTCGCAAGTAAATCCAATCGAGGATGGCCTTTTCGGGTTCTGCAATCCTGTATGTGCGATATCGCGTTTTCTTTTCTATGTACCCCCAAAAAAGTGAGCGTTTTAGTTCGTGGAACTTGATCTCCATGTTCTTTTTTCGAACTGAAGGAGTATGACGAACTGAGATGCACGTCAACGCGACCGGGGATTGACTGTAAATCCCCCATTCGTTAAGTGCGGACTCGAGAGACACATAGGATTCTGGGTTGATCGCAGTCGCCAAATCACGAACGCTGAATTCGGGCGCAAGTGTATTGATATAGATTTTGTTAGAGGCTCGCTGAACCAAGCCTCTCTTTTGCAATCGCCCTAGCGTTACTCGCAGCGACTGAATCGAAAGGTTCATGGATTTGGCTAGCGTTTCGGAGTGAATGACGTCATCCGTCTTCGCCAGATCGGATAAAATGTTGTACCAGTCGATCATTCGTCCTCGTTATATCCAACTCTTTAAAAGTTTCTGCCGTCGCTCTCCGCAATGGTTTAAAGTCGGCGGTCAGAAGTTCGTTGAATTCATCTTCTGGTAGTACCGGTTTAAGTTCAGCCGCGCACCGCTTGTTATCAACTAGATTTATTTTTTCCTTTATTTGCTCGTCGTCCAGTTCATTCCACCTGAGAACGTCGCTGAGATGTTCATTTAGATTCGCGGTGTGAAGTGTGGCTCCTTGGTCCAGTAGAAGCTTAATGTCATAAGCGTCCCGAGCCTTTACGAACTTGCGAAGTACGAATGCCTCGGCTTTTTGAAGGAGTAGTAGGTTCGGCGATGCTGCCTTGATTGTTCCAACCTCACTCGATGTGAGAGATTCGAACTTGTATTCTTCGGTGTGATTGAGTATGGAGCCCATCCGAGTCAGGTCGACGGTGAATAGAACGCGTCCACCATGACTCACATACAGTTTCTTAAAATCCTTTTCGGACTTCGCAATCTGTATTTCGAGTGGTGCAAATTTTAAAAGTTCGGCAAGCGGCGGAAGATCGGAATTCAAAACGGTTAAGATTTCGGATGCCTCTGGTATATTTGTAGTCAGAGCCAGAAGGTCAAGATCGGCTGAATGTCGTGTGCTGTTGTGGAAAAGAATTAGGTTTGCGCCACCATAGAGCAAAAACGAGTCGGGGAATGCCCTGAAAATTGCGACGGCAGCCTCCCTTATGAGCACGACGATTTTGGCTCGATCTTCTGAGAATCCCCTAGCTTTCAATGAGTCCAGTTCGGCCGCGAGATTCATCGAAGCATTTTACTGTGTTTAATTTTCTATGTCAATATAAATTTCACATCGATTATTGTTCTAGTTTTGTTTAATTTTGAATGTGAAAAATGCTTAAGTTCCTTCATACTGCTGGTATATATACCTGCAGTATGACGGAAGCTACCGGTGGTGAAAACAAGGATGTCTTCAACGCCGTCGCCATTGAAGTCTGCCCGTGCCGCTTCCCAGAAGGACTGCCGGAATCCCCCGTAAGACAACGTGACGACTTCGTCTGGTGCCTTTTCGATGTCTTTCGGCGCAACGACATCCGCGACGGTCGTTCCGCGCAGGCGTTCCCTTTCCTGTGCATGTTCCTCGGGCATAGCACGAAGGATTTCCGCAGGCAGCAGATTGAGGTCGGCAAGGCTCACGTGGGGATTTGCAACGAAGCCTTTTAGCGGCAGCGTTGCTCTTTGAATTTCAAACAAAAGACCGCAGGTATGAACCAGGAAACCTGATAACGCGCTTACCGATTCCGCGGATATCTGCGCATGCGACGCGAAATCGTGGGACTGTAAAATGTCGTGCAAAAATGGAGCGACGGATTCAATGATCATTATTTGTGGCGCAACTTACTGTAAACAGGAAGGATAGAACGTCGTAACCGTGCGGAAATGATTTCAGTTTCAACAACGACCAATCCCGTAAAATATCGCGGCCCACGGTGAAATATCCCTCTCCGGAATTTAATTCCGCCAAAATTCACATTACCCCCTTCGTCGGCGCTGAAATTGCCCCCACAATAAAAACGGAATTCCCGTTGTACTAAACGATCATCGAAATCCCCGTCGCCAACCGCGACCGCCAACGCACGCGCGCATCATCGAAGTATTCTCGCGGCTATTCGCAACGAAACGGGCACTCCACTCGCCGACGACTCCGTCTTTTTATTTCCCCTACGCTTCCCAGTGCCGAGGGGTGTATCACTTTTCCCTGCCCTGTAACCTAACCCGGCGCGCTTTGACTCGCGCGGTATGAGCCTTTAGACTTGTGAGCTGTGAGATCTATATCGAGCGGCGGCGGGTATATGTTCGACATCGGGAGTTATTTCCCGCCAGCGATTAAGCGGATTTGCATCATCTGCGTGGGCGTGTTTCTGGCGCAGGAACTTTCGCAACTACTGTTTGGAATGGCCGGCTGGAATTTCTGGCTGGCTTGGTTTGGTTTGGTTCCGCAAGCGGTAACCCACGGTTTTGTCTGGCAGCTCTTCACTTATATTTTCCTGCACGGCGGCATCTGGCACATTCTGTTCAATCTGCTGTACTTGTGCATGTTTGGCGCGGATTTGGAGCGGGCGTGGGGCAGCCGCAAGTTTTACACGTATTTTTTTATTTGCGGGGTGGGCGCGGGAGTGATCAACGTAATCGTGAAAACGATTTTGGACCCGCACGGGCTGGGCAGCGCGAAGATTCCCACGATTGGAGCTTCGGGGGCGATCTACGGCGTGTTGCTGGCTGTGGCGGTGATCATGCCGCAGCGGCAGGTGTGGGTGTTTCCGCTGCCGGTGACGGTGTCCATGCGCGTGTTTGTGATGGTGATGGGCGCGATTGAATTTTTTGGAACGATCGGGGCCGGCGGCGACAACGTGAGCCATGTGTGCCACCTGGGCGGAATGCTGGTGGGGTACATTTATTTGCGGCGTGGGTCTTATGGGTACAGCGTGCGTAATTATTTTTCGGATTGGAAGCGGCGAAGGCTGAAGCGGAAGTTTGAGGTTTATGTACGGGATCATCAGGATAAGCCGCCTTCTAATCCGGATAATTGGGTGAATTAGGATTTTCAGTGGGACCGCGTCCGTTCGGATGCGGAGTGAAAGCAGGTTCGTCATTTGAGTGTGGTCGTGTGTTTAAGGAAGGCAAAAGATTTAACACGGACGCCACAGAGGGAAGGCGGAGAACACAGAGAAAGGCAACTGCAACGGCTGAACGACGGCTGCCCGGTTCGTCCCGGAAAAGGCTGGACGAACTGGCCGCTCCAACTTCAAATGCGAAGACGCGACGTAACCTACGCCTTGGCAAGCTGGGGCGCAGCAAGCAGCGCCCCTGAGGCTGCGCGACGACATCCCTGCCGCACAGCCTGAGGGCGGTGCGACGAAAACCGGGGGCTGCGACAACGGCGACTTAGCCGGCGGAACGCCCTTCGACCCCGTCTCCGATGGGCTCTCAGGACAAGCCGGCGCTACTCTTCGACGCGGCACCGCCGCGCCTCAAAGTGAATCGTGCTGTGGCACGATTCACGAAAGCTGGTGCGGGTTATCCGCCGATGCGGAGCAGGCGCATTAAGTTTGTGGAGCCCGTGGTGCCGATCGGGGTGCCGGCTACTACGCCGATGATGTCGCCGCGCTTCACTAGTTTTTCTTCGAGGAGACGCTTTTCGGCGGTGGCGGCTAGCTTGTCGATGTCGTGGACGCTGCCCATGCTGCGCGGGAGGACTCCCCAATAGAGCGAGAGGCGGCGGCGCGTTTGCTGGACTGGCGAAAAGGCGACGATCGGAGCGCGAGGGCGATACTTCGAGACGAGCCCGGCGGACGAACCTTTTTCAGTGAACACCGCGACTACCTTCAGGTGCAGTTCTTCGGCGGCGTGGCAGATGGCTTCGGCGATGACTTCGTTGATTTGCAGATTGCCGGAGCGCTCGGGGCGCGGCAATTGCGTGACGCTGGCTTCGGCTTCGCGGATGATGCGGTCCATCATCATCACCGATTCCAGGGGATAAAGGCCGGCGGCGGTTTCACCGGAAAGCATCAGGGCGTCGCTGCCGTCGAAGATGGCGTTGGCGACGTCGGAAGCTTCGGCGCGCGTGGGGCGCGGATTTTTTTGCATGGAATCGAGCATCTGAGTGGCGGTGATCACCGGGATCAGCGCGTTGCGGGCTTTCAGGATGATCTGTTTTTGCACGACGGGAACTTTTTCCGGGCTCATCTCCACGCCGAGATCGCCGCGCGCGACCATCACTCCATCGGAGATGGCCAGAATTTCATCGAGATTGACGATAGCCTCCGGCTTTTCGAGCTTGGAGATTACTGGCGTATCTTTTCCGGTGCGGGCAATGGCGTGCTTGGCCGCGCGCACGTCTGCGGCGGTGCGCACGAAACTGATGGCCAAATAATCGGCGCCGATGGCCATGGCCGAGACCAGATCCTTACGGTCTTTCGGAGTCATCGAGGGAATGTTGAGTTTGACGCCCGGAAGATTGATGCCTTTGTGTTCGCCGATGTCGCCGCCGTTCTCGACCTGAGTGACCACCTCCTGCCCATGTGTGGAAATGACGCGCAGGGCGACTTCGCCGTCGTTGAGCAGGATGCGGTCGCCCTTATGCACGGCTTCGGGCAGAGCGCGGAACGTGGTGCTGACGCCTTCTTCGGTGCCGAGGATGTTGCGCGTGGTGATGGTGAAGCGCTGGCCGAAGCGCAGGCGCACTGGTTTGCCGGCAACGAGCTTGCCGGTGCGAATTTTTGGTCCCTGCAAATCGGCGAGAACGCCGATGGGCTTCTCGTATCGGGCGGAAGCACGGCGGACAGAGGCGACCATGCGCGCGCGGTCTTCGTGCGAGCCATGAGAAAAATTCAGGCGGGCGACGTCCATTCCGGCATGCACCAGTTTCTCGATCATGTTGTACGAGGAGGTGGCGGGGCCGAGGGTACAGACTATTTTTGCTCTGCGAGGGTTCGTCATGATTATTTGGCCACGGAGAAATCATTTACGATTGCGAAGAGAAATTCAATGCCCTTGTGAAAAGAATCCAGGGGGATGCGTTCGTTGTCAGCGTGAAAGCGGGAAAGATCGTCGTCGTTGAGCGGGAAGGGAAGCAGGCCGTAGGCCTGCACGTTGCGCAGGCGCAGCGGAGTGCAATCCGTGAAATAAGTGGACATGAGCGGAACAATGGGCGCGCCCGGGTAGCTTTTGGCCGTGACGCTGGAGATGGTGTTGTAGAAATCGGATGTTAGCGAGGACGATGGGGCTGTTTCGGACAGGGGGAGCTGCGGCTCGAAATGGATGGCGGGATCGTTCACGAGCTGCTGAAGTTTTGCGAGGAGCGGAGCGAGCTGGTTGCCCGGGAGCAGGCGGACGTTGATTGTGGCGCGCGCTTCCGAAGGAATCACATTGGCGCGAATTCCCGCGCGCAACATGGTGGGCGCGACGGTGTCGTGCAACATCGCATTCCACACGAGGCTCTGATTGGAGATTACGCGGGCGGCATGCTCGCCGCGGTCGGAAGTGTCGAGCGAGCGCATCCACTTGGCGGTTTCTTCATCCTGGAGCGGTGCGAGGGCCTGGAAATACGCGCGGGTGACGGAGTTAAATTGCACGGGAGCTTCGTAGTTTCCGATTTTTTCGATGGCGGCGGAAAGATGGACGACGGGATTGTCCTTACGGGGCATGGACGAGTGTCCGGAAGTTCCCTTGGCGATGACGTCCACGTTGGCGGGAACTTTTTCGCTGACTTGCACGCCGATGTACTGCGGCTTGCCGTCTTTGAGAAAAACGCCGCCGCCTTCGTTGATGGCGTAGCCCGCGGCGATTTTGTCCCAGTGCTTATCAACGGCGAAGAGCATGCCGGTGGCGCCGTAGGCTTCTTCGTCACCTTCGGCGAGGAAGATTACGTCGCGGTTCAGACGCGCGCCGGAGCGCTTCAGCTCGATGAAGACAGCGAGATTCGCGGCGAGCATTGCTTTGTCGTCAATGGCGCCGCGGCCGTAAAGGTAGCCGTCTTTTATGGTTGCGGCGAAGGGATCTTGGGTCCATTTGGATTTATCCACGCCGACGACATCCAAATGCGCCATCAGGAGCAGCGCGCGGGAAGAATCGGGCAGGGAGCCGGAGGAAAGGCGGGCGACGATGAATCCGCGGCCGGGCGTGCTTTCGAAGATTTCAGAGGGGATGCCTTCTTTAGTGAGAATCGCGGCAATATATTTCGCCGCTACCAGTTCGTTGCCCGGCGGGTTGGTGGTGTCTATGCGCAGGAGGCCTTGCAGCCAGCCGAGCGCGTCTATTTGAATCTCAGAGAGCGACGGGTTGGCAACGGGCGCGTATTGCGGCGACGTTGGCACGGACTGCGCTAGAGTTCGTCCGGCAGACAACAGAAATGCCATAAGGACAAGAATCGAAAACGGAATGCGCGCGTGCGCCATCCTTGATTTCCCCCCCGGAAAATGAAATTCATTCGCAAAGCAGAAGACCAATTCATACTATCATGCTGGCGGATGCGGTCTTGGGAGCCAGACGCGGGGCGGTTTCTGAACAGCAATCTGCGCGTAACGAGGCGAGAGCGCGGACCATCCCTGAGCCCCGCGGATGCATCCAAGTGTGCAAACGGGCGCTGCTGTGCGCATTGCGAAACGAGGGGAGCAAGAAATTGAAGACATGGATGCGAGCGGTGCTGCTGGGGATTTTGATTGTGGCGCTGGGAGTGCCGCCGGGGACGATGACGTCTTATGCGCGGCAACAGGAAGGGCCTGTGACTCCCGCGCCGGCGCAACAGCCGGGTGCAGCGCCGAAGCAGCCGAACGGACAGCAGCAACCGTCGGAAGCGGGGAAACCGCTGGCGCAAGCGCCGCAGGTGACGATCGCGGTGCAATCGAACGTGGTGAATATTGATGCGGTGGTGACGGACCAGGACGGGAACATCATTACCGGACTGCAGAAACAGAATTTCCGCGTGCTGGATGAGAACCAGCCGCAACAGATCAGCAATTTTGGAGCGAGTGAAGCGCCGATCACGATTGTGGTGCTGATGGAGTTCAGCCGGCGCATGGGAAGTTACTTCGGATACCGCGGAAAAATGTGGGCCTATAACTTCCTGGATCATTTGAACGCGAAGGACTGGGTGGCGTTCAAGACCTTCGATTTGAAGACCAACATGATATCGGACTTCACGCAGGACAAGAGGGCCGTGGCGCAGTCGGTGGCTTCGCTCTATTTTCCGGATTTCAGCGAGGCGAATTTGTTCGATGCGACGCTGGAAACTTTGGACCAGCTTCGTGATGTGAAAGGGAAGCGGTCAATCTTAATTATCGCTTCGGGATACGACACGTTCAGCAAACACACATTGGACCAGACGTTCAAGCCCCTGAAAGAAACGGATGTGACGATTTTCTGCGTGGGGATGGGCGGAGCGCTGGATGCGGTGGGAATTCACGAACGCAACATGACCGGTCCGGAATTCGCCAGCGTGAATTATTTGCAGGCAGAGAACCAGTTGAAGACGTTTGCGGCGATGACCGGAGGCTGGGCTTGGTTTCCGCGGTTTGAAGGCGAGATGAACGACATTTTCAATTCGGTGGCGGTTTTTCTGCGCAATCAGTACACGATTGGGTTTACGCCTTCGACGCCGCCGGATGGCCGGGTGCACAAGCTGAAGGTGGAAGTGCTGGACAACGAGGGCAATCCGTTTATGACTTTGGATAAGAAGGGGAAGAAGAAGAAGATCGTGGTGAATGCGCGGGAGTGGTACACGTCGCCGAAGCCGACGACGGGGAACTGAGCGACGCAGATTTCTCGCTAGCGATGTTTCCACCAGAGAACCACACCGAACACGACGCCGAGGCCAAGCGAGCCTAAAAGAAATAACCTAGTTTCGGGGAGCGATTCGTAAACCATTACGCCGAGACCCAACGCTAGCACCGCGCCGATCCAACTCGCGGTAATCCAGAGAGTCCCCATTTGAACTTCCGGGCGGTCGCGATGTCCGTCACTCATTTTTCTGTACCATCCATTACAGTTTAGCGCTGTGTTCGAGCGAGTGGACAAAAAGCAGATCCCGCACTGCGTTCCGCGCCCGTCCCGCAGTCGCGCGACGGAAAAAAAGCGCGGGACTGCGTTCCCTGCGCGGGAGTCGCTCAGGGCAAGCGGGATGACACGTGGTGTGAGTTTGCTGTTTGCGAGGCAGGGGATAATTCTGCGTCAATTATTTTTTGGGGATGCGTAGGTCGCGGCCGGACATTTCTGGAGGTTCGGGGACCTCTAGGACGCCGAGGAGCGTGGGGGCGATGTCGCGGAGCGAGCCGCCGGGGGTTAGTTGGGTGCGGTCGTTTTCTGTGAGCAGGATGAAGGGGACGGGATTGGTGGTGTGGTAGGTGTGGGCGCCGCCGGTGACGGGGTCGATCATGGTTTCGGCGTTGCCGTGGTCGGCGGTGATGATCCAGGCGCCGCCGCGCGGTTTGAGGGATTGAAAAATTCTGCCGAGACATTCGTCCACGGTTTCGACGGCTTTGATGGTGGCTTCGAGTTTGCCGGAATGGCCGACCATGTCCGCGTTCGCGAAATTCATGATGATGGCGTCGAAATTTCCTTTTTCGATGGCGTGGATGATGGTATCGGCGACTCCCGCGGCGGACATTTCCGGTTTTAGATCGTAGGTGGGCACTTTCTGCGACGGAACTACTACGCGTTCTTCCCCTGGAAACGGCTTTTCCACTCCGCCATTGAAGAAATAAGTGACGTGCGCGTATTTTTCGGTTTCGGCGACGCGGAGATTTTTGTAATCCTGCTCGGCAAACACGTTGGCGAGGATTTGTTCTAGTTTTTCGGGGGCGATCAGGTAGCGAAGCCAGGGCCAGGCTTTGTCATATTGCGTGGTAGCGACGAAGAGAAGATTTTGCGGGCGCGCGGGATCGGCGAATTCTTTGAAGCTAGGCTCGACGAGGGCGCGGCTGGTTTCGCGGGCACGGTCAGCGCGGAAATTGAAAAAGATCACGGCGTCGTCATCGCGGATCACGCCGCGCGGGACGGCGGGTTTTCCGGGCGCGGGTTCGGTGGTGATGACGGTGGGGACGACGAACTCGTCCGTGACGCCTTTTTCATAGCTCGCGCGGATGGCGGCGATGGGATCGGCGAATCTTGCGTCGGCTTCGCCGTGAGTTATGGCGCGATAGGATTTTTCGATGCGGTCCCAGCGATTGTCGCGGTCCATGGCGTAGTAGCGGCCGATGACGGTGGCGATTTGGCCGATGCCGTATGCGCGCATTTTCTGTTCGAGGGCGCGCAGGAAATCGCTGCCGCTGTTGGGCGGGGTGTCGCGGCCGTCCATGAAGCAGTGCACGAAGACGCGCGTGACTTCATTTTCGCGCGCCATGCGCAGCAGGGCGTAGAGATGTTCGATGTGGGAGTGCACTCCGCCGTCGCTGAGGAGGCCGAGCAGATGCAGCTGGCGGGCGCGGCCGCGTTCCATGGCTTCGAGGAGCAGCGGCTGGCGCTGGAATTCGCCGCTGGCGATGAGTTGGTCTATGCGCGTGATGTCCATGTGCACGATGCGGCCGGCTCCGATATTCAGATGGCCGACTTCGCTGTTGCCCATTTGTCCTTCGGGCAAGCCGACGGCGGGGCCGGAGGTGTGGATGAGAGTGTTGGGAAATTCCTTGAGGAGGCGATCGTAATTTGGTTTGCGTGCGAGGGCGATAGCGTTGCCTTTGGTTTCGGCGCGGTAGCCCCAGCCGTCGAGGACGGTGAGGACGATTGGTTTGGGGCGTTTGGATTGTGTTGTCATGGCGCGGGCCAGAATACCTTATCGCGGGGCGGTGTTCCATTTCACCGGCTCCGGATGTTGCAAATTTAAATTCAAGAACGGGAGCTATGGACGCAACGCGCTGCGGCCGGGGAAGCGGGCTGCTTTGCCCAGAGCTTCTTCGATGCGGAGGAGTTGGTTGTATTTGGCGATGCGGTCGGTGCGGGAGGCGGAGCCGGTTTTGATTTGGCCGGTGCCCATGGCGACGACGAAATCGGCGAGGAAGGTGTCTTCGGTTTCGCCGCTGCGATGGGAGACGATGGCGGCGTAGTTGGCTTTGCGCGCCATTTCGACGGCTTCGATGGTTTCGCTGACCGTGCCGATTTGGTTGAGCTTGATGAGGATGGCGTTGCCGATGCCTTCGGAGATGCCGCGGGCGAAAATTTTCGGATTGGTGACGAAAACATCGTCGCCCACGAGCTGGATTTTTTTGCCGAGGTCGCGTGTGATGATTTTCCAGCCGGCCCAGTCGTCTTCAGAGAGGCCGTCTTCGATGGAGACGACGGGATATTTAGCGACCCATCCTTCCCAGAATTTCACCATCTCCGCGGGGGTGCGCTCGGATTTATCGGATTTTTTGAAGACGTATTTTTTTGTGGCGCGATCAAAGAATTCGCTGGAGGCGGGATCAATGGCGATGGCGATTTGCTCGCCGGGCTTGTAGCCGGCGGCGGTGATGGCTTCGAGGACGCGCTCGAGAGCTTCTTCATTGGATTTCAGGTTGGGCGCGAAGCCACCTTCGTCGCCGACCGCCGTGGAGTAGCCGTTCTTCTTTAACACGGACTTCAAATGATGGAAAACTTCGACGCCCCAGCGCAGGGCTTCGCGGAAATTCGGCGCGCCGACGGGCATGACCATAAATTCCTGCACGTCCACGGAGTTATCGGCGTGGGCGCCACCGTTGACGATATTCATCATGGGGACGGGGAGGGTGTCTGCTGATCTGTCGCTGGAATAGCGCGCGAGATATTGGTAGAGCGGCTGTCCGAGCTGGGCGGCGGCGGCGCGGGCGGCGGCCATGGAAACGGCCAGGATGGCGTTCGCACCGAAATTGGATTTGTTAGGCGTGCCGTCGGCATCAATCATCTTGCGATCGAGTGTGTGCTGTTCGGAGGCATCGAGTCCGGTGACGGCTTTGGCGATGGCGCCATTCACGTGGCCGACGGCTTTCAGCACGCCTTTGCCGAGGTAGCGCGATTGATCGCCGTCGCGGAGTTCGTTGGCTTCGAGTTCGCCGGTGGACGCGCCGGAAGGCACGGCGGCGCGGCCGACGGCGCCGCCTTCGACGTGGACGTCGGCTTCAACGGTGGGATTGCCGCGGGAGTCGATGATTTCGCGGCCGTGGATCCTGGTGATTTTTGTGGACATGAGGCTCCTGTGGGTTGATGGCGTAGGGTGCGACGAGTATCGTAAACGTTTCGGGGTGGGTGGTACAAGGCGGAGGTGTCGGCAGGATTCCGCGGCTGGCTGCAGTGCGACGAAGATCGAGACGGGTCTGAGACCCGCCCCTACAGAACCCGTGCGCGGCGCGATGAAGCTGGCTGCTGCTGTTGCAGGATTTTGCGGCCGCGAGCGCGCATGGCGGGGGTGCCCAGCTCGGTTAGTTCTTCGATCAGCGGAATGATTTGCGCTTTTAGTTTTGGGTCGGCGGCGGCTAGATCCCAGATTGCCTGCATGGCCCAGGTTTTCACGATGCTGCTTTTGTCGCGCAGATAATCGAAGAGGATGTCCAGGGCGACGGCGCGTTCTTTTTTGGTGAGTTCCAGACGGGGCATGATCAAGGCGGCGTGCCACCGGATTTCCTGTTGATCGGTGCTGGCCGCTATGGCTAGGAGTTTTCTTTTATATGGCCGGAGAAGCTCGGGGCGCCGGGCTGTGATCTTTTCCATCGCGTCGGCGGCACGCATGCGGACGACGGAGTCATTCGTGGCGATGCCTGCGAAAACGTGGCGAAAATACGCGGGGTGAGCGAGGACCTGGGCCACCACTTCATTCGAGCGGCCTATGGAGCGGCGATCACGGCCAGACAGTTTTTTTAGGAGAGCCTGCATCGAAACCTAGCCGGCGAGAGGCCGGTCGTACCAAAACTGAGCGCTGTGAGGTAATGCCCGCCGCGAAGAAAACGAAGAGAGATCCTTCGCTACGCTCAGGATGACGGCCGGGGCGCTTACGATGACGGCCGGGGCGCTCACCATGACGGCATCATTCCGGTTCTTCGATCATGGATTCGGGGCGAACCACTACTACCACGCCGTGTTCTGTGACCGAGTAACGCGCGCGGTCGGCTTCGGCGTCGTAGCCGATTACCGTGCCTTCGGGCAGGCTGACGTGGCGGTCAATGATGGCACGGCGGATGCGGCAGCTGCGGCCGACGATCACGTGATTGAAGATGATGCACTGGTCCAGTTCGCTGTAGCTATTGACGCGTACATCGAGGCCGAGAACGGATTTGGTGACGCGTCCGCCGGAGACGATCGAACCCGAGCCGACGATGGAATCGAGCGCGACGCCCATGCGCGAGGGATCGGCGAAGACGAATTTGGCGGGCGGGTATTGCTGCTGCCAGGTGTGCAGCGGCCAGCTTTTGTCGTAGAGGTTGAAGACCGGCGAAACGGAAACCAGGTCCATGTTGGCTTCGTGGTAGGCCTCGACGGTGCCGACATCGCGCCAGTAGGATTCTTCTTTTTTATTTTCGTCACGGAAATTGTAAGCGAAGACGCGGTGCTTTTCGATGATGCGCGGAATGATGTCCTTGCCGAAATCGTGGTTGGATCTGGGATCTTCGGCGTCGGCGATCAATACGGGCACCAGCAGCTGGGTATTGAAAAGATAGACGCCCATCGAGGCGTTCACTTTGTCCGGATGGATGCGGGAGCGCTTGGGGTCGGCGGGCTTTTCCTGGAATCCGACGATGCGCCAGTCTTTGTCGGTTTCGATTACGCCGAAACTTCCGGCGGCGTCCTCGGGGGAGACCTCGAAGGTGGCGACGGTGACGTCGGCGCCGGCTTCGACGTGCTGCTCGAGCATCTTCTGATAATTCATTTTGTAAATATGGTCGCCGGAAAGAATGAAGACGAAGTTGGATTGCTCGGAGCCGATGGAGTAGATGTTCTGATAGACAGCGTCGGCGGTGCCCTGATACCAGTGCTGCGAGACGCGCATTTGCGGAGTGAGGACTTCGATGAAATCGCCGTGACCCATGAGGAGAGACCAGCCGCGGCGCAAGTGGCGATTGAGGCTGAGGGCTTTGTACTGGGTGAGGACGAAGACGCGGCGCAGATCGCTATTCAGGCAATTCGAGAGGGTGACATCAACGATGCGATAGATGCCACCGAAGGGGACGGCGGGCTTGGCGCGATCGCGAGTGAGAGGCCAAAGGCGTTCGCCCTGGCCACCAGCCAGCAGCACCGCAAGTGCGTTGCGCATCAGAGGCATGGAAACGCTCCGTCCGAAAGTCCCGGGCTGGCGGAGGACATTCTAACAGCAAGTGCAAGCGGGCTGAAAGTGTGCGTCGAAGCATGCGTGCAATGACGCGCCCCGGGGGCAAATGATGTGGCGTTGGCAGCGCGGGCGGAAGGCTTAGACGGGAGTTAATGATAACTAGAGAGTTACAAATGAGGTTTTATGGCGCTTGGCCAATTTAAGCCTTGACTTACGTGTGAGCGGGCGATAGAAGAACTTCCTAATTGCCGGTTCGGGTGTGAACCGGCTACACTGGTGGTAACCCATTCAGTGCAAACTAACATTCAACGGGGAACGGGGGTGAATACGCGTGGCAGAAGTTGTTATCCAAGAGGGAGAATCTCTGGAGAATGCACTCCGACGCTTCAAGAGAAAGGTGCAGTCGGAAGACATTATCAAAGAGATTAAAAAGCACAGCTACTACATGAAACCAGGTGAAAGGCGCCGTGCCAAAGAGGCCCTCTCGCGTAAGCGTCTCCGAAAAAAGCAACGGCGTGAGCAAGACTAGGCGACCATATAACCGGGGTCCATTCAAATGGTTCGGCCGGCGGGGGTAAGGGAAGCGTGAATTTTCCGGGCACGCTCCCATAATCGTCCGGCATGAACCGTTCCGCTGCTACTCCTGTTCCAGCAAGGCTTTGGAGCAGCGTATGGAATACCATGATCGGGTTTTGAAGTGCGCTGAATGTTCTGGTGAGTTCGTTTTCACCGCCGGCGAGCAAATGTTTTTCGCCGATAAGGGCTTCAAGAACGAGCCCAAGCGGTGCAAAGCGTGCAAAGCCAATCGCTCGGCGGGCACCACGGCAGGTTCCGGCAGCGTGCAACGTGTCGAAACCAAGACGGTGTGCTCGCAATGCGGAAAAGAAACAACCGTTCCGTTCAAGCCCACACAGGGACGCCCGGTATATTGCCGAGAATGTTTCCAGCAGCGGCGATCGGTCGGGCCACAGAGTATCGCGGCGCCGTGAGAAGCGCGTCTGAGTAATGGCTTGAAATAGGCCGAGCGAAGCTCCCGGCAGTTCGAGCTCCGAGGCTTGTGCGCGATCGGAGGGCGGGGCGGGGAGCGAGTCCGGAAAAAAGGGAAATCCGTCTTCAAAGGCTCTTCTTGGCGTGAAAGCGCTGGGAAGAGCCTTTTGATTTTCAGGATGTCATGCCGCGGCGCGCGCAGAGCGAACCGGAGCGATTTCGCGGAGAGCGGCGAGGAATGATTCGGTTTCGGGCTGCGTGCCGATGGTGACGCGCAGGAAATTGGGCATGGCGGCGAAGCGGCGTCCGACGATGATGTTGCGCGCGCGGAATTGTTCGATGACGGGTTTTACGTCCGTCCCCATGTCCAGCATGACAAAATTCGCTTGTGCGGGGATGAAGGGGCGAGAGTCCTTGGTCAGTTCGGCGCAGAGCCATTGGCGCGTGCCATTGAGCTGCGCGCGGCAGGAGGCGACGTGATCGTTGTCCGCGAGACTGACCAGGGCGGCTTGCAGGACGGCGGCGTTGCCGTTGTCCTGGACCAGCTGTTCGCGGAGGCGGGCGATCGGTTCCTTGGCGCCGATGGCGTAGCCCAGGCGCATTCCGGCCATGCCGTAGATTTTTGAAAATGTGCGCGCGACGATGACGTTCGGGTGCGCGGGGATGAACTCGACGGCGCTGGAGTAACGCGGATCGTCGGCAAAATCGTAGTAGGCTTCGTCCACGACGATCAGCGCGCTGGGCGGTACGGCTTGCACGAATGCGGCGAGCTCATCGCGAGTGACGATCGTGCCGGTGGGATTGTTCGGATTGCAGACGTAGGCGACGCCCGTCTTGGAGGTGCAGGCCGCGGCCATTTTCGGGAGATCGTGGCGATGGTCGACAGTCAGTGGGATGGGCACAGCATTTGAGTGCAGGACGCGCGCGTAGTCGAGGACGGCTTCGAAAGTGGGCGCGGCGGCGACGACATTCTTGGAGGGATCAAGGAACGCGTCGTCGACAGCGCGCAGAATTTCCGTAGAGCCGCAGCCGAGAAGGATATTTTCGGACCGCACGTTGTATTTTTGAGCGAGCGCGGCAATCACCTGGCCATAGGCTTCGTCGGGGTAACGATTCGCGATGGGGCTGCAATCGGCGAGGGCAGCGCGTGCTTTAGGCGACGGACCGTAGGGATTCTCGTTGAAGTTCAGACGGACGGCGCCCGCGGGAGTCGGTTTGCGCTGCGCGGCATCCAATAGCGGAGGAACGTGCGGCGCGGCGAAGGCGGCGGCAAGGGATTGCGCGACGATTCTCGAGAATTCACGGCGGGAATTGGTTGCGGCGGTCATCGAGTGCTCCTGTCGGAAAAATGCTGCGGGATGATAGCGCCCGGTGCGCGGAGAAACAACCGTTGAGTGGCGCGCTGTTGCACGTTGCGATTTTGAGAGGCGGCGGCAAGCCGCCGCTGGCTCGACTTGTGGTACGGGATATCGGTCGTAAAAGCGGGAGCAAGCTCCCGGACTCCAAAGAAGTTTGCTTTAAAATTTACTTATCTTCGGGGAGGAAGGCATGGCTACCAAGCGGAAGAGCAAGGCAGCGACGAAGCGAAGGTCTGCGCAGAAGGCGGGCGCCAAGAAGTTGGTCGTGAAAGACGGACGCGGCTTAAACGACAAAGCGTTGCGCGAGCAATTGCGGAAGGTGCTCAGCTGGCGCGAGGCCCATGCGGATTGGAAACAGGCGCTGGCGGGGCTGGACCCGGCGCATCGCGGAGTGCGGCCGGCGGGATCGCCGCATTCGGTGTGGGACCTGCTGGAGCACGCGCGGCTGGTGCAGCGGGATATTTTGGATTTCACGCTGGATCCGAAACATGTATCGCCCGATTGGCCGTCGGGATATTGGCCGAAGAATCTGGCGCCGGCGGATGAGGCGGAATGGGAGCAGACCGTGAAAACGTTTTTCCACGCTTTGCAGGAGATGGAGAATCTGGTTAGCAATCCGCGAACGGACCTTTTTGCGCGGATTCCGCACGGCACGGGGCAGACCTTGTTACGCCAAGCGTTGCTGCTGATCGATCACAATTCGTACCATTTGGGGCAGCTGGTGCTGGTGCGGCGGTTGCTGGGCGCGTGGTAGGAAATGTGGCCAGGGCTTCTCGCGCGTTCGTGGGCCTTGTTATAATAGAGAGAGGGAAAAAGTTGTGAAGTTTTGGGGAGATTCATGAGCCGTCAGCAAACAATTGTGGACTCCGCGGCGACGCAGGATGCGCAGGAGCGCGTCTGGGACGCATTCCGCCGCTGGGGATATCTACAGGCAAATCTGGATCCGTTGGGCGACATGGCTCCGGTGGCCATGCCGGAACTGGAAGCGAGCGGCGCGGATGCGGAAGCCGCGCGGCGAGTTTATTGCGGGACGACCGGCGTGGAGTTCATGCACATTCCCGAGCGT
Organism: Acidobacteriota bacterium; assembly: GCA_013289835.1. GTDB lineage: Bacteria > Acidobacteriota > Terriglobia > Acidiferrales > UBA7541 > Acidiferrum. Next base: position 3,190 of record JABCZG010000035.1, on the reverse strand, counting down.
GAGAAGCGCGAATGGATTCAAGCGCGCATGGAAGCAGAAGCGCCGGAAGCGGATCGCGCGCGAATTCTGGAATGGTTGGTGCGGGCGGAGATTTTCGAGCAGGTGCTGCAGACGCGTTATCTGGGGACGAAGCGTTATTCGCTGGAAGGAGAAGCGGCGCTGCTGCCGCTGCTGGACGCGATTCTGGATGCGTCCTCCGAGCAAGGCGCGGTGCAGGCAGTGCTGGCCATGAGCCATCGCGGGCGGTTGAACGTGATGGTGCACGTGGTGGGGCGCGGAGCGGCGGAAGTGTTCGCGCGTTTTGAGGATGTGGACCCGCGCAGCGTGCTGGGCGGCGGCGACGTGAAATATCACATGGGAGCGACCGGCGAGTTTGCGACCGCGAACGGAAAAAAAGTAGGGATACACCTGGTATCGAATCCGAGCCATTTGGAAGCCGTGGACCCGGTGGCGATCGGCCGTACGCGCGCGAAACAGATGCGGCGCGGCGACGCGGGTTTGCGACAAGTGGTTCCGGTGATCATGCATGGAGACGCGGCATTCGCGGGGCAGGGAGTGTGCGCGGAGACGCTGAATATGGCAGGCGTCGAGGGATTCACGGTGGGCGGGTCGGTACACATCATCGTTAATAATCTGATCGGGTTCACGACCATTCCGCGCGATTCGCAATCTTCGCGATTTTCATCCGACCTGGGCAAGCGGTTGCCGATTCCGATATTTCACGTGAACGCGGAAGATCCGGACGCGGTGGCGCGTGTGGGTCGAATGGCGGCTGAGTATCGCTACGCGTTTGGAACGCCGGTGCTGGTGGATTTGGTCGGCTATAGGCGGCACGGGCACAGCGAAGTGGATGATCCGACGATCACGCAGCCGCTGCGTTACCGGAAGATTGAGGCGCACCCGCCGCTATGGGAGATTTATTCCGAAAAAATCGGCGTGGATGCGGCGCCGATTGTGCAGGGCGTGCGGACGGAATTGGATGCAGCGCAGAAGAAGGCGCTGGAGCTGGAGAAAACTCCGCCGATGCGGAAGCTGCCGCCTTACTGGGATGCATATCGCGGCGGTCGGTACAACGCTTCCCGCGAAGTTGACACCGGCGTGCCGCAGGCTGAGCTGGCGACGATCGGCGAAGCCTTGACGCGCTATCCCGAGGGATTTCACATTCATCCGAAAGTGAAAAAGCTGCTGGAGCAGCGGCTGGAAATGGCGCAGGGCAAGCGGCCGATGGATTACGGAATGGCTGAGGCGCTGGCGTTTGGGACGCTGCTGAAGCAGCGCGTGCCGGTGCGATTGAGTGGACAAGACAGCCGCCGCGGGACATTCAATCAAAGGCACGCGGCGCTGATTGATATCGAAACGGAACAGGAGTACTTGCCGTTGCAGCACCTGGGGCAGGGCGAAGCGTGGTTTGAGGCGATCAATTCGACGCTGTCGGAAGCCTCCGTGCTGGGATTCGAATACGGCTTCAGCCGCGATTTTCCCGAGGCGCTGGTGCTGTGGGAAGCGCAATTCGGGGATTTCGCGAACGGCGCGCAAATCATCATTGACCAATTTATTTCCGCGGGCGAGGACAAGTGGAATTTACTCTCGGGTGTGGTGCTGCTGCTGCCGCACGGATATGAGGGGCAGGGGCCGGAACATTCCAGCGCGCGGATCGAGCGATTTTTGCAATTGGCGGCGCGAGACAATATGCAGATTTGCCAGCCGAGCACGGCGGCGCAATATTTTCATTTGCTGAGGCGGCAGGCATTGCGCGCCTGGCGTAAACCGCTGGTGGTGTTCACGCCGAAGAGCATGCTGCGGAATCCGGCGGCGTCTTCGACGCTGGCGGATTTGGGTGCGGCGCGATTTCAGACGGTGATTCCGGATCGCGGGGATGGCTCGGCGGAGCGCGTGCTGCTGTGCACGGGAAAAATCGGGCACGAATTGATCGCGGAGCGGAAGCGGCGCAAGGATACTTCGACGGCGATAATTTTTCTGGAGCAGCTGTATCCGTTTCCGGAAGCGGAGCTGGCGGCGGAGATGGATCGACACACCAAGGCGCGGGAGTTTGTGTGGGTGCAGGAAGAGCCGGCGAATATGGGCGCGCTGGCGTTTTTGTTGCCGCGGTTGGAACGATTGGCGCGCGGGCGCGGAGTGCTTTCGATCAAGCGTTCGGCGAGCGCGAGTCCGGCCACGGGATCGCACAAGGCGCATGAGCTGGAGCAGCACACGTTGTTGACGCTGGCGTTTGGCGGGGCGGAAAAAAGCTGAGTGGGAGCCGGCGTCCTCTGTTGAAGTCCTCTGTTTTTCGCAGAAGCGCGATCACCGGCACGCGATTGTGAGTCGTCGCGGCACCGGCCACGGCCGTGTCGCACCTACGGCGCTCTCCGTTCTTTTGCGCAGTTTCCCAGGCCTTCCGGCCTGGGCTAACTTATGCCGCGCCTACGGCGCCCGAGCGCGGCTGCGTTTCGCGCCGTGCCCTTCCGAGCGCCGCATTTCCGTTTCATCCATTCGCGAGTTCACTTCACGGCGCGCGATTATTTTTTAGAAATGATGAAACTTTGCGGGCCTGGGCCGCGCCGCAATTCGTTGATCGTGAAGCCTGCTTCGCGGAACATGCGATCGTATTCGGAATAGGGGTAGGCGTCGCCGGCGCGCGTGGTGCCGAGCATGATCATGCTGAAGGCCGCTGGGGCGGGCGGCGAGACGCGATCTTCGTTGGGAACGAATTCCACCGTGACGACGCGGCCTTGCGGCTTTAGCGCGGCGTGAGCTTTGCGCAAAATCGTGTCAATCGTCTGCGGATCGAAATGGTGCAGGAAGCCGGTCAGCAGCACGATGTCGTAATCCTTCCCGAAATCCACTTCGAACGCGCTGCCGGGTATATGGTGATGGCGCGCGGCCACGCCTGCGGCCTCGGCATTCTCGTGGGCCACTTTCAATACTTCCGGCCAATCGAGGGCGAAAATTTCCGCGTTGGGATTTTGCTTGGCGATGGTGACGCCGTACATGCCGTGGCCTGCGGCGACGTCCAGCACTTTCCATTTTTCAGCGGCGCTGGCTTCGAGCGTTTCGGCGAGAGCTGCGGCAGTGATGCGCTGCAAGCCGCTCATCGAACGAGCGAACTCCACCCATTTGGAACTGTCCGGCGCCGTCGTGGATTGCTCGCCCTTTAGTGAAGTGCCGGCGCGCACGATTGCGGTGAGAT
>JABCZG010000034.1 GCA_013289835.1 Acidobacteriota bacterium | reverse complement strand
CATCATTTTTCTGAGATGGGTCACAGGGACCTCCTTGTGACCCAAAATTTATCTCAACCATCGAGCAACACTGCTCCGTTCACTTCACGCGCAGCGTCCGCCGCCGGGCGGCTTCGTTCTCACGAGCCATCCGGAAGTTATCTTCTGCCGTTCCGAGGCGGGGCGGATTGCGTGTAGCGCGATAGTGTCGAGCGAGGGCTGCTTTGCCGATTCGAGAATCCGCTTTGTGGAAAGCGCCCTCGGTTCGCCGCGCTACCTGCGAGCTACTGCGAAGATCCGCAGCGTAATAGAACTTCTGCGGCCAGATCGGGATCCAGCAACGCTGCGCGCCCGTGCATAGCGGAACATACCTGCTGCGCCGTGATCCCGGAAGCGCCCCGCAAGTCCGCACCCGCGAGGTCTGCCCCGTCCAGCACCGCGCCGCGCAAAATTGCGCCCGTAAAATACGCTCCGCGCAGATCCGTTTTCGTTAAATCCGCATCCAGCAGAATGGTTCCCTTGAGCTGCGCGCCCGTCAAATTCGCTTCGGACAGTTTTGCGGAGGACAAATCCGCCTGCTCCAGATTGGCGAACGACAGCACTGCGTGTTCCAGCTTCGTGTCGCGCATATCCGTCCGCGATAGATCCGTGCGCAACAGCTGCGCGTATCGCAGATCTACCGCATAGAGCGATGCTCGCGTGGCTTTCGCGTTGGAAAGCACCGCACTCTCAAATGTTCCATAGGATAAGTCCGCGTCGCGCAGGTCCGCCGCCGCGAAATTCGCACCCGTGGCGTTCGCCGACACCAGCACGGCATGCCCGATCTGCGCGCGGTCCAGAACCGCGGAACGCAGCAACACCTCGCGAAGATTTGCTCCCCGCAGGTCCGCCTCCGATAGATACGCGCCTTCCAAGTTTGCCCGCCACAACTTGGCATTGATCAAAAACGCCTTGTACGCGCGTGCGAATCGCATGTTCGTCTGATTCAGCCGTGCCCCAACGATCTTATCGACGGTTTCGTCCGTCCACGCAGCCCCGCGCGGCGGCGGTGCCGACAGCGTCGCCTCCGTCAAATCCGCGTACGGCCGGTAGCCAACCGACTGGAAGACCAGCGACGCCCAACGCCGCATATCCGCGGGAGAGTCGGCCGCACCGGTGCTGCGGTCATACGGCAGTCCGCGATTTACTCCGATGGAAAAAAGAAACAGGATGCAGCCCGTGGCCAAAGACGCACGCATGGTTCGCAAAATCAATCGAAGAATGTTTTTCGATTTCGGCAGCCGGATGTCGCCTGGCCGTAGCACGCGCGACACCACAAATGGCAAGCACGTCGCCGAAGCCACCGACGCCGTGATCACAAACACGTGCAGTAACGTTCCGCGAAAATCCTGCCGCGCTAAGTAGCGTACCCAGAAAAGAAGCAACGTCACGGGAACGATCCAATAGGCCAGCACCGTCGAAAGCGCTGATTCGAACGCTACCATCGGCGATCGCGATTCCCCTTGCCACCGGAAATGCCGCCGCACCAGCCCCATCAAATACCACGGGCCATCTCGCTCCAGCGTTTGTCCATCCGGAAAAACCGCGGGGAGCGCGGCCATGCTTCCCCACAACCGCAACAGCAAAAAATGAAAACGCAAGGAAAGCGCCAGCAGCACCAGCGGGCCTCCCAGATAAAGCCCGGTCATCGGAAGGATGGTGGGCAATCGCGAAGACGGAAGCGCCGAAGCATTTAGCATCAACCGCACATCCGTCGTAAACGCAATCAGCAGGCAGCAGATCAGGCTCGCGCCCACCGTCAAAAAATAAAATCCGCGCGCAACTTTCGTCGCATCACCGATCGCTTTCGAACTGTCCACCGCGGAAATCGATTCCGGCAAAACTGCGTCAAACAGATTCGTCCCGCCCAGCCGGCCGAACCACAGGCCATCCGCCCCGTAGGCGTTTGCGCCCATCAAATTTGCGCCGCGAAGCTCCGTCCCGAGAAGATTCGCATTGCGCATATCCGCGCGCACCAGGCTCGCGCCGCGCAGATTCGCCATCGAAAGATCCGCGCCGACCAGATTGGTTCGGTGAAGTTGTGCGCCCTGCAAATTGACGCCAGTGAGGTCCGCTTTCGAAAGATTGATCCCGCTGAGGTCCGCCTTGGTGCCCGTTTCCCCGCCCGATTCTACCCAAATCTTGTGCTGATCCAGGATTTCCGCCAAATCGATCAGCGAAATCCCGATGGCGCTCTCCGCCACAGGAATCTCTTCCGCATCAGCAGCATTGTTGGCAACTTCGCTCTTGAATTCTTCTAGGTCCAAACCCATTTCGAACGTTCCCCCAACTTCGATACATCAGCAATTCGCAGATGCTTCAGAAACTCGCCAACGCATTTTCCTCGCCGAGCCGCTCAAGCAAAATGGCCCGAGTTCATCTCACCGCAGATTTCGAATTCTTAACAAGGTACTGGCTGGGCTGCTGCTGGCAGACCCCATCCTCTCTTACTCACCCTGTGGAAGTCGCCTGCCCAATGGGACAGGACGCGCAGAGGTAACGGTCCCTCCGACCTGTGAGAAGATCTCGCCGCGCTCGTTCGAATCCTAGGACATTGTTGACCGCAAGAGCTTGGTCAGCAAAAAAATCGGGGAAGTTAGAAATGTTGTGAGGGGAGATTCGAACGCGCGGCTGAGTGATTCAAAAACAGCGAGGGGAAAAAACTGAGCCGGGGCAGCTTCGCTGAGGGGCCAAGGCACCCCGGCTTATCCTGCCCGCCTCCGCAGTGAGCGAGCAAGAAACTTGTCAGCTAAAACGTCTCGAAGTTATTTATCCTCGTCGCCGCGGAGGAATTCGTAGCGTTCGATGGCGGCAACCACGCCGACCGCGCCTTCATCGCGCGACTCGGTGCGCTGCACGCGGCCGAGGCAGCGTACGCGGACGGGGCCGGCCAGGGTGATCTCATTGGGCAGGGTCAACAGAATTTCAACGGGCGAGCCTTCCTTCACATCTTTTTGAAGGAAGAAGTAGACACCGCGGGAACTGACGTCCCGGGACTCGGTGCTGGTCTCACCAACCGCAGCTCCCGTGGTCCAACGAACGGTGAGCGGCAGCCGCATGGAAAAGCGCTGGGTAGTGCGGCGTTCTGAGCCAGTCAAGGAAATCCTCCTAGTCGAAGACAGAGTGTATCCGGGTGGGGCCCAGGGAACAATAGGACTCCAGGCACAAAATCGATTCAATTCAACAAGGTACCGATGTACTAGGACGGGTCTGCAAAATGAGGCCTCCGATTGAGGATCCGTGTTCAGTCGACGACAGACCTTCCACCAGAGTCTGACGCTGAAGGAGGCCCACCCCTGTGTTTTTTGTAAGTGTTGCATCTAAAAGAGTTAGGCTTTCCGTAAGTCTTTTGTTTGCAACACTTGCGGGGAGGTCCATAAGTGTTGCAAGTAAAGGATTTATGGGGGCTGTCTGTTGACAAGAGAGTAATGGCGTTGGATGGGGAGATTGCGAGAGAGTGAGATCGAAGATCGTCGGAACGTTTGAACGTTGGAAGGTTAGGAGGTTGGGAAAAGCAGAAGGAAATGGAGGCTCGGCGTGTGTGAGAGACGGGCGAGCGGGGATGCGATTCGGGATACACGGGAGAGGATAGCATGGGAGTGGCGAGGGGCTAAGTGAAATCCAGGGAATGGGGAGAATCGAGGATTGAATGGTTACGGAGGAGGGGTTAACGGTATCCGTGGGACAAGAGGAAGCGAAAAGTGGCCCAAACTTACGCTACGAGTTCTGCTTATAGTGTTCAATGATCGATCGCCGTGCCTCCGCACCGCTCGCCTTATAGACAATCTGTCCGTCATTCCACATACCCACGACGGGTGTTTGATATACCTTCCCGATTCCCGGAACCCGCTGATCGATACCATTTTGGTCGGCGCAACTAAGGATGTTAAATACCTCCACACGCTCCTGTTTTGCGTGCCCTTTGGACAAAGACTCCGCAACTGCGTCCAGAAGCTGCAAGTCCTCCAGCGAATACGGCGCTATTCCAATCAGGGTTCTGCGTCCCGAACGCGGTGCAGACGTCTCGGCGCTCCATATCGTAATTTCAGAATCCGAAAACACGTCTGGGAGTCTTTTGGTGATGTAAGTGGACTGCTCCCCAGGTGGCAGTCGTTTGGCAGCTTCGAAAAGTTCGGTAGCTTTCATGGCATGGTGAACACAACGACTCCATTATTTATCCAAGTGCCGCCGGAAACAAGGATACGCGCAATTTCACTTGACTGGACGCCTGGTCCTAGGACGGGTGGCCCGGCCGTGGACTTCCTTCTTTTTTCTTGACGGCAACATACGAACAGAGGATATCACTTCTGCAAGTCACGGTGGAGTAGTGTGATGAGGGTGCCCCGTCCTCGGTTTGTGAGGGCGGGGGTTTTGGTGTGGGATGCCCAAGGGACTGAAGCGCTACTACGGTCAGGGCCAGCTGCACTTTGTGACGTTTAGTTGTTACCGGCGGCTGCCGCTACTCGGCAGGGTAAAAGCGCGAAATCTCTTCGTGAAGGAACTGGGCAGAGTCCGGCGGGAGTACGGATTTCTTCTGGTGGGATATGTGGTGATGCCGAATCATGTGCATGTGCTGATGAGTGAGCCGAAGAAAGGCACGCCCTCGACGGTGTTGCAAATGCTGAAGCAGCGGGTCTCCCGCGGAATGAGGAAGGACAAGAAGCTCGCGACGCCGAAGGGTCAACTACCATTGTTGTTTCCGAAGTTCATCGCGGACCTTCCGCAGTTCTGGCAGCCGAGGTTTTACGATTTCAACGTGTACAGCCACGAAAAGAAGAAAGAGAAATTGGAGTACATGCACGCGAATCCGGTGGTGCGTGGATTGGTGAAACATCCGAAGGATTGGCCATGGAGTAGCTTTTCGTTTTACGCAAAGGACGAAAAAGGGTTAATGGAGATCGATGTAATCGACCTATAGATGCGGCTCGGTAAGAAGAAAGCAAAGTCAACAGCCCCACCCTCAAAAACCGAGAGCGGGGCACCCAAAATCGTCCAGGGGCTTACGTCTAGGCCACCCGACCACCACGGTGAGAATCGGGAAATCCGGGGCGAACCGATTGGCGGAGTCGTGTGCAAAATTGAACAGACAAATATTTCTGGGCCTTCTAGCATCCACCTCCTGAGCATTGTTTGCGTGCAGTAGCAGAGAACCAGAGGCGGTATTGTTGTGTAAATAAAAGATTCTGACCCAGTCGTGCGAGATCAAAGTGAAAATGGAAAGGTGGATTCACTCATGAAGAAATATAGCAAGCCGAGCCTAAGGTGTTTGGGACTCCTGAGGCTGGTTACGAAGTTCAGTTTCTAAGCAGATCGGCAATAAAAACAATCGAGGGCGAGGAGCGCTGGCTTGGCAGTTCCGAAGCGGCGTTTTGCTTTCAGAATTCGCGGTGACGGGCTTTGCATATAGCTTGGCAACACGCGTAACTGGGTAGACGTGTGCGCGTTTGCGTGCGTGTGAAGCACCGGACAGCGAAGCCGTCCCTTACGAAGCGCCTAGCCATGGAGTGGCCGAGAATACTGATGAAAAACACAGCGGACTTCGATAGCCGCCCCAGACGCCAGGAGCAGATCATCGTCCAGAAAGGGTCGAGCGAGGTACTGCTCTTCAACATGGATGATGGGAGCTACTACGCGCTGAACGAGGTCGGCAGCAGAATCTGGGAACTCTGCGACGGAACGCATGGCGTAGCGCAAATGGTGTGCACAGTGGCGAAGGAATATGGCACCCCCACTGAAATTGTCCAGACGGACGTTCTGGAACTGCTCGATGAGCTGCGAACCAAGAATCTGATCGTCGAGAGCAGCAGATCTGGTATGGATTTCGAAGCTAGCGGAGCGCCTCAGGGATCTCCCTAAGCGAGGCGATGCGCCAAGAAATGTCCGTCGCACTCCGGTGTGTGGCTGCACGACCTACAGACAGAGTTCCGTGGCCAAAGGGCATTCGAACGCGGCTCCACCAGTGTCCCCACGACCTCCGTAGACCTTTAGAAGCCCCGGATCGATTGCTGACGAACTCCGTCGACACACCAAACGCGTAGGGCAAGTATGAGTAGACGATCCATCTCCGATGTATTTCTCTTTCTTCAGATATTGTTCTTTGCCGCCGTCGTTCCAATCCTGCTGCGGCTAAAACTATGGCGAGTAGAAGCTCTTCTCGAGCCGCGAATCCAAGCGACGACGGACCGGGATCGCGTTGAACAGATTGCGGAGTACGTGGAAATCGCCATTCGCGAGGGGCGCCCCTTAGTGCATCAGGGATGCCTGACCCGAGGCGTAACGCGATATTACTTCTTCCGCCGGGACGGCTTGAATGTGTCGCTGTGTTTTGGCGTGGGCCGAGTCGATGGTGAGTTTGTCGGCCATTGCTGGTTGGTCAAGAACGGAGTGCCCTTTCTGGAAGCGCGGGATCCGCGACCTCTATATACGGAGATGTACCGCATTTCAAGCGCTGGTGGCCGTGGAGTGAAAGCCTCCCAAAATATTGGATTGGAGCAATCAGGATCGTGAGCGATAGCCGGCGCAGACAAACCTACGGTTTCCACGGCCTGAATCTCGAGGTGTCCTCGTCGGCTGCGATTGCAACTTGCCTCGATTCCAGATTCCAAATGCTTCCCTCGAATGGGAAATGCGCCGAGACACTTTTTTTCGACTTCGAGTGCGTTTCGAATTCGAAAGTGCATCGCGTTGGGAAACCGTCCGGGCAGGCAAAGCCTTTTTATCAACTGGAGGGCGGGGAGGCGAGCTACTTTGAAGCCGAAGACCTACTTTACCTTTGCTACGGTGATCGCGTGCGCGTGTTGTGCAGTCCCGACTCTGGTGTCGCGTACTTCTCCGTGCTCGAGCCGGAGACTGAAAACCTGTGGCTAGCCACTCATCTTCTGTTCACGATATGCCTGGTGGAAATATTGAAGCGGCGCGGGCTGTATAGCCTGCACGCGGGCGGATTGAGCGCGAACGGCAAATGCCTGCTGATTCCAGGCACAAGCGGAGCAGGAAAGTCCACTCTAACGGTCGCGTCGCTCAGAGCCAATTTTGACTACATGAGCGATGACATGGTCTTTCTAGATGGCCGGACGGATGGGTTCAAGGTCCTGGCATTTCCTGAGGAGGTGGATGTTAGCGATGAAACCGCCGCCTTTTTTCCGGAGCTGAGTTTTCTTTTGAGTGCTCCCAAGCGTTGCGGATGGCGGAAAAAGCAAATCCACCCGATGCAGATCTATGGCGCGAAAGTGGCGCCCCAGGCGCGGCCTGCCGCTGTTGTGATTCCTCGAATTGCGAAGTCTGAAAGCAGCGTTGTAACAAGGATGGATCCTGACGAAGCGTTGCTGGAGATGGTTCCCAACGTATTGCTGACGGAAGCGAACTCGTGCCGTGCTCATTTGGATGCGCTGAGCGAACTCGTGACGTCCACGCCGTGCTACCGCCTCGAGACGGGGCGTGACTTTGATCAACTCTCCGTTCGATTCCGGGAGCTACTGTGCTCATGATGCGAAACAAAACCATGCCGGAACCGACTCGGCGACTCCCAGGCACGGCGCCACGCGCAGAAATGGAACTGCTTCTCTGTTGTACCCGCAGTCGGGCCAGCACCGAAACGACGAAGCGGATCAGAGCGGCCGCTCGCAAAGAAATAGATTGGGTCCAATTCATACGACTGGTGCTTCGTCACGATATGCTGCCGCTCACCTATCGGAACCTTCACGTAAACTGCCCGGATATTGTCCCAAGTGGCGTCCTGGAGCCGCTACGAGCGCGGCACGAGGCGGAGTCTGCAGAGGGCCGGGCACTCGCCGAGGAATTGGTGGGCATTCTCGGCGTGCTTGAGTCGGAGGGTATTCCGGCAGTGCCCTTCAAGGGCCCCGCACTGGCCGTCAGACTCAATGGCAATTTGTCTCTCCGGGCGTTTGGTGACCTGGACATCCTGATTGATGAGGAGAACGTGCTGCGCACGCGGCGCGTCCTGTTCGACCGAGGTTACGCGCCTGAAAGGGTGAACACTGGCGATCTGAGCCAGTTCTTGGGCGAGCACCACGAAATGCTCTTTTATCGCACAGATGGCCAGGTGCGTTTAGATCTGCACTGGCGATTCACCAGTCGATCCGCGTGCCTTGCGGGAGATCCTGAGCGTTTCCTACGGCACCTGGAGGCGGTCTCGGTGGCAGGAGCAGAACTGCGAAGTCTGCGGCTGGAAACGTATCTGTTAGTGCTCTCGATGCACGCGGCCAAGCACCAGTGGGTGCAACTCAAATTGATCTGCGACATCGCCGAGATCCTGGCGGTGCCTGATTTAGACTGGGAGTTCGTGCTGCGTGAAGCACACGACCTGGGTCTAAAGCGTGTCCTTGGGACTGGGCTTCTACTAGCGCAGGATTTGCTAGAGGCGGTCGTGCCTCCAAAACTCGCCCAAGATTTGAAGATCGATCGAACTGCGAAAGCCCTGGCCGCACAAGCCCGGGCCCGCCTCTTCGAAGAGCCAGACGAACGCTGGGGTTTGCAGGGTGGCATTACTTCTCAGATGGAGATCCGTGAACGTTTCCGCGACCGGGCGAAAATCTTCCTCCGGCATTTCTTACCTAAACTTAGACCGAGTGAGCGTGACCGCTGGTTTCTGCCGCTGCCGAACGGTCTCTCTGCCGTATATTACGTTGTTCGACCGGTTCGGTTGGTCCTTCAGAGAATGGGTCGGACAGACCAACTCCCCTAATCAATGGTTGAGGCAATGCCGACCTGAGCCGCGGTGATGACCGGGTTCGCACTGCCCAGGCTGGCCTGGAGAATGTGAAGCGCGAACCCGGCGCTAGGTTTACTTTCCGTCGGCGATGGTCAAATCAACGGAACTTCCCGGGTTGCCCGTGACAGCGACCCGAACGGTGTTGGAACCATGCACTAAAGCGGATGAGATATCTAACTTCTTGGTTTGCCCATTCGAAAGGCGAGTTCTAAACTCGGATCCATTGACCCTGATGATCAACAAACTCACCCCGGGCGTGTCATTTTGCAGGAGTACCATTCCCTCCGCACGACTGATGCCGTTGAAGTGAGTGACTTCCCGATGATTGAAGTTAAATTCTGCGGCATGCTGGGACGTAGATGCCGGAATGGCGATCGTTGCAAAGACTGGATCAAACACGGTTGTATGGCCACAGAGGTCTACAACCGTCAGCTCCACAACGGACGATTGAGACTGATTGATCTTCGTGGCGGTGACGCCCAGAGCCATGGTCGTTCCACTGTCAAATGTGGGGATGGCGACCGTAGCATTGGTGGTCGGGGGAGTATTGGCGACCAACGAGAACAATCCGCCCGAAGCTTGAACCGAGAAAACAACTTGCTTCGGCGGACCTGCCGTCTGAGTCGTTACGGTGACGGTGGGGGAAGCCGTCGTCGAACAGCTTCCAGTTGATCCAGAACACGTTGCAAAAGTTGTGTTCGAGACAACCGTACCGCCATCGACCGCGGCAACAATGGAATCTCCCGCCGATGAGGTTACGGAGGGCGAGTTAATCGTGAACGTCGCGGTACCGGAAGCATCCGTGATAGCGGTCCCGCTCTTGCTGGCGTCAGGACCAGTGATTGTAAAAGTCACGACGGTACCTGCGACGGGAACCCCATTCGACAGGACGACTGCGGTTTTGGTGATGGATGAGCCAGCGGCCCCGCAGATGATCGATGAGTTTACAGGCGAGACCACGACGGTCGGCACGACGGGCGTCCCCGAAGAGCATCCACTGATGATGGTCTCCTTGGAGCTGATCGTGACCGTTCCGTTTCTAGCCAGCGCCCGGCCTGCCAGGTTGCCACCGTCGAGCGTGATGCTTGCTAACGCCATAATATTTCCCGCAAAGTTGTTGCCCGTCTGTATCGTCGCGGAGGAACCCACTTGCCAAAACACGTTGCAGGGCGACGCGCCGCCGGCAAAAACCACTGAGGCACCGGTGGCGGTCGTAAGGGTGCTACCGATCTGGAAGATCCACACGTCGGTGGAGCTGCCGGTCAGCGTCAAAGTGCCATTGAGCAGCGCCGCTGCCGAATAGCAGTAAAGTCCCGGGCCCAGATTAGCGTTGGTCCCTGTGCCCAGCGCGCCGGTTAGCGCTGTACACGACGGCCGACCGGCCGCGTCAACGTAGGCGGCTGTTAGGTCCGTCTGCGCGGTTGTCAATACGGCGTTCGCTGCAGTGTACAACGTGCCCGTGACCTGGCTTGCCAGAAGTCCCGTGACTGTGGGTGTGGGCGAACTTCCGACATTACCGACGATCGTAGTTCCCGCGTCAGCGCTGACAATTCCGCCCCCGGCCAGTACTGCAAACTTTCCCGCTGTTTGCAGGTTAGGTGCTTGGGCATGGACATTCGACGCCAACGCCAAGAAAAGCAATAAAAAAATGCCACGAAATCTCATCTTTTCCTCCAGAAGCATTCGCAGAGTAGGGCTGGGTGCGGAACTCTTCGTAGAGGCCAGTTTGAGGTCTCAAATCAGTACTGTCTGTCCGTTCTTGGACAGAAACGGAAGAATTTCGTGCAATTTGAGAGTAATGGGACTGGTGTAGAGCAGAGAGTGCTGAAAGGCGTCCCGCTAGAGAACACCGGGATGGTGCTAGGACTGGTCGATTAGTCGATGGTGGATCGCATAGAGCGCGAGTTCGAGGCGGTCGGAGACGCCGAGTTTGTCGAAGATGTTGTGCAAGTGGTTCTTGACAGTTTGCTCGGAGATGAAAAGTTTTTCGCCGATTTCTTTGTTGCGGAAGCCTTGGGCGACGAGCTGGACGATTTCCTTTTCGCGGTCGCTGAGCAAGGGCTTTTCGCGGCGCGGGCCGGATTCGCTGGACTTCGAAAACGCCTTCATGACTTCGGCGGTCATGCGATTGTCGAGCCAGATTTCACCGGCGTGCACGCGATGAATACTTTTTACGAGGAGATCGGTGGCGGACTGCTTCAAGACGACGCCGCGCGCACCGAGGCGCATGGCGCGGACGACATCGCGATCGTCTTCGGCAGCAGTGAGAACGACGACGCGCGTGGGCAGCGTATCAAAATTGACTTCCTCGAGGACGGCGAGGCCGTCTTTATCCGGCATGCGGAGATCGAGGAGAAGAATATCGGGCTTGAGCTTGGCGAGAAGCTTGATGCATTCGGCGCCGTTCTGCGCTTCGCCGACGATGGTGATATCTTCGTCGGAATCAAGAAGCTTGCGGAGGCCATCGCGAAAGATCGCGTGGTCGTCGGCTAGTAGTACCCGTATCTGCGGTTTCGCTGTCTTAGCCATAATATCTTAGGGTTCGCAAAACAAACCCGTTACCCGATCATCATAAGGGTTTGTATGTACAAACCCTTAACCCAGCGGAACTTCGATCGTCAGGCGCGCTCCATGACCCGGGTTCGACTCGACGGTCAGAACCCCGCCCACAGTTCGCGCGCGCTCCTTGATGGAAATGGGACCCAGCCGCAGACGATCCAGTTCGTCGCCAGTGAATTTTCCGGCGAAGCTAAACCCCTCACCATTGTCGTCTACTACGAGTACTAGACGGCTGTCGTCCTGCGACAGTTTTACCACGACATGGGAAGCCTTGGCATGCTTTTTTATGTTGTTGAGTGCTTCACGGTAAATCTGGAAGATCTCGCGGCAGACGCGGTCGGGAGCGCGAAGTTGCGTGGAATCAATGAGGAGGTCGAGGGCTACGGTGGATTCGTTGCGGTAGCGCTCGGCGAAACCGCGCATGAGGTCCACGAGGTCGGCGCTCTGGACGCGGAGGGGGCGGAGGTCGGTGACCGTTTGGCGGAGCTCCGCGCCTTCGTTTTTGACGGTTTGCTGTAGGGTAGAAAGGCTGATGACGGCTTGCTCAGGGGCCGAAACCACGCGGCGGCGAAGGACATCGAGCTGGATTTCGATGCTGAGGAGGGTCTGGAGGATGCCGTCGTGGAGGTCGCGGGCGATGCGGCTGCGCTCGGCTTCGATGGCGCGGGCACGTAAGTGCCTCAAAAGAAAGATGTTCTCGAGGCCAGCGGCGATGTGGGAGGCGATGTCCTCCAGCCAGGCTAAGTCCTTTTTATGGAAGGAATTGCGGCCGTTAATGACGAAGAGGCGGCCGGTCGCCTGGCCTCCTTGCTCGAACGCTACGGTCATAAGGGAGTGGATCTTGAACTCCTGTTGGGCAGGGCCGGGGAGCCGGGGCAGATTCTTGATTTTGCGGCCGTCGCGGCGGTCCCAGCCAAAGCCGGAACCTGGGCCCGCGAGGGAGTTCCAGCAGAGGGTCGCGTCCATGTCATCCAGCAGGAACCCGTCGGTGCGCGAGAGCGGCATGCTTTCCGGGACGAGGCGCTCGCTTTCGCCGGCTCTGAGGCGCCAGAGGAAAATGCGTTCAAGATCGGTGTCGCGGTAAAGGAGAAGAGCTTCTTCGGCATGGAACGTGGTGGCGAGTTCCTCGAGGAATAGGCGTAGCGACTCGGCGAGGCCTTGATCCACTTGCATCGTGGCGCTGATGCGCGACAAGAAATCAATCTCTGCGGCGAAGTGGCGGTTGTGATCGCCGAGAAAGGCGAGACCAGCACCTCCCGCGAACGTGCCGGTAGTCAGACCGAGCCAGGAGACGACGCGCATCCAGTCGAGCTCGCCTTTGCCGGCGGTGAGCAGCACGAGAACGAGGGAAAGCGCGCCGGCGAGGGGGAGCGTGGCGTTGAGGCCCCAACGAATTCCAGCCGCGTAACAGAGAAACATATAGGGAAACCAAACTGGCACGGTCGAAGGGCTGACGTACATGAAGAAGCCAAGAGCGAGGAGATCGCACGCGAGAGGAAGGTGCCAGCCGCGGCTCCGGAGAAGGCGCTCGACTTGCGTGACAAGCAACGCGACGAGCAAGTAGGCGACTAGGAATGAGACGGAACGGCGCGCCGCAGGCGAAGGCGGTTGCTCCAGAAGAGCGAGTAGCGCCAGCAAAATGAAAATCGGGCGTGCGTAAACGATCTGCCGCTCGAAATGGCGCCGATCCGTTTGATGGGGGTTCATGCGCGGGGACGGGTATCCTGCGAATTAGTCTAACAAGGGCGGAGGAGTGTCGAGCCGCGCGCGTGAGCAAAGGTTTCCAGCTTGCAACGGGCGGGATGGGTGATCAACCTAGTCGGTGTACTGCTGATAAAAAGTCAGTTGGCGGGCGATGCTCTCTCCGGCGCGTCGAAAGACTCAGCGCTGAACGTCACTGTGGAAGCTTCCAGACTCCGTACAGTTCCCCCAGCGGAATAGGGGGGATGGCCTTGCCGAACGAGCGGGAAATAGAGAGGCGATGAAACCACTCCGTCGCGGGGATTTGGTGTTGCGCGAGACGATAGAGGATGTAGTTCAAAGGCAGCGAAGCCAATTCTATCGCTGTCGGATTGTGGTCCGAAAGTCCCCGACAGCACGACCAGTCCCCAGAGGTTAGGCTGTGAAGTCGTTCCTTCCACACTTATAATTGGTCGGCAAAATTCGCGTCCGCGGATTGCAGCGGGCGCAGCGGACTCTGCGCTTTCAGGCGACTAGTGGACTTCTACATGTGCCCGGTCCACTACCAGATGGGAAGGAAGAAGATGACCCGCGGAATCAAAATAATGGCGTTGGCGGCGTTGTGGCTGGTGCCCCTCATAACTCTGTCTCGCGCATTCACATCCGACTGGGCTTCTGTTTGGCAAAAATTCCGTTTCCCAGTGTACTGGGGGCCGTTCATGGACCTTCAGGCGATTACAAGCGCGGTGAGGACGCTGGAGATGGGCGGGAACCCGATCCTAAGCAACCCCGCGGATCGGTCTCAACGGGCATTGCCCTACCCAAGGATTTGGCTGCACCTATTTTCCTGGGCGGGAATCAACGACTCCAATGTTTCGATTGTTGGAGTTAGCTTCTGCGTCGTTTACTTGATCTGTGTGTCATGGCTCATCATCGGGAGTAGAAGCGCGCTGGGTGCGCTCATATTGCTAGTTGCAGGGCTGTCATTATCATCATTCTTCGCGATTGAACGAGGAAATATTGACCTGTTCATCTTCTTCCTGGTCTTTCTCGGATGCGCTGCAACGAACAAATTCTTGAAGTCGGGCGCATATCTTGCCGCAGCTGCACTCAAAGTCTATCCCATTGCAGCCTTGGTGGTTGACATGATCCGCCGTCCCCTCAAAGTCAGTGTCGTTTCCATTGGCGCGACGCTTTCGGCTATCGCGTTGTTTGCCTGGCGGTGGCGTGAACTTAAAACCATTCAGCACACAGCCCCGATAAACGCGTATTTCGCCTTTGGCACTCTTTCCTTAAAAGCCCAAGCCGCCTGCATGAGCTGGAAGCTCCAAGCATGTAGTTGCTTGGTAGCGGCCCTGATCGCCATAGCCGCCTGGCTAGCTCGTCCCAATCTCGATGAATCGGCATTGAACTCAAAGTTTTGGGAGTTCTTCCTCATATTCGGCGGAATTTATGTGTTCACCTTTGCGGTTGGCTCAAACTATAACTACCGGCTCATTTTCCTTGTACCGACCCTCCCCATGACAATCGAGCTGGTGCGAAACGGCCTTCACGCACATTGGGGAATTGTCTATATCCTCTTAGCTCTGGTGGCGGAAAACTCGTTTGCACGCGAAATGTTCCCTGGTCTTCTACTCAGCGACATGGTGACATTCGCGCTCTTCGCAATGATCCTGACGGTCCTTTTGAAGAAAGCAAGAAGCTGTTTTGGGGATGCCTTCGGACTTTTTCAGGCCCCCGCGAGTATTGGGCGCCTTCCACGATCAGGTAGCGAGCTGACGTGAGTGACTCATTCGTGCTTAGGCCTCCTGGCGTTTCCAGTCGGCGCAGCCAATGGTTCGGCCATCACCTGGAATCAAGCTGGCTTCCCACTCGAAACGATTATTTTGGCGACGAAGCGAATTTTCCACGCCGCTGAAGCGGCCTGCAAATTCTGCCGCATAAAACGGTTCTGTTCTCATCCTGCTTGTAACCATTAGGAAATCGCAGTGGCGGCGGCACGCAGCTGCTCCGCCAATTGCGCCATACTTTAGACTGCCAGAGCGGAATTGCCAGCGTTCACGCTTGGAGCCGCTTGGAGAGGGAGATCCATGGTTCGCGGAACAAGAATGTTGGCCTTGGCCTGCCTGTGGCTGGCTCCGCTAACGATCCTTTACATCGCCCTGGCCTCCGATTGGGTTGACACGTGGAAGACATTTGCTGTGCCGTCCTTTCGGCCGCCGTTCATGGATCTTTGCGCCATCACCAACGGAGTGAAGGTACACCAACAGGGCGGCGACCCGCTCCTCGACAATCCCGAGGATCCCTTTCACAGAGCTTTGCCGTATCCACGGATTTGGGTGCAGCTATTTTCCTGGCTCGGAATCCGCGAGTCTCACACTCGTATTCTTGGAATTACGTTTTGCGTTTTGTATTTGATTTGTATTTCCTGGCTGATCCTGAAGATTGAAAGCAGTCTGGGAGCGATACTCCTGATGATCGCCGCGCTTTCCCTGGCGCCGCTTCTCGCCCTGGAGCGTGGAAACATCGATCTGTTTATTTTCTTTCTCCTTTTTGTCGGATGTAATGCGACCAATCGATTTCTGAAGTCCGGAATATTTCTTGCGGCCACGGTGCTCAAGGTCTACCCCATCGCGGCACAAGCGGTTGACGCGATCCGTCGCCCTCTCAAAGAGAATCGCGTCGCCATTACCGCCGTAGCCGTGGCCGCCGCGGTATGGATTTGGAAGTGGCGTGAACTGGGCGCCATCCGGCGCGCGGCGCCGGTTTCCACAACACTGGCGTTTGGGATGCTTTCGCTTAAATTACAGGCCGAGTACGTAAATGGGGCTCTTTTGGCGATTTCCTTGGTGGCTTGCGCGGTAATTCTGGCAATGGCCTGGATGGCGCGGCCCAGTCTGGACGGAGTCATTCGCAATTCAAGATTCGGAGAAATGTTCCTGGTCTTTGCAGGAACGTACGCTTTTACGTTTGCCGTCGGTTCGAACTACAACTATCGGCTGATTCTCCTGATTCCCACGCTTCCGCTGGCCTGCGAGCTCGTTCGAAGCATAGAGCATCGAAAATGGGGAATCATTTACATTGCTTCCGTGCTCGTCGCGGAGAATTCGGTTGCCCTGGGAATGTATCAGGGCATACCGCTTGAAGATTTGGCGACATTCACGCTCTTTGCGATGATTCTGCCGATCGTGCTGGAACAAGCGAGGGAATTTCTGCTGGACGCTGCCACACTCTTCCAGCCGTCCGCGAACGTTGCGGTTTCGCACGACAAAGTGGCTGGGTAGAGGAACCACATACCTTCAGGAAGGAGACTTGGCGCACGACGAAGAAAGTGCCTGGAACCGGCGCATGCAAAGTCTCAACGAGCTCTGCCGCCGAACGCATTCATTTTGATTCGGATTAGTCCTACCCAGGTCATCTTCAGCAGCAGCAACCCGTGGCGGAAACGCTGGATATTGGTTTCGCCGTAGGTGCGCGCCAGGTAGCGGATCGGAATGTCCACAATTCCTAGTCCCAAAACCGCCGCGGGGAAAAGCAGTTCAAAATCGCCAAACGGGTCGAAATCGCCGAAGTCACGCCGCCA
The DNA here is from genome assembly GCA_013289835.1 of Acidobacteriota bacterium. GTDB lineage: Bacteria > Acidobacteriota > Terriglobia > Acidiferrales > UBA7541 > Acidiferrum. Next base: position 15,104 of record JABCZG010000034.1, on the reverse strand, counting down.
TGCCACCATGCGCTGATAGTCGTAGCGCGTCACCAGTTTTGTGCCGCAGAGCGAATCGCCGATGCGAACATCGAGGATGGTGCTTAGCATTTTGGCGAAGAAAACATTTCCCAGCCGGTTTAGAAAGCGCATGGCTTCGCCTTCCATGGGATAGACGAGCCGCGACCCGTTTATAAAATCGCCGTAGCCCTGGCAGTAGGCTTCGTAGAAGCGCCCGAGCATTTCAGGGGGCATGGTCAGGTCGGCGTCGAGAATGATCAGCAGCGGCTGCGTGGCGTTAGCAAAGCCGAGTCTTACCGCGTCGGCTTTGCCCTTGCCGGTCTGTTGCAGAGCTTGAATTCGATAACGGTTTCCGTAAAGCGCGGCCACGCGCTGAATCTCTTCCCACGTTCCGTCGTTTGAATGCCCTTCCACAAAAATGATTTCGGTGTCGCAGTCCAAGTCTGGAAAGCGCTTCACGGCATTTTCAATGTTGCCGCGTTCGTTGCGCGCCGGAATAACGCAGGAGATTCCCGGCCGCGACGTCGCGGCCAGCGGACGCAGCACCACAATCGAAGTCAGGCTGAACCAGCGCACCAGCGGAACCAACGGAAGAACTCGATTGACGGCGTCGCCGAGCCCCAGCAATTTCCAAGGAAAGTAAATGGCCAGGCGATAGCGAACAATTTCGTAGCCCGACACTTTGACAATGTTTTGAAGATCGACGCGCGTCAGAAAGATGCTGGGCAGTTCGCCTTTCCGAACACCCATGCGATTCGCAAGATTGTAGAGCCAGCGCAGATACGGATTGTAAAGGACGGCGATTACGCGGGACGTTCGCGAAAGTTTCGATTTCAACTGCACCAGCAAGCCCTGAATATCAAAGTCGTGGTTGAACGTGCCGTTGACCAGGATCGCGGTGCGCCGTTCGATTTCGCCACTCAGGTCGGGGAACGGTTCGCCCCTTCCGATGGTCTGCTTGGCGGGCGCATCCATCGCGGCGAGCAGCATGCCGCTGTCATCCTCGCGCGGCAGCCACTGAATCAAACGGTCGTAGTATCGCGTGAGAGTAGAAAGCTGCGCCGCTAGATACGCGTTGACATACTTCTTCCAACCGGGAGCGTCACTCGTGCCCATATCCCTGCTTTTCTTTTCCTCTTCTTGAGATGACGAAGCGGGCTGCGTCTCAACGGTCGTAGTAATGGCCGGCCTCAATTCCGTCGCCGCATGGCGATTTCGCAAATCTAACAGGCAATGGAACTCTCACGCGCGCATCGCCAGTCTTGCGTTGCTTTCGAACCACTGAATCGTTTCGCGCAGGCCTTCGCGCAAAGGCGTTTTCGCTCGCCAGCCAAATTCCGCGACCGCGCGCGACGTATCGAGGCAGCGCCGCGGCTGGCCGTCAGGCTTCGTGGCGTCCCAGCGAATCGTGCCCTCGTAGCCGACCAGCGAGCGGATTTGCTCGAGCAAGTCGCGGACGCTGATTTCTTCGCCGCAGCCGAGATTCACAAGGTCGGGCTTGTTATATTTTTCAGTGGCCAGCACGATGGCCTCCGCGGCATCCTCAACGTAGAGAAATTCGCGCGTGGCGCTTCCCGTTCCCCAGGCCAATACTTCCGGAGCGCGCGCCTGCTTGGCTTCCCAGCACTTGCGAATCAGCGCGGGAATCACATGAGAAGTCTCCAGGTCGAAATTGTCGCGCGGGCCGTAAAGATTCACAGGCGTCAGGTAAATGCCGTTCATTCCATACTGCTGCCGGTACGCTTGCAACTGCACGAGCAGCATTTTTTTCGCCAGGCCGTACGGCGCGTTGGTTTCTTCCGGATAGCCATTCCAGAAATCTTCTTCGCGGAAGGGCACGGCCGTGAACTTGGGATACGAACAAATGGTTCCCGCGCAAACGAATTTTTCAATTCCAGCAATGCGTGCCGCCTCGATGGCATTCAAGCCCATCGCGGCATTCTCGTAGAAAAAGCGCCCCGGATTGATGCGGTTGGCGCCGATCCCGCCGACGACCGCCGCTAAGTGAATAAAGATGTCCGGTCGCGCATCTTTGTAAAGACGCAGCGCTTCCGATTTTTCGCGCAGGTCGTACTGCGCGCTGCGCGGAACTGTGATTTCGCCGCATCCCGCCGCGCGCAGCTTCTCCACAACAAAAGATCCGAGGAAGCCGCCACCGCCGCTCACGACCACACGTTTGTTCGTCCAAAAACTCATCCTGCCCCTTTAGTGCTGCGACGCGCGCCCGCTGACCGCCTGCACCATGCTCGTAACAGAAGTTTGCCAGCGGTTCCAATGACCGATTTTCTGTTCCAAAATGGCCTTGCCTTCGCCGCGCGGCTTTAGGCCGGCCGCTTCCACATCCGCATCCACCATGATGGCGACCAGGTCGCGGAAACCGATCTTCGATTGCCAGCCAAGCTTCACGCGCGCCTTGCTCGCGTCCGCGATCAGCACGTCCACTTCGAGAGGTCGCAGGTAGCGATCGGAAATCTTGACGTGCTTCTGCCAATCGAGGCCCGCATAGACAAACGCCGCTTCCACAAATTCGCGCACGGAATGCGTCTCGCCGGTCCCAATCACGTAATCATCCGCGGAATCTTGCTGCAGGATTTGCCAAATCGCTTCCACGTATTCGGGCGCATAGCCCCAGTCGCGCCGTGAATCCAAATTGCCCAAGTAAAGCGAATCTTCCCGGCCGGCAAGAATCGCGGCAACGCCACGCGTAATTTTGCGCGTCACAAACGTTTCGCCGCGCCGCGGGCTCTCGTGATTGAACAGGATGCCGTTGGCGGCGTAGAGGTGATATCCCTCGCGGTAAATGCGCGTCATCCAATGCGCGTAAACCTTTGCCGCGGCGTATGGGCTCCGCGGCTGAAACTCCGTCGTTTCGCTTTGCGGCGGCGGCGCAGAGCCAAACATTTCCGAACTCGACGCCTGGTAGAAACGCGTCTTCGCGCCGCTGCGCCGAATCGCTTCCAGCAGACGCATCGTGCCGAGTCCAGTCACGTCGCCCGTGTACTCGGGAATGTCAAAGCTGACCTTCACGTGGCTCTGCGCCGCGAGATGATACAACTCGTCCGGCGCCAGCGAGTAAATCAGATTCAGTATCCATTCGGTGCTGGAGAGATCCCCATGATGCAAAAAAAGCTTTGTGCCGGGATGATTGGGATCCTGATAGATGTGATCGATCCGCGAAGTATTGAACGTGCTGGCGCGGCGGATGATGCCGTGGACCTCGTACCCTTTCGAAAGCAGCAACTCCGCCAGGTAGGAGCCATCTTGCCCCGTGATTCCCGTAATGACTGCGCGTTTCATCGTGCCTCTCGATCCGGTATGCGCTCCCAAATGTAGGCGTTCCACTCCCAATAGTGTGGACTCGACGGGGTGACTGACGCAACGCGGCGATAATGAGAAACCAGGTAGTTGCCAAATGTCTGATCAAAATCCACACCGAATCGAAGCACATTGTACTCCGGAAAGATACGGTTGGACCAAATCAGGTAACGAACCCGTCTTTGCTCGATTTGCTGGATCAAATCGTCGGTCATTTTGCCGGGAGCGAGCATGCCAGGTGTAAACGCATAGACCCGCGTTGGACAGTCAACTCCCGACAAAAAGTACAAGCTAGTATCTTCGGGAATGGAAAGAACCGCTTCGCCAAGCGCATTCTTCTCCTTCATGAACTCCATTGCCGCCCAATAGTTTTCCGCGGTTTGTTTGGGCACGCGGATGCTCCCGCGCTCGGTCGTTAGCCACGCCGGACGCGGCTTTGCTTCCAGCACCTCCCGTGAATAGAGCGCTGGCGCCGCCAAACAGGCAAGGCAGAGCGCCACTTCCGACACTTGAACGAACCGTTTCGAATGCCCGGACGCCGGAATGAGCGAACGCATCAGCAACAGGAAACAAAGAATTGCCGGGCCGTCGTAAAACACGGGAAAGTCTACCGGCAAAAGCTTGAACGTGATTCGGAACGCGAGCAGCGTCGAAAGACTGAGCAAGAGCGCAACCGCCAGCGCGTTCCGGGATTCCGGGCGCCGCAAGAAATGCCACCACGCCGCCAATGTGGCCACGCCTACGTAGAAGACCATGTCTTGCGGGAAGAACACCGCGCACAGCTGCTTGAACCACGTCAGATATATAAAGATGTAGCCCAACGCGAGAACGAAAAGAGCTCCGCGCAAAAGCATGGTGCGCCGCTCCGGCCGCCTGCTGCTGAGGAACATGTGCAGCCCCTGCAGCAGCGCCAAAAAGACCAGCAAGCGTTTCGCTGCATCGGCGAGTATCGGACCGCTGATCGTGAATCCCGTCTCCGCCAGCCAGAACTTTCCGTACGTCCGCATGAAAAATGTACCGGGCCAGCTCATCAGGTTTTCCTGCGTCAGGAACTCCGCCCCGCGCAAGGAAATCATCCAGGTTATGACCATGCCGCATGCCACCACCCCGGGCAAGCAAGCGCCAACATCTTGCGCTACTGATTTCCATGACCTTTGCTGAAAGCCGCGGGCGGCGATCAAGAGCCCCAATGTGAGATAGCAGGCCATACCGAACTCGAGCTTCAGTAACAGCGCGGCGGCCGCGGCAATGCCAGCGCCGAAAATCCACGCCACGTTTCTGGACGTCGCTGCGTGCACCACCAGCCAAAAAAGCAGACACGAGACCAGCAGGCCGTACACACACGCGTAGCTATACGGCAGGGGAAATGAGAAGAGCGAGGGATGAAATGCCTGAAACAAAACGGCAGCTCCCGCAGTCCAACCCGCCATCGCCGCGGAGAGTCGCATTCCGGTGCGATACAGGAAAATGGCGCAGCCCAACGCGGACAGCGAACCGGCCCAATAAAGTACCGTCAAATGCACACCAAACATCCCGTATAGCAAGCTGTTCCAGTAAGGGCCCAACGGCCCGTACGGATACCAGATGTCCTTGTAGAGCGTTTTTCCATGCAAGAGAACACTGGGCACGTACATTTCGCGGCCGCAGTCCGCCGTCAGTTCTCCCCAGCTCGCCCAGGTTCCGTGGAACCACGCGGCCCACAGAAGGACCAGCGCCAGAAGGCCCCCAAGTGTCGTGAGGTTCCACGGGACCACCGCACCGCCCGTCAGCCGCCTGAAATAAGATTCCAGCGCGTTTGGCGAACCGGCAAACGCTGTTTCTGGCACGTTCGGCGCAGTAAGTGTGGAAATGGCCATTAGAGCGAATTCCAGAATAACAATAGTGTGGAGGCAGATTGCTGCCAGAAGCAGCGGGCCGTGCCTTAGATGAAACATCTCGAGCCACTTTTCGCTGCGCGGGAATTAGCGTAAACTGAAGGCGTTCCTCGGCGGTGGGAGTAGCTCAGCTGGTAGAGCGTCGGTCTGTGGCACCGAATGTCGCGGGTTCAATCCCCGTCTCCCACCCCAACTTTCACTTTCCGCAAAAAATCAATTCCACCTTGTATTCTTGAAACATGCGATCGGCGGTTAGCAGAATCATCTCTTTTGAGAGTGCCAGCTTTTCATCACTTCTTTTCCGGCTTTGATTTCCGGCCCTCGAACAAATCCAAAAGATAGTCGGGCAGTGGGGCGTCGAAGTCGTCGGGAACCTTTATCGTATCGCCAAAAATTCCGACTTTCCGGATGGGCTTGTCAGGGAGCAAAGGAACTAAGCGGGCGACCGGAACGCCGCAGTTCGCAATGATAATCTCCTCGCCGGCAGCCGCGCGGCGCAGCAGCCGCGACCACTGAGATTTTGCCTCCGTGATACTCACTGTCTTCACAGGTTCATGTTCGACCCCTTTGCTGCACTAGGTCAACTTACCCGCTATTTTGCGTTTCGTTGTGGACCGCTTTCTCCTTATTATCAATCATGGTCCCTGTTCCCTGTCGCGGGGTGCTCTTCGACATGGACGGCGTGCTGGTGGATTCCACGCCGGCAGTAGCGCGTGTCTGGAGCGGCTGGGCGCGCGAACATGGATTCGAGCCGGAGGCGGTGGTGAAGCAAGCACACGGCCGGCCCAGCATCGCCACCATCCGGGAACTGCTTCCCCATGCGGATCACCATGCGGAGGCTCGCGAAGTTGAGCGGCGCGAGCTGGAAGACCTGGAGGACGTCGGCGCCTTGCCCGGCTCCGCGGAGATGTTGCGCACGCTGCCGCCGAATCGCTATGCCATCGTAACCTCCGCGACGCGACGGTTGGCGGAAGTGCGACTGCGCGCCGCGGGCCTTCCGATTCCCGAGCACTTCGTCACCGCCACGGACGTTAAACGCGGCAAACCGAACCCCGATCCGTATTTGATGGGCGCGGAATCTCTGCGCGTGCAACCAGCCGACTGCATCGTAATCGAGGACGCACCCTCGGGGGTCCTCGCTGGCAAGGCTGCCGGAGCGCGCGTGATCGCCCTGCGCACAACATCCAATGATGCGGAACTCGGCCAAGCAGGCGCCGACTGGATCGTGAACAACTGCGCCGACCTGTCTGTGGAGTCGAAGAGTCCCGTCGGTCAGTTTTTCCTTCTCATCCGTCAAACAAACTAGCTCCAGTCTCCTAATAAACAGGTAGAATTCCAGCCTTGCCAAACGACGCAGTAAGAATCTCTTTCCCAGGAGAGCCTCGATGATCCGAGTGAAAAATATGCTCGCGCTGCTAGCGCTCGCTTTGTGCACGATCGCGTTCCAAGCGACCGTGCGCGCGCAAGACAAGGATGCCAAGCCCGCTGATAAGCCGGCCGACGCCGCGACTCCCGCCCCCGCCAAGGAAGAATCGTCCGTCACCGATCACACCATCAAGCTGGGCGGGCAGACTATTCCTTACAAGGCGACCGCCGCCACGATCCTGTTGAAGAACGAAAAGGACGAGCAGATCGCGCTTATCTATTACACCGCCTATACCCGCAGCGACGTAAGGGACTTGAGCCAGCGGCCCGTCTCCTTTCTCTACAACGGCGGGCCCGGTTCCTCATCCGTCTGGCTGCACATGGGCTCATTTTCGCCGCGCCGCGTGCTCACGGTGAATGCCGATGCCACTCCGCCCGCGCCATACAAGCTGGTTGAGAATTCCAATTGCCTGCTCGACAGAACCGACCTCGTCTTCATCGACCCAGTAGGCACGGGCTTCAGTCACGCCGTCGGCAAATCCCAGGACAAGGATTTCTGGGGCGTGGACCAGGACGTGAAGTCGCTGGCGCAATTCGTCAATACTTACGTCAGCCGCAACAGCCGCTGGAATTCGCCGAAGTTCCTGATCGGCGAGAGCTACGGCACGTTTCGCTCGGCCGCGCTTTCCGGCTACTTGCAATCCCACGATGGCATGTACTTCAACGGCATCGTCTTGATCTCCTCCGTGCTGGACCTCGGAACCATTTCCTTCAACGCCGGCGAAGACATGCCCTACATTTTCTATCTGCCCAGCTACGCCGCCACCGCGTGGTATCACAAAGTCTTGAAAGACCGTCCGGACAATCTGAATGCTTTTCTCGACGAGGCGCGCAAATTCGCGCAGACGGACTACGCCGGCGCTTTGATGAAAGGCTCGAATCTGGGCGAAGCGGAAAAAGCAGAGGTCGCTAAAAAGCTTTCGCGCTTCACCGGCTTGAACGAAGACTATCTGGTCAAAGCCGATCTGCGCGTCAACTTGCCGCAATTCATGAAGGAATTGCAGCGCGCCCGCGGACTGACGACGGGGCGCCTGGATGCCCGCTTTTCCGGCTGGAGTTACGATCTGCTCGGAGAGTACGCGGAATACGATCCCCAGGACACTTCGATCACCGGTCCATTCACTGCGGCGTTCAACAATTACGTTCGCGATGAACTGAAATTCGGACAGGACAAGGTCTATCATACCGGCTCCGACGACGCCAACAACAGCTGGGACTGGAAGCACCACACCGGAGATAATTTCGGGTTCCCCGGTTCACCGAACGTCGAAGGCGATCTGATCCTGGCGATGCTCACCAATCCCCATCTGCAAATCGAAGTGGAGAACGGCCTCTACGACTTGGCCACACCCTTCTTCGCCACCGAATACACCATGGAACACCTCGGCCTTCCCGCAAAACTCCAGAAAAACATACACCTGCAGTATTACGACGCGGGGCACATGATGTATCTCCGAGACGAAGATTTAGCGAAGCTGAAAACCAACATCGCGGCCTTTATTGACGGCGCTTCCAAGCCCTAGCGTAACGATACTCGGACAGCGAGTGCGCCGGATCCCGGCCACAGCAGTTAAAGCTGCGGCCCTTTTCCCGCACTCACCTGTCCTTCCGGCCAGTTTGTCTTCACGAAATGCCGCCGAAGTCCCCTATCCTGCGGAATGGTTCGCTCGCTTACACTATGGATGTCGATGAGTTGAGTGTAGCGACACGACGATTCTGCAGATAACCCGCCCTCCCTTCCTTGGGCCCCGAAAGGATGCGACATATTTCATGAGTACTCCGACGCAAACGCTGCCACCGCAATTGAATTCGGCGCCGGCGCCAGCACCAGTTTCAACGCCTCCTGTGCAGCGAACGATCCACACCGCGCAGCTTGTCACCGCCATGCTAAAGTCCAGCCCGCACGTCAGCGATTTGATTTTTTCTCCCGGCCGCGCGCCGCAAGTCGAAGTGAGCGGCCAGCTCGTCGAGCTGAAATACAAGGGTCTGGAGTGTCTGAGCTCCGACGACACCAGCTCCATTGCCAAAGACATCATGGGGAAAAACGAGACGCCGGTTCGGAACCTCGAGAAAGACGGCTCCGCAGACCTCTCCTACGGCATTACCGGCGTCGCGCGTTTCCGCGTGAATATTTTCAAGCAGCGTGGAAGCTGCGCGGTCGTCATGCGTGTAATCCCGGATAAGATTCCCGGATTCCAGGATCTGCACTTGCCCGCGGCGCTGAGCGAAATCGTGGAACTCCGGAATGGCATCGTCCTCGTGACCGGCCCGACGGGCTCTGGCAAATCCTCGACGCTCGCCGCGGTCCTCGACAAAATGAACGAGGAAAAGGCTTATCACATTCTTACCATCGAAGATCCCATCGAGTTCCTTCACCGTCACAAAAAATCAACCATTCATCAGCGCGAGCTGCATACCGATACGCCAAGTTTTGCGCTCGCCTTGCGCGCTGCTCTCCGCCAAGCACCGAAAGTAATTCTTGTGGGCGAAATGCGCGACCGCGAGACCATCGAAATCGCTCTCGAAGCTTCCGAAACCGGGCACTTGGTTCTCTCGACCCTCCACACCATTGATGCCGCGAAGACCATCGAACGCATCGTGGGCGTTTTTCCGTTGTCAGACCAGCAGGGCATCCGTACGCGTCTCTCGAAAGCGTTTCGCATGATCGTTTCGCAGCGCCTGCTTCCCAAAAAGGACAAGAAAGGCCGCATCGCTGCCGTGGAAATCCTGAAATCCACCATGCGCACCCGCGAATACGTCGAAAAAGGCGAGAGCGAAGGCAAGTCGCTGCTCGACGCCATGCGCGACGGCTCCACCGAAGACATGCAGTACTTCGACGGCGAAATTGAGAAGCTCATCCGCGCGGGAATCGTCGACTTCGAAACCGGCTTGACGTATTCAACCAACGCAGGAAATCTGCGCCTGGAAATGGCCGATTATGCCGACGAGCCCCGCAACCGCCGGCCCGCCCCGGATCCAAATCAAACCGTCGACGTCGAAATCGAAAGATAGGCACTCGACGAAAAACAATGCAGTGACTCAGAAATCGGTTATCCTCTATCGGGCATGACGATACATCCAGGTCCGGGATCCACGACTATTCTCTGAGATGAATCCTTGCATCGGCAGCATGACGCTGCACTTCTCCTCCACCTTCTGTGAAACTCTGCTTGTCGCTGCCGCATTCCTTCTGCTCGCCGTGTTCACGCCTCGCTCCAGCAGGGATCTGTTTCGAGTGATCGAAACGCGATTCGCCAAGCTAGCGAAACGCAAAACGCTTACGCTCTGGCTCCTGTTTTTCTCCGTGATCGCCGCGCGCCTGGCTGCTCTTCCGTTTCTTCCAGTTCCGATTCCCGGTATTCACGACGAATTCAGCTACCTGCTAATGGCCGACACCTTTGCGCACGGCCGCCTCGCCAATCCCACCCACCCCATGTGGATGAGCTTCGAAACGTTTCATGTGAACTGGCTCCCCACCTACTCCTCAAAATATCCTCCAGCGCAAGGATTCGCGTTAGCCCTGGGCCAGTGGCTTGGCCATCCATGGATCGGCGTGCTCCTCAGCGTCGCCGCGATGTGCGCGGCAATTCTTTGGATGCTGCAGGCGTGGCTGCCCGCGCGCTGGGCCCTTCTCGGTGGAGTGCTCGTCGCGTTGAAGTTCGGCGTCGCCAGCTACTGGATCAACAGCTACTGGGGCGGAGCAGTCGCAGCGCTTGGCGGTGCGCTGGCGCTGGGAGCGTTGCCGAGAATCGCACAGCAGGCACGTACGAAAGATGTCTTATTGCTCGGGCTCGGCATCGCGATCCTCGCGAACAGCCGGCCATACGAAGGTCTGCTCTTCTGCCTTCCAGTCGCAATCTGGTTGCTCTGGTGGTCGCGCAGAAAAACAAATTCGCCCGCAGCGCTTCGCGAACGCGCTGCAAAAATACTGCTCCCACTGGCCGCCGTATTCGCATTGACCGCCGCTTTCATGGGCTATTACAACTGGCGGCTGACGGGAAGTGCCACTCGTTTCCCGTACTCCTTGAATTCTCAAACTTACGAATCCGCCGGACTCTTCCTTTGGGACCATCCCCGCGAGCCGCTGCACTACAACAACCAGCAGTTTGAAGATTTCTACAATGGCTGGGAGCTCGACAACTACCGCAACACCGGGCCGGATGTTTGGAGAGTAACCGCTGAGAAATTGACGCGCAGCGCAAGCACGTATTTCTGGTGGGGATCGCTGCTGCTCGTCCCCGGCCTGCCGTTCGTGTTTTTCGATCGCAAACTGCGTCTGCCGCTGGCCACCCTTCTCGTCGTCACCGCTGGATTTTCTGCCATCATCTGGTCCATGCCTCATTACGCTGCTCCGGTCACCTGCGTAATTTTCCTACTGTTGGTGCAAGCTGTCCGGCATCTGAGGATTATGGACGTCCGTGGACGGCCTCTCGGCGCAGCACTTTCGTGCGCCGCGGTCGTTCTTCTCGCCCTAAATACCGCCGTCGCCGTAGCTCACCGCGCTTGCGACCCGCTAAGTTGGGCGTGCCAGGGCGACCCGAGCCGCGTTGCAGTCATGGAAAAACTTTCACATACTTCCGGAAAACACCTGGTCATGGTGCGCTACCCGCCGGACTACAACGTCCATGACGATTGGGTTTTCAACGGCGCGGAAATTGACGGAGCCAAGATTCTGTGGGCGCGCGAAACCAATCCCCAGCAAAACGAAAAGCTCTTCGCGTATTTCCAGGATCGTCAGATCTGGCTCATCGAACCCGAAGAGGACAATACGGAATTGATTCCCTACCCTATCGGGGAACCGCCGCCCCAACACTGAAGACCAGCGCTACGTGGCTTTCTTCAACAGCGACACAAAATGTAATCCGCGTCCGACTACTAGACTGAACGGCCCCGGGTACAGCGGAACCTTCGTCGTCCAGCTGACTTCCGTAAGTCCGCAATTCGAAAAGTGCTCCGCCCACTGCTTGCGGCTCTGATAGTTGTACGTGAGCACCACGCCGTGCGGCCGATTTCCCACCCAATCCATCAATCGCAGTGTCGCATCATCAAGAAAGTTTTCGCCCAGATGATCCTTGAGCAACACGAAAGAATTGCTGACGCGCGCGGCCTCGCGAAGCAAGACCTCCGGATTTTCCGTGTGATGGAGAACATCCACAAACAAACAAACATCGAACGAAGCACCCGCAAACGGAAGCGAGGAACCATCGAACGCGCGGCATTCGATCTTGCAGCCCGGCCGCACCAGGTATTCCACGCCCTGAATCGCAACGTCCGGGCGCAGTTGCTTGATCAAGCTTCCGACTGTCCCGTCACCACAGCCGATATCCAGCACCGAAGCACGCCGCGGGATTTGCGCCGCGAGCAGTTCTGCCAGCACACGCGTGCGCCGTTCGAATACAAACGCATGATGCCAGCGCCCGATCCAGGAAAGTGGCCACGAGGTCGCCCGGGATGTCTGCGGCGGCGCGGCCATTTATTTTAGGTCGTAGTCGCCGATGAACGTGCCGCGGCTGATGCCCAGCATGCTCAGAAAAAACGAAGCAAAAATCACCTGCAAGCCCAGGAACAGCCACATGGACCAGAAAAGAACTTGCCGCACCTCATGAAGTGGGCCGAAGCCGCTCGCCGCCCACTGCCAGGTGATCCACGCGCAGCCCGCAAATCCCGCGAGGAATAATCCCCCTCCAAGAAGCAGACCGGATTCGAGCGTCACGCGCCGCAGCACGCGCTTCAACGAAACCGTCCCGCGGTCAAACCGCTCCGCATAACTGAAAACTTTCGCGAACGCGCCGATCGAGAGAACCTGCGCACCCATCAGCGTGAAGATTACGCCGAAAATCATGGTGTGCAGGTCCAGCGTCACGCGCGGCGTAATCGCCCGCGGCCCAGGAAGCAGCCAAGACACTAACGCTAGCCCCAAAACAACCAGCAAGGCTCCTGGCAGCAAGAAAAGCCAGTTCGGCGCGTACAACAGCATGAACCGCAAACTCCGCCACCCGTCGCGGAAACTTCGCAGATGCGGCGCCCGCCCGCGCTTGTCCGGCCATAGCACTATGGAAATTTCCGTAATCCGCGCGCCAATTTGCGCCGACTTGATAATCATCTCCAGCGCAAATTCCATCCCGGAGCTGCGCACATCCAGGCGATCATAGAGCGCCCGCGAAAACCCGCGCATCCCGCAATAGCTGTCCCCAATGCCCACATGAAAAAGCAGATTGAGCAGCGCGGTGAGCCCGGGATTGCCAAAATATTTGTGTAGCCGCGGCATCGCCCCAGGCCGTATTCCGCCGCTGAACCGATTGCCCATCACCACATCAAAACCCGCGCGCAGTTTCTCGACGAATCGCGGCACCTCGGTGAAGTCATAGCTGTCGTCCGCATCGCCCATAATAATGTACGGTCCGCGCGAGGCCGCGATCCCCGCGCGCAGCGCCGCGCCATACCCTCGTTCCGCCACGTGCACCACTCGCGCCCCGTGCTGCTCCGCAATCACCACTGAACCATCATTCGAACCGTTGTCCGCCACCACCACTTCCCCGGAGAGACCCGCATTGCGAAACGCATTCACCGCTTTATCAATGCAAAACGCCAGCGAATTCGCCTCATTTAGGCAAGGAATCACCACGGAAACATCCACTGGCTGCATCGCGCCCACCGCTTCACGCAACGCGCCCTCGGAAGTCAGCGCACTCTTCATACGGGAACCCATCATAACCCGCTCGCTCCAACTTTTCACCACGCCAGCAACATCCTCCCGACAATGTAAGTCAGTCCGGACTGGACTCCTTGGGACCCTGATTAGTACCGAACCCTCGGCGTCTCTTGCAGCATCAAACTTAATGTCCGGCGCGGGCCGGGCGGGGGTATACGTTCGTGGGACTATTGACGCAGGGGGGAGCGATATCCATTGGATGTCAGGGCGCGCAAGAAAGCAGGCCATCTAGGTGGTAACTATGAGCAACGTAGAAACGAATCGTGGTTTTGGAATCGCTGTCTTTCCGCTGCTGCTCCTTTTGCTCTGCACAACACTCGTCGTCCCGCCCGCCAACGCAGGTGACGCCCCGCTCACCGTTCCTAGCGGAACAATCCTGCCGATTCGCTTGAACTCCACTATTTCCTCCGCCAAATCTAAACCAGGCCAGATCATCACCGGCAGGATCATGCAGGACGTTCCATTGCCATCCGGCGTACTCATCCGCGCGGGCAGCAAGGTCATCGGCCACATCGTGGAAGTAACTCCTGCCACCGCCGGCGCGCCAGCCCGCATCTCCCTCCAGTTCGACAAACTTGTCTCCTCCAACGAGACCATCTCCCTCACTACAAATCTCCGTGCTATCGCCGGGTTCATGCAAATCCTCAACGCTCAAACACCCGAGACCGGTCCGGGCGAAAGCGATGTTTTCGATTGGCTGACCACCATCCAAATCGGTGGCGACATTGTCTACGGGGTGGGCGGCCCCGTCGCAGCCGCAGAGAACGCCAATCAAATTATCGGAAAATCAGTCGGTGGCGGTGTCCTGGTGCAAGTCAGGGCTAAGGAAGGCACGAACTGCCGCGGGCCTGTCGACGGCAATGATAGTCCTCAGGCGCTCTGGGTATTCTCTTCCGATGCTTGCGGCACCTACGGCCTCGCGCACGTCAGCATTACGCACGCCGGCCGCACCGATCCCACAGGTGTGATCGTCTTAGCTTCCGACAACGGCAACGTTAAACTTCCTAGTGGAACCGGAATGCTCTTGCGCGTCACCAGCAATAACCGCTCCTAGACTCTATCCGGAACTTCGGTGACCGATCAGAACGGGAAGGCGACCACGTACGCGTATGACGATGCGGACCGGCTGACTTCGGTGAAGGACGCGGCGAGTAACGTGACGACGTACAGCTACGACACAGAAAGCAATTTAACGAGCATTGAGGACGCCAACAGCCACAGCACTTCTTTCACTTATGACGCCTTCGGGCGCGTTACGAAGACCACGTTCCCGTCCGGCTATGTCGAGACGTATGGCTATGACGCGGTCGGAAATCTGACTGGCAAAACTGACAGAAAGAACCAGCAGATTACCTACACTTACGACCAGTTGAACCGGCTGACGGGAAAGGCGTATCCTGATAGCACAGCCGTGAATTACACGTCACATTATTCTTTCCAAGATTCCGTACTGAAAAAATGTGACAGCCGTTTGACGCAAGTGACCGACCCCACGGGCACGTACCAGTTCACGTTTGACAACATGGGGCGGCTCACCGGGGCCACAAGCAGCTATTCCTTCCTGACTGGGCGCAATTTCACAACGAGCTACGGCTACGATGCCGCCTCGAACCGCACGGGGCTCACCGATCCGGAAAGCGGAGCAACGAGCTACGTGTACGACACGCTGAACCGTTTGCAAACGTTGACGCCACCGAGCGCGTTCAGCGGGACGAGCTCGTTCGGCTTCACGTATGACGCTCTCAGCCGCCGCACGCAGATGACGCGCCCGAACAGCC
>JABCZG010000033.1 GCA_013289835.1 Acidobacteriota bacterium | reverse complement strand
GGGCTGGGACCGGGGTTCGGTTTGGGTGGCGGCGGAATGGGGGGTAGTGGCGGTGGGGGTACGGGCGGCGGATCCGGAAGCGGCACAGGCTCAGGAAGTGGTGGCTCGGGCGGTGGTGGCACGGGGAGTGGAGCGCCTGGAGTCCCCAGCCTATGGGAATCGGGCGGCGGAGGGGGAACGGGGACCGGCGGTAGCGGCACAGGTCTTGGTGGTGGTGGAGGCACGGGGAGTGGTCCCGGAAGCGGCGGGACGGGTGGCGGCGGGACTGGCAGTGGGGGCGGTACCGGGGGCGGAGGGGGGACAGGCTCCGTCGGCGGCACAGGTGCCGGGGGTGGTTCCGGAGTTGGCGGAGGCAGCGGTGCAGGCGGTGAGGTGACCCCACCCGGGAGATGGAAAACCGCGTCGGCCATGCTTCGCGAGACCATGGCAACCGGACTCGGTTCGATGCCCGCAGGCATCGTTCCAGGAACCGGCGGCACGGGAGAAGGCGGCGGTGGCGTTTACTCCGTGGCCGAAGAGGATGTCCGCTCGATGCTGGGGTTGTTCGCGCAACTTGGCAAATCGCGAAAAGATTCCGAAGGACGCATGGACGTGCCGACGTTCCAGTCGCGGCTCAGCGCCATGCCCGTGCGCGCACAGTACACGTTGCAGCAGGCGCTGGCGGGACTCGCAGCCCAAGCGCCGGATGCCAAGCCTGACAAGCCCATGCTGCTCAAACTCGCTGAACACGTGGCCATCCGGTTCGCGCTGGACAGTTACGAAAAGGGCGAGTTGCGCGTCAATGCGGTGAAGCAGTTGCTCGACCGCATGAACACGGAAATTGAAGCGTTGCGCAAAATCCTTGGACAACAAGAAGAAATGATGGCTCACGCCGGTCTTTCCGTGCAGTCCTACACGGAACTCTTGGACCAGGAATTCTGGGAGCAGGTGCCCGAAGAGAATAAGAAGGAAGTGCTGACCTCGGACGAAGCATGGTGCGTCCCCCCGCGCAACGTGCGCGTGTTCCTTGAGGATATGTTGCGGCGCGGTGAACTCAAGACTGTAAACGAAATCCTGATGAAGTACGCGTCGTGCATCAGCCTCGAAGCGCCCGAAGCGCGGCGCACCACGGCAATCGGCTTATCCGATCTTGGCGAGCTGTATGGCAGCGGAGACGGCAGCGCATTGATGGACGCCATTCGGCGATTGGGTAACCAGCTGGCGCTCGAACGCGAGCCCGAATTGCAGACGCTGGTCAGCGCCGCGTTTGTGCGTTTGAGCCAGGAAGCAGCTTCCAAGCGCTGCTACCCGGCAATGCAGCAAGCGCTGGCGTCCCTCGACAGCGTCGAGACGCAGCGGCCAGGCTCGACGCAGAGCCTGCGGCCGCGCATCGGCGCCGAAGAGCGCTTGCCCGAATTCATCGAAGAAGCGATGCGCAGCGGGCAAATCGCGGATGGCATGACCGAGATTCTCGGGTTGATGCCCAAGGCTACGCTGCACTATGCCACCAGCCGCTTCGGGCATTGCGGATTCCGCGAGGATTGCGAGCTCCTCTGCAGCATCGTGAAAGGCCTGGGCGAGGATGCGACGCAGCGCCTGGTAGAAACTCTGCAAACCGCGCCGGCAGGAGAAGCCGCGGAAGCCCTCGGACTGCTGAGCCAGCTTTCCCCAGAAAGCGTGGAAAAAATCTTGCCCTTGCGCCTCTCGCAGTGGCCGCGTTCCGCGCACGACCGCGCGGTGCGCCAGCTCTCCGCCACGCCGCCAGAACACCGTGCAAGGCTGCTTGTGGCGCTCTACGATTCCCTGGATGTGATGATCCGCCCCTTGGCTCTCGATGAGATGGGAATGAGCGGGCAGCCGGAGTGCATCCCGAAGCTCATCGAACTGGTGCAGAACGATGAGACGCCCGGATTCACACGGGTCAAGGCTGTCGAAGCTCTCGGCCGCCTGCGCGCCTC
Source organism: Acidobacteriota bacterium (assembly GCA_013289835.1). Classification (GTDB taxonomy): domain Bacteria; phylum Acidobacteriota; class Terriglobia; order Acidiferrales; family UBA7541; genus Acidiferrum. The sequence continues at coordinate 34,406 of JABCZG010000033.1, read as the reverse complement.
AGGGGCCAGCGCGCTCTTCCAGCACATTTTGGACGCCCGCCAGGTTTGGCGCTGGGTCTATCCCAATGAATTGAGAATTGCGGCGGCGCAAGCGCTCATCCGTGTGGATGCGGCCGTGGGCATGGAAAAAGTTGCTGCCAGCGGAATCGATCGCAAAGAACTGACGCTCGAGCCTACCGATCCCGAGCCGAATGCTTCGGTCATCCGGCAGAGGCGCTATGCGCGACTGAAGCTATCACGCAATCTGATCGGCGTAACCACCAACCTGCGTGAAAACTTCCGGCTATCGATTCCGGAGTTGAACTTGGGCGGAGGCATCGGTTCCGGCGAACGTCACCTGGCGCCCGGATCGCTCCTGACGCTGAAATTCAGCCTGGGCGTGCGCCACATCAAAGCGCAGGCGATCGTGCGCGGAGCGCGGCCACAGGCCATGGCGTTCGAATTTGTGGATATGGATCTGGAGGAACGCTATCGCTTGAGAAAACTGCTTCTCGAGCTGGGTGGTTTGCCGATGGTCGCGCAAGTAACGAATCGCACCAGGCGCCGTGGGCGCGTGGCGATCTCAAAAAATTAGCATTTGGCGGCCGTAATTTGGCGCCAATAACCCTTTCATACCTGTCCTCTCCAAAGGTGCACCCGTACGTTTGTTCAGGCTAGCTGCCCGTCCTTCCGTCGGCTTGACGCAGGAGACACATGGGACTCCTGTACCATTGCGCGGGACGGGGCCTAACCCTACGGTACTAGACAGGGAGTCCTATGGCGGACCTACACGGCGCAGGATGAAATCAGATCCAAAAACAGCGGCGGGACGCGCATTCGTAAGAAGCCTGAACATCTTGTTGAAGTTCGCCCGCTTGTATGGCTACGAGCACGCGCGGACCATCGAACAGCTGCAAATCGCATGGAGCGAGTTGCGGACTGCCATCCCCTTGGGATCGGATTCAGGACTGCTGCTCGGCGCAAGCGGAGCGCAGCTACTATTGGATGGCGTGCCGCTGGAAGGTGCTCCGGCTGAAAAGCAGTTCGCCCAGCTGCTGTCCGCCGCCGGGCTCGCCAGCGTGCAGTTTTTTGCCTGCGTAACGGAGGAAGAGGTTGGGCGCTTTGCACGCGCCTTTCCCACTGGCAAATCCAAACCGGCCGAGCTTGCTCTCCAATTGAAGGCTGCCCTTGCGGGAGCCCAGGGAATCCGCATCAACGAAGTTTGCTTCGTGGCCACCGATTCGCGACTCAAAGAGGCCAGCATGGCTGCCCAGCTGGCGGTTGCTTCCCTCGGCAAGGATCACGACCGTTTTTCCGAATGGTTGAATGATCCGCACAAATTGCTCGAATTGATTGCTGCTGCGCAGGGGGCGAAAGGCGATGGTGGCGCAGGAGCCGGAGGGAACGGACCCGGGCCAGGTGGCGGCGGTCCTGGAGGAGGAGGATTTGGCCCAGGACCGGGAGGCAGCGGACCCGGCTGGGGTGGGCCGGGAACCAGCGGATTTGGCCCCGGTAGTGGCGGTGGCTCCGGTGTTGAGGTTGGAGGGACAGCGGGCCCAGGAGTTGGACCAGGTGGAGGAGGTTCAGGTGGAGGAGGATTCGGACCCGGGCCAGGTGGCGGCGGGCTTGGAGGAGGGTTTGGCCCAGGACCGGGAGGCAGCGGATCGGGCGGCGGTGGAGCGGGTAATGGTGGACCGGCTGGCAATGGTTCAGGCACCGGCGGGTGGGGCGCCGCTCCGGTTAGCAGCGGTGCGAGCCTAGTCTCGGGAGTGGTGGCTGGACTTGGAGGTAGCGGACGCGGCGAGCCCACCGAAGAAGAACTTCTTGGAATTCTGGGTGCGCTGACAAGCTTCGGGAGCGTCGGTTCCGGGCAAGGTGGTTTGGCCGCAGCCGGCGCGTTTCAAGACCAAGTCTCTCAGCTGCCGGGCCGCGCGCAAGACACCTTGAAGCAAGCCCTCGCTGCCCTGGCGGCGCAAGCACCGAGCGAAAAACCGGACGAATCCGTTCTCGTGCAGCTGGCCGAGCACCTGGCAATTCGGTTCGCGCTCGAGCGATTCGAAAAGGGCGAAGTCAAAGTCAACGCCGTCCGCCAGATGCTCGATCGCATGAACCAGGAGATCGAAAATCTCCGCAAGATTCTTGGCGCGCACGAAGACAAAATGAGCGACGCCGGAATGCTGGTCGAGTCGCATCGCGAAATCCTGGACCGGCAATTCTGGGCCGCGGTGCCCGAGAGCGGGAAGCGCGCCGTGCTGATGTCCGGCGAAGCCTGGTGCATTCCGCCGCGCAACGTGCAGTCTTATGTCGGCGAGCTCATCGAACACGGGAACATCGCCGAAGCCATCAGCATTCTCCAGAACTACGCCGCTTGCGCGGACAGTGAAGAGACGGATGCGCGCAAGAAAACCGCCGTGGGCCTCTCCGAGATGGCCGAGCTGTACGCCAAGGCGGATCCAAAACTGTTAAGCGAGGCGCTGCGGCACTTGGGCCTGCGCCTTAGCGTGGAACAAGACTCCGAGCTGCAAGGACTGGTGAGTGCCGCATTCGTGCGCTTGAGCCAGGAAGCGGCGACCACCCGGCATTTCCCGGCGATGGAACAAGCGCTCGATTTGATTGCCGGGGTCGAGTCCCAACGTCCCGGAATTGCGCGCAGCCTGCGCGCGAAAATGGGCATCGAAGATCGCGTGCCGGATTTTGTGGACGAAGCCTTGCGCGCGCGGCACGTTGCCGCTGGCTTAACTGACGTTCTCAAGCTGCTTCCGCAAACCACCATGGAACAGTTGGCCATGCGATTCAATCGCTGTAGCCTGCGCGACGATGCCGAGCACATCGCTAACTTGGCTTCCGATCTCGGCGAGGAAGCCGTGCAATATCTCCGCAGCACTGTGCGCGGAGGACCGATTGCCGAAGCGGTGGAGATGGCCGGCCTGCTGAGCAAGCTGGATCCGCAGTCGATCATGGTCTACTTGCCGGGCCGCATGAAGGATTTTCCACGCGCTTCGCAAGACCGTGTGATCCGCCAAATTTCCGCGAGCGGCGCGCCGCGCAGGTGCCAGGTTCTCCTCGAACTGCTCGACCATGTGGACCCGCTCGTAATGCCGCTGGTGATTGACGAGATTGGCGTGGCCGTGGACCGCGAAGCGCTCGGCAAACTCCTCACCATCGCCGATGGCGATTTACCTCCCGGCGCCACTCCCTATCTGCGTGTGAAGGCCATTGAAGCGCTGGGCAGAATAAATGCTCCCGAATCGGTGAGCACTCTGAAGCGCATCGTCGAGTCGAAGAAAATATTTGGCTGGCTGCATCCCCAGGAATTGCGCATCGCAGCGTTCCAGTCTCTTGAAAAGCTCGATCCGGATTGGGCGCTGGAGTTTCTGCCGAAGAGTGGAATCGAACGCGAAGATCTCGCACTCGCTCCGCTGGCGATTCCGTCCGCCTCGAAATTCGTACGTCATCGCCGCCACACGCGCGTAAGGTTAAGGAAATCGGTGCGTGCGGTGTGCACGAATCTCAAAGAAAGCTGCTCCATGGAGATCAAGACCGCTAGTCTGACCGGCGGCGTTGCTACTCTCAGCCGGCACCTGACGCCAGGCACGCAGGTGCAACTGCGCCTGCAGGTCGGCATGAGAAACTTGCAAGCCACTGCGCTGATGCGCGATTCCCGCGCCCAGGACATGGCCTTCGAAATTGTGGATATGAATCTCGACGAACGCAGTAAGTACCGCCGCATGCTGGCGGGAAACATTTCTAGTAGTTCGAACATTCCGACCGCCGCCCCCGACGACGCCCCGGTCCCCGCCCCCGTCCAAACCCTCGTTTCACGATAACCGTACCCCTTTCAGATCTCAGCGACTCCCCGTGTCAATCACCTTAGGAGTATCGTGCAGTCTCCGATTCTCTCCCTGCAGGTCCCAGGGTTTTTCTTCGCGAGTACTCCAACTCACCCACACAATCCGTCGGACTGGAATGCGTGCAGTGTGCGAGATTCACAATCGTTTTCATTGCGGTCGGGACTGCGATTATGCTTCCGTGCACGACTTGGCGCGGGCGAGCAGCAGCTCGCGCTCGCGCGCGTTGCGCGTGAGAGAGGCGGCACGCTCGAACTCCGCTTGCGCTTCGGCGAAGCGACGCAGCTTGAACAAAAAGTCGCCGCGCACGCTGGGCAACAAGTGGTAATTCTTGAGCGAAGGCTCCGAGGTGAGTGCGTCGAGCAGCTCCAGTCCCGCTGCCGGACCAGACGCCATGGCCACGGCTACAGCGCGATTCAGTTCCACAATTGGTGACGGCGTGATTTCTGCGAGTGCTTCATAGAGCGCGACGATGCGCGGCCAGTCGGTGTCCTCCGCCGTACGCGCCCGCGCGTGGCACGCGGCGATTGCGGCCTGCAGCGTGTACGGGCCACGCGAGCTCGCGAGCGCTTCGGCACGCTGAAGCGCTGCCAGCCCACGACGAATGAGGAGTTGATCCCAGCGCGAGCGGTTCTGCTCCAACAGCAAGATCGGCTCTCCCGATGGCCCTACGCGCGCCCCCGTGCGCGACGCCTGGATTTCCATCAGCGCGACGAGGCCGTGCACTTCCGGATCGTGGGGAGCCAGTTCCGCCAGGATGCGCCCAAGCCGTAGCGCATCTTCGCAAAGCGCCGGCCGCAGCCAATCGTCGCCTGCCGTGGCTGTGTAGCCTTCGTTGAAAACCAAATAGATAACTTCGAGCACCGACTTGAGGCGAACGGCGCGATCGCTCCCGCGAGGAACCTCAAACGGCACGTGCGCCTCGGCCAGCGTGCGTTTGGCTCGCACGATGCGTTGCGCTACGGTTGGCTCCGGAACAAGAAAACCGCGCGCAATCTCCTCTGTCGTCAGCCCTCCCAGCAAACGCAGCGTCAACGCAACGCGCCCTTCGGAAGAAAGCACCGGGTGGCAGGCCGTGAACACCAACCGAAGAAGGTCGTCTCCGATGTCATCGTCGATCGCAGCGTCGAAATCCGCCACGGCCATCTCCTGCCGGGATTGCAGCTCGCGGCCAAGTTCCCCATGCTTGCGCTCCAGCAGCTTGCTGCGCCGTAGCCGGTCAATGGCGCGGTGCTTCCCGGCGGCCATGAGCCACGCGCCCGGATTATCGGGGATGCCGGACTCCGGCCACTGCTCGAGCGCCGCCACGAGAGCGTCCTGTGCGAGCTCTTCGGCGAGGCCGACATCGCGCACCATTCGCGCCAGTCCCGCGATGATCCTTGCCGACTCGATGCGCCAGACTGCTTCGATTGCGCGATGTGTATCGGTAGCCGTCACGGCTACCGATAACACCACGTTCAATCCGTCGGCGCAAGCCGAAGCGCACCGAAACTGCTTCTGCGCCGCCGGTCCTGCAGTCGAACGTTTCTATTTTTTGGGAGCGAAGTCTTCCGGCCCGAGCAACTGGCGAACTTCCGTTTCGCCTTCCCAGCCCGGCCAGTGCTTCTTGTGGAGTTCCATGAAGTTGAGGGCCCCTTCGAGAGCCTCTTTCTTGGACTTGTACTCCAGAATCGCAAACCCGCCGACGACTTCCTTGGCCTCGGTGAACGGCCCGTCGATCGCGTTGATCTGCCCTTTCGAGAGCCGCACACGCGTGCTCGCGGCCGTCGCGGCTAGCCCGCCGCTGATCACCATCGTGCCGGCTTTGACCGCGTCTTCGCCAAGCTTTGCCATCACCTCCATGAATCCCGGGGGCGGTGGGCCCTGGTTTTCCGAGTGTTTGACCATCATCATGAATCGCATCGTGAGTTCTCCGTTCTGATTTAGGATTGCGAGCCCGGTTTTCTCCCAGCTTGACCTGTTGAACCTGGCCTCTACTTACGCGTCGAACGAGCGCTAGTCAAATCGACAAGAACCGCGGCTTTTCTAAAGAGCATTTTACGCATGGGCTAACCCGCCTTACTCCCGAAGTATCAGGCACTTAGGCCGCCCCGGCCAGAACCAGGAGCAGCGGCCAGCATGATACCAACATCTGGAGAGGGCATGGGCTAGACTGCCGGTGATCGAAGGTAAACCTCTTCGCAGCCTGTAATACCACCGGCAGGATGGAGGGTAGTTGCCCCAGCGCTTCCCTCACTGCCACGCCCAGGAGGCTTGTGAACACGGCTAAGGGTCCAGCGAGAGCTGCGGACAGAATATATAGCCCCATTCCCGCGAGAGCGATTCCCGTAACGAACTTGAAACTCTGGGCGAATGTGAGCTGCCTTGCCATAACTGCCTCCTGCGTGCCGCGTTTCTGAACCTCATCTATACGTCGCACGGAGGGGCGCAAAATCGACAGCTTTCCTACCCTTTCTGAGCGTCGTCAGCGCGCCGCCAAGTTTGAATTCGACGGTTCCACTTCGAAATTGACGTAAGAGGGGATCGATACCTCTACCTCATCAGCCAAATCTCACAGAATCCTTGAAGCATCTCCCTCAACCATGTGTCCAGATGTGGACAGACCGCCCGCTTGCTCCACGCTATAAGAGCTTCTGCGTCCAGTTATTTTGATTGCTGGCCGCCTGGCCGTTGCCGCCGAAGAAGGAGGAACAAAGACATGCTGGTGATGTTTATTCTTCCCGTTGTCGTGCTGATAGCGGTCGTTGGTAGTCTTCCGATCTGGCAACATAGCAAGAAGTGGGGTTTCTACCCTATAAGCGGCGTAAGCCTGATCATCCTGATCCTGCTGTTTCTATTTTGGTCCGGCCGCTTGTGACCGAAGTAGCGATCAACCACGACTGTCTCTGCCACCGGATGGACCAGGCCCCCCTCGAAAGAAAACCCAGGTACTTTACCGCCTAAAACCAAGGGCAGCTGGATGTCGTGTTTCTTGGCGCAGGCGCACCCAACCAGTTAGAATAGGATGTTTGTACTTATAGCCTTGCGGCAGCCTGTTGTCAGAGGCACGTGGCGAACCGTCAGGAGACGGCACACCCTTTCATGGATGTCACCGAATTCATCAATAGGTTCATCGCGCGATTTATCGGCACTAAGCACGAGCGCGACATCAAAAAACTGCAGCCACTCGTCGCGTCTGTCAACGAGCGCGAAGCCGAGGTGCGAGCTCTCAGCGATGAAGAGCTGAAGGCGCGCTTTATGGAGCTGCGCGCCCAAGTTCAGGAGCAATTGAAAGACGCTGATCCCGGCGAACCCACCTTTCGCGAGTTGATGCAGAAAGCCCTCGAACCGGCCATCGTTCCCGCGTTTGCCCTGGTGCGCGAAGCTGGCCGGCGCTTCCTGAACATGCGCCATTTCGATGTGCAGTTGATCGGCGGCATGGTTCTGCACGACGGGCGAATCGCGGAAATGAAAACGGGCGAAGGCAAGACGCTCGTCGCCACGCTTCCCGCGGTGCTGAACGCCCTTGCGGGACGCGGCGTGCACATCGTCACGGTCAATGATTACCTTGCCCGCCGCGACGCGGAGTGGATGAGCCCCCTCTATCGCGCGCTGGGACTGAGCGTCGGCGTCATCGTCCACGATCTCGATGACGAGCAACGCCGCGCGGCCTACGGCGCGGACATCACCTACGGCACCAACAACGAATTCGGCTTCGACTATCTTCGCGACAATATGAAGTACGACCTCGCGCATTGCGTCCAGCGCGGCCACCATTTCGCCATCGTGGACGAAGTGGACTCCATCTTGATTGACGAAGCGCGCACCCCGCTGATTATTTCCGGGCCCTCGGAAGAGTCCACCGACAAGTACGCAAAGATCGACAAGATCATTCCCAAACTAATTCAGGACATTGATTACACTCTCGACGAAAAGCACCGCACGGCCACGCTCACCGAAGAAGGCGTCAGCAAATGCGAACGCCTGCTGAGCCTCGGCAATTTGTACGATCCCGCGCACATGGAGACGATTCACCACGTCTACCAGGCCCTGCGCGCGCACACGCTTTACAAGAATGACGTGGACTACGTCGTGAAAGACGGCGAAGTCATCATCGTGGATGAATTCACCGGGCGCCAGATGCCCGGCCGCCGGTGGTCTGACGGTTTGCACCAGGCCGTGGAGGCCAAGGAAGGCGTCAAGATCGAACGCGAAAACCAGACGCTCGCCACGATTACCTTTCAAAACTATTTTCGCATGTACAAGAAACTCTCCGGGATGACCGGCACGGCGGCCACGGAAGCCGCGGAGTTCAGCAAGATTTACAATTTAGAAGTCACCATCATTCCGACCAACCGCACGCTGATTCGCATTGAAGCTCCGGACGTGGTCTATCGCACGGAAAAAGAAAAATTTCACGCCGTGGTCAACGGCATCCTGCAAGAGGACAATTCGCTCGACAACGGCATCCGCCAATATTTCGAGCGCGGACAGCCTGTGCTGGTGGGCACCATCTCCATTGAAAAATCCGAAGCCATCGCGGAATTGCTAAAAAAATCAGGCATTCCGCACCAGGTTTTGAACGCCAAGCAACACGAACGCGAATCGCGCGTCGTGGCTCAAGCCGGCCGCAAGGGCGCCGTCACCGTGGCCACCAACATGGCCGGCCGCGGCACAGACATTTTGCTCGGCGGCAATCCCGAACAAATGACGCGTGACCATTTCCTGAAAAACAAGCTGGCCATGCCCTATGCCGCGGCTCCGGCGGTCATTCCCGCAGAGCCCGCTCCCGGCGACGCCGCGCAAGCCGCGGTGCAAATGGTTCTTTTCCAGCACGAAGGCAAAATCTTCCAGGTGCCCGCCAATCAGTGGAAGCCCATGTACGACCAATTTGCCGAGCAGTGCAAAGCGGAGCACGACGAAGTCGTCGCTCTCGGGGGACTCCACATTCTCGGCACCGAACGCCATGAAGCTCGGCGCATTGACAATCAGTTACGCGGCCGCGCCGGGCGTCAGGGTGATCCCGGGTCTTCGCGTTTTTTCCTCTCGCTCGAAGACGATCTGATGCGCATCTTCGGTGGCGAACGCGTCAAGGCGTTAATGTTCCGCCTCGGCATGACCGAAGGGGTACCCATCGAGTCTGGTCTCATCTCTCGCCGCATCGAGAACGCGCAAAAATCCGTCGAAGCGCAAAATTTTGATGCCCGCAAACATTTGCTGGAATACGACGACGTGATGAACAAGCAGCGCGAGACGATTTATTCGATTCGCCGCTCCGCGCTCGAAGGCAAAGACCAGCGCGATTATGTTTTGGGAATAGCGGAAGACGTCGCGCGCGAGCTCGTTGAAACCTTTTGCCCGCGCGAACAGCATCCCGATCAATGGAACACCACGCAATTCCTCGCGGAAGCCACCGCGCAGTTTGGCGTGGACATGAAGGCCGCCGGCGCTGATCCTGCCACACTCGCGCACGATCAGTTGGTGGACGCCGCGGTTGAAGCCGTCACCAAGCGCTACCAGGAAAAGGAAACGCAATTCGGCGCCGAGCTCATGCGCTGGCTCGAGCGCCGCATCATTCTCGACGTGGTGGACTCGCAGTGGAAGGACCACCTGCTTTCGCTTGACCACTTGAAAGAGGGTATCGGGCTGCGCGGGTATGCGCAGAAAGATCCCATCGTTGAATTCAAGAAAGAAGCCTTCATTCTTTTTGAAGACATGATGACGCGTATTGACAATGAGACGGTGCGTTATCTCTTCCACATTCAGATTCAGCAGGGCGAGCAGCCGCCTACTTCGGGCACGCCGCAACCTGATTCACCGCCGCAGCCCACGCGCCCGCGCGCCGATGCCGTTGCCGCCAGCGCCGCCGCACGAGCCAGCGAGCCGCAGCACTTGCCCGCCGTCGCGCGCGAAATCGAACGCCGCCAACAGCGGCAGCAAAAAGATTTGCAATATCAAACCGGCCCCGCGCAGGCGGAAGCACCGAAGCCCGTACGCGCCGGCGCAAAAGTCGGACGTAACGACCCGTGCCCCTGCGGCTCCGGCAAGAAGTACAAAAAATGCCATGGCGCCTGAGTAGGACAGACATTCCTGCTTACCTTGAGCTCCGAAGAGTCTGTCCGGTTTTGACGAAGCCATGAACGGAAGCTGATTGCGGTTGATTGAAAAAAGGACAGGCAAGAGTGCCTGTCCTACCAAAGAGGGAGCCAATGCCACCAGGTCCAGCGCCACAGCAGCAGCCCGAACGCCACCCGATCCCTGGCGTGAAAAATCTCGTCGCTATCGCCAGCGGCAAAGGCGGCGTCGGCAAGACCACCGTCGCCGTGAATCTCGCGCTCGCGCTGGCCAAGCTCGGCCACAAAGTCGGCTTGCTCGACGCCGACGTCTACGGCCCCAACGTTCCCATCATGCTCGGCACCACACAGGAACCGCTGGCGACCATGGACAAGCGCATCGTGCCCGTCGAAATTCAGGGCGTGAAAATGATCTCCATGGGCCTGCTCAATCCCGGCGACAAGCCCATGATCTGGCGCGGCCCCATGCTTCACAGCGTGATCACGCAGTTCTTGCGCAGCGTCGTTTGGGGCGAACTCGATTATTTGCTCATTGATCTGCCGCCCGGTACCGGTGACGTGCAGCTCACGCTCATCCAGACCGTCGCCGTCACCGGCGCCGTCATTGTCACCACGCCCTCGACCGTCGCGCTAGCTGACGTCCGCAAAGCCATTGAAATGTTCCGCCAGGTGAACGTGGAAGTGCTCGGCGTAGTCGAAAACATGAGCACCTTCTCCTGCCCACATTGCAACAAGCCGATCGACATCTTCGGCCACGGCGAGGGCGCGAAAACCGCGGAAGCCTACGGCGTTCCCGTGCTCGGTGAAATTGAGATCGATCCGCGCATTCGAATCGGCGGCGATACCGGCAAGCCTGTCGCCGCACTTGGCGAAAATGGCGCCGGCGCAAAGAGTCTTTATGCCGTTGCGCACGCCGTGGCCAATCGCCTCGTCGAAGTCGGCGCAGCCGCCGGCGGTCCTTCCATCCAGATCGATTAAAGTCCTACGTTGCCGTCCCTTCTGCGGCCTTCTGAAGCGCCACGATCTTCGCCCGCAAGCAATCAGGACAAAGACATCCCTCCGCATCGCGGGGCAGCGGAACGCGCGGCAACTCCGCGCACCAGCAACCGCCGTCCGGCAGGCACGTCATCGCCGCGCCGCACTTTGCGCACTTGGTCTCCACAAGACGATGATGGCCCACCTGCCACGCGTAATCCAGCGCTGCGGTTCTCTACTGCCCCCGTCCTGCGGGCGACTTCGAATTTTCTTGCGCGGTTGGAGGTTCCGCATACCGCGTCAAATACGGCAGCAGCGGCGTCACTTCGAACGGCATTTTGTCTCGCACCGACAGCCTCGTGAAGGGCTTGGTTTTCATCAAGCTGACGCCTGCATTCCACGGATCGATCTTCACTCGGGATCCCAGCGGCAACGCTGCGATCTGGTCCTTATTGTTCGGCTCCAGCGCGGGCGCGGACTGCAGCAATTGCGACGCGAAGAACGCTTGGTTCCCAAGCTGCGGGCTGATCAATCGCTTCAATTGTTTGGATTGTGACTGCAATTGCCTTACGAAAAGTCCGGCAGTGCCTAAGTTTGCGGCGTAAGGCGATTTTTTGAGAAGTTCCATGGCCTTCGCGCCATTCGCCGCCGTATCCGTTTTCTCCTCCCGGAAGGAGAGCCGCCGCAGCACTTCCGTTGGCGGCAATCGTACCAGATCGTTGAAGCCATATTGATCCTGATAGGGCTTTGGCAGCATGGCATCGGCCATTTCATGCGCCAGCATGGCCGCCAGCGTGGCTTCGTCCGGCACGACGTCGAGCAACCCGCGACTCAACACGATGGTGCTGCCGATCGAAAACATTTCCAGATTGGTGGTGAGCAGCACGCGGCAGTGCAGATCAATCTGCCCGTCAAGATTGTTGGTGACCTCCAGATTGTTGACGATGGTGTTCAGAACTTTGTCCACCTCTCCTTGCGGGGCCAGAAGTCCATCGTGCTCCAGAAGATCGAGCACGTTGTTCTCCGCTTCATGCCTCCACTCGCGTTCCGCTCCGAGAGGGGAGCGGTCGTGCTGCGCTGCTTCTTCCTTGACCGGATTCGCGGATTCGACCAGCAGCCGGTTCAATTCCTCTTCGCGCGAACTGGTCTTGGGGTTGTATCCCCAGAGATGCGTCGCCGATTTGAAGCTGGGATTGCCAAGAAAACTCGGTCGAGCAAGCTTCTGGCTGTAAACGTAGCTCGGCATCCAAAGACCGGATCTCACGTTGGTTCGCCACGAATCGAAGTGCAGGTAGTATTCATCCTCAATCGTTTTCAACGAGAAATGTGTGGCGGGAGAGTATCTTCCGTTGATGCGCACGATGGTGAAGTCCTGATCTTCCACCCAGACGGTCCCCATGAACCGGGCGCCACGAACTTTCGGTGCCGCGGACACATCAAAAACAAAGCACCTCACATCGCCCAAAAATTCCCGCCGCCGATATTCGAAGCGGTAGTGCGCTTTATCGAAGCCCCCTCGATCCACAAAAATCATTTGTAGAAACCCGGCCGGCACGAAAGACCAAACCAAAGAGCCACTCTTGCCGCTCTCCGTCATCGAGTGAACTCTGAGCCGCCCGTGAAAATCTGCTTGCCCGAGGAGATACACATCAGTCTTGGGGACCAGTCCCAACTGCTTGTCGGGCTTCATTTCCTGGATGTACGTCTCAATGATCGGACTATAGAGGTCAAACGCAGCCATCAGCTCATGCTCTCGTTTGACGATACGATCGATGATCTCCGCCAGCTTGCCTCCAGTAGGCGCGGCCTGCGCATCAGCGTCTGTCGTATCTTTATTTGTAGATGCTGGCAAACTCGGCCCATCGAGTTCTGGCGCTCTAACGGCTGCCAGATCCTGCGCGGCCAGATGCGCTCCCCCCGCACACCACCAAAACAGTGTCATCAGAACAAGAAGTCTTTTGCGCATGTGCGTCTCCTCGCGAAGCTTGTCTTTCGTCCTCGCTTCGCTAGAAGGCACGCACCGTGCCACCAGCGGCGGCAGCACGCCTGATTCTATTTCTCCCGCAATCTTTGAAGAATCTAATATCTACAAGCGGAAGCTCCTCTGCGCCTCAATTCGTTTTCTTCGGCCGCACCCATTACCTTTTCCCAGATTTGAATTCTGCAATCCTAAAGGTTCCAATTTGAAACTGGCGCCAACATTTCAGTGCCGCCGGAGACTCCCAAAAAGGTTCAGGCCGAGTAGCACCGGGCGCGGCCATCTCCACGCGCAAGCCACGCTTTCTTGTCAGTTCTGCACGCGGATGTTATCTTGCAATGTCCGGGTATGAGGCTCTTCCCGCGGGCGCGCGGCGTGTTCACCTTGGGTTAGCGGAGTGCGCCGTGCCCGTCTTATCTCTGGGCAAATCAAAGGGATAGCATGATTCGACCCTATCGCGGGAAGCGGCCGCAGATTGCGGCTTCCGCCTATATTGACCCCGCCGCGGTCATTATCGGCGACGTGGTCATCGGCGAGGATTCGAGCGTGTGGCCGTGCACCGTGCTTCGCGGCGACGTGCACTACATTCGCGTCGGCGCGCGGACAAATATTCAGGACGGTTCGGTGTGCCACGTCATGCGCGGCGAGTGGCCACTGATTCTCGGCGATGACGTGACCGTCGGGCATTCCGTGACGCTGCACGGCTGCACCATCGAGTCGCGCTGCCTCATCGGCATGGGCGCGATCATTTTGAACGGCGTGACCGTTGGCGCCGGCAGCATCGTTGCGGCAGGGACGCTGCTTACCGAGCGCACCGCGATTCCTGCGGGCAGCTTGGTCATGGGTTCGCCGGGCAAAGTGAAGCGCGCGCTGACGGAGATCAATCAGGCGTCCATTGATGCTTACGCGCAGCGCTACGTCGAGTACAAGAACATTTATCGCGAGGAACCCGTCGAGTGAGCGAAGGCACAGCCAAAAAAGAAGAGAAGCCGCGCAAGTTTCAAGCGATTCGTGGCACGCGCGACCTTTTGCCGCCCGAGACCGCGCTCTGGAATCGCGTTGAGCAAACCGCACACGCAGTCTTTGGCACCTTCGGTTTCGGTGAAATCCGCCCACCCATTTTCGAGCCAACGGGTCTTTTCGCACGCGCCGTTGGTGGCGAGACGGACATCGTTTCGAAGGAGATGTACACGTTTGTCGACCGGTACGACAGACTTGACCCAAGTCCGACGGTCGGACAACTCGGTGACTACTTCGAAAAAGTCAAACGTTTGTACGAGGAAGAGAAAATCCCAAAGACGCCGTTCAATAAAATAGCCGTCGAGGAGGCTCAGGCGATCTGGAGCAAAATTGAGCCTTGGCTGGAGGACCGTCCAACCCCTGACGCCCAGATAGCCACTTTCGATCGACTGTTTGTATTTATGGATGCGATGCAACTAGGTTCCGAGATTTCCCTTCGTCCCGAAGCTACCGCCTCCGTTTGCCGGGCGTACATCGAGCACGGGATGCAATCCCTGCCCGCGCCAGTGAAGCTGTACTACATGGGCCCCATGTTCCGGCGCGAACGGCCACAGAAGGGGCGCTACCGGCAGTTTTATCAGATTGGTGCGGAAGTACTGGGCGGGAGCGATGCACCCGCGATTGACGCGGAAGTGATCGAAATGGTCATGACGTTTTTCGACCGGCTCGAATTGCAAGGCGCGCAGTTGGACATCAATTCCATCGGTTGCCGCGAATGCCGGCCAAAATATGTTGAGCTGCTGCGCGCGGAATTGCTGAAGGTGAAGGACAAGCTCGGGCCGGACAGCCAGCGGCGCATCGAGACGAATCCGCTGCGCGTCCTCGATTCGAAACTCGAAAGCGAGCAGGGCATTATCGCCAAATTGCCAGGCATTGCCGACCACCTCTGCGAAGACTGCGCGACGCATTACGCCGCCGTGAAACATCAACTCGAAATGCGCGGCGTCATCTACCGCGAAAACTGGCGTCTCGTCCGCGGCCTCGACTATTACATGCGCACGACGTTCGAAATCACTGCGCAGGGACTCGGCTCGCAAAACGCTGTCTGCGGCGGCGGCCGCTACGATGGCTTGGTCGAACTCCTTGGCGGTCCGCCGACGAAAGGCATCGGCTTCGCCATCGGCGAGGATCGCTTGATCTTGTCACTGCAAGAAAGTGGCAAAGCGCCCGCTCCAAAAGGCCGCGATGTGTATATCGCCTGGATGGGCGACAAGGCGCGTGCCACCGCCATTCGCGCCGCAAAGGACTTGCGCAAGGCCGGCTTCAGCGTCGAGCTGCCCCCCGTCGAGCAGAAATTCGGCAAAGCCCTCGGCCAGGCAGACAAATTGGGCGCACGGTTCGCCCTCATCCTCGGCGATAATGAAGTCTCCGAAGGCCTGTGGACCCTAAAGACCTTGGCCGACGGTTCGCAAGCAAAGTTCACGGAACCGGATTTGCTCGAGCATTTGCGAAAGTCCCTGTAGTGGCGGGTCTTTAGACCCGTGCGGTTTTTGTGCGAACAACGTCGCAATCATTTCGAAAGGGAACATGACTGTGCTGGATTTTCTGGGCAATCTGAAGCGCACCCACTACTGCGGCGAACTTCGCGCCACCGACGAAAACCGCGACGCCCTGGTAATGGGCTGGGTGGCGCGGCGCCGCGACCTCGGCAATTTGCTGTTCCTCGACGTGCGCGACCGTACCGGGATCGTCCAGGTGGTCTTCAACAAAGAGACGCAGCCCGTGGCCCACGCCAAAGCCGAGCAGGCGCGGAGCGAATTCGTGGTCGCCGTCGAAGGCAAAGTCATCAAGCGCCAGAAAGCCAATCCGGAACTGGCCAGCGGCGAAGTCGAACTGGTCGCGACTAAACTGCACATCTTGAACAATGCCAAGACGCCGCCGTTCCCGATCGAGGACGAAATCAACGCCGCCGAAGAGACGCGCCTGCGTTTCCGCTATCTCGACCTGCGCCGCCCGAAGCCGCACCGCAACCTCGCGCTGCGCCACCGAATTATTCTCGAAATCCGCAAGGTCATGGACGAGATGGGCTTCCTCGAAGTGGAAACGCCCATGCTCACGCGCTCGACCCCGGAGGGCGCGCGCGATTTTCTCGTCCCCAGCCGCATCCATCACGGACAGTTCTACGCTCTGCCGCAATCGCCGCAAATTTTCAAGCAGATCCTGATGATCGCCGGGCTGGACAAGTATTTTCAGATCGTGAAATGTTTCCGCGACGAAGATCAGCGCGCCGACCGCCAGCTCGAATTCACGCAGCTCGACCTCGAAATGTCCTTTCCGCGCCAGGAAGACATTTTTCATGTGATCGAGCAGGTCATGGTGCGCGCCTGCGCTGTCGCCGGCATCAACGTCGCGGCGCCGTTTCCGCACATGCAGTACAAGGACGTCATCCGAAAATACGGCAGCGACAAGCCCGACCTGCGCTTTGGCATGGAACTGCACGAAGTGACCCATTGCCTCCCGGAAGAAGCCAAGCAGAAGTTGCAGATCGAAGGCAACGTTTTCGCGCTGGCGACGCCGGGCGCAGCGTCGTATTCGCGCAAGCAACTCGACGAATT
Organism: Acidobacteriota bacterium; assembly: GCA_013289835.1. Taxonomy (GTDB): domain Bacteria; phylum Acidobacteriota; class Terriglobia; order Acidiferrales; family UBA7541; genus Acidiferrum. The sequence continues at coordinate 17,998 of JABCZG010000033.1, read as the reverse complement.
AACCGAGAAAGCGAAAGCCCTGCACGCGCGCGGCGCCTATTTCGTGAAAGTCGCACCAGAAGGCTTGACCTCGACCGTCGAAAAACTGATTGGCCCGGAAAACGTGAAGAAACTCGCTGAAGCCTGCGGCGCCAAGCCCGGCGATCTGGTAGTTGCCGTTTCCGCCAAGGAAGAGATCAAAGGCACTGAAGCCGCCGCGTTGATCGCCGGCCAACTGCGTTTGCTTCTCGGCGAGGCGCTCGGCGTCATTGATAAATCACAATGGAAATTCCTGTGGCTCACCGGCTTCCCGCTGTTCGAATGGAGCGAGACGGACAAAACGTGGGTTAGCGCGCAGCATCCCTTTACCGGCATCGTTGACGAAGACCTGGAAAAACTCGAATCCGCGCCCTGGGAGGTTCGTTCGAAAGGCTACGACCTGGTCCTCAACGGTTACGAACTAGGCTCCGGCAGCATTCGAATCCACCGCCAGGATATCCAAGAGCGCCTCTTCAAAGCGCTGGGCCTTACAGAAGAGCAGTTGCGCCGCCGCTTCGGCTTCTTCCTCGATGCGCTGACCTACGGCACGCCGCCGCATGGCGGCATCGCACTCGGCATCGACCGCGTCGTCATGCTCCTCGCCGGCGAAAAATCCATCCGCGAAGTCATCGCCTTCGCGAAGACTACTGCCGCGCAGGATTTGATGGCTGATTCGCCATCGCCGGTAGATAAAGATCAGCTCGATCAGCTCGGGATTCAGCTGAAGTGACTAAACCAGGAGAAAGATGGATCGTCTTTGGGCAATCAAAAAAGATTTCGACCCGTTCGGACGTGTCATCCCTGGAATTGGCGCGTCCGGGCTTCTTCCTATCGCTCGATGTACGTATTATCGATGCCCATACTGCCATTGGATCTTCAAGGTCACCTGGGGACTCTCGAGCAGTTTGCTCGGGAGTGGTGAGCGAGCTTGCTGGCACTGCGAGCAGGTGTTTTGGGACGACTCAAACGAGTGGCCCGAAATGTCTAGCCAGGACCGCTATTCGTTCCTCGTGCCGATCACAGTCGCTGGGTACTTGGCCGCGGTCCTGATCATCGGAGGGCTGCTCATCTACGACCACTTGTATTTCCAAAACTCCGCAAATCGAGTTGACCCCGCCGTTGCTGTAGCTCTCGTCTTGCCGCTTCTAGTGTGGGTCGCCTTTCGTTCGGTGCAAGTAATTCGCTCCATCCGTCGCTATAATGACCGAGGAAAGGGGGCGGCGGCATGAGCCGGATACGCATATTACCGGAAGCAGTAGCTAATAAAATTGCTGCGGGAGAAGTTGTCGAGCGCCCGGCTTCCGTCGTGAAAGAGCTGCTCGAAAACGCTTTGGATGCCGGCGCGAACACCATCCGCATCGAAGTCGAGCAGGGTGGCAAGCGCATGATCCGCGTGATTGACGACGGTCACGGCATGGCGCATGACGATGCGCTGCTGGCGTTCGAACGCCACGCCACCAGCAAGCTGCGTTCCGCCGATGATTTGCTTTCCATTTCCACGCTGGGTTTTCGCGGCGAAGCGTTGCCCACGATTGCCGCCGTCTCGCGGCTGTTGCTCGAAACGCGCGATGGAGCGGAAGCCGAAGGCACGCGCGTGGAATTCGCTGGCGGAAAGCTGATTGGCGTGAAGCCCGCGGGTCTTCCCGCCGGAACGACCATCAGTGTTGCCGATATTTTTTACTGTGTCCCCGCGCGCAGAAAATTCCTCAAGTCCGACACCACCGAGCTTGGCCACATCGCTTCGCTGGTCACCCACTACGCTCTCGCCAATCCCGGCAAGCAATTCATTCTCTCCACGCCGACACAGGAAATCATCAACTGCCCGCCTGCGGAAAAACTGGCCGATCGCATCTATCAACTCTTCGGGCGCCAATCGCTCGACGAACTCGTTGAGATTTCCCCCGTATCCGCGCCCTTCCGCGCCCCCATCACCGAACCGGCTCTCGACCCCGAAGAAGAAAAATCGTCGTTGACGGTGAGTGGCTTCACCTCGCGCCCGGACATCCAGCGCGCAAACCGCAACGGCATCTACATTTTCGTGAACCGCCGCCTGGTGCGCGACCGCCTAATCCTTCACGCCATTCACGAAGCGTATCGGAATATTTTGCCGCCAGCCGTTTTTCCCGCGACGCTCCTTTTCCTCGAAATGCCCTACGACGAAGTCGACGTCAACGTGCATCCCGCAAAAATCGAGGTGCGCTTCCGCCGCTCAAACTTTGTCCACGATTTCACGCGCGATGCCATTCGCCAGGCCTTGATGGGCGCACGTCCCATCGCCAGTTTTGCCGCCGCCGCGGCGACTGGTACGCCTCAGTCCGCCGGCGCTGGCAATGGGGCATTTTCCGGCGGAATCACGCCTGCACCAATCGAATCGAGCGTGCCACGCGCGATCATTCCTCCAATGGAAGAGATCGGCCTCGGCTCCGGCGTCGGCTCGGACGGCGGTTTCGATCTCACCGTCGAGCCTCTGCGCCCTGTCGAACAGCGGATTCCATTCGAATCGGGGACCGCGTTTGGCGCTGCGGCAGCGCTTGCGCCAAGTCCCACTGCTGGAAATTGGGCCGCGAATCTCGCCGCTCCGAACGCTGATGCGCCCGCGAGCCTCCCGCGCCCGGAACAGATCGCCGATCTCAAGCCGCTGGGTCAGGTCAGCGCAAGCTTTATCATTGCCGTAAACGGCGAAGGCCTGTGGATCGTGGACCAACACGTGGCGCACGAGCGCGTCCTGTTCGAACAACACCTCGAAGCCCGCCGCGCTGGTAAAATCGAAGCGCAACGCATGTTGATGCCGCTGGTGATCGAACTTTCGCCCCGCCAAATCGTCACCTTCGAGCGAATCGCCGAAGAGCTGGCCGCCAACGGTTTCGAAGTCGAACCCATGGGCCCGAAAAGTGTCGCCATCCAAGCTGTGCCCGCAGGCGTCGGAGCGCCCGACGCCGAGAAACTACTCACGGAAATTCTGGACGGCATCGAGCGTGAGAACGCCGCGATCTCGATCGAAACGCTGCAAGCGAAAATCGCCGCATCCACCGCGTGCCACGCGGCCATCAAAGTGAACATGCCGCTGGAACACTCAAAAATGGAATGGCTGCTCGGCGCCCTGGCCAAAACGGATTGCCCAATGAGCTGTCCGCATGGTCGGCCAGTGGTCCTGCGCTATTCCTTGAAAGAAATAGAAAAAGCATTTCATCGCATTTGAGTCGCTTGCTTGTGGGTGGTAAGGGAAACGGGATAGTGAAAGGATACAAAAGTTTTTTGCTTCCGCTTTTACTAAAAACTGAGAACTAACAACTGAGGACTCACGAATGAGCGATTCGCAAAAGACAGCAGTCATCTTCGGCCTGGCCAACAAACGCAGCATCGCCTGGGCCATCGCGAAAAAACTGCACGAAGCCGGCTGGCGCCTGGCCATCACCTATCAAAACGAGCGCCTCGAACTCGAAGCCAAAGACCTGATCGCGGAGATGCCCGGCGCCGTAGGTTTCATGTGTGACGTCACCAAGGATGACGAGATTGCACGCCTGTTCGACGAATTGAAGTCGCGCTACGACGTGCTGCACGGCCTGGTGCACAGCGTCGGGTTTGCTCCGCCGGACGAGCTAAAGAATCCTTTTCTGAACACGACCCGCGAAGGATTTCGCATCGCTCATGACATCAGCGTTTATTCGCTGATCGCCGTTGCCCGTGGCGCTGCGCCACTCATGACCGCCGGCGGCGGAATCGTCACTCTGACCTACTACGGTTCCGAAAAAGTGGTCCCGAATTACAACGTGATGGGTGTCGCCAAAGCCGCCCTGGAAGCCACCGTACGCTACCTCGCCTTCGATCTCGGCGCGCAAGCCGTCCGCGTCAACGCCATTTCCGCCGGCCCCATCAAGACGCTTGCCGCGCGCGGAATTTCGAACTTCGGCGACATGCTCAAAACGCAAATCGAGCGCGCCCCCTTGAAGCGCAACATCGACGCCGCCGAAGTCGGCGCGACCGCCGCATTTCTGCTCTCCGATGCGGGCTCCGGCATCACCGGCGAAATAATCTTCGTCGATTGCGGCTACAACATCATGGGCTTTTGAGTAGCACAGGCATTCCTGCCTGTCCTCGGTTTAATATATCGAGAGAACTGCGCACACCAAGGTGTTGCCGCGCCACCTAAATGCCCAAACTCACCATCGCCATCGACGGCCCAGCCGGATCCGGAAAGAGCAGCGTCGCCCGCCACGTCGCCGCCCTGCTCGGCTATTTGTATCTCGACAGCGGCGCCATGTATCGCGCCCTCGCCTTGAAAGCACTGCGACACGGTATTTCACCGGACGATGAAAATAAGTTGGGATCGCTCGCGAAAGAAACGCACATCGAGCTTCGCGCCCCAACTCCAGAGCACGAACAAGTCGGCGCAAAAAATTGTGTGTTCCTCGATGGAGTGGACGTAACGAAAGAAATCCGCACCCCTGAAGTAGCGCAAGCCGCCTCTCGCCTCGCAACCATCGCCAGAGTGCGCGAATTACTTGTTGCCGAGCAGCAGCGCGCCGGCGCTGGCGGCGGCGTGGTGATGGAAGGCCGCGACATCGGCACCGTGGTCTTTCCAGACGCCGAACTCAAGATTTTCCTGGACGCTTCGCCGGAAGAGCGCGCCGAACGCCGCTGGAAAGAACACCAGGAAAAGGGTGAAAGACTGACGCTCCCCGAAGTGTTCGACGAAGTCATCGAGCGCGACAAGCGCGACCGCGAACGTAAAGTTTCCCCGCTCGTGCGCGCCGCCGATGCCGTGCTTGTGGACAACACCGCCATGGGCATCGAAGAAACCGCGCGCCTGATCGTCATGCTGGCGAAAGAACGCGAAAGAGAACTGGCAAAAGCAGGGAGGGCCTGATGATGCGTTTTCTAGCGATGCTGGCTATTAGCGCTGGGAGCGCGTTCTTTGTAATGCCGATGCTGGCGCTGGGACAGGGCACTTCGAGTGCAAGCGACACTCACGCCGAAGCCGTACGAAAATTCCGCGCCTATCTCGACGAAGACTGGAAGCGCTGGCTGGTCGAATATCCCGGCCTAGCCACCGCCGTAGGATTTCCCGGACAGAACCGCCGCTGGACCGACGAATCGCCCGAGGGCATCGCAGCGCGAATTCGCCATCTCCACGACAGCCTGGCGCAGCTGAAATCCATTTCACGCGATTCGCTTCCGGCCACGGAGCAACTCAACTACGACCTCTACCGCGAACTCCTCGAAACCGCGAATGAAGGATTGCAGTACGGCGACGATCCCATCCCGTTTCGCAACGTCGTGCCGCTCAGTCTTTGGACGCCGATGAATCAGCTGGATGGCATTCAACAAGGTGCCGCAGCAACCATCGCCTACATGCCGCATCAGACGGTCGCTGACTATGAAGACATTCTTGCGCGGCTTCAAGCATTGCCGAAGACCGTCGACCAGAATCTTGCGCTCCTTCAAGACGGCCTGAAAAAAGGCTACACGCCGCCGAAGCTGATGCTTCGCGACCTTCCAAAACAAATTGCAGATCTCATTCCCTCCGATCCGCTGGCAAGTCCACTGATCGAGCCCTTCATCAGATTTCCTGTAGGATTTCCGGAAGCAGAGCGAGCCCGATTGACGGCGCGCGCGAAGCAAATCTACACGGCCAATCTCGCGCCTTCCTTCCAGAAACTGCATGACTATATTGTTTCCACTTATTTGCCGGCGTGCCGCGAATCGATCGCCGCCACCTCGTTGCCGAACGGCGCAGCGTCTTACGCCTTCCACGTGCGCTGGCAGACAACCACGAACCTGACCCCGCAACAAATTCACGAACTCGGCCTTGCCGAAGTGAAGCGCATCCGCGCCGAAATGGACAAAGTGATCGCGTCCACAGGTTTAAAAGGCAGCTTCCACGACTTCACCGAATTCCTCCGCACCGCTCCGCAATTCTTTTATGACAAGCCCGACGATTTGGTGAACGGCTATCGCATCATTGTGAAAAAAATCGATCCAGAGCTCGCCCATGAGTTTGGAAAATTGCCGCGCCTCCCGTACGGCGTGTGCGTGATCCCCGAATTCAAAGCCCCTTCGCAGACCACCGCCTATTACGAACCCGGCGCCCCAAGCGCCGGCCGCCCCGGCTGCTATTTCGTCAACACCTACAATCTCCACGCGCGGCCAAAATGGGAGATGGAAGCGCTTTCGCTGCACGAATCCGTCCCGGGACATCATTTGCAAATTTCCCTGGCGCAAGAACTGGAAGGCGAACCGGAATTCCGCAAGCACGTCGGCTACTCCGCGTTCGTCGAAGGCTGGGCGCTTTATTCCGAAAGCCTCGGCGAAGAACTCGGCATGTACAAAGACCCTTATTCGAAATTCGGTCAACTCAGCTACGAAATGTGGCGCGCGGTGCGGCTCGTCGTGGACACTGGAATGCATTCCATGGGCTGGACGCGCGAGCAAGCCATTCAGTTTTTCAAGGACAACACCGGAAAAACCGATCAGGACATCACCGTCGAAGTGGACCGCTACATCGTCTGGCCCGGCCAGGCGCTGGCCTACAAAATCGGTCAACTCAAAATCCGCGAGCTGCGCACGCAAGCCGAGTCCCGCCTTGGCGCAAAATTCGACGTGCGAAAATTTCATGACGCCGTGCTCGAGAATGGCGCCGTACCCCTCGGCGTTCTCGAAGCGCACATGAAACAGTGGATCGAAGAGCAAGCCGCCCATTGAGAACGTACGAGATTTCACCGTGCATAACCTGCGGTCAACCACACGGACTTCCACTCCTCGCGTTTCAGGCCTTCTCCAAAGGGTGGGTACTTGAAAATTAACAACCTACGTTAAAAAACAGCCAAAAACACCGTTTCTTGAAAAAAGTGCTTGACAGTTTTTGGATCCCCGGTTACTTTCGCATTGCCTCAGTTTTTTCGTCCTGGTTTCGTCGGGACTCTCACTGAGCGTGAAGAGGCAAATGTGATACACGAAGACAAAAGCCAATGCGGATCGATGCCAGGGCGACTGCGTCTCGTGAACGTCTGCTTGTTCGCGCGACCGTAACGAAAACCGCCTAAGTCGTTTCGATCCAAAGCAATTCGCTGCGGGACTCATGTTTCTTGCCGCAGGCTGCCGATTTGTTCCCAGAATTTCCGTTGTGGGTGAAGTGTTCCCGGAAGGAGGCCAGTTGTCCGACGAATCGTTCCTCTGCAACGCGAAGCCGAAGGATGCGCAGCAGGCGGCCGTTTGCAAGAAACTCGTTGAGAACACGCTCGAACTTCCCGATTATGGGAAGTTGCCTGGTCCGCAGGGAAGGACCAGCGCGAGAATTTTAAACGGCTCCTGCCGCAACCTGCGGCAATAGATAAAGAGGCGCAGCGAAGTTGAAACAGTATTCTCTGCCTAGGTTGGCGCGGACATGGACCCGAGGAAATCCGCATTCGACTTGGTCTTGGTCAGCCTGCTGATCAACAACTCCATAGCTTCGACCGTCGAAAGGGGACTCAAAACCTTTCGCAGAACCCACACGCGGCTCAACTCATCCGGCGGAAGCAGCAGTTCATCCTTACGCGTGCCGGAGCGCTGAATATCAATGGCAGGGAAGACGCGCTTGTCCGAGAGCCGGCGATCCAGGTTGATTTCCATATTGCCCGTGCCCTTGAACTCTTCGAAAATGACGTCGTCCATGCGACTGCCGGTATCAATCAGGGCCGTCGCAATGATCGTCAGCGACCCGCCTTCTTCCACGTGTCGCGCGGCCGCAAAAAACCGCCGCGGGCGCTGCAACGCATTCGCATCAATACCGCCCGACAGCACTTTGCCCGAAGGTGGCGTAACCGCGTTATAAGCCCGCGCCAGACGCGTCACCGAGTCGAGCAGCACCACAACATCGCGCTTGTGTTCCACGAGCCGCTTGGCCTTTTCCAAAACCATTTCCGCCACCTGAATGTGCCGCTGCGGCGCTTCGTCAAACGTCGAGCTGATCACTTCGCCCTTCACCGTGCGCTGCATGTCTGTAACTTCTTCCGGCCGCTCATCAATCAGCAGCACGATCAATGCTACTTCCGGGTGATTCACCGTCACGGAATTCGCGATGGACTGCAACATCATGGTTTTACCGGTGCGCGGCGGCGCCACAATCAACCCTCGCTGTCCTTTGCCGACAGGGCAAAGTAGATCCAGCACCCGCCCAGTCATGTTCTCTTTCGTCGTTTCCATCTTCAACCGCCCCTGCGGATAGAGCGGCGTCAAGTTATCGAAGAAAATTTTGTTCCGAGCAACCTCCGGATCCTCAAAATTGACCGCTTCCACCTTGATCAGCGCGAAATACCGTTCGCCATCCTTCGGCGGACGCACTTGCCCAGAGACCGTGTCGCCCGTGCGCAGGTCGAACTTCCGTATTTGCGACGGCGAGACATAGATATCGTCCGGTCCAGGCAGGTAGTTGTACTCCGGCGCGCGGAGAAACCCGAATCCATCCGGCAGGCACTCCAGCACGCCCTCGGAAAAGATCAACCCGTTCTTCTCCGTCTGCGCGCGCAGGATCTGGAAGATCAACTCCTGCTTGCGCATCCCGCTGGCGCCGGGAATGTTCAGCTCTTTGGCGATCCGCGCGAGATCCGTGATGTTTTTTTCCTTCAGCTCCGCGAGGCTAATACTCATCTGATTGCTTCCTTCAACGTTTGTTTCTTTTGGCATATATCCTTAGCTTTGATTGTAAAAATTGACCCTGTCTTGCGCGGCCGCAAAGCGGCCAGCGAAAATCCGGATTGTTTTTGAGGTGGTGCACCGAACTGGCCGATGAATAAATACCTGCCAGGATGGGGCAAACCAGACATTCTCAAGCGTGACTCCGACACGGTCGGAGCCAACCTGCAACTGGCGGCAGCGCCAAGCAACAACGAGCCTAAAACCACGACAAGTGCAACTTCGGCTCTGTCGCGGCTACCTCGCGGGGCGAGGTCGGCCCAAAACAACGCTGCTCAGTTTGTCAAACTCTTGTCTTTCTCGGCGCCGGGCACAAATCCTTCAGCAACGGGCGCAACCGCGGGAGGCTCAAGCGGCACTGTCGGCCGCTCCAGCGCAATCTGTAGCACTTCATCCATCGTCTCTACAAAATGGATCGTGAGACCGGCGAGGATCTCCGGCGGGATTTCCGCCAAGTCCTTCTCATTGTCCTTCGGAAGCAGTACCGTACGCAAGCCCATTCGGTGGGCCGCCAGGAGCTTTTCCTTGACGCCGCCGATGGGCAGAACTTTTCCGCGCAGCGTGATTTCGCCCGTCATGGTCACGTCTCGGCGCACCGGATTCCGCGTCAGTGCGCTGACGATCGAAGTACAAATAGTGATGCCCGCCGAAGGCCCGTCCTTCGGAATCGCGCCCTCTGGCACATGCACGTGAATATCAATGTTGCGGTAAAAATCTTTCGGCAGCCCCAGCAGATTCGAACGCGACCGCACGTAACTCATCGCCGCCTGCGCCGATTCCTGCATCACGTCGCCGAGTTTTCCGGTCAGCGTGAGCCGGCCCTTGCCTTCCATCAACGTGGCTTCCGTGGAGAGCACCGAGCCTCCGACTTCCGTCCACGCAAGCCCGGTGGTCAGGCCAATTTCGTTGTGCTTCTCCAGCCAGAATTCGCGGTACTTCAGCACGCCCAGGAAATCGTTCGCATTCGCCGGCGTAATTTCCACCGTGGACGCCACGCCATCGGTAACCACTTTGCGCGCCATCTTCCGCGCGATGTTCTGGATTTCGCGCTCCAGGCTGCGAACTCCCGCCTCATGCGTGTAATGCCGAATGAGGTGAAGCAGCCCTTCATCCGTAAACGTCAGATTCTTTTCGGTGAGCCCGGTAGCTTCCCGCGCGCGCTTCACCAGGAAGCGCTTGGCAATCTCCAGCTTTTCCTGCTCCGTATAACCGGGCAACCGCAGGATTTCCATGCGGTCCTGCAGCGGCTGGGGAATCGTGTGCAGCACATTGGCGGTGCAAACGAACATCACTTTAGAAAGATCGTATTCCACGTCCAGATAGTGATCGGAGAACGAGTGATTGAGTTCCGGATCGAGCACTTCCATCAGCGCCGCTGACGGGTCGCCGCGAAAATCCGTCGACATCTTGTCCACTTCGTCCAGAACGAAGATCGGGTTCACCGTCCCGGCCTTCTTCATCATCTGGATGATCTGCCCGGGCAGCGCGCCGATATAGGTCCGCCGGTGTCCGCGAATCTCCGCCTCATCGCGCACCCCGCCAAGTGAAACTCGCACGAATTTGCGCCCCGTGGCATGCCCAATAGACATCGCCAACGAAGTCTTGCCAACGCCCGGAGGCCCAACAAAACAAAGTATCGAACCCTTCGGATTCTTGACCAGTTGCCGGACAGCCAGGAATTCCAGGATGCGTTCCTTGACCTTATCCAGGCCATAGTGCTCTTCGTTAAGGATTTTCTCCGCCGCCTTGATATCGCGGATTTCCTTCGATTTTTTCTTCCAAGGCACTGCCAGCAGCCAATCTAGATAGTTCCTGCTGACCGTAGACTCCGCCGACATCGGCGGCATCAGCTCCAGCCGCTTCAGCTCCTGAACCGCCTTTTCATGAACTTCCTTGGACATCCCCGCAGTATCAATCTTCTTCTTCAGCTCATCAATTTCGTTCTTCTCGCCGCGGCCCAGCTCTTTCTGAATGGCCTTCAGCTTTTCGTTCAGGTAGTACTCTTTTTGCGCCCGCTCCATCTGCCGCTTCACGCGCGTATTAATGTTGCGGTCGACGTTCAGCTTCTCGAGCTCGATCTCCAGGATGTCCCCGATGCGGTTCAGCCGCTCGACGGGATCCACGGTCTCCAGCAAATCTTGCTTCTCGTCCACCGGCAGTTGCAGATTCGCCGCAATCGTATCCGAAAGCCGCGCCGGATCATCCACGCGCGCAGCCGCGATCATCGTGTCGTAATTCAAGCTCTGCGAAAGTTTGATGAACTGCTCGTACAGCCCGGTGATCTTCTGTACCGTCTGCTCGACCTGCGGCGATGGCTCCACGCGCGCGGAAAGTAGCCGCACCGTGGCCCGGAAGAACCCTTCTTCCGCCGCAATCGAAATGGCCCGCGCACGCTCCACGCCTTCCACCAAAACCTTGATGTTTCCGTCGGGCAGCTTCACGCTCTGCACGATATTCGCAAGCGTCCCAACCGCGTAAATCTCTTCCGGTTTGGGATCATCTACCGAAGCATCATGCTGCGTGGACAGAAAAATCTTCTTGTCTCCCGCCAGCGCCTCTTCCAGCGCCCGAACGCTGGCTTCACGCCCGACGATGAAGGGAGTCATCTGCTGCGGAAAGATGACCATGTCGCGCACCGGCATCATCGGGACGCGCTTCAATTCCTGTTTTTCGCGAGTAAACATAAGGGCCCCTGGGTTCCACCCGTGCGCCCCAAGTCAGACCGCACGGTCAAGTCCGAAGCTCGAGCGCCTTATCCAGCCTTCTCGAGCAAACTCCAATTGATTTCCCGCGTGCGGACCATGTCCGCCGTGACCACAAATTCCCGCACCTTCCGCTGCATGGGAAGGTGGTACATCAACTCCAGCATGAGGTCTTCCAGAATCATTCGCAAGCCGCGCGCGCCCACTTTGCGCTGAAGTGCCAACTCCGCGACCGTCTCCAGCGCCTCATCCGTAAACCGCAGCCGTACGTTTTCGAATTCGAACAGTCTTTGATATTGCTTCAGCAAGGCGTTCTTCGGCTCCGTCAGAATCTTCACCAGCGCGCCCTTGTCCAGGTCGTTCATCACACCGGCAACCGGCAAGCGCCCCACAAATTCCGGAATCAACCCGTAGCGGATCAAATCGCCGGGCTGCACCTGCTCGAGCAGTTCCGTGTTGCGCTTCTGCGGCGTCGTGGGCGCGGAATCCGTATGGAAACCGAGCGAGCGCCGCCCCGCGCGCTTCTCAATAATTTTCTCAAGCCCGACGAACGCTCCACCGCACAGAAACAAAATGTTCGTCGTATCCACCGGCGTAAATTCCTGGTGCGGATGCTTGCGTCCGCCCTGCGGCGGCACATTCGCAACCGTGCCTTCGAGTATCTTCAGCAGCGCCTGCTGCACGCCTTCGCCGGAAACATCTCGCGTGATCGATGGGTTCTCATCCTTCTTCGCAATCTTGTCAATCTCGTCTATATAGATGATGCCTTGCTGCGCCTTCTGCACATCCCCATCCGCGGCCTGCAGCAGCTTCAAAATAATATTTTCAACGTCCTCGCCCACGTAACCCGCTTCCGTAAGCGTCGTGGCATCCACAATCGCGAACGGTACATCCAGCATCCGCGAAAGCGTCTGCGCCAGAAGCGTCTTGCCCGTCCCGGTCGGCCCAATCAGCAAAATATTGGACTTGCTCAGCTCGATGTCGCCCGGCTGCTTGTTCAGGAAAATCCGTTTGTAGTGGTTGTAAACCGCGACCGCCAGCTTTTTCTTCGTGCGGTCCTGCCCAATAACGTACCCGTCCAAAAATTGCTTGATCTCCGGAGGACGTGGCAGCCTCTTCGTCGGCGCCGCCGCCTGCTCGCGCTTCTCATCTTCCAGAATCGTCTGGCAGACGCCCACGCACTCATTGCAGATGTAAGCGCGCGGATAGTCCGAGGGCGAACTGATCAGCTTCTCCACCTGCTCCTGGGTCTTATGGCAGAAGGAGCAGCGCAAGGGCTCGTCTGGGTTGAATTTTTTCACTGGTATGAAGGCCTCGTCTCCGCTGGGCTTCGACGGAGTCTCTAATCACTATTCTAGGCCGATTATTCCCCTGAGCAAAAGAGAATCTCCAACGGTTACTAACTTTTTGGAACTGGCTTGCTTCCTCTTGCTTCGATCAGTAAAGCACTCTGCGGCGCGGAAGACTAGCGATGTTTATAAATAATTTCGTCGATCATCCCGTATTCCTTGGCCTGCTCGGGATTCATGATGTAATCGCGCTCCACGTCTTTCTCGATTTTGTCCACCGGCTGCCCGCTGTGCTTGGACAGCAGGGAATTGATCGTCGTACGCATCCTCAAAATCTCTTTAGCATGCAGGTCAATATCAGTCGCCTGGCCGCCCAGTCCGGACATCCACGGCTGGTGAATCAAGATGCGCGCATTCGGCAAAGCAAATCGCTTTTTCGGAGATCCGCCCGCCAACAGAACCGCCGCAATCGAAGCCGCCTGCCCCACGCACGTAGTAACCACGTCCGGTTTCACGAACTGCATGGTGTCATAAATGGCGAATCCCGCCGTGATCGACCCGCCCGGCGAGTTGATATACAGCTGAATATCTTTCTCCGGATCTTCCGCCTGCAGAAAGAGCATCTGCGCCGTGGCCAGATTGGCGACGTGGTCATCAATCGGCGTCCCGATAAAAATAATGTGTTCCTTCAGCAGCCGCGAATAAATGTCGTACGCCCGTTCGCCGCGGCTGGTCTGTTCCACCACCATCGGTACGAGCGTTGTGCCGCGATACTCTGGTTCTTCGAAATTTTTCATTTGGGTGGTTGAGTTGCCGGAATGTTTCACTTTGAATCTGTTGCGGCAATCGCTGCTGCTACCGTCTTGACCTTTGCATTCTGCGCCAGCCAGTCCAGCGTTTTATCGCTGCGCAGCTTAGCTTTCATCCTATCGAGCGTGCCCTGCTTTGTCAAACGAGCCCGAATCGCTTCCGCCGATTCGCCACTATGACTGGCCATGTGTTCCAGCTCATGCGCGACCTCCTCGTCGGTCACGTCAATGCTTTCCGCTGTCGCGACGCGATCCACGATGAGTTCGGCCTTCACGTCGTCCTTGGCGCGATCCTCCTGCCTCTTCCGCAGCGTCACCCAATCCACGTTCACCGCCCGCGGATCAACTCCCTGCGCCGCCAGCGACCGCACCACCCGCTCCAGCCGCACATCCATTTGATGCTGCACCAGCGATTCCGGTACCGGGAAGTCGTGCAGCTTCACAATCTCCGCCAGAACTTTCTCGTGCAGCAATTCTTTGTGCTTGTGGTCGCGCTGATGCTCCAGCCCCTCGCGCACTTTCTTCTTTAGTTCTTCCAGCGTGGCAGCATCGCTGACGTCCTTCGCGAAATCATCATTGAGCTCTGCGAGTTTCTTGGTCTTAATCCCCAGCACTTCCACCGCGTAATGATATTTCTTGCCCGCCAGCTTGGGATCGGGATAGTCCGCCGGATACTCCACGTCAAAACTCTTGTGGTCGCCGATGCTCGCGCCCTTCAAGTTGGCGTTGAACGGCTCCATCGTCTCTTCCGCGCCAATGTGGCACAGCACGCTGTCCGCCTGAAGCGGTTCGCCGCCGCCTTCCGGCGTCCCCAGAAGTTTCACTTGCGCAAAGTCGCCATCCTGAATCGCGCGGCCTTCCACTGGCGCAAACGTCGCCGCCCGTTCGCGCATGTCTTCCAGCGTCTTCGTCACGTCCTCGTCGTTGATCTCCAGCGCGGGCATCTCCAGTTCCAGCCCCTTGTAATTCCCCAGTTCGAATTCCGGCAGCACTTCAAACACCGCCCGGAATTTCAGCGGCTGCCCCTCATTGAAATCCAGCTTGTCCACCTGCGGCTGCGAAACCGGAGTCAGCTTCTGCTCCGCCACCGCTTGCTCCACGCGTTCCGGCACCAGCGATTGCAATACTTCTGCCTTGATGTCATCCGCAAACTTCCGGCGGATCAGCGACACTGGCGCCTTCCCGCGCCGGAATCCCGGCACGTTCGCGATCCGCGCGAATTCCTTCGCCACGTTCTCGATCTTTTTCGTCACTTCTTCCGCGGGAATCTCCAACTCCAACTCGCGGCGGCAGCTTGCTTCGGCCATGCAGCATTCCTTTCCAGGGGCGATTAAACTCTTCGCGAAGTACTCTTCACTGCTTTCGGCGGCTTGTTCTCCAGTGCGGGGATACGGACAAACCAGACAGGTGTGAATTCACCCGGCAATTCGAACATTCAGTATAGGCGACCGTTCGAATACCGTCAATTTATCCGCCAGAATACCGCTCCTCGATCTTCCCTCTCCGCGTTAACCGCCCGCGCAATATTCCCCGTCACCCTGTAACCCCGCCGCCGCCCCGACGGTCTAATAACTGGTCCTCGCTTTTCCAGGATCGGACTTTCAAGCCAGTTTAGTTCTGGGTTTCTAAATAACCCTCTTCCCGCGAACGCGTAAGCGATTTCGCCTGGTAGAGAGCACGCTATCCGTGTGACCGCAGTCGCCGTCGAACCGAAAGCGAGGTTTGCATCGTGAACGCGCCCAAACATCAGCATCTCCCTACTAAGTGGAACCCAAGACTCGCGGCGTCTCTGGTGTTGGTCCCTCTCCTGGCACTGGGTGGTTGCACCGCCGTCAAAGTCAAGCTCGGCATGCGGGTCTACCTCGCCAAAACTCCCGTTTCCTCCATGCAGGCCAGTCTGCCGAAAGGCCCCGCAATCGCTCCGGGAGAGAAATTGGCGCTTGTCGCGCAATTCACCCAACCGGACGGCAAAATATTGCTGACGGAAGGACAAGGCAAAGGAAAAGTCCTGTGGAGCGATATCACGGTAACTCCAACGGTCGTCACCGCAGACAAAAAAGGCAACGTAATGCTTCCCCATGATCCACGCGTAAGCGACGGCAAAGTCGCGCATGTCACCATCACCGTGCCTTCCCATCCCGACCTGCGCGCCGAACTCGACATTCCCATCACCTACGATTACAGCTTCGTTTCGAATTTCTCCGGCAGCAAAGGCAGCGATGGCAACAACGGCCTTGATGGATTGAGCGGCGCGAGCGGCACCATGGGTTCCACCGATCCGAATAATCCCTCCCCCGGCGGAAACGGTTCGAACGGCACAAATGGTTCCGACGGTGGTGATGGCGGACCAGGCGGAAACGCCCCGCCAGTGGACGTACGCGTGACCCTGCGCTCCGGCGCCCACCCCCTCCTCCAAATCAGTGTCTCGGCCGCCGGAAAACGCAGGCTTTATCTCGTCGATCCCCAGGGAGGCGCGCTAACCGTCAAGGCCGATGGCGGCCCGGGAGGTTCCGGCGGTCGCGGCGGTCGCGGCGGCCAAGGAGGTTCTGGCGGCATCGGAACTCCCAGCGGAAGCAGCGGAAGTAACGGCTCCGATGGCCGAAACGGTTTTGACGGCTCACCCGGAAAGGGCGGTATCATCACCGTCACCTACGACCCGCAAGCCAAACTCTATTTGAAGTCCATCCACCTCTCCAATCGAGGCGGCCCTCCTCCAATATTCAAGGAAGAACCAGTCACTCCCCTCTGGTGAGCCCCATCGGATGCGTCGATGCCGCGGATCCTCGGGAGCTCGATGTGTACGACCGCCCTTTATTCGGGCATAACCACCGTTTTTTCTCTCGGTAGCGCGTCCAGCGTTGCTCGATCCAGATGCAGGTGCGCCGCGACAAGTTCTGGTGGCGTGTGCGCCAGCCATTCCGAAAGCGCCAGATCCTGGTAGTAGCTGCTCTTGAACATCTCCAGGAACTTCAAGTCTGTGTTGCCAGTGTTTTCCACGTAGTGTGGCAGCGTCTTTTGGATGTAACCCACGTCCCCCGTTTCAAAATCCATGGTGCGCGCTCGACCTCCTGTCGCAAAAACGGTCATCCGTCCTTTCCCGGCGTAGAAGTATTGCCACTCGTCCGCGTTCGGGTGCCAATGCAGTTCGCGTACTCCGCCGGGCTTCACGGTTACAATTGCCGCGCTGGTCGTGGATATTTTGAAGTTGTTCGCGTCAATGATGCGAACCTCCCCGCTTTTCGTGCGTTTGGTCGGAGGATACTGCATGGTGCGAAACGCAAAATCAATCGGCGAGGGACCCAGCTTTCCCGCCGCGACGCGGCGATCCTCCTCCAGCGGGCCCGGAACGTCGGTCTGAAAAATGAACAGCTCTTTCTTTGGCATGTTTGCGAGAGCCTTTTGGCTGACGCCAAAATTCTTCGCCACCACGTCGGGAGGCGTGTGCGCCATCCAGTCAGACAGTAGCACCGTCTCGTATTCGGAGAAGTTCCCGTCATCAAACACCAGTATGAATTCGCAGCCGTCGGGCGCCAGTCCCTGGATCGAATGCGGAATGCCCGGCGGGAAAAACCACAGTTCGTTTTCTTTGACGTCCGTGACAAAGCTCTTCCCCTCCGCATCAATGCACGTGATCCGCGCCGTCCCGTACAGCATGAACGCCCACTCCGCAGCCGTGTGCCAATGCAGCTCGCGCACCCCTCCCGCCGTCAGCCGCATGTCCACGCCCGCCAGTGTCTTTGAGACCGCCAGCTCCCGCTGCGTCACTTCCCGCGACCAGCCGCCCTCCTGAAACCGCTTGTGCGCAAACGAAAATGGGTACTTGAACGTCTGTACGCCTCCGGCATCCGTCGGCAGCGGAGTGTTCGAATCGGGATTAGCCGCGTCGATCGCCGGATTCGTGGGACCCGGATCGCTCGCGCTCCTGTCGGACTTTTGCTTGTAATCGGATTGCTGCTGCGCCGCTAATTTATCGACGGAGAGGACGCCTGCGGCCGCTAGAGCTACCGAGCTGACTCCCAGGAATCCCCTTCTCGTCAATGTGTCTTTCTCATTTTCGTCATGCATGGCGATCACCTTTCCGGATCTAAATGGATTCCGTCTGCGAATTCGAACTCAGACCTGGCGTTAGTCTGTGCGCTGGACGTACGGCGAGCAAACACGCACAGTACGGGAGCGAGAAGGCATGCCCCTTGGTCAAATGAGTTTGCCTCATGAACCCCATTCGGACGCGGATTCTACACCCGCTCACCCCGCGAAGCATGAGGAAAGAAATATTGTCCGGGTCTTCACTTCTTAATTTTTCTAGCCGGGTGGAGCTATTGAAGAATTGCGGACGGAGCCGTCTGTATTTGCCAGTTTCAACAGTTGCTACCGGTTTGTCCGTCAGAACGAAGCCGCCCGGCGGCGGACGCTGCGCGTGAAGTGAACGGAGCAGTGTTGCTCGATGGTTGAGATAAATTTTGGGTCACAAGGAGGTCCCTGTGACCCATCTCAGAAAAATGATGTT
>JABCZG010000032.1 GCA_013289835.1 Acidobacteriota bacterium | reverse complement strand
GGGCGCACGGGGAGAGGACGCCACACGAAATCGCTTGTGAATTCGCGGCTAGCCGCGAATTCACAAGTACCAAAACTGCCGGAGACTCACTCTCGGGATGACGCAGAAAAAGGGGACCGCTCAAAAATGCGATATTCATATACACCTCTGCGCGGATTTTGGGGAGCAGGTCAAACCGTCGATGCCCGCACTACCAACAGCGTCACCAAGTCCACCATCCTTCAAAACAATCTAGAGGGATCCCCATCGACGCTCACCTACCCGAGTGGGCGCGTGATCACCTATACGCTCGCATATTCCGGGAGCAACACCGCTGGCCGCATGGCCTCCGCCGTGGATTCCACCGGCCCCATCAACTACGCCTCCGCCGCGCTCTACGCACCGCCAGGCGGCCTCTCTTCCTTGACGAACGGCGCAAGCATTGTTTCCACCTCCTACTACAACGACCGCCTCCAGCCTTGCCGCATCTCCGTTAAGAGCTCTGGCACTGCGCCCGCCTCTTGCGCCGACACGGCTACCGGCAACGTCCTCGATTTCAGTTATAATTTCAGTTTGGGCGCTTCGGATAATGGCAACGTGACCGCCATCGCCAACAATCGTGACAACACTCGCAGCCAGAACTTTACCTATGACGCGCTAAACCGCATTACCTCCGCACAAACGCAAACTACCGGCGTCACCATTCCCAACGCCAATTGCTGGGGCCTCACCTTCGGCTACGATCCTTGGGGCAATCTACTCTCCAGCAACTCCAGCGGCCCCACTGGTTGCGGCGAGCCTCTTCCGCTGAATGTCTACGCCACCACCGCCAATCAGATGAGCACGTCCGCCACTCAGCTTGCCGGCTTTTGCTACGACGCGGCGGGCAACCTGCTCCAGCAAGTCACTTGCCCCGTCACGAATGCCACCTACGCGTACGACGCCGAAAACCACATGACTTCTGCCGACGGCGTCACATACACGTATGACGGCGACGGAAGACGCGTCAAGAAATCCAGCGGAAAACTGTATTGGTACGGCACAGGCAGTGGTCCCCTGAACGAAACCGATCTCTTCGGCAACACCAACAACTCCAGCTTCTACGAATACGTTTTCTTCACCGGGCAGCGAATAGCTCGCCGCGACTATAACAATAACGTAGACTATTATTTTTCCGACCACCTCGGTACTTCCCGCGTCGTCACCAACTCCGCCGGAGCCATCCTCGATGATTCCGACTTCTATCCCTTTGGCGTCGAGCGCCCCGTCCTTTCCTCTAGCGGCAACACGTACAAGTTCACCGCCAAAGAACGGGATAGTGAGTCCGGCCTTGATAACTTTGGAGCTAGGTACGATTCCTCCAGCATGGGCAGGTTCATGTCTCCCGAATGGAGCGCGAGTCCCAGCCCAATTCCTTATGCAAGCCTTCCGTATCCGCAATCACTCAACCTTTACAGCTACGTCCAGAACAACCCCTTGAAATCCACGGACCCGACCGGCCATTGCACCGTTGACGGAGAAAAACACAACTGGCTCTGGTGCGCGGGACATAGCCTAGGGGTCACAGAGACCAAGAAAGAAACAGCAGCAAGGGAAAAGAATGAAGCAGAGGTGAGAGAGTTTCTCCGAACGCATCCCCAATATCTCCAAAATGCCATCTTGATGGCCGCGTCGCTGGGCACCATGATGGCCCTGGAAGCTACGAACATGGGTGCCGGAGAATCAGACAGCACCGTATCAGCGGACGAACAGACGGCAATTGAGGCTGGAGCTGCGGGCGGTGCCGGTGCAGCGCGCACGATGGTCAACGGAGTCCCGCAGCCAGCCGCAGAGGGCGAAATAGTCGTTGGCCCCAACGGAGCGGCGGTACGCATTCCGGCGGGATACGTGGCTGAACCAGCGGCTAATGGCAACGGCATCGTCTACAGAGCAGCAGGGTCAACTGGTGATGCGAACACCATCAGAATCATGGGACCAGACGCCCAGGGAAGATATCCTAACGGGTACGTGCGAATTTATAATTCAAGCGGTCAACCGGTCATCCCTTCAACGGGAAAGCCTGGTACACAGGCGCAAACGCATACTCCGTTCTAAGGTGCAGTATGTACAGACTGAAAAAAGACGTAGATTTGAGCTTCCTAAACGGCCGAGAGCTAATTCAGGTGGCCATCGGGATGTATCAGGTGATTTTCGCGTTCGACGAAGACGTGACTATCTCCATCGAAGGCATGTTCACATACTCTGACGGAGCCCGTGAAACGGTCTGGAAGCCCGCGACTCCGGACGCTGCAGCCAGCGCACTGGCACTCTTAGGCACTAAGGTCGAACAGACCGAGGGCGAAGAGAATGGCACGCTAACACTCACGTTTTCCAATGGGGGGCGACTCACTATTCCAGATTCGAGCCAGGAGTATGAGTCCTACCAGATCACTCGCCCCGGCGAGACCATTGTGGTCTAGTGTTTTACTGGTTTGCGGAGACCAACGGCGCTTTCGCGCCGGGATGGGGTATGACACGTCACCCCAAAAAGGGTGCTGCACAGCAACCTTGTGATCTGCCCCCTAGCTCCGCGCACGGGATCCTGCGACACCCAGATCTCCTGAACTCATGACCTTTGCCCCGCCCCGTTCTTCGAGTTGCTCCTATTGGGGTTTCAAAATCATCTGATTTCGAGACAGATTTCCGATTACCGCTAACTGACTGCGTTTGCAACACGGCGAGACTCGGGATTCGCCAGGGTTTTGTGGACAAGGCTGCTTGGGATGTTCTTCGAACTCGCGCTAGTCCTGGCCCGATTCGCGCCGTTCTTTCGCCTTACAGGAATAGCCGTCACGCCGGTCCATGGTCGAACAATTTCTTAGACCACACGAGAAGCTGTCGAATTACCGTAAGCACCGTTGGCCATAGATCGATCTTCTTGCGAGAGCATTGTCGCAACCATCGCGAACATCTCTTGCACAATCCTTTGCACATTCGCGCCCAAATATGCCCTAACATCCCAAAGAAGGCCGGCTAGGACATTCCTAACCTGCTGAAAGGAAACAGGCCAGCGCAGGACGAATGCCCTGCAAAACCATTATCGGCGGTTCGATTCCGCCTCGCGCCTCCATCCTCTTTATTCTTTGTTCTCCCCCTGTTGCCCTGCGGCCCAAAACCGTTCCAAAATAGGACGAGCCCGCGAACGGCTTCCCACCCGTCCTCTTCGCTCTAGGCTCCAATCGGTACACTCTCGAATGCCGAAAGGAACCAATCGTATGAAAAAGCTAATTTTGCTGTTCCTGGCCCTATCCGTTTTCGCCATCCCCTCGCGGGCCCAATCCGTTGACGCCTCCGTCAGCTACTCCTACTTCCGCTTGGGAGGCTCCGGCGGCATCAACCAGAACGGCATCAGCGGCTCGGTCGCGTATAATTTCAACAACTGGATCGGCGCTGTCGGCGATTTTGGCGGCTACCACGCGTCGCCCGCTGGCACTTCTCTGAACACCTATACCTATCTTTTCGGCCCTCGCCTGACCTTGCGCAACCCCACTAAGGTTCACCCATTCGTCCAGGCTCTCTTGGGCGGCTCGCGCATCACCGTCGGAGCTGGCGGCGGCTCTTCCGACCAGTTTGCTTACAGCGTTGGTGGCGGCGTGGACTTCGGCCTCCTTCCGCACCTGGCCTTCCGCCCCCAGGTAGACTACGTCGGCCTCAATACCGCCGGCGGACACACCAATTGCACCCGCATCTCCGCCGGTTTCGTCGTCCATTTCTAAACGTCACCCTACATTCTGCCATTTCGACCTGGGGGCCGCCGCAGTTGGCGGCCCTGAACCCCACCCTTGGGTGGCGCCTACCCCGTCGGGGCCGCGGAGCGTCGGGCATTTGACTTTGCCTTCGCCGTCTGTGAATTCCAGTAGTGATATCATCCCCTCGCCTGAGCCGACCGCTCTTTTCCCTCGCGCCTCGTCACCGGCGAGCTCTTCGAGGCACCCTCTCAGCCCGACAATCCATCCTTGACTTTTTATTGCTTTTTGGTACTATTGTGATCGGGTAATTCTGCGGTACCATCCCCCAAGTATCCGATTTCGTCTAAATTTCAGAACAGAATGACTGACCGAGTCCATCCCGTAACCCCTTTAGAAGCAACACCTACAAAGCGACCGCAAGTGCTGATTCTAATGGACTTACTAAAAAGCTAAGTTATTTAGAATAAACACTTACAAGAAACAGGGGGGTGGGCGAATACCGTTTCTTGGAGGTCCTTAAGGACAATTTTGCGCGAGCCCTAGGTGGCAGCCAGCACCTTTAGCAGGGCCTGGCCTTTTCGGAACCACGGCCGCTCGCGCCTCTGCATATACCGCGGAAGCGTCCGCTTCTTCGCTTCTAGTTTCTGCAACCATTCGCGAGCTTCTTCCTTGCGGTTCGCCGTCGCCAGAAAACTCGCATAGTTGTACAGCGTCTCCGGCGTTGTGGAAATCTGCGCGACCTCCACGAAAAGCGGCTCCGCGCGTTCCAGTTGGCCCGTTTTCGCATAGGCATCCGCCAGCAGTCCGCCGGCCCGGTAATAATCGAATTTTCGATCCGCTGCCACCACGCGTTCCAGGTCCGGAATCGCCCCCGCATAATCATTCAGCCCCAGCGACGATTGCGCCCGCGAATAAAACGTATAGATCGAGTCGCTTCGCGCCGCGATCGCGTTATTGAACGCCTCGCGCGCCTGCGCAAATTCTCCCTGATCCTTATAAAGCTCGCCCAGCTCTTCGTAATTGGCCGCCGACGGATTATCCAGAATCTGCGTCTCCACAATTTGAATGCGGGAACGCCGCCCGAAACCCTGAAACACGCCCCGCAGCAGCCCCAGGTCCGGCAACACTTCCGCAACGATGTACACGCCAGCGCCGAGGAAGCCACCGAAAAAGATAATGAAGAACCAATAGTTCTCTGGCCGCCGCCGCACAAAATGCACGATGGCGAATATTTGCACAAGGAATCCCCAAGGATAGAAGAGGTGGCTCAGGCCAAACATGAATGACCGCCTGTCAACAGCATCGCTTTCCTTCACCGACCGGTCAAACGGAAACTCCGTTCCGCACATGCAAAAGTTACTGCCCGCGCGGATGAATTCCGCCTGCTATGATGTTGCCGCATGAATCCTATCGAAACGCTCGGCCTCGCGCTCGGCACCGGATTTTCTTCCGGCTTGAACCTCTACGCCACCGTCGCCACCCTCGGCCTGCTCCAGCATTTCGGTGTGCTCCATCTGCCGCCGGGATTGCAGGTTCTCGCGCATCCTTGGGTGGTCGGAGTTGCCATTGCGCTTTATCTGATCGAGTTTCTTGCCGACAAAATTCCGTACCTCGATACCATCTGGGACGCCATCCACACGTTCATTCGTCCGCCCGCCGCCGCTCTTTTGACTTACGCCGCCGCTGGGGCTGCCCCCACCGAATGGCGCTGGGCCGCCGCGCTGCTCGCCGGCGGAGTCGCCCTCACTTCGCACGGTACCAAAGCCAGCGCCCGCGCCGCCGTGAACACCAGCCCCGAGCCATTAAGCAATTGGATATTAAGTTTCGGCGAAGACATTCTCGCCGTCTGGCTAACTTGGATGGCCACCACTCATCCTCTCGCAACAAGTATTATCGTGGCCGCGCTCGTGGCGCTCTCTGTCTTCCTGCTCTACCATCTCTTCCGCTTCGCACGCCGCGCCCTCCAGCGTTTGCTGGCAACCTAAATCTTTTGTAGGGGGCCGCCGCGGCGGCCTGCGCCCTTCGCGCAACCGGCAAGTTCGATCCGTCATTTCACGTACATCGCCAGCCAATCCAAAAATGTCTTGTACCAAAACTGCGCATTCTGCGGTTTCAATATCCAATGTCCTTCGTCCGGAAAAACCACCAGCTTCGACGGCACGCCTTGCCGTTGCAATGCGCTGAAAAATTCCAGCGATTGCGTATACGGCACGCGATAATCTCGTTCGCCGCAAATCACCAGCGTCGGTGTCTTGAATTTCGCAAGCTCGCCCGCATATGTCACCGGAGCCCACTTTTTGTAGCTCTCCGGATTCGTCCACGGCGTGCCCTGCAAATCATGCTCTTCAAACCACAATTCTTCTGTCGCATACATCGAAACCTTGTCGTACACCCCCGCGTGGCTCACGATTGCTTTGAATCGCCCCGTGTGCGTCGCGATCCAATCCGCCATGTACCCGCCATACGAACCGCCCGCCGCGGCCATACGCGTCTCGTCGACGAAAGAATATTTCTTCAGCGTGTAGTCCACGCCATTCATCACGTCCACGTAGGCCTTGCCGCCCCAATCATTCGTAATCTCATCCGTGAATTTCTGCCCATAGCCCGTCGAGCCGCGCCGGTTGATCATCAGGGTCACATATCCCGCCGCGGAAAACACTTGGGCGTTCCACCGGTAGCCCCATGCATCCGACCACATCGTCTGCGGCCCACCATGCAGCAGCACCAACAGAGGATATTTTTTCGTCGCGTCAAATTTCGGAGGCCGGATCAGCATCGCTTCGACTTTCGTTCCGCCTGCGCCTTCAAACCAAAACTTTTCCGCTGCATTCATTTCCACCGCAGCGAGGATCGCATCATTCTGATGCGTCAGTTGCCGCACGTTGGAGCCGTCGCTCGCCGCCGCGAAAAGTTCGGCTGGCATCGTCAGGCTCGTGCGCTCGAACGCCAGTGTTTTTCCGTCCGCGCTGAACGAGATCCCCATGTTGTACGTGCCCGCGATAATTTTCTTCGGCGCGGCGCCATAGTGCGCATCCATCGCGTACACTGGCTTCTCCGTTTCATCCTCCGCCGTGAAATAAATCGTCTTGCTATCCGGCGACCACGCCAGCTCTTCCGCGCTGCGGTCAAACGTTTCCGTAAGATTTTCAATTCGTCCCGCGGCGCGATCGTAGAGCAGCACGCGCCAGCGGTCCGCTTCGTATCCCGCGGTCAGTTGCGCGTGATACGCGATGAATTTTCCGTCCGGCGAGTACACTGGATTCCCGTCGAATCCCGGCTGCGTGGTGATGCGCTTCGCTTCGCCGCCCGCCACCGGCACGATAAACAAATCTGCGTTCGTGCTGATCGCTTCCATCTTGTCCGTCACTGCCGTGAAGCACAGCTCTTTTCCATCCGGCGAAAAATTAATGTCTCCCGGCCCGCCGCGCTCATCCGGCGGAATGTCGTACTCCGCTCCGGCGGTAAGATCGCGCGCCGCCGCGCTTCCATCCGCCGGAATCACAAACAAATGGCTTCGCTTT
The DNA here is from genome assembly GCA_013289835.1 of Acidobacteriota bacterium. Lineage (GTDB taxonomy): Bacteria > Acidobacteriota > Terriglobia > Acidiferrales > UBA7541 > Acidiferrum. The sequence continues at coordinate 34,794 of JABCZG010000032.1, read as the reverse complement.
CCTTCATTCCAATGCGTCCAGTGGCGATAGAGAAGATGCTCCGCCACATGCGCTTTCACTTTGTTCTTTTCCTTCGCCTCATCTCGCGACTTGTTGCATGCATCGTCCTTGCAATCCGGATACACCGAAGACGTGAACGCAATCGTCTTTCCGTCCGGCGACCACTTCACAATATCCGCGCCCGTCGAAAGTTTCGTCAGCGCGTGCGATTCGCCGCCCTCCAGCGAGAGCAAAAACACTTGCGAATCACCGCTGCGAGAGGAGAGAAACGCGATCGTTTTTCCATCCGGCGACCACGCCGGCGACGAATCATGCCCGCTCTGCGTCAGCTGAATCGCCGTGCCGCCCGCCGTCGCCACAATCCAGATGTTGCTCGCGTTGCGATTCGCATCCATGTCAGGCGTGGACACCGTGTACGCCACCCATTTTCCGTCCGGTGACACCTGTGGCTCCGCGACGCGGTGCAGTTTGATCATGTCGTCGAACGCGATCGCATGCTTCGCCGCATCCTGTGCGGAAACGGCAATCCCGGACCCGAGCAGCAGAGCAATCACCAAACCGCATCGCAGAAAAATCGCTCTCATCTCTTGCTTCTCCTTTGAAACATGGTGAGTCGCAACCGTCCGTGCAGAATCACGGATATTGGCACGTTTCGCCCCTGAATCCAATAGTGCACCGCGCTATCTGTAGTTCAAGAAATCGTTACGCGGTTTCGCGCCCACAGCCAATTCGCAAACGCGAGCGCCGCGGTGATCGAAATCACGATGAGTTCCCCCACATGCATGCGCGTGATCATTACCGCTGTGAAGAGGAGCGCGAGCGCCGCGAGTACATTCCCATACGGCAGCCGGAAGGCATCCGCATCCGGCTGCTTTTTCCGGAGCACCGGCAGTGCCGCCGCAACCGTCCCATAAACAAAAAGCCGCGAAACGCTCGACAGCATGGCGTTCCACTTGAAGTTTCCTGCGATGGAAAACAACAGAAGCGCGAGAGCAAATATCACGATTGAAAAATGCGGTGTCCGAAACCGCGGATGAATTCTCGCGAAAAAAGCAGGGAAGTCTTCGCGTTCTCCCATCGCAAACGTGACTCGCGGCGTATGCAGGATATTTGCGCTGAGATATCCGTACGCGGAAACCAGCGTCCCCGCTGCGACGATCTGCACGCCCAGCGGCGCTAAAAAACGCCGCGCGGAATCCATCACCGGCGCGCTCGACGCTCCCGCGTTAGGAATGGTATGAATCACCAGATATTGCACCGCGACGTAGATCACCGTTGTCGCCGCGATGGCCGCAAACAACGCAACAGGAATATCTTTGCGCGCGTCGCGCGTCTCGCCGGTAACGATGAGCGCCGCTTCAAATCCGCCGTAGGAATAAATCATCAGCAGCATCGCCTCAAACCAATTTTCGGCCGTGACCGGCACCACCACGGGCGTCACTCGTAGCTCCGGATGCCACGCCAGCGCCCCAAGTCCCGCCACAACAAAAAACACCAGCAGCGTCACTTTCGTGACAGTAAAAAGATTGCTGACGAGATTGCCCTCGGTCACTCCAAGGTAGTTCACCGCGGCAAGAATCCCGATGAGCATGGTGAGAACGCCCGCCCTCGCCAGCGGCGCTTTCACTCCAGGAAAAAATTCACTCAGGTAGGTGATAAAGAGGTTGGCCACCGCCGAAGCCGCTGCAACCCGCGTCAGCCACATCAGCCAGCCATTCTGAATGGCAACAAATTGTCCGAACGCCTCCCGTGCGTATAGATAAGGTCCGCCCGCCTCCCGGAATTGCGACGCCACTTCCGCCATGCACGCCGCAATCACGCTGATCCCCGCAAACGCCGCGAAAAATCCCAGCGGGCTCCATCGCCCCAATCGCGCCGCAATCAGCGCCGGCAATCCAAAAATGCTCGCGCCAATCATCGTGTTCACAATCAGCGCCGTAAGACTCCAGCGCCCAATCGTGCGCACCAGCCCCTTCGTCGGCTCGGTCAATTGCGCATCCGCGTTTTCATGGGATCGCCGAATGGCATTTGCATCGTCGTCATAAGAAAATCGCGCAAGCGTAGCACAACTCTTCGCTCCAAACGGATCGACCGCGTCCTCGCCGGTTTTCCAACAGCGCACTGGCGAATCCCAAATTCCCGTGAGGCAGCGCTTTCTGTGGGTGCTGCAACTAATCCTTCAAGACAAGAATGTTATGTGGTGAAATAATCCGCAGCGAAGGAACCCCGGCCATGACCGCCCCCGCCAAGCGTTCGCCAGATTTCTTGATCGCCAGTCGCTCTTTGCCCTCCGTTTTCTCGACAGCCCTTCTCCTCTTTGCCTTTTCCTGCTTCACTGCGAGCGCACAGTCCACCGGCGGGTTTGCCGGCACCTCCGAGACCCCTTCCTCCGTTCACGGCACGGTCCTCAATCGCCTCACGCATGAACCCATCAGCCGCGCCCTCGTTTATTCTCCCGACCAGCAATTCGCCACCCTGACCGACGACCGCGGCCGTTTCGAATTCAAACTCCCGCCGCAAGAAGCAGCGTCAGATGAGAATTCGTCGGCCTCAAGCCAAGTTCGCGCATTCGGCGCTGGCCGTTTTCAATCGCTCGTGCGACTCATTCCCACCCAATTCATGGCACGCAAGCCCGGCTTTCTGGAGAACACCAATGAATCGGCGAATCGCCGAATGATGCAAAACCAATCGGAGATCACGCTCTATCTCGATCCCGAATCCTTGATCGTCGGGCGACTCAATATCCCCGGCGCGGAAGGCGATTTGCGCATTCGGTTGGAGATTTATCGCCGCGAGGTAAACGAGGGGCAAGAACACTGGGTCTCCGCCGGTACCTTCACCACCTGGACGGATGGCGAGTTTCGTTTTTCAAATCTCACCGCGGGAACGTACAAACTTTTTACTCACGAGCAGCTCGATCGTGATCCGCTTATCGCCGCGCCGGGGGGCCAACTGTTTGGTTTCGCGCCCGTTTTTTATCCGAGTTCGGCCGATTTCGCCGTGGCCAGTCGAATTCAACTTGGCCCCGGCGCAACGTTTCAGGCCAACCTTTCCGTAACTCGCCGCGAATACTATCCCGTCAAAATTCCCGTTGCGAACGCAGCCGCAGGGGCGGGGCTCGGCGTTCGCATCTATCCGCTGGGAAATCCCGGTCCGGGCTACTCCCTCGGCTACAACCCGGCGGAAGAGCAACTTATTGGATCGTTGCCCGACGGCAGTTATACGCTGGAAGCAGACGCCTACTCCAATGGACAGTCCGGCTCAACAGGAATTTTGAATTTTTCCGTGCATGGTGCGGCGCTCGGATTGCCTCCGGTGACTCTCGTGCCCAATTCCGCCTTGACTGTGAATGTGCGGGAGCAACTCAGCTCCGGCCAGAGCGCCTTCGGCGATGCCCAGGACGATCCTGCCGGGGGATTCGGGGATGGCAAAGCGCCACCGCGCGCAAATTTCTCCAATGTTCACGTGACGCTGACACCCCTCGATGATTTTGGCGGAAACGGGGCCCGTGCGTCACAACCCGTGGGCGCCGCTCGTGAACATACCCTCGCCATTCCCAGCGTGCGGCCAGGCCGATACCATGTTCGTGCCGAATCTGGCGTCGGTTACGTTGCTTCCATTTTGTGCGGCGGCAGGGACTTGCTTCGCGAAGCATTGGAAGTGGGAATGGGCGGTTCGAGCTCTCCCATCGAACTCACGCTGCGCGACGACGGCGCTGAAGTGACCGGTACGGTCGAAGACCCAAGCAATCCAAACAATTCGCTGAGTCCGAACGATAAAGTTGGCCCGGAGAGTTATATCTATTTTCTTCCGCTTGCGGGGAGCTCGGGACAATTCCGCGCGAGTAACGGCGCTCCCGACGGAACTTTTTCGGAAGAGCAGCTGCCACCCGGATCCTATTTGGTAGTTGCGTTCGAACAGCAGCACCACGAATTGGAATCTGCCACCGAGGAAACTCTGCACAAACTTCAGCCTCAGGGGCAAGTGATCCAGGTCAACGCCGGACAGAAAGAGCGCCTGCGCTTAAAACTAATCGTGGAGGCCAATTCGCAATGAGTTTGACCTTGCCACTGCGCTGTGTCCTGCATGCCGTCTTCGGGCTGGCGATGTTGCAGCCCGCCATTGCAGAAGCCGCGCAAAATCCCAATCCTGCTTCACAAGAGAAGCCGCAAGCCGGGCAACTGTTTAAGATTGCGGGAACCGCCGTGAACGCGATGACCGGTGCGCCGCTCTCCCAGGCGCGCATCTCCCTTGCAGAAACAAAGAATCGCGCGCGGACAATCTTCGTGGTCACCTCCGAGAACGGTCATTTCGAGTTTTTGCAACTCAAAGCTGGAAAATATTCCTTGCAGGGAGCCAAACGTGGATTTCTCTCCGCGGCATACGAGCAACATGAACAATTCTCCACCGCGATTGTGACCGGCGCGGAATTCTCGACCGAGAATCTGGTGCTGCGGCTGACGCCGATGGCGCTCATGTCGGGCCATGTGATGGATGAATTCGGTGATCCTGTTCGAAACGCGCAAGTGGCTCTCTATTTGGAAAATCATAGTGGGGGACTCACGCGCATCGTCCGCTTTTCCAACTCCTCCACCGATGACCGTGGATTTTTCGACTTCAACCTGCTCCGTCCCGGCAATTATTTTATTTCCGTCACCGCAAAACCCTGGTATGCGATTCATCCTGTGACCGCGCCGGCGGCAGCGGGCCATCAAGCTTCACAAGTTTCGCCGGCCCTGGATGTTGTCTACCCCGTGACCTACTATAACGGCGCCACGGAAGCGGACCGCGCCACTTCCATTGAAGTGAAGGGCGGCGATCGGCTGCAATTCGAAATACACCTCAATCCTACTCCCGCCTTACATCTTGTTTTGCGAGTCCCACTGAACGAAGAAGGCCAGCAGACTAGTTTCACCATGCCGACGCTGCAGAAACGTGTTTTCGACTCAGTCCAGTTTGTCCAGACGGAAGGCATGCAGCCCGTGTCGCCCGGCGTTTATGAAGTGAGCGGGATTCCGCCGGGGCGCTACACGGTGAGAGCGCAGAATTCGAGTTCGGGACAGATGGAGGTTTCCACCGACATTGACCTTGCTCACGATGGGCAGGAGTTGAGCGATTCTCACGGTGAACCGCTCGGCAACCTGAAGGTGACCGTCAAGATGCCGGGGCAGGAACCGCTGCCCAAGCAATATTTTGTCGGCTTGCAGGATTCACACTTGCATGTGGTTGCGTTCAAGCAAGGCGATCCTTCCGGGCTCAATACGTTTGAAAATCTGGCGCCGGGAAAGTATGCGGTTCGGTTTGTCAGCCAAACAAAAGTCTATTCCGTTGTTCGTACATTTTCACAGGCCGGAGATGCTCCGGGGCACGATGTGATGGTTACGCCAGGCGCTGCTCTGGAGATGACCGCTGTCCTCTCCGAAGGCGTCGTCTCCATCGAAGGAGTGGTGCATAAGAAGGACAAACCGGTTGCCGGCGTTATGGTCGCCCTCGTGCCGAAAGATCCGGAGGCACACATTGAATTGTTCCGGCGGGACCAAAGCGACTTCGACGGAACTTTCCTTTTGCAGGGCGTCATTCCCGGTTCCTACACCATCGTTGCTGTGGAAGACGCCTGGGGGCTGGATTGGCTGCAGCCAAACGTCCTCGCGCGCTACGTTCAACACGGACAGAATCTGACCATCGGGGAGCTGATGCAGGGAAGTGTGCACTTGCCGGACCCGGTCGAAGTGCAGCCGCATTAAGCTCGACTCGTTCCAACGCCTGCGTTTGCGCGAGAGAGCGTCGAGTTCCCACGCTGCGTTCGGGGCGCGGCGCGTCACGCTGAGCGCAGTTGCGAGTCTGTTACAATCCGTTCACGGACATCTCATGCCGACGAGCAGCGGACTCTTTCCACGCAATTTCAAGAAGACATTTCCGGTCGCCGTTCGCGGCGAGGGCTGCTGGATCATTTCTTCGGATGGCCGGCGCTTCCTGGATGCTTCCGGGCAGGCTGCGGTTGTAAGCATCGGGCATGGAGTGGCGGAAATCGGCCGCGCTATGGCCGAGCAATCCGCGGAAATCGCGTTCGCGCACACTTCGCAGTTTCATTCGGTTTCCGCGGAAAAGCTTGCGGCGCGGCTCCTCGCCATCGCTCCGCCGAATTTCCGCAACGGTGGCCGCGTTTATTTCACCTCTGGCGGCTCCGAAGCCACGGAAACGGCGATCAAACTCGCGCGTCAGTATCATCTGGAAACCGGTCAGAAGGGTCGGTACCGTGTTCTCTCGCGGCGCCAGAGCTATCACGGCAGCACGCTTGGCGCGATGTCCGTCAGCGGAAACGCCGCTCGCCGCGCGCCGTATGAGCCCCTGCTTGCCGAATGGGGCCACATCGCGCCCTGCTTCTGCTACCACTGCCCGTTCGAAAAGACTTTTCCGCAATGCGAACTCGCCTGCGCGGACGATCTACAAGTCCATTTGCTCGAACGCGCGCGCGAGCAAGCCGCCGCTTTTATTTTCGAACCCATCGTTGGCGCTACGCTCGGCGCCGCCGAACCTCCCGACGGCTACGCCGCGCGCATCGCCGAACTCTGTCGCAAAAACGGAATTCTGCTGATCGCGGACGAAGTGATGACGGGCATGGGGCGCACCGGAAAGCCATTCGCCGTCCAGCACTGGAACATCGAGCCGGACATTATTTTGGTGGGGAAGGGAGTTGCCAGCGGGTACGCGCCGCTTGGCGCCGTGCTCGTTTCCGCGCGCGTCTTGGAAGCGTTCGAACGCGGCTCCGGCGCATTCATGCACGGCTTCACATATCAAGCGCATCCGGTTTCCATGGCCGCGGGAAACGCCGTCCTCGACTATCTTGAAACACACAATCTGTTCGACCGTGTGCTTCCTGCGGGCAAAACTCTGCGCGAAGCTCTTTCTCCACTGCAATCGCATCCCAACGTCGGCGACGTCCGCGGCCTCGGACTCCTTCTCGGTGTGGAATTCGTCAAGGACAAAGCCACGCGCGAGCCATTCCCAAAATCCGATAACATCGCCGAAAAAATTCGGCAAGCCTGCCTTGACGAAAATGTGCTCACCTATCCCACGCAAGGCTGCGTGGATGGCCTGCGCGGCGACCACATTCTCCTTGCCCCACCTTTCACGATTTCACCGGAAGAATCCGGACTGATCGCTCGTGCGCTCACTCTGGCACTCGCGAAAGTTTTTTCCGCTTGATGCACCGTAGTCCGGCTGTCATTCTTTGCAGTCCACTTGCTCGATTACTTGGAGAGCGAATCAATAATGCCCCCTCGTTCACGCCGTTTTCTAATCGCGTTCGCTTCCGTGTTGCTCGTGACTCTCACGCTCTCTGCTCAGCTCAAGCAAGACACGCCACCTGCCACTCCCATCCTCGGATTTTCTCCCGCACACGCCGCCGGCGAACACGAACTCGAAACCACATTTCAGTCCATCCCTTCGCCCGACAAAGCCCGCGAATGGCACCACACGCTCACCGCCGAACCGCATCCCGCCGCTTCCGAGCGGAACAATAAACTCGCCGACTACGTTGCCGAGGAGTGGCGCAAGCAAGGCTGGGAAGACGTCACCCTCCGCCGCTACGACGTCTTGCACTCGCAGCCGCGCAGCATCTCTCTCGAAATGACCGAGCCCGTCCATTTCACCGCGTCTCTTCGCGAAGATCCGTACGACGTCGATCCAGACACGAAAAATCCCGCCGTCTCCGGTGCCTATTTCGGCTACTCCGCTTCAGGAGACGTCACCGCCGAAGTCGTCTACGCACACAGCGGCAATCCCGAAGATTACGATCTCCTGCGAAAAAACGGCATCCGCGTCAAAGGCAAAATCGTTCTCGTGCGCTATTCGAATCCGTATAGCTATCGTGGTTTCAAAGCGCTGACTGCCGAGCGCGAAGGCGCCGCCGCTCTGCTCATTTATTCCGATCCCGCCGAAGAGGGATACACGCACGGCAAAGTTTTCCCCGATGGTCCGTGGGGTCCGGAAAGCTACATTCAGCGCGGCGCCATCACGTACGATTTTATTGTTCCTGGCGATCCCACTACGCCCGGCTGGGCCTCGGTACCCGGGGCAAAACACATCGCTCCTGCCGAAGCGACTTCACTTCCAAAAATTCCCGCGCTCCCACTTTCCTGGCGTGATGCCAAGCCGCTTCTTGAAAACATGAATGGACCCGAAGTCCCGAAAGAGTGGCAGGGCGCGCTGCCCATCACATATCGCCTCACCGGTGCCGTGAAAGTCCACGTCAAAATTGACATGGACACGAGCATGCAGCCTTACACCGTCGTCGAAGCGCGCATTCGCGGCAGCGAACTTCCCGACGAATGGGTGCTGCTCGGCAATCATCGCGACGCGTGGGCCTTCGGCGGCGTCGATCCTTCGAGCGGCACCGCTTCGATGATGGAGCTCACGCGCGCCATCGGCGAACTCAAGCAGCGCGGTATTCGTCCGCGCCGTAGCATCATCGTCTGCAGTTGGGACGGCGAAGAATACGCGCTCACCGGCTCAACCGAATGGGGCGAACAATTTGCCGACGACCTGAAGAAAAAACTCGTGGCGTATTTGAACGTGGACGAGTCTGTTGCCGGAGCCGCCACTGCCGCGGGTCCGGAAGGCCTCAGCTTTTCGCCTTCTGCTGTAGCGTCTCTCGCACCAATGCTCGTGGAAGCTTCGAAGGATGTTCGCGCGCCATCGGGCCGCTCGCTCTACGAAGCTTGGCGCACCACGACCATGCGTGACGCGAAAGCCAGCACCGTCCCGTTTGATAGCGCGCTCGTTGAAACGCGCATTGGCAGCGGCTCCGATCACACTGTCTTTCTGAATCATCTCGGTCGCCCCGTCATTAATCTGGGCTTCACCGGCGACTACGGCGTCTACCACTCGATGTACGACGATCATTATTGGATGTCGCACATCGGCGATCCAAAATTCGAATACCACGCTGCGCTCACGCGCATCTGGGGTCTCGTCGCGCTGCGCCTTGCAAACGCGGACGTTCTTCCGTTTGATTTCGGCTTCAATGGTTCCAAGCTCGAACAGTTTCTCGGAGAACTGGAAGCACAAAACAATCTGAAGTCACATGTCAATCTGAAGCGCCTGCATTCCCGCATCGCGGACTTCGAAAAGGCAGGCCACCTCTTGCACGAAGTGACCGCGCGCGATCTCCTTGCAGGAAATGTTTCGCCTGAAAAACTGCAACGCCTCAATGATCAACTTCTTGAGGTGGAATCCAACTGGCTCGATCCCAACGGCATTCCGGGGCGCCCCTGGTTTCAACACCTTCTTTATGCATCGCGGTACACCTATGCGCACCTGGAATTCCCCGGGTTGACCGAGGCCGTAGAGAAATCCGATTGGAAATTGGCGAATCAGCAAGCGGCGCGGCTCGAAAAAGCTATAGAGAAAAATACCGAGCTGCTGCGTTCCGCGCAATCTTCCTGGGAGAAAAAATAATCCATGACCCGTTTGTCCAGTTTTCGTTTTCTCGCATTCCTTTTTTGTTCGTTGCCGGTGGCATGTGTCGTCCCGGCTCAACAAAATCCACCTGCCAAGCCGCGCGCCCGCGATCTGGGCGTTCCCTTCGACGGCACGCCCGGCCCGTTCAATGCCATCACCGACGTTGCCGGCGTCCTCGTCGGCCACACCACGCTTATTTCCGGCGAGGGAAAACTCGAAGTCGGCAAAGGCCCCGTTCGAACGGGAGTGACCGCCGTGTTGCCGCGCGGCAAAGACTCCATGAATAATCCCGTCTTCGCCGGCTGGTGGTCGCTGAACGGCAATGGTGAAATGACCGGTACCACCTGGGTAGAAGAATCCGGCTTCCTCGAAGGTCCCGTGATGATCACCAACACGCACAGCGTCGGAGTCGTCCGCGACGCCGTCATTCAATGGCGCGTGACGCACGGTCAGCCCGATCCCACGGGTTATTGGTGGTCGTTACCTGTCGTCGCGGAAACGTGGGATGGCTGGCTCAACGACATCAATGGTTTCCACGTGAAGCCGGAACACGCATTTCACGCCATCGATTCCGCGGCGGCCGGCCCCGTTCAAGAAGGCAACGTCGGCGGCGGCACGGGAATGATTTGCAACGAATTCAAAGGCGGCATCGGCACGTCATCGCGTAAGCTCGACGAGAAATCCGGAGGCTACACGGTGGGAGTTCTCGTGCAATGCAACTACGGCGTACGCCCGAATTTGCGCATCGCAGGCGTGCCCGTCGGCAGGGAAATTCCCGAAGAGCCTGCGTATGCCTCCGCGTCCTTCAGCGAACTGGACCGCGGCTCGATCATCGTGGTCGTCGCCACCGACGCGCCGCTTGTCTCGCATCAGCTCAAGCGTCTCTCGCGCCGCGTTTCCCTCGGCCTCGGACGCAACGGCAGCATCTCCGGCAACGGTTCCGGCGACATTTTCATCGCGTTCTCCACCGCCAATCCTGGCGCCGCGGCCGCCGACCATGTCGTCAATCTCAAAATGTTGCCCAACGACAAGATCGAGCCACTCTTCGCCGCTACCGTCCAAGCCACCGAAGAAGCCGTCATCAACGCCATGGTAGCCGCCGAAACCATGACTGGCATCAACGATCACAAGGTCATCGCCCTCCCGCACGACAAACTCCGCGCGGTCTTGAAAAAATACAACCGACTATCGAAGTGAATCGGCAGCTTTCCGGCGACGGATGGCTGGTAGAGGCCGCACGACTGGCACGGCACTCGTAACGGTTTCATTCAAATGGCGAAGCCTGCCAAGGCTAATACGGCGTTGTCCATTCTTCTGTCTTTTTCCGCAGCTTTTCCAAACAATTGCTCCGGGCCGTTGTAAATGGTCTCGATTCCGCCGTCAGTCAGGTGAAGAGCAATCAGGAAGTCAGGCCTGGAGTAGAGAGCAATACCGGAATCGACGGCGGTGAGCTTGATCTGAACCCTCTTTCCACCCTTCGTTCTGGCGTCGTGGCCTTTCTTTGATGGTCGTTCTAATCGGAGGTCGAACGCAAACGCTGCCAAAACCTCACCGATACTGCCAAGGAGATGACCGTCTAGCGTGAACCTTCGTCCGTCAGAGGCAAACTCTGCGTTTAAAATATCCGTTACCCCGTATAGCTTCTGAATGAGCTCCGCCAACAGTTCGAATTTGTCATCGTCTGACATGGTCCTTAGACAGACTATAGCTAGGTTATTGGCACGGCGGTTTTTCTTGGTGGATTGAAAAATGGCATCGGCACAACCTTGGCCGAAACCGTGTGCCGCACCGCTTCCACTGTCATTTCTATAGCGAGTTTCGTTCCAACCTTGGAATTCTCACGGCCTACGCAGGCCAGCGCGATCATTTTTTTCAGCGTCGGCGACCATGTCGTCGAAGTCGCCTTCCCCACCTGCCGACTGCCGCGGTATACCGGCACAGCCACGCGCGAGGCTATGCTCGGCACTTGCGGTGCCATTCTCAACTTGTCGTAGAGCGCTTCGACTTCGTTCCAATTGATTTCCAATCCCACCAGCCCGCGCTCCGCGCCTTTTTTTGCTTCCAGTGCCAATGCGTCCCGCCCCACAAAATTATCTTTCTTCAAATCCACTAGCTTTCCCAGACCAATCTCCGCTGGCGAATATTTCTGTGATTCAATCAGCGCCTTCTTGCTGGAGGTGTAATCTACTTCAATCAAAATCAGTCCCGCCTCGATCCGCGCGATGTCCAGCGCAATCATCCCAGCCGGATGAATGTCGAACGCCTTGCCCTTGGCGATCAGCGCGTCCCACACCTTAACCGCGTCCTTCCAAGGCATCCAAACTTCAAATCCCAAATCGCCCGTATATCCCGTGCGCGAAATATCCACTGGCACGCCCGCAATTTTTCCACGCGTCACGCGAAAATATTTCAGGTTCTCGATTTTCGCATCCGTCACTTCGCGCAACAGCCTGCCCGACATGGGCCCCTGCAGCGCCAGCGCTGCGGTCTGCTCCGAAATATCTTCGATGCTCACGTTCAGCCCTAGCGCATTTTGCCGGAACCACCGCAAACTCGGGTCTGCCGCCGTCCAACGGTAATCATTCTCGCCGAGCCGCGTGATGGTCCCGTCGTCAATCACTTTCCCTTCCGGATCGCACCAGCAGCAGTAGATCACCTGATCCACCGTGACCTTGTTAATGTCCCGGGAGATCACGCGGTTCACGAACTTCGTCGCATCCCGTCCCGTCACGCGATACTTGAACAGCGGCGAAATATCAATCAGCGCTGCCGAATTCCGGATAGCGTTGTATTCGTGCTCGTGATGCATCTCATACACGCTGACCGTGTAATAGCCCGACCATTCCCGGTAATTCAGGCTCTCGCACAACGCCAGCGTTCGCTCATGAAACGCAGTTCCAACCGGCACGGTTCCTCCAAGATCTACGTGCGGCGCTCATCGCCGCAACGACAACGAATTATAGTTGCCAGTTAACTATCCCTGCAAGACGACTCGTTTGAAAAGCAATTTTCACGGACCTTGTGCCGCGCTGCATGTCCCAGTAAAATGTCGCGTCATCGTTTCCGCGGGTCTTCTCTCTTCTTTGAGCGATACCGGAGTCACACTGAATGGGGCAGCACTACGACGTGATTGTTATCGGCGGAGGCCACAACGGCCTGGTCAACGCCGCGTATCTTGCCAAAGCAGGGAAGAAGGTCGTCGTTCTGGAACGCCGCCACGTTCTCGGCGGCGCCGCGGTCACCGAGGAAATCTTCCCTGGCTTTCTTTTTTCCGAATGCTCGTATGTCGTCTCGCTGCTGCGGCCCGAAATCATTCGCGAACTTGATCTCCCGCGCCATGGCCTCGAAATTCTTCCGCTGGATGGCACCTTTTCGCCGATGCCCAGTGGCGACTACCTCTGGCGCGTTAACGATCATGCCAAATCCATCCGCGACATCCGCCGCCACTCCCGCCTCGACGCCGAAGCCTATGACGAATTCTCCAAAATGATGACGCCCATGTGCCGCTTTGTGAAGCCGATGCTTTCCATGGTTCCTCCGGACCCCACCACGCTCAATCCCAAAGACCTCAAGCAGCTTAATTTTCTGCTGCAGCGATTCCGCGAACTTTCCTCCGACGAGCGCTACACTCTTGTCCAGCTCATGACCATGAGCTCCGCCGATTTCCTCGACCAGTGGTTCGAAACGGACGTCCTTAAAGCCACCATGTCTGCCTCCGGAATTATCGGCACATTCCTCGGCATTCGTTCGCCCGGCACAGCCTATGTTCTCTTGCACCATTACATGGGCGAAATTGACGGCGCATTTCGTTCCTGGGGCTTCAGCCGCGGTGGCACCGGCGCCATTTCGAACGCCATCGCCGACGCCGCCCGTGAAGCCGGCGCAGAGATCCGCACCAAAGCGCCCGTCGGAAAAATTCTTACAAAAAACGGCCGTGCCTGCGGTGTCGCGCTGCAGAGTGGCGAGGAACTCTTCGCCAGCGTCGTCTCCTCCAGCGTCGACCCGCATCTCACCTTTGAAAAATTTCTCGAGCCTAGCGAGCTCCCCGCCGATTTCCTTGAAGGCGTCCGCCGCTACAAATTCCGCGGCTCCTCCGGCAAAGTGAATCTCGCGCTCAGCGCCCTTCCCAATTTCAAATGTTTCCCCGGTCCCGGCGCGCATCTTCGCGGAGCCATCTCCATTTCACCCAGCATGGACTACATGGAGCGCGCCTACGACGACGCCAAGTACGGCCGCTATTCCCGCCGCCCGTACATTGACATGGTCATTCCAAGCCTCACCGATCCCAGCGTTGCGCCTCCCGGCAAACACGTTCTCTCCTGTTTCGTTCAGTACGCGCCCTACAAACTCGCCGAAGGCACCTGGGACGAGCAAAAAGAATCCTTCGGCGACAACGTCATCAACACCATCGCCGAGTATGCACCCAACATCAAAGACGTCATCATCGGCCGCCAGATTCTCACTCCGCTCGATCTCGAACGCGAATTCGGCCTCACGCAAGGAAACATTTTTCAAGGCGAGCTTTCTCTCGAACAGCTTTTCTTCCTCCGGCCCGTTGCCGGATGGGCCTACTATCGCACTCCCATCCATAACCTTTATATGTGCGGCTCCGCCACGCATCCCGGCGGAGGCATCATGGGCGCCAACGGCCGCCTCGCCAGCCAGGTCATTTTGAAAGAATGGAAAGGCGGCACTTCGCGCTCAACGGCGACCGCATCCAAGGCGGCCAACTAGTCATGCCGCTCGGACAGCGCGTGGTCCTCATCGGCGGCGGGCATAATGCTCTCATCGCCGCGTTTTATCTCGCCAAGGGCGGCTTCAAGCCCCTCGTCCTCGAACGCCGCGAAATGGTCGGCGGCGGCGGCATTACCGAGGAATTTCATCCCGGCTTCCGCGCTTCCACTTTGTCGCACACGCTTGGCCCGCTGCGCGCCGACGTAGCGCGCGATCTCCAGCTCGAAAAATTCGAATACGAAGTGCTCAATCCCGATCCGCGCGTCTTCGCGCCCTCGCCAGACGGCAAAGCGCTTTTCTTCTACAATGACGCCGCCAAAACCTCCGCCGGCATCTCCAGCTTTTCCGAAAAAGACGCCGCGAAGTACGCGCAGTTCGCGCAATCTCTAGAAAACACCGCCGGCTTCTTCGCGCAACTCTCTTCCATCGCGCCGCCCGCGATCGATCATCCCACTCCTGAAGATCTCTGGAATCTTTTGAAAACCGGTCGCGGCGCCCGCAGCCTCGGCAAAACCGGCATCTTCGATCTCCTCCGTTGGGGCCCCATGGCCGTCGCGGATTTCGTCGCCGAATTTTTCGAAACCGAATTGCTCCGCGCCGCCATCGCTGCGCGCGGCATTTTCGGCACCGCGCTCGGCCCCTGGTCCGCTGGATCAACCGCCGTACTTCTTCTCCGCGCCGCCGCCGATGCGCATCCCGTCGGCTCCGCCGCGTTTCCGCGCGGCGGCCTCGGCTCGTTCACGCGCGCGGTCGCCGAAGCCGCAAAACAAGCCGGCGCCGAAATTCGCACCGACGCCGAGGTCGAGCACATTCGAATCAAGGACGGCGCCGTCACCGGCGTCGTTCTCACCGATGGCGAAGAAATCGCTGTCGAAGCCGTTGTCTCCGGCGCCGATCCCAAGCGCACCTTTTTCAATCTACTCGATCCTTCGCAGCTCGATCCCACCTTCGCCAATCGCATGAAAAATTTCCGCGCCAATGGCACCGTCGCCAAAGTCAATCTTGCCCTCGGCGGCTTGCCCATTTTTTCCGCGCTCGACGTCACCGAGAGTTCGCTGAAGTCCCTTTCCGGCCGCATTCACATCGGCCCGGAAATCGATTATCTCGAGCACGCTTTCGACGCCTCCAAATACGGTGATTTCTCGAAAGCCCCCTGGCTCGACGTCACCATTCCCACGATTCTCGATCCCTCGCTGGCTCCCGACGGCAAGCACGTCCTCTCCGCCTACGTCCAGTTCGCGCCGTATAAATTGAGGGAAGGGAACTGGGACACGCGCCGCAAGGAGTTGGGCGACACCGTCGTCAAAACTCTCGCCGCCTACGCGCCGAATCTGCCCGATCTCATCGAATACATGCAGATCATCACACCGAAGGATCTCGAAACGTCTTACGGTTTCACCGGCGGCCACATTTTTCACGGCGAACTCGCGCTCGATCAGCTCTTCACCATGCGCCCCATCCTCGATTGGGCGCGCTACAAAACGCCTATCCGCGGCCTCTTCCTCTGCGGCTCCGGCACGCATCCCGGCAACGGCCTCACCGGTGCCAGCGGCGCCAACGCCGCCCGCGAAATCATCCGCGAACTCCGATGAGCACGATCGGTCGCTCGAAACTTCGCCAGCTCCACGAGCGTGAATCGCAACGCTTCCTGGCCGACCTTCCCAAATCCGCCGCTCTCTACACTCGCGCGCAATCCTCCCTCCTCGGCGGCGTCCCCATGAACTGGATGAAAAAATGGGCCGGGGCATTTCCGATCTTTGTTCAATCTGCCAAAGGCGCGCACTTCACCGACGTTGACGGCCGCGACTACATCGACCTCTGCCTTGGCGACACCGGCGCCATGACCGGCCACTCCCCCGACGTCGTAGCCGAAGCTGTCGCCCGCCGCGCCAAAGAAGGCATCACCTTCATGCTGCCCACCGAAGACGCCCTCTGGGTCGGCGAAGATCTCCAGCGCCGCTTCGGCCTGCCCTACTGGCAATTCACGCTCACCGCCACCGACGCCAATCGCTTCTCCATTCGAATCGCCCGCGAAATTACCCAGCGCTCGAAAATTCTCGTCTTCCACTACTGCTACCACGGCACCGTGGACGAATCTTTCGCCACGCTCGAAAACGGCGCAGTCGCCCCGCGCCGCGGCAACATCGGCCCGCCCGTCAATCCCGCCGAAACCACTCGCGTCGTCGAATTCAACGATCTCAACGCACTCGAAGACGCCCTCAAGCATCACGACGTCGCCTGCATCCTCGCCGAGCCCGCCATGACCAACGTCGGCATCATTCTCCCCGATGCCGGCTACTGGAAATCCGCACGCGCACTCGCCCGCCGCTACGGCACACTCCTCATCGCCGACGAAACCCACACCATCTGCGCCGGCCCCGGCGGCTGCACCGCCGCGTGGAAACTCGATCCCGACATGCTCGTCTTCGGCAAAGCCATCGGCAGCGGCATTCCCGGCGCCACCTACGGCTGCAGCGAAGAAATCGCCCAGCGCATCTCCGCGCGCATCCATCTCGAAGACTGCGATGTCGGCGGCATCGGCGGTACGTTGGCGGGCAATGCACTCTCGTTAGCCGCCATGCGCGCCACTCTCGAACACGTCCTCACTCGCGCCGCGTTCGAACACATGATCCCGCTCGCCCAGCGCTTCAACGACGGCGTCGCCGCCGAAATCCGCGCGCACCACTTGCCGTGGAACGTAATTCAACTCGGCGCCCGCGCCGAATACACCTTTGCCTCCAAGCCTCCCCGCAACGGCGGCGAATCGGCCGCCGCCGCCGATTTCGAACTCGAGCGCTTCCTCCACCTCTACGCCCTAAACCGCGGCGTCCTCCTCACGCCCTTCCACAACATGGCTTTGATCTCCCCCGCTACCACCGCCTCCGACATCGACGCCCACACCAAACTCTTCGCCTCCGCCACCGCTGAACTCACCTCCCAGTAGGACAGACACTCCTGTCTGTCCGCTTTTGCCTTGGTGGCACAACCAATCTGGCTGCGCGTTTTTCCTGCGCGATCCTTTCTCAAGCCCCCGACCTTAAGGTCCTTTTGATTTTTGTCTAGAGCACGCATAGTATGCGTCTTGCAGCGATAATGCTTTGTAGCCGCTCGAATCGTGCGCAAAATTCGACTACCGTCATGACTTCCGAAGCGAAAAATCCCTATCTGGGCCTCCGCAACCAAATTCTGAAACTCAATCGAAAGCAGATCGGATTGCCCGCTCCTCCCAAGCCCACGGAACCTTGGGCCGCGGTCATGGATTGGGGCGTTACGAATGGCACCGCCACTGTTATCGCCATTGCTGATGGAACCGCAAGCATTTATCTGAGCAGCGGCGGGGGCTCCATTGGGGGAGGACAATCTCATGACTCGATCCGCAAAGGCGCGCAGAAAATGGTATCCGTCGCCGGTGAGTTTCAGTCCCAGATGCGGACAACGGACACCTTCCCTTTGCCTCAACCAGGCCAAGTCACCTTTTACGTTCTCACAGATGCAGGAGCATTCACCGCGAGCGCCTCGCAGGAAGAATTGAGTTCGCACCGCCATCAGTTGGCAAAACTGGGCGACGCCGCCCAGGAGATCATTACGCAATATCGTCTTATCCAGAGTAAGAAATGATGGCTTCCGCCAGACCCACGCCGCCAAAACCCACCTTCTTCCCCACCCCGTCTGACTTCCGCGCCTGGCTCGAAGCCCATCACGACAAACTTTCTGAATACCTCGTCGGCTTCCACAAAAAAAGCTCCGGAAAGCCCAGCATCACGTGGCCCGAATCCGTCGAAGTAGCCCTGTGCTTCGGCTGGATCGACGGCGTTCGCAAGAGCCTCGGCGAAACCAGCTACACCATTCGATTCACTCCCCGCAAACCCACTAGCACCTGGAGCGCCATCAACATCAATCTCGTTCAAAAGCTCACCAAGCAGGGCCTGATGCATCCCGCCGGCCTCAAAGCCTTCGCCGCCCGCAACGAAAAAAAATCCGCCATTTACTCCTACGAACAACGCAAGAGCGCCCGCTTCACCAGCGAACAAGAAAAACAATTCCGCGCCAACAAACTCGCATGGGATTTCTTCCAATCCCAACCCCCCGGCTATAAACAACTAACCACCTACCGCGTCATCACCGCAAAAAAAGAAGAAACCAGACAAAAGCGCCTCTCCGAACTAATCGCCCATTCTCAACATCAGCACAGAATCCCCCGCATCCTCCCCACAAAAAAGAAATAGTCTCTAGCACCGTAAGGAACGTCCTTTGGTAGGACAGCCATTCCTGTCTGTCCTCTCTACTCTCTTCGTCCTCTGTGTCTCTGCGGTTGACTCTCTTTTCTTTTTCGCAAAGCGTGTAAAATGCCTCTGCACGACCAAACAAAAGTGGAGTCTCCATGTCCTCTTACTACCTCCTGAAAACCGAACCATCCGAATACTCTTTCGCCGACCTCCAGCGCGACAAAGCCACCGTCTGGGACGGCGTACACAATCCCGTGGCCTTGCGGAACCTTGGCGCCATGAAGCCCGGCGACAAACTGATCCTCTACGAAACCGGCGACCGCCGCACCGCCGTCGGCACCGCCACCGTCGTATCCGCCGACGCCTCCAATCCCAAAAATCCCGCCGTCAAAATCCAAGCCGGGCATTTGCTCGCCAAGCCCGTCACCCTCGACCAAATCAAATCCAACAAGCTCTTTGCGGACTCCCCACTTGTCCGCATCGGCCGCCTCTCCGTCGTTCCTCTGACCGCACCCCAATACAAGTTCCTGACAGGCGACTGATTTCGCAAACGCGCGTATGATGCTCTGCGAAGTGTCGAGGCTAAACCCATGAAACGCTCCATCCTCGTCTTATTCTTTTTCCTGGCCGCTCCTCTTTTCGCCCAGCAGCCGCCCGAACTCCATTTCCGTTCCGTCCCCGACTTCCTGAAGCTCCCTCCCGATCTCTATCTCGGCGAGGTCGTTGGCGTCGCCGTCAATTCGAAAGGCCACGTCTTTGTGTTCACCCGCGGCAATTCCACCGGGCCCGCGTTCGCTGCCGCCGCCGCGCAACTCCTCGAATTCGCCCCCGACGGAAAATTCATCCGCGAAATCGGCCACCATCTCTACGCCTGGTCCTTCGCGCACGCCGTCAAAATCGACAAGGACGACAACATCTGGGTCACCGACAAAGGCTCGGACATGGTTATCAAGTTCAGCCCCGAAGGACGCGTCCTCATGGTCATCGGCCGCAAGCAGGAAGCCTCCGACGAAAACACCGGCCCGCTGAAGCATCTCAAGCCGCCGCTCCCTCCCATTGACGGAATGTTCCGCCAGGTCACCGACGTTGCCTGGGACGCCGCCGGCAACTCCTACATCAGCGACGGCTACATCAATTCGCGCATCGCCAAGGTGGACAAGGACGGCAACTGGCTCAAGTCCTGGGGCGAACCCGGGGATCAGCCCGGCCAACTAAACACGCCGCACAGCATCGCCGTAGACGCTCACGACAACGTCTACGTCGCAGACCGCGGCAACCGCCGCATCCAGGTTTTCGACGTTGAAGGAAAATTCCTCCGTCAAATGACGATTGACGTCCCTGTCGATCCCAACGCCCACCCCGCCATCGGCAACAAGCCCACCGCCACAACCGGAACGATGGCGCCCGGCGCGCCCTGGGCGATCTGCATCACACCCGGGCCAAATCAGGTGCTCTTCAGCTCCGACGGTTTCCCCGGCCGCATCTACAAGCTCACGCTCGACGGAAAAGTTCTCGGCGTCTTCGGCAAATCCGGCAAGCAACTCGGTCAATTTGGCTGGATCCACGAAATGGCCTGCCCCTCCGAAAACGAACTCTACGTCGCCGAAATCCTGAACTGGCGCATCCAAAAACTCGTCCTCGAACCGGCCCACTAGAAAACATCAGCCCGGAAACGCAAAAAAAAGCACCGCAGCAATAACATGCTGCGGCGCTCCAGAAATGCGCGATGCGTTTCGAAACTACTCAACCATGTGAATCGCTTCTTCGATGTGGTGATGCGCCTTGTCAATGTGGATTAAAGCGCGCTCCTGCAGCCGCCCGCGCCAATCCATCCTGGCATCTACGGGAGGGTGGTCGTCCAGGTTTTTGCCGTCATCAATCGAAGCCTTCTTGATTTCCTTGATGGCTTCGTCAATCTCGTGAATCGCGTCGCGCTCCTGCTGGCGCAACTCCCCGCCATCTGGGCGCTGCAGATGTGCGCGCGCGTGCCGCAAATCCGTCAACGCATGTAGATACGCCGGATGCTCTCTTGGCGGAGCTGGCTTTGCCGAACCCCATATCGGCAGCGCCAGAAGCAACGCGAAAACTGCGAACAGCAATCTGTAGACGTTTTTCATCGAATCGTTCGCTGCTCTTTGGAAGTTTTAGTAGAGAGTTGGCCCGTGCGGCGGAAACTGGAGATACCTCCTCCATGTTGTCCGGCGGCAGCTGGGGTGCAGCGTGCCAATATTTCAACGTTGCCCGAAGACGATGCCTGCGGCAACAGATGCCGCGCCGCGCGGCAGCCAAAAAGTAACCAGACCTTCGGACAGGCGCGTCCGCGCGCGAAGCAGTACGTTTGTACTATGGTCAGCGGCAGCCCTGCCTGCAAAGATCAACTGTCGTTCGAATCGTCGCGTGGACGGTTCTTCACGGCTTCCACCTTCTCAATCTCACAGCTGCGCTGCTCCAGCCCCAGCGCACGAGGGACAATCTGAGTGGCTTCCGCAGTGGACATCAGCCGTTCGAACGGCTCGCCCTCGGCGAGTTCTCCGCAATCCCCACGTCCCAATGCCGTCGCTCACGAAGCGAAGGTCGTCGCCACCGGTGCGCGCCCTTCAACCAATACGCGCAGCCGCGAACTTTTTGCCGAAGACACTACCTCGGTCCTCGTCTTTGAAAACGGCGGAGTCATCCGCCTCTCTGCCGCTGTCGTTCCCGGCCAGCTTCTCTTTCTCACCAACCAGGACACCAAGCGCGAAGTCATCGCCCAGGTCTCGCGCAAACGCGCCAACAAGCCCACCAGTTGCTACGTCGAGCTCGAATTCACCCAGCCATCTCCCGGCTTCTGGGGCATCGAGCTTCCCAAAACGCCGCAGCCCGCTCCCCAGGACTCCCCGCACGCCGAAGTCGCCGAGCTCGTGCATTCCGCCGAAGCCACCGCCGACGATCCCGGCACGCCAACTCCCGCTCCCACCGCCAATGAAGTCGATGATTTGGTCAAAGAAGTCGAAGCCCTCCGCGCCCAATTGAAATCGCTCCAGGAAATAAAAACCGCAGCAGCGATTCCGCCCGTGCTGCCCGCCCCCGCCGCGATTGCCGTCCCAACTCCCACGTCAGCGCCCGCCCCCGCCGTGGCTGCCGTTCCATCTCCCATCCCCGTGGAAACGCACGCTGCGCCACCCGCTCCACCGGTGGAAGTCCAGCCAACAAAAGTGCAGCACGTGGAAACGCCGCACCCCCTGACGCCGCACGTGACAGCTCTTCCCATCGACGCCCCTTCTCCCGCGCCGCCCCAACCGCACGCAACATCCGAGCCACAATTTTCGGGAGACGATCTTCTTCCCAAGCCTGCGCTCGATTTTCAAAAAGCCCGCCTCGCACCCAAAAGTTCTCCGCGCGCGGCAATGAAAATCCCCGCGCCTCCCAAGTCCGGCGCGCCTCGTGTCCTTTTTCTCTCCGCCACGCTAATCTTCGTCGCCGCCGGCGCCGCCTGGTACATGAATTGGATCCCCGGCCTTCCGCCACTCAGGCCTCTTTCTTCGCAAGCGAACACAAATCTCATTCCGCCGGCGAACCTCGCACATCCAACCGCGCCCGCCCCACAAAAACCCGCGCAGCCGCCGGCCGTTTCGAGCAACGCACAGCCATCTGCCACTGCGCCCTCGGCTCAGCCCACTTCGCCTGCTGCGAACTCTTCTTCCTCAGCCGAGCACGCCGCGAACGCCACGCCTGGGGACGTCCCCGCGCCGCAGCCCGCTTCCACCATAGACGCCGCGCCCAGTTCGAACGTCAAAGAAAAACCCGCCTCTCTTGTCTCCACCTCTAAACGCACTCCGGTCCGCTCCGCCGATTCCGTTCCGGCTTCCACCGCGCTCCTCCTTGAAGGCGGCCCCATCGTCCCGCCCAAGCTCGTCAAATCCGTCCGCCCCACCGCTCCGCCCGACGCCATTCTCGGCTACGTTTCCGGCAACGTCATCGTGGACGCCACCGTCGATCCCTCCGGCCGCGTGAGCGCCGCAAAAGTTCTCTCCGGCCCGGCCACGCTCCACCGCGCCGCCGTCGATACCGTCAAGCAATACCGCTACGATCCCGCCACGCAAGACGGCAAGCCCGTCCCCGCCCACGTCAACGTCACCATCCAGTTTTGGTACGAACCGTAATCTTTCCTAGCAACGCCGCAACCTCATTACTCGTTTCGCGGCGATGCTCCTTGCTCGCGCAATCACATTCCGTGGCTCGACGTATACTGTCCAAGCGCATTCCCCGGAGCCACGCTCGATGAAGAAGCTGCGGATCGTCGTTTCACTTCCCAATGACAACGCCTATCAGCACGAACAAGGCGCCGCGGCAAACTCCGCCGCAAAACAATTGGGCGTGACTCTGCAGGTCATCCGCGCGGACGACGACTCCATCACCCAAAGCCAGCAGTTGCTCAAGCTCATCCAATCCCCTCCGGACGATCGCCCCAACGCCATTCTCGTCGAACCCGTCACCGCCAGCGGCCTCCGCCGCGTCGCCGAAGCCTCCGTCGCCGCCGGCATCGCCTGGGTCATCAGCAACAGCGACGTCGACTACATCTATCAACTCCGCAAGACTCCCCAAGTTCCCGTTTTCACCGTCACGCAGGGCCAGCAGGAAATCGGCCGCCTGCAAGGCAAGCAGCTCGCCGCACTTGTGCCGCAGGGCGGCTCGGTTCTATGCATTGAGGGACCCAGCATGAGCTCCGTCGCCGTCCAGCGCCGCGAGGGCATGGAAACCACCAAGCCGCGCAGCGTGCAAACCACCACGCTCCGTAGCAAATGGAGCGAGGACAGCGCCAATCAAAGCGCCGCCTCCTGGCTCCGTCTCGCCACCTCTCGCGCCGAAAAATTTAATGCCGTCGCCGGACAAACCCACGAACTCGCCCTGGGCGCCCGCAAAGCCTTCCAAAATTCTGTCGACCCCGAACAGCAAAAAAAGTGGCTCGAAGTCCCCTTCCTCGGCATCGGCATCGCCAGCCAGGTCAAGCCCCTGGTGGACTCGCGCGTCCTCACCGCCGCCGTGATTACCTCCGTCACCATGGACCTCGCTCTCCGCGCCCTCGTCCAAGCCCTCGAAAAGCAATCCCAGCCCCCCGAACGCACCGTCGTCGAAGCCTCCTCCTACCCCGCTCTAGACAAACTGTCACCCAAGCGCTAGCGTGCCGCCCAGTAGGACAAACATTCTTGTCTGTCCTCTTCGTGCTTCTTCTTGTAGGGCTCGCCTTCCGAGGCGGGCCGCTCTCTTCCCGTCTCCAATTCCGTTTTCCAATTTCCAGTTTCTGATTTCTAGTTTCAACTTTCTTTTTTCCACACCCGATTCCTCTTGACACCCACACCTTCCAAGCACACTATCACCTCGTGCTCTCGCCCTTTTACGGCGAGACTCCCGCTCCGTAGTCCGAGGGCAGTTTCTTTAACAGCTAAGCTCCGCATCGAGCGCCAAGAGGGCAGTACGTCCTCCGCTCCTTTCTCTCCGCTCGCGCGGGGCTTCGCTCTCTGTCCGCCGTACACGACTGCACAACCAAGCCCGCAGCGGCTACACGCCACAACACTCGAGCTCGACTCGCTCCATGCGAGGACCGTTTTTCTGTTTCTTAAAAAGGAGATTCACTCATGTCTGAACACAATAAAGCTATCGTCCGTCGTCTGTTCGCAGAACTCTGGAACAACGGCAATCTTTCCGTGGCCGGAGAGCTCTTTGCTCCCAACTACCAGCACCATGACGCTTCCACGCCCGATTTTGGCCGTGGCCCGGACAGCGAAAAGAAGCGCGCCTCTCTCTATCGCAATGCCTTCCCCGACGTTCACTTCACCATTGAGGATGTCATTGCCGAAGGCGAAACCGTTATGACCCGCTGGTCTTGCCGCGGCACCCATAAGGGTGATCTGAACGGAATTGCCGCAACCAACAAGCAGTTCACGATTACCGGCATTACCATCGCGCGCGTCTCCAACGGCAAGATCGCCGAAGGCTTCGTCAACTGGGACGCTCTCGGCCTCATGCAGCAGCTCGGCGTCGTCGCCCAGCCCGTGCAAACCAAAGCCGTAGCCCTGGCCGCCACCGCCTCCAGGTAGCTGTCCGGCAGTCCCCCAATCAACCAGAAGGCCCGGCTCCCCCGCCGGGCCTTCTTTTTTAGTAGGACAGACACTCCTGTCTGTCCTCTTCGCTTCTCTCTGTCTTGGCCGCCAGGTAGGACAGACGCTCCTGTCTGTCCTCTTCGTCTTTGTCCGCGTAGGACCCACCTGGCGTCAACCACCCAAAGGCGGTTAGACCAGTCAACACAAGTGCGAATATGTGCACGCTGGCACTGCCACCATCAGGGGCTTGGCTCTGGAGTTCCAATCGATTCTGCGATGATTTGGAGCAGCTTTTCGAAGTCTACCGGCTTGCGTAAAAATGCGACCGCTCCCCCTCGTTTGGAGGGTTCCTCACTCTGGGCAGGATCGTTCGAGCTAACCACAATGATAGGAATTGTCGCCGTCGAAAGGAGTGTCTGCAACCTCTGCATCACCACGAAGCCGTCTCCCCCCGGTAATCCAAGGTCCAGAACCACTAGGTCTGGCTGTTCTTTGCGGGCGGTGCTGACGGCGCTGAGACCATCGCGGGCGCCTACTACATCATAGCCCGCTCCCTTCAGTCGCTTGGCGACCATCGTTAGCTGGCCGATCTCGTCTTCGATAACCAGAATCTTCTTTCGCGACATCGGATGGAGTGCTCTTCTTCTCCTCGGCTTCGAGAGACGTTCCTCGGTCTGGGCGCGGCTATGCAGCTGGATATTATCATGCGTGCACCATTCAAATCACACACTTCGGCCTGCATGTGTCGCAGCGCCGCCACAGTTTTCTCACCAACGATTTCCGCGCTCACATCTTTGCGCAATCTCCCACCTTTCCCGCCAGGCGCCATTGAAACATCCTCACCAACTCGGTACAGTGGAACGCCTAAGGCGGGAAAACCCTCCATGGATCTCGTGCCGCTCGATGAACAACGCCAGCTGTTTATTTCCCCCTCGATCGACGACTGGAAGTGCATCGAGGATCATGGCATTACTGCGGTGATAGACCTGGACGGTGATCTCGACTTGGGCATTCCAAACATTCCCAATCACATGCTCTATATTTACTTTCCCATCTTCGATGAGGGCCTGCCGGATTTGAATAAGCTGCACGCCCTGGGAAGGCTTGGAGCGCGATTGGTCACCAACGGCGAGAAAGTCCTGGCGCACTGTGGCATGGGACTCAACCGCTCGGCTCTGGTCGCGGGAATGGTGCTGACCTATCTCGGCATGAAAGGTGTGGATGCCGTGGCCCTTCTGAGGGAAAAACGGCCCGGCGCCTTGTTCAACGAAAACTTCGCCGTCTACCTCGCAGCCCTCCCGTCCAACACTACTGTACCGGGCCCTTCCTAGAACTTGACCTGTCCGGCACGGCATGCGAGCTCAAATGGTCGGGCACAACCGAACTTAGTTGCATTGTATTCGAGCAGAGCGACGCACGTATTGATGGTTCTTCGCGGCATCTACGATACCCAGGTAGCCTGGCGGTAAACAACTTGCCACTCACCGTTAACCTTGCGCATGTGAACGTAGCCACCACCGCCACACAATCCGGGGCAGAAGTGGTCAACGTAAAATAGTGCTTCGTTCTTGTTCAGACTCAACCCAACGCGCGAGACAACAAAGAAACCCAAGTCGTTCCTCTTCGTCCTTAGGTCGCTTGGGCTAAGGAAAACCGCCCGAGCTCCGGCTGGTAGACGCAAGTCTGTGCTGATGTCCGTCGAGAATATACTGTTTAGGAAAAAACTGGCTCGGGTAGTTCTTGATGATTGTGCAAACCAGGCACCGGAGAGCAAACTCCTTCGCGATTTCAATGATTGTGCAAACCAAGATTGTTCTTCTATCCCACTTCCGGGCCCCGGACACATGCGACAATCTGGGTTGCGCTGAACGGCTATCTCGACTGCGTTCCCGGCGCCCCACTGGTACATGTCGCGCAGTACTTGTTGCGAGAAAAATGCGGACAAAACCGCACCCGTTTCCGCTTCTGTTCGCCTCAGCTCGGCGCCGAGCAGCAGGCCAATGACCAGAAAGACGGAGAACATTCCAGCACTCGCGTAAAGAGCGATCCTTTTGAAGCGATTTTGGTTCATGGTGGCCATTCAGAGAGCAGCTTGCCATGCCATTCTACAGCTGAGCGCGGCATAATAGAAGAATCGCCGAGTGCGATTCGTGCAAGGGGCTGATAACCGCGCTTACCGGAAAAGTGGCTCATGGTAACGTGAGCGCAGCTAAAACAAACAATGTGGCGAGCGTTGCCAGGTGAAGGATCACGTGCAGGGTATTCGGTCGAATGCCGTTGCGTTCGGGCAGGAAAGCGTGCGTTGCCCCGAACATCGATTGGTAGCGCGCTGCGCGAATTGGCTCGGACCGGAACAGGTAGGGAACCCACCAAGCCTGTAGCTCACCGATGAATAAAAAGCTATAACTGATCCAGAGCCACCAGACCAACCACGACGGATAGGCTCCGCCAAAGTGAACAACACTTGCATAGAGTCCAATCGCAAAGGGCGTGAGACTGATCAGCGTCCCAGTGACCAACTTGTGAGTGGAGTTCGCCATCCGTACGGCCGTCAAGTCGTTAAGCGATCCCAGCGGGAATCCAGTCGTGCAAGGCCAGGAATAGAACATGGAAACACTGGAGCCCTAACAACGCGCCGATCGCAAAGGGAGGCATGACGGCCCAAGTTTACAGCCAATGGGCTTGTTTTTTCCGACACAGCTCTCGATTAGCGCGGTAACCGAACAACTGGAATCCGCGGAGGTGTGCGAATCGAGTGCAATCGCGACATTAAGCCTACCGGGTAGAGCAACATCGCGGGTGAGCAACAGGCCCAGCGACCTGCGATCATCGGACATCCGGCCAGCTCTCCCCGTCTACTTCTCCCCGCCCGCCTCACCCAGCCACTGCCGCTTTTTTCGCACCCTTCGGAATAAACCGCATGCACGGGCAATAGCCCATGCGACTGCCCGGCGCCTGGCACGTATATTTCCCCACCACATGCCTGTTCGCAGCATGCCCGCACTCGCAAACTTCTTTCGCATCCTTACTCGCACCGCCCGCAGACTGCCCATTCAATTTTTCGTCGCTCATCGTTCAACTCTCCCAAAAACATTTCCACAATTCGTTCGAATCCTACCCCTCTCGCAAGCCCTTTCCGTCCCCCAACTTGCGCCCCTCTGTGTCTCCCTTGCCACATCGATTCGAATCACTATGTAGTTAGTATCGACAAACGCCAACATCTATGCTACCATTCCGCGTGAATCGGAATCAACCATCTTCTTCGTATCAAAAGTACCCACACTCCAACACTACGCTTGTAACTCCGAAAATCTCTCCCAAACTCCGTCCTTTCTTTTCAATAGCTTCCGCACTCTTTCATTTTCCGTATCCCTGCAACTCCTTTGTTTGCCACTCTTACGAAAATACCCGGGGTGTATACCAACTCTTCCCAAATTGGGATATTCCGCCTATCGCTCGAAAGGAATGCACATGAATCCGCAAATCGAAACCATCATCGCCAATTCCAACTCGATCCAGCTCCACTGTCTGCAACGCTCTCCTAGTGGTCGCCATTGCCGTCTACCGATTTCTGATGCCGCAACCGGCCTGTGTAACAAACACGCCGCTTCACGGCAGAAAGGTCTCGACCAAGCCGACCTCGCCGCCACTCTCATCGGCGACAACCAGGAATTCCGCTCCGCCGTCGCCATCAACCATTCCCTCGGCGAACTCTATAAACTCCAGGCCCGCAACAAGATCACTCCACGCCGCGCCGCCGTCATGGCTTACACCGCCAATCTCCTCCCCCGCACTCTCCCCGCCATCGAAAAAGAACTCCACCCCGAAGACGAACCCTTCCGTCTCGACTTCGGCGACCTCCCGCGCCCCGAGCGCCAATGGCCTGAACCCGACCCAAAGATCTTCTCCGGCATCCCCGGCCTCGATCCCATGCCCGTAAGGAAAACGTCATGACCGTTTCACGCTCCCACATGCGAACGCGCTACACGCCAGTAGGACAGACACTCCTGTCTGTCCTCTTCTCTACCGGAGAGGCTTGTCGCGTTCTTTCGCGACGCAGTACAATGTCTTGTTTGCATTGTGAGGAGGGAACCCGCCATGGCTACCGCTGAACAGAAAATTCACGTCACCGAGTTCACCAACGAGCCATTCATCGATTTCTCCAAGCCAGAAAACCGCAAGGCCATGGAAGCCGCGCTCAAAAAAGTCGCGTCCGAATTCGGCAAGGAATATCCCATCTGGCTGAACGGCCAGAAAGTCACCACCACGGAAAAGCGTATGTCCACGAATCCCTCGCGCCCGATGGAAATCATTGGGATCTTCCAGCATGCCAGCGCGGACATGGCCAAGCAGGCCGTCGAAGCCGCCAGCAAATATTTCGACACCTGGAAAAAAGTCCCCGCGCAGGAACGCGCCAAATATATTTTCAGCGCCGCGCACATCATTCGCGAACGCAAATTCGAGCTGGCCGCGCTCGTCTGCTACGAAGTGGGAAAGACCTGGCCCGAAGCTGACGCGGACATTGCCGAAACGATTGATTTCCTCGAATTTTACGGCCGCGAAATGCTGCGCCTCGCCGAGCCGCAAAAGCTCACGCCCCAGCGCGGCGAGCGCAACTATCTTGTCTACATTCCGCTCGGCGTCGGCGTGATTATTCCCCCGTGGAATTTTCCCTGCGCCATCATGGCTGGGCTCGTGGCCGCCTCGCTCGTCACCGGCAACACCGTGGTGCTCAAGCCCGCCAGCGACTCGCCGACGATCGCCGCGAAATTCGTGGATATTCTTTTCGAAGCCGGCATTCCCAAGGAAGCCCTAAACTTCATCACCGGGCCGGGAGGCGCCGTCGGCGACGCGCTAGTTACGCACCCAAAGACGCGCTACATCGGTTTCACCGGCTCAAAGGAAGTCGGCTTGCGCATCAGCGAACTCGCCGGCAAAGCCATGCCCGGGCAAATCTGGATCAAACGTACGGTGCTTGAAATGGGCGGCAAGGACGGGATCGTCGTGGACGAAGAAGCCGACATTGATTCCGCGGTGGAAGGCACGGTGCAAGCCGCGTTCGGCTACCAGGGGCAGAAATGCTCGGCGTGCTCGCGCGTGATCGTCTCGGAGAAAATCTACGATACGTTCGTGCAAAAGCTGGTGGACCGCACGAAAAAAATCTCCGTCGGCCCGAGCGATGATCCGAACAATTACATGGGTCCGGTCGTCAGCGCTTCCGCCATGAAAACGATTCTCGATTACATCGAAATCGGAAAGAAGGAAGGGAAGTTGCTCACCGGCGGCAAACGCGCCGCCGGCGACGGCTACTTCGTCGAGCCGACGATTATTGCGGATGTCGATCCGCACGCGCGGCTCGCGCAAGAAGAAGTGTTTGGTCCCGTGCTCGCGGTGATCAAAGCAAAAAACTACGATCACGCGCTGGAAATTGCCAACAATACGGAATTTGGATTGACCGGAGCGGTGTATTCCAGGAATCCTGAAAAAATCAGAAAGGCCGAAGAGTCGTTCTACGTCGGCAATCTTTATCTAAACCGCAAATGTACCGGCGCGATGGTCGGCGCTCATCCCTTCGGCGGCTTCAACATGTCCGGCACGGATTCCAAAGCCGGCGGCAAAGATTATTTGCTGCTCTTTCTGCAAGGCAAGTCTGTCGCCGAAAAAGTTTCAAATTAGTGGTGGTCGAAGAAAGTGAATCAAACAGGAAACGTTCTTCAAGATCGTCGTTACGCTGTGGCGCTCGGACGGTTGGCGGCCCACTTCAGCGCGCGATACATCGGGTAACTGAGCAGTAGCATCAAGAGCGCCCACGGCGCATTTTCCCGGTCCGTGGCGATCGAGCCGATCAGGAAGACGACGGACGCGATCAGCGCGATCCCCGGGAGCCACGGATAGCCCCACGCGCGGTACGGACGTTCCATTTCTGGCTCGCGTTTGCGCAACAGAAACAGCGAGGCATACGACAGCGTATAATTCGCGACGAAGAAAAATGACAGCATCGCGATCACGCGCTCAAACGTTCCGGTCAGCAGAAAAAGCAAACCGACCACTGTGCTGAGAAACAACGCTGGCACTGGCGTCCCGCCTGCATTCACCCGGGAAGCGCGGCGAAAAAATAGTCCGTCACAGCTCATGGTATAGAGCGTGCGCGAACAAAAAAGCTGATTGGCATTGAGGCAGCTCAGCATGGAAATGATCATGATGGAGCGAATGATCGGATCACCCAAGGCCCCGAAGATGCGATTCGCGACGGTGCCGAGAACAAAAGTGTTTCCGGCAATTTCGTTCATCGGCAAAATGTATAGCGCCACCAGATTCAGCAGCAGATAAATCCCCATGATGGAAAAGACGCTGCCAAAAATCGCGCGCGGAATGTCGCGGCCGGGCTCGCGAACTTCTTCGCCGAAGTAAATCACGCCATCCCACCCATCTACTGTGTAGATGACGCCCTGCAGCCCCAGCATAAACGCAACGATAAAAGGCCACCCCGACGGCAGCGCCAGCGCGCGCGCGGCAAATTGCGTGGCGGCGTGGTGCGCCGGCCCGCCGAGAAGAAAACACGCAATCACCAGAATGATGAATGCTCCTGTCTTGATCCCTGCAGTGATAAGTTGCGCGCCGCTGCCCCAGCGGATTCCGCGCCACTGCAAAACAAAAAAACCGATGATGACGAGCGCGGCGACGACGACTTGCATTCGAATCGTGTGGCTAGCGATGGAGAAGTCAGCGATTAGTTTTGGAAAAAGCGCGCCGCTATATTCAGCGATTACAAATGCGACGGCGGCGGCGGTGCCACAGGTGGAAAGCCAATCGCTCCAGCCGACGATGAATCCGGCATAGTCGCCGAGGGCGCGGCGTGAAAAATTATACTGGCCGCCGCTGCGCGGGATGGCGGCGCCGAGTTCGGCCATGGCGGACGCGCCGGAAAGCGCGTAGAGTCCGCCGATAATCCAGACGCCGAGGAAGAGCCATGGATTCGGCAGGAGTCCGGCGACTTCGCCGGGTGTCCGAACGATGCCGGCGGAAATGGTATTTCCGATAGCGGCGGCCATGCCGAACCACATGCCGAGAACTTTCAGGAGTTTTCCCGTAGCGAGCGGAGGATTCGAATGGGCCAGCGGTGTGGTGGTCAATGGTTCCTGCTAGCGGGAAAAATGTGCGAGTGAAGCAAGGCGGCCATCATAACCGCGGAAGCTGGAATTGCAAGAGCGAAGTCACGGGCGGCGGGCCGCACGTTCGACGTGGCCAGAAGCTTGCGTGTTTAGACGGACGAACGATTCGAATCTCAGCGCGGCTTGCCGACGAAGTTCCATTTGCCCCATGCGAAGAATTCGTGGAGAGGTGTAAAATGCGTCCGGGCCAGTTTCAGAATTAGATCGGGCTGGGAGAGCCATTGCTCGTAGGTGCGCTTTTCGTGTTCGATCATGGTGGCGAGAGCGTCGATTCGATTCGAAAGGCGGCGCGCCAGAGCATTTTCGGAGATGGCGTGGACGAATTTCAGAAAGGGAGTGAGCCACGGTTCGACGAAGAGGACGCGGCCGTCTTTTCGCAGCACGCGTTGCATCTCTGAAAAAGTTCGGTCCAAATCTTCCGGTAACGCCGGCAGATGGTGAAGACCACCTTGCACGATGAGAACGTCCTTGGTGCGATCGGCGAAGGGCAGTTGGCGGCAGTCGGCGACGGCGCATTTTGCGGGACCTTGATATTGCGCGACTAAACTAGGAGACAAATCCACGCCTTGGAGGCGGGTAAATCCGAGTTGCTGAAGGGCGTGGAGTCCGTTGCCACGGCCGCAGAAAAGCTCCACGATTTCTGCATCGCGCGGCAAAGCGCTTGCGCCCAATTTTTGAAGGCGCGCGATAAATTTCTCGATTTCTTGTTGCGGCGTTTCGAAGCGCAGGTAGGCAGCTTCCCAAGGATCAGTTGCGAGCGCATTCGAAGCAGCCAAGTTTGGACTGTCGAAGCTATCCTTCATTTGCGAGGAGAGCAATTTTGTTCGGCCATGTGGTCATGTATGGGAGTTTCGCACAGTTCGCGGCTCTTTTCGAGGCGGTGGTTCAGAGCGGCTAAGTGAAATGCAGGGAATGGGGAGAATTGAGGACTGGATGGTTGCGGGGGAGGGGTTAACGGTATCAGTGGCACAAGGCAAAGCGAAGAGTGGCCCACCCTTCATAAAGACCATGAAGGGCTGGGCCACCCCAGAAATAAAGATAAAGTCAAAATCATCCCGCACGCTAAGGGTGATCCACCCGCCAGATGGCCCGCGCCGGATGCTCTTCGTCGACGAGTCTCTCCACATCCACCGCACGCCAGCTCATCTGCTGCCGGTTCACGTAGCGGATCAGCGGCTTGTTGCTCGGATTTTCTTGGCTCATGCCGCGAGCTTACGGCACCCTATCTTTTTTTCAAGAATGAAATTCAGAGGGTTTCTTCACAGCTCCAAACCAAAGGGTCCGCCACCCATCCGTGCCCACGTATTAAGGGCCTGCGACCCGCCTGTCAGGATACGCCTTCCCCGTCAGCCGAGGCACAGTATGTAATAGGTGTCGTCGTGTCAATAACAGCGCGGATCGCAGTGGGACGCTCGGTTATGGTCAGAGTGAATTTGACTCTAAACTCGGACCCAGCGTTGAAATTTGCCTTATCTCCCAACTAGAATAACAATCTCAACGAGTAGGGCTGCAGCACTCGAAACCGCGCCCAGTGCGCGAAGCATCCAAATATAAGCCTTGGTTTCCATCCAACCCAAGAAAGGATTTGGAAATCCCCAAACCGTCTTGCATTTCCTGAGGGCCGCTGCCTGGACTCTGTATGGAAACACCAGTGTACAAACACCTACTGCCAAAAAGAAGAGTGCCACCAGGTGGCCGAAATCGCTGTTAACAGTTGAGCTGTTCACGTTTAGAGTCTCCGCGCTCGACGTTCTCACGGGAGCAGTTTGGACAGAACATCCACTACCGTTATAGCGGTGCCAAGCGTGAGCGAGAACGTTCCAGAAACGCCCGCCTGGGGAGTGCCAATCCCGTACCCTGTTGCCCATCCCGTACCCGCTGCGGCGTTAGTTGGCGACACACCTTGCTGGACCGCTAAACCGAGAGCTGCGGTGGCGGTAATATTGCCTCCCGATAGGTAGCTGTCCAATTCTTTCCCTGTAGGCCGACATGAGTCGAGATGGTTTGCAGTTACACTACCCCCCAACAGAGTTGGGGATTTGCCGACTTGAATCCCAAGACCAACATAGACGTTTCCCCGTCTGTCAATACTCAAGGACCCAGCGGGACCCACATTGGGCCCATAGCCGACGCTCAGATTGTAGAAGTCTGGTCCGCGTCCACCACAGCAGGAGGCACGCGCCTGTCCCCTTTTTGTAAGATGCTGGCAAGGACCAAAGAGTGGGCACTTGTATCTCTGCAATCCCTGCGGATCTTCGAAATTTGTTGGGTTATTATCAACATACGAGTAGAAATCGACCCCTGCATCGAACCCTGTTGGATCTTCACTAAGGAATTTACTCGTACCGGGATCGTAGTATCTGGCGCGATAGTAATACAGGCTCGTTTCGGGGTCCAATTCGCGCGCCGTGTACTGGAATGGACTCGTCAGCGAGCCGCTGGAGGCCGTTTGCTTACCGAACGAGTCGTACTGGTAGGTTTGCACTTGCGAGCCAGCGGCATTGCTCAGAGAAGTGATCGAGCCTAAGCCGTCGGCGTGGTAGTAGCTCGTTGCGCCGCTGCGCAGCATCGCCAGCGGCTCGTCGATGTTTTGTGTTTGTGAGTATCGGGCGACTGCGGTTCCCGAGGAATTTGTTTCTTCGATGAGGTTGTCGCCGTCAAAGGCGTAGATGCTGGTCGCGGCGGACGATGACTTGTAGATCCGCCTTCCGAATGGGTCGTATTTGAAGCTGATTGTGCCGCCGCTAGCTGGCAGCGTCACGCTGGTCAATCGATTCTCAAAGTCCCACGCGTAACTCGTCGTCCCCGTGGAATCCGTTTTGCTCGTCGTGTTCCCGTCGTAATCGTACGCGTACGTCGTGCTAGAGGTCGCGGTCAGCTCGTTCGAGGAATTATTTGTGTACGACGAAACACCAAGCGAAGCCGTCCGATTGCCCACTGCATCGTAGCTGTAACTTTCCGTTGTGCTTGCGGCTTGCGTGACCTGCGTCAGCTCATAAATTGGATCGTACGTGTAATTCGACGTCACGCTCGCCAACTCATCCGTCTTCGACGTGCGGTTTCCAGCGTTATCTACGGTATAAGCCGCGCCGTCCAGTGTCGTCGATCCGCTCTGGTGCA
>JABCZG010000031.1 GCA_013289835.1 Acidobacteriota bacterium | reverse complement strand
GCCGCTACCCGGCCACCCGGATCCAAGAAATTCACAATTGAATCAGCCGCCGAAGTCCGCTCCGGCAGCTTGGGAGGATAAACCCGCAATGAGTACAGATGCCATGCGTCCATTAGGGGCTACCGCTGACCGCGCCACCGCGCGCCTCGGCGCCAGCCTGCACGTGAAAGGCGAGATCTCCGGCAACGAGGATCTGCTGATTGACGGCTCGGTCGAAGGACTGATCCAGCTTGATGAGCGGAAGTTGACCATCGGTGCCACCGCCAAAGTTACCGCCGACATTATCGCCCGCGAGGTGGTGGTGTACGGCAACGTGAAGGGCAACCTTCGCGCCAAGGATCGGATTGAGATCAAGAAGGATGGTTCGGTCAACGGTGACCTGACTACCGCGCGCATCATGATCGAAGACGGCGCCTATTTCAAAGGTTCCATCGAAATCGACAAGAGCGCGGAGAAGGAACCGAGCGGCAATGCTTTCGCTCGGAGTTCTCAGGCGTCCGCAGGCGCTGCGGCCACCAAAACGATTTAACACTCTTCATCTCTCGGAGAATTTCAAGAGCGTCCCGGTTTCAGCCGGGACGCTCTTCATTTCTGCCTCGCCTCTCTTTCCCTATATTTCTTAACTTGACAACTTATGAAGTTGGATTATTATTGCCCCGGGCTTTCCTCGGGGCAAGCGCCCAGTATAAGTGCAGAGTGCAAGCGCATCAGTCGGGCCCGAATGTTTCTGGTTCGGACTACCTGCCTCCTGCGCGGAATGTTCGTGGGGTCACTCTATGGGACGGTCGCAGCGCGGCCTCCCGATTGTAGTTCTTGCCTTCGCCGCATTCCTCTGTGCGAGCTGTGGAGGCGGCTCGTCCTTCGTCGCTCCACCCCCGCCGCCAGTTCCTGATTTCTCCCTGGTGCTCTCCACGAATTCGGTTTCTGTTCAACAGGGAGCCACGAACAATTCTCTCAACGTCTCCGTTAGCCCACTGAACGGGTTTACCGGCAGCGTACAGATCTCGCTCAGTGGCCTTCCGGCTGGCGTCATCTCCAATCCCGCGAGCCCCTTCACACTGGCGTCCGGAGCAAACACCCAAATCATCTTCGGCGCCACGGCGAACGCCGCCACAGGTTCGTTCACGATTTCGGCCCTCGGAACGAGTGGAGCTCTTTCTCACAGCCAGAATCTGGACCTCGCGGTGCAGAGTGCGGCGGGCTCAGCCTTGCCGCGCACAACCTACGCACGCACGGATGCAACTTCAGCCGCCGACAATCCCTTTGGCGAGCCGCATCATCGCCATGTCGCCTACGACCCCGCCAACAAGCATGTCTTCGTTGCCAATCGTGCCATGAATCGGGTTGACGTTTTCTCCTCCGTGGACCAAAGCCGCGTCGCGCAAATTTCTATCCCCGGAGCCAGCAGCGCCGACCTCTCCGCCGACGGCACTACCATTTGGGTGGGCACTTCCTTGCAACGAGTCGTCGCCATTGACGTCGCGTCGCTACACAGCAACGCGCGCTATCTCTTGCCCGGTCTTACTCCGCTACCCGGCACGATCTTCAATCGTCCCGAGGAAGTCCTCTCCCTTTCGAACGGAAAATGCATGGTCCGTCTTCGCCAGCCCGTTTCTTCGGAAGCACTTCTGGCGCTCTGGGATCCCTCTTCAAATGTATTGATCGATCTCACTTCCACCGCGCCCGCGCTGTTTCAGCAAGGAGTCGGCGTCCTCGCCCGTTCCGGCGATCATTCGAAGGTTCTTGCCGCCGCCAATGACGCCAGCGGCGAAATCGCCATCTATAACGCCACGGGCAGCGTCGTCGCCGGGCCATTGGCGCTCGGCGCAGGCACAATCCCAAGCATTGCGGCAAATCCCGACGCCACTCGTTTTGCCGTGGTCCTCACCATTGGCGGTACACCAAAACTTGTGCTACTGGACGGCTCTCTCAACCAGGTCGGCGTCTATCTCCCTGCAACTGTTAGCGGCGTCGCTTTCTCTCGCGATGGAAACTTTCTCTACGTCAGCGAGTCCTCGGCAGGCGCATCGTTCATCACCGTTCTCAATGGTCAAACCGCGCAGCTCGTCGGCCGCGTCTCCGACGCTGCGATTCAAGGCGTCTCCTCGCAAATCGAAGACGCTGACGAAACGCAACTCCTCTTCAGTCTTTCGAATCGCGGCATCAGCTTTGTGGACGCCGCAACGCCGGGGACGCTTTCTTTCGCGGCCCCGAGCCTCGCTCCCGCACCAAGTCTCCAGCCTTCCGAAGGCCCCAACATTGGCGGAACCTCGATTGTTCTCGCGGGCCAAAATTTCACTTCGCCCGCCCAACTGAAATTCGGCACACAGCTCGTTTCGAGCGTCACCGTTTCCGGTCCCGTTCAGATCAGCGCAATCTCCCCGCCAAACGCCACGACCGGCGCCCTCAACGTGACCGCATTCTTCCTCGGCGGCTGGCTCGCCCTCGCTCCAGACGCCTTCAGCTACGGCCCGCAGATTTTGCAAATCCTCCCGAATGCCGGAGCTTCCGCCGGCGGCGATACGGTCCAAATCTATGGCTACGGTTTCGGCAGTGACCCCACAAAAATAACCGTCACGATCGGTGGCGCCGCCGCGACCGTACAAAGTGTAGTGAACGTAAAAAGCATCGCCTCCTCGCTTAGCCTCGACGCCACATACCCTTTTTCTATCCAGTGCATAACCCTGCAAACGCCGGCTGGCACCGCGGGAGCAGCGGACGTTTCCATCGTTGTCCCAGCAGGGTCCATCACCTCCGCGAAGTCCTTTCAATATCTGCAAAGCGTGCAAACGTATTCGAAACCTGGCCTGTACAAATTTCTGCTTTACGATCAAACCCGCCAGCGCATCTACCTCACCAACATCGATCACGTGGACCTCTTCGACTTGCAACAGCAAATTTTCCTCGCGCCCATCGAGCCTCCCGACGGCCCTCCTCCCGACGCGGGCTTGCGCGGCCTCGCGATGACACCCGACGCCTCGCAACTCATCGTCGCCGATTTCGGCGCTCAAAGTGTTTATCTTCTCGACCCCGTTCTCGGCACCGGCAGCACTGTTCCTGTCGGCGGCGTTCCCGGTTTCACCAATTCCGGCCCCGCGCGCGTCGCCGCCACCAGCACGCAGACGGTTTTCGTCGGCCTGAGCGGCGAAGGCGGTTCCTCCGGCGCATGTTCCGCCTGCCTGGCGCAAATGAATCTCACCGCAAGCCCGCCAACGATTCAGCCGGCTCCTCAGCCGGAGGTCACCAGTCTGACCGGCGCGCCATTAATCCAAAGCAGCGCCGCGGGCGATCAAGTTTTTCTTGCCTTCGGTTCCGCTCCGGGCGGACCCCTCGCCTACTGGACTGCCACCGCACCGAATCAGTTCACCACTTCCACCGCCAACGCCTCCACCGCCGATCTCGGCACCGCGGCCGACGGCACCATGTTTGCCATGCAAGTCAGCGGCGCCACAGAAATTCATGCTTCGGATCTTTCGCTAACCGCTGTTCCCACCTCCGCCGAACTCGCGCAAATTCCCGGACGCGAGTCAGTCCCCGGAGTCACTCTCCATCCATCTAGCGCGCTGATCTATCAGCCGTTCTTGACGGGAGCGCCGGGAAGCGCGGGAGTGAAGGGTGGGGTTGACATCATCGACGCCCACTCCGGCGCGCTTCGCTTCCGCCTATTTCTCCCGCAACAATTCATGACGGATGTAGATGGCCTTCACGGCAGTTTCCTCACCACCGATGAAAACGGCCAAAGACTTTTCGCCATCACCTCCTCCGACGGCACTGCGCAAAACGCCGCTCTGACCGTGGTTCAACTCGCCGTAGTTCCGTTGGGAATCGGCGCCATTTCTCCCACCACTGCCGCCGCATCCGGCGGCACCACGCTTGCCATTCGAGGCAGTGGCTTCCAGACCGGCGCCACCGTTTCGTTCAACGGGAAGAGCGCGACAGTTTCTTTCAAGGACGTCAACACTCTCTCAGTCGTAACCCCCAGCCTGGTCTCCGGTCCTCAGCAAATGATGATCACCAATCCCGATGGTCAGACCTATTCGCTGGATGCCGCAATCACAGCAAATTAACCGACGTACCTTTTCCTCCCTCAAAAGCCTCTAACTTTTCTTTCAAACAAGTCATCCAACGACAAGAAAGAAGATTTAGAATGACCGCGCGCGAAAATCGTGCAGAGCACAAGTTCGGGAGGTGTTCGAATGGAAACGCGAAAATTAGGAAACTCGGACATCAAGATCACACCCGTTGGTTTTGGAGCCTGGGCCCTCGGCGGCTCCGGCTGGGAATTTGGCTGGGGTGCCCAGGACGACACCGACTCCCTCGCCGCAATTCATCGCGCGCTCGAATTGGGAGTCAACTGGATTGACACCGCCGCGGTTTATGGCCTCGGCCATTCCGAGGAAATCGTTGCTCGCGCCTTGAAGGAATGGCGCGGCCCGCGTCCTTACGTGTTTACCAAATGCGTTTTGCGGTGGGACGAAAAAGGGAAAGTCCACCAGGCTTTCAAAGCGGATTCCATTCGCCGCGAATGTGAGGACAGCCTGCGCCGCTTGCAGGTCGAGACCATCGATCTCTATCAAATGCACTGGCCTCCCGAGGATAACGGCCCCGGCCTTGAAGAAGCCTGGCAAACTCTCGCCGCTCTGAAAAAAGAGGGCAAAGTCCGCTGGGTTGGCGTTTCGAATTTCAACGTCGAGCAACTCAAGCGCGCCGAAAAAATCGCTCCGATAACTTCTCTCCAGCCGCCATATTCCTTGATCCGTCGCAAAATCGAAACCGAAATCCTTCCCTACTGTGAAAAGCAGGGAATTGGCGTAATCAGCTACGCGCCGATGGCTTCCGGCCTGCTCACCGGCGCGATGACTCGCGAACGCGCCGCCGCGCTTCCAGCCGATGATTTCCGCAGTCGCAATCCCGAGTTCCGCGAGCCGCGCCTTTCGAAAAATATCGAACTCGTCGAGCGTCTTCGCCACGTTGGCGAGCGGCACGGCCGCACACCCGGCGAAGTTGCCATCGTCTGGACGCTTCGCCATTCCGCCCTCACCGGCGCCATCGTCGGCGCTCGCAACGCCAAGCAAGCCGAAGGCGTCATGCGCGCCGGCGAATTGAAACTCTCACCCGAAGAGATTGCTGAGATCGAAGGCGCCGCCGCTGTCGCCGTGGCAAGGTAGCGCGATTCGAACGTCGGCGCGGAAATTAGGGAGTGGAAAAATGGATCTCGGACTGAAGGGCAAAACCGCAGTCGTCTCCGGCTCGACCGCGGGCATCGGTTTCGCCATCGCCGCGGCACTCGCTGCCGAAGGCGCGAAAGTCGTCGTTAACGGCCGCACCGAAGCGCGAGTTACTTCCGCGCTCGAGAAAATTCGCGAACACGTCAAGAATGCGGATGTTCGCGGCGTCGCAGCTGATCTCGGCTCCGCCCAGGGTGTTGCGGCATTTCTGAAGCAAGTCCCGGACGCCGATGTTCTCGTGAACAACCTCGGAATCTTTGAAGTCAAACCGTTTCTCGAGATTCCCGACTCCGACTGGCTTCGTTTTTTCGAAGTCAACGTCTTGAGCGGAGTTCGCCTCGCCCGCCACTACTTGCCGGGGATGCTCAAGAAAAACTGGGGCCGCATCATTTTCATTTCCAGCGAATCGGCCCAGAATATTCCGGCCGAAATGGTTCACTACGGCATGACAAAGACCGCGCAGGTGTCGATCGCGCGCGGGATCGCGGAATCCGTGGCGGGCACCGGCGTCACCGTGAATTCCGTTCTTGCCGGGCCAACGGCTTCCGAAGGCGCCGTCAATTTCGTCGAGAGCCTGGCCAAGCAGCAAGGAATCTCATCCGCGGAATTTGAGAAGCAGTTTTTTTCAACCATCCGGCCTTCTTCGCTCTTGAAGCGCTTCGAAACACCTGAAGAAGTCGCCGCCGTGGTCGCTTTTGTCGCCAGCACGCAGGCTGTTGCAATCAACGGCGCCGCCGTCCGCGCCGAAGGCGGAGTCGTTCGAGGCATTTTCTAGTCAGGACTGAGCTACGCGCGCAGGTAATCCGGCCTCCAAGTCTTGATCAACTGCTTGATCGCTTTGCGCTCCGTCAGTTTTTCGTCAAGCACTTTGCGCATCAGTTGCGGCAGTTCGTCGTCGCTGGCGAACCGCAGCGCCACGAACTGATTTACCGTGAGCTCATCGGCGCGCCAGCGCAATTCCTCCGGCAATACACGCTCATAACGTACTCGCTCTTCGAGCCGGATGACGCGGTCCTGCACCGCCAGCGCAAACAGCCGCGCTTCCAAAACGAGCACGACCAGCGCTGCTGCCAGCAGCACCCCAAAAATCCCTGCAAACGAAAATCCCAAGGTCCGCAATCGGAAAAGGGACCACACAAAGTTCACAACGAAAACGGGCACCGCGAAAAAATGATACATCGGCACGTATTTTCCATGATTTGCGAAACTCTGCTCGGTCATTGGCTTGCCTCCACTTCGATGCGCCCGATTGTAGCAAATTCCAGATTTGTAGCTATAAGGCCCCGTTTGACTCGATGATTCCACTTCGATGCGCCTGTCATTTTCCCGCTCTCCTCATTTCTCTGCATCAATCGCGCCGCCCGCGCATCCAATGTTTTGGACACACTCGCTAATCAAGAAGTATCCTTGGAGCGGAAGTTTTTGGAGTTGGAGATGCAGAAAATGGCCAAAGCCTCGTGGGGCGGACAGGTAATCGCAGAGAGCGGCGCGACTGTGGTGGTGGAAGGGAACCAGTATTTCCCGCCGGACGCCGTCACCAAGAAATTCCTCAAGCCCAGCAGCCACACTTCCATCTGTCCGTGGAAGGGAACGGCGCATTACTACCACGTGGAAGTGGACGGCATGAAAAAC
The DNA here is from genome assembly GCA_013289835.1 of Acidobacteriota bacterium. Classification (GTDB taxonomy): domain Bacteria; phylum Acidobacteriota; class Terriglobia; order Acidiferrales; family UBA7541; genus Acidiferrum. The sequence goes on along the minus strand of JABCZG010000031.1, from coordinate 43,560 downwards.
GAAAACGCCGCCTGGTATTATCCCGATCCCAAGCCAGCCGCCGCGGAAATCAAGGACTGCATTGCTTTCTGGAAGGGCGTCCGCGTCCAAGTTTGAGACCTCGCACCACCCACCGAAGTTTCATTTTCCGACTTCGTTTTTGTAGACCGCTCCATCCTGCATCACAAATTTCACGTGCTCCAGTTCGCCGATGTCCTTGAGCGGATCTCCGGACACCGCAATCAGTTCCGCATACGCGCCCGGCGCGATCACTCCGATCTCGCCTTTCATGTCCAGCATGTCCGCTGCCCGCGAAGTCGCCGCTTGAATCGCATCCATCGGCGCCATACCGAGCGAAACCATTCTTCCAAACTCCTGCGCAATTGGCTCCGTCCATGGAATCCCGCCCATGTCCGTACCAAACACAATTTTCAAATGCGCCTGCATCGCTTTCTTGAAACTGATTTCATGCGCCGCCGCCCGCGCGCGGTCGCGTTTTCCACCCGGCGTATCCGCCGGCGCCCAATCGTCGTAATACGGTGACAACGTCGGGCAATACCACGTCCCCTGCCGCTGCATCTGCGCGATCTGCGCATCGGTGATTTCCAGTCCATGCTCGATGGAATCGCATCCGCCATCCAGTGCCCGCTGCAAACCGATTCCGTTGTACGCGTGGCACGCCACTTTTTTCTGCCAGCCGTGCGTTTCATCTACGATGGCCTTCAACTCTTCCACCGTTAGCGTCGGCTGCGACACAAGGTTGCCCTGTTTGTCCGCCCATGAGCGGTGCGTCATATAAACCTTGATCCAATCCGCGCCGTGCTCGAGCTGCTGCCGCGCGGTCTTGCGCGCCTCCACCGGGCCGTCCACAAGCTGTGCGCCCTTGGGCATGTCCAATTCCGGCGCATATCCCTCCAGGTTGTACCCGCCGGTCGTCGAAATCGCCCGCGTTGCGCCGAAGATTCTCGGCCCCGGAATCGTTCCTTCCTCGATCGCTTGTTTGATCTCGATGTCCCCGTACCCCGCGCCTTCCGTCTCCAAATCCCGAATCGTCGTAAAACCCTGCTCCAGCGCCCGCCGCGCCGCAAAAGTGGCGCGCGCAGCACGCAACGCGATTCCTGCGTTCAAGATGTTCGCGTCATACCCGCCCTTCTTTGGATCCTCGCCCCAAAGAAAAATATGCGTGTGCGAATCAATCAGCCCCGGCAGCACCGTCGCATTCGAAAGATCAATGATCTGGGCCTCCGCCGGAATCGCCGCCGACGCATCTGTCACCTTCTCTATGCGTTCTCCGCGGACAAAAATCAGCTGATTCTTGCGTGCTGCCGCGCTCGTTCCATCTATCAGCGTCCCCGCGCGAATCACCGTTAGAGCGGAAGGCGATGGCGCTGCAGTCTGGCTCCGCACAACGCCGGCATTCAAGAGTAGTGAAGCAAAAAGACACAAGATGGATCGACGCATGGGAAGTCTCCTCAACGGCGCTCAGTAGCTCGCCGCACACCGGCTAATGTTTGCAACATCGGCGCCCAGCTACGTGCCCAGCAGGTTGGGCTGCAACCGCGTGTAGCCGTGTTCGTGGGCCCATAGCGTTAGCGGGATGGCAGCTAGGTCGTCCACTAACGGCACGGCGTGGCCGTCTTTGGTGAGGTCGACGGACTGGAGATAAAACTTGCAGGTTTCGCAGGCCTCGACGCGAACGTGGGGCAACTGTTCCGCGACATACACTGGGAGCTTCTCCTCGGCTTGTTCGCCACACGTGGGGCACAGAATGCGGCGGAACTCCCATTCTTGCGAACAAAATGAGCACAGCAGGAAGCGCTTCCCACCATCACCCTCCACCCGAATCACACCCACCAGCGGCCGCGCGCCGCACAACGGACAAAGGCGAATCGTCACGGCAAGAGGGCCTTGCAACATCCGGGACGCGAGATACTCCGCGTAGGGTTGAAGAAATGCGCGCGAAAGGAATTGCGCAAACGCACCGACTTGCTGGTCGTATTTGCCGGCATGCTGCCAATACGCTTCCAGGCTGGCGATCCAGGAATCCGACGGTAGCAAAGCCATCTGATGCGCCGACTCGCGCAGCGCAGCCGGCGCGTGCTGTTCGACGACCGAGAGGAACCCGCGAAAGTGGGGAAGCAAAACGGTGAGATCGAGCTGGTCGCGCACTTCCGCGACGGGCGCCTTGCCCAATTCGTTCCCCTGCGAAGCACGGACGGTGGCGCGAAGTGTTTTCTGAAAGCCTGCGATATGCCGATAAAAGTCCAGAAATTCTGCAGCGAAGGGATAGCTAACGGACAAGCGCGCGGCGCGCGCGATTCTCGCGTCGTACTCGGACCCAACGGTCTGTGCTGTGGTCATTTCCGCGGCGTGGACGATTCGCCGACGATCTCTTTATACCAGCCGGGGTGATAGCGCTTCGCAAACTCGACGGAAACATCGCCGCGGATCACCGAGCCAAACGCCCCGCGCTCCGCAAACACGCTCATATAAATGTGGATCAGGAAGAGCCCGATGGTAAGCAGCGCCGCTGCGGGATGAATCACCACGGCTGTATAACGCAGGAAACGGAGATTCCAGGGAATAAATTCCGGGAACCAGAGAACGGCCCCGGTAAGCAGCAGCAACAGACTGCACCAGAAAAATCCCCAGAAAAGAAGTTTTTGCCCCGCGTTGTAGCGCCCCGCCGGCGGCATCTTGTCGTCCTCGTTGCGCGCGTAATGGCCTACCGCGCCCCACCAGGCCTTGTCCGTTTCCGTCGTGCGCATCTGCGCGGCCCACATGCTGTACATTTTCATGACCGCGAGAAAAAAGATCAGTCCTGCCCAAGGATGCAACATGCGCGAAATCTGCCCGCCGCCCAAAGCGATGGCGATCCAGAAAAGCCAAGGCGTGTAAAACGCCAGACCTGTCAACAGAAGGTAGATGTAGGAAAAGGCCGCGGTCCAGTGCGTGAGCCGCTCATGAAGCTCATACCGAAGGACGCGGCCGTGAGGAAGAATTTGTCCGGATTGGCTCACGATTTTGTCTCCGCTTTCATCTCTTCCTCGTCGCGATCCTTGGGGCCAAACCGCAGATAGTGCACAAAGAGGCCAATCAATCCCCCGACCATGGCCACGTTGCCCAGCCACTTCAACGGGCCCTTCCAAAGTTTCACGCTCCAGGGGATATGCGGATCCTTCGGCAAGCCGCCATAGAGTTCCGGATTCGCTGCGTCGTGCAGTACATACACCACGCTGGTGCCGCCGACTCCCTTCGGATCGTACACGCCCGCATTCGGGTAATTCGAATGATCGCGCAGCTGCTTGGCGCGCTTTTCCGCGAGATCCAGCATGTCGTCCTTGCTGCCAAAGTGCAGGCAGCCGGTCGGGCACGATTTGATACACGCGGGCTCGAGCCCTTCGCCGACTCGATCCGTGCACAGCGTGCACTTGAAGACGCGCTTGGTCTGCGGATTCAGTTTCGGAATGTCAAACGGGCATCCCGTGATGCAATACCCGCAGCCAATGCAATTGGCCTGCTGAAAATCCACGATGCCATTGGTGTATTGAACGATCGCGCCGTCGGAAGGACACGCCGCCAGGCAGCCCGGATCCGCGCAGTGCATGCACTGGTTCTTGCGCATCAGCCACATCAGCGAGCCGTCTTCGCGCTCGTGCTCGTTGAACAGAATCAAATTCCAGTAATTCCAGCGTGTTTCCGGCATGGTCTGATATGTATTGCCGAAAATCGTTTCCCCGAACGGCAGGTCGTTCCACTCCATGCACGCTACTTCGCAGGCCTTGCACCCGATGCACGTGGTGGTGTCAATCAGCTTGCATATGGTGTATTCCCGTTGCGTTCCTTCGCCGGCAACCGTTCCCGCATGGCCGGAAATTTTCTGTATGCGAAGTGTTTCCTGGCTCATGGTGGCCTCTAAACCTTTTCGACCTTCACGAGAAAGCCCTTGAACTCCGGCGTGTGCGCGTTGGGGTCCGCGGCCGTGTGCGTCAGAGAGTTCACCAGGTTTCTCGCCGTCTTGCCTTCATCTTCCGCGATGCCGCGGTAGCCCCAATGAAACGGGATGCCGATTTGATAGGTTTTCTTGCCGTCGATCATCATGGACTTGATGCGCTTGGTGACCATCGCTTTAGCGATGTACTCCCCGCGGGCGCTGGAAACCTTCACATGCTCCCCGCCGCGAATGCCCATTTCGTCCGCCATTTCTGCGGCCATCTCAATAAAAGGCTCGGGCACGAGCTGCACGTTCATGGGGTTGTTTTTGGTCCAGTAGTGATAGTGCTCCGTCAGCCGGAACGTTGTGCAGACCACGTTGAAGCCGTCCTTCGTCGTTCCAAATTTGTCGTCCGCATCCTTGAATCGCGTCACCATCGGATTCGTCGACTGCCCCGCATGCAACGGATTCACAATCGGACTCTCGATCGGCTCGTAATGCTCCGGGAACGGCCCGTCGGCAAAAGCCCCCAGCGGCGCGAAAATTCGTCCCACACCCTCCGGATTCATGATGAACGGCCCCATGTGATCCTTGGGGTGCGAATCCGCCTTGAAGTCCGGCACGTCGTTGCCCACCCACTTTTGCGTCGTTTCGTTCCACCACACTTGCCGCCGCGAAGGATCCCACGGCTTGCCGTCCACGTCGCAGGACGCGCGATTGTACAGCACGCGGCGATTCGCCGGCCACGACCAGCCCCAGCCCGGGTGCACGCCCATTCCTGAAGGATCGGAAGGATCGCGCCGCGCCGTCTGATTTCCCGCTTCCGTGAACGAACCCGCGTAGATCCAGATTCCGCACGAGGTCGTCCCGTCGTCTTTCAGCCAGGCGAATCCCGGCAGTTGCTGGCCGGCCTTGATCTGCTGCTTGGTCGCGGGATCTTCCAGATCCGCGAGCGCTTTGCCATTCATTTCTTTCAACACTTCGGCCAGCGGCGGGTTCAAGCGATCGCTGTAATTCCACGTCAGGTTCATGATCGGGTCCGGGAACTTTCCGCCATCTTTCTTGTACAAATCGCGGACCTTTAGGAAAATTTGCGCCACAATTCCGTGGTCCAGCCGACAATCGCCGGGCATGGGCACCGCAGCGTTCTTCCACAGCAGCCACCGCGCGGAATTGGTGAACGACCCGTCTTTTTCCGCGAAGCCTGCGCAGGGCAGCCGGTAAACGGTCGTTTGAATTTGCTTCATGTCGCCTTGCGCGATCACCCGCGGCGACTTCCAGAATTCGCTGGTCTCGTCCGGATAAATCTCGCCCACGACCAGCCACTCCGCCTTTTTCAGCGCGTCAATATTCTTATTCGAATCCGGCCCGATGGCCACGCCATTCATGCCAAACGCAAGCATGCCTTTGACGGTGCCGTTGTACATATCGTCCCAGAGGTGGGTCCAGGAATAATCACGATCCACCTTGGGCAGATAGTCGAAGGCCCACCCGTTTTGCTTAGTGGCCGCGTCTCCATACATTGCCTTTAGCAGACTGACCGTGAATTTCGGAGTGTTGCCGTAATAGTTCCACGAATCCCAGGGCGCAGGCTTCGAACTCGTCGGCGTAGCGCGTTTCATCCAGGCGTCGAACGAAGCATCGCCCGGCGTCGGCACTTTCAAATAGCCAGGCAAAGTATCGAACAGCCCCGCCATATCCGTCGCGCCTTGAATGTTCGAATGTCCCCGCAGCGCGTTCACGCCGCCGCCCGCGCGCCCCACGTTCCCCAGCAGCAATTGCAGCATCGCAGCCGTTCGAATGATCTGCGTGCCGAAGCTGTGCTGCGTCCAGCCCACGGCATAAATAATCGTGCCGGCCATCTTCATATCGCCGTCTTTGCGAATGGAGGTATACATCTCCGCGGCTTTGAGGAATTGATCCTTGGGGATGCCCGTGATGCGCTCCACCATCTCCGGCGTATAGCGCGAATAATGTTTTTTCAACAGTTGGAACACACAATTCGGATTCTGCAGCGTTAAGTCGTAATCGACTTTTTCTGGCAGGGGCGCAGGGGCGCCCGGTGCGCCAGCATTCGCCGCTCCTCCAGCTGCCGCGTAATTCCACGAGGCGCGATCGTACGTGTGCTTCCCGGCGTCGAACCCGGAAAATACTCCGTCCGTGTCACCAGGTAGCTTGAAATCGTTTTTGACCACGAATGCGGCGTTGGTGAAATTAACGAGATAGTCCTTCGCGATGCGGTTGTTCTCGATCGCGTAATTGATGACGCCGCCGAGGAACGCGATGTCCGAGCCCGCGCGAATCTGGCAGAAGAGGTCCGCCACCGAAGACGTCCGCGTAAAGCGCGGGTCCACGGAAATTATTTTTGCATTGCGATTGCGCTTCGCCTCAATCGCCCACTTGAAGCCGCATGGGTGATTCTCGGCTGGGTTCCCGCCCATGATGAGCATCATGTCGGTGTTCTTGATGTCCACCCAGCCATTCGTCATCGCCCCGCGTCCAAACGTTGGTCCCAAACTTGAGACCGTGGGGCCGTGTCAAACTCTGGCCTGGTTTTCTAAATGCACGACCCCCAGGGCGCGCATCGCTTTGACCACCAGGTAGTTAAACTCGTTGGTATCGGTGCAGCCGCCAATCCACGCAATGGACTCCGTGCGGTTCACGGTGTGGCCGTTGGCGTCCTTTTCGATGAAGCTCTCGTCGCGTGTCTTCTTGACGCGGGCGGCAATCTCGTTCAACGCGTCGTCCCACGAAATGTCTTCCCATTGCGTGCCGCCGGGGCGCCGCACCTGCGGCTTCAGCAGCCGTCGGTCGTTCAGAATGTCCTGTTCCAGCGAAGCGCCCTTCGGGCACAGCGTTCCGCGGTTGGTTGGATGATCGGGATCGCCCTCGACGTGCACCACCTGCGCCGTTACATTCTTGGCGCGATCACCGATCGTGTAGATGATCGTGCCGCAGCCTACCGCACAGTACGGGCAAGTCGACCGCGTCTCATTCGCGCGCGCGATCTTCAATACTCGAAGCTGCGCATACGCCGGCTTCAAGTCGAAGCCAAAGACTGCAGCTGCAGCTCCGCCCACTGTCGTCAGCTTCAGGAAATCACGGCGGGTAGGGTTCATGCTGGGGCCTCTATCCGCGAGAGATAAGGTAGGGAGCGTCTCGCAGAATCTCCTTAATAAGACTTACCGGTCTGGCTGTCAAGCGGTGATTTTTGCAAACCGAGCAGTTCTATTTTTTTCCAAAATTCCTTATACCCAACGACTTACCAAACGCATCCAACGCAAAATGCCCTCGACTCCCCCAAACGGACCATCCCGATTTTCGCCCTGACAGGCTACAATGGTCTCAATGGGGGGAACCAGGCCGGTCTGGTTGTAATCTCTGGCTCCACTCGACCGTACTAACTTACGTGGTGACTCTCGAACCGTTAGGAGCAGGGCCGCGAATGGCGACTCCACTGAATTCGGCAAAACCCGACCTCGGGTCCCTGCGCATCCATGATGGTCAGCGGGCCAAGTCCGGCCTCGGCCGTCGCGTGATGTACGCCGCCATCCCGGTGCTGATCTTTGCCGGAATTGTCGCCGCCGCGTATGCCTTCCGCAGCCAGAAGCCTGTCGTAGATGTCGCTGCCGCGGTGAAGGCCGATCCCGGTGGGCGCCAGACTCTTCTTAACGCCAGCGGCTACGTCACGCCGCGACGCCGCGCCACCATCGCGGCCAAAATTACCGGGCGCGTCACCGGCGTTTTTTTCGATGAAGGCACGCGCGTAGCGGAAGGCCAGCTTCTCGCCACGCTCGATGATTCCGACGTCAAGCGCGCCCTCGAATCCGCCAAAGCCGATCGCAACTCTGCCCAAGCCGCCATCGCCGACTTCGAAGTGCAGCTCAAGAACGCTCAGATCGAACTCCGTCGCGCCGATCAGCTCCAAAGAGCCGGCGTGCAATCGCAGGAAACCCTCGATAACGCCACGATGTCCGCCGACAGCCTGAGGGCGAAAATTGCCCTGGCCAAGCAGCAAGTCCTCGGTTCGGAAGCGCGCATCGGCGAAGCCCAGCAAGCCGTGGACAATTGCACCATTCGCGCGCCCTTCGCAGGAATTGTTGTTTCGAAAGATGCGCAAGTCGGCGAAATGGTCTCCCCGATTTCCGCCGGCGGAGGTTTCACGCGCACCGGCATCGCCACCATCGTGGACATGCATTCGAACGAATTCGAAGTGGACGTCAACGAATCCTACATCGCCCGCGTCGAACCAGGCCAGGACGTTACCGCCATCCTCGACGCCTATCCGGACCGCCCGATTCCTTCGAAGGTCCGCACCGTCATCCCCACGGCGGATCGCCAAAAGGCCACGGTTAAGGTCCGCATCTCCATCATCAATCTCGACAAATACAATTTCATCCTTCCAGACATGGGCGTGAAAGTCAGTTTCGAAGGGCCCAAGGAAGTCACTCCGGCAAACGGCCCGGAGGCCAAGGCCTACGTTCCGAAAGGCGCCGTTCGAACGGACGCTGGCAATTCGTACGTCTTTCTCGTGCGCGACGGAAAAGTCGAGCGCCGCGCCGTGAGCGTTGGCATCGACCGCGGCACGGACGTGGCGATCCTGGCGGGCGTATCGCCCGGCGACTCCTTGGTCGTCAAGGGCCCTGAGAGTTTGCGTGATGGTGACAAGGTCGAAATCCGGCAGTAGGAGCCAAGCATGATCCGAGTGGATGGTCGCAGTGATTCTTCCAGTCTCATCAGAGTCCGCGGCATCAATAAGACCTACAGTCGCGGCGGCGAGAAAATCCAGGTCCTGCAGGGTCTGAATCTCGACGTGGACAAAGGCGACTTTGTCGCCTTCATGGGTCCCAGCGGCTCCGGCAAAACCACGCTGCTGAATCTTCTCGGCGGCCTCGATGTGCCCTCGGCCGGCAGCATTACCGTCGACGGCGACGAGATCACCCACATGTCCGCCAGCAAGCTCACGCACTGGCGCGCGCGCCACGTCGGTTTTATTTTTCAGATGTATAACCTCATTCCTGTGCTCACTGCATTCCAGAACGTCGAACTGCCATTGCTTTTGACCAAACTTTCCAAGTCCGAACGCCGCAAGCACGTGGAAACCGCTCTCGCTGTCGTCGGCCTCGCCGACCGCATGAATCACTATCCCCGCCAGCTCTCCGGTGGTCAGGAGCAGCGCGTCACTATTGCTCGCGCCATCGTTTCCGATCCCACATTCCTCCTCTGCGACGAACCTACCGGCGACCTGGACCGCAAGAGCGCCGATGAAATCATGGCGCTGATTGACGAGCTCGTCGGCAAATACAACAAGACCATCTTGATGGTCACGCACGACGCTCTCGTCGCCGCCCGCGCGCACACCACTCTTCACCTCGATAAAGGCGTCCTCATCGAAGCAGGCAAGTCCGCCCAGCCGGTTCTCGCAGGAGGTGCCGCGTGAAATATAGCCGGCTGATTTTCGCCAATCTCTTTCGCAAAAAAGTGCGCTTGATTCTTACGGTGGGCTCTTTTGCCGTGGCTCTGTTCTTGTTCACATTTCTCGCGGTGGTCAAGAGCGCCTTCAGCCGCGGCACAGAACTTGCCGGCGCGGATCGCCTCGTGGTCATCAATCGCGCAGGCCTCATTCAAACCATTCCGCTGGCCTATTACGACAAAATCCTGCGCATCCCGGGCGTCAAGGCCGTCACTCACAACAATTGGTTCGGCGGCGTTTATCAGGATGAAAAAAACTTCTTTCCGCAGTTCGTCATTGACATGGACAATCAGCGCCAGGTCATGACGGAAATGAAGATTCCGGACGACCAGTGGAAAACGTTTGTGAATGACCGCCAGGGCGCTATCGCCGGCGCCACACTCGCGAAGCGCTTCGGTTGGAAGGTCGGCGACCGCATTCCGTTGAAAAACGCACTTTATGGCCCAACCTCAACCTGGGAATTCAACCTCGACGGGATTTACAAGAACGACCACCCCGGCGGCGACGAAAGCCAGTTTTGGCTGCAATGGAAATACTTTGATGAAACCATCCCTTCGGTCATCAAGGGGCTGGTCGGTTGGTACGTCGTCAAACTCGACAGTCCGGATGACGCCGTGCGCGTCGCCAAAGCCATTGACACGGAATTTGCGAACTCTTCCACGGAAACCAAGACGGAAACCGAATCCGCCTTCCAGGCTGGTTTCGCCAAACAATTGGGCAACATCGAATTGCTCATCCTCACCATCGGCGGCGTGGTCTTCTTCACTTTGCTGCTGGTCACCGGGAACACCATGGCAATCTCTGTGCGCGAGCGCACTGGCGAATTGGCGGTGCTCAAAGCCATCGGATTTACGGACCGCTTCGTCCTCTTTTTCGTGCTGGCAGAGTCGCTGGTGATCGCGCTGATCGGCGGGTTGATTGGTTTGGGCCTGGCCATGCTCGCGATTCCTGTTGTCGGCGCTGCGCTCAATGGCTTCCTGCCAACTCTGATTTTGTCCGCCGCGATGTTGTCGGCGGGTCTGGGTTTTGCCGTTCTTGTTGGCGCTGCCAGCGGATTGCTGCCGGGTCTCGGCGCCATGCGTTTGCGCGTTGTGGATGCCCTGAGGAGGGTCTGAAGTGGCCATTCCGATCGTCTACAATCTGCGCAGCGTCAAAGCCCGCTGGACCTCGGCCATCGTCGCCGTGATCGGCATCGCCGGCACCGTCGGCGTTTTTGTGGCCATGCTTTCGCTGGCCCGTGGCTTTCGAACGACGTTGGTCTCTTCCGGCTCGCCAGACAACGCCATCGTGATGCGCGCCGGCGCCACTTCGGAAATGACCGGTGCCGTTACCATCGACACCGTAAAAATTCTTCAAGACGAGCCGGGAATCGCCCGCGGCGCCGACGGGCCTCTCTTGACTCCGGAGGTCGTGCTGGTCGCTCCGATTCCATTGATTTCCACCGGCACGGATGCCAACGTTCAAGTCCGCGGCGTATCCAAAAATGTTCTGGAGATTCGCAGAAACATCAAGATTGTCGAAGGCCGCATGTTCAAACCGGGCCTCGCCGAAATCGTCGTCGGAAAAAACGCCAACGTTTCGTATTCAGGCCTTACCGTTGGGAATACCATCGGCCTTGGAAGCGTCCGCTTTAAAGTGGTCGGAATCTTCGACGCGGGCGGCAGCGCCTTCGATTCGGAGATCTGGGGTGATGCTCATCTAATCGGCCCTGCGTACAACCGGCCCGACAACTTATTCCAGTCGGTCACGCTTCGTCTGGCCTCTCCCGACTCGCTTCAACAATTCAAGGACGCAGTCACCGCCGATCCTCGGCTCAACTTGGATGTCACCCTCGAAATTGAATACTATTCGAAGCAGTCCACGCGCCTGACCACGCTCATCACAGTGCTCGGAGGAATCGTCGCAGGCATCATGGCCATTGGCGCGGTTTTTGGTGCTCTCAATACCATGTATTCGGCCGTTTCCGAACGGGGCCGCGAAATTGCCACCATGCGAGCCCTCGGATTCGGCGGGCCTTCCGTCGTTACGTCGTTTGTGATTGAAGCCTTGCTGATTTCCTTTATCGGGGGCTTGATCGGCTGCATCGCCGTGCTTCCTCTCAATGGACTTACGACCGGTGCGATGAACCTGCAAACCTTCTCGCATATGGCCTTTGCGTTCAAGATCACTCCCGAACTCCTCGTCAAAGGCGTAGTGTTCGCGTTGTTTATGGGCGTACTCGGAGGTTTGCTCCCCGCCATCCGCGCCGCGAGCCTCCCGATATCGAGCGCCCTTCGCGAGCTATAGCCAGTCGCGCGGATTGGCCTTACCTTCTCATCCGTATGGGCGTAAGGTAGTGTCCGTTTTCGCCGCGCCGCGTCCCATGGTCGGCCGATTTAGATGTAGTTATCTCTCCCACATTCTCCTAACTCGATTGCCTGCAACTTCTTGAGAATTATCGCGCTGGAACCCCGCTTGCCCCGTCTAACGCACTAACTCTGCGGGGAGGTGTGCATGAACTCTCTCTGGAACGACCTGATCTTCGCCCTTCGAATCCTTCTCAAGTCTCGCCGTTTCACCGCTGCGGTGGTCCTCACGCTGGCCATTGGCATTGCCTCCAATACCATCATTTTCGGCGTGGCCCGCAGCGTGTTTCTGCGCTCGCTGCCCTACCCAGACGTTTCCCGCTTGGCCTACATCTCCCAGGCCTATCCAGGTTTTCCCGAAGGCGGTGGCCAGTTTTCTTATCCCACCTATCGCGACATCCTCCTGCAGAACAAATCCTTTGATGATGTCGCCGCCTATCAAGTCGAAGGCCCACTCGCGCTCACCGATGGCGCCAATCCCGTCCGCGTCGCCATCACCTACTGCACGCCCAACTATTTCACCTTGCTCGGCATTCGAACGTCCCTGGGCCGCGTGTTCGAACGAGGTGAAGACCGCGTTGGCAGCGCCGATTCCGTCGTAGTTCTCAGCTACGCCTTCTGGCAGCGCCAATTTTCCGGCGCGCCGGACATTATCGGGCGGACCATTCATTTGAACGATCATCCCTTCACCGTGATCGGCGTGACCACCGAAGAGTTTCGCGATTCGATGTATGAACAGGAATTCGATGTCGAAGGCAACGCCTGGATTCCGCTCGGCCTTGCCTACGATTTGACCGGCTATTCGAATCCGGCGGACCGCGCGCAAGGAATTTTGTGGAGCATCGGGCATTTGAAACCCGGCATCAGCGTCCACGACGCCCGCCAGGATGTCGCCGCGCTCGCCGCGCGCCTCGAACAAACGTATCCAGAGTCGTTCCGCGGCTACAGCCTGGTCGCGCGTTCCCTCAAAGACCAGCTTCTCGGCGAGTTTTACAGCCCCGCATGGATACTCTCCGCCGCCTCGGCCTTTCTCCTGCTCATCGGTTGCGCCAACGTCGGCAACCTTCTTCTCGCACGGCTGCTCTCGCGACAGCGTGAACTCGCCGTTCGCGCCGCGCTCGGAGCATCGCCGGGCCGGCTCGCTCGCCACTTGCTCATCGAAAACGCCATGTTGCTTTTATTTTCCAGTGCGCTCGGGCTGGCACTTTCTCTCTGGGGAATGAACGCGCTGCATGCCTGGTCGCTTTCGAATCTTCCGACCGTGATTCATCTCGAAGGCGCGCGCTCCGCGCTGGCAGCTTCCATCGGAATTTCGCTGCTTACAGGAATTCTGTTCGGACTCGGCCCCGCAATTCTTGGCTCTCGTGTGGATCTTCGCGATGCCCTCAGCCAGAGCGGCCGCCAAGGCCACAGTCTCGGCCGCCGCCGCAGCCAGAAAATTCTTGTGGTCGCGGAAGTCGCGCTTGCGCTTGTGCTTCTCGCCGCCGCAGGCCTGCTTCTCGAAAGTTTTCACAAGCTTGCTTCCACGGACCTCGGCTTCAACACAAAAAATCTCCTGACGTTTCGCCTCGACCTCCGCTCCGCGCGCTACACGGAGCCCCCGGCCCGCGCGCGTTTTTCGCGCACTCTCGTCGACACGCTGCAGGCGCTGCCCGGCGCAGACTCCGTCATCCTTGAAGGCCCCAGTATGCTTGGCCGCTCCACCTGGGTTTACATCGCCTACCCCGAAGGAAAAACTCCCGAAGATCCGGAATCGCGTTTGATGATGGGGCGCCACAGCGTTAATCCGGGCGCGCTGCAGAATTTGGGCATTCCGTTGCTGCGCGGCCGCGAACTCACCTGGCAAGATACGCTCGACACTCCGTTTGCGGCAGTCATCAGCGAGAGTGTCGCCAAGAAACTCTGGCCCGGCCAGGACGCCCTCGGCAAGCGCATGCGCAGCGCCGTAGGAAATTTTCCGTGGGTCACCGTGGTGGGAATCGCGCGCGATGCGCATCACGGCCAGCGCATGGATCTCAACGATGCTGCGACGGGCATGCTTCCTCAGGGCCTTCGGCCGCAATACGATGCCTATTTTCCGTATACGCAACGCCCCAATCCTGGAATGACGGTGGCGGTGCGCACTTCCGCAAACATTGCATCCATGACGGAGCAAGTGCGCGCTGCGGTGCTCTCGCTCGAACCCACGTTGCCGGTGTACGACATTGCGCTGCTGGATGATCGTCTCGCCGCGCAAGTCGCGCCCGTTCGAACCGTTGCGGTGTTGTCGTCGGCTTATGCGTTTCTCGCGCTTTTCCTCGCCGGCTTCGGACTGTTTGCTGTCCTCGCGCACGACGTAAGTCAACGCACACAGGAAATTGGCATTCGCATGGCGCTTGGCGCGCTGCCGCGCAGCGTCCTGACGCTGGTGCTTCGCGAAGGACTGCTGCTCACCGCGGTCGGTCTTGTCGTAGGATTCGCGGGCACGCTTTTTATAACCCGCATGATGCGGGCGCTTTTGTTTGGCGTCAGCCCGACGGAGCCGGCAGTTTTTTTTGCAATCGCGGCGCTCTTGCTAGGCGTTTCGATTCTCGCCTGCTGGGTTCCGGCGAGGCGCGCGATGCGCCTCGATCCGCTGGAAGCACTGCGGCAAGAGTGATCAGGTCAGTCGGCGAGTTTTAATTTTTCCATATAAAAATTGAACGCTGCCTTAACTTTCGCGGGGTCCGGAGGTTTGCCTTTTGCGTCCATCAGGGGAGTGATGAACTGATCCATGGCTTTGTCAATTTCATCGAAGAGCGCGCGATTGGTTTTGGCCAGCGCGGTGTCGCCGCCGTATTCTTCCGCTTTGTCCCAGACTCTTTCGAGCGCGCGTGCCATCTCGGCAGCGGCGGCCAGGTCGCCCTTCTGGAAATCGCCGTAAATGTGCTGGGCCATCGCGCGGTAGGCTCCCATTTTTGAGTTGTCCACGCCATTCGTTTGGCCGACTTTCTTCTCTTGCGCGGAGGTGGACGCGCCGGCGCCGAACAGCAGCAAAAACGCGGCGAAGAACATCAGGCGCGCACTCACAATTCTATCGAAACGAAATGTCATTGCTTCTCCCTCTTTCTCAAGTGGATCGTTTCCGTGAGCGAATGAAATGAAGTGAAAAGTTCTCGCAAATAAATTTGTAACATGAATCTCAGGCCTCGCATGCCTACGTGTGAAGAAGGCTGTTCGTAAAAAGGTAACTGTACTCAGGGTCATCGCCGAATCCGCAGCGGGGAATACTCCGATTCCTTCGCGAGAGCCGCCGGCACGCCGGAGCGTGAGGGGCTAACGACTTGAGAAAGCCTTTTACTCTTGGTCCGCACATGGCTTGACGACGACATGGCCCCGACCCTAGCCTAGTTGAGAGAGCCCGGTACCTCCATGAGCGCTTTTGGAAAACAGGCAGGGCAGACGCGGCAGTGCGCGTATTGCGGGAAGCCGATCGGCGTGCAGTTGACGCAGTGCCCGTTCTGCCGAGAAGCGGTGCCGCAGGTACAGTTGTCTCGCCGCCGGGGCCCCGACGGACGCGAGCAGACGCGGCGCGGACTGCTGTGCATGCTGCTGGCGGCGGTGATTTATTACTTCGCGGGAGGATACGGCGCGCCGCTGCGCATCCCCATTGAGATTGTGCCGGCGGTGACGAATTATCTTTTGCCGCTGCTTTTCTTGAGCGGGATGGGACTGACGCTGTACGGCTTTATTCAGAAGATCAGATCCTGATTGCCGTTCTGTTATTTCACCGAGCATTTTGCAATCTTCGCTTTCTGAACCTCGTCCTCCATTTCTACCTGTTCCAATGGCCAGCTTGACGGATTGTGGGAGTACCTTTCGCGCGAGTGTATTCGCTGCGGGAACGGTGTGGCCTACTGAGGTCATGGCTGGTCCGGGCCAGGTCCGGCGGCCTAATCTCTCACTGCGAAGCGGCTTAATAGGAGTCAACATGAAGAAACCGTGTTTGGTGGTTCTGTTTGTTGCCTTGGGTGTTTCCTTGGGTGTGACAATGGGGGCGGAGTGCGCGGCGGCACAGGGTCCGGCTGGTGCGGGCGCGTCGGGTGCGGCACAGAGTACATCTTCGTCGACGGGTGGGCATTCGCTCAATCCGATCAAGTGGGTCAAGAAAGACCCGAAGCCTTCGGCCGAATCCCGAGCCGACCTCGAAAAGAAACTGACGCCCAAACTGCAAGGGAACGGGCTGCTGCCGGCGAGCTTGACGGCGACGGATGCGTGCGCGCCGTTTGTGGCTCTGGATGACTGCCTGGCATCGCTGCACGCCAGCCACAACCTGGGGATCGACTTCAATTGCGTGCGCGCGGACGTCACGGGCGTGCAAACCAATGCGGACTTGTCTGGCTGCAAGGGAACCATTGGTGACAAGGCGCAGAACCTGACCAAGACGCTGAAGATGCTGAAGCCGGATGCCGACGCCAAGGGGCAGGCCAAGAACGCGGAGAAGCAGGCCAAGGACGACTTGAAAGACCTCGGGTCGTAAGGCCGAAATCCGAAGACAGTTCGACGGAATCGAGATAGGGCGGGGCGAGCCGGTGGTTGCGGCCCCCGCCCTTTTTCTTTTTGGGGCCGGGCGAGAGCGAAAACCGGAGAAGGATAACGCAGAGACGCTGAGAACGCAGAGGAGCGCAGAGGGGAGGGGGGTACACCCCCCATTACATGGATGAATGTCAAAACAAAGGAGATAGAAAATGGGCAATCTGTAAGCAGATGAAAACAAAGGGGGCGGCTGGAATTTGGTGGAACGGAGTGAAAGATAGGGTGCACCCTCCCCCCTATGATTTTTGTAAGGACGTGATTCGATGGGGGTTAGGGGGTGGGGGGCTGCTAAGGATGTGATTCGATGGGAGATAGAAGCGGGATCGTTGGCACTTTGGAACGTTGGGACGTTAGAACGTTGGGAACGGCGGAAAGAAATGGAGCCTGAGCGCGCGGGAGGGACGGGCGGGCGGGGATGGAACTCGGTATACACTACAGAGAATAGCATGGGAGTGGCGAGGGGCTAAGTGTTTTGCAGGGAATGGGGAGAATTGGGGATTGAATGGTTGCTGAGGAGGGGTTAACGGTGGGGGCTTTGGTCATTGAGAAGCATCAGAAAACGTCCCGTCTGTCTCCCGTTTTCAGTTGTGCGACTGAATATGCGGCATACCCTAGGATGGCCGCGCAGAGCGAGATCACGATTACCAGACGACTGGCGTAAAACTCAAATAGTCCGCCAAAACAGGCCACGCCAAGCGAACAGCCGGCAATTAGTGGTGTCCGTTTGCTTCCTCGTTCAAAGACTATTCCGGCCACCAATCCAGCGGCTATGGCCGAAAGAAGGGGAAGGACCCAAAATGAGCCCCATATAAAGAGAAGATAAGGTTGATCGTCAGTATGAAAATACCGGCGCTGCAGTGGTCTAGAGAGTCTGTCGAGGGTCACAAAACTCGTTACCCAGGAGCCGATCGTCAGGAGTACGACTATCGCTGTGTGGGGTCCGATTTTTTTCATCATTGCTATTCTCCCGTGTTCGATCGATTGAAGGCGTCGCTTCGCGTACCCATTATTTTAGTTTGAGGTTGGTAGTTCCCCCGCAAATGGAATGCCATATATTTTGCGCGAGCTGTGCGAAATCCAACGGATAGTCTAGTCCGAATGACTGGCCCATCTGAAGTGCTGCAAGCCCTAGGGCGACATCCGGATTATCTGGATCGTCTGTTCCCTCGGCGCTATAAAGCTGGCCTCTCGTGAAGCTGTTATTTCCTAACATATTACCAGCTGCGAACCAGCCGACGAAATGGCGGACCTGGTTATTGCTGTACGGGTCGGGATCTTGGTACAAAGGCAAAAAGCCATCGTCGCTGAAGCTATCTTCATAGTACGGGTCGCTTTTAAAAACCCCTACCCTATACTGGGGGTCTGAGCTTCCGCTAAGTGGTCCTCCTGGCCCTCCAACCTCTGTCAGTCCATTTAAAAGGCCGAGGACGCCCTGTACCGGACCAAACGCTTGGCCGGCTTTGAAAACTAATCTGGCAAGCTTTTCGCAGTCACTCATATTGTGATTATTCGAGAGTTGTGCTGCGTAGTCCCTGAAATCAACACGGGGATCATAGCTGCCGGCGGGTGGCCCGGGATCGAGATTTTATGTTTATGGGCATGGGGATCAGCGAGAGAATATCATTACGGCACTTCTAAGGAAAGTACAGAGAGGCGGAGGGTGCCCCAGGTTCGGTGTAGGAACCTGGGTCTTGGGGTTGACGTTTGTTTGCGTGGGGTTGGCGATGCCGACAGGGCTGAGGCGTTACTACGGCAAAGGTGATTTGCATTTTGTAACGTTTAGTTGTTACCGGCGGCTGCCGCTTTTGCAGACGGTGCGTGCTCGGGACATCTTTGTGAAAGAGATGGGAAAGGTACGCGAGGAGATGGGGTTTCGTCTGTTGGGATATGTGGTGATGCCGGAGCACGTGCATCTGTTGATGAGCGAGCCGAACAAAGGGACGCCTCCGACGGTGCTGCATACGTTGAAGCTGCGCGTGGCGCGGAAACTGCGGGCGCGCCGAAAGCCGGTGGGCGCGGGACAATTGCAATTGCCTTTCGCGGAGACGGGGGAACTGCTGCGGGCGTTTTGGCAGGCGCGGTTTTACGATTTTAACGTGTACAGCAAGGGGAAGAAGACGGAGAAGCTGAATTACATGCATGCGAATCCGGTGATACGCGGGTTGGTAAAACATCCGAAGGATTGGCAGTGGAGCAGTTGGGGGTTTTACTACGGAGGAGAGAAGGGGCTCTTGGCTATGGACGTGGGAGAGTGAGGAGAGAAAGGCAAACCCAAGACCCAGGTTCAAAGAACGAACCTGGGGCACCCTCCGAGCTGGATTGAGTTGTGAGTGGAGAGAAATTCGATGTTCGATTGGTCGGAGTGAGGAGAGAAAGGCAAACCCAAGACCCAGGTTCAAAGAACGAACCTGGGGCACCCTTCGAGCCGGTTGGATTTGAGAGTGGGGGAAACTTACCTGCTTGATCGAGGGGAGTTTGACGGATTTGGGAGCGGACTGGGACAAGATGGGCCGCGGGGTCAATCCTTGTAGGGGTCGAACTCGTTTGCGCCGGCCATGGCTACGCCTACGGGAGTCAGGGTGTGCAAGATTTTGATGCTGTCGCCGTGTTCGGCTAGCACTTCGGGGAGGCGTTTGTAGCAATCGGGGGATTCGTCCAGGCCGGCGCCGCGGAGTTCGACATTGGCGCGTTTTAGCCAGGTGTCCATCATGTCTTGGGTGACTCTTCCGGCGCGCTTCACTTCGCCGGTTTTGCGGTCTACTTTTCCTTTGGCTTCCATGCGGCCCATCACGCGGCCGGCGCCGTGGACGGTGCTGTAGAGGGAGTATTTGGCGGACTCGTTTTCAACGCCTTCCAGGATTACAGAGGTTTCGCCCATGGTGCCGCCGACGAATCCTTTCTGCCCGGGGAATGCGGGAGTTGCTCCTTTGCGGACGACCCAATACTCCTGACCATCGTGGGACTCGCGCCAGGCGAAATTGTGATGGTTGTGGACCTCTTCGATGATGGAAGCGCCGAGAATGCTGGCGACTCTTTCGCAGACCCAATCGCGGCCGGCGTACGCGTATTCTCCGGCCAGGGTCATGCATTCTAAAAACTGGGCGCCGAGGTCGGAGTCGACGGGGATCACGCAAGGCTCGACGTCCATGCCGTCTTTGGCTCCCGCTTCTTTCAGGAACCACGTGGCGGTTTTGTGTCCCAATCCGCGGGAGCCGAAGTGCACGCCGATCCACACGCGGTCCTGTTCATCGGTGAAGAGATCGACGTAATGATTTCCGCTGCCCACGGTGCCTAGCTGCTGGCGGGCCATTTCCTTGAGCGGTGCGACGGCTTCGCATTTCCAGGCAGCGCTATCGAATAGGGAGTGATCAACCCTTTCCGCATTGCGGCGTCCCACGCCAAAGCTAATCGTGTTCCAGGCCTCGTCCATGATTTTCTTGATGTCCGCGCGGAGAGAAGCTCCCGGCATGTCGAGCAGGACGGCTTTGTTGCCGCAGGCAATGTCGTAGCCGACGCCGCTGGGGCTGATGGCGTTTCGATAGGCCACGACTCCACCGATGGGGACTGCGTAGCCTTTGTGGTGGTCGGCCATTAGGGCCACTTTGTCAGCCGTCTTTGCGCACGTCTTGATTTGGGAGACTGCGCCTTCATCCGGCGCGCCCCAGATCGGAATTCCGTCGACAAAATTCACAGCGTCTCCTCGGGGGACGAACCAGACGCCCACTGGCAGATTCTCACTCTTCGCGGGCGCGGCATTGGGAAAGGGTACCACCCTTGTATTTTGCGCAGCGTTAAGGCACTCGGCCAGCCTCCCGACTTGCCCAGGTGGTCAAACCCCAATCGGTATGGTCCACCGAGAGAGCCGCGAAGCAAAGCACGAAGCAGAAGAGTAAGTACCCCCAGAATCGCGAAGATGGAAAAGAAAGTGACCAGTCCACCGGCCCCCAAAAGAAGATGGCCTCAGCCCACGCGATGACAAATAGAATTCCGGAAAGTTTGGCAGCTTGCTGCCAAATGTGCCGACGAGCATCGGCGGACCTCAGAAGCTCCACAAGACGCAGCACCGCAGGATCGTCGGTGTCAACGTCGTGCATGTCCTTCGCGTAGAAATCCCCGCGATAGGGCCGCAAGGGAAAGAACCTGTAAAAGACCGCAACAGCACTGGGACAGATGCAAGCTCCTGCTATAAACCAAAGTCCGTTGTTGCTGGATGCCAGGCTGAGGCCAACTGCTGCAACACCAACACACATGATCCTCATGAATATTGCCTGCAACCCTGTGAACATAAGCAGCGACTGTGAGACCTTGCGTCTCAGCTCGGGAGGAATCTGCACTTTACTTGCATGCTTCAGCATTCTTCCTCGCACTCAAGTCTGCAGTTTTCAAGTCTCTAGCGATGAGGGACGGCCCGGACCTGGAGGATTGATATTTTTGGACATGTAGTCGTGGAGAGAATATCACTGCGCCATGTCTCTGGAAAATACAGGGTAGTGGACGGTGCCCCTCGATTATATGGAAACGGGGGAGGCGGAAGAAGCTGCTCCGGGAGTAGTTGCGGAAGCGGAAGCGGCGGAGGAAGAGGGCGCGGAAGAAGAGGCGATGGCTGGGACGTCGGTGTCTACGGTAGCGGCGGAGGTGGCGGCGCGGTAGCGGACGACGAGGAGGGTGATGTCGTCGGCCTGGTGGGCGCCGCGGGTGAAGTTTTCGACGGATTCGAGGACGCATTTCTGGATTTGCTCGAGAGGGCATTCGGTGAGGCCGGTGAGGACTTGCTTGAGGCGGGGGACGCCGAAGAGCTGGTCGTCGGGGTCCATGGCTTCGGTGACGCCGTCGCTGAAGAGGACGAGGGTGTCGCCGGGCTCAAGCTTGAGGCAGACGGTGGTGTATTCGGCTTCGGGAACAAGGCCGACGGGGAAGGAGCCTTCGGTGAAGGCTTCTTCAGCGACGCCGCTGCGGATGAGGAACGGGGAAGGATGTCCGGCGTTGATGAATTCGAGGTGGCCTTCCTCGTCGAGAATGCCGAAGAACATGGTGGCGTAGCGGCCGACCTCGGCATGGCTGCAGAGGAATTTGTTGACGTGATTGATGACGCGGGCGGGGTCGGTGCCGAGGGTCATGCCGGAAAGCGCGCCCTGGAGCATGGTGGTGAGAAGAGCGGCACCGAGTCCTTTGCCGGAGACGTCGGCGAGGAGGAAAGCGGTGCGCTTGTCGTTCAGCGGGAAGACGTCGAAGTAGTCGCCGCCGACGGACAAGCACGGCAAGTTGTAACCGTTGACGGCGAGATGAGGGAATTCGCGGAAATCGCGCGGGAGAAGAGCCTGCTGGATGTCGCGGGCGATGTTGATTTCCTGCTCGAGGCGTTGGCGTTCGCGTTCGCGTTCGACGAGGCGGGCGTTATCGAGAATGCTGGCGGCGTCGGCGGCGAGAGCGTCCAGAATTTGGCGGTCGAGCTTGGAGAAGGCGGCGGGGCGGCGGGAGTCCAGGTAGAGGATGCCGAGAAAATCACCGCGCTTGATGTTGACCATGGATTCCTGGGTGTTGGCGCGGGACATGGCATAGAGAGGGATGACCACTACGGCGCGGAGGCGCTGGGCGACGATGCTCTGCGCGGCCTGCAAATCCATTTCGGCTTGCGCGAGATCTTCAGTGATGACGGGGGATTGCTGCTTGAGCGAAAGCTGAATGGCGGTCTGGCTGGGCGTGAGGCTTTCGGGCGGGAGGCGCAGGCCGCCGCTGCGGCGCGCGAGTTTTACTTTGAGGGCGCCGGCGGGATCGGATTCGAGCAAGAGGCCGCGGTCGGCGTCGGTGACGGAGACGGCGTGGTCGAGCATGTGGCCGAGGACGACTTCGAGAGGAAGCTGGGAGTGAAGCAGAGAGGTGGCTTCGAGGAGGCGCTTGAGTTTGGCGAGGCCGCCGCCGGTCTGTTCGGAACTGGTGATGTGCTCCATGCGGGTGAGGAGGTTGGGGAGGGATTCGTCGGCGGAGCTGGAGGAGGAACGGAAAATGATTTCGTAGGAATCCTCGAGGCCGAAGCTGACGACGTCGCCGTCCTTGAGCTCGCGGCTTTCGACTTTTTCACCGTTGATGAAAAGGCCGCGACGCTGGCCGCGGTCCTCGATGTAGAAGCGATTGCCTTCGACGACGATGGCGGCGCAATTCCGGGAGATGCGGCGGTCGGAAAGCTGGAGATGGTTACCGGTTTCGGCGCCACGGCCGATCATGAAGGGCGTTTGGGTGATGCGGGCGTAGCGGCGCTGGCTGTCTGGAGAGACAACTTCAAGGACCGCTTCGCCACCTGGAGGAACGGTGTCAGCCATGAGTGAGAGCCAGTGCGGGGCATTGTAGCACGCGAAGGAGAGGTTGGAGGCAAACAGGAGCGGCGGAAGCCACGGGCATGGCTAGCCGCCGACTCGTGCGTGATTCTATTTGTTGGGGACTTGCCTGACTGTTGCTAACGGGCGGTGGCGAGGCGGCGGGTGACGTAATCGTCGACGTAGGTGTCGAAGAGATCGTTGAGATGGTTGCAGACCGTGCCGGGGTTGGGGATGGGGTGGCCGGCGATTTCGCCGACGCTGATGAGGTTGCGATTGGTGGAGGAGATGAAAACTTCGTCGGCGGTGTAGAGATCTTCGGGGCGGAGCATTTGTTCGACGACAGAGACGCCGGCTTCGGGCGCGACTTCCATGAGGATGCCGCGGGTGACGCCTTCGAGGCAGCCGGAGTTGAGCGGGGGCGTGAGGACTTTGCCGTCTTTCACGGCGAAAATATTTGCGGAAGTGCATTCGGCAACTTCGCCGCGTTCGTTGAGCATGATCACTTCGTCGAAGCCTTCCTTCGTGGCTTCGGCTACGGCCCAGACATTGTTGAGCCAGGAGATGCTTTTCACGCCGGAGAGCGGGGAGGCGGAATGGCGGCCGTGCTCGCGGACGGCGAGGCGGACAATTTCGCGATGCTCGGGGAGCGGGGCGCTGTAGATGATCAAGTCCACTTGGGGATGCTGCTCGGCGCTTTGCCAGAAGCCGACGGTGTTGTAGACGAGATAGATGCGGGCGCAGCCTTCGGTGACTTGATTGGCGCGGATGACTTCGTGGAGGTGCACGCGGACTTTGGCGGCGGTGTAGGGCATGGGGAGGCGGGTGATGGAGGCGTCTTTTTCGAGGCGGCGCCAGTGGCGTTCGTAGGCGAAGGCTTCGCCGCGGCAAATGCGAAGGGTGGTGAAGATGCCCCAGCCACAGATGAGGCCTGCCTGGCCGGGAGAAAGGCGGACTTTCTCGATGGGCAAGAGGCTTTCGTTGTGAAAGACGTTGGGATGAATCACTTAGCCCTCATGATGCAAGATCAGACTAGCTTCTATTGTATCCGAAAAATAGCGATGAGACGGCGGAGGCGATAGCACTGGAGTTACTTTTTCGCAGCCGCGTTTGCAGAGTCCGGAGACAGCGGGCGGGCAAAAGATGGCCGCTGGAAAATAAAAAGAGGGCGGGGTGCAGCCCGCCCTCTTGGAAGATGGGTTGAAGGACGGCTAGAAGATCAGCTTCAAGGCAAATTGAATCTGCCGCGAGGAGCCGAAGTCGCCGGTTGGGAAGCGGGTGCTTTGGATGATCCCGAAGGAGCCGCTGGTGGCGGTGAGAACCGGGTTGCCAAAGTTTGGATGATTGAAAATGTCGAACATCTCGGTACGGAACTGAAGATTGAAGCGCTCGTTGATCTTCGTATTTTTGGTGACCGAGAAATCGGTGTTTAGGAAGTCCGGACCGGTGATGGCGTCGCGGCCGAGATCTCCGGGATGGCAGCTGCCCGGGACGATGAGATAGGTGCCGCCACCGGGCGCAGTAGGAGTGCTGTTGAATGTGCAAGGCACCGCGAAGGCTGCGTTTGGTGTTGTGGCGCACGCAGGAATCGCGGGCACTTTTCCGGAAGGCACGCCATTGAACGGCTCGCACAGGATGGCGTCGGTGAAGTATTGCGATGGGTTACCCGTGCCGGTAACGGTCTTCAGGAGATCAGGGCGAACAGTCAAGGAAATGCCCGCGCCCGGACCGATGGCAAGGGTTGGGTTCACCGGGTTGCCAGACTGCAGCTGGGTGACCATGCCGACCTGCCAGCCGGAGACGAGGCGGTTGGCCTTGAACGGGAATTCGTAGAAGCCGCTGATGACGAAGCGGTGGCGGGCGTCAAATTCGGACAGGCCATAATCGCCGCGCGGGTTGTAGGCATTCTGGATAACGTAGGTTTCTCCGGTAGAAAGAGAGTTGTAATCCAGCGACTTGGAGTAGGTGTAGGAAGCCACGAATTGCAGACCGTGTGAGACGTGCTTGTTCACGGTGGCGATGAGCGCGTTGTAGTTGGAGTTTCCACCGCTGTTTACCTGGTTGATGTTATTGAGAGCGCAGACAGGATTCGGAGCCAGGCATTGCGCTGGGATGATCGGGCTGGTTAGAGGAAGCGTTGGGAAGGGCTTCGTCGAGCCGTAGAATCCGGCGGTGACGAAAGGCTGATTGATGTTCTGCGAGAGTTGAAGGTGCGTCCCCTTCGTGCCTACGTAACCGACCTCAAGGCCCAAACTGCTGGTCAGTTCGCGCTGAATGGTCAGGTTCCAATCCTGGGCGTACATATTGTTGAAAGCGGGATTGATGGCAGCGGGACCGAGGCTGGTGCCGACGACAGCCGCGGAAGGATCCTCGATGGTGATGCTGTTGGTGGCCGAGCTGGCGGAAATTGGAAGCGCGAATGGCGGGTTGCCGCTGAGTCCGCTAATCGTGTTCGTAGTGGGGGCCTGCGTGAGAATGGCATAGGCGGCGCGAACGGAAGTCTTGCCGTCCTTGAAGGGATCCCAAGCGAAGCCGACGCGGGGCTGGAAATTCTTGTTGCTCTGCTGGTAGGGCTGCGTGGCGGCAACAAGATCTCCAGTGGTTGGATCGAAGTTGGTGAAGCGGCCAGCGGCTTCCGAGGGAGTGGCGTTCCAGGCGTAGCGCAAGCCGATGTTAATGGTGACATTTGGCCTCCACTTGAAACTGTCCTGCGCGAAGGCGTCATAGGACGGTTGAAGGATTCTGTCGTTTCCGGAACCGAGCTGGACGGTAAAGGCGTTGGCGCTGTCAGCAAGGAAGTTGGCCAGCGAACTAAACGTGAGACTGCCAACGTTGAAAGCAATGTTGTTGTTGTAGGCGCGCCGGAGCTCACCGCCAAACGTGAAGGTGTGGCGGCCTTTGAGCCAGTTCAAGTCATCGTTGAGCACCACCGTGGTGTCACCGCGGCCTTGCGGCTCGCCGGTGGGGCCGCCAAAACCGAGGCTGCCTCCGACGTTAAAGAAGGGCAAGCCAACCGCCGCCGGGGCACCCGCGGGCATGGTGATATCAAAATTGGTGGGATCCAACAGGCCGTTGGGCGTGAAGATCAGGTGAATGCGATTGAAGCCCAGGCGGACGGTGTTGGTGAGAGAAGAGCTGAAAACGTGGTCTTCGCTGAAAGTTAAAAGCTGACGGAAGCCGCTGCGGGTATCGCCGAAGCCGGGAGTGTTTGCGGCGATGGCGCCGCCAGAAGTCGGTTCCTCACGGAGGTCTTTTTGAACGACGTAATAGCCATGGACGCGGTCCTTCGCGGTGAGGTCTACGTCAATGTCAGCGGAACCCTGGTTCAGCGAGACGTTGGCGGTGGTGCTGCCAGTGAAGCCGTTGAATGTGCCGGGGACTCCCGCAGTCCCGGTTCCGACTTCGTTGGCCGCGGGAACTAGCGCGAGCAGTTTTTGAACGGCTGGTGACGTAACTGCGGCAATCTGGTTCGGGCTGGGGACAGTGCTGGTAATGGTCAATTGCTGGCGCTGGCGCAAGCCTTCGTAGGCGAGGAAGAAGAAGGCTTTGTTCTTGATGATGGGTCCGCCAAAATCGGCGCCGAAATCATTGCGTTTGAAGGGAGCCTGAGGAAGCGGCACACCCGTTGAGGTCTTAGCAGCATTGAAGAAATTTCGCGCGTCGAGATCGTTGTTGCGGAAAAGCTCAAAGGCTTCGCCGTGGTATTCGTTGGTGCCGGAGCGTGTGGCCAAATTTACGATGGCGCCGGCATTGCGTCCGTATTCGGCGGGGAAGGACGAATTGTCTATGCGATATTCCGCGAGGGTGTCAATGGGCGGCTGAAAGGTGATCTGGTTTTGCGCGTTGTCGTTGAGGTTGATTCCGTTGACGAGCCAATTGGTCGTATCTTCGCGCTGACCCGCGGTGTTGATTCCGAAGGAGCCTTGTCCGCGGAGTGGCGCTGAGAGGAAGCCATTGGCCGGGGGCGTCATCGTGCCAGGAGTGAGCAAGCTCAGATCGGTGAAGTGGCGGCCGTTCAGCGGAATTTCCTGAACGGTCTTTTCATTGATGACTTGACCCATGCTGTTGGTGGTGGTCTCGACCACCGCGGCATCGGCGACGATCTCGATTTTCTCCGCAGCTTCGCCAATCTTAATTTGAACATTCTGGGTGACGGCGGTGGCCACATCGAGCTTAAGGTTTGTGATTATGGCCGTCTGAAAGTTGGCAGCCGTGACTTCAATACGATAAAGGCCGATGGGCAATGAAGGGAAAAGGTAGGCTCCCGCAGTATCCGAGTGCGTCGTTGATTCGACTCCGGTGGCCTGGTTTCTAGCCAGCACTTTGGCATCTGGAACAGCCGCTCCGGTTGCGTCGGTGACCGTGCCGTTGAGCGAGGCAGTGGATTGGCCCTTGGCGGCGCTGCTCAAGCCGCACAGCAAGATGAGAAGAAGGAAGAAGCACATGAGATTCATCCGGTGGTTCGACGATCTGTTTACATCTACAACCATGATTCTGTTCCTCCTAGGATAGAAAACACTGCGTCCAACAAACTCGAAAACTGCTTAGAACGGCTCTGTAGTCAGAGACAGGGGAAGGCAGCAAGGAAAAGGGACGGTCTAATGGAACCGCTTGTAAGCGATATTAGCTGAGTCACGAGAACGGCTGCCCCCCTGCGGCGAGTTCGCAATCTCGGTGCCAGATGGGCAGTTACTATTGGCCGAGGAAAACTCAGGTATATCAATGGCTTATGAGGTGACCAGAATGCATAAGGACGGCAAGTGACGGACTGGGTTCCAAAAACGGAAGGCAGCTATTGAATACTGAAGGTCCTTTAGAAGCTCTTTAGAAAGGAATCAGTTGCGGCGAATTCGCAAAACCGCTCGTTAGAGTTTTTCTCAACGACGTTCGGCCCTTGGATCCCTGGTGGCTAACGACCCGACTGGTGCGATGACAAGGCGAACGCATGGAGGGAGAGAAGACATTTCGTTCGTGAAGGATAATAAGAGAAGACCGCCGGAGGGAGGACAAGTTAGCGAGAGCAGGTGGCGGGAACGATCAGGACTTGGCCGCCGTAGATGAGGTTAGCCTCGCGGATGGAGGGATTCGCTTGCAGGAGGCAAGAGGAATAGGAGGCGTGGCCGAGTTGCGATTGCGCGATTTGGGAGAGGGTGTCGCCGGTGCGGACGGTGATTTTCGTGGCGGCGCGGAGTGAGGCGCTCGCGGCCGGGAGAACAATTTGCGAGCCGGCTGCGATGTGATTCGGATCTGTGATCGAGGGATTCGCGGAGAGCAGTTCACGCCAGCGCAGACCCTTGCCCAGATTTTGTTCGGCAAGTTTCCAGAGGGAGTCGCCGCGGTGCACGGTCACTACATTTCCTTTCGTGGAGTTCACGGGAGCGAGGGGCGCGGGTGGTCGAACGGGCGCAAGAGCAACTGCGTGCGGACGTGACGGAGCGACGAGCGAAGGCGCGGCCATGAAAACTCTTGGGCGGCCGAAGGGCGAACGCTTTACGGGCGGTTGATACGGAGCGAGGCGCGGCGCGGAAGGATTGGAAGATGGCGCGAGCAGGTTCAGAGATGGCGCAAGTGGTTTCAAAGACGGAGCGAGCAAAGGTTGCGCCGGAGGTTTCGGCGAAGCGAACACTGGAGCGTCGGCGAAGGGAAGATGGAATTCGGCGGAGCGCTGAAGTTTTTCAGATTGTTTTTGTGTGCGCAAACGGCGAGCGACATCGCCGAGAGGGGCGTTGGGAGGAAGCGACTGGGCGTCGACACTTTCCGCTGGTTTTTCCGCCGGCGGAGGAGTCTGTTGATTTTTCTTGGCTTCGATCTGCGCGCGATCTTCGGGCGTGAGAATCTGGGCGCGCTTCAGATCTTCTTCGGTGTAAACGTGTTTGGATTTTTTCTGCTGACTTTCCTTGCGCGCGCGTTCCTGCTTGGCGGCTTCGGCGACATCCTGACCGAAGGATTGCGTGGCGGCAAAAAAGGTGCACGACGCGAAAAGAATTACGGGGAGGCAAAAAGACAGAGAAACGTGCGAACGACACACGTGGGTCGTCTGGTTCATCGGTGCAGGGGCTGGGAGATCGATTCTTGCCATGGCAAACCGACCACGGGGGGGACACCGCTTGAAAGGAAATATACCAAAAACGGGAGGATTTGGGAAGGGCAATTTTGGGGGTCTTGGGTCTTGGATGGCAGGCGGCAGAGTGCGTCTTCCGGCGGCAAAAAAGGATGGCCTCGCACAATGCGAGGCCATCCTAGCGGTTCTTTCTGTTGTGTATAGAGCTGTTGCTTATTGAATCCTAAAGGTCACACCGGAAATGTTAGGGTTCGCTTGAATCTTCGAGATCTGCATGTCGAACTGAATCGTGGAACTGCCGCTGCCAAGGCCTTCCTGGAAGTATTTGATGGTCCATTGGGTCGGAAGCATTAGGTTGTTGATCTTAGCAAAACCGCCGAAATCTTCCTGCAGGGTGAGGTTAGCTCCGCCACCACCTTCACCACCAATGGATGACCTGCTCGAGGAGGTACCCATCTGAGCTTGGCTTTGCTCGGTGTAGATGGTCTTGACGTGACGAAAAGTCTCCGGCTCGAAGAACAGATAAATTTTCAGGTCCCCTGTGCCGCGGCGCGGGTGATAAGTCAACCGAAGGAGTTCTTTGCCATCCACTTTCTTTATGCCGTCCACGTCCAGCCTTGCTTTTCGATTCTGCCAGTCATACAGCGGCCAAGCGGTGGAGAGCGTGCCACCGATCAAACCTTCCTGGACGACCTCGCCGTTGTTGTTCAGAAAGTCTTCGAGTTGCGAGCGCTGTCCGGGAGAGATGAACCCGATGGTTTTCTTCTCGCCATCGAAGGCATACGATTCGCCATTGACTTTCGTATCCTCCTGCGCGGTGGCTACGCCGAACACCATTTTCATCATGAGTTTGTGATTTTCAGAAATCATGGCAAATGGGCCGCCGGAGGTGCCGGTGCCGCCTTGAATGAATTTTGCCTGGGCGTTTCCTTCGACGTCTAAACCCTTGAGCGCTTCGCGAGCGTCGCTAGAGCCGAGCGCGTCAAGATGCTTGCTGACTAACTCCTCGGGCTTTGGTTTGTCGCTGGCGGGAACGGACGAGCCGATGAGACCTGCCACGACGATTGCCAACACGAACAGAATTGAAAATGAATACAAGGACTTTCGCATAGGACCTCCCGCTCTTTCATGACCCACATTAAGGGACGTTGATCATTCGCAGACCCGACCGCACTGCTTGACCAGGAAGCAAGCTGCCTGCTCTCGGTCACGAGCGCTCGCGGTGGAGCTGAACGGCTCGTGCGAGAGAGCTACAGCTGCCCTTGGCAATGAAACGTACCGTCAGGGTATATGGTTGCAGCAAATCGCCGCGAGTTGCAAGCGGTAGAAGGTGCAATCCTGGTACACGGCCGAATGCGAACGAGACTTGCGCGCAAAGGGAGCACATTCAAGTTCGTTGACAAGAGTTAGGGTGTACTTTAAGATTGGTGTTTGTCTCTACAGGGAAAGGTGTGACTGAGCGCAATGAGGACGTACGTAGCCAAGGGTGAAGAAGCCGAAGCGCTGAAAGTGGGCGCTAGCTGGTTTGTGGTGGACGCGACGAATCAGGTGCTGGGGCGCCTGGCGACCAAGGTTGCGCGGATGCTGATCGGCAAGGACAAGCCGAGCTTTACGCCGTACCTGGATTCGGGCGATCACGTAGTGGTGATCAATGCGGACAAGATTCGCATGACCGGGAACAAGGTCGAGCAAAAGATTTATTACTCGCACAGTGGGTATCCGGGCGGACTGAAGGAAGTTCCGGCGAAGCGCATTCGCGAGACCAAGCCGGAGTGGATTGTGCGCGAAGCGGTTCTCGGGATGTTGCCGAAGAACAAGCTGCGTGCGCGGCGCGCGAAGAAATTGCGCGTGTACCGGGACGCGGCCAGCTTGACGCGGCACGCCGGACAGAAGCCGCAGGCCGTCACGCTGTAAAGCGAGATTTTGGTTTTTCCCCGCACGTCGCGGTTCTCCGTTGTGTCTGACCGTTGAGCGGTCACCCATCGCAGGGAGCAAGCCGGGTGTGGAGTCTTTGAGGAGGAACGTTGAGTTCTACGGGTACGCCCATCGGGGCCACACAAACATGGTTTCTGGGAACGGGACGTCGCAAGGAGTCCGTGGCGCGCGTGTTCCTGCGGCCGGGGTCGGGCAAGTTCACGATCAACCGCCGCACGGTCGAACAGTATTTTCCGAATCACGCGTGGAAGCATGACGCCATCGAGCCGCTGAAGTTTACGAATATCGCGGACCAAGTGGACGTGGTGGTGACGGCGCATGGCGGTGGCGTTGGCGGACAAGCGGGCGCGGTGCGCATGGGATTGTCGCGGGCGATCTCGCGGTTCAATCCGGAGCTGCGATCGTCGCTGCGCAAGAACGGATTTTTGACGCGCGATTCACGCATGAAGGAACGCAAGAAGTACGGGCAGAAGGGCGCGCGGAAACGCTTCCAGTTCACGAAGCGATAAAGATTTGGGCCCCGATTCGATCGGGGCCCTGCGAGCTCCAGAGAGTTGGCGCGAGTTGACCCTCTGAGATCACGGCCGGCAAGGAGCCGGCAAGAGGCTGTTCTGTGATGGCGCGAGTCATCACCGCAAACAGCTATCCTATTAGGAGGAAACTTGGCAGTAGAAATTACGATGAAAGAGTTGCTGGAGGCCGGAGTTCACTTCGGTCACCAGACGCGGCGCTGGAACCCGAAGATGAAGGAGTATATATTCGGGGAACGCAACGGCATCCATATTATTGACCTGCAGAAAACCCTCAAGATGTTCCGCGAAGCGAGCCGCTTCGTGAGCGAACTTTCCGGACAAGGCAGAAACGTTCTGTTTGTGGGCACCAAGCGGCAGGCCCAGGAAGCCGTCGCCGAAGAGGCGAAGCGCTGCGGTGCGTTTTTTGTGAATCACCGCTGGCTGGGCGGAACGCTGACGAACTGGGCGACGCTGCAAAAGTCCATCAAGCGGCTGAAGCTGCTGAAGGCCATGAATGAAGACGGCCGCATTAAAGAGCTTTCGAAGAAAGAACAGGCGCGGCTGGACCGCGAGATGAAGCACTTGTTCCAGAACCTCGAGGGCATCGAGAACATGACGCAGTTGCCGGACGCCATGTTCGTGATTGACTCGAACGCGGAAGAGATCGCGGTGAAGGAAGCGCGGCGCATGGGCGTGCCGGTGGTTTCCGTGGTGGACACCAATTGCGATCCGGACGTGGTGGACTGGATTATTCCGGGGAACGATGACGCGTTGCGGGCGATCCGGCTGTTCACCACGAAGATTGCGGATTCGGTGCTCGAAGGCCATACGGCGTATCAGCAATCGCAGGTGGCGGACGCGAAGGCCGCGGAGGACCAGGCGCTTGTCGAAGGCGTGGAGTACGTGGACACGAGCGCTTACGAGCAGTACGAGAAGCAGGAAGGCGACTTCGTGGAGGGCGCGGTTGTTGAACCGCCGCCGGATGCTCCTGTCGAGTCTGGCGAAGGTGCGGAAGCCACTGTTCCTCCCGACGACGACAAAATCTAAACCAAAGCGCGGGGTAACAATTTTCAGAGGCCCGCGCCGAGCGATTCGGTGCGGGCCGTTTTGCAAGCAAACAAATTAAATAAGAAATTGCCAATCAGCGAAGAGAAAAAAGGATGAGTACACAACAGCCAGCAATGCAGATCCCAGCACAGCTTGTGAAGGAATTGCGCGAGCGGACCAACGCAGGTTTCGCGGATTGCCGCGCGGCGCTCGTGGAAGCGGGCGGCGACATTGAAAAGGCCATCAGCGTTTTGCGCAAGAAGGGCCAGGCGGCCGCGGCCAAGAAGGCGCAGCGGGAAGCCAGCGAAGGGCTGGTGGGCAGCTACATCCACGCGGGCGGAAAAATCGGCGTGCTGGTGGAGCTGAACTGCGAGTCGGACTTCGTGGCGCGCACCGAGGCGTTCCAGCAGCTCTCGCATGACATCGCGATGCACATCGCGGCGCTCGATCCGCGGTACGTGCGGCGCGAAGAAGTGACGCCGGAGATGCTCGAGAAAGAGCGCGACATTTACAAGGCGCAGGCGCTGGCTACGGGCAAGCCGGAAGCGGTGGTCGAGAAAATCGTTACCGGGAAGATGGAGAAGTTCTATGAGGAGAATTGCCTCTATGAACAGCACTTCATCAAGGACGAGAGTGTGACCATCGGGGAGATGATCGCGCAGGCGGTGATCAAGCTGGGGGAGAACATTTCGATCCGGCGGTTCGTGCGGTTCAAGGTGGGGGAAGTGGGCGGGGCGACGGCGGGGCCGGAGACGGCGCCTGTGCCGGTGACTGCGTAAGACGGAATACCTCCAATATCAACTTTAACGAGCGCCTCGGTTTTGCCGGGGCGTTTTTTTGGGGGGAGTGTGGGATCCTACCTTCCGCACGGTAGTGCGTCGGCTTCCGATGATGCGACTTACGAAATTTAGGCATCATTTTTCTGCGGTGTTCCTCGCGATCACTTCAATTTTCACGGTGTTCGAATCAATTGTTCCCTTCAATGCCGTGAACGGAAGTTTCTCGACATCTCCCTGTTTGAGATAGCCGCCGTTCCAGCCGGGCGTGGATGAGATGCCTCGCGAGAGATACTGTGCCCGCACTTTGTAGTGGCCTGGTTTGCGTAGGTGCGGAAACTCGATTGGGTCCATGTAGACGTAGGTGCCGTAGAAGTGGTTCTTGTTGAGAGTCAGCCAGTTAGTTACAAAGGTTTTTTCGAAATCGGGCTGGCCGGGCTCTGGAATGCCATCGCTAACAGACCCAATTGTCTCCTCTCCAAAACGCGCACTCAAAATCAAACCGAGTGTGGAATTCCCAGAGGTTGAGTTAAGGTTTTGGGCGATGATCACGTCTTCCGTACCGAGATTCCAGAGTTCCACTCGGAGCTTGAGCTGCTCACCCGGACGGATCGTGGCCTTTTCGGGTACGAGTCTCAGTTCAATCCTTGGAGTCGAATCGCTAGAGCTCCGTGGATTTGAGGTTCGGACGCTGACAATAATTGGAGAGAGCAACGCTACTAAGGCTACCAGCACGAATCGCATGCAGATCACCCCTTCGGCCATTCTAACCGCTCTCAACTCTTAGACGCCAACAGCAGTTCCTAGTGGCGGGAATCTGGAGCCCGCAGCGGTAACCGGAGACTGACCCGCGACGTTGCGCACTCCAAATGTGCGGGGGCGGGGATAGTTTGTTACAATTCCGGGGATTTTGGAGTGCGCGAAGCGGAGGGTCATGGCTGGGACGAAGAAGGCAATTCGAAAGAGCGGGAAGAAGGCGAAGCCGGCTTACCACAGGATTTTGCTCAAGCTGTCGGGGGAGGCGTTCCAGGGGCCTCAGGGATTCGGCATCCATGGGGAAACGATTCAAGCGATCGCGCGCGAGCTTAAGGATGTGCACGCCTTGGGCGTGCAAGTGGCGATTATGGTCGGCGGGGGGAATATTTTCCGCGGGGCGAGGCAGAAGGGATTTGAGATTGACCGGGCGACGGGCGATTACATGGGGATGCTGGCGACGGTGATCAATGCGCTGGCTTTGCAGGATGCGCTGGAAAAGGCGGGCGTGTTTACGCGGGTGCTTAGCGCGATTGAGATGAAAGAAGTTTCCGAGCCGTTTATCCGGCGGCGCGCGGTGCGGCACCTGGAGAAGGATCGCGTGGTGATTTTTGCGGCGGGCACGGGGAATCCGTATTTTTCGACAGATACGGCGGCGGCGCTGCGCGCGATGGAAATCAAGGCGGACGTGATCCTAAAGGCCACGCGGGTGGACGGGGTTTACGATGCCGATCCGGAACAGATTCCAGACGCGAAGTTTTTTGCGGCGATTTCGTACCGCGAAGTGCTGAGCCAGAATCTGAAGGTGATGGACTCGACGGCGATTTCGCTGTGCATGGATAACGGGATGCCGATCGTGGTGTTCAACATGAACCGGCCAGGGAATATCCGGCGGGTTGTGCTTGGGGAGCGCGTGGGGTCGAAGGTGACGCCGGCGTGAGGCCAGTGTTCAGTTTTCAGTACTCAGTTTTCAGTGGGAGAAGACCACTGAATTATGTCCGACTGCTAATTCTCAGATGGTTTTACTCTTTTCAGAAAACCGAGTACTGAAAACTGAGGACCCGATCATGGGGCGACCGATTGCTTCGATGAGGAAGATATGACGACGATTGCGACGACGAAAGATGCGATGGCCCAGGCGCGGACGCGAATGGAGAAAGCGGTGGACGATTTTCGCAAGGAGTTGAGCACGCTGCGGACGGGGCGGGCCAATGCGTCCATCCTGGACTCCATCCGCGTGGAGGTCTATGGCGCGCCGACACCGGTGAATCAACTGGGAACGGTGACGGTGCCGGAGCCGACGCTGTTGGTGATTTCGCCGTGGGACCCGAGCGTTGTGCCGCTGATTGACAAGGCGATTCGCGCGTCCGACCTGGGGCTGAATCCCACGAACGACGGCAAGGTGGTGCGCGTGCCGATGCCTTCCCCAACGGAGGAGCGGCGCAAGGAGATCGTGAAGCATCTGCACAAGGCGCTGGAAAATCACCGCACGGCGGTGCGCAACGTGCGGCGCGACATCAAGGAAGCGGTTGACAAGCTGGAGAAGGACAAGAAAATCAGCCAGGACGAGCATAAGCGGGCGATTGAGGAAATGGAGAAAGTGACGCAGTCGGAGACGAAGAAGATTGAGGATTTGTCGGCGGCCAAAGAGAGAGAAATTCTTGAACTGAAGTAGTCGTTAGTTGTTAGTTGTAAGTTTTTAGTTTCGGAGGGGACAAAAACCAGCCATTGGCCTTCCCGCGTTCTGATCTGACCAGGCTGGCATTTCGATCTTCGCGCCGTTCGTCTATTTCGCGAACAATCCGAAATATCTTCAATGGGAATCAGATTCTTCTCCATTGCTAAAAACTAAGAACTAAAAACTTAGGGCTTGAGTACTTCGAGCTACGGCTTTGCGGCGAGCGGTTTCTCCGTAGAGGGCGCGGGCTTTGCCTTGGCCGCATCGGGGCGTTCCAGAGTGAAGTCCTGGGCTTCGTCGCTCTGGACCGCGCGAAGGAAGGCGTTGTAGTCGGCGGCGCGTTCTGCGGGAACTTCCCTGGAGAGAAAATTGATGTGGCGGGAGGCGGTGACGGTCAGATTTTTTGCGGCGTATTGGGAGGTGAAGGTTGCGTAGTCGCGCACGACGGAGATGCCGGTGGGAGTGAGCGTGGTTGTGCCGGGGGGCAGATGCAGGGTCATGTGCGTTTCGACTTCGAGGGGTGTGCCGAGCTCGACGGGAGCGGTGGCAGAGCCTGCGGCGGGTTTTGCGGGCGGATCGGGCAGGCCCAACTGGGGCAGCAGCGCGGGGATGCGCACCGGTTTCTTCGACCAATCCACAAATTTGGGCTGGGTAATTTCGTAGTCGAGCGTGAAGGGCTCGCGCGTGGCGTAGGGATCGGACGCGCTAACATTGCTCACCTCTCCGCGGAAGCCGTCGGAGAGGGAGAGAAGCTGGGCAAGATCTCTCCATTTATCCTTGGGTGATTGATGGAAGGCTAGCCGGAGTAGCAGTTCGTTCTGACCTCGAATCGAGTAATGCACTCTCGACTTCAGCGTTCCATCTGAGCCCAAAGCAGCATTGATCGAAACGCGTTGCATCGAGGGAAAGGGTGGTTCAGTTTCGAGCTTTTTCCATTCGTGTCCGGTCGAGCTAAGCGAATAGAATCCGCGATTCAATATAAAGGCGCATTTGCCAGAGTTGGGCGGAATAACACCAAACGGCGCGACCTCGAGGCTCGGGTCAACCCAGAAGTTCTTTTTACCGTCATAAGCGGAAATCAGCAGATGCTTAAAGACGGAAGGCCGCGGTAGCGCACTTTCGTCGCAGTACCCGGTGAGAGCGGCCTCTGCATTAAGCTTCACCGCGACTGCCAGTGCCGCGAATAGTACGAATTTGTCTTCTGGAATTGCCGACCCGGAAGCCAGAACATCCTCCGCTCGTCTGGCCAGGAACCAAGTGCTGCCGAGCGGGAGATCGACGGTCCTGATCTTCTGCGAAACGAACTCATAAATAGCCTCGAGCTTTTCTCGATTTGTCTTGGCCGTCTTTGTCAGTTCAAGCGCTTTGGCTGCCAACTCCGGCGTGACACGATATCTGCGCGACTGTTCGCGCATCGACTCTTCGTAAGTGCCAATTGATTCGAGCGGTTTCGCGCCTGGCGTCAGTTTCTCGTCGAGGCGGATCGAAAGCATTTCCCACTGTTCAGTTGAAACTGAAACGTCCGGCTCGGATTCCCAAGGGTCTTTGTCGGAGGTCTGAGATTCCCTTGCCGATTGAGCTGCCGACCTGGTCCAACGATAAAGGACGCGCGAAGCCTCCCCTTCGCCAGTCTTTTCGATAGATGCAGCAGCCGTTGCGGGATTGATGCGTACATCGGGCTTGCGGGACGCGGGAAGGTCGATTTCGAAAACTTCTTCGGAGACGACGCCGGTGCGATCGAAGGAGTGGTCGAGCCAGAAGTCGGGGGCGAGAGGGTGGTGTGACGTGGTGGTGATGACGCGGTACTCGAGGGTGTCGCCGGGTTCGAGGCCGAGAATGCGGACGGTTTTGACGCGGACGTCCTGGTAGGCGGGGGCGTCGACGACGGCGGGATTGGGATTGTCGGTGATGGCGCTGGGCAGGATGTCGGCGGTGCCGCCGCTGGCGTGGGTGATGTGGACGAGCGGGATTTCGATGGATTGGAAGGCGCGGTTGAAGTCGAAATTGAGGCGGGCGAACTGGCGGACGCCGAGTTCGCTATTGATGTGGACGCGGGTGTGGACTTCCTTGCGGCTGGAGCCGTCGGCTTCGAAACGATAGCGGGTTTCGAGGAGTTCGATTTGGGCGGGATTTTCGGGTTGCTCGGGAGGGGCTGAGGGCTTCACAGTGGATTTCTCGGATGGTTTTTCCGGAGCTTGCTGCGCCTGGGTGGGATGGAGAATGGCAAAAGCAAGGAGAAGAACGAGTGCGCGCAACAATCTGTGGAAGCTGAGATTTAGTCGCAAGACGGCCTCGCAGGCAGTTTAGGGCGGGGAGAGACCTCCGTAAAGGGAGGGCTACGGGAGAATTGCGCGGAATGCATCACGCGGCAATGGCTCGAGTTTGACCGCAGGGAAGGGACGAGAGGAGAAGAGAAAATATAACGCAGAGACGCAGAGTTCGCGGAGGAGCGCAGAGAAGAATGGGGGAAACCGATGGGAGGCGGGTGCGTCTCTGAGCGCATGATAGAGTTTGTGTGCGCGAACGCGCGAGGAGAAAGCGAATGCGGGGTGTCTGGGCGGGAGTGGGTTTAGTAGTGCTGGGATTCTGCGGCGCTGGCGCGTTGATGCTGCGTGCGAATGAAAGGCCGGTGCCAAAAGGTCCGGATGAGGATGGGACCAAGCCGGCGCTGGTCAAGATTGCGGGAGAAGGGATGCTGGATTCGCACGCGTTTCAATACCTTACGGAGCTGAGCGACGACGTTGGTGCGCGCGTGACGGGATCACCCGCGGAGCGCAAAGCCGAGGAGTGGGGCGTGGCCAAAATGAAGGCCATGGGCCTCGAAAACGTGCACACGGAGAAATACCAGATTTGGCGCGGATGGACGCGCGGGACAGCGGACGCAGAGGTGCTTACACCAGTGCGGCACAAGTTGCATGTGGATGCGATGGGGTGGACTGGGTCAACGCTGGCGGGCGGTGCGGAAGGCGACCTCGTGCCCGTGAATCTTTTCGATCTCGACAGCGAAATCAAAAACGTATCGCGATTGAAAGGCAAAGTGGCGCTGGTGGTGATGAGAGGCATACAGAGGAAAGACTTCATGCTGTTGTTCGCGCAGTTCGGAGATTTTTTAAGGGCCGCAGTTCCGGCTGGCGTTATTGCGATCATCGGTGGGCAGGGAGGGCGCAAGTCTGCGGGGATGAATCTGACGCATACGGGAATCTTGGGATTCAATGCGGACTTTGCCGTTCCGGTGGTTTCCATGACTGCGGAAGACCAAGGGCAGTTGGAGCGATTTGTTGAGCGCGGCATTACGCCGCGAGTGCGATTTAACGTGCAGAACACATTTACGAGCGGACCGGTGGAGACGGCCAACGTCGTTGGCGAAATTCGCGGGAGCGAACACCCCGAGCAAATACTCGTGGTTGGCGGACATCTTGATTCGTGGGATTTGGCGGAAGGCACAACCGACAATGGATCGGGAACGGCGACAGTGCTGGGAGCTGCGGAAGCGATCGTGCGATCGGGAGAGCGTCCGCGGCGCACGATTCGCTTCGTGTTGTTCACCGGCGAGGAACAGGGACTAGATGGATCTTTCGCTTACATCAAGCAACACCAATCGGAGATGGCCAACCACCTCGGCAATCTTGTGCTGGATGCAGGGCAGGGGGCAGTGAAGGGATTTCAGATGGGAGGCCGCGACGATCTGGTGCAGGTGTTCCAGCCCTTTGCGAACTCGCTTGCCAATTTCAATACGATAACAGTGGATGACAAAGTGGAATCGGGGACGGACACGCTGCCGTTTTCCATTGCGGGACTGCCAGGGATCAACATGTTGCAGGACACAACCGATTATAAATTCACCCATCATTCTGCTGCTGACGCGCTGGAGGCGCAGAAGCCGGATGTGCTGGCGCAGAACGCCACGCTCATGGCGTTGGCGGCGTTTTGGATTGCGGACCGGCCGGAGCGGTTCGCAACGCCATGGTCGGCGGAACGGACGGCGCGGATGCTGCGAGCGCAGCATGAGTACGATGAGCTAAAAGCGTTCAACCTGTGGCCGTTCGGGGACCTGGGGGCTGAGGAGAAGGGGAGGAACGACAACGAGTAGAATTAGGGGTTTCTAGAGTCCGGTTCATGGCACGGGGACCGCAGGGGCGTGGATCAGCGTAAGCCGTTTATTATCAGTGCTCTATGACGGCTATTACCTTAACCGCGTTAGTGCCTGGCAACTCTGAAGGTGTCACTGTCGCTGTAAGTCGTCCCGAGGCAGAGGTTTGATGAGCCAGGCGCGATACGGCAGGCAAGAAAGCCGCCAAGTGCTTGATTTCCACAGAGATTTCCACGAGGTTGTGTTCAAAGAGATTTGACAGAACCGCTTTTCTTCCTTATACTTCGATGTTTGTCAGGGGTGATTCTGACCCTTGTGGGGTGGCTCCGATAGGATCGGGGCCAATTAGTTGGAAGGGAATTATCTTCGGTCCCGGAACAAGAAAGACGGAATGGGACAGAAGAGCGGCCGGAATGGGGCGCCAGCCCCGCAAAGCCGAGTAAGCCTCTCCGAACTGAAGCCAGGAGAAGAGTTCTACCTCTTGGAGTGCGTACGGAGTTTCTTGCTGGTTGTATCTCCGGATTCGCAGTAGACCTTTCAGCACTCTTGTGCGCTCTCGCGCATTTTTGTCTGCGCGCCTTGCGAGAGCCTCGAAGTCTTTTTGCGCGCAATAGTCGCCCGGCGGTGCCGGAGCGCAGATAAAAGAGGAACGACTGTGCCGACGTTTTCGCAATTAGTACGGATGGGACGTGAGAAGGTCGTGGTCAAGACCAAATCGCCGGCGCTGGCGGGCTGCCCGGAGAAGCGCGGCGTATGCATTCGCGTGTACACGCAGACCCCGAAGAAACCGAACTCCGCGTTGCGCAAAGTGGCGCGTGTGCGGCTGACGAATTCAATTGAAGTGACGACGTACATTCCCGGGGTCGGCCACAACTTGCAGGAGCACTCCATCGTGCTGGTGCGCGGTGGCCGCGTGAAGGATCTGCCGGGAGTGCGGTATCACATCGTGCGCGGAACGCTGGATGCCGCGGGCGTGGAGAATCGCAAGCAGGGACGTTCAAAGTACGGCGCGAAGCGGCCGAAGGCCGCGGCGGCGAAGTAAGGAGCGATAAAGAGCAATGCCACGCAAAGGACTCGTTTTCCGGCGAACTCAGGCGACCGACCCGGTCTATGCCAGCGACATCGTGGAGAAGTTCATCTGCTCGATGATGTGGGAAGGCAAAAAGTCCACAGCGCAGCGCGTGTTTTACGGCGCGATGGATCAAGTAGCCAAGAAGACCAACGATGACGCCTTGAAGATTTTCAAGAAGGCCATCGAGAACGTGAAGCCGCTCCTGGAAGTGAAGACGCGGCGCGTGGGTGGCGCGAACTACCAGGTGCCGGTGGAAGTGAATCCCTTCCGCAGGCAGTCGCTGGCGATTCGCTGGCTGCTGCAGTATTCGCGGGAGCGCGCGGGCAAGACCATGGTGGACAAACTCGCGGATGAATTGATTGACGCGGCGAATTCGCGCGGTGGAGCGATGAAGAAGAAGGAAGACGTGCACCGCATGGCGGAAGCGAACAAGGCGTTTGCGCATTATCGCTGGTAACAAGGGCGCTAGTAACAAGGGCGCCGGCAATAAGGGCACTGGCAAGGAATGGGTGGTTTTGTGAGTGAGGCAGTCGCAACTCGAGCAGGAGAAAAGAAGGCCGTTCCAGGAACCATGGGAAGAGCATTCAAACTCGAAGACACGCGGAACATCGGGATCATGGCGCACATTGACGCCGGAAAGACGACGTCAACCGAGCGCATCCTGTTCTATACGGGTGTGACGTACAAGATCGGTTCGGTGGATGAAGGCACGGCCACCATGGATTGGATGGAGCAGGAGCGCGAGCGCGGAATTACCATTACGAGCGCGGCGACGACAGCTTCGTGGGACCGCTTCGGGAAGAAATATCGCGTCAATATCATTGATACGCCGGGTCACGTGGACTTTACGGTGGAAGTGGAGCGCTCGCTGCGCGTTTTGGACGGCGCGGTGTGCGTGTTCGATTCCGTCGCGGGCGTGCAGCCGCAATCGGAAACCGTATGGCGCCAGGCGGACAAGTATCGCGTCCCGCGAATCTGTTTCGTGAACAAGATGGATCGCATGGGCGCGGATTTTGACCACGTCATCGGCACGATCCGCAAGCGTCTCGGGGCTCACCCCGTTCCGCTCCAGTTTCCCCTCGGGCGCGAAGATAATTTCATCGGCATCATCGATTTCCTCGAAGAAAAAGTGATTGTGTGGCTGGAAGAGACGCTGGGCGCGAAATTTGAGATTTTCGAAGTAGGAAAGCTTTGGGACAAGGCGTTTGTGGATTCGCGGCCGGACGTGGCCGCCGCGCTGAAAGCCTCCGCAATCGACAAGAAATTTTACGACGAGCACCGCAATAAAGT
Organism: Acidobacteriota bacterium; assembly: GCA_013289835.1. Taxonomy (GTDB): domain Bacteria; phylum Acidobacteriota; class Terriglobia; order Acidiferrales; family UBA7541; genus Acidiferrum. The sequence continues at coordinate 1,750 of JABCZG010000031.1, read as the reverse complement.
TGTGGAATATATCGCCGAGCATGACGACGAGCTAGTCGAGAAGTATCTGAACGGCGTGGCGCTGACTCTGGACGAGATGCGCAAGTCGATTCGCAAGTCCACGCTGGCGCTGAAGATCGTCCCGGTGCTGGCAGGTTCGGCGTTCAAGAACAAGGGCATTCAACCACTGCTGGACGCGGTGGTGGATTACCTGCCGTCACCGCTGGATGTTCCCCCGGTGGAAGGCACGGATCCCGCGACGGAAGAAACCATCCTTCGCCGGGCGTCGGACGAGCAGCCGTTTGCGGCGCTGGCGTTCAAGATTATGTCCGACCCATTCGTCGGGCACGTGACGTATATCCGCGTGTATTCGGGCGTGCTGAAATCCGGGAGCTACGTGGTGAACTCCGGAAAAGGAACGCGCGAGCGGATCAGCCGCTTGCTGCAGATGCACGCCAACAAGCGCGAAGAGATCGGCGAAATTTATGCCGGCGACATCTGCGCTTGCGTGGGCTTGAAGAGCGTCAATACGGGCGACACGCTCTGCGACGAAGAAAAACAGATCATCCTCGAAAATATTGATTTTCCCGCACCGGTGATTTCGGTGGCCATCGAACCGAAGACGAAGGCCGACCAGGACAAGCTAGGCGTGGCCATGCAGCGGCTGGCACAGGAAGATCCGACGTTCCGCGTTTCGACGGAGCCGGATACCGGGCAGACGCTGATTTCCGGAATGGGCGAGTTGCATCTGGAAATCATCGTGGACCGCATGCTGCGCGAATATAACGTGCAGGCGAATGTGGGCCGGCCTCAAGTGGCGTACCGCGAGACGATTCGCAAGAATGCCATCGGCGAAGGCAAATACATCAAGCAGACCGGAGGCAAGGGCCAGTACGGCCACGCCAAGATCGAGTTACACCCGATTCCCAGTTCCAGCCACGAAAACATGAAAGAGATGTCCACGGATGACCTGGACCTGCTGGCCAAGGAAGTAGTGGGTGGCGGGTCGGCGGGCAAATGGAAGTTCGACAAGGAACACCGGTTCCTCTTTATTGACAAGATTGTGGGCGGCTCGATTCCGCGGGAATTTATCGCGCCCATCGAGGCGGGAATTCGCGAGGCCCTGGATAACGGCATTCTGGCGGGCTTCCCGATGGTCGACGTTGCCGCGGTTTTGATCGACGGCAGCTATCATGACGTCGACAGCAACGAAATGGCGTTCAAGATTGCCGGGTCGATGGCCTTCAAGGAAGCCTGCGCGCGCGCGAAAGCGGTATTGCTCGAGCCGATCATGAAGGTGGAAGTCGTTGTGCCGGAAGAATATATGGCCGCGGTGTTTGGTGATTTGAACGCGCGGCGTTCCGCGATTCAGGGCACGGAAAACCGCGCGGGAAGCAATGTGATTCGCGTAGAAGTGCCGCTGGCGCAGATGTTCGGCTACGCCACGGATTTGCGCAGCCGCACGCAGGGCCGCGCGACGTTCACGATGCACTTTTCGCATTATGCGGAATTGCCCGCGGCGCTGGCGGAAGAAATCATCAAGAAGCACCGGGGCGAGAAGTAAGCTGAGGGCTTTGTCCGGGTTTGGGCGAATTTTAATTGAGGAGCGGAGAAAGAAATGGCGAAGGAGAAATTCGAGCGCAACAAGCCGCATGTGAACATCGGGACGATCGGTCACATTGACCATGGCAAGACGACGCTGACGGCGGCGATCACCAAGGTGCTGTCGAAGCATAACCCGAAAGTGCAGTTCCGTGCGTTCGACACGATT
>JABCZG010000030.1 GCA_013289835.1 Acidobacteriota bacterium | reverse complement strand
TACCCCCGTCTTGAACCGGTGGATTCCTCCACCCCGCGTTCTGCACCCCTATCCTGATGCACGCTTCTACGCCACTCATCCTTCGTAAGAGCCGTATGCGTAGACGCGCTCGTACGGATCTGTGCGGGGGGCGATCAGCGATGGTCGTCCCTACCGCAACAGTTGCGGGCACTTCGTCGGATCAGTAACGACAAACGCGATTGTGGCCACTAACGGGCAAAGTCCCGGATGGCCGGCCAAGCGGAAGTGATTTGTGGCGCTTCGCCCGGTTATTTGGGTGCGGCGGTGGACCAGTCGGTGAAGGGGACGGCGCGGCCCGCCGCGAATCGGGATGCAACTGGGGTGTTTGAGGACAGAAACTATGACTTGATGCGCGGGCCGAGGAGAACGAGCACTACCCCCGCGACTAGGAGTGCAACCGAGGCTGCCGCGGGAATCTGCGCTGTCTTTTGCTGGTCCACGGTGGCTTTGATGGGGCCAAATTTCGCGACTTCTTCCTGCTGGTGGTAGTTAAAGGTGGGATGAACGAGGCCGATGACGCCGAGAATCAGAAAGAGGACTCCGAGTATGATGACGAAGCGCTTCATGTTCCAAAACGTATCACAACCATCGGGCTTTGCGTGGGAAATGCGATTGAAGACACCACTGCGCCGGTTTGGCGCGATGATGTCTTGATTGGATTACAGGAACTTACGAGCGGCTGGCTGCAGCAGCGGCAGCAGCCTTCTTGGCGGCCTTGGCGACGGTCGAGGCCTTGCGGCGGCGCTTGGTCTTGGGCGGGGTGGCAGGAGCTTCGCCGATCAGTTCGGCCACCATGATGCTGGTGACGAACAGCTTCGGGCCGTGATCGTCAAAATCGATGGCGGTGCGCTCCTGGTCGGATGCAGTCACGATACCCAGGCCGTACACTTCGTGCTTAACGGTTTGACCTTCTTGCATCACTTGCACAACATCCTCCTGGACCACTCTTACTCTTAGTCTCGATTCGAAACTCTTGGAGCGAAAGCCCCGGGAGCGCTGGGGCTCCCCCAGCACTGGCTAGAGGCTTGTAACATTCTCCGCCTGCAAGCCTTTGGGGCCTTTCTTCACTTCAAACTCCACCGACTGACCTTCATTGAGGGACTTGTAGCCGTCCATCATGATTGCGGAGAAGTGAACGAAAACATCTTCTCCCGTTTGGCGCTGGATGAAACCGTAACCTTTTGAAGCGTTAAACCACTTCACCGTTCCCTGTTCCTTCACTTCCCAACCTCGCATACGCGGCACCGGCAGGACCGGAACCGACGCTATTGGAATTGCTTCGTTCCTCTTGGTCCGTTCCTGGTGATCCTGAAGCAGTGGACTTCAGGCTGGTCGCGAAGCGACTAACGCTCCCTCGACCTCCCAAGCGCCGTGACATCCTCCAGCCCGCAAAAAAAGGCCGCAAAGCGTGTGCTTGCAGCCCCCTTCGAACGAGTCAAAAGGTAATACAAGAGCAACAAACGCGAATTGAATACTACCATAAAATGGAGGGTTTGTCCACGCCAAGTCCGCGGTTCCCGGAAGACGCAGGTGGCCTGTAAGTATATGTAAAAAAATGACTTAGCTTGGCATTCGGGCGGGAAACGAGCTTGCAAATAGCCGAAAAGTACCTACTCGAGTGATTCAGGTTGAAGGCTCAATTGGCCCTTGCCGGAGGCCTTCTTCTCCCAATACTGGCGAACCCAAGCTTCCCAGCTTTTCCCGGCAGCGGTGTCGCGGCCGGTAAAGGCGAGTGCCGCAATGTCGGCATAAGCAATCTTTACTCGCTGGGTGGAATCCTTGGGGAGGACGCGGACAAAACTGGCGGCCAGCGTCGCGCCGGTTACGCGGTCAAAGATATAGCCTTCGATTTTGGAGTTGTTCTTGAGTGTCAGGGTTACATCGCCGCGATAGTCGAATGCTTTCTCAAGAGCAATACGTAGCTCTTCTTCGGTAGCAAGTTCCGGCACCCAACCTTGCACGCCTTCGTGGTGGGTTCCGGGAGCAACTTCAAGAAGATCGGGGTCGAGCGGAGAACCTTCCGTGTGGCTGGGGCGGTCGGCGTGCCGAGGGCCTGTCACGCACGTGTCTCCTCAAGCTGGTTCTTGCCGGACTGGATCTGCACGAGCGGATTGTAGGAGTGCACGGGCGTCACCGGCTCATTCAGCATGGCCAGCGCGTCCGCATCGTCGTATTTGGTGGACAGCTCGGCTTTAATGGACGCCCAGAGTCCACGCAAGCCACTGAAAGTATAATCGACAGCCGAGGCTTCGTATCCGCTGTGCACCATGCAGTTCGCGCACTTGGGATTGCCGGACTCGGTGCCGTAGTTTTGCCATTCGGTGGTGTCGAGCAGCTCCTGGAACGTATCGGTGTAGCCGTCCTGCAGCAAATAGCAGGGCTTCTGCCAGCCGAAGACGTTGTAGGTCGGCATGCCCCACGGCGTGCAGGCGTACGTTTGCTTGCCCATTAGAAATTCGAGGAAGAGCTTGGATTGGTTGAATTGCCAGCTCTTTTTGCGATTGGCAAGAATCGCGCGGAACAAACGCCGCGTGCGCGCGCGCCCGAGGAAGTGCTTTTGGTCGGGTGCTTTGTCGTAGGAATAGCCCGGCGAGAGCATCATGCCCTCGACACCAAGTTCCATCATTTCGTCAAAGAAGGCGCGAACGCTCTTGGGATCGGCGCCGTCGAACAAGGTGGTGTTGGTGGTGACGCGGAAGCCCTGCTTTACGGCTTCTTTGATGCCTTCGACGGCCAGTTCGTAGCCGCCTTCGCGGCAAACGGAAAAATCGTGGTGCTCTCTTTGGCCATCCATGTGGATGGAGAAGGTCAGGTATTTGCTGGGCTTGAAGAGGTGGAGTTTTTCCTTGAGCAGCAGCGCGTTGGTGCAGAGATAGATGTATTTCTTGCGGGCGACGAGGCCTTCGACGATCTTGTCGATTTGCGAGTGCATCAACGGCTCGCCGCCAGGGATGGAAACCATGGGCGTGCCGCACTCGTCCACGGCTTTGAAGCACTCTTCCGGTGAAAGTTCTGTCTTCAGGATGTGCGCGGGATACTGAATTTTTCCGCAGCCGGCGCACGCCAGGTTGCAGCGGAATAGCGGCTCAAGCATGAGGACGAACGGGTAGCGCTTGCGCCCGGCGAGCTTCTGTTTGAGGACGTAGGTTGCGACCGTCCAAGCCTGTGATATTGGTACTGGCATTGTCTCCGCTTCGTTTCAAATGGAAGGGGGAATGTGGATGGCCCCCCAGCCTCTTCTATTGTAACCGACATTGTAGCTGTTCGCTGAGCGTCCTTTATTCAGATGCAAGTGGGTGTTCCATGTTGGCACGAAACGTGCCTTTCCGTAGCGTGAGGGCTTACCCATGCCAACCTGCCATCCCGAAGAGGTGGAAGCTTGTGCTAGCTGCGCAGGCGTAGAATCAAGCCTGCCAGAGGCTCAAGGAACTACGTCAACGATGCCATCGCGAAAGAACCTGCTTAGTCTCGTCGCCGATTTTTTACGCTTTTCGGGTGATGTGGCTGTCGTGCATAGGCGCGGGTACCGTCGGGAGAAGCTGACGTATGCGGAGCTGCATGCGAGCGCTCTTTTCTGGAGTCATGCCCTCGCGGGACGCGGAATTTCCCCTGGCGATCGCGTCCTGCTCTGGGCCCCCAACTCCGCAGAATGGGTGGCGTGCTTTTGGGGGATTCTGTTGCGCGGAGCGGTCGTTGTGCCTATGGACTCGGGAGCGTCACCTGATTTCGTTCAGCGCGCGATCGAAGATGCCGGGGTAAAACTCATCTTGCGCGACCGGCAGCAGGCAGAGCTTCCCGGCACGCCGGCATCAATGGTCATCAATGATCTTCGGGAGGTGTCAGCCACTCGTCCTCCGGCGCGGGAAGCCGGAGTGGACCCGGGTGACGCGTCCACGCGAGACACGATTGCGGAAATTCTCTACACGTCAGGGACGACGGGTGAGCCGCGCGGGGTGGTGCTGACGCACGGGAATTTTCTGGCAAATTTGGAGCCGCTCGAACGCGGCATTGATCCCTACCGCAAATACGAGCGGTGGCTTCATCCGTTGCGGTTTGTTTCTCTGGTTCCGTTAAGCCATGTGTTTGGGCAATTCATGACGTTGTTTGTTCCGCCGCTCCTCGGCGCGACCGTCGTTTTCGAAGCGTCGGCGAATCCGGCGGAAATCATTCGAACGGTGAAGCGCGAACGCGCCACGGCGCTGATTGCCGTGCCGCGCATGCTCGACGTGGCGCATTCGGGAATAGAGCGCGAATTCGAAGCGCATGGTCAAACGGATTGGCTCAAAGGTACGTTCGAAAAGGCAAATGGAAAGAAATTTTTGCGCCGCGCGTGGATGTTTCGTCGGGTTCATCGCCGATTCGGCTGGAACTTTTGGGCGTTCATTTCGGGCGGCGCGGCGCTTTCAGGCGAAACGGAGGATTTTTTCAAGCGCATGGGTTACGCGGTGGTGCAGGGCTACGGGATGACGGAGACGGCTTCGCTCGTCAGCTTGAATCATCCGTTTCGCGCGACGCAGGGTTCGATTGGAAAAGTCCTGCCGGGGCGCGAATTCAAGTTGGCCGAGGACGGTGAAATTCTGGTGCGCGGCGAAAGCGTTTCGGCGGGCTATTGGGAGAACGGAGCGCCGCGTAAGGCTTCCACGGAGAATGGCGGTTGGCTGCGAACGGGGGATTTGGGGGAACTCGACGCGGATGGCAACTTGCGTTTTCGCGGGCGCAAGAAAAATGTCATCGTCACGCCCGCGGGTCTCAACATCTATCCCGAAGACCTCGAAGCTGCGGTGAAGAAGCAGCGCGGCGTGCGCGATTGCCTGGTCATTCCTTTGGAGCGTGGCGTCAATGCCGAACCTTGTGCGGTTCTGCTTTTTAACGGCACGCTTTCAGATGTCGACGCGGCGGCGCGCGCGGCCATAGAATCCGCGAATCCTGCGCTTGCTGAATATCAGCGCATGCGCTCCTGGGTGGTCTGGCCCGAACCAGATTTTCCGCGCACTGCAACCGGCAAGCCTCGCCTATCTGTGATCGCTAACCGCGCGGTCGAGATTCTCAGTGGATCTCGGGCGGATAGCAGTTCCGGTGCGTCTGCGGACCCCTTGGGGGAGTTGCTGGCGAAAATCGTTCCAACTACCTCCTGTAAAACGCATCTCGAAAAAGAACTGAACCTTTCCTCGCTCGATCGCGTGGAATTGATGAGCGCTCTGGAGACGAAGTTCCACGTGGAACTCAACGAAACGGCCTTCTCCAACGCGAAAACGGTCTCCGATGTCGAAAAGCTGCTGCAACAACCGGCAACGCGCCACGAGGAATACGCTTATCCTCGCTGGACGCAACGCGCCCCGGTCCGGTGGCTGCGTCTGGCTGTCTACTACGCGCTGGTATGGCCGGCCACACAAATTCTGGGACACCCGAAAATCGTCGGCCGCGAGCATCTTCGTGATCTCGGCGGCCCAATTCTGGTGATTTCGAATCACATCACGCGCCGCGCAGACATCGGGCTAATTCTCGCCGCACTGCCGCTGCGTTACCGTCATCGGCTGGCCACTGCAATGGGGGGTGAGACACTGCAACAGATGCGGCGCCCTCCGCGCGATTGGTTTTTCGCAAAGCGCTGGGCCTATCAGCTCGGCTACTGGCTGGTCACCGCGCTCCTCAATGTTTTCCCTCTGCCCCAGTTTTCCGGCTTCCGGGAGAGTTTTCGCTTCGCCGGTGAATCGGTGGACCGCGGCTACAGCGTGCTGGTTTTTCCGGAGGGTCATGTGAACAACACGGACACGGGCGAGATGGCAGTTTTCCAAAGCGGTATCGGCCTGCTCGCGGAGAATCTCAGCATCCCGATCGTGCCCATGCGACTTGACGGCGTATGGAAAATGAAGCGCGAACACCGCCGCCTTGCCCACATTGGCGAGATCACCGTCAACATCGGCACACCCGTGACGTTTCCGCCCGGCACGCCCCCAGACGAAATTGCCCGCCGCCTCGAATTTGTCGTTCAGTCTTTGTAGAGGAGCACGGCTCCCCGACACACTGGGCCTTAGTTTCTGTCGCTGAAACAACTTCTGTAATGGTCCGCGAGAAGTGGTTAATTGGATTCTTTCACTGCCGCTAACAAAAGTTTCATTGCTGCGTGGTTCTTTGATGTGCGCGCTAAGTCAAGTGCCATCTTTCCTTCGGAGTCGCGGGCATAAGGGTCAGCGCCGTCCTCAAGCAAAAGAGGTATAGCGTCAACGTGGCCTCCCACTGCAGCGTGCATCAAAGCAGTGCGGCCCTTATGATCCCTGAGATTCACGTCGGCATGATACTCGATCAAGATCTTCACCGATTCTTGATAACCCAAGCCTGCGGCCTGCATGAGTGCTGTTTGGCCTTCCCGGGCTGTCGCGTTGGGGTTCGCCCCCGCTTCCAGGAGAATTCTCAAAACCTGCGGAAAAAAGAATCCGAAACTCGCTAGATACGTTTGTCCATGAGAGTCCAGGCCATCAACTTTGGCCCCGGATTTGAGGAGCAATTTCATAATTCCAATTCGTCGCCAATTTGCGGCCTCGGATAGAGGCGGCGAGAAGCTTACCTGCGTTGGATTTACAGGCGCCCCACTTTGGATCAACAGCTTGACGATGCCTTCGTTGCCGGAGCGGATGGCCTTATTTAGAGCCTGCGACTCGCTTCCGTCTTTGCTGTCGATGCCATCCTTCGCCAGGAACTCACGGAGCTGGTCGACGCATCCCAGCGAGGCCGCTCGTTCCAATGACTTGACTGTCGCGCACAGCGCAGGAAGGTTTGGTGGTACGCAGCGTTCTTCTTCGTCGTCTGCGTCATTACCCGGAGGCAGGGAAAGATCAAAATTCAGAACCCTCTCAACAGCCAGTTCTGCCGCCGCACCGCCCAAGTGACCAAAGCCATTTGTGATATAGCTACCATCCTCTCTGCAGACGGCGGAATATTCCGACTTCATTCGCAAGAGCCCCACGAAGGTTGCGGTCTTAACCACGCTATACCTGCCCTCTAGGGCCTCCTCGCCTTCGGGCACCGGTGGCCACTTGGTCGCATAGAGCTTTGCGTTTTCGGTTGAGTAGTGGGCTGGCTCCCCGAAAGTGAGAAAAACGGGCCAACGATATCCATTCGTGACGAATGCTCCCTTGCAACGGCCTGATATCCAAGCTCCTTCCATAGTGGTGACAAACTCGCCGCGCACGGCAATGCGCTTTCCCTTCCATGCCGGGAGATTCTGAAAGAGTTCGCAGATGGGAATCATTGGTAAAGTGCCGGGATCAGGCAGCGCCTCGACTGAGAGGTTTTCGAATGAGTCGAATATAAGTTCACCTGGATAGCCGCCTGATGGCACCATCCGCAGTCGACCCGAAAAGGTTCCTGACGCGCCTACAATTTTTCCTGCTTGTCGCAGACCATCGGCCTTTGCAGCGGCCTCGCGAAATTGCTGAAGTCTCTCATGAGTGATTTCGGGGGAGGGTCGCAGCGAAAGGCCCGTGGGCCAAACGTAGTGGTTCGAAATGTATTGGTTGTCGCAATCGGCTGCACCAATAGCGGCCAGATCCTTAGAAATTATCAAATCACCTGTAAGTATTGCCTTACTTCCGTCGGCGCCTTCTACAAGGTGCGAGAACAGTTCGCAAATTGACTCCTGGCCGCGTAATGCGGTTCCCGCGAAGAGCATTGAGACCGCGACAAGTATGAGCTTGGATTTCATTGAGCCTGCCCAGGCAATTGTACTGCGAAAGGCAAGCCTAACTCGCCTCACCGAGCAGTCCGAGGGGTTCTGTGGCAAAATAGAAAGTTCAAAGAGCGGATTTATGGCACACCGTACAACATTGGAAGAAGAGCGCCCCGCTAAAACACCGAAAACGGCAAAAAAGCCCGGGGCAGGCACCGCTGCGAATGGCGCAAGCAACGAAGAGCGCGAGCGCGTTTTCGATGCGTTCCGGCGCTGGGGGTATTTGGAGGCAACGCTCGACCCGCTTGGCTTGTTTGAGCCGCTGAAGCACCCGGACCTGGACGGGCTGACGGGCGAAGCGGCGGAAGAAGCACGCAACATTTATTGTGGCACGATCGGCGCGGATTTCATGCATTTGCCGGAGCCGGAGCGGCGGCGCTGGATCGCAGATCACCTCGAAGGACCTGCGGCGGAAGTGGACCAGCAGAAAATCCTGGAGCGGCTGATTCGCGCGGATTTGTTCGAACAGGTTTTACAGGCGCGCTATCTGGGCACCAAGCGATTTTCGCTGGAAGGGGTCACGGCGCTGATCCCGCTTCTCGATTCGATTCTCGATACGGCGGGCGAGCACGGCGCCGTCGAATCCGTGATGGCCATGAGCCACCGCGGGCGGCTGAATGTGATGGTGCACGCGGCATGCAAGACGCCGCATGAAGTGGTCGCCGGATTTGAAGACGTTGATCCTCGCAGCGTGCTGGGCGCGGGCGACGTGAAATACCACGTGGGCGCGACGGGCACGTACGTTACGACCACGGGCAAAGAGATCGGCATCCATCTCGTTTCGAATCCCAGCCACCTGGAAGCGGTCGATCCTGTGGCGGTGGGCCGGGTGCGCGCGAAGCAAACGCGTTACGGATTGCGCGGCCCTTACGTAGACCGCTCGCCGGAAACGCTGAACAAGGTCGTTCCTATTGTGATGCACGGCGATGCCGCTTTTGCGGGGCAGGGCATTTGGGCAGAGACGCTAAATTTCGCGGACCTGAAGGCCTATACCGTCGGCGGCACGATTCACATCATCGTGAACAATTTGATCGGATTCACGACGCGGCCGCAGCAGGAGCATTCTTCCCGATTTGCATCGGACCTTGCCAAGCGGCAGTCGGTGCCCATCTTTCACGTCAATGGAGAAGATCCCGACGCGGTTGTGCGTGTCGGCAAGCTCGCGACGGAATATCGCGCAAAATTCGGCAGCGACGTCGTAGTGGACATCATCGGTTACCGGCGGCACGGCCACAGCGAAGTGGACGATCCAACCATCACGCAGCCGTTGCTTTACGAGCGCATCAAGGATCATCCTGCGCTCTGGAAGATCTACGCAGAGCGCACCGGCATCGATTCAACTCTATTGGCCGACGCGGTCCGCAAGGAATACGAAGAAGAGCAGACCAAGGCGCGCGCGCTGCGAAAAATCCCGCACCTGCGCAAGCTGCCGGATTACTGGGCGCCGTACTTCCACAACCGGTACAAATCAGAGTACGAAGTGGATACCGGTTTGTCGCTCGAAAAACTGGCGGAAATTACGGATGGGCTGGTTCGCGCGCCAGAAGGATTTCACGTTCACCCGAAACTTGTGAAGTTGCTTGAGCAGCGCAGCGAAATGGGCCACGGCAAGCGCGCTGTGGATTATGGCTTCGCCGAAGCGCTGGCGTTCGGCTCGGTGCTGCTCGAGGGGAATCCTGTGCGCCTCACGGGGCAGGATACGGAGCGCGGCACGTTCAGCCAGCGCCATGCGGTGCTCATTGATACGAAAACAGAGCACAACTATTTGACGCTTTCGCATCTCTCCAAGCAGCAGGCTTTCTGCGAGATTCACAACTCCTCGCTGTCGGAAGCGGGCTGCCTCGGCTTCGAATACGGCTTCAGCCGCGACTATCCCGAAGCGCTGGTTTTGTGGGAAGCGCAGTTCGGCGATTTCGCCAACGGCGCGCAGGTGATCATCGACCAGTTCATCAGCGCCGGCGAGGACAAGTGGAACCTGCCGGCGGGCCTGGTAATGCTTTTGCCGCACGGGTACGAAGGACAGGGGCCGGAGCATTCCAGCGCGCGCCTGGAGCGCTTCATGCAGCTCGCCGCGGAAGACAACATGCAGATTTGCCAGCCTTCGAACGCCGCGCAGTATTTCCACATGCTGCGGCGACAGGCGCGCCGACCGTGGCGGAAGCCGCTGATTGTCTTCACGCCGAAGAGCATGCTACGCCATCCGGACGCCAGCTCGAGTATCGAGGAGTTCACGAAGCCACGTTTCCTGCCGCTTGTTCCAGATAATGAAATAAAGGATGCCAAGCGCATCCTGATCGCCAGCGGCAAAGTGGGCCACGAGCTGCGCGGGGAACGCCGGCGCCGCAAAGATACGAGTACCGCGATATTCTTTCTGGACCAGCTTTACCCGCTGCCGCGAGCGGAAATTACCGCGGCCCTTGCCGAACATCCTCATGCGCGAGAGGTCGTCTGGGTGCAAGAAGAACCCGCCAACATGGGCGCCCTCTTTTATGTATTGCCGCGACTGGAACGTCTCGCCAAGGCCAGCGGCTTGAGTGTCCGCTCGGTAAAGCGCTCCGGGAGTGCCAGCCCCGCCACGGGGTCCGCCAAAGCGCATGAGCTGGAACAAAAAACGCTTCTGGCCCTCGCCTTTACCACCGCAAGCAACGATTAGGGCACCGGCGGGGGCAAGAGCGAACTCCAGATCTCTCCTTAGTGTTCACACTTCATTCACATTCATGTAAACGCCGCGTTATCATGCGGAACCGCGGACCTGCGAGAATCAAGCGTGTTGCCCCAAGTCCCGAATGATCAAAAACATCCCAACGCCTATCGCAAACCGCCGACGTACGGTACACTTTCGCCAAGCCGGCGTGCGATGCGATCAACCAGCATGAAACGCGTACTGATTATTGAAGACGATCGCGATATCGTCGAACTGGTCCGTTACAATCTCGCAAACGAAGGCTTTCAGGTCAGTTCTGCGCAGGATGGCAGCACCGGCTTGAGCACGCTGAAAAAGACGCCACCCGATCTGCTGCTTCTTGACCTCATGTTGCCAAAACTTTCCGGCCTGGAAATCTGCCGGGAGATTCGCAGGGACGACTCACTTAATCGTTTGCCCATCCTCATGCTGACCGCGCGCGGCGAAGAAGCGGACCGCGTTGTCGGGCTGGAGATGGGCGCCGACGATTACGTGACCAAGCCTTTCAGTCCCCGCGAGTTGCTCGCGCGCGTCAAAGCACTGCTGCGGCGTGCCGAGCCGCCCGCCGACGCCCCGCGCACCATCGAGGTAGGGAAGCTGGCAATCGACCCGGCGTCCTATCGCGTGAGCCATTCCGGGAAGCCGGTACCGCTCAGCACGCTCGAATTCCGGCTGCTCTATTACCTGGCTTCGCGCCCAAACCGGGTTTTCACACGGGATCAACTGCTCGACGCCGTGTGGGGAACGGACCGCTTTGTCACGCCACGCAGCGTGGATGTTTACGTGCGGCGTCTACGTGAAAAGATCGAAACCGACCCCGAAAATCCCCTGCATTTGAAAACCGTGCGCGGCGCGGGCTATTTGTTCGAAACCCGTGCGGCTTAATCTCTTCTGGAAACTCGGTCTCGCGTTCTTCGCTCTGCTGCTGGCAGTCCTGCTGCCGATTGATTTCTACGCGGAGCGCGCCCTGCGGCGTAATTACGAGCGCGCTGGTTTCGAGCAGCTCCACGCCATCGCCCGCATTGCACTCGCGGATCCCCCACAGGGCTCTTCTCTCTCTCCCGCGCACCCCGAAGAATCCGCCGGTCTTCCAAGCTGGGTTGCGCGTATGTCCGCCAGCGGAGTGCGCGTCACAGTCATCACGTCGGATGGCAAAGTCCTGGCGGATTCGCAGTCCGACACATCCACGATGGAAAATCACGCCGCGCGCCCGGAGATTCGAGATGCGCTGGCAAATGGAGAAGGCCAATCCATTCGCCACAGCGTAACGCTCAATCGAGATCTTCTGTATTACGCTGCGCGCCTGCCGGCGGCAGGTGGGCCTCCGGTAGTTCTACGTTTTGCATTGCCGGCGCAGGCGCCGGATGAAGAGCTTTGGGATTTTCGCCGGCGGCTCTGGCTGTCCTCTTTCGTCATGCTCCTGGTGACCGGTGTGGTGTCCTTGCTGATCTCCCGCTCGTTCTCGGATCGTGTGGACCGGCTGACCAGGTTTTCGCTGCGCGTGGCGGAAGGAGATTTTCGCCCGATTGAAGCGGATCGTTCCGGGGACGACATGGAGACTTTGGCGGCCTCCTTGAATGAGACCGCGGCGCGATTGGATCGCACCATTCGAACGCTGACCGAAGAGCGCAATCTTTCCTCGGCCATTCTCGGAAGCATGGTGGAGGGTGTCGCCGTGGTGAATGCCTCCGAGCGCCTGGTTTTCGCCAACCCCGGCTTCGCGGAAATTCTTGGGCTGGACGTGCCGCCGCAATCAGGGCGGGCGCTGGTCGAAGTAGTCCGGCAAACGGAGCTCATTGAAGCCGTGCGACGGGTCCTGAAGGGGGAACCGCGGGTGGAGGCGGAAATCGTAACCGGCACGCTGCGCCAGCGCTTTTTCGCGGCCACCGTGGCATCGGTGCACGCCGCGGACGCCTCCGGAGCGATTATTGTGCTGCATGACATCACCGAGTTACGCAAACTCGAGCGCGTGCGGCGCGATTTCGTCGCCAATGTTTCTCACGAATTGAGAACGCCGCTGACCGCCATTCAGGGATTTTCGGAGACTTTGCTCGCTGGCGCCCTCGATGATCCGCAAAACCGCGTCCGGTTCCTCGAGATTATTCTCGAGCACTCGAAGCGCCTGGCGCGGCTTACGGACGACCTGCTGATGCTTTCCAAAATGGATGCGGACCGGCTCAACCTCGAGATCAGCCGCCTGAGTGTTTCCCAGTTTGTGGAAAGCTGTGTCGAAACCACGCAGCGCCCGGCGGCCGAAAAAGACTTGAGGGTTTCGGTGAATCTGGCGCAATGTCTGCCGGACATTGCAGCGGATCGACGGCGCCTCGCGGAGATTCTCCAGAACTTGCTCGACAACGCCATCCAATACACTCCACCGGGCGGCCAGATTATGGTCAGTGCCTCCGCCGACAGCGACGAAGTCACCTTCACCGTCTCCGACACCGGCATCGGCATACCGCAAGCCGACCAGCCGCGCATCTTCGAACGCTTCTACCGTGTAGATGTTGCTCGTTCCCGCGAAGTCGGCGGCACCGGGCTCGGCCTCGCCATCGCCAAGCACCTCGTCGAAGTCCACGGCGGCCGCATCTGGGTGGACAGCGAAGTCGGCCAAGGCTCCCAATTCCATTTCACTGTGCCCATCTTCGACCCCGAACGCGCAAGTTCCCGCAACGGCCGCTAGCCGCGCGCGTAGGCTCGAAACATTCGGTCTGCTAAGTCACTTCTTTACCAGCATTTTCACACTTTTGTGAACAAGCTGTAACGATCTGTAATGCATGCTTTGGCTTACGAGCAGAAGTGCGACCTCTCGCCCTCGGCTCGGAAGGAGAACCAATGGCCACTGCCGCTGGACTCACCGAAGTGGTGCTCTACGACACGCTGGTGAACTACCTCGTTTCGATGGCGCGCACCGTCGAAGGAGCCATGAATCGCGCGCTCGACGCCATTGTGAGCCTCGAGAATCCCCGCACGTCGGCATTGCCCGGAGAAGTGTTCCTCCTTGAACCGCGCATCAACGAAATGGAAATCGTGATTGACGAGCACGCCATCCGGCTGCTGCGCCGCGGCTCGTTCTCGGACGACGAAATGCGCCTGATCGTCGCGGCCCTAAAAATTACAAACGATCTCGAACGCATCGGCGACCTGGCCGTGAATCTGGCGGAGCGAGTAGTCTCCCTCCGCGAAATCCAGGGTGCGCAGGTTCCCGAAGAGCTTGCTCCCATGGCTTCCGCCGTGCGGGCCATGGTCACCAAGAGCCTCGGAGCGTTGATTTTCCGGAACGTGGAAATGGCTACTCTGGTTCTCGAAAGCGATGACGTCGTGGATCAGTACCGCGACCGCATCTTCGAACAGCTTCTCCAGCGCATGACCCAAGAGCCCACGCTCGTGAGCCCTGGCCTGCAATTCATTTTGGCCACGCGCCACCTGGAGCGCATCGCCGACCACGCCACGAACATCGCCGAGGACATCATCTACTGGGTCCGTGGACTCGATGTCCGCCATGGGCGCGGTTTTGCAGTTCGACCCGAGGAGACCGAGGAGTCTTCCGCCGGGGATGCGGACATAACGGAGAATTCACACAGCCTTCATTCGGATGTGAACCCGGACTGCCACACTGAACGGGCTTGATCTTCACCTAACGTCCTACCTTGGGGACCGGTGCACCCCTGGCTCCGGTCCCTTTTCCCCTCCCTCGAACATCGGGAATCATCCCCCAAGGCATCCCCTTGACCCCCGCGCGCAGTCCTACTATCTTGAGAAGAGAGTCTAAAATGCATTTGTTTGCTGACAGCCGCGACAATGCCTCCGCATCGAATAGGCGCGTGTGCGTCTGTTTTCTTCTCGTTTTCTTTCTTCTCTACAATCCGTTTGCCGCTTCGCGGAGTTCGGCTAATATCTTGAACGTCGGCCATCCGGCAAGTCACCGCGCAACGGTTGGCGCGTCCGAGTTGCAACATTTTTCATTCGCAGATGGGCAAGACCGCCTTTCCGTCCACGATAATGCTGCTGTGGCAACCTCCATGTATTTTCCGATCGACTCCGCCCGATCTCTCCAATATCTGGCGCAGGTGCTTTGTCCCCAGCAACAGTTTTTTGGCTCCAGCCTGTGGTTCCGGCCGCCGCCAACACTCTAGTCAAGTTTCGATCCCGTTGAACTTTTTGCGTTGCCGTGGGCATCTAAAGACGGCGACACTCGGTTTTGTAGGCCCTCGTGAACATTCTGCGGGTGTCTGATTCCAGACCAATCCATCTCGGTCCGGTTTCACACCTAGCCCGGGATTAACGCATGACAAAAAAAAAGCTGTTCATTGTTCTATTCGTTCTTGTCGGCGGCTCTTTCGCTGTCTGGCGCTGGATTGCGCGCACCTCCACCGAAGCCGATGATCGCAACCACCCGGTGCTCACCACCGCCGCCGTGGCTGTTGTGAGGCGGCAAGACCTGGGTGACACGCTCACGGTCTCCGGCGCCTTCAAGCCGTTTCAGGATATTGATGTGCACGCGAAAGTGGCGGGCTACATTCGCAAGATCTATGTGGACGTCGGCGATCACGTCAAAGAAGGACAAACGCTGGCAGTCCTCGAAGTCCCGGAACTTGCCGCCCAACTTGCCGGCGCCGATGCGGCGGCTCGCGCCGCGCAAGAACAAATTCGCCGGGCGCAGGGCGACTTGGATCGCGCGCAGTCGACCCATTCTGCAGCGCATTCGGCTTACAAACGGCTTAAGCAGGCCGCTGACTCGCAAGCAGGACTCGTCGCACAGCAGGAAGTGGATGACTCGCAAGCCAAGGATTTGGAGACCCAAGCTCAGGTTTCTAGCGCGGTGGCGGCGCTGTCCGCGGCCCGGCAGCAGCTCGAGGTAGCGCAAGCCACGCAAAAACAGTACGCCGCTCTTTCGGAGTATACGCGCATCACAGCGCCCTTCGCAGGGGTGATCACCGTGCGGTACGCCGACACCGGATCTCTTATTGCCGCAGGAACTGCGTCGACGACGCAGTCTACGCCGGTGGTGCGGCTCGCGCAGATTTCCGTACTACGGTTGGTCCTGCAGATTCCAGAGTCCGTAGCTCCACACATCCACGTCGGTGGCTCGATAAAAGCGCATGTGCAATCTCTGAATGAGGATTACGAGGGCAAAGTATCGCGGTTTGCGGATTCCCTGGACCAACAGACCCGCACCATGGAGACGGAGGTGGATTTTCAAAATTCCGGCGGCCGGATGATGCCGGGCATGTTCTGCGAGACTTATTTTGTTCACGACAAGAAACAGAATGTGCTCACGATTCCGATTGAGGCGGTCAATCGCGTTGGCGATGAGACTAGCGTGCTCGTTCTGGACTCGCAGAATGTCATCGCCGCTCGTCCCGTCAAGCTGGGCCAGGAAGGCGCCACGCATGTCGAGATTTTATCGGGGCTGAGCGAAGGCGAGCGTGTCATCGACGGCAATCTCGGCGAGTTTACGCCCGGACAAAAAGTCTCACCGAAAGTGGTTGAGGCTGGGTCCGCGAGTCAGGCGGGAACGCGCTAATGCCCAAGTTTGCGCTTGCTTATCCCTATTTCATCATCATGTTATGCCTGGTCGTCGCCGTCGTGGGCGTAACGACGGTTATGCGCATGCCGGTGGACCTCTTTCCGCAAATCAACATTCCCGTAGTAGTTGTGGCCACGTTTTACTCCGGAATGCCTCCGCAGCAGATCGAAGCGGACATCACCAATACGTTTGAACGTTTTTTTACCCTGGGCAGCAATATCGACCACATCGAGTCCCGCTCTCTGACCGGCGTCAGCCTCATCAAAATCTACTTCAAACCCGGCACCGATTCGAACGCGGCGCTGAGCAATATCGCGAATCTGGCGATGGCCGACCTGCGGCGTCTTCCGCCCGGCACTTTGCCGCCGGTGGTGTTGAAGTTTGACGCTTCCAGCTTACCGGTGTGCCTGGTCACCTTAAAGGGGCAGGGGCTCAATGAAACGCGTTTGAAAGATCTGGCCCAGTTCCAAGTGCGCAATCAGATTGCCAACGTGCAAGGCGCCTCCGTGCCTCAGCCCTTCGGAGGCACATATCGTCAAATTCAGGTCTACGTCGACCCCGTCAAACTAGAAGCTCATCAACTTAGCCTGATGGACGTGGTTCGCGCCATCAACGAGTCAAACCTGATCCTCCCTGCCGGAGACGTACGCATCGGCGACAGGGACTACAACATCTATGCCAACACGCAGGTTGCAGCTGTCGACGAGATCAACCGCTTTCCTCTTAAAACCGTTGGTCTCGGATCCGTCCTGGTGGGCGATATCGGCAAAGCCGAAGATGCGGGTGCTATTCAAACCAACATCGTGCGGATTGACGGCCAACACTCCGTTTATATTCCCATCCTGAAGCAAGGCGGAAACAGCAACACCATCTCCATCGTCGAGGGCATCAAGGAAGCCACGAAACACCTAGTGGACATCCCCGACGTGCTTAAGACGGCGGTTGTTTTCGATCAGTCCAATTTCGTCAAGCTGGCCATCAAGAATTTGCTTAAAGAGGGCGGTATCGGGCTGCTCCTCACAGGTTTGATGATTCTGCTCTTCTTGGGAAGTCCACGAGCCACCTTCGCGGTCCTCCTCTCTATTCCGCTTTCTGCCCTGGCGTGCTTTCTGATCATGAACGGCATGGGCGGCTCCATCAACACCATGCTCCTCGGCGGCCTGGCGCTGGCCTTTTCGAGGCTCATTGACGACTCCGTGGTGGTCCTTGAAAACGTCTTCCGCTTCATGGAGAGCGGGGCCACTCCGCGGGAGGCCGCCGAAAAGGGCGGCATGGAAGTCGCCTTAGCGGTGCTGGCAGCAACTTCCACCACTTCCATCGTGTTTTTTCCGGTTACCTTATTCTACGGAGTCAGCCGCTATCTATTCATCGATCTCGCCCTGGGCGTGGTTCTCTCCATTTTTGCTTCCTACATTTTCGCCATGACCGTTGTGCCGCTTTATTGCGCCACCTTCATCCGCATTCAGCACAATGAGGTGCACGGGGAAAGCAGCAAAAAATCCTTTCTTGCCCGCATCGTGCAACGATTCAACGCTTCCTTCCTGAAGCTCTTGCTCTACTACGACAAAGTGGTGGAGAAGGCGCTCGATCGTCCCAAGCGCACCGTGGCGATCATCGCGGGCGCTATTCTGTTTGTGGTGGCTGTCCTGTTTCCCTTTGTTGGCACGGCATATTTTCCGCGGACGGATCCGGGCGAATTCGTCATCAACGTCAAAGCCCCTACCGGGACCCGCCTGGAGCTCACGGACAACTACGTCGCCAAGGTCGAGGACGACATACGCCAGATCGTATCGCGCGACGATCTAGACATGATTGTCTCGAATATCGGAACTACACCCGACCTTTCCGCCATCTATACCAGCAACTCCGCCATGCATACAGCGTTCGTGCTGGTGAGCCTGCATGAGGGGCACAGGGTTGGGAGTTACGAATACATGGACCGTGTCCGCCGGAAGCTCGCCACGGACCTGCCGGAGCTAAGCGTCTACTTTCAGGCCGGTGGACTGGTGGATTCGGTCGTGAATCAAGGGCTACCCGCTCCGCTGGACATTCAAATCAGCGACAACGACATGAACGAGGCGTACGGCATTGCGCGCAACATCGCATCGGAGCTCAAGCATTCCAAGAACGTGAATGACGTCCTGATTCCGCAGGACATCGATTATCCGGGCCTGGAGCTGAACATTGATCGAGAACAAACCAGTCAACTGGGACTGACGCCGCAGAGCGTAGTGAACAACGTCATCACCGCGCTCACTTCCGACGGGATGATCGCCCCGAGTTATTGGGTCGATCCCAAGACGGGCAACAACTACATGGTGACCGTGCAGTACTTCAATCAGAAAATCGGCTCGATGACCATGTCCGATTTCAAGAACATTCCGCTGCGCGCGGACAATTCCAAGATGTCCACGCCGCTTCAATCGGTTGCCAGGATCGAGCCGATCAGCACGCCAACCGAAGTCGATCACTATCAGATTCGCCGCGTCATCGACGTGTACGTGATGCCCACGACCGAGGACCTTGGCGCAGTCAGCAAGGAAGTCAATACGCTCGTGGATGGGATTAAGACCGGGAAAAATGTCCGCGTCACCGTGCGGGGAGCGGTGGTCGGGATGAATGAATCGTTCAAGCGTTTTGGGATCGGCCTGATCCTTTCCATCGTCCTCGTTTATCTGATCTTGATGGCCCAGTTCCGTTCTTTCGTGAACCCCCTCATCATCCTTGCGGCCATTCCTCCGGGCTTGGCGGGAGTCGTTCTCACTCTCTTCGTGACGCATACGACGCTCAATATCATGTCCCTCATGGGAGTCATCATGATGACGGGCATCGTGGTTTCGAACAGCATTCTGATCGTGGAGTTCTCCGGCATCCTGCACGAGCGCGGCATGACGCTGCGCGCCGCGGTCGTCGAAGCGTGCAAAGTGCGCTTGCGCCCGATTCTGATGACCTCGCTCGCAACGCTCCTGGGGCTCTTGCCCATGGCCTTCGGTATTGAGGCCGGAAGCGAACAATATGCACCGCTGGCGCGCGCGGTCATTGGAGGGCTGGCAATTTCGGTCGTCGTCACCGTTTTCCTGGTGCCCGCCGTGTACCTCATCGTTCACGGCCCCAAAGAGATGCTTGCCGAGGAGGCAAAGCCATGAGCCACGGATTGCTGAGAGCTTCCATTCTTTTGGCATGCTGCCCTCTGGCTCTGGCGGTTCGCGCCCAGCCGCAGTCCGCTCAAACACCGGCCACTCGTCCATTCGCGCCTTCTTCGGATTCGCCGCAGGGCAATCCGATTTCCCTGACCCTCCGGCAAACGGAAGCCCTCGCCCTAAAAAACAACCCGCAAATCACCATTGGGAAGTTACGCGCCTTGGTGGCGCGTCAGTACGTACGCGAAGCGCGCTCGGCGTTGTTGCCAACTGCCGCTCTCAGCGTAACCGCAGTGGACTCCAATCCGGGCAGCCGCATGAGCGCAGGATTTCTAAACAATTCGATCCTATACCCGCGCGCCGCGGCGGGAGTGAGCGTCAGCCAGTTAGTCACTGATTTCGGCCGTTCCACGAGTCTTCTATCGAGTTCGGAGTATCAGGCCAAAGCGGAAGATCAAAATGCCGCGGCCACGACTGCCGACATTACTCTGGCCGTTGACCAGGCCTTTTACAACGTGCTGGAAACCAAGGCCCTGGTGGTCGTCGCGCAGCAAACCGTCGAAGCTCGCCAGCTATTCGTGGACAAGATCAAGGCGCTCACGGATGCCAAGCTCAAGTCGGATTTGGATCTGAGTTTTGCGCGCGTCGATCTCGCCCGGGGAAAGCTTCTTCTGTTGGAAGCGCAGAACAATTATCAGACCTCCCTCGCTGGACTTTCTGCCATCCTCGGTTTTCCCGACGAACAGAATTTCCAACTGGTCGAGGAATCGGTTGCCATCGCGCCTCCCACGCTGGACGTTCTGCCATTAATCCAGCAAGCTTTGCAGCAGCGCCCGGAAGTCCTCGCGCTTCAGGACCAGGTCCAAGCCGCGCAAAAGTTCGGCAGCGCCGAGCATGATCTTTGGCGTCCCACGGTCAGCGCTCTCGGCGTCGTCGGTGAAGCTCCGGTTCGCGACAATCACATCTCCAACTGGTACGGCGCTGTAGGCGTGAATATCAACATCCCGGTCTTCAACGGCTTCCTCTATAACGCACGCGCCAAGGCTGCGGACCTGGAAACCGAAGTGAATCGCCAAAAACTGGCGGACCTTCGCAACAACATCGCCCGCGATGTTCGAAACTCCTGGCAGGACACCAACCGCGCGTACGAACGCCTTTCGGTTACCCAGCAGTTGCGCGACGAAGCCAGCCTGTCCCTGAACCTCGCGCAGGCTCGATACAACCTCGGACTCGGCTCCATCGTCGAGTTCAGTCAGGCCGAACTTCAGAAAACCGAGGCGGACATCGCCGACACCGATGCCAAATACCAATATCGCTTGACCGAAATCGTCCTCGCCTATACCATCTCCGCACCGAAATAGGTCCATCCTCGCGGTGCAGTGGGGAAGCCGCCCTGCGGAGTTTGCAGATGACTCGGTTTTTCCTTGGGTCTGTCAATGGAAGAGGTGTTCGCCGGACGCCGTTATTTCGGTTTCTCTCGACCTTTGCCAGTCGCTGTTGAACCATCGAGAAATCCGCAACCTCTGATACGTCAATGGTTTCCCGTGAATTCCTTGCCATTGTTACAGGATATTCACATTCGGTTGACGTAACTGTAAGACAGGGCCTTTACCTTCTGGCGCGGGGTGGTACGCATTTTTTTCGGTATTTTAAGTAGCAGGTCGAATTTTGCTCCAAAGAGAGAGGAAATGAAAAAACTAGCTGCACTCACACTATCGATGTTCCTCGTTTACGGAACTGCACTTGCCGATACACCTAAAGAGGCCGATGCGCAGCCTGCCAAGGCAGCTCCGCCGGCGAAGCCCAAACCGGCCAAGAAGGCTGACAAAACTGATGCAGCTGTCGCGGCCCAACTTGAGGAGCTCCGCCAAGCGCTTCAGTCGCAGCAGGAGCAACTTCAGATGCTGAAGGAAGAGCTGGCCAAGCGCGATCGTCAGATCGACGAAGCGCGCGAAGCCGCAGCAGCAGCAAATGCGCGTGCGGCCGAAGCCAGCACCAAGGCGACGGAAGCAGTGAATTCCACGGCTGAAGTGAAGTCCACCACGGCCACGCTCAATTCCACCGTTAGCGATTTGAAGGCCAGCAACGAAGTCCTCAAGACTACCGTGGCCACCGAACAGGCCGACGCCCAGAAATCCTCGGACGAAGGTCCGACCGCCATCCGCTACAAGGGAATTACGATTACACCGGGTGGCTTCCTCGCGGCAGAAACGGTATATCGCACCCGCGCAGAAAGCGCCGATATTAATACCCAATTCTCGGGTATTCCCTTCAACGCGGCCGATCTCGCGCACGTTAGCGAAAATAACTTCACTGCTCGCCAGACCCGCCTCACCATGCTCGCACAGGGCAAAGTAGGCTCGGCCAATCTGGCTGGTTACGTCGAAGGCGACTTCCTGGGTGCAGGCACCACTTCCAACAATCGGCAGACCAACAGCTACGTTTTCCGTATGCGGCAATTGTTCGCGCAGGCCGCCTTCGAAAACGGCGCGACCATCACCGGCGGCCAGATGTGGAGCTTGGCAACGGAAACCAAGAAGGGTCTTATCAATCGCCAGGAAGACCTGCCTATGATGATTGACCCGCAGTACGTGGTGGGCTTCACCTGGGCTCGCCAGTATGGTTTCCGCGTGGTGAAAGACTTCGGCGGCAAATTCGCGCTGGGCTTCTCCGTGGAAGGCCCACAGGCCACCATCGGCGGCCGCGGCTTCTCCTCTGTTACCACTATCAATGACGCCGCCGCACCTGCCACCATCATCACTGCGGGCACCACCACCGGCACGACCGGGAACTTTTTTCTCAACGCTCCTGGTCTTAGCGCCGGCCTCTACAACGCCTTCGACTCGACGGGCTATACCGTCAATAAGGCTCCGGACTTGATCTTCAAGGCTGCTGCCGACCCGGGTTTCGGTCACTACGAACTGTTCGGGATCGTCAGCTTCTTCCGCGATCGCGTTTATCCCTGCGGCGTGGTCGGCACGCAAGCAGGCGATACCGTTCCCGGGACCAGCGCCCCAGTTACCTGCCTCGTAAACGGGACCCCATCATCGGTCGTCAGCAGCTTCGGCGCTACAAACACCAGCACCACCGGTGGCGGCGTTGGCGCCAGCGCTCTCTGGTCTGTTTTCAACAAGAAGGTAGACTTCGGCGCCAAGGCCGTTGCCGGCGACGGTATCGGCCGGTATGGCTCCGCGCAGCTGGCGGACGCCACCGCTCGTCCCGATGGCTCTCTCTCCCTGATCCGCACGGCTCACGGCTTGGGAAGGATCGAGTTGCACCCCACTCCCAAGCTCGATATCTACGGCTACTATGGCGCAGAGTACGCCTGGCGCGCCGGCTATCAGGGTTACAACGTAATCACTGTCGTCAAGACGCCGGCGATTCCACAAGCGGGAGGCACAACCATTCCGGCCACCACCACGACCACCATCAAAACGAACCAAATCGGTGGTTACGGCAACTTTGCCGCCACCAATACAGGCTGCGCCACGGAAGGCGTGCCTCTCAATGACTTCAACACGTCGTCCGGGTCCAACTGCGCCGGCGACATCCGCCTCATCCAGGAAGGCACTCTGGGCTTCTGGTACAAGTTCTACCAGGGTCCAAAGGGCCGCTTCCAAGTGGGCATGCAATATTCCTACCTGGCCAAGGTTGGCTGGTCGGGCACGGGTGGTGTGGCCGCTGGTGGGGCCGCCATCTCGCCGAAGGCCGACGACAACATGGTCTTCACTTCTTTCCGCTACTACCTGCCGTAGTCGAGGTAAGGAAACTGGCGGCCCGTCCCTCCCCTGGGGACGGAAAAAGGGGCAGCTCTTCACCGGGCTGCCCTTTTTTATTTTGCGGTCGCAGGATTTCAATCACGCGGAAGTTGCGGTTGCACTAAGAAAACAAACCGCTTGCAGTGTTTCCATTGGGTCTCGGGCGATTCAACAAATTCCGCCGGAATTGTAACAATCCTGTAACAAGGAAGAGCGACACTTCTCTGTATCTTCTCAAGTCGAGTCAAGCAGGAGAGAATCCAGATGAAGCGAATAGCAGGGATGCTCGTCGTTGTTCTAGCGCTCGCAGGAATCCTGTGGGCGGACAGCGCGCTTTCTATTACCGGTGCCGGCGCCACTTTCCCTTATCCCATGTATTCCAAGTGGTTTGACGAGTACCACAAGAAAAACACCAATATTGAGATCAACTATCAATCCATTGGGTCAGGCGGGGGCATCAAGCAAGTCACTGAGGGCACCGTGGATTTTGGCGCGTCCGATGGTCCCATGAACGACGATCAGCTCAAGGCATTTCAAGATAAGCATGGATTCGGAATCCTGCACTTTCCCACAGTGCTAGGCGCTGACGTACCGGCTTATAACATTCCTGGTATCACAGTAGAACTTAATTTCACGCAAGATGCTATTTCGGGTATTTTCTTGGGCAAGATTACAAAATGGAATGATCCCGCCATTGCGGGCCCCAATAAAGGCGTACGTCTGCCCGCGGACGACATCGTTGTGGTACATCGGTCGGATGGCAGTGGCACGACTTACATATGGACCGACTATCTTTCGAAGATCAGCGACGAATGGAAGAACAAGGTAGGAAAAGGAACATCGGTCAACTGGCCTGTTGGTCTTGGTGGCAAGGGCAACGAGGGCGTGGCTGGCACGATCAAGAATACGCCGGATTCCTTTGGCTATGTTGAGCTCATCTACGCCATCCAGAACAAGATGCCTTACGGCCTTGTGAAGAACTCCTCCGGCGCTTTTATCAAGGCAGACCTTGCGAGCGTCACTGCCGCTGCTGCAGGCGCAGCAAAAAATATGCCGGACGATTTCCGCGTTTCCATCACGGATGCTCCCGGCAAGACGGCTTACCCAATCTCCAGCTTTACTTGGCTGCTGGTCCCGGCCAAGTTTTCCGAAGCCGCCAAGCGCGATGCCCTCAAGGGGTTCGTGAAATGGATGCTGTCGGATGGCCAGAATTACACGGAAGCTTTGTCTTATGCGAAGCTGCCGAAGGAAGTGGTGGCAAAAGAATTGAAGGCCCTGAATAACGTCCAGTAACGTGGCAACCACGACCACCACCGTTCCGAGTGCGGGCCCCGTCGTGGGCTCGCGCTCGTTTCTTTCCCGGCTCCGCGAAGGCGACGAGATCGCGCGAATCATCACCTTTTTGTTCGCCGCCTCCGTTGTTCTCATCACCGTGCTGCTCGTTTTCGAATTATGGCGAGGCTCCGCTCTCCCGCGCCACAAGTTTGGCTTCAACTTTTTCCGGACTTCGGTCTGGGATCCGATCTTTGACCAATTCGGTGCGCTACCCTTCATCTACGGCACGCTTGTCACTGCGGCCGTAGCGCTGATCCTTGCCGTGCCGCTCGGAATCGGCGCCGCCATTTTTCTCGCGGAATTGGCGCCCGCCAGGGTTTCCGACACTCTGGAGTTCTTCATCGATCTTCTCGCTGCCGTTCCCAGCGTCATCTACGGTCTTCTGGGAGTCTTTATCATCGTGCCTTTGATGCGCTCCTACATTCAGCCAGCGCTTAAGGGCACGCTGGGGTTTCTGCCGCTCTTCAAGGGCCCTGCGTATGGCGTGGGATTCCTGACCGCAGGCATCGTCCTTGCTATTATGGTCATCCCGTATATTATTTCCGTCTCGCGCGAGGTCCTTCTCTCCGTGCCGCGCGACCAGCGCGAAGCAGCCCTCTCTCTTGGTGCCACACGTTGGGAATCCACCTGGAAGGTGGTTGTTCCCTTTGCGCGCGGCGGTATTTTTGGCTCGATTTTTCTGGCTCTCGCGCGCGCACTCGGCGAAACCATGGCCGTCACCATGGTCATCGGCAATACTCCAACGATTAGTGCTTCTCTTTTTTCCCCCGGTTATTCCATCGCCGCCGTGATCGCCAATGAGTTCACGGAAGCTACC
The DNA here is from genome assembly GCA_013289835.1 of Acidobacteriota bacterium. Taxonomy (GTDB): domain Bacteria; phylum Acidobacteriota; class Terriglobia; order Acidiferrales; family UBA7541; genus Acidiferrum. The sequence continues at coordinate 31,799 of JABCZG010000030.1, read as the reverse complement.
GGCGATCTTTACTTGCAATCTCTGATTGAACTTGGCTTAGTCCTGTTTATTCTCACATTTATTCTTAATGGGCTTGCTCGCTTGCTGATTGTGGCTACCTCCCAGCGAGGCGGCGGAATGGGCAACACATGAGCGCTCGCCTTCGCTGGCGCAAGTTTGTGAGTGGCTTCATGCTGACCATGACGGGCGTGTGCGCCTTGGTTTCCGTTTCCGTGCTCTTCTTCATTCTCGGCTACCTCGTCTACCATGGCGGAACTTCCATCAGTTGGAACTTCTTCACCAAGTTGCCGACCCCTGTCGGCGAAACGGGCGGCGGCATGGCCAATGCCATCCTCGGCAGCGGCAAGTTGCTGCTGCTCGCTACACTCTTCGGCGTTCCCATCGGATTCTTTGGCGCCATTTATCTCGCGGAATTCAGCGGCTCCACCACTGCTTTCATCGTGCGCTATGCCGCGGACTTGCTGAACGGTGTGCCTTCCATCGTGATCGGCATTTTTGCCTACGCGCTCGCCGTTCTTCCCTTCAAGCATTTCTCAACGCTCGCCGGTGGATTCGCTCTCGGCCTGATGATGATTCCCATCACCCTGCGCAGCACGGAAGAATTTCTGCGTGGTGTTCCGAATGCCTTGCGCGAAGCCGCCATGGCCCTCGGCGCCAGCAAATGGAAAACCATCGCGTCTGTGATTGTCCCCGCCGCTTACCGCGGTATTCTCACCGCCATTATGCTGGCCTTCGCTCGCGTCGCCGGTGAAACCGCGCCGCTCCTTTTCACCGCCTTTGGCAATCGCTTTTGGAGCTCCGGATGGAATCAGCCCAGCGCTTCGCTTCCTGTTATGATTTACACTTATGCCATCGCGCCGTATGAAGATTGGCACCGGCAGGCATGGGCTGCGGGCCTCGTTCTGTTGGGCTTGATTCTGGTGATTAACATTGTCGCGCGAGGGATTCTGTCCCGCGGCATTGCGGTTCCGAGGGCTTAGACATGCACGCTTCTGCGAGGCCAGCTGTGTCCGTAAATATTCCACCGACCACCGTCAACGCACCAACTCGTGATGCGCAGGCGGCGCTCACGATGCGCATGACCGTTTCCAAGGTCAATTTCTTCTATGGCAGCAAGCAGACGCTCTTCGACATCAACATGGGCATCGCCACGAACAAGGTCACGGCGCTCATCGGCCCGTCCGGCTGCGGCAAGTCCACACTGCTTCGCACCCTGAACCGCATGCACGAGACGGTTCGCCACGCGCGCCTCGAAGGTGAAATTCAGCTCGACGGCCAGAATATCCTCACCCAGGACGTTACCGCCCATCGCCGCCGCGTCGGCATGGTTTTCCAGCGCCCCAATCCTTTTCCGAAGTCGATTTTCGATAACGTGGCTTACGGCCTGAGAATTAACGGTTCGAAACTTCCGGTTGCCGAGGCGGTTGAAAAAAGCTTGCGCCACGCCGCGCTCTGGGACGAAGTCAAAGATCACCTGCACAAATCCGCCTACGAGCTTTCCGGAGGCCAGCAGCAGCGCCTGTGCATTGCGCGTGCGCTCGCCGTTGAGCCCGAAGTTCTGCTCCTCGACGAGCCCTGCTCCGCGCTCGATCCCATCAGCACCGCGAAGATTGAAGAGCTCCTGGTGCAGCTGAAGGATCTCTGCACCATTTCCATCGTTACGCACAACATGCAGCAGGCCGCGCGCGTCAGCGACTTCACCGCGTTTCTGCTTACCGGGCAGCTTATCGAGTTCAGTCCGACGCCGCAGCTCTTTACCACGCCGGGTGATCCGCGCACGGAGGCGTACATCACCGGCCGCTTCGGATGAGACAGTGGCGGAATTGGCAGCGACATTGGATTTGAGTTTGAGTTTCTAAAGACTGAGGGTTTCATGGAACGCCATTTCGAAAAAGATCTCAATGAGGTGAAAGAGCGGCTGCTCTGGATGGGCAGCCTCGCGGAACGCGCCGTTCACCAGTCGGTTCACGCCGTCCTGGAATCCGACGAACAGCTTGCCAAGCGCGTCCTCGAGGAAGAAGACGCCATCAACGAGCTGCAGATGGAAATTGACGATCGCGTCGTCCAGTTGCTGGCGCTGCACCAGCTCATGGCCATTGACCTGCGCTTTGTCCTGGCCGTCTCGCGCATCAACAACGACCTCGAGCGCATCGGCGATCAAGCCGTGAACGTCGCGCAAGGAGCCCTGCGCATTCTTCGCCACCCGCGTGTGAAACCCTATGTGGATCTTCCGCGCATGAGCGAGCTTGTCGAAGAAATGGTGCGCGACGCCCTAAATGCCGTCGTTCGCCGCGACGTCGAACTCGCGCAGAAAGTCCTCGCCACCGACGACCAGGTGGACCATTACCGCGACCAGATTTTCCGCGAGTTGCTCACCTACATGATGGGCGATTCCAGCGTGGTCTTTCCCGCGTTCGAATTGATTCTCGTCGCCAAAAACCTCGAGCGCATCGGCGATCATGCCACCAACATCGCCGAAGACGTCATCTACCTCGTCCAGGGCCAGGACATCCGCCACAACGCCGTCGATCGCCGCTAGCGCTATTCGATTTTGACCGGGCCCATGGCTTCGCGCATGGCGCGAAATGCCGAACTGTCTCGCCGCGCCTGCTCAAAGTGGCCCTCCGGATACTGCCGCATCAGCTGCACCGTCAGGAAGCTTCCGCGCATCAGGCTCGAATCGTGATTGGACCAAAGTTTGCTCGTGCTGCGATCCCCGTAGCGCTCAATGATCATTTTGCAAAATTTCGGCGCTTCCCGCGGATCGTAGCCGTGCTCGATGACATTCTGCAGCCCCAAGCGGTCCGCTTGGTTTTCCAGTTCCCTCTGGTGGCCGTTCACAACCGACGCGACACCCATGCCCGCCAGAAAAATACCCAGGTCCCCGGTGAACGCGCCGGCCGCGATTCCTGCAATGACCAGCCCCACGCGTTGTCCACGCGTTTCATGCACTTCGCGCCAGTAGTGCACCTGCAGTACGTGCGCGATTTCGTGGCTCAGCACGAACGCGAGCTGGGCTTCATTCTGGATGGCTCCCAGCAACGCCGTATTGATGATCAGTGTTCCATCCGGAAGCGATGCGGCGTTGATACTCGAGTCTTCCACGACAAAGAAACGGAATTCCAATGCCTGCGTCGTTCCGCGATTTCCAGGTGGCAGCAATGAATCGCCCAGTGTGGTGACGTACTCCTGCACGCTCCGCACGGGAAAAAGTTTCATCCTCCCCTGCACCTTATTTCCGTGCCGGAATTCAATGACGTCGATCCCGGTTTGCGGATCTTTTCCGCGGACCACTTCCAGATCGTGCGGCATCTTGTACGCTTCCGCCGGCGCCGGCGGCCCCAGTTCGATTCGCTCCGCGGCAATTCGTCCGTCGCTCCCCCGAATGCCGGCGTATTTCACTTGGTCGCCCGCCAGCGCCTGCTCCTTCGTCCCCGCAGGCGTTCCCGTGGCGCTCGTGGTAGCTACCTTTACCGCGTCCCACTCCCGATGCGTCCGTTCCGTGAGGTCCAGCCAGTAGCCGTCAGCCTTCAGGCCAGCTGCTTCGCCCGCGGAGATCTTGTTGGCCTCTCCTGGCTCCTCCTGCAGGTAAGCCGCGCCGCGAATCTGTTTTTCGGCATCCTGCAGGTCCACTGTAAGTTTCTCCGCAAAAAATCTGTGCCGGTCCAGCCATTGCCCCTCTGCTTCGATCAGCATCCCGGGCCCGAGATCTGCTATCGCCAAGGGATGCTCGCCGTTGGCGTCCTGCCCGGTGATGCGGCTCGCAGCCGTCAATTCCAGCTTGTCGTCCAGGATCGCCACCGTGCGGTCATCAATGCGCGCAGTAATATACCCGCGCAACTTCATTTTTGTAACCGCGCTGCCAGGCGGCGGCAGCGGCATGCAAACCACGAGCAGGCACGCAGCCAGTCGCCGCCACCGCTCCCATTGCGCCGCCCGCATCATTCTCCCTCTCGCGCCAATACTTCTGGATATCGTTAGCCCTTGGCTTTTTCCTTCAGCCCCTTTTTGATTTCATGCGCGATCTCATGCGCTGCCGCCTTGGCCATGACTTCTTCATTCCATCGCGGAGAAGTCTTTACGTGTACTTTGATCGCGCTCAAGTCTTTATGGTCGCTCCGGCGTGTCACGTTCACGTCCAGCTTGATACTGCGCGCCCCTACGCCGTATCCGATGATCGCGTCCGCCGCGCGGTTGCCCTTCTTGTATTCCGTAATCACTCCTTCAACCACGACGGAGTTCGCCGCGTCGGCGTCTTCGACCGCTTCTCCTTCACCGATCACCTGCGTGAACATCTTCGTCTTCGCAAGTTCGTTCCTGAGTTCCGCGTAGAGGTAATCGGTGAACGCGGGCGAAAGCTCGACTCCTTCCACGCGCGTGAAGTGTTTCGCCTCGATCGTCTTGTAGATGGGCTCGGCATCCTTCGCCGCCACACTCGGCGCAAGCACCAGCGCCGCTAGCAGTACAACTGCGAGTAAACGCATTTTGTCACCTCGTTTGAAATCCAGGCGTAAAGACCAACTCGCTTTGCCTGTCTCCCCGTTCGAATGCCACGCCACCGCTCGGAGCCGTCGCCGGGGCACTCGCGCTATTCTTCAGGAGCGACGCAACCGCCTCGCGCAATTGCGTCCCGCGCACAAGATTTCTCACCGCATCCTCGAGCGCTCCTTCGATGTTGGCCTGCACATTTTTCTGGATATTCTTCTTCAGCACTGCCGCGTTCGCGATGCATGTGCCCGCGGCCTGAATCTGCTGCGACTCTTCGGTTTTCAGGTTCTTCACCATCACGGAAAATTCGACCTTGCCGAAATAGTCGAGGCCGGAGCCCTGCGCAAGTCCAAAATGAAAAACGTAAATCTGCAGCACCAAATCTGCGGACGCCGCATCCGCCGCAAGCAGGTCCGCTGTTTTGAGCGACTGTTCGATCGACTCACGCACGATTTGCACGGGTTGTCGGTCCAGGAACACGCCACCTTTGTTCCGCAAAACCAGCATGGGCTGGGGATTCCCGGAGCGGTCGATCACCTCCGAGACAAAAAACTTGGCCGGCTTCGGAAACCTTTGCGGTGGCACCGGAGCCGCCAGCTGCACGTGGATGGTGTTTTCCGGCGTGGGTTTAGGCTCATCGGCCAGAACGTTCAACGCCGTCAGTGCGCACGCCAGCACGATTGCTGCCAGCATAAACACACCGCGGTGAGAACCCATCTTCGCCTTCGTCATTCTCACTTGCACCCCACTCTATTCTCGATGCAGGTACGGTTAAACGCGCCGCCCGGTCTTTCCATTTTCTGCCAAGCTATCTGCTATCCGCCCTGCTGGCAAGCGACACAACGCGACTCTGCCCCACGCTGGATGTCGTCATTTGTCATTCGGACCTTCGACTCACGGAATTGTGCTTCAGGCACGGGGACCCTTGGCTCGCTCAACCAAGCCCATCGCCAGCAGCGCGAGAAGGCTCGCGATGGACAGAGCTCCGCCAAGCGTACGATCAAGCGTTCGCTCGAAGTGCACACGCAGTTGCGACGAGCCAGCCGGAACCAGCACGACCATCTGATTAAACTCTTCCACCCGTCGCGGCGTCACCGCCACGCCATTCACTTCCGCGCGCCAGGCAGGAAAGTTCAGCAGCCGAAACGCCACTCGCACCGGCGTTTCCGCTTTCACTTGCAATTCTCTTCCCTCGGCGGTCCACTGCAGGATTCGAACTTCCGCCTTCGGTGTGCCCCCCTCCGATCCCTCGGCCGGCAGTATCTCCACCTGCGGCTCTTTCTCCGGCAGGTTGTAGCGATCGTCTCCGACCGGATCATACTCATCCGTGCCTTCGAACCCTTGGCCGCTGGCAATCGCCGCGCGCAACACCGGGATGTCTTCGCTATCCCACCAAGTGCTCCGGACGAGAAACGTCGCCGTCCCGCAAGTAATCGCAACTACGGCCGCGCCCCAGATCCAGCCCCAGCGCCGCCGCGGAATGGCTGTCCCTAGAAAATAGGCGTACGGCAGCGCCAGGGTCCCCATCCAGCGCCATGGAAACTGCACGAATCGCAGCTTCGGAAGATGCTCCCAGAAAAACACGGTGGGCCGAAACATCAGGATGCTTGCCGCCGCGGATAGAAGCAGCAGCACCGTCCAGAGTTTCGTTTTCTCTCCGCGGGTGTCTTCCTTGTTGACATCACGGTACGCCGCGATGCTGGCAATCCCCGTTATGACCATCATCAAGACCGCAGCGCTCGAAGCGATCCAGTTGAACAGGTTGTGCTCCGGATCGTTGATCATCGTATAAAGAAAGTTTTGCGACGGAGTCAATCCCGAGGCCAGCACTTGCGAAATGCTCACCCACCGCTGTTCGTACGCGGCCGGCACAAGATAGAAACTCGTTAGTCCAAAACCCAGCGCCAATCCCGCCGCGCCTCGCCACAACGGCCGCCACGATTTCTCCGTAAAAGCGGCCCACGCGAACAGCATTGCCATGGCATAGCTCGCCATAACTCCCGCCGGCGCATTCGAAAGCCACACCGCCGCGAACACCACCGCAAAGAATGCCGCCGTCCGCGGCAGGGAACTCCGGCGGTTCTCCACGATCCCGCACAACTGCAGCACCGCCAGCAGCACCAGCGGCAGCAGCGCGCACGCCAGTTGCTCCGCAAAATCACTCCGCATATAAACGATGAGCAGCGCATAGGGATTCGCCGCATAACACGTTGCCCCGGCAATGGTCCCCCCGAACGAAAGAAACCGCCGCGACAGCCCATAGAAACAAACTCCCGCCAGCGTTTGCACCAAGACAATGAAAACGATCGGCACCGCATTCCATGGCACAACAAAACCCAGCGCCGCCCCCAGCATCCACGAAAGCGGCGGATAAAAAATAAACCGCGGCTCCCCAAAACCACGGTTCGCCCACTCCGTCCACCGCGGATAGACGATCCCTTCCTTCCATTGCCCCGCCGCATCCAGCCACGACGCCGCATGAAACTCAAAGTCGTGCCCCGACGCGTTCCCCAGCCAGAAAAACGGCAACACAATCAACAACGCCGTTCCCAGCGAAACGCCGAGCGCCAGCAGCCATCCTCGAAACTCCGCCTTGCGGTCCAAGTTGTCGGGGTGTTCGGCTGGAGATGTCATGCGCTATTCATGCCATTGTAATGATTCAAAAAACGCGCCACCACGCTTCACGCAATTCCGTGCGGGCCTCCCCGCAGTTGAGCGATAATACACGCGCTCATGAGCACCGCAAACACCGCGCCCGCGCCTATCATCGAGGCGCGCAAGCTGGAAAAATCCTATCCCCAGCCCGACGGCAGCCGCATCCAGGTCATTGCCGCCACCGATCTCGCCATCTATCCCGGCCAGATCATCGCCCTGCTGGGGGCTTCCGGCTGCGGCAAATCCACGTTGCTGCGCATGTTGACGGGACTATCCCCTGCCTCCGCCGGCGCCGTCTATTGGCACGGCCAGCCCGTCCAAGGCGAATCCCCCAACGTCTCCATCGTCTTTCAGAGCTTCGCGCTCTTCCCCTGGCTGACCGTTCTCGAAAATGTCGAAGCCCCGCTCGAAGCCCGCGGCATGCCGCCGATGGAGCGCCACAAGCGCGCCCTTCGCATCATCGACGCCGTCGGCCTCGACGGTTTCGAATCCGCCTACCCCAAGGAACTCTCCGGCGGCATGAAGCAGCGCGTCGGTGTCGCCCGCGCACTGGTCGTCGAGCCCGAAGTGCTCTTCATGGATGAACCGTTCTCCGCGCTCGACGTCCTCACCGCGGAGACTCTGCGCGGCGAGCTTCTCGAACTCTGGCTCGACCGCAAGATTCCCACACGCGCGATCTTCATCGTCACCCACAACATCGAGGAAGCTGTCGTCCTGGCCGATCGCATCATCGTTCTCGGCCGCAACCCCGCTCACATTCATGCGGACTTTGCCGTGAGCATCCCGCATCCGCGCGACCGCAAAGGCGCCAAGTTCATCGAGCTGGTGGACTCTATCTATCGCGTCCTCACGCGTCCTGAGCACAAGGACGACACCGCTCCGCCTCGCACCTATGCCCCGGGAGCCATGGTGCCGCCGAAAACGATTATGCTTCCCCACACGCGCCCCGGCGGCATGGCCGGCCTTCTGGAAATTCTCGCCGACCAGGGCGGCCGCGCGGACCTGCATCGCCTCGCGGATGAGTTAAGCCTGGAGGTGGATGCCCTCCTTCCTACTGTGGACACCGCCGTCCTGCTTGGTTTCCTCCGCGTGGAAGAGGGCGACGCCATCATCACTCCGCTCGGCCAGGAATTTGCGGCCGCCAATATTCAGACCCGTAAAACCATCTTTCGCAAAGCGGCCATCGCCAATGTTCCGCTCATTCGCCAGATGGAACAAGCGCTCAAGGCCAAGTCCAATCGCACCCTCGATGAAGAATTCTTCCGCGACCTGCTCGACGAACAATTTAGCGAGGAGGAATCCCGCCGCCAGTTGGAAACCGCGATCCAGTGGGGACGCTACGCCGAAATCTTTGATTACGACGCGGAAACCGGCAAGTTGACTCTCACCGAGGCGTGACCTTCCTGTGACGGCGCTCGCTCCCACAGCTTCTCAAACCACTCCGCTCCCTCCCACGGCGCAGCGGCCGGCGGGCTCGCGCTGGAGTTGGGCTTTCTTGATCGATATCGCCGTGTTTTTGTTTGTCTTCGCCGCCATTTATGGCGTCTACGCCATCGGCCGCTCCTGGCTGGGCCCCGTCCAGCCTCAGGCGCACATTTCGCAAAACCCCCGCATTCTTCCTCTTTACGCGCTGTACTCGCTCGTGCGCATCGGCGTGGCTTACGCGCTGAGTCTTGTCTTCGCCCTTGCGTATGGCTATCTCGCCGCCAGCTCGCGTCGCGCCGAAGTCATCATGGTTCCTTTGCTGGATATCCTCCAGTCCATCCCTGTGTTGAGTTTCCTGCCCGGCGTCATGCTCGCGATGGTCGCCCTTTTTCCCCACAGCCAGTTCGGACTCGAACTGGGTTCCATCCTGCTCATTTTCACCGGCCAGGTCTGGAACATCGCCTTCAGTTTTTATTCTTCGCTGAAAACGGTTCCTCGCGAACTCCATGAAGCCGCGGTCATCTATCGCTTCAGCCGCTGGCAGCGTTTCGCCGAGCTCGATCTGCCCTTTTCCACGATCGGCCTCGTCTGGAATTCCATGATGTCCGTTGCCGGCGGTTGGTTCTTCCTCATGGCTTGCGAGATGTTCGTTCTTGGAAGTCGCGACTTCCGCCTTCCCGGACTTGGTTCTTTCCTTCAGACCGCCGCGAGCGACGGCAACACCTACGCCATTCTCTGGGGTGTCGCCGCCATGGTCGCCGTAATAGTCTTGATGGATCAGCTCATCTGGCGGCCCATCATCGTGTGGGCGGATAAATTCAAGTTCGAGCAGGTGGAAAGTGCCGCCGCCGCGCAGACCACTCTTCTTAATCTTATTGGCCGCGCTTCCTTCGTCATTCGCCTCTATCGCTTGCTCTTGAAGCCAGTTTTCAATTGGCTGGCAGTGACCTTTGCCGTCGGCGCGCGTCGCGCCGCGGCAACTTTTTCCGCTCCGAAACAAAATCGCGCCCGCCGCTGGCTCGTCTACGTGCTCGCCGTCGGCGTTCTCTTTGGTTTAGGAGTTGCGGTGTTCCACGCGGTACGCGAATTATCCGGTCTTCATCGCGAGGATTACATCGAACTCCTGCAAAGCGCCGCGCTCACTTTTCTCCGCGTCAACACCGCGCTCATCCTCGGTGCGCTCTGGACCGTTCCGGTCGGGGTATATATCGGTTCCAATCCCCGCTTCGCGCGCATCGCCCAGCCTCTCGCGCAGATCGCTTCCTCGATTCCCGCCACCGCGCTTTTCCCGATTATTCTTCTGTTCCTTCTTCGCCTCCGCGGCGGCCTCGAAATTTCCGCCATGCTCCTGATGCTCCTCGGCACGCAGTGGTACATCCTGTTCAATGTCATCGCCGGCGCCATGGCCATCCCCACGGACCTCAAGGAAGCGGCGTACATTTTTCACTTCAGCTCCTGGGACCGCTGGCGGCACCTCATCCTGCCCGGGATATTTCCTTACCTCGTCACCGGCATGGTCACCGCTTCGGGTGGAGCCTGGAACGCCAGCATCGTGGCGGAGTATTTTCATTTTCAGGGACGCATCGTCTCGGCGCCCGGGCTCGGCAGCACAATCAGCAGCGCCAGCGACTCCGGCCGCTTCGACGTACTGCTGGCCTCCACGCTCATCATGGCCACCATCGTCGTGCTCATCAACCGCCTGCTCTGGCGCCGCCTCTACCGCCTCGCTTCCACCCGCTTCAAGCTCGAGGCGTAGTACACTTAAGCGAGACGAAATCTCTCGTCTCCTTTCCAAATCTCTATGAGCGAATCCAAACCACCATGCAGCGCTTCGGCGTGGAGCGACGATGATTTTCTTCGCGCCTTTGAAGACTTGTCATTTCCTGCGGATCAGTTTCGCCACCGCGAGCACATCCGCGTCGCCTGGCTCTACTTGAAATCTTCCGACGCCTCCCGTGCCGCCGAGCGCATGACTGCGGGCATCCGCCAATTCGCGAACCATCATGGCGCGACGCAGAAATACCATCACACGCTCACGCTGGCCTGGATACGTTTGGTGGCCGCCGCACTTGTGGAAACGCCGGAAGGATACTCGTTCGACCAATTCATCGCCGAACACCCCGAACTCAGTGACAAAAAACTTCTCGCCAAATATTATTCGAACGAGCTTCTCCAAACCGCCGCCGCTCGCGAAGGCTGGGTGGAATCCGATCTACTGCCGCTCCCAAATCTACGGATTTACCGCTGCTGCTGACTTCTTCTCTTCTGCCTTCGGCTCGGGCGCCTTTGGCTCTTCTGGTTTCTCGCCCCAGATGTACTGCCCGAACCATTTTTCGTTTTCTTCCATCACCGCACGCTGCTGCTTCGGTTTCGTAATTCCGTGCCCGAATCCCTTGTACACCACCATTTTCACCGGCACGCCGCGATCCTCCAGCGCCTGCCGCAGTTCGTAGGCGTTCGGAATCGGCACGCGCCGATCATTCTCGCCGTGCTGGATCAGCGTGGGCGTCCTCGCTTTCGCGATGTAGCTGATCGGCGAAGTCTTCCAATAAATTTCCGGGTCGTCCCACGGCGTCGCGTGCAGATATTGACGCGTGAACGGCGTGATGTCCGTATTCACGTAATACGTCGTCCAGTCGGAAATTCCCGCGCCCACCGAAACCGCTTTGAATCGGTCGCTCGACGCGGTGATAAATGCTGAAATGTATCCCCCCTGGCTCCAGCCCATCGCTCCCACGCGCTCCTTGTCCACCCAGCCTTTCGCGATCAGCGAATCGACTCCGGAGATCACGTCGGCGTAATCCCCGATTCCAAGATTCCTCACGTTCAGCGAGCGGAATTTCTCCCCGTATCCCGCCGAGCCCCGGTAATTCGGCTTCAATACCAGCGCGCCTTTGGCCACAAACCGCTCGATCGGATAATAGCGGTCCGCGTACACGGCCGGCTGATCCACTCCCGTCGGACCTCCGTGAATCACCACCAGCAATGGATATTTTTTCTTCGCATCGAAATTGGCGGGCGTGAACAGAACTCCTTCAATCGTCGTACCGTCTGCCGACTTCCAGGAAATCACTTCCCGGTGTGCCAGCGTGAAGCCTTTCAACTGATAGCCCATGGCCGTCAGTTTCTTACCTTGCCACGCCGCTACACTCGAGGAATAGATCTCTGCGTATTGATTTTCCAACGCGGCTTGATAGGCCACCTGTCCATAATCTTTCGAAAACGAAAAATTGCCCGCGTCCATCTGCTCGGGCGAACTCAGCTTCTCGGTTTCTCCCGTCGTCGGATTCAGCCGGTACAGATGCGCGTAAGTCTTCTGCTGCGCCTCAAAATAAATTCCGTCCGGGCCCCACCCGACCAGTCCCGGATCTTCATCGAACGCTGCCGTCAATATTTGCGCAGCTCCGCCCTCCGCCGGTACGACCGCGATCCTTCGGTCCGAATAAAAGAAATAACGCGATCCCGCTGCCGTTTCGAACGCGATCTTCTTCCCGTCCGGCGACCACTTCGGATTCGTGTCCGGCCCCGGCGTGCTCACGATTTTCTTCAACACGCCATCGCTGACCGTCACCACATACAAGTCCGCCGTCTCGATCGAAATCAGGTCCGGATCCTTCTGCGCGCTGAACGCGATGCGCGTCCCGTCCGGCGACCACGAAAAACTCCCTACGCTGAATTTGTCCCCTTCCGTGACCCGTTTCGCTTCCGCCGCCGGCGCCATTCCTCCGCGAACCTCAACCGTCCACAGGTGCGTCATCTGATAGTCGGCATGAATCACCGAGTACTCGCCGTATTTCTCTTTGCGGTCTTTCAGCGTTTTCGTTTCGGGATCCATCGCCGAAAACGCAATGCGTTTCGAATCCGGCGACCAGTCCAGCGCATTCACGCCGCTTTCAGCCTTGGTGAGTTGCAGCGCTTCGCCGCCGTCCGGCGAAATCACATAAAGCTGCTTTTTATCTTCCGGCGTTCCCTTGATTTGCCCCGGCCGGTCGGAAAGAAACGCAATCCACTTCCCATCCGGCGACCACGCCGCGTTGGTGCTCGATTTTTTTGCCGTGGTCAGCGGATGCGATTCCCCCGTCGAAACATCCACGATCCACAAATTTCTCTCGAACGCATTCTCTTCCCAATTCGTTTTCTGCACTTCGTACACGACGCGCTTCCCATCCGGCGACAATTTCGGATTGGACGCGCTATTCCACTCGAGCGATTGATCAATGCTCGGCGTGCTAGAAACCGCTGCTGGAGCGGCTTTGGCCGTCGCCGTTTCTTGAGCCTGCGCCGAATGCGCTCCCCAGCCGCACAATACCAATGCAACCGCGGTCAAACACACCTTTCTCATGGCTATTTCCCCCCCATCCATTATAAGAGACATTGATTCAGTGTTTGCGGTTCCAGCGCGTGAACCCAATGAAAATGGCGATCCCCGTGACGGCAAATCCCGCGTACATGTGCCATCCATGCAGCCACGTCGCCGAAACAATCCCGCCCAAGGCGGAAAGGATCAGCAATAGGGCAGCCTTGCCCTTCGTTAATTGCTTCTGTTCGACCACTCGCGTTTGCGCCTCGCCGGTGCCATGCCCACTCTGCATCGCCCGGTGCTGCTTCCCGGCCTTAAGTTCTCGCCAACTCTCGGCTCAGGTACACCAGTTGCCCTACATGATGATACGCATGCCCCGCACACCGCACGAAAATCTGGAAGCGGTCTTCCGCTTCCGGCTCTCGCTCGGCCGTGTACGGCTTTCCCCAGTCCTCCGCGCCCTGCGTTCGAATCGTCTCCACCACCATCGCGATGGTACGGTCAAACGCCTGCAGCGTCTCGGATTTCTGCGGCGGCTGCTTGTCCGTGAACTCGCGGTCACGGTCGCGCACGTATCCCGTTCCCGCCACGCGCGCTCCGATGTAGTAATTCAAGTTGCCCGTCAAATGCAATACCAGGTGCCCCACGCTGTTCCCGTGCGGGAACGGATTGCGCCAGAACTGCTCATTCGATAGCGGATCCACCCAGCGATGCACCTGCGCTGCCACGTATTCGTAATATGCCGCCAGCCCATTCGCAACCGTTTTGTTTAGTTCCGCCATGGAAAGACCCTGCTTCAAATCCACCCCGGGAAGTTACCCTCAACAACTCCCGCAAAGTCACCTTTATTCCCACCCGTCTATTTGGCTCAGCGCTGCGCTTCCCGACCACTACCCAAATCCCGGAACGCCGACAATAGCCTTCCCCTCGAAAAAGTCAAGGATTCGCTTGCCTCCTTGCCATTGTGAATTCGCATCTTGTATCCTTACAAGCATCCCGCCCACCGTCCCGCCCTGCTGCGTTTTGATCAGGCGCCACATGTCTCGATGCAGAAATCTTGTACAACCTTTTTCCGACGGGCGGGTTTGACTCGATGTCCACAAAAAACCAGGACCTGCAGCCCGATACCATGTCCTTCTTGGCCCATCTCCGGCGATTGCTCCCGAGGTTGCCCCACGATTATGTCCGTCGCCGCCGCGCCGTTCGCCAGCTAACCAATATTGTTTTGATCGTTGTCGCAAGCGTGGCCACCGCGTACTTCATCACCACTCCCAGTGGCGGCAGAGGTTTCGCTCCACCAAAGTCGGCTCTCCAATCGATCCCTTCAAGTCCCTCGGTTCCGGATTCCTCAGCCTTCTCCGCAGCCGCACCGTCGAGTTCCGCTGCAGACGCCGCGGACGGCTACAACCTCGCGCCCGGCCCACACGCGGTCTCCGAAGCCTCCGACCTCGTCCTCCACGACGCCAAGCGCAACAAGGATCTTCACGTCCGCATTTTTTATCCCAACGACGCAGGTCCCTATCCTGTAATCGTCTTCTCTCACGGCGCCGGCGGCTCCCAGGATTGCTGCGAAGCTCTCACCCTCCACTGGGCCACCCACGGCTACGTCACCATCCAGCCTACTCACGACGATTCCGCCATCCAGCGTCGCAACTCCGGCGAAGAAAACATTCGTTTCCCGCAAGCCGTTCGCGACGGCTTGAAAAAGCCCGCGCTTTGGGAGAGCCGCCCGCAAGACATCTCCTTCGTCATCGATTCATTGCCAGTGCTCGAACATCGCGTCCCCGGTCTTGTCGCAAACATGGACAAAGATCGCATCGGCGTCGGCGGCCACTCCATGGGTTCCTACACCGCCGAAGCCATCGCCGGCGCAATCGTCGATCTCCCCGGCCATCCCGGTTCGAATTTCGCGGACCCGCGCGTGAAAGCTGTCCTCTGCCTTTCGCCTCAGGGCCCCGGCCAATTCGGTCTTAACGATCACTCTTTCGATCGGCTCTCTCTTCCGTACATCGGCATGACCGGCTCGCTCGACAGCCTCGGCCCTGTCGCGAGCCCCGCCTGGCACAAAATCCCATTCGAACGGAGCCTTCCCAGCGACAAGTATCATCTCTACATCGAAGGCGCCAATCACGGGTCGTTCATCACCGCGCGCACGCTCTCGCCCACCCACGCCGCGCAGGGCGAAGCCATCCTCGGCTACACGAATTCCGCCTCCCTCGCCTTCTGGGACGCCTACCTGAAAAATGATGCTCGCGCGAAGAAATACCTTCAATCCGACACCCTAGAAAAATCCAGCCGCGGCGCCGCAAAGCTTTCCCGCCGCTGAACGATCCCAGTAGCACAGACTCTTAGTCTGTGCGCATTTCATCCCTCATCTCCGTAGCGCACATTCAGCATTCCACACCTCTCTCGCCTCCTCGCTTTCCCCAACTTTTCCACACTTTTTCGAGGGGGGTCCTTCCGTACTATTGACCCTGTTACTACCCGCCGTCGAAACTTGTTTCAATATGGCCCGCTACTCAGCCTTTCTCGGGCGCCGTGTGGAAGTACAATATCGCGCCGGTGACATCCTGTTGCCTGCTTCGGGCACCTTCGTGGCCGATTCCGGCCGCTCCATCTTTCTTGAACAAAGCATCGAGCAACGTGGCCAGCACAAGCACTTCCGCTGGGAAATCCCCTATCAATATCTAGTTCGCATCGAAGAAAAGCCGGACTCCGGCGCCACTGCCGGCACAAGCTCCACTCCCGCCACGTCCAAATCCGCGCCCCAAGCTGCACCCGCCCCCAAGTCCAAAGACGAACCGCGCAGCGCCGCCGCCAAAGCCTCCTCCGGAGGCGACCCGGGCATTCTCCCGCTCACTCACCGCCCCAAGACCGCCTGATCCCGCTCGAATCTTCGCAGCGCCCAGCCAGGCGTTTTCTACCGCCCACGCCCAAAACCACTGCCCGTAATTTCATGTTGCATCTGCAACACACGTATGTTGTAATGGCAACATGGAGGTACGTATGGCAGCCAACACTCTCGACGCCCTCTTCCAAAGAAGGGCCATCAAGGTATTCGACGGTGGCGAAATTCCCCAGGCCCTGCGCCAGCAGGTTCTCGAAGCCGCTCGCGTGGCCCCTTCCAGTTTCAACAGCCAGCCCTACAGCTTCTACTGGGTGGAATCGCCGGCAGCGAAGGAGGCCGTTGCGCGGCTCTGCATGGGACAGCGCCCTGCCGTCACCGCGTCGGCTCTGATCGTCGCTGTGGCAGATCTCGGCTTATGGAAAGTCACCACGCAGGGTCAGTTGCAATGGATGCGCCAGCAAGGATTCAGCCCCAAAAAAATCTCCGAATACGAGACAAAGGCGAAATTCGCGAAATGGTTTTACATCCAGGGCTGGTTCGGCGTTTTCGGCGCTATCAAATGGATCATTCTTCGCGTCCTCCATTTCTGGAAGACCATCGGCATGGCGCCCGTATCGCGTCAGGGACTTTTCAAGTGGGCCACCAAGAGCACTGCGCTCGCTTGTGAGAACCTGATGATTGCCGCCGAGGCGCTCGGCCTTAACACCTGCCCGATGGAAGGTTTCGATGGCCGCAGACTCTCCCAATTCCTTGGGCTTTCCGCGCGCTATCATGAGATCGTCATGGTCATCGCCATCGGAAAGAAATCCCCGCGCCACGTGGAACCGCCCCAGTGGCGCAGGCCTCTGGAAGCGACGGTAAAAATCCTATGATCGTCGTTGATAAAAAACTCATTCCCGACGAAATCCTGAAGGATTCCGTCCTGGTGCACATGGCCGCGGCCTACTTTTCCATTGGAAAAAGGCTGGAACAAAAAACCCAATGCTCGCAGACGCGCGGCTTTATCATGTCCACGCTTCGCGGCGGTGCTTCGCTCAACCAGAATCAAATCGCCACCCTTCTCGGCTTCGACCGCACCGTCGTGCATCGCTCCATCAAAACCATGATTCACGAAGGCCTGCTTTCGGAAAGAAAGGCGCCGTCCGGCAGGGCGCTTCTCGTGCAACTCACCGCCAAGGGCAACAAATACCGCGAATATCTGATCAACGAGCGCCGCGCGGTGGATGAAAAGCTGCGGAAGAAACTAAACCCGGAGGAAATCGCCACGCTGGTGCGGCTTTTGAAAGTCGTCGCCGAATTGGAAATCTGAGCGATTCCATCCTTCAGCCCGCGTCGCGTGCAGCCAACCCCTTGTCACGGTTGTCCTCTTCCGCCCCAAAACCGCCTGATCACGCACTTCTCCTGCGCTTATCCCCTCATAGAATCCAAAGGCCGCGAAGGCTTACTTGGTCGCGGAATTCGCGTCCTCGCTCAATAGCTCGGGTTCACCACGGAAAGGTAGTTTAAATTTGCGGGAAATATCCGGCCAGAATTCGCGAAGCACGTCGAAACCCATGTCTTGCAGCATGGCGTAGCCCAGCCGCTGCGCCGCGGGAGAAAAACCGCGTCGGTTATCCGGGTGATAGGTATTGCTCAGCACCACCGCGCTCGCCGTCCCCAGCCACTCGGAAAAATTGAACATGCTCTTGCCATTGTCGCGGTGAGCTACGACCGCATGCTCCATCGCATGAAGCAAGCGCCTCCTGGCGCTGCCATGGACCTGACGGTAATAGCGCGGGTCCTCCGAAAATATCGAGGGATACGCAAAGTCCTTAAAGAACCCGGACGACGCCTGGCCAGCGAGTTCGGCGCCAAAGCGCCGGCCATACCCTTCCGCGCCCTGCCCATAACTGTGGTCCGTGTTTTCCGCCTGATCTATCCCCGCGTTGAATGCGGCTCCGAGAAACGTCCCCGGATCTATCGAATCCTGGACAAACAGCACGAATTTGTCTTTCAGCGTGAGCGTGCACAGTTTCAAGCCGGGCTTGTAGTGCGGCGCATGCACCGACTTGCGTTCCAAGGGCCGCGCAAACGTGCCCACCACCTTCTTCAACGGCCCGTCGTAATCCTCTAGCCGCACCATCGGGGCCGGCTGAACGCACGTGGTCGCCGGGTTGTTCACAGCTTGTCCCTGCAAAACTGCAGCAGGCGGCTCCTGAGGAGGAGTCGGCGGTCCCTGCGCAAAGACCATCCCGCTACCGGGACCGGCCGCCGCCAGGAAGGATATTCCTGCGAGCATGCGAAATCGTTTTCGGTGTATCACGCTCTGCCCGAAGCCTATCATTCTTGCCTACATGACGACGACTAGCTTCGTTTGCCCGCCGCTGCTTCCGCGCCCCAATTCCGCTACAATCGTTTCCTCTTTTTGAACCACATACCGGCGCACCGCCCACTTTGCCTTCGAGGAGGCTTCTCGTGAAACCCACAATTGGATTTATCGGTCTCGGTTTGATGGGCCGGCCCATGAGTTTGAATCTCGTCAAGGCCGGCTACTCCGTCACCGTCTGGAACCGCTCCGCCTCGCGCGCCGGCGAAGTCGTCGCCGAGGGCGCCAAACTCGCCAAATCCCCACAGGAAGCCGCCGCCGCTTCCGACTTCTTAATTTCCATCGTCAGCGATCCGCCTGCTCTCGAGGAAATTCTCTGGGGCACGCAAGGCGCCATGCCCGCGCTCAAGCGCGGCAGCATCTACATGGACTCCAGCACCATCTCTCCCACGCTCGCCCGCAAAATCGCCGCCGCCTGCGCCGAACGCGGGGCGCGCTTCCTTGACGCGCCCGTCACCGGCGGCGACTGGGGCGCCAGAAAAGGCGAACTCGTTTTCATGATCGGGGGCGATGCGGACACACTGAAAGCCGCCGAACCCGTCATCGGCGTGATGGGCAAAAAATGGTTTCATCTCGGCCCCAACGGCGCCGGCCAAACCATCAAGCTCGCCATGAATATGATTCTCGCCCTGCAGGTGGACGCGCTCGCGGAGGCTCTCGCGCTCGTCACACGCGCCGGACTGCAAGGCGAAAAGCTCGTCGAAGTTCTGCAATCCAGCATGGGCCGCTCCGGCCTGCTGGACGTCAAAGCGCCCAACCTCCTCAAAGGCGAATACGCCCCGAGTTTTTCACTGCGCCTCATGCACAAGGATCTCGGTCTCGCTCTGGATCTCGCGAATCAACTCGGCGTCGCTCTTCCCGCCACCGCCGCTGCGCGCGAAACCTACAGCGCTGTCAAAGGCGCCTCCAAAGAAGACCTCGACTATTCCGCCGTCATGAAATTCTGGAAACCCTAATGCCTCTCGCTCCAAAGGAGCCTCATGAATAAGTCGCCTCAGCCATCGGGCTCATTCGTCTTTTTCTTCCCGGCATGGCTTGCTATGTTTTTGCTTATTGGAAGCTCTTCCGCCAAAGCTCAAATCGTCACCAACGATCCTCCATCGTACGGACCATTCAACGCCGTCTTCCTTCCCGACGGCGAGGGCCTGAAAAAACCTCTCGTCGCGCACGATTCCGTTTTGCAAGCCGATTCGCCCTGGTCTCTCTATTTCTGGGTAAAGCCCGCGGAAATCCTCAAAGCGCAAACACTCTTGGCTGGAGTTGGAAATCCCACCGAAGAATATCCGCGCTATCTCGCTCTCGACAGTGGCAAGCTCGTCCTATGGCTCGGCAAGGACAATAGCCTCACTTCCTCTGCTGCCGTCAACGCACAAGACTGGCACCTGCTCGCCGCCACCTTTGACGGCGCCGACTTCCATCTCTATTGCGATGGCGCCCAAGTCGCCAGCGGTAAGCTTGCCCTCGGCAGCGTGAGCAACATCCTTCAAATGGCTCCGGCGGATCTTCCTTTGCCCAACGGAAAGCATTTTGGTGGAAAGATCGCCGCCTTAACGCTGCTGCGGCGCGCTCTCACGTCCGACGAAATCAAGCAGCTCTACGCGCAACCCGGAAATGTCACTGGGATCCTCTACGAAGAAGGCTCCAAACCGTGGTCCGTCCAAACGCGCGCGCAAGCCGGATATCGCGCTCCGCAAGATCCCGCGACAATGCCAACCGGAAAAGGCCTAATCTCCCGCCCCGTTGTGCGCGCTCCACTTCCTTCTCAGCCAGCCCTTCAGCCCTCCGCTGAAAACGAATGGACCCTGGCCGCCGGCTGGACCCTCACTCCCGCGCCGAACGTAAACAAAGACGGCCCGCAAATCTCCACCGCCGGCTTCAACGACAAAGATTGGTGGCCCGCCACTATCCCCGGCACCGTTCTCACCACCATGGTGGATCGCGGCGTCTATCCCGACCCGGATTACGGCCTGAACAATCTCGCCATCCCCGAAAGCCTGAACAAGCAGGACTACTGGTATCGCGCCGAATTCAAACCTCCCGCCAACCTCGCCGGCCGTCGCCTCACCCTCACCTTTCAAGGCATCAACTACAAAGCGGAAGTCTGGCTGAATGGACAATCTCTCGGAACCATCACTGGAGCCTTCATCCGTGGCATCTTCGACGTTACCAGCAGTTTGAAACCCGGCCAGCTGAACGCCCTCGCCGTTCGCATTTCTCCGCCCCCGCATCCCGGCATCCCACAGGAACAATCCATCAAAGGCGGCCCCGGCGAAAACGGCGGCATCATGTGCCTTGATGGCCCCACCTTTGTCGCCACCGAAGGCTGGGATTGGATTCCGGCGATTCGTGATCGCGACACCGGCATCTGGCAACCCGTCACGCTCACTGCCACCGGCTCCGCAAAAATCGGCGACGCGCAAGTCGTCACCAAGCTTCCGCTTCCGGACACCAGCCGCGCCGACGTCGAAATCACCGTGCCCCTCGAAAACAATTCAGCTGCGCCGATTCACGGAACGCTGAAAGCCTCTTTCGATCAAGTTTCCATGAGCAAAAGCGTCGTCCTTCCTCCTGGAAAAAGCTCCGTAAAACTTGCGCCCTCCGAATTTCCTCAGCTCACAGTGCAGAATCCCCGCCTCTGGTGGCCCAACGGGTACGGGAAACCCGAGCTCTATCACCTGAAGTTGTCTCTCACCGAAGGCGACAAAGAATCCGATTCCAAACAAGTCACCTTCGGCATCCGCGAAATCACCTACGAGCTCAGCCTCCTTGACACCACCGGCCATCTTCGCCGCCTCGAATACTCGCCCACCGCCGCGCGCGCCAATAACGAAAAGGTCGTGGACGTTTCCCTCGAAGGCATGCGCGAAATTCCCGCCGCAGATCCCTTTCCCCCGAATTTCCCGGATAGCTGGAGAGACTGGTGGCACTCCTGGGTCGCCTCGCTCGCACCTGGCGGCGAATCCTCCTCCGCCACTCGAATGCTTGAAGAAACCAAGGTCTCTCCTTATCTCGTCATCAAAGTGAACGGCGTGCGCATCGCCTGCCGCGGCGGCAACTGGGGCATGGACGATTCCCGCAAGCGTGTTTCCCGCGCGCGCCTCGAGCCCTACTTCCGCCTTCATCGCGATGCCCATCTCAATTTCATTCGAAACTGGGTCGGCCAGGACACCGAGCAAGTTTTCTACGATCTCGCTGACGAGTACGGCCTCCTCATCTGGAACGACTTCTGGGAATCCACGCAAAATTACAACGTCGAAGCCCAGGATCCCGTCCTCTTCCTCGACAACGCTCGCGACACCATTCTCCGCTTCCGCAACCATCCCTCCATCGCCATGTGGTGCGGCCGCAACGAAGGCGTTCCCCAGCCCATCATCAATGACGGCCTGACCGATCTCATCCGCTCGCTCGACGGTACGCGCTACTATTCACCCAGCTCGAATCAGGTCAATCTCCAGAACAGCGGCCCCTACAAATATCAGTATCCTGCGCTCTATTTCACCGCTCTCAATCACGGCTTCTCCGTGGAAACCGGCACGCAGTCCTTCTCCACCCTCGAATCCTTCCGCGCGTGGATTCCCAAGGAAGATCAGTGGCCCATCAACGACGTCTGGGCGTATCACGATTGGCATGCCAGCGGTAACGGCGAAACCGTGCCCTTCATGGCGGAAATCCAGTCCGAGTTCGGCGCGCCCGTCAGCCTCGAAGATTTCGAACGCAAAGCGCAGATGCTCAACTACGTGGATCACCGCGCCATCTTCGAAGGCATGAACGCACATCTCTGGGCGCCTAACAGCGGCCGCGTCCTGTGGATGACTCAGCCCGCCTGGCCCAGCAACATGTGGCAAATCCTCAGCTCCGATTACGACACCCAGGCCTCCTACTACGGCACAAAAAAGGCCAGCGAACCCATCCACATCCAGTTGGATCTTTCGAATTACAACGTGGACATCGTCAACAACACCACCGCGCCGCTCCCCGGCCTCTCCGCCAGCGCCGTCGTCTTTTCCCTCGACAACAAGCAACTCCTCCAGCACGAAGAGAAAAAAAACGCTGCCGCAAACGCCGCGACCAACGCCTTCCAGCTCGACCTCGCCCCACAATTTTCAAACGGCGTCGTCCTCGTTAAGCTCGAGCTCCACAATTCCGCCGGCCTGCTCCTCTCCGACAATTTCTACTGGCTCGCCGCCGACAGCGCCTCCTACCGCCAGCTAAACAAGCTGCCCGCCACAACTCTCTCCGCCACCGCCGATTCGAAACGCACAGGCGATTCCATCCACGTCCACGTCCAAATCCAGAATCGCAGCGCCTCCGCGGCCCTCGCCAACAAACTCACCCTGCTCAACGCCGCCGACGGCTCCCGCATCCTCCCCGCCTACTACTCGGACAACTATTTCTCTCTGCTCACTGGCGAATCCCGCGAAATCGAAATCGACTACCCCGCTTCCGCCTCACAAGCCGCGCCGCAATTAGCGTTGCGCGGCTGGAATCTCCCCACCCAAACAATTCCTATAGCGTCTCCGAAATGAGCGCTATGCCCCTAGCCACCCTCCTTCCTTTTCCTACTGTTCACTGTCAACTGTTGACTGTTGACCTCTGCCATCCTGATCTGTCGGCTGGCCGGCACGGCCAGGCAATTCCCAATCTATTTTTCGTTTCAAAACGAGGTGCCCTTTGAAAATCGGCTTCGCAGGCCTTGGCGACATGGGCCAGGCTATTGTTCCTCGTCTGCTCGCCGCCGGCCACACCGTCACCGGCTGGAATCGCACCAAGGAAAAAGCTTCGCCCATGTTCAAGCTCGGCATGTTGTGGGCGGACACGCCTCGCGAAGCCGCGCGCGAATCCGAAATCGTTTTCTCCATCGTCACCGACGCCGATGCCGTCAAATCTCTCGCCCTCGGCGGAAATGGCGTCATCGCCGGCCTCCGCAAAGACGCCGTCTACCTGGACATGAGCACCATCGATCCCGATGGCAGCCGCGCCGTCGCCGCCGAATTCACCAAAGCCGGCCTCATCATGCTCGACGCTCCAATCTCCGGCACCACCCTCACTCTTGCGAAAGGCAACGCCTCCCTCATGGTCGCCGGCGATAAAGCCGCATTCGAACGCGTCCAGCCCGTCTTGCTCGCGATCGGTCCCAAAGTCACCTACATCGGCGCGCAAGGTTTGGCTGTGCAGCTCAAAGTCGCTCTCAACATGACTCTGGTCATCGAAGTGATCGGTTTCTGCGAAGGCATCGCGCTCGCCGAAAAAGGCGGCGTCCCTCGTGAAGTCGCCGTGGACGCGTTCCTGAAAAGTGTCGTCGCTTCTCCCGTGCTCAACTATCGCGCCCCGCTCATTCTCGAAGGCCACATTTCCGACGCTACCTACGGCAATGTAAATCTCCAGCAAAAAGATATGCTGCTGGCGCTCGATCTTGGCCGAAAAATGGGTGTGCCCGTTCCTCTCGGCGCCGCCGCCAACGAAATGTTGAACGCCTGCCGCGGGCTCGGTCTCGCGCACCACGATTTCGTCACTGTTTACGAGGTCTACCGCCGCCTGGGAGGAATGTCCAAATGAAGCCCTACCGCACCAATCTTCGCGATGCGCCACGCGTCGGTGGCCTTTCGAAAGACGAAGGCTGGATCAACATGCAGGTCCAGTTTCTCATCGATCAGAAAACCGCCGGCTCGGACAAACTTCTCGTCGGATGGACCGTCCTCCCGCCCGGCGCGCGTCATGACAAACATCGCCATCCCAACGTCGATGAGTTTTTCGTTGTGATAAAGGGAAGCGGCATGATTTACACCGACACGGGCCGTGAACCGTCCGCGCAAGGCGACGTCATTTTCACCCCGCGCGGTCACTGGCACGGGTTCGACAACACCGGCACAGAAGACGTTGTGCTCGTCTGGGGTTGGAGCGGCGCCGGCTCGCTCGAAGCGGCGGGCTACGAAATTCCGCCCGAGGGCTACTGAGCACTCATGGCATTCGAATCATGACCGCCGCCTGGGACGACCCGCGCATTTCGCGCGGAATGGCCGCGCAATTCGAACGACGCCGCGAACTCCTCCACGCCGGTCACAAACCGCTCGGCTGGAAACTCGCTTTCGGCGCTCCCGCGGCATTGCAGCGTCTTCACACCGACGCGCCGCTCGTCGGTTTTTTAATGCAAAGTGCTCTGGTTCCTTCTGGCTCTTCCGTTTCCATCGCCGATTGGAAAAAGCCCGCTGCCGAACCCGAAATTGCTGTCCACCTCGGCAAAGATTTGCCCGCAGGCGCCGACCGCGACACCGCAAAATCCGCCATCTCTGGCTTGGGCCCCGCCATCGAACTCGCCGACGTGGATCATCCTTCTGAGGACGTCGAAGGCACGCTCGCGCGCGACATCTATCAGCGCCACATCATTCTAGGCCGCAGCGACGCCGCGCACGCTGGCGGAGTTCTCGACGGACTCGCTGGCCGCGTTCTCAGAAACGGATCGGAAATCGCCAACGTCACAGGTCCTCCGGCTCTGCAAGAACTAACCGGCGAACTCCTCGACATCGTCCGTCACGTCGCAAATGTACTCGCCGTTTTCGACGAGACCTTGCAAGCCGGACAAATCATCATCGCCGGCTCCATCATCCCGCCTCTCTGGGTCACCCCCGGCGAAGAAATTGTTTTCAACCTCGCTCCTGTCGACACTGTCTCCGTCCGCTTCGCTCCCGCATCCAATAAAACTCTCTGTTAAACTGTCCCGCCGTGGAGGCTACGATGAGTTCGCCCGATCCCGCCAAAGTCCAAAAAGTTCGCGAGCAGCTTCACCAGGAATGGACCGGTGACGCCACCGTCACCGCCTGGCGCAAATGGCACGCGCAAATCGCCGCCTTCACCCGCGGCGCCACCGACGCCATTCTGGAAACGGCCCAGCTTCGCCCCGGCCTGCGCGTGCTCGATCTCGCCAGTGGCGTTGGCGATCCCGCACTTTCCGTTGCCACGAAGGTCGCTCCCTCCGGACGCGTCACCGCCACAGACCTCGGCCCCGGCATGATGTCCCTCGCCGAAGAACTCGCCCGCAAACAAGGCCTTTCGAACATCGAGTTCCGCGAAGCCAACGCCGAGTCCCTTCCCTTCGCCGACGAATCCTACGACGTCCTCACCTGCCGATTCGGCGTGATGTTTTTTCCCGATCTCCACAAAGCCCTCCGCGAATGCCTTCGCGTGCTGAAGCCCGGCGGCCGCGCCGCGTTTGTCGCCTGGGGCGTCCAGGAGCAACCGTTCTTTGCCACGACAGGGGGAATTGTGATGAAGCATCTGCCCGCTCCTCCGCCGCCGCCCGATCCCGATGGGCCCAGTCGCTCCATGTTTGGCGAACGCGGCCGTTTGCGCCGCGCGTTGGAAGCCGCCGGCTTTCAAGACGTCCACGAAGAAGATCGCATCGTGAACGGCATTTGGAAGCGTTCGCTGGAAGAATATTGGGTTCAGTTTACGGAAGTCGCCGCGCCGTTCCGCCCGCTGATTGCACAGCTCACTCCCGAAAAGAAGGCCCAGGCGCAAGCTGAAATCCTAGCCGCCCTGAAAAAATTCTGGAACGGCAAGGAAATGAGCATGCCTCTCGAAATCATAATCGCCTCCGGCACGCGTCCCTGATTTTTCGTCGTTCGAACGGAGACTGCCCGGCCCGAGAAAATCCGTAGTTCTGCGATCCCAATGAATTCGCAAGCGATTTACTTGACATCTTTGGAATACGGGGATACTGTCTGCCCACACTGGCCGGTGCCCCGGGCGCAAGCCCCTTTTTCCAGGTTACCCACTAGACCGAACGCCGCATCCTGCCCACTTCGCGGACTCCGCGGATGGAGTGACGAGGAGCGACCTTCGCGTTCGTTACGTCACGCGGCTCCGCCAGATTGTCCAGGAGGACAAAAATGATAAAACGGAATGCGGGTCTGCTTGTGTTTGTGTTGGCGGTGATCAGCGTACCGCTGGCATTTTCGCAGATGGAGCCAACGCCGATTGTCTACACCTTTGTAAGCCAGTTCCAGGTTCCGCGCGCCAGTTGGGCGGCGTACTCGGAAGACACGGAGAAGAATGCCGTGCCGATTTTTGAGAAGCTTGCTGCCGATGGCACGATCCTGAGCTGGTCGACGTTCGAACAGCTGGTGCACACCCCGGACGGCTACACGCACGGCGCGGCATGGTCTTCGACGAGCCTCGCGGGGCTGACCAAGGTGCTTGACGAAGTGCGCAAGGCGGGGCCGCGGCCGGGACAGATTGCGTCCACCAAGCACGAAGATTATTTGATGCAGACTTCCATGTATCGCATGGGCACCGGAACACCGGCGTACCTGCGAGTAGTCTGTTCGAATGCAAAGCCGGAGAAGCCGAGCGTGTACGCCGCGGCGCTCAAGAAGTATCTGGTGGCGACGTTCGATGACCAGATCAAAAAGGGTTCGGCGACGTACTACGGGCTGGACGAACAGTACGTAAATACGATGGCGCCTTCGATGCGCTGCCTGGTGATCACGTATCCAAATGCCGATGGCATGGACAAATGGGCCACCGCGATCAACGCAACGCTTGGCAAGATGAACGCGGCGGAGCGCGAGGAATTCGCCAATGCCTCGGTGCTTGACAGCCGGCGCGACATCATGGCGCGCATTACGCACTCCGGCCACAAATAGCTGCATGCGTTTTAGCGGTGTCGAGCGGAGGCTTTGTTCCTCCGCGCGCGAGAAGAGTTGTATCTGGCGGCGTCCTGGCAATTGTCGGGGCGCCGTTGGCATTTTTATGCGGCAGCTCCCGCGCAGGAATTCCAAACGGAAGTTGGCGTTCCTGGGCGAGGAGGGAGACAAGAGGGTTGCGGCTTGTGCGCTTTCTTCTGCCGAAGCCGTCCTTATAGTTTGGGAGTCGCACCCCCCCACCCCCCCATTACACGTATGAATGTGAGAAGAAAGGAGATAAAAAATGGGCAATTTGTAAGTGGTTGAAAACGCGAGGGGCGGTGGAATTTGGTGGCTCGTTCCAAAGTGGGAAGAGTTGGGATACACCCCCGGTGTTTTCGTAAGAGTGGCAAGCAAAGGGGTTGCAGGATACGAAAAATGAAAGAGTGCGCAAGCTGCTGAAACGAAAGGGCGAAAAATTGCGCGTGTGACGCGAATTTTGTTGCTGTGACGGGAATGGCGGGAGGGATTGGTGGCGAGGGGCGAAAACCTTACGGAGCGGGGCTGTAGGCTGGCAAACACGGGGAATCACAGCACAAGAATATACTGCATGTCAATACCTTTGTGGTTAGCATTCGAATGAAGCGGGAAGTTGTTGAGACGCAGAGGGCGCAGATAAGAGGCAGAAAAAGGGGGAACCAAGAGTAAGGAAGCCGTGGTAAAGTAAGGAATGGGAGCGCGGCGATGAAGAAGCAGGCGAAAGTGACGAGCAAGGGGCAGATCACCATACCGCAGGAAGTGCGGCGCAGGCTTGGCGTGCGGGCCGGAGACCGATTGGAATTTGAGGAAGATGGAAAGGGTATGCGCGTAACGGCGGTGCGGAAAGAGAGTCCCTTCGCGAAATACATGGGAATCGGCAATCCAGGAATCGGCAAGGGCAAGAAGGCGATACAGAAGTGGATGCGCGAACTACGCGGGCATGACGAGGAATGACGACCGCGATCGACACAAATGTGATCATAGCGCTTTGGGACGCGTCCGATTCACTTCATCGCGCAGCGCGGGCGGCGTTGGACAAAACGTTTAACGAGGGCACGCTAGTGATATCGGGAGCGGTCTACGCGGAATTGGTGGCGGGGCAAGGAAGGACAGAAGCGTTTGTGGACCGGTTCTGTGAGGAGACGGGCATCGCCGTGGAATGGGAATTTGAGGAGAAGATGTGGCGGACAGCAGGAACGGCGTTCCAAAGCTACGCAGCACGGCGAAGAAAACAGAACGGCGCGGAAGCGCGATGCATTCTAGCGGATTTTGTGATTGGGGCGCATGCGCTGGTGAACGGGTATAAATTGCTGACGCTGGATGCGGGCATTTATCAGGCGTCGTTTCCGAAATTGTCGATCACCAGCTTGTGAAACAGCGGGGCACGTGCGACGCAGGGGTGGTTGACAGTTTTCAGTTGTCAGTTTTCAGTAAGAGGGGAGAAATCTTTACGCGAATGGCGGGGGAAAAGTCAAATCCCCCGCACGTAGAGTCGACGTGTGGGGCAGGGGCACCCAGCCCCATGCTTAATCCCTTCGGAAGTCTTCGAGCGTGAATTCTGCGTCCTTCAGAATCTTGAGAAATAAGCCCTTCGGAAGATCACCAGCGTGAACGGGAACCACGAGAGGTTTTCGAGTGGGATGCTCCAGAATCAGATGGGAACCTGCTTGGCGGACTTTGCGATAGCCGTGGCGGAGGAGGAAGCGAATGAGTTCGAGCGGGAACCATCAGTCCATCGCGAGTGTGACGGTTTCCGCGTAGATGGTCCGAGTTGCGGGAACGGGTTTGCCCTTCTTACGA
This sequence comes from Acidobacteriota bacterium, assembly GCA_013289835.1. Taxonomy (GTDB): domain Bacteria; phylum Acidobacteriota; class Terriglobia; order Acidiferrales; family UBA7541; genus Acidiferrum. The sequence continues at coordinate 3,258 of JABCZG010000030.1, read as the reverse complement.
TAATGTTGGATGTAGAGGCGCATGGCCTCCAGGATGCTTTTCTTGGCTTGCTCGATGGATTTGCCAAGACCGTAGACGCCAGGGAAATCGTCGCTGTAGGCGTAATAACGCTTGCCTTCGCGTTCGACGGTAATGGGATAGCTGTAGAGAGTCATTGCACATGGAGTTTACCATGAAGGTGCGCTCTCAATGTCTTCGAGGCAGAGGTCGATGGCTTCGCGGATATTGGCGAGGGCTTCGGGGACGGTCTTGCCCTGAGAGTAGCAGCCGGGGATGGAAGGACAGACCACGATGTAGCCGCCGTAGTCCTCGTCGGGCTCGAGAAAAACTCTGAAGTCGCGGGTGGTCATGGATTCATCATAGCTCAGGATTGTGAGAGGGGAAAAGTCAAAACCCCCACGCTTACAAAACCAAGGGTAGGGCACCCGCTCGGCTCTATAAATACTACCGTTAAGCGGTGTGAAATGGCCGTTTCTGCGTACCGGGACCCTGTTCAAAACGAGACACCTTATTGGCTCAAGAGACCTAAAACGCGCGACTTATCTCTTTTGGCGAAGGAAGTGCACTACCGACAGTGAAGGTGATGGTCATGAGCAGTCCACAGTACGTCAAAACAGGGATTTGCGAAAGATATCAAACGCTGCTAGAGGAATGCGAGCGAGCTTTGGCGATCTGGAACGAGCGTCGCGCAAAAGTTAGTCAGTCACGGGTGGTCAGGAAAGATGCGGGGGACGAACTTCTGCGATTGCTAGCGAATTACGCTCGAGCGTACATCGTGTTGCAGAACCACTTGCACCAGTGCACATTCTGCCAGTTGGTAAAAAGACTGGAAGGACGTGGGTCCGAAGATAGTTCGGATGCCGTCTTTGACGACGCACGATACCGCTGATCTTCTCCAGCCCCCAACCCTCGCAGTCCCTGCCATTGAATCGAAGGCTGTGCACCCCATGCCCACTCTAGTTAACGATAATCGGGTCCCCTCCCCCGGTTTTTTGTAAGTGTTGCATCTAAAGGGCTTAGACTTGGCATAAGTGGTTTAGAATCAACACTTACACGGCCGCCAACAAGTGTTGATTCTAAATAGGTTATTGCTCCAAAATCGTACAAAATGCGGTTTGTTTCGTAAGTGTTGCGGATAGAGGACTTAGGGCGAAAAGCAGGCTTCCGAAAGCAGAAACGCAAATCTGAAGGTTCATCCCGCTAAACCCGCGGGATGGAGAAGAGTGGGCGTTCCCGGGCTTACGATGGATGATTACCTGAGGGGTACTATACGATGGGAGGCACTTTTTGTCAAGGAAAAAGGCCAGGAAATTTGGGGATGGAGCGGCGGGTTGGCGGGGAATAGTCAAAACCCGTAGGGTTTAAGCTGAAGACTGTGGCACCCGGCGATTGACAGTTCGCGGAGGCGCGCCTAGACTGAGCCGAGAAGCTGCCATGGAGAACCTGGACCGCATCACGACGGACGTTGCCCGAATGAACGGAGAGCCTTGCATCCGCAACTTGCGGCTCACCGTCCGGCGGGTTCTCGAAGCGCTGGCGCTCTATCCCGACCGTGCAGAGCTGAAACAGGAGTATCCCGAATTAGAGGATGAAGACATCCGGCAGGCACTGGCATTTGCTTCGGCGTTGATTGAGGACAAGGTTGTGCCGCTGCCCAATGCGCGATGAAGCTGTTGCTCGACCAAGGTCTTCCGCGATCCACAGTCTCACAACTGAGCAAAACCGGAATTGAAGCGGTGCACGTAGGCGAGATTGGCATGGCCGGAGCCGAGGATGCAGAGATCCTCGCCTTCGCGGAGAAACATTCCCGCGTAGTCGTGACACTCGACGCTGATTTCCATACCCTGATGGCCAGGTCTGGCGGTGCGGGGCCCTCCGTGATTCGCGTTCGGATCGAAGGATTACGGGCGGCGGGCCTAGCCGATCTCCTTAAGGACGTGCTGGAGATTTGCGAAGAAGATTTGGAGAAGGGGGCAATGGTCTCGGTGACGGAAAAAGCGGTGCGAGTCCGGCGACTGCCGCTCGTGCGGTAAGCGGGGGCGGGGGCGACGCAGGGGGTCGTTGACAGTTATCAGGTGTCAGTTTTCAGTAAGAGAAGAGGAAGCTTTCTGACCATTAGATGAGGCGGTAGGAGGCGGAGCCGAGGAAGGTGAGGAGGCCGAGGTTTCTGAGGACTTGGAGTTGTTGGCGGATTTTGTCGCGGACGTGGGCGTTGGCTGAAAAACTAGGAATTAGAAAGCAGAAAGCAGAAACCAGAAAACGGAATGGAACCAGGAATGGAGATAACTGATTTAAATTCGGCGTATGCGTGTTTGCCGAGCCTTCCTTTTCCGAAATTTTCCGTGAATTTCGACTGAATAATTGTTACGGGTGGGTTGTCTTCAGAGTTCCAAATCACGGCATCAATTCCGGAGTCATTTACATCGTCCGTGAAGTCCCATTTGACGTCACCGAATTCTGCCTCCACATACCAGGCAATAAATGCTTGGTGCAAGCGGCCCTTAAAGGACTCGTCTGCTCTACTGTGCAGATGATCCAAGAATTCAGAAACAAGCTTTTTGGTGCTTTCCATGTTCTTCCTCAATGCGGCGTATTAGATCATGGTTAATAGCCTCAATGGAAGAACCCAGTTATGTAAGAATGTCCGCCGCTATGCCCTGTGTGGCGACTCAGAAGAATCCCAGGGGTTGTCAGGCGAGGTAGATTTCGGTTTCGGTTTTGATGATGAAGAGGGCGTCGGAGTCGGGGCGGCCGGAAGCGCGGAATTTTTGGCGGGCTTCGTCGAGGGAGTCGGCGAGGACGGAGAAGATGACTTCGCGGTGGGTGCGGCCGATGAAGTAGAAGCGGCGTTCTTGCTGGACGAGTTGGAGATGCGGTGACATGCAAGAACGCTCGCTGGTGCTCGCGGGCCGGGCTGAAGCCCGGCCTCTACAAAGACCGGAGAAGCAGATTCCTCGCTGCGCCCGGAATGACATGTCAGTGGGAGCGCATTTGGATCGATCCATAGGATCGGCGAGCGGATCAACAGAAAAGTGCACGGTGGAGAAAGAAAGATCGACGCGTACCAGATTGGAACAGAGGCGGCGGATGGAAAGACTGATGTAATCGAGGGAGAGTTCACAGCCTACAGCGTGGCGATGGAGGCGAAGTGCGCTGATTAGTGTTCTATAAAGGTAGAAGTCAAGAAAAAACACATCTCCACCGGCTGTGATTTTTCTTGCTTCTCAGCCCACTGGATGGAGCAGGATCTGTTCTGAT
>JABCZG010000029.1 GCA_013289835.1 Acidobacteriota bacterium | reverse complement strand
AAAGCTCGGGTGGTAATCTACGCCTATAATCATCATGTTCGGCTCCTTTCTCCCGAGCCTATGGTCGTCGATAAACCACAGCTTACTCGGGCCAAGGAGCCGACATTGTTATGCAATCAAGTGGAATCGGCCCGGGTCCACACCGTCCGGTCGGCTAATCAGGAGTTTTAACTCCTGTGGGGGCGAGTTCAATACTTGGTCCAGGTACTTTTGCCAAGCGGCATAGCCATCGGATAAGAGAACTTCAAGCTCGGACGCGGACCTGCACCAAATCGGCCCTTGTTGGCTAGCTTGTAAATCCGGAGGTAGTTCGTTCCTCTGCTCCGGTGCGGAAAGAATCGGAACGAAGTCTTCCATTCCTGGCCGTACAACCATGGCACGGGCCTTGGCGATTTCAAAGATGAAGGCTGCGAGATAGATGTGGCGGAAGCGTGTGGGAGTCGAACCCACCATTCGACCCGCGAAGGACCGAATCACCGGCTTTGAAGGCCGGGAACGTCACCGGACGCTTTTCGCCTCCGGGGGAAGTATAGCGTGGAAGGGTGGGGTGGACAGAATCGAGGAGAGGTGCGAAGAGAACGACCGCATCCGCGAACGGCTCGGGACAGCGGCAAAATCGAACAGACAAGAGAGCCTGCAGAGGAAAGAAACCGCACCGGTCTAAAGACCGGCCACTACAGACTTTAGGCGCGCTGGGCGGCCAGGAGGTCGGCTTGCTGGGTGCGGATGAGGGCGGCGACTAGATCGTAGAGGGCGGGAGCGGTGCAGACTTCGTAATAGGGGTGCGTCGTGGGGCCGCCGATTTTGCCGTCGGGCAGAAGCTCACGGGCGAAGGCTTTTCGCAGAACCAGAAGCTCGACGGACTCGCCGAGGGGAACTTCTCCGTAATACAGGGTGACGTTTTGCTTGCCCCAAGGCATATCGAGCTTGGTCTCGATGGAGTCGAGCGAGATTTCTTCGGAGAGTTTCTGAAAGCCTTCTTCGTTGAGTTCGATGCCGTTCATATTGTAACGGACGAGGAACTCGTCCAACTCTTCGGCGGAAGCGCCTTCCATGGCGTTGAGGAATTGAAAGGTCGCAAAGTGGGTTTTCTGTTTTGCGAGCATGCGCTTGGCGAGCTTGGCGCATCCGGAGAGACGGTCGGAGAGATTGAGGGCTTTCGAAATCATGATGCGCGAATCGCCGTCGGTCCAATAGGTGGGCGCGGAACCCTGAAAGGCAACTCCTAAACCGAGCTCGAGCGCCGGGAGATCGCTGGCGGAGGCGCGCTCGTTGTAGGAATTGCAAACGGCCAGAATCTGCCGCGAGAGAATGCAGGCTTTGGCGACGGGGCGCGCGTAGGCGATGGTGGCTTCCGTTTCGAAAATGGCAAGGATGATGGCGTCGCCTTCGATGAAAACTTTTTTGGCGGAGTAGCGGTCCAGAAGCTTTTTGACCGGCTCGTGCAGGTTCAAGCTGAAATGCGATGCGGGGCTCAAGCCACGCGACAAAAGATCCTGGGTCATCTTGGTCGAGCCGCGCACGTCGGCCTTGATGATGACGTGCGAGATGACGTTGTCCTGTTCCGGCTTGGCTTCATCCGGGAGCACGCATTCATACAGGCGGTTGTTCAAGCGGGACAGCTCGCGCGCCTTTTCCGTGGTGACGAGGTGGAGACGCTCCATGCAAGCGGTCAGATGCTCCGCATCGCGCAGGTCGCGCCGCAGGCGGAGGAAATCGCTGGCGAAACGCAACACGAACGCCTGCATCTCTTCGCGGGAATAACGGCGGATTTTCTTGGAGAGCTCCTCGATGGGCTTGAGCGACAATTTCTTCGCGGGAACGTGCTTGATGACCTGCTCGACTTGTTTCAATTCTTCTTTCGAAACCAGCGCTTTACGAAGCTGCTGCAAGTGGACGGGCGGGCAATACTCCGCGGCGATGGGCCGGATCTCATAACTGGCGAGAACGTGATACAGAATTTCGTGTTGTTCCAGAAGATCAAAAAGCCGCGAGAGCAGCCGTGTCCGGAGCTGAACTTCCTCGCCGGTGGCGGAGTTCGCGTCGAAGAGGCGCTTGGCGTTTTCCGGTTCGTTGAGGTATTCGCCGAGTTTTCCAGCGTGGTCTTTTACAAAGAAATCGAGTTTCTGCCTGGCGGAGTCAATTTGCGGGGCCAGTTCCTCGAGTTTGGTCTCCTGATGCTTCTGGCGGAGCTCCAGATCGTTGAGCGAAGCCTTCAGGTTTGAAGGATCATCGGAGCTGAGAAACTTCGTGAAGAAGCCATCGCCGCGTTCGAGCCGCTTGCGAGTATTTTCGCGCTGCTCTTCGAGGCTGGCGATGTCATTGCGAATGACTTGAGCGGCCTCGAGCAACGCGGTGTGCGACTGAATCGCTTCGGTGTGCGACGGATCCTGGCCGAGCGTAATGCCTGCTTCGCGGAGGAATTCCTGGAATAGCGCGTCCATGGCTTCGAAGCGATCGGGGTCCCGTGCGTAGTTCCCGAGGAGAACGTAATGCTCGAGAAAGAAAACGTCGTCTTTGCCACCGTCCAGGAAGATCAAGCGGTTTTTGCAGAGGTCGTACAGCGGCGCAAAATCCTCGCCGAACAACGCGCGCCGGGTCTTCGAGATGATGTTTTCTTCGACGTCCACGACCATTTGCGCGACTTGCTGTCCGATGCGGCGAATCACGGCGCGCCGCGCGGACTGCAGTTCCGAAAGCCTGGCCTTGATGACGTGAGCTTGCTGGCTGCGCTCAAAATGCTCGCCGCGCTGGCGAATCCATTCCTTGCCCTCGAGGATGAGGTTGGCGAACTGATTGCCCAGCTCGACGGTCAGGAATTTTAACAGGGCAAGTCGAAACACCAGGTCGATCTCGATGTTCTTGTGAAATTTGGCCTGCGTCAGCGAGCTTTGCAGAATCTCGGAAAGCAGCTTGCGGAAGCTGGTGTGGTCAGGCCCTTTGGTATTGCGCAACTCAATGCCGGGGAAATAGGTGGCGCTGGTGCTCTGGCGAATGAGGTCGAAAAGGTAATCGCGCGCCGCCTGGACGAACCTCGGGCTCAGGAACACGTCGTGGTGAATGTTATCCACGCCGATCGCCAGCGATCCCATGGGAATCGTGACGTTGTAGCTCTTGAGTTCGATCCGGGCCGCTTCGGTCGGGTTGGGCGTTAAGAGTTCGTTAGCCATGCACGATGCCGGAAGGGCTCTTTTTTACGGTAGCAGTGGGGCGGAGGACGGGCAAGGAATCCGGGAGGGTGCGTAACCAGAGAGTTAGGAGTAAGGCGGTGACAAGGGGGAAGGGGCTAACCGAGCGTGATGCGGCGGGTGTCGCCGCCGAGGTGCTCCAATTTCACGCGAATCTGTGGCCAGGGGGCCTCCAACGGGAAGCGTTCGGACCACTCCAGGATGGCCACGGCAGGAGTCAGGAACATGTCTTCCATGCCGAGGGTCTCGAAATCGTGGAAATTCTCGATGCGGTAGAGGTCGGCGTGGAAGACCTTGGCGGCTTTGCCGTAGACGTGGACGAGGGTGAAGGTGGGACTGGTGACTTCGTCTTCCTTGGCGGCGCCAAGGCCAGCTACGAGGCCTTTCGTAAGCGTCGTCTTGCCGGTGCCGAGGTCCCCGGTTAGGAGCACCAGCAGGGGAGGTTTCAGCCGCTTCGCGAATTCCCTGCCCCAAGTGGTGGTTTCCTCGGCGGAGTGGGTAATGATCGCTTCAGGCACGCTGAAGCTCCCGGATGAGCCGACCGCGGGCGGAGGGGATGTTCTGTACGACTTCCTGGGCCAGGACGCCGGAAAGTTCGGGGGTCTGGGCGGAGATCTCGGCAGCGGACCCGTGCAGGTAGACGCCGAGTGACAAGACGCTGTGCCAATCCTGGGTGCCGAACTGAGCGGTAAGAGCGGCAAGCAACCCGGTAAGCACATCACCCGAGCCACCCTTCGCCAAGCCGGCGTTGCCCGTGGTGTTGACGAAGAGATCGCCGGTGGGTGAGGCGATTAGAGTGTGAAAGCCCTTCAGAATGACGTGAGCATTCCATTTGCGGGCGGACTCGCGCGCAGCCTTCACGCGGTCGGCTTGTACTTCCTTTATGGAAACGCCGAGCAGGCGGGCCATTTCGCCGGGGTGTGGAGTGATGGCGAGAAATTTTGTTTTTCGTTTGCGCAGAGTTTCGGCCTCGCCAGCGAAAGCATTTAGACCGTCGGCGTCGAGCACGACCGGCAGTTCGGTTTGGGTAACGATGGTGCGAATGAATTCCTGGGTTTGGCGATGGGTGCCCAAACCAGGGCCGATGGCGAGCACGCTCTTCCCTTCTTCCAATTCGCCAAACGTACCGTCCACCAGGCTTCGCAAAGAGAGCACGCCGGATTTCGTTGCTTTGAGCGGCTCGGTCATGTATTCGGGCTGGCCCGCGGCGATGATGGACTGCACGGACTCCGGCGTAGCGATCGTGACCAGGCCTGCGCCGGAGCGCAACGCCGCGCGTCCGGCGAGGATGGCCGCGCCGCTTTTTCCCAGCGATCCAGCGAGAAGCAAAACGTGGCCGTAGGTTCCCTTATGAGAATCAGCTGCGCGGACGAGCGGAAGCGAGGCGAACTCTTCCGGCTCGGCCCACCGAGCGGAGCTTTGGCCGACTTCCTCGACCAATGCGGCAGGTGAACCGATCTGACGAACTTCAAGATGCCCGCAACAGCCGGCTTGAGCCGAAAGAAGTTGGCCGATCTTCGGCGCCGTGAACGTGACGGTTTGGTGCGCGAACAGAACGGGCCCTTCCGCGGGCTGGCCATCGGACGGCAAACCCGACGGAATGTCGACGGCAAGAATGAAAGCGGGGCGCGCGAGCGTTGCGTTCTTTGAGAGCTTGTTGAGTCGAGTGATGGCCTCGGCGATGAGACCAGCGGCGGGACCGCGGAGGCCGGTACCGAGCAAAGCATCGACGACAGCGTAGGCCGATGCAATCTTGGGCCAGGCGGCCTCCAAGGAAGCGCTGTCTTTCACTTGGATGATTTCCCCGGAACTTTTCACCCAGCGAGAAAGGTTCTCGGCAACGTCGCCCCGCAACTCCTCCGGCGATCCAAATAAAAAAACGGTGGGCGCGAAGTCGACACCCGACTTATCTTCCTTTAAGAGGCGCGCGGCCACGAGCCCATCGCCGCCGTTATTTCCCTTTCCGCAGAAGATGGCTGCGCGCTTATTGGGATTGCCATCTAGCATTTGCTGGACGGCATTGGCGATGTGCTTTCCCGCGTTTTCCATCAACTGCAGGCTGGGAACACCATGGCGCTCGGTGGTGAGCCGGTCGACTTCGCGCATTTCGGCGGCGGTTAGGGCTTTCATGGGAGGTTCACGGCAGAGTCACAGCATCCATCCGCCGCTGACGTTGACCACCTGGCCGGTCACGTACTCGGCTTCTTCGGATGTGAAAAAGGCGACGGTGCCGGCGACGTCTTCGACGGTGGGTGGGCGGCCGATTGGGAACCGCGCGTCGCGAATTTTGCGGGCTTCTTCCAGCGTGAGATCGTTCTCATCAATGCTGGACGGGTTGACGACATTGACGGTGATGCCATTCTTGGCTTCCTCCAGCGCCAGCGAACGGGACAGCGCGACAACGGCGGCCTTGGCGGCTGCGTAGGCGGAAATTTTCGCCTGACCAAAGGCGCGCTCTGCGCCAACGGCACCCATGTTAATAATGCGGCCCCAGCGCGCCTTTCTCATGTGCGGGAGCGCGGCCCGGCAAATGTAGAGAACGGTCATCAAATTGGAAGTGAAAACGCTCTGCCAGTCTCCCAAGGGCGATTCGGCCAGCGTGCCCCAGCGAAAATCGCCGACGTTGTTGACGACAATATCCAAGCGCCCAAAACGATCGACGACGGTTTTGATGAGCTGATCGCAACGCCCGGGATCGGTGATATCGGTTTCCACGGCGACACAATCGGCGCCGCTCGCTTGCAACTGGCGCAGCGCCTGCTGCGCGGCGACTTTGTTCGAACGATAGGCGATGGCGACGCGTGCGCCGTCCTGTGCCAGGCGCAAGGCAAGTCCCCGGCCGATGCCTCGGCTGCCACCCGTGACCAACGCAACCCGATTGCTCAGCGACATTCTGCTCCCCGGAAATATCTCTTGGAAAGATTTTCAGTATAGCGTAGCCGTCGCAGAGGTACTACCGAAGCCGCGCGACGATGACGGTCATGTCGTCGGCTTGCTCGGGGGTTCCGGCCCATTCTTCGACGGTGGCCATCAACGACTCCGCGACCATCAGCGGCGCGGCTCCTTGCAATCGCGTGGCAGCTTCCTTAAGCCGGCGGATGCCGAACTCTTCGCCGTAGACATTCTCCGGCTCAACAAGTCCGTCACTGTAACCGATGAGAACGGAATCCGCTCCCACAGACAGTGATCCTTCTTCATAGGCGTAGTCCTCGACGACGCCGAGGACCATTCCGCCCTTGTCCAAAAGCTCCGCAACTCCATGGCAAAGGAGAAAAGATGGGAGGTGGCCCGCGTTAGTGTAGCGCAGCGTGCGAGTGGCGCTATCGTAGACGGCGATGAAAAATGTGGCGAAGCGGTCGTCGCCAGTGTTGCGCACGAGATGCTTGTTGAGGCGCGAAACCAGTTCCGCAGTACTCAGGCGCTCGGTGCCATCGGCAAGGAGCTGGCTGCGCAAAGCAGCCTGGAGGCTGGCCATTAAGAGCGCGGCGGAGATTCCTTTGCCCGAGATATCGGCGATGGCGATGGCGATGTGCGTGGGGCTAAGCTGGATGAAATCATAGTAGTCGCCGCTGACGGAGCGGGCGGCCTTGCAAATGGCTTCGATCTCGACTCCTGGGACCGAGGGCAGCGTGCTGGGAAAAAGCTGGTTCTGGACTTCGCGGGCGATGGAAATTTCATTTTCCAAACGCTGGCGTTTGTTCTGCTCCTCGATCAGGCCCCCGATGGAGTTGGTCATGTCGTTGAACGATTCCGCCAGCTCGCCCAGTTGGTCGCGGTCCTGAATGGGCACGCGGTGGGAAAAATCTCCGGAGCGTACGAATTGCGTGGCACGGTAAAGTCCTGCCACGGCTCCGGTGATGCGCATGGTGAGAACAACTCCCGTGATGAGAGCGGCGGTTTCGATGAGAAAAAAAAGAATTCCGACAAGGACGAGCAGAAGAAGATAGGTGTCGCGCAGTTCTCCAAGTGTGGTAAAAATTCTGGCGTTTAATCTCGAGGGCCGGGCATTGAACACCGCGAGCACCGGGCGATGCAGGTCCACTTTGCCATCGTTGGCCACGTAGACGGAATCCAGGCTGGACGCCACTGTCACGGGAGTGTCGAGCCAAACCATGGCGCTTTGCAGCGCACGGTTGCGCGCCACGATGCGGTTTGCCACTTTGTATTGTTCCCCACCAGAGGTATAGGTGACGCCTTGCTGCGCGCCACCGAAGTAGCGCTCCATCAGATTAAGCTGGATGGCGCCGAGGTCCGGCGCGACCGTGCCGAGGAAGTCCGCGGTCACTGGCACGCGCAGGGTGACCACGCGCTCGCCTTTGGGATCCGCAATCAGCCGCAAACTTGTCAAAGAAAGCGAGTCGCCCTGCTCGCCCTGCTGCAGGAGGCCCGCGAACGATCTCTTGCCCGGCGCCAAATTGCGAAGAAGAGCGGTGTCATTTGCAAAGCTGATACGGAGCCCAGGGAGTTCGCGATCATGGACGGCGTGCGATTGGGCGGCGAGAATCTTCTCGGAGTCCGCCTGTGTGACGCCTGGAGGCAACGTTCCATGCGCGACGGCGATGTGCTCCGAGATGTCTGCAATCATCTCGACGCGATGCTGAATGTCTTCGTGCAAAAGATAGGCGCCGAGCTGCGAATAGAGAATGCGACCGGCGATCGAAACCAGCGTGACGATCAGCAGAATCGGGACCACGGCAATAAACAGATAGGCGACGATCAGGCGGTTGCGCAGGCTCCAGAGCAGCCGCGTCCTCCACCATCCGATGAAGCGGACCAACAGGTAGATCGCCGCAAGGACGGCCAGGTATTTTAGGAAATTGACAGCACCACCGTTGAGTTCGACGTTGGCGAGAACCAATCCGGCCCCAGCCACCACCATGGAAACAAGATCAAGCCAGGAGAGGCGGTTCCATAGCTCTTTGAGGCTGGCGCGGAAGCGTGTCATCGGTCCGTAGACGGAAAGGATACTCTACCTGAAGAAGTGCCGCCCGCAGAGGAGAAGCACAACGGAAGAATCGGGGCCAGGCACCAAGCGCCCGGCCCGTCAAAGCACCAAACCTACGACTGCTGTGGATTGCTGACCTTGCTGTGGTAGCGGCTGTACGTGAAATAGATTACCAGCCCGATGATCAGCCAAATAATGAGGCGGGCCCAGTTCACCCACCCGAGCTTGTACATCATGTAGCCGTTGAACAAGATTCCGAGAACTGGCACGACCGGCACCCACGGTGTGCGGAAAGGGCGCGCCTGATCGGGATTGGTATTGCGCAAAATCATGACGGCGATGCATACAATGACGAAGGCCAGCAGCGTCCCGATATTCACCATCTTTCCGAGTTGATCGATGGGCGTCACGCTGCCAAGGATGGCGGCCAGCAAACCGACAAGCATGGTGTTTTTATACGGTGTGCGGAATTTCGGATGGATGGCCGCAAAGAACTTCTTCGGGAGCAGGCCGTCGTTGGCCATGGAGTACAGCACGCGCGTTTGGCCGAGAAGCATGACCAACATCACGCTCGTGAGTCCCGCCAGCGCCCCCAGCGTGACGATATGTGATGCCGTTGACAATCCGCGGTCCAGGAACGCCCGCGCAATCGGCGCCTCGATGTTCACGTCCTGCCAACGGACCATGCCGGTGAGCACTCCGGCGACCGAGATGTAGAGAACGGTGCAGATTAGCAGGGAGGCGATGATGCCGATAGGCAAGTCCCGCTGCGGATTCTTCGCTTCCTGTGCAGTGGTGGAAACGGCGTCAAAGCCGATGTACGCAAAAAAGACGTACGCCGCTCCCGCTCCAATCCCAGCAAATCCCATGGGCGCAAAGCTGGACCAGTCATGGCCCCAATTGGAAAAATCGACGTAACGGATTCCCAGGCCGATGACGAAGAGCACTACGGCGACCTTGATGACCACGATGGTGGAATTGAAGCGCGCGCTTTCTTTTATGCCGATGACCAGGACCGCGGTGATAATCAGAGCGATCAGAAATGCGGGCAGATTGAAGCCGATTTCTTTTCCGAAGATTGTCGGCGCGTTGAGCAGCGCGTGAGAACTCTGAACCAACTCCGGGGATTGAGCGCTTATGATGGCATCGACTTTGTCCAGGAAGGCTTGGGTGCCCTGCCGCAGCGTTGCGTCGGAGGCTTGGGCCATCTGGCGTGCGACGATTTTCGTGGCCGTGTCCAGCCCGGTCCAGTGGTCGTAGGCCAGCCACAAAGGCATCTTGATGTGAAAAATGTTCAGCAGCTCAATAAAGTGGTTGGACCAGCCCGATGAAACTGTGCTGGCACCCATGGCGTACTCGAGCGTAAGGTCCCAGCCGATGATCCAGGCGAATAGTTCGCCGAGGGTGGCGTATGCGTAGGTGTAAGCGCTCCCTGCCAGCGGAATCATAGCGGCAAATTCCGCGTAGCACAGCGCCGCAAACGCGCAGCCCAGCCCGGAGAGCACGAACGAGAGCATCAGGCCCGGCCCGGCATAGTGGGCTCCCAGTCCCGAAAACACAAATATGCCCGCACCGATGACCGCCCCCACGCCCAGCGCGGTCAACTGGAACGGACCGAGCGTGCGTTTCAGGCTATGCCCGCCTTCCTCCTGAGATTCCGCGAGCAACATGCTCATCGGTTTTCTTGCGAACAAGGGGTTGCCCATGCAACTCCTCCTTTTGGGGAAGTCTTCCCGCTGGTTCTATGCACTGCCAAATTGGACTGGGACATTGTAGTGGCCCAGCCTCCTATGCCACTACAGGAAAATTCAATTATTGTGTTGTACCCACACGCGCGGCGCGCCGCGACCACCACGACCAGAACAAATAAACGGGAGCCCCGATAAGTACAATTAACATTCCGATTCCTGCGGTCTGTGTTTGATAAAGCAGCAGCACAACCATGATGCTGATGGCCGCTATGACATAGAGCGCGGGAACAAATGGATAGCCAAAGGCACGATATGGCCGCTCCGCATCCGCCCGTCTTACGCGCAGCACGAAAATCCCGATGGTCGTCAGAACATAGAAAAGCAAAGCGGCAAAGACCACGTAATTGAGAAGGTCGCTGTAGAGGTTGCCGTAGGTCACGATCCCTCCCGCGTCCACCCGCCGCGTGCGCAGCAGAATCAAAACAGTAATCCAGATCCCTTGATAGAACAGCGCCGACCCCGGGACGCCTTTTTTGTTCAGCGTGCCGGTGGATTTAAAAAAAAGCCCGTCTTTCGCCATCGCGTAACTGACCCGCGCACCAGCCAGAATCAAGCCGTTATTGCAGCCGAACGTGGAAATGACAATCGCCACCGCCATGATCATGGCGCCGGCAGGTCCGAAGATGGCGTTGAGGGCAGCTGTTGCGACGCGATCGTCGGGAGCGGTCTGAATCTGCACGATGGGAAGAGTGCAGAGATAGGCGAGATTCGCCAGACAATAGAGCGTGATGACGATGACGGTGCCAAAGGCCATGGAGAGCGCCACATCGCGCTTTGGGTTTTTTACTTCCGCGGCTGTGAAGCCGATATTGTTCCAAGCGTCCGCGGAAAAGAGAGATCCGACCTGTGCCACACCAAACGCCACAATGAGACCAAACACGCCGCCCCCCGCGGTGACAGTCGGGAGAAAGCTTCGCAAGAAACTGGCGCCGGGGTCGATAGGCTGGGCGTTTCGAATGGTCCAGAAATGGCCGAAATTCTCCACCATCGCCCCGGCATTTCTGCCCACAAAAATACCGAGGAAGATTAGCCCTACGAGCGAAAGCGTTTTTGCGCTGGTGAAGATGTTCTGGATCAACTTTCCGAGCCGAACTCCCAAAGTGTTGAGGAACGTCAGAAACAGGATCATCAAGACGCCGACCAACTGTTGGATGGACAGGCTAATTGCATATCTTGAGGACAGCGCGATCGGATGAACGATCCAAACGCTTGGTGAAATGGACGGGAACAAGACACCGAGATAGCGCGCAAATCCCACGGCGACGGCCGCGATGGTTCCCGTCTGAATGACGAGAAAAAGCGTCCAGCCATAGAGAAAGCCCCACAGCGGCGAATAGGCTTCGCGGAGATAAATGTATTGCCCGCCGGCGTGAGGGAAAAGCGCCGCGAGTTCGCCATACGAAAGCGCGGCAGAAATGGTAAGCATGCCGGTGAGCACCCAGGTAAGGATTAATCCGCCTGCAGAGCCAGTTTGCCGGGAGATATCCGCGGCAACGATGAAAATGCCGGAGCCAATCATCGAGCCGACAACGATCATCGTGCCATCGAAGAGTCCGATAGCGCGCACGAAGCCGGTTTCGTTGTTGGCAGCGTTTTGCGAGAGTGGGTGCGTGGTGTCAGCCATTCGGAGTGGGCCTCAGACGGCCGCCTCGTGGTTTGCGGCTTCGAGTCGTTCAATAAACTGGCGTGCGCGCTTCGCCGGGTCCGGCGCGAGAAGAATATCGCTGATGACTGCCACGGAATCCGCGCCCACTCCGATCGCCTCAGCAGCCCTGTCCAACGTGATACCACCGATTGCCACGATAGGTTTGTCGGTCAGCGACCGCACCTGCCGAATGAGGCTTGTACCGACGACCGGATCGGGATTGGACTTGGTGGACGTCGCGAACACGGGACCGACGGCAATGTAGTCAGCAGAGGTAGCAGCAGCACGTTCGAATTGTTCGAGGTTGTGGGTCGAAATGCCTACCAGTTTGCCTGCGCCAATCACCGAGCGCGCCCCTTCCACTCCCAAATCCTCCTGGCCAACATGAACGCCGCTGGCCCCCGCGAGGGCCGCGACATCCGCGCGGTCATTCACGAAAAACGTTACACCTTGCGGAACCAAAAGAGACGCAAGCCTTTTCGAGGTTTCGAAGAGTTCGCGCGCGGACGCATTTTTGTTTCGATACTGGAGCAAGCGGACTCCGGTATCGGCGAGTTTCTGCGCGCAGTCTGTATCGGGAGAGGTCAGCAATGCTGCGTCTAATATCACATACAACCGCGGTAGGACAAGACGCATGGATGATTATTTTCCGTTCGTTCCCAGCAATCTTTCGATGAAATGGGTATCAAATCGCCCCGCCGCAAAGTCTGGGTCGGCCAAAATCCGGCGATGCAGTGGAATGGAAGTCTTGATGCCTTCGATGACGAACATCTCCAGCGCGCGCTTCATGCGGCCCACAGCCTCCGCACGGTCGCGGCCTTTCACAATCAGCTTGGCGATCATCGAATCATAATACGGTGGAATGACCGCGTCGGCGTATGCGGCGGAGTCTACACGCACCCCGGTTCCTCCGGGCGCCTGAAACGTTGTGATGCGGCCGGCGGAGGGCACAAACGTTTCGGGATCCTCGGCGTTGATCCGACATTCGATGGCGTGTCCGGAGGAGATAATCGCGCCGGTGGCGTCCTCCATCTTTTCCCCGGCGGCAATGCGGATCTGCGCCTTGATCAAATCCACTCCGGTGACCAGCTCGGTTACGGGATGCTCGACCTGAATGCGCGTGTTCATCTCGATGAAGTACATAGAGCCGTCCTGGTCCATCAGGAATTCGACGGTCCCCGCGTTGGTGTAGCCGATTTTTTCCAGCGCCTTCACGACCTTGGCGCCAAGATCCTTTCGCTGCTTCGCATCCATTACCGGAGAGGGAGATTCCTCCACCAGTTTCTGGTGGCGCCTCTGGATGCTGCACTCGCGCTCGCCCAGATGAATGACTTTGCCATGCTGGTCGCCGAGCACCTGAAATTCGATGTGCCGCGGGTGTTCGAGAAACTTCTCCGCGTAAACGTCCGGCGTACCAAAGGCCTGCTGCGCCTCGCTGCGCGCCGTCTGGTAAGCCGCCAGAAGCTCCTCCTGACGGTGAACCACGCGCATGCCGCGGCCGCCGCCGCCCGCGGAAGCCTTGATGATAAGCGGATATCCTATACGCGCCGCTTCCTTAGCAAGCTGTTCCTCTCCCTCGACGATGCCTTCGCTACCAGGAATAGTGGGCAAACCGGCGGCCTTCACTTCTCTGCGCGCGCGGTCCTTCTCGCCCATCATTTCAATGATCTCGGGCCGCGGCCCGATAAAAGTGATTTCCGAGGCTTCGCAGACTTTGGCGAAGTTCGCGTTTTCACTGAGGAAACCGTACCCGGGATGAATAGCGTCCACGTTTGTGATTTCCGCCGCGCTAATGACCTGCGGAATATTCAGATAACTCTCGCTGCTGCGCGGCGGCCCGATGCAAACCGCTTCATCCGCAAACCGAACGTGGAGTGAATTGCGGTCCGCCTCGGAATATACGGCAACCGTGGAAATCCCCAACTCTTTGCAGGCGCAAATAACCCGCAGGGCAATTTCCCCGCGATTGGCGACTAGGATTTTCTGGAACATGGCCGGCGGGCTACTTCTTCCGGCTCGGGCGGATGCCGAAGAGAGGCTGGCCGTATTCCACCGGCTGGCCGTTTTCGACGAAGATTCGGATAACCTCGCCGCTGGCGTCCGACTCGATCTCGTTCATGAGTTTCATGGCTTCCACGATGCACAGCGTCTGCCCGGTCTCGACATGGGCACCGACCTTCACAAAGGCCTCGGAGCCAGGGCTGGGAGACTCGTAGTACGTCCCGACAATGGGGGACTTGACCAAGTGTAGATCTTCTGTCGAACGCGCCTCAGGAGCCACGGCGGCGGCCTGCGACGCACCTACCGCGCCCGGCACGATGATCTCGGGAGCGGCGGAAGCCCGGGGGGACGCAAAAACCACTCCCGCGGAAGGCTTGCGCAAACGGATGCGCAGGTCGCCCCGGGAGTATTCAAACTCCTCGAGATTGTGCTCCGTCATGAATTGAAGGAGCTGCTCGATCTGCTGAATTTCAGGATTGGCGAACGACGGACTCGACTTCGAAGCCTTTTTTCGTTTCATGCCTGTTCTAAAGTTCGATGAGATCCCGCGGCGCGCGGGTCAGTACTTCGGTACGATCAGCATGCACGACAACATCATCTTCAATCCGAATCCCCCCGATGCCTTCGGCGTATATCCCGGGTTCAATGGTAATGACGTTCCCTGGTTCCAGGAGCTTCGTCTGTCCCCGCGCTACCCTGGGATCTTCGTGCACTTCGAGTCCGAGCCCGTGGCCAGTGCTGTGCACGAACAGATTATCCAGGTGGTAGCCCGCCAAAACTTGCCTGGCTGCCGCGTCCACAGTGCCGCAACTCACCCCGCTTTTGACCGCCGCGATGGCCGCCCGTTGCGCTTCAAGAACCGCCCGATACCACGTTCGGATGCGTTCCGATGCCCGCCCAACATGCACCGTGCGGGTCATATCGCTGCAATAGTGGCCGAGTATAACACCCAGGTCCAGCACCACCAACTCATTTTTCCTCAGTCGCTTGGCCGTGGGCCGCGCGTGAGGCAGTGCCCCACGCTCCCCGAAGGCTACAATCGTTTCGAAGGCCGGTCCAGAAGCTCCTCGCTTGCGCATCTGGTACTCGATTTCCGCGCCCACTTCAAATTCCCTGATCCCAGGCTTAAGAAGCGGCAGAGCGGCTGAGAATACCTCTCCTGCCAGAATCGCGGCCCTGCGCATTTGCGCGAGTTCTGAGGCGTCCTTGCGCATCCGCAGGGCCTCCACCGCGCCGGTGATCGGGGTATAACTCAATCCCCCTCCTCCTGCTTTCCGCAGGCTCTGGAGCTGCGCTACGGTCAATTGTGTGGGGTCAAATCCGACCCGCTTCCCTGCCGATTTTTTGAGAAATTGTCCAACCAATTCGAATAGCGAGCCCTTCTGCAGAACTATTTCAATGCCAGGAGTTTCCTCACGCGCTTGAACGGTAAACCGTCCATCGGTGATTAGTGTAATGCCCCTGCGCGACGCGACCAGCGCTCCAGCATCACCCGTAAAACCCGTCAGGTAGTACCAGTTGGCATGACTGGTGATCAGCAGGCTATCGAGTTGAGATTCCCGGAGCCGCGCAACGAGTGCGCGCCGGCGTTGATGAAAGGCTGTCTTCATAAAAGAAACGAGGAGACTGTTGTCTCCTCGTTTCGACCCTTTTCTGAATTTGTAAACGCCGAACTTATCCAGGAATGATTCGCGGCGTGAGGAAAAACAGCAATTCCTGCGACGTCGTGGTCACGGCAGTGCGCTTAAACAGGTTGCCGATCAGCGGAATGCTGCCGACGATCGGAGTCTGCTGGATGTCCACGCGCTGCGACGAGATAATGATGCCGCCGATAACCACTGTGCCGCCATCGGCCACGGTGACCTTGGTTTCCGCCGACTCGGTGTCGAGTGCCGGAACCCCCTGAACTCGGGGAATACCGGTATCAATCTGGGTGTTTTCCACAAGTACGTCCATGAAGACGGTGCCCTCCGCAGTAATCTGCGGCGTAACTTCGAGTTTCAACACCGCGTCGATGAACTGCACAGAAATGGTGTTGTTGATGGTCGTCTGAATCGGAATCTTGGTACCCTGTTTGACCGTCGCCTTCTCATTGTTCTGCGTAATGACCTTGGGCTTCGAGAGCAACTTGCCAACGCCCTTGGCTTCCGCCATGGTGATGAAGAAATCAACGGCGAAATTCGGGGACCGGTGCGAGAAGCTAATGCCTGACGTCGGGGCGTTCGCCGGGAAGTTCGTATTTAGAGGCGTGCCCGTGGTGTTGCCATTTCCACTTGCAGTGCCGCTGGCGCAAGTCACCGGCGACGGAACAAGCCCCCCGGTAAGGCCGCTGCAACCCACTGCTGGATTGCCGCTGAAGAGGGATCGCCCACCCGTGGTCTGACCGGCAAAACCAAGTTGTGTCCCGATATCTTGAGCAAAAGAGCGGGAGGCAGACACAACGCGCGCTTCGATTTCCACTTGGCGGGATTTGCGATCCAACTGATTAATCAGATTGTCGATGGCCGGGAACACCACAGGGATATCCCGGATAATCAGGGTGTTGGAGCGGTCATCTGCAAGAATATCGCCACGGGGGGAGAGGAATTTTTTCAGCAAGTCCCTCATAGCGCCGGCTTTCGAATAGCTGAGCACGCGGGTCAAAATCTCAGGCTTGGTGGCTTCGGCCTCCGCTTTTTCCAAGTCGCGCCGCGACTCGGCCTCGCCCTTGAGCGTGGAGCGGGTCGCAATGCGCAAAACGTTGCCGTTCAGCTGTTTATCCAAACCATTATTCTGTAGGACGATGTCAAGCGCCTGGTCCCAGGGCACTTCGTCCAGCACGATCGTGAGGCTTCCCTTGACGGCAGGATCCAGGACGACGTTCAACCCGCTGATCTCATGAATCAGGCGGAAAAAGTCGCGAAGGTCAACGTCCTTCAGGTTCACGGAAATGGGTTCTCCAGTGTACTTTGGGGCCGCAGGTCCGGCGGACGGCGTCATGTTTTGGTTCTGTGCGGCCGACGACGTGGCCAGAGTCGTTGCTGCTGTATTGGCCTGTTGGACGGCTTGCTGAGCGGCTTGTTGTGTGCTTGCCTCTGGGCGAACCGGTTCGTTCTTCCCGCTAAACGATGCCAGGACGACTGAGGGCTGGGTCAGTTCGCCTGGGAGCGCGAAGCGAGGAGCAGAAATCTGTGCAGCTTTCGAGGAGCCCGATACCGCCCTGCGCGGCGTCGAATCACTGTATTGAAAGTCGCGGCGGGCATTCTCACCCTGATTCGAAGTCAGCGTCTTCGCCGTAACCGTGTTCACCTCCGGCGTCGCCGTTGGCATTTCAAACTGGATTACAACAGCCTCGCCATCCCGAGAAAGTTGAAAGGGCGCTGCCGCTGTCAGGTCGATGACCACGCGCGCAACGTCGGGCCGGTATTGACCGATTCGAACGCCACGCACAGGAGCGGAAACCCCGGGGATGGCCGTCTTCTGCACGGCAATCCGCGCGCCCATGAAGTCCAACACCAGGCGATCAGGATTCTGCATCCGGGCAGTGTGAACGTCGAGCCGCCCTTCTCCCTCCACGCGCACGGCCGCCCGCTGCGGCGCTTGCGTAATGGCTACGCTGGAGATCACTGCCGAAGCCGCCGCGGTACCGGTGGTCTCTGGCGTTTGAGCGAACGCGGGGCAGACACCAGCCGCCACACTCGCAAGGATTAGGCAGCCATGCCGAAGGGCCGGCCAATTCGTCTTCATTGCTGTTCTCCTGCACTCGGATAAATTCGTTTATTCACTTGCCGTTCCACAGGCTGACCGAAGGCATCTTTCCCCTCTTCATGGAACGAGACGCCATCCATCGAAATCTTTTCCACCGTGCCATCGTAGAGATGGTCACCTTCGCGAAGGAAATAGGTACGGAGTTGTGGGTTGGAAACTACCGCAATCATGCCGTTGGAGGCCTTCACGATGCCGTCCAGACGCAACGTGCTGACCTGCAAACCCGCCTTCCCAGGCGGAAGGTTTTTATTGGCCGCAGACTGCGCCTGCTGCCGGCCAATCAGGGATTCGAACGGATCACGCCGAGCCTGCTTCACTTCGCTCTCTGCAGGAGCTGCGGCACTTGCCGTGGTCGTAGTTTCTGCTTTCCTGACCGCGGGTTTAGCAGCGGGCTTCTTGGCCATTGGCTTCGCCGCTGGCTTCATAGCCGGCTTGGTATTCTGTGCCGCGGGCCTGGCGGGCGCCGGTGCTGCTGGTTTTGCTGCCGGTGGCGCGGACTGGCCAGCATTCGACAGCGCCGTCTTGACATTACCGGGCGTCGAAGGGCTGACCTGCGCCTGCAAGCCAGGTACGGCTGCCGCGAGCAAGACCCCTATTCCGAGATGTATCGCTGCACGCATAGTTCGCTCATTCCTGCTCAGTGTTTACCAGCCGCGCTGGCCGGAGGCTTCGCTCCACCTGCAGGAGCTACTCCGGTATCAGCAGGCTTGGTGAAAAAAGTGGTTGCCGTAAAAATTCCCGAAACCGTCGCACCGGGCCGCACCGCGTAATGGGTTCCTTTGCCCTTCTCCGGATCATCGAATGTCAAATCGCCCACGTTGATGATTCGCGACAACCGGCCCAGCCGGCCGAAGAAATCGAGGATATTGAAATACGGGCCATCCGCCTGGATTTCAAAGGGCATCTCGTAGTGATATTCCCTTGGAACGATTGCCTGTGACGTCAAGCGGCGAAGCTGTACGTTCGAAGCGCTTGCCGCACCCTGGAGAAGGCGGATGAATTCATCCACTTCCTTTTCTTCCGGCACAATCGTCTTCAACGTTTCCAATTGCTTGGAGAGCGCATCCATCTGCTGCTTCAATTCTCCATAGCGCTGCTTGTAAACCTGCAGTTGTGTGACTTCCTGATTGAGCTTGGTACGCTGCTGGACGGCGGCATCCACCTGATCTCGTTCGCGAGCGATGGGTGATCCCGGCACGTACACACCAACCAGAACCAGCACCACAGCAACCGCCGCAGCCACCAGGGCCTGCATGATCACTGACATATCCCGAAACGGGTTGGCCATGGTGTCCCCTTATCCTTTCTTCGCCGGCGTTGCGGCAGGAGCCGGCGTGTTGGCCGGCCGCGTCTGCGCTGCCGGCGGCGGCGCGATTTCCGCCGAAATGTCGAATGTATAGGTCTGCACAGCCCCGCTCTTGTCGTCCTGCTTCGTTTCCTTGATTTCAACCTTCTGGAAGTAGCCGGAGCGCTTTAACGCCGTAATAAAATTGGCCACGGAATTCACCGAGGCAGAAGCCCCTTGCAGCGAGAGATTGCTGCCGTGGCGCGTCATTTCCGTCAGCCACAGGTTCTCCGTGCGCGAAACCGTATTGGCAACCATGTCCAGCAATTCCTGGCCACCGGTGCGGTCACGCTGTAGCTGTTCAATGGTCGAAACGCGCTGCTGCAAAATCACCTTTTGCTTTTCGAACGCTTCCACTTGCAGCTTGGTCTGCTCAAGGTCGGTCTTCTGTGTTTGCAGCTTCTTGATCTCGGCGTTCTCCTTGTTCAGCTGGTTCGACCAGGTGTAGTAGAAGAAACCGAGAACCAGTGCGCCCAGGACGAGCCCGGCGCCAATGAACACCACGGGCAGTGCCGCTCCCGTGTCAACGGGCCGCCGTGCGGCCTTCGGTCGAATCTGTCCAAGTAGGTTTATGCGAATCATGGTTAGTCAAAGCTCCTCAGCGCCAGACCCACGGCGATAGCCAGCCGCGGAGCCATATCGCGGATTTGGTCATCACTGTGCCGGCTGGGATTGATGAGCACTTTGCGAAACGGGTTCAACTCTTCAACAGGCATTGCAAACTCTTCCCGGAGCAGGTCTACCAAACCGGGGACGCGCGCCGTTCCACCCGCCACGACGATGCGCTGGATGTTCTCGCCGCTGGCCGTGGCCCGGAAGAAGTCGAAGGTCTTCTGAATTTCAAGGGTGAGAATGTCGGAGACGCTGCGAAGAATCTGCTGCTTCTGCTCGTCGGTCACGCTGGGCAGCGAATCTCCCCTCTTCAACCGTTCCGCATCTTCGAAGCTAAGGTCCAATTCTTTCTGCAGGGCGTCCGTATACTGGTTGCCACCGACGCTGACGTCGCGCGTAAACAGCGGCACGCCACCGCGAACGATATTAATGTTCATCACGCTCGCGCCGATGTTCAGTAGCGCCACGGTTTGTCCCGCATCCGGTTCGTAATTCACTTCGAAGCAGTTCTGAAGACCGAAGGCGTCAATGTCCACCACCACCGGCGTCTTGCCGGCCTGTGCCAACACGTTCGTGTGGTTCAGAATCTTGTCTTTCTTAACGGCCACCAGCAGGACGTCCATCTGCGCGTCCATGGATTCCAAGAGCTGGTAGCTAAGGTTCACGTCCGCAATGTCGAAAGGAATGTGCTGGCTGGCTTCGGAAGGAATTCGATCGTAAAGCTCGTCTTCCGTCATCAGGGGCAGAGGAACGCGCTTGACGATCACCGAGTGCCCTGAAACCGATGTGGCCACGTTTTTGGTCTTGATGCGTTGCGCATCGAAAATCTTGCTGATGGCGTTGGCCACTTGCGGCGCGTCCATGATCGCGCCATCCACGACGGTGTCCGGCGCCAGCGTTTCCATTCCAAAACTTACCAGCTCGTAGCCCGCTTTCGTGGACTTCAACTCAACTGCTTTAATGGAGCTGGAACCGATATCCAGTCCCACGAGTTGCCGGCTCTTTTTTCCCAGTCCCAACATTTGCGGCCCCTTTTCTAACGAACAACCCTCTCGTCCGCGCTAGACTACCGCCGCCTCGCGGTCGCCTGGCTCATCTTGCGTTCCATCCAGCGGTCCAGGATCGTCTTACGAAGTTTCCAACGATTGCCAAGTTTAAATGCAGGAATTTCACCCTCGGTGATGTAACGGTACAGGGTATCCGGGCTGATGCCCAGATATTGCGACGCCTGTCGTACGTTCATCACTTCGCGCGATTCACTCACGAGGAATGCCACCCCGGCCATCGAACACACACCTTATTGGAAGACCGTTCGTTGCACCTCTTCTGCGCTGCGGACATTCAGAAAGGTGCGGCCTGTGAAAGCTTTATGACATTCTAGCACTCCGACCGTCAAGGGAATCTATAGGTCTGTTGCCCTAAGTGTACGGGTAGTTCTAGGCAGTTTGGGGGGTATTGGGGGGTGGTACCTGAATCTATTGTGGGTCGGGCCGCCCCATACCACAACTAATTGCGCTTTTTGCCCATCGGACCCTGTCCGCAGGGACGGTTATCCTTTGAAACCACGCTCCTGCAATCCGCCGAGGAGTTCGCCCGTTCCTTGCCTTCATAAATGCAAATTCTTCCACATGGCTTCGACTCGAGCCTTGGTCGCTTCGTCCATTCGAATTTCATCCGGCCAAGGGCGCGTAAATCCTTCCGTAGCCCACTTTCGCGTTGCATCAATTCCCATCTTTGAGCCAAAGTCTTGCATGCGCGCCGCGTGATCTAGTGTATCTACAGGTCCCAAGGTAAACTGGACATCGCGCTCCGGATCCAGCGCGCAGAGGGTCTTCCACACCACCTCGCGATAGTTATGGATATCCACGTCGTGATCTACCACCACGATCACCTTTGTGAACATTGCCTGCCCCAGTGACCAAATGGCGTTCATAATTTTGCGCGCGTGTCCCGGATAAGACTTCCGGATCGCCACAATCATCAAGTTATGAAAAATCCCTTGGGCGGGCATCGCCACATCCACGATTTCCGGGTACTGCATTTTCATGACGGGCAGAAAAATGCGCTCCACCGCATACCCCATAAAGTAGTCTTCCTGCGGCGGCGGGCCCACCACGGTTGTCAGATAAATCGGATCTTTCCGGTGCGTCACACACTCCACGTGGAAGACTGGGTATTCGCCTTCCAGCGAATAGAAGCCCGTATGGTCGCCAAAGGGTCCCTCGGTGTGCATCTCGTTCAAATTGACGTGCCCTTCGAGCACGATCTCCGCATTGGCAGGAACTTCCAAATCGTTCGTCTCGCACCGCACCATTTCCACCGGCTCCCGCCGTAGAAATCCGGCGAACATCATCTCGTCGAGGTCGGGTGGGATCGGAAGCATGCCGGAGAGCGCCGTCGCCGGGTCGGCACCAATCGCCACCGACACTGGAATCCGACCGTCGGGATTCTTCGCCCGCGCCCTGCGAAAATGCTCGGCTCCGTGCTTCTGCGTTTGCCAATGCATCCCGGTGGTCCGCTCGTCGTACACCTGCATGCGGTACATGCCGACGTTGCGCTTCCCCGTTTCTGGGTTGCGCGTGAACACCAACGGAAAGGTGATGAATCGTCCGCCATCCTGCGGCCAGCACTTTAAAATGGGGAAATCGAAAAGATTGACGTCGCTTCCCTTCTGAATGACTTCCTTGCAGGAGCCCGACGGCACGCTTTTCGGAAAGAACGACCCAAGTTCCGCTAGCTTCGGCAACAATTTGATTTTGTCGAACAACCCCTGCGGTGTATCCATCTTTAAGAATCCCTGGATGCGCTCCGCCACGTCATCCAGCTTCTCCACTTCAAACGCCAATTCCATCCGCCGCACGCTGCCAAACGCGTTAATCAATAGCGGGACGCGCGATCCCGTCGGCTTCTCGAACAGCAACGCGGGACCCACACTCTTTGGCTGTCGCCCCTTGTCCCGCGCCACACGCTGCGTCACTTCGGCAATTTCCAGGACCGGATCCACTTCCGCACGAATCCGCTTCAGCTCGCCCTCTTTCTCGAGCTTCTTCACAAACTCCCGCAAATCCCGGTACGCCACTTCTTCCACCCCCGCGTTTCCTGCCCCGGCCGCGAGTTTAGCAGCCGCAGGGGAAAGCTCACTCTAACATGGGTCAGGCTGCCCGTTGATTTTAGGAGGTAAAGGAAGGCGCCGCCGGCGAGGACGTTCGCTAACGGCGCTAGTTCAACGCGTAGACGCTCCCATCCGCGCTGCCAACGTAGATCGTGCCGTTGACCACCGTCGGCGAAGAGAGAATGGCTCCCACCGACATCATTTTTTGCACGCCTACGATCATGTCGTCGTAGAAAAAATCAAAAAAAGCCGCCTCATACTTGGGCGTGCCGTCGCCCTTGGTGTAGACGGGACCGTTCTTCTTTGAATTTTCGGTCTCAAAGGTCCACGCGACTTTCTGCGTTTTCAGGTCAATTGCGAACAGCTTGCCCTGGTGCGACCCAATGTAAGCAAGGCCTCCGGCGACCGCGGGCGAAGAGAACATCGGCCAATTTTTGAAGTCGAGGGAGAAAAGCTTCGCGCCGGAGTTGGCGTCCAGTCCATAAAACAGTCCCGAATCCGAAGTCGCAAAATAAACTCTCCCATCAAGCACTCCCGGCGAGCCGATGACCCACGATCCCTTGTTCGAGAAAGACCATCTCTCCTTGCCCGTGGCCGCATCCACTGCGTACAGCTTCGAATCGCGGCAGCCAAAGTAAACCGTGCCATCCGCCACGGCCGCGGAGGATTGAATGCCCACTTGATTGTGAATAGCGGGATCTTCACCGGTCTTGAAACGCCATTTCTCTTTTCCGGTAGCGGCGTCCAGCGCATAGAAATAGCTGTCCCAGCTCCCGACGAATAGCGTTCCCTCGGAAATGGCCGGTGATGCGTGCACGACGTCGCCGGTCTTGAACTTCCAGTTCAAATTTCCCGTGGCCGCGTCAAGCGCATAGATATACGTATCGCCGCTGCCGAAATAGACCGCGCTATTCCACAACACCGGCGACGATAGGAAGAAGTCGAACGGATCTGGCATCGTTTCGCTCGCCGGCTCCGCCCCGTGAAGATGTGTTCCCGCGAACCGTCGTTCTCCGCCAGTCTTGAACTTCCACTTTAGTTTTCCGCTCGTGGTGTCCACCGCATAGAAGTTGCTATCAAAGCTCCCGAAGTACACGACCCCGCCCGACACTGCGGGAGACGACGTGATCCGGCTATCGGTTTTGAATTTCCATTTCACCGTGCCGGCCGCGAGGTCCAGCGCATAGAGAAAATGATCGCTGCTGCCGACGTACAGTGTGTCACCGGCGGCCACCGGAGAAGAGAGCACCTGCCCATCGGTGTGAAACTGCCACTTGACCTTGGTGAATTGCGGCACGCCTGCGCCGCCATATTCCCCCGTGTGCTGCCTGTTGCCGCGAAACGTCGCGTCCTGCGACTGCACCACCGGGCACACTGCGAGAATCCAGAATAAGACGAGTCGTTTCATGGGCAGGCCTCCGCCGCATTCATAGACGGCCAAACGTTAGAACCGGCTCTAGCTCCGCAGGCTCCTTATAAGGAATTTATGGCAGTTAGATTTTGTTTTGACCCGCCGCCGCCCCCCTCTGGCATCAAACCTTCCTCAGACAACCGAAACCGGTCGTATTGAGCAAAGCCGCCATGCCGAGAATGAAAGGGGCCTCGGCGCGCCAATCGCATTTCCGGCAGGAAGCGTTTCAAGGTGACACAGTTTGTCTCAGAGTGACCGATTTTGCTGGAGCATTCCCTGCTGCTCCGTTGGACCCTTACAACCATCGCCGCAATCGCAACTCGCAGAAGGACTTACCATCGAGTACGTTTCGCGCCTTTGATTCCCACCCTGTTTTGAATGGCCGCCCAATTGCACATAGCTTAGTGGCACTGAAGCGACTGTTCGCACACATGAAGTGTGCGCGTTCTTCGAAAGGCCCCGAAGCGGTTGTAATCGTCGGGGCAATCGGCCTGGCCAGCTAGAAATGAAAATCGTAGAACCGCGGGCTTGCAAACGAGTCGCTGCGCTTGTTTCGTGCCTTGGTTCGCTCGCTCAATATGCTGAACATGATTCACTGGATTCGACTCGACTATTTATCTTGCGTGTTGACGGTTCTCGCCACCGTGCTCATCGGAAAGAAGCTCTGGCAAGGCTGGGTCGTCGCCGGAATTAACAGCGCCGTGGTCTGCGTGATCGGAATCCGCACCGCACAATTCGGCTTCGTTCCCGCCAATCTCCTGTGCATCGCCCTTTACACCAGCAACCTCGTCAGCTGGCGCCCCAAATCTGGCGCCCAACCCGACGTTTCAAACGAGGAAGCCGCATAGAAGCAGCGTTCCACGCTGGCATTTCCCCGAGTCATATCGATCGTTTGCTTCCCTCTTCCCCAGCCTAAATCCAGGGCACCACTCTCCGCGTCCGCGCTCTCCATCGATTTCGGTTTTCCCGTCTCGCAGTGCCCTGTTATCCTGAAAGCGTCGCCATGAACCGCGTCTACCTTGATTTCAACGCCACGACGCCCGTCGAGCCGCGCGCGCTCGACGCCATGCTTCCCTATTTCTCCGCAGAATTCGCCAACGCGGCCTCCATCCATACCCCTGGCCAGCGTGCTCGCGCTGCCGTCGAATCGGCGCGCGAACAAGTCGCCGCGCTCATCGGCGCCCGCCCCCAGGAAATCGTCTTCACCAGCGGCGGCACCGAATCCGACAATCACGCCATCTTTGGTGTTGTAGGACAGGCATTCTTGCCTGTCCCCGCGTCCAAAAAAGCAGGTTCCTCCATACACCTCATCACCACCGCCATCGAACACGAAGCCGTCCTAAACACCTGTCAGGCTCTAGAAAAAGAAGGCGTCGCCGTCACCTTTCTACCCGTAGATTACAACGGTCTCATTGAGCTCGACCGCCTACGCGCCGCAATTCGGCCTGAAACCGTCCTTATCACCATCATGCACGCAAACAATGAGCTCGGCACTGTCCAGCCTCTCGATGAGATCGGCCACATCGCCAAAGAAGCCGACATTTATTTCCATACCGACGCCGTGCAATCCGTCGGCAAAATCCCGATTGACGTGAACGCGCTCCAAGTCGATTTGCTCTCCCTTTCCGGTCACAAGCTCTACGCGCCCAAGGGAATCGGCGCGCTTTATGTCCGCGGCGGAACGCGGCTGCGCCAGTTCCTCTACGGAGGCCATCACCAGCGCGGATTCCGGCCTGGCACCGAAAACGTCGCAGGCATCATTGGGTTGGGCAAGGCCGCCGAAATCGCGCGCCACTCGCTCGCTGACGACGCCAAGCGTGTGGCCAGTCTCCGCGACAAATTGCAACAAGGTCTGCTTGAACGCATTCCGCAGTCTCGCGTGAACGCTGCCACTGCCTCGCGTACTCCCAACACCACTAATTTGGTTTTCCCTGGAGTCGAAGGCGAAGCTCTACTTATTGCTCTCGATCTCAAGGGCCTGGCATGTTCTACCGGCGCGGCCTGCTCCTCCGGCGCTGTCGAGCCGTCCCACGTTCTCACCGCCATCGGCTTGCCGTCCGAAGAAGCCCGCGCCAGCCTGCGCTTCAGCCTCGGCCGCCACACCACCCCCGCGGACATCGACTTTGCCTTGAGCGTCGTTCCCGCAGCCGTCGCCCAACTCCGCGATTTGTCTCCCACCTATCGCAAAGCGGTCGAAACCCGTTAAAATGAAATTGTAGGGGCGCCCGCCGCGGCGGGTGCCCCGCTTTTGTGCATGATCGCAGCCACCCAATTCGACACTCTTCCGGAGCGCGCGGAAACCCAGCGCGGCCTCGTCGCCGTCGCCATGTCTGGCGGCGTCGATTCCTCTGCCGTTGCCGCCCTGCTCCAGCAACAAGGCCACGCCGTCGTGGGTCTTACTATGCAGCTCTGGAATCAGCGCCGTCTGCCGGAATTGCAGGGCGACGGCCCTGCCCAGCACCGCTGCTGCTCGCTTGACGATGTCTACGACGCGAAGGCTGTCGCGCAGCACCTGAATTTTCCACATTACGTTGTGAATTTCGAGGAACAATTTGAGGCACGCGTGGTGCGTCCTTTTGTTGATCAGTATCTCGCTGGACGCACCCCCATCGCCTGCACCAACTGCAACAACGATGTGAAGTTTGAGCCGCTGCTGCGCATGGCGCGCCAAATCGGCGCCGAGCGCCTTGCCACCGGCCACTACGCCCGCATTCGCCGCAATGAAGGAACCGCTCGATGGGAACTACTGCGCGCGCGCGATGACGGCAAAGATCAATCCTATTTCTTGTGGGGTCTCACCCAGGAGCAACTCTCCCGCAGCGAATTCCCGCTGGGCGATCTCACAAAAGAAGAAGTCCGCGCCCTGGCCCGCCGCGCGAATCTGCCCGTCGCCGAAAAACCAGAGAGCATGGAGCTATGCTTCGTGCCCACGGGCAATTACGTGCAGTTCATTCACGCCTATTCCAGGGAACGCGGAATCTCTCTTCAAAATAGCGAAGGTGAAATCGTCAACGAAGCCGGCGACGTGATCGGCCGGCACAATGGTGTTCACGGCTTCACCATCGGCCAACGCAAGGGCCTCGGCTTTGCCGCCGGCAAACCGCTCTACGTCTTGTCCATTGATCCGGAGAAGAACCGCGTCGTCGTTGGCGAAGATGATGTTTTAAGAAAAACGAATTGCGAGCTTGAAGGCGTGAACTGGGTTTCCGTCGACAGGCCAACCGAATCGGTGCGCGCCTTCGCCAAGATTCGCCACAAGCACGAACCCGCCCCGGCTACGATCGAGCCGCTCGATTCAAATCGCGCGCGCGTGACCTTCGACGCGCCCCAGCGCGCCATTACACCTGGGCAAGCTGCAGTTTTTTATGATGGAGATCGTGTGCTTGGAGGCGGCTGGATCCGCTGATGGATCACCAACGTTTCGGGGCTAGCGATTGCGTAGGTTTAGCTCCACTTATGGCAAGAGGATTGTGGCGGCGAAAATTCTTTTGGATGAGTGAAACTTCCGGCAAGCAAACCAAAACCAAAATCTCTTCTCTTACTGAAAACTAAAAACTGACAACTGAGAACTGTTCAAATAAAGAGTTCTTCTTCCTGCTGCTCGCGCGGATCTTCGCCGTCAGACTTGCCGCGCCGCGATCGGAGCAAATCAAGCCCCACTTTAATTCCCTGCACCAATGCCGACGCCTTCTGCATCGGCCGCCAAAAACTGTTCTTGAACTTGAAGCCAGCGTCTTCCACAGCCTCGAGCGTTCCCGTCAGAATGCGGTCCGCATGCACCAACTGGCCGCGCAGCCGGTCAGCGGCATCCGTAACCACACGGTCGATCTTCTGCGCCTGCCCGCGCGCCAGGTAAACGATGTGCGAAGCGTCCGTCACCATGCTGGAAATTTTTGGCTGCGTATCATCCAGCAGAATCTGCACCCGCGTAAGGATCGGCCCGACGCGCGTCTGCAAATCACCAACGAGCCGGTTGACGTTCTCCGACGTCCGGCGCATCTGAAAAAACAGCAGCGTAAGCATCACCACTTGAATGACAAGCGCGATGGCCGCAACGATACTGAAGAATTCGAGCCAGAATTGCATAGGCGCCCCACCCGCCTCACTCGGAAGCGGAACCCGTGCTGAAACCCCGCCGCGTAACTACGATTTCGCTTCGCGCAAATAGGCTTCGCGCCCGGCCTCTACCGCCGCCGAAATCGAATCCTTTTTCCGTACCGCAACTTCTTTGCTGCGCTCAATCAACTCGTCCGCGCGCTCGCGTAGTTCGCGCGCTTTCTTCTGTGCAAAATCCTTGCCCTCGTCTGCCTTCTTGGCAAGAAACTCGCGCGTGTCCTCACCCGACTTCGGCGCGAACAAAATACCTACAAGAGCTCCAACTCCCAGCCCGACCAGGAAATAAGTCACCTTGGAACCCACATTGTCAGCCATAGCAACCTCCACGGAAACCGTAGCATAGCGATTGTACACCCGCAAGATGCGCTAACCGCCGTACGTGACGCTACCGGTTATCTCGAAGAGTTCGCACCCAGGTGCTCCAATATCTTCTCAGCGCTTTTTCGCGCTACTACGCGGCTTAATTCCACCACACCTGCACGCTGAATATTGGCCACGCTTCCAAATTCCTTCAATAGCTTCTGCGCCGTTCGCGGCCCGATTCCCGGGATTTCATTTAGCGCGGTCTCCGTCTGTCTCTTGCCCCGCCGCTGCCTGTGAAAAGTCACCGCAAATCGGTGCGTCTCGTCGCGAATCTGCTGAATCAGATGGAGGACCGGCGAATGCCGCTCCAAAATGAGGGGTTCACTCTCCTGCCCAAGAACATATAGAATTTCTTCCTTCTTCGCGATACTCGCCACCGGCTGATTGATGATCTGCAGAGATTCGAGAGCCTGCGCGGCCGCATACAGCTGCCCGATGCCGCCGTCAATCAGGATCAGGTCTGGCAGTTCTTTCTTTTCTTCCTGGAGTCGCCGGTAGCGGCGCGTCACTGCCTCTCTCATACTTGCGAAATCATCATTCTGCCGTAGCGGACTCCCGTTCGCGCCTTCGCCGCTGCGCCCTTCCTCACCGCGAATAATGAACTTCCGATAGTCCGCCTTCTTCATCCGCCCATTTTCCCAAACCACCATGGACGCCACCGTGTCCGTCCCTTGAATGTGCGAAATGTCAAAGCTCTCGATGCGTTTCGGTTCGTCAGCCAAGTTGAGCGTATTCTGCAGCGCCTCTCCGATCGCTTTCGAACTCGGCTTCAGCACGCGGAAGCGCTGTTCGAACGAATGCTTCGCGTTGCTCTCCACCAAATCGAGAAACGCGCGCTTGGTCCCGCGCTGTGGCGTGAGAATTTCCACTTTGTGACCCGCACGCTCCGTCAGGACTTCTTCCAGAGGCTCGCGATCCTCGAAATCGATCGAGACGTGAATCGCCTTCGGCAAATATTCCGCCTCCAGATATAGCTGTTTCAGCAGTGACGGCACAAACTCCTGCTGATCAAATTCCTCCAGGTCCTCCCAATAAAATTCCCGCCGGTCCACGACGCGTCCACCGCGCAAATGAAAAAGATCCGCGGCCACCAGAGGAGGCTCCGCATAATACGCAAGCACGTCCGTGTCATCTCCCTGCGTCGCCGCAATGCGCTGCCGCTCCTCAATATCTTCCAGCGTGCGCAGCAAATCGCGGTACGCCGCCGCTTGCTCGAAAAGTTCCTTTTCTGCCGCGCTCGTCATACGTTCTTCAAGGCTCTTCATCAAATCGTGCCGCCGCCCTTCGAGGAACAGCCGCACATCGCGAGCCGCCTCCGCATAGCGATCATCCGTCGTCAGCCCCGTCACGCACGGCCCCAGGCATCGCTTGATGTAGTACTGCAAACACGGCCGCGCGTGGCTCCGCGCTAGATCCACGGTGCACGACGGCACCATAAAACGCTTATGCACGAAATGCAGAATCCGCCGCGCCAGGCTTGATGGGAAGTACGGACCGAAATAGAGCGATCCATCCTTCTTGATGCGGCGCGTGAAATATACCCGCGGATACTTCTCCCCCGCTGTGAACTTGATATACGGATAGGTCTTGTCATCACGCAAAACGACGTTGAACTTGGGCCGGTACTGCTTGATGAGATTGTGTTCCAGCGCGAGTGCTTCCCGCTCGTTGCCAACAACAATCGTCTCCAGCTCCGCAATCTCCCGCGCCAGCGAACCTGTCTTGGCATCCATCCACCGCGATTCCAGAAAATACGACCGCACGCGGCTGCGCAGATTGCGCGCCTTCCCTACATACAGCACCGTGCCGCCCGCGTCTTTGAACAGATAGACGCCCGGGCTTTCCGGAAGCA
The DNA here is from genome assembly GCA_013289835.1 of Acidobacteriota bacterium. GTDB lineage: Bacteria > Acidobacteriota > Terriglobia > Acidiferrales > UBA7541 > Acidiferrum. Next base: position 29,126 of record JABCZG010000029.1, on the reverse strand, counting down.
ACGCCGCTTTTTCTTTGGGTTCCATGTGAACTTTGCGCAGAGGACTACAATCGCCAGACAACTTCCATCATACTAGAGTGAATCGGAGAAGAGGGAGAGCCTCCGGTCAGCCGATGAGACTTCGCTGTGCCATTCAGTTTCTGATCACCGCTTCCCTGCTCGCCGCGGGGGCGCCGCTGCACGCCCAGGATCCACCAAAGGATTCTTCGTCAAAACCTGCCGAGCCGCCCGGCGCTCCACCACCGAAGCCTCCCGCAAAACCAAACAAAGACAACGCCACGCAGAACGCTCCGGACCAGCCGACGTGGGATCCCTTGCGCGCCGAAAAGGATATGGAGGTTGGCCAATACTACATGCGGAAGGGTGATGTGGAAGCCGCTATTGACCGATTCCAGGACGCCACCCTAGCCAAACCTGGTTACGCAATTCCGTTCCGCTTCTTGGGCGAAGCGCAAGAAAAGAGGGGCCTCAAGAAACAAGCCATCAAATCCTACCAGCGCTATCTCGACCTGTACCCGCACGCCGAAGACGGCGACAAAATAAAAAAGAAATTAGAAAAGCTCTGGAAGGAAGTCGGAAAAGAGAAGAAGGAATAATCCCCGCAGCGCTCAACTCCGCTTTTCCCAGTCTCACCGCGCCAGCCGGTCCAGGATGCGCCGCGCCCGTTCGAACTCCGCAAACCGTTTTTCCTCCTCACGAAATTCGCGCGAATGCGAAACCAGGCTGCATCCCGAGCGCCGCGTCGGATGCTTGACGTGCAGCATCTCGTGAAACAACACATATTCCACCGCGCATTGCGGAACGCCAGGCCGGTCCATCCGCCGGTTCAGCAAAATCTGATGCGGGCCTGGATCGTAACAACCAAATTGCCGCCGCCAGCTCCGGCTGCTCCAGGCGATGTGCGGTCGCTGCAACACCCCTCCGAAATACCTTCGATTTAGCTCGTCAAAAAGTTTTGCCAGATCAAAATGCTCTCCAAGCGCACTGGTCGCGGCTAATCGCACGCGTCCCCGTCGCATACGATTCATCCGGCTTCTCGTGCGGTCCGAGCGCGCATATTCCAGATACGGCTCGACAAGGGACGCCGCGGCCTTTCGCCGATAAACACGTGCGAGCAACAGCGCCGCCGCGCCTTCCAGCACCGCAAGGGGTGCGCGTCGCAGCAAATCAGAAAACCGCACGTACACGACCTCTTCCTTGCGCCGAATCGTCAGCACCAAACTGGAATACGGATAAAACTCCACTCGAAACCGCGGCGGCCGCCCGTCGCATCCCAGCCGCGTGAACATGCGCTGAAACAGAGCCCCGCCACCAGGAACAAGTGATCTCATGTGCGGGCTTGGCTTCATCGAGCTCTCGGATTCCTCAACAACTACTTCTTGCGCCGCACCGGCGGAGGCGCCACTTTCTTCTTCGCCTTTTCCGCATCGTTGAAAGCGTCCTGCGTGCCCTCGATGGCGTCATCCAAATTGTCTTTGTAGATTTCTTGTTCCGGCCCATCCGTCGAGATTTTTTGCAGCATCACCAGGAAATCCTTCGTGCGCGAGGACATCAACTCGATCCCTTGCCGGATGTTGTCCTGTTTCTCGATACCCAGCTGGATGAGGTCCGCCGCATCGTCAATGCACCCAACATAAGCATTCAGCAGCGAGTTCAGCATATCTCCGTGGCGGTTCGTGGAAGGGTGATCCAGCTCGTATTGAAACTTCTTCAGCCGGTCCTCGGCAAACATGAGAAATAATCTGATCCGGTCGTTCGTCGACTCCGCGTCGCGAATCTTGTCCGCTTCCATCGCCGTCAGATAATCCTTCTCCTGCGGCGAATGCGCATGAACCGGAGCGGCTGCGCTCAGCAATAAAAATGCGGCCAAAGTAAATGACAGCGTTAATTTCATGGCTGTTTCTCCGGTGACGCGGGAGCCGCGGGGGTATTCAGCGGTCGCCGCGGAAAAAGCATTTTCAACAACTCGTCATCCATGACGATCAAATCCTCGCGCACGATCTCCAATGGCGGCTTGTAAGGCTCCGGCGCGACCAAGAGTGATTCCTCGACCTCGCGAATACCCCGGTGCACGTGAACTTGAAGCTGCCGGTAACCATTGGAGCTTTTTTCGGCATCCGGGTGTTGTTTCTTCAAGGCGTCCAGCGCGGCGCGAACATTGTCGCGATATTTTTCCAGCGTCAGTGCGACAGTGCTGTGGTCTCCGGCCTTCCCCGCGCGGCGCGCCTCCTCGAACTGCGCGTCGCCCAGGGCTCCCATCATCTTCGCTTTGTGCACCCCATTGGTCTCCCGGTCGAAACGGGCCTGCAAATCTCCCAGCAAATCCGTGGCAGCGCTAGGAATAACAAAAAGAACGGCTGCAAGGCCGCACAACGCTCCCCAGCACTTCCCGCGGACCCTCATGCCGTTACCTTTTCTGTTCCAGCATCCGCCGCAGAACTTTGCTGCGCTGCTGCGCCTGCCAGACCTGATCCGGATTCTTATCCTGATCCAGCTCGAGAAATTTCTCGTACGCTTCGAGAGCGGGCTTTGGCTGGTTCAGTTTATCGTAACAAAGTGCGCGGATAAACCACGCCCCGGCGCCAGGCGTTTCGGCCTTGGCGATCACATCGAGCGTCGCAATGGCTGACGCGAAATTTCCTCCCAGGTAGTAGGTTGAACTCAAATCCTTCCAAAAGACAAGATTGTTCGGCTCCATCCGCAGCGCAATTTTCAGCTCCTTTTCAGCGGAAGGAAAATCACGCTTCTGCAGATAGAGCCTGCCCAGCCCGCCATGCAGTTGCGCGTCGGTCGGCGCAAGCGCAACCGCCCGGGCCAGCGTCGCCGCCGCATCATCGTATTTCTTTTGCGTGATCTGAATATCCGCCCGCAACTTCAAAGAATCCATCGACGGCGGCTTCCCGGCGTCCGCACGATCCAGTTCCGCAATCGCGCCGTCGTACTGCTGCCCATCCATCAAAAGATGCACCAACTGCGCTCGCGCAGCCGCATCCGTGGGCTGGACCGCAAGATAGTTGCGAAACGCGTCTGCGGCCTCCGGTTTTTTCTGAGCATCCAGGCTCTGCGCCAAACCAAGCAACGCTCTTCCATCCGTGGGCTGCAGTTCCAGCGCGTTTCGGAATTTCGCTTCCGCATCCGTGGGACGCTTCAGCTGCAGATAAAGGCTTCCAAGATGCTCAATCGTTTCCAAGTCGCGCGGGTCCAACCGCACCGCGCCCTCAAAGGAATCGAAGGCCTTCGCAAGATCACCCGACCGTTCCTCAGCCACGCCCAGCAGAAACCGCGGCCGGGACTCCGCCGCACGCATCTCCACCGCTTTGGTCAATGGCGCGACGGCCGCGTGCGGATCCTTATCCAGGAGCAAAATCCCCAGGTCCAGATAGGCTTCCGAGAGTTTCGGATCGATTGCGATGGTACGTTCATATTCCGCGCGCGCTTCGTCCACACGCTTCAGCGCGGTGAAAACATACGCGAGCTGGAAATGCGCGTACGCAGTGTTCGGCTCCTCGGCAATGACTTTTTGCAGCGGAGCAATCGCCGCTTCAAAATTGTTCTTGTCAATGTCGCGCTTTGCTTCGTCCAGCAGCTCGTTAAGCGGATTCGCCAATTTCATGGATTTCGATTGGCCGGCGGGCGCGGAAGACGATTGTGCGTGAGCAGAAAAGTGCGTCCCAAGAAAATAGACGACCCACAGTGCGTAGCGAAGAGGTTTAAACGGAGTCCGTCGAAGATTCACACGCGTCATCATTTTGCCGGAGGAGTTTTGGCTCCATTGGCGATTGTAGCCGAAGCGCCTTCCGGTTTGGATGCGCCATTCCCATTCCGCTTTGCCTGGCCATTCCCATTCAAGATACGCGCCAGATAGTGGCCCGTGTGCGACTGCGTGTTGCGCGCCACCTGCTCTGGCGTGCCCGACGCAATAATCTTGCCGCCCTGATCACCGCCCTCGGGGCCTAAGTCAATCAGCCAGTCCGCGGATTTGATGACATCCAGGTTGTGCTCGATGACCAGCAGTGACGCGCCACCTTCAATCAACTTTCGGAACGCCGCGAGCAGCTTGGCAATATCGTCGAAGTGCAGTCCCGTCGTCGGCTCATCCAGAATGTAGAGAATGCCTTCATTGTCGGTGCGGCTCAAATGCGCGGCAAGCTTCAAGCGCTGCGCCTCACCCCCGGAAAGCGTCGTTGCAGATTGTCCCAACCGCAAATACCCCAGCCCGATTTCATTCAGGATTCTGAGCTTGGACACCACCTTGGTCACATTCACGAAAAATGCCAGCGCTTCGCGCACCGTCAGTTGCAAAACTTCATGAATATTCTTCCCGTGATACCGCACTTCCAGAACCCCGCTCTTGAAGCGCGTACCGCGGCACTCCTCGCAAATCAACTCGACATCCGCCAAAAACTGCATTTCCACCGTGACCGTGCCATCGCCCTGACATGTCTCGCAGCGCCCGCCTGGCACGTTGAACGAAAAATGTCCAGCCGCATAACCGCGGCGCTTGGCGTCCGGCGTTTCCGCAAACACTTCTCGAATCGCGTCAAACGCTTTCAGGTAAGTCGCTGGATTCGAACGCGGCGTGCGTCCGATCGGTGATTGATCCACAATGATCACTTCGCGGACGTTGTCATCCCCTTCCAGGCGGTCGCAAAACTCTTTGATACTGCCACCGACGCGCTTGGCCAGCAGCGCTTTGTAGAGAACGTCATGCACCAGCGTGGATTTTCCCGAACCGCTCACACCGGTGACCACCGTGAGCATTCCAAGCGGAATCATCACATCTAGGTTCTGCAAATTGTGCAGGTTCGCTCCGTAAACACGCACGAATTTCCCCGCGGGCTTGTGCCGTACGTTCGGCACCGGTATTCGCAATTCACCGCAGAGATAGCGCCCGGTAAGCGATTTGTGTTCCTCAAGCATCGCGGCATACGGACCACTGAACAGCAGCTTCCCACCAAGTTCTCCGGCGCCTGGACCGAGATCGATTACGCAGTCCGAAGCCTGAATCGTATCGGGATCGTGTTCCACCACCAGCACTGTATTCCCCAGATCGCGAAGCGACTTGAGAATGTCAATCAGCCGCTGCGTGTCCCGCGGATGCAATCCAATCGAAGGCTCGTCCAAAACATACAGCGCGCCGACCAGGTGAGACCCCAGCGACGTAGCCAGTTGAATGCGCTGCGATTCTCCGCCTGAGAGCGTGGACGTCAGCCTGTCGAGCGTCAGGTAGTCCAGCCCGACTTCGTCCAGAAACTGTAGCCGCGTGCGAATCTCCTCGAGAATCTTGTCCGCAATTTTCAACTGCGCATCGGAAAGCTGCAGCGTCGAGACGAACGCTCGCGCCTCCTTCACCGTGAACTTGCAAATCTCCGTTATCGATTTGCCCGCCACTCGAACGGCGCGCGCCTCCGCCCGCAAGCGCGTCCCGCTACAATCAGGGCACTTCGCATATCCGCGAAACCGGCTCAAGAAAACTCGCACGTGCAGCTTGTATTTTTTTCGCTCCAGCCAGGTAAAAAAGCCTTTCACGCCTTCGTACTTGTTCTCCGGATCGCCTTCCAAAATCAACCGGCGCTGCTCAGCAGTGAGTTGGCGCCACGGCACATTCGTGGGGATGCCCCGCCCGCGCGCCCATTTTTTGGCTTCCTGGAAAAGAGTGCGGTACCGCGGCTTGGTCCAGGGCTCAATTGCGCCTTCATCCAAAGACTTGCTCGGGTCGGGCACCACCAGATTCAAATCGAAATCAATCGTGTTCCCAAAACCCTGGCAGCGCGGGCACGCCCCATACGGATTATTAAACGAAAAAAGCCGCGGCTCTGGCTCCTGATAGAGCGTGCCGTCGTTCTTGCATTCGAACCGTTCGTTGAACGTGAGCCGATCCGCGGGCGCCCCAGCGCCGTCCCCGGGAAATTCCAGAATCGCTTCGCCATGCCCCTCGCGGTAGCAAATCTCGATCGAATCCACTAGCCGCGCGCGCGACTCCGGGTTCACCGCCAGCCGGTCCACCAGCACATAAACCGATTTCGAGAAGTCCACATCCAGCAGCGTTTCCGGCGAAGAGAACTCGTGGATGCGCCCGTCCTGATACAAACGATTGAACCCGCGCTTCTGCAAATCAGCCAGTCCTTGCCGTAGTGCTTCCCCACTCGGAGCCGCTGGCGTTTTCTTTGCACCCCGTTTCGAAGCGGCTGGCGCCGTGGGTACAGCGATTCGAAACTCGTACAAGATGTAGAATCGCCGTCCCGCCTGCAAAGACAAAATCCGCGTCGCGATCTCATCCGGATTGTCCCGCCGCACCTCCGCCCCGCACTTGATGCAAAACGTCTGCCCGCATCGCGCAAAGAAGAGCCGCAAATAGTCGTAAATCTCCGTCGCCGTGGCTACCGTCGACCGCGGATTCCGCGTGGAATTTTTCTGCCGAATCGCCACCGCCGGCGCAATCCCCGAAATTTCATCCACATCCGGCTTTTCCATCCGCTCCAGGAACTGCCGCGCATACGCCGACAGCGATTCCACGTAACGCCGCTGCCCTTCCGCGTAAATCGTATCGAACGCAAGCGACGATTTTCCCGATCCGCTCACACCCGTAACGACCGTAATGGCGTTATGCGGAATATCCACACTGATGTTTTTGAGGTTGTGGACTCGCGCGCCACGCACAGAAATAAACTCCTGCGGCGTCGTGACATCCGTGTTTGTGGTGGTGATCTCTTTGGTCGCCAAGGGGAAGCCTAGACAGCGCGTTTCGAACCCACTGCCTAAACTTTAAATTATACGTCCGTCGTCAAGGTGGGGCAAACCGCCGTTTTCCACCGCTCTCACGGCTCTTCCGTAAGCACGATCTCCCCAATCCCGCCTTCCACCTTCAAGTGAATCGTCGCCGGAGTTTTTTTGTAAGCCTCGTTCGTGTAAGAATCGCCGTCCTGTTTCAATCCGCGCACGCGGACCGACCCAATTCCTCCCGACGCCGTGGCAATCACGCCGACATTCTTCGGCAGTCGGATGTTTGCCTGTCCTACTCCACCTTCGATGACCGCCGTCAAGTCGGCTTTTCGAACACCCGTGAAGTCCACATCCATTTGCCCCGCGCCCAGGTTCAGATCCAACTTGGTGAGCGGTATATCGCTAAAATGGAGGTTCCCCTGCCCCGCGCCCATATCAATGCGTAATTCCAGCGGCGTATCCTTGCTGAAATTCAGGTTCCAAACATTCTGCGTATGCCCGAAGTGCACGGAGCCGGACTCCTGAGAAATATTGAGTTCTCCGATGCCACGGGACACGTTGTAATCTACCTTTGGCGTGCCACTCGAATCATCATAGGTAAAATCGGCATCCATCAAATGATTGGATCCGCCATTGATGGTCAATTGCCCGGCGCCCATTTCCAGCTTGGCACGCGCCGATCGCGCGTCCCGGAGATCCACGGTTTGCGAAGTGTGTTTTGACCCCGCGTAGAACCCGTGCCGGCGCGTAAAGCTCCGACCGTGCCAGACCAGGAAAACCAGCAGCAACACAAACGCCAGCGTGCCGACGGTTGTTCCCATGGAAAAACCTGGAGGCGCATCGGGATTGCGGCTCCGCTGCATGTTATCCCAGATTTTCCCCAGCCCGATGAAGATGAGAATCAGCGGCCAGTAGGTCCAAAGAATGGGTATGGGGTCGAATGCCGGACGCCACGTGCGCAGCAAAAAAAGCGCGCCGATCGCAATCAGAATGATCGGAAAAACAACCGACCTGGTCCGTTGGCTACCGTCCTGGGGCATGGCACACCTCCGCTACTGAGTACTACGCATGAGAACGAAAAAGAGTTCAGTGCAGTATCCATGGATAACGTATGGCGGCGCAAGGCCAGGCGGGTGGGCGCATCGAGTAAGGGGATGGCGAATGCAACTGCCTGTGCTAGAGTTCCGCTCAATGGGGTTTGCGAGGCCGCGCCATGACGGAATTTGAACGAGTTTTTTGGATCGTGCTGGACAGCGTGGGAATCGGCGAACTGTCCGATGCCGCCGACTATGGCGACGTGGGCAGAAACACGCTTGGACACATCGCGGAGTCCCGTCCGCTGGAAATTCCAAATCTCGTGCGACTCGGGTTGGCGAATATAGCTCCGCTAAAGCACCAGACTCCCACAGCTGCCCCGATCGGCGCTTACGGAAAAGGCGCCACCCGCTCCCCCGGAAAAGACACTACTACGGGACATTGGGAAATGGCCGGAGTGTGGCTCGACCAAGCCTTCCCCGTCTATAAAAATGGATTTCCGAAAGAATTGATCGAGGAATTTGAAAAGCAAATCGGCCGCAAAACAATTGGAAACAAGCCGGCCTCCGGCACAGAAATCATCAAGGAGTTGGGCGAAGAACACGTTCGAACCGGCAAACCAATTGTGTACACCTCCGGCGACAGCGTCTTTCAGATCGCCACTCATGAAGACGTCATTCCCATCGCCGACCTCTACCGCATGTGCGAGATCGCGCGAAAACTCCTGGACGGACCGCATCGCGTGGGCCGCGTCATTGCCCGGCCGTTTACGGGAACGCCGGGAAATTTCGTGCGCACCACGCGCCGTCACGATTACGCCGTCGACCCGCCGAAGCCCATGTTGATGGACGTTCTCGCCGAGCGCAAAGTGCGCGTCTTTGGCATCGGTAAAATCCACGACATTTATAACGGCCGCGGTGTCGAGGAATACGTCACGACAAAAGGCAATACCGATGGCATGGAAAAAATGACCGCCGCAGCCAGCGAACGCAAGAGCGGACTGATTTTTTGTAACCTCGTGGATTTCGACATGTTGTATGGCCACCGCAAAGACGTCGAAGGCTTCGCCAAGTCGCTAGAAGAGTTCGACCGATTGCTCGCGAACTTTCTGGCGTTGCTGAGTCTTTCCGACCTGCTGATGATCACCGCGGACCACGGCTGCGATCCCGATTCGCGCTGGCCCACCACCGACCATTCGCGCGAATACGTCCCGATACTGGCCTACTCGCCGGGAGGCGGCGCTGGCGTAAGTTTAGGCGTGCGCGACACGCTCGCGGATATGGGCCAGACCATCGCCGAGAATTTCGGCACAGCGATTCCACATGGCAAAAGCTTCTTGAATGAAATGAAGAAACAGCGAAGCAACGAAGTAGCGATGTAACGAAAACAAAAACTGCGAATGATGACCGCGGGCCTATCCGCACGCAGCGACAACGGCTCGAATCACACGGGTAACGCGCGGAGTCAGAACCACTCGCTACGGTACGCCACCCACCAGCTAATCATCCCAATCGGAATCGTCGCCAGCAGCGACCACAAGATCGGCATCGTAAAGTCCGCAATCAGCCCCAGCACAATAAACGTACCCCAGAACACCTTGCGTTCCATTCCTTGATTCTACCGCGTGCAATCGCTCTTCTCCCGTAAGTCGTAAAACCAATTTCGAAAAGAAACACATCTCCTAGGCCCCGCAATGGGACCAGCGCGTTCGAAGTCTTCGTGTCTGCCAATTCGGCTCATCACGACTTTTTAATGTCATGAGCGGTAGCTTGGTTTGAATGATCGAATGTGCTCTCTTACGGAGGGAGGAATTTTATGGATATGTTTAAGAAGGGTGGCAGTGGTGATGATGACGCGTTTGAAATGAAGAGGGGTGGCCAGTACATAAAACTTGGGGCCCTGGCCGTCGGCGCATTGCTTATTTTGCTGGTGTTGGGCCTTTTCCTGGTGCGTGTCACGCGCATCGAGGCAGGACACGTCGGCGTGGAAATCAACCTCGCCGGCAAGCAGCGCGGCGCGTCGGAAATACCGGTGCGGACGGGGTGGGTGGTGTATTCGCCATTGAGCACGCAGATCATTGAATTCCCTACTTTCGTGCAAACGGTGAAATGGACGAAGGATACGAACGAAGGGCATCCCATCAATGAAGAAATGGGCTTCAACTCCAAGGAAGGCATGGAGATTTTTGTGGACGTGTCGCTGTCCTATGCCATCGATGCGGCGAAGGCGCCGGACTTCTACGTAAAGTACCGCCTCGCGGACATGGAGTCGTTCACGCATGGAATTCTACGCGACGTCGTTCGCAATTCGCTGAACGAGGTAGCTTCAACATACGTCGTCGAAGATATCTACGGCGAGAAGAAGGCAGAGTTCCTGCGCAAGGTGCAGACGATGATCGAACAGAAAATGTCCCCAGTAGGCGTGAGCGTGCAACAGTTTGGCTTCATCGGCGCACCGCGGGTGCCTTCGGTGATTGCGACGGCCATCACCGCGAAAGCGCAGGCCATCCAGCAGGCGGAACGCGCTCGCAACGAACTCGCTACAACGCAGGCGGAAGCCGCCAAGAAAATCGCGGAGGCCGAAGGCGACGCCAAGTCTCTCGTGACGCGTGCCCAGGGCGAAGCTGACGCCAACCGCATCCGGCAAAATTCACTCACGCCACAACTGTTGGAATTGCGGCGAATCGAAAACAATCGTGCGCTCATTGACAAATGGAACGGCCAGTTGCCCACGGTCGAAACGGGACAAGGCGGCGGGATGATCCTGCAACTCCCAAAGCCACAGTAGCGAGCAGGTCGTCAGTTGCCGGCGGCAGATTTGTCTAACGGGGCGTAGTAGCCGTTGCGGGTGCGAGCGACGAGCTTGCCGCGGCCGCGCGGGGGAATCACATCGACGGTGACGGCGCGGAAGGTGCCGTCCCGGCGGGTGTTCGTCGGATAGTAGGCAAGAATGTACTGGTTGCGGATGTCGTGCGCGACTTGCTCGCAAATGTGGTGCACGTCTTCGACGTCTTCCGGGAAATACGACACTCCGCCGGAGGCCGCGGCGATTTGTTCCAAAGCTTTCTTGGCGCGCTTGGCTTCTTTCTTGCGTTCCTGGCTGAGTAGCCCGATGGCGTAGATCACCGTATCGGTCCTCTGAATTTCGCGGATCGTTTTTTCCAGTGAATTATGGCTGGTGTTGTCCTCGCCGTCGGTAACAATCAGCAGCACGCGCTTGTCTTTGGACGCTTTCTTCAAGTGGTCGAGCGAGCCGATGATGGCGTCATACAGCGCCGTGCTTCCACGGGAATCAATCCGTTCGAGCGCCTCCTTCAATTCCGGGACGCTATTCGTGAAATCCTTGTCGAGATCGAGATAGAAGTCGTCGTTGAAATTAACAACGAAGGCTTCGTCAGAAGGATTGCTGGCCTGCACGAGGGTGATGGCGGCTTCATTCACGCGCGGCCGCTTGTCCCGCATGCTGCCGCTGTTATCAATGACCAGCCCCATGCTGACGGGAACATCTTCGCGCTTGAAGACGGAAAGTTTCTGCTCGACCTTATCTTCAAAAACGCGGAAGTTTTCGGTTTTCAACCCATCGGCGAAGCGCTGGCGGTCGTCGAGGACCGTGGTGTGGAGGACCACCAAGTCCACGTTGAACGTGAGCTTCGAGCCTTGCTTGCCGGCGTTGGCGTCCTGGTCCGGAGCAGGCGGAGGCGGAACGGGCACGGGCAACTGAGCGAAAGCAGTTGAGCCGAACACCAGCAGCGCAAACAGCGATACGAAGAAATAGCGCGTAAAGGAATGCAGACGGGACGCGAACTCAGTGGCTGGGCGCGTAATAGCCTGTCTTGGAATAAACGCTGAGAGGCGGTAGCCCTTTGGGTGCGCGCAGACGGATCTTGACTTTGCGCCACCGCGCGTCGTGAGCCTTGTTGCTTGGTTTATAGCCGAGGACATATTGGTTGCGCAGCTCCATGCCGATTTTCGAAGCGATGTCCGGAAGGTCGTCCAACTTCTCCACGGAGAAAGTCCGCCCGCCGGTCATCTCGGTAACTTCGCTGAGAAGCGTCGGGCCGTTCAGTTCTTCCGTCGTCCGGTTCCGATAACCAAGCGGGTCGTAAATGCCGATGGCATAGAGCTGGGTGTCGGCTTCCTTCACCAGCCGCTTGATATCGCTTTCGTTGTACCGACTATGATTATCGCCTCCATCGGATAGGATGAGCAAGGCACGTTTGGCGTTGTGTGCACCCCTCATCTGGCTGAGGCCCAGATAGATAGCGTCCAGCAGCGCGGTTCGTCCCTTGGGAGCCATCAACATCATGCGGCTCTGCAAATCTTCGACGCTGTTGGTGAAGGTGCTGGTCAGTTCCGCGCGCTCGTTGAAGCTGACCAGGAAAAATTCATCCTGCGGATTCGCGGTTTTGAAGAATTGCACGGCGGCTTCGCGAGCCTTGCCGACTTTGTTGGCCATGCTGCCGCTGAAATCAAAAATCACGCCAATGGAGATGGGCACGTCCTCGGCAGAAAAGGTGACCAATTCCTGCTCGATGTTGTCTTCGAACACGCGGAAATTATCTTGTTCCAGGCCGGTGACCAAACGATTGTAAGGATCCGTGACCGTGACGTTGATGAGCGCCAGGTCCACATCGTAATGCAACGTGCTCCCGGGCTTAAACGGCGTCCCCGGAGAATCCCTCTTAAGATCTACTTTCTTGACTTCGTCCTGGGGGGCTTCCCCTTTGGGTTTGTCATCGTCCGTTGTGGATCGTGCTGTGGACAGGAAGGCGTTGTGCACAACAACAAGGCAAACAAGAAGCAGGACTCGGTAGGAACAAAAAAGATAGCGTTTCACGGCACCCCCATCATCCCGACCTGCCGGGACGGCCGCGCGACTCGGACTGAGAGGGATTCTACCACTCAGTTTTCTGAACACAAGCGCAATTCCTTGATGTGCAATATCGCACACTCTGAGGCATCCGCCTGAGCGAGTGGCCTGTGGTAGCATCGCCGCACGGGAGCCTCCCTCGCTGGGTTAGACTGAGCCCGAAGAGCGGTTATTCCGAGTGATTTGAAGAAAGAGGAGATACGCTTGGCAAAGGTCGTGGTCGTCATTCCCGCCCGCTACGGTTCGACGAGGTTGCCGGGCAAACCGCTTGTGCAGCTGGCCGGTAAGCCGATGATCCAGCGGGTGTACGAACGCGCCAAGCTGGCAAAGCAGGCCAACCAAGTGATTGTCGCCACGGATGACGAACGCATCGTGAAGGCCGTGGAGGCGTTCGGCGGCGAGGCGCGCATGACTCGCACGGATCATCGCACTGGCACGGAGCGCGTTGCAGAAGTTGCAGCCCACGTGGAAGGCGACATTTTCGTGAACGTACAGGGGGACGAGCCGCTGCTTGACCCTGCAGCGGTGGATACGGCGGTCGCTTCCCTGCTGGAAGAGCCTGTGGCTTCAATCAGCACGGTGGCTACGCCGATCAAGACTCCGGGCGATATCATGGATCCCAATGTGGTGAAGACAGTGCTGGATTTCGATGGGAATGCGCTGTACTTTTCGCGGGCGCCAATTCCGTGGGTGCGGGATACTGCGAGCAAAACCCTGGTTCGCCACCTCAAGCATCTGGGGCTTTATGTTTTCCAGCGGGAGGCGCTGCTCGAGTATGCGACTCTTCCGCAGGGTGAGCTGGAGCGGATTGAGCAGCTCGAACAATTGAGATGGATGGAAAACGGGTGGAAGATTCGCGTGGCGGAAGTGGAGCACGATGCGGTGAGTGTGGATGTTCCGGAAGACGTGGAGCGGGTAGAGAAACTGCTACAGGCTCAACACTGAATCAGCTTTGAAGGCCGGATTCCCATTTTGGGACTGGGAGATGGGCCCCCCCGGTTTTTGTAAGTGTTGATTATAAAGAACTTAATATTTCCGTAAGTCTTTTGGTTTCAACACTTACGGACGGCCTGTAAGTGTTGCTTCTACAGGACTTACTGCAGCGTATTCTGACCTGCGGGTACGCACGAGAGAGTGCGTGAGAAGAGAGTTCGAGTAACGACCTCGGGGCCGGTGCAGAATTACCTGAGAAATGTTGTATCGCTGCCGTGGGAAAAATCAAGGAAAACATCACCGCCCGGCGGGGACTCCGCCGGGCGGCCGATATCAGAAAGAGAAACTGGTTGGAGATTAGGACCGTGCTATGGCTGCAACTCCAAGGCTCCAGCGACGATGCGCGTCGAGCTGGTGCTGGTGTTCGCGAAGAGGGCCAATTGTGGATTGATGAAGTAGACTACGAAATTGACGGTGGTTGCCTGGCCGTTCTTGGTCAGTGTGACCGCCATCGTGCTTCGCTTCCCATCCCCGCCCGTGCCGTCGCCACCGTTAAACAGAATCGAACCGGTGACGGCGTTGTCGGTTTGCGGACCGTTGACGTTCTGGAACTGGAAAATGTCCGCAGCGCCCGTAAGAGCAAGATTTGAGGCGGTCACTTGGCCGACCACGTCCTCTTCGTCAGCGACCCCGGACTGCAGGCTGAGACCGGTCCAGTTTAAGGCGTAAGTGCCGGTGATGTTGGAGCTGGAGAACGGATTCCCGGTTTGGCCGCCGATGGTGCCGTCGGCAACCGCTGCCACCAATCCATTCGCTTGAGTTGTCTCCTGAATTACGCCAGACGTGGCGGAGCTCAAGTAAAAAACAAAAGTGAAAGGTGTTCCGAGCCCGTTACCAAGGAAAGTGACCGTTCCACGGCCAGGGTTTGCGGGGTCCATTGTTACGCTGGCTTGGGTAGCTCCCGAGGTTTGCACAAAGGAACCATTATTATTGGTGTCCACGAGGACATTGGTGACGGCCGTGCCGTTGGCAGAGAACCGGCCTGCCCGGGTTAGTCCCCCGAGAGCGGAACTCCCAGCAACGAGGAACGCAAACCCATTGCTGAGGCTGGCCGGCGGGTTGGTCTGGACAACGGCATCGCCGGTAAGCATCACCCCGCCGCTAATGCTTATGAAGCGGATTCGCGTCGTATCCACCACATAGAAATAGTACTGCTCACCGGCGATGGTCGCGAGGCCGCGGCCATTGCTCGTCAGAGTTGCAGGGGCAGCGGGATCCGCAACAAGCGTTCCCCCGGCCGCAATGTTGCCGTTCGTGAGCGTAAAGTTATCATTAACGTCCTCGAATCCCGCCGAAACGGATCCACTGCCTGCCGTGAATTCGCCGACCAGAGAGGCCGGAGCCCCGGTTCCATCGAGGCCAAAGAAATCGAAAACGTAGGTGGCAACTGTCGGGAGAACAGGGTTCGTAAAATCGGCCGTTGTCTGTTTAAAGAAATTTCCGCTGCCGGTGGAAGCTTGCGTGTTGGTAAAGGTCTCATCGATCAGGAGGCCGCCGCCCGTAGAGGTGAGCACGATCCCAAAGGTAATGGTGGTCGGACTGAGCCCCGAAATATTCAGTGTTAGCGATCCGCGTCCGTCCGCGCCGACAGAATAGCCGCCGCCGGTGATGGTGAGGTCCGGGTTGACGAGAGTTCCAGTGCCCGACTGGGTCACCGTGTCTTCGACGCCGCCCGCCATGATCCCGCCGCTTCCATCCGCGGTGAAACTACCGGTGCGGGCGAGAACCCCGGTGCCGCCGCTGGTGGCGACTTCCCCGTTACTCACGAACGCGTAGGTGCCGTTCAAGCTGGAATTACTAAACTTGCCCGCGGGAGGCGGGAGCACAGTTGTGCCGCCGCCGCTGCTGCAGGCGGCGCTCCAAAGAGCCGCTGCTGAAGCGAGAACCAAGAGCAGGCGCTTCATCGCACACCTCGTAGAGCTTCGGTTTGTTCCGGCGATAGAGTTCCGCCCACTATTTTGGGAGCGCCTTTTTCATTACGGACGATGACTGCCTGGTTGCCTTTTTGGACGACGCGAGCGGCGAAGATCGTGCCGCCG
Organism: Acidobacteriota bacterium; assembly: GCA_013289835.1. GTDB lineage: Bacteria > Acidobacteriota > Terriglobia > Acidiferrales > UBA7541 > Acidiferrum. The sequence goes on along the minus strand of JABCZG010000029.1, from coordinate 13,467 downwards.
CTGAAGGCGAGGTTTTCGCCAACAATGCGGACACTGTCGCCTGGGTTCAATTCAAAATGACTGGACTGGAGCACTTTGGCGTTACCGAGGTGGACATCCACCTGGCCGGACCCAGTCTGAACAAGTACGTGCGCACCCATCGGCGCGACGCCGGAAGCCGCGTCGAATTTAACGACCTTTCCAACGAGCGAGACTTCCCGCCTGAGATCATAGGATTGCAGCTGCTGCGCACTGGATGATGCAGTTTGTTGCGCGGCAGCGGAAAGGCAAAATGCCAGCGCGCTGGCGAGCATGAGAGGTACACCTACATTTCGAATAGTCAGTTTCATTTCCCCTTCCCACTTGCGAATGAACCACTCCGAACTCTTGCGCGTTGCGGGGACCAAACGCCGGCCCGCTTTTCAAATGCGAAGGGCCGATTCGAGGCGCAAAGCGAAGGTTCGAATTTATTAGATGGCAATTCCCGCGGTAACGGTTTCTTTTTGAGCGCGCCTTTTCCTGCACTGCAACAGTGTTGGAATTGCGCGCGCTCCGCCATCCAGGAATACCGTCACTCCTCAATAGATATTCCCCGTTTGCTACCAACCCGTTCCCGGAAAAAAGGTTTCGCTCGGGCGGGCAGAAAAAATTCCGTTTTACGAGCGCGAAGAGTTGCATTTGACAGAAGGGCGGGTTCCGACCATAATTGTATGTACGTCAATCCTGTGGAGGGCAAACAAGCCCGGCGCAGAAACGCGGGCTATAAGGATGGCGCCAAAATATATTTTTGTAACCGGCGGAGTTGTTTCCTCACTGGGAAAAGGCGTAGCAGCCTCCTCGATAGGTTGTCTCCTCGAAAGTCGCGGTTTCAAAGTCACCCTGCAGAAATGCGATCCGTACCTGAACGTGGATCCGGGCACCATGAGCCCTTTCCAGCACGGTGAAGTGTTTGTGACCGAAGACGGCGCGGAGACGGACCTCGATCTGGGGCACTACGAGCGCTTCACGCACGCCAAACTTTCCCGCGACAATAACTGGACCACCGGCCGCATTTACGAAACGATCCTGACCAAAGAGCGGCGCGGCGATTATCTGGGAAAAACCGTGCAGGTCATCCCGCACGTTACTGACGAGATCAAAGCCACCATCAGGAAGGTTTCGGATGGCGTGGATGTGGTTATCGTGGAGATTGGTGGGACCGTCGGCGACATCGAGTCGCTTCCCTTCCTCGAAGCGATTCGCCAGATGCGGCTGGAGTTGGGCGCGGAGAATACGCTTTTTGTACATGTCACGCTGGTTCCGTTCATTGCCGCGGCTGGCGAGCTGAAAACCAAACCTACGCAGCACAGCGTCAAGGAAATGCTGAGCATTGGGATTCAGCCGGACATTCTACTGTGCCGCAGCGATCACCACATCCCGAGCGAACTAAAGAAGAAGATTGCGCTGTTCTGCAACGTGGCGGAAGCGTGCGTTATTTCGATGGAAGATGTGGACACGATATACGCGGTGCCTGCGGAGCTGAGCAAAGAAGGATTGGACGCGCAAATTTTGCGGCTGCTGAAGCTGAAGGACAATCCGTCCAACATGAAGCCTTGGTTGGACTTGGTGCAGCGCATGCATCATCCGGCGGGGGAAGCGCGGATCGCGGTGGTCGGCAAGTACGTGCAGCTGGAAGATGCTTATAAGAGTTTGCGCGAAGCCTTGCTGCACGGCGGTCTGGCGCACAATCACAAAACGGTTTTGGAGTGGATTGAGGCGGAGGAGATTGATTCTCCGGCGACGGCAGAGGCGCGTCTGCACGGTTACGATGGCATTCTCGTTCCCGGCGGTTTTGGGAAGCGCGGGATTCAGGGGATGGTGTACACCATTCAGTACGCGCGCGAACACAAGGTGCCGTTTTTCGGGATTTGCCTGGGGATGCAGTGCGCCACCATTGAGTATGCGCGCGATGTGGCGGGATTGAAGCAGGCGGACAGCACGGAATTCGATCCGCAGACGCCGCATCGCGTCATTTATAAGCTGCGCGAGTTGCTCGGGGTAGATGAAATGGGCGGGACTATGCGGCTGGGAGCGTGGCCTTGCAAGCTGGTTCCCGGATCGTTTGCGCACAAGGCATACGGAAAGCTGGAGATCAGTGAGCGCCACCGGCATCGCTATGAATTTAATCGCGATTACGAGAAGGCGCTGGTCGCTGCTGGCTTGCGCATTACTGGACGCACGCCCGACGAAAATTACGTGGAGATCGTCGAGGCGCCAGAGCACCCGTGGTTCCTCGGCTGCCAGTTCCATCCGGAATTCAAATCCAAGCCGCTTGAGCCGCACCCGCTCTTTGCGGCGTTCATCGGCGCGGCATTGGAAAATAAAAAAAACAAAATGCGCCCAGCCACTGAACCGGCGCACGCCCAGGCCGCTCGCGTGGCCCCTCACGTGACTGCGTAAACCGTTGCAAACGCAACGCTAGCTGCGTAGCCTAAGACTCTTGCTGCATCTACGATATCCAGAATGAGCACGACACGCGAAATTGCACTTGGGTCTCTGCGCCTCGGCGGCGGCAATCCTCTTTTTCTGATTGCCGGACCGTGCGTGATTGAGAGCGAGGCGCACGCGCGGATGATGGCGGAGAAAGTTGCGAAGGTCGCGGCCGATGCGGGAGTGCCGTACATTTTTAAGGCTTCCTATGACAAGGCCAATCGCACATCGGGCAAGGCTTTTCGCGGACCAGGAGCAAAGGAAGGCTTGCGCATTCTCGGCAAAATCAAAGCCGATTTGAAGCTGCCGATTCTTAGCGATATTCATGAGCCATCGCAAGCCGAGCCGGCGGCTGAGGTTTGCGACGTGCTGCAAATTCCGGCGTTTCTGGCGCGGCAGACGGAGCTGTTGCTGGCTGCGGGGAAGACGGGGCGAATCGTCAACGTGAAGAAGGCGCAGTTTCTCTCGCCGTGGGACATGGGGAATGTTGCGGAGAAGGTCGCCAGCACTGGGAATACTAAGATTATTTTGACGGAGCGCGGGGCTTCGTTTGGCTACCAGAATCTTGTGGTGGATATGCGATCGTTTCCGGTCATGCAAAAAACAGGTTATCCCGTTGTTTTTGACGTGACGCATTCCATACAGCTTCCGGGCGGTCAGGGGCACGCCAGCGGGGGCCAGCCGGAGTTTATCGAGCCGCTGGCGCGCGCGGGAGTGGCGGCGGGTGTGGATGGGATTTTTTTGGAGACGCATGACAATCCCGCGGCGGCGCTGTCGGACGGTGCGAATGCCCTGCCGCTCGCGCAGCTCCCTGCTCTGCTGGCGAAATTGAAAGAATTGAGTGCGATGGTCCGCCGTTGGAGCGCGCAATGAGCCTCGATACAGCGCGGCGCGTGCTCAAGATCGAAGCGCAGGCGATACAGGATGTTCTCGCGCGGCTGGACGCGAGCTTCGAAAAAGCGGTGGATCTCTTGTTCGCCTGCAAAGGCCGTGCTGTCGTTACTGGCATGGGCAAATCTGGATTGATCGGCCGGAAAATTTCGGCGACATTGTCCAGCACGGGGACGCCGTCGTTTTTTCTGCACGCCGCGGAGGCGCTACATGGGGATTTGGGAATGCTTGCGCGCGGCGATGCGATGCTGGCGGTGTCTTACGGGGGCGAAACCGAAGAGATTATTCGTCTGCTGGAAGCGTTGAAGCGGCTGGAGATGCCGCTGGTGACGCTGACCGGTAAGCCGCAGTCGACGATCGCCGAGGCCAGCGACGTGGTGCTGGACGTGAGCGTGAAAGAGGAAGCTTGCTCGCTGAATTTGGCGCCGACAGCGAGCACCACCGTGGCGATGGCCGTGGGCGACGCGCTGGCGGTTTCGTTGTTGGAGCGGCGCAATTTTCGCCATGACGATTTTGCGGCGCTGCATCCTGGGGGACGGCTCGGGAAGAAGTTATTGCGCGTCGAGCACCTGATGCATGCAGGCGAGGCGCTGCCGCATGTTTCGAAGGATACGCCGATGCCGGATGTGTTTCACGAAATGTCGGCAAAGAAATTGGGGATGACCACTGTATTAGAACCGGACGGCCGATTAGCGGGGATTTTGACGGACGGCGATTTGAGGCGATTGATGGAGAAGCATCGCGGGGCGGTGCTGGAGATGAGCGCGGCGGATGGCATGACGAAGAATCCGCAGACGATTGGCCCGCATCTGCTGGCAAGTGAGGCGTTGAACTTGATGGAGAAGCGCAAGATCACTTCGATTGTGGTGGTGGATGAGGCGCAGGGAGTGCTTGGGGTGGTGCATTTGCATGATCTGTGGACGTTGGAGTTGATGTAGGGCTGAAGTGGGAGAAGAGCAAGGATAACGCAGAGACGCAGAGAACACAGAGAAAGACGCAGAGAAGAAAAGAGGAGACGGCATTGGCCAAGCGTGGAAAAAAGGTTCCAACAAAATTGGCGAGGCGCGCGAAACAGATTCGCGTTGTCCTCATGGACGTGGATGGCACACTTACGGACGGCAGCGTGACACTGCTGTCGCAGTCCGATGGCTCCGCGCTTGAGAGCAAAACGTTTGACGCACACGATGGCCAGGGGCTGACGCTGGCGGTGACGGCTGGATTGCGCACCGGCGTCATCACTGGACGCGGCAGCGCCGCGCTGCGCCGACGCTGCAAAGAGCTGGACATTGAATTTGTTTACGAAAAGCAGGGACACAAAATCGCCGCTTACGAAGATGTTTTGCGCAAGACCGGCGCGGCCGAATCGGAAGTCGCCTATCTGGGAGATGACCTGCCGGACCTGATGGTGATGAAGCGCGTGGGACTGGCGGTCGCTGTCCACAACGCTACCGCGGAGGTTCGCCGGGCCGCGCATTACACGACCAAGGCCGACGGGGGCAAAGGAGCGGCGCGCGAACTCGTCGAGATTATCCTCAGATCCAAAGGCATATGGGACGAGATGATCGACAAGGCGCGGGCCTGAGTTGAGCCGGGGCGCGATGGATCGATTGTTCGAAGGAATTTCGAGAGGGACGGAGAGAGGTCTGTGATGATGCACGCCTGGCATGATGTTTCACCGGGAGACGAGTTGCCGCGGGATTTTCAAGCGGTGATTGAGATTCCCCTGGGGTCCAATGTGAAATATGAGTTGGACAAGGCCAGCGGGCTTTTGAAAGTGGATCGCATTATTCATTCGGCGGTATTTTATCCGGCAAATTACGGATTTATTCCGCAGACCTATGCGGAGGATAACGATCCGCTGGATGTGCTGGTTTTGTGTCAGGAGCCGGTGCAGCCGCTGGCGTTGATCAAGGCGCGTGCCATCGGGCTGATGACTATGATCGATTCGGGCGCGAGCGATGACAAAGTAATCGCTGTGGCGACGAACGATCCGGAGTTCAACAGTTATGTGGAGGCGAATGAATTGCCGCCGCACCGCTTGCTGGTGCTGAAGCGATTTTTTCAAGACTACAAACAGCTGGAGGGGAAGCAGGTCCAGGTGGATGACATTCGGCCGGCGTATGCGGCGGTCAACGTAATCGAAAAGTCTTTGGCGCGGTACAAAGACCAGAGGGAAAAGCTTCGCGCTAAGCACCAGCGCTAGTAGAAATGCACTATTTCTTAGAGCGGATGAGGATGCTAACTTGCGCCGGCTGAGGACGTCCGGCGCAACGGTGTGCCGCCTCTGCGCGCGGTAACTCTTATATGGATCGCTGAGTTTATTCTCTGGAGCAAGATGACGTGAAGCGTTTTTGGAAATGGATGGCGGGGATTTTTGGCATGCTGCTGGTTGCGGCCTTCACCGTCTTGTCCTTCATGGCGGGAAGTCCGAAAGATGCGTATGGCATGGTGCGTTACGCCTTTCCGCACATGCACCGCGGCACGCTGAAAGTGGGCGATGATGCGCCGGATGCGCGGCTGCTGGAACTCGATGGCGTAAGCCGCTTTCACATTCGCGAACGCACCGGCCCTCGGCCACTTGTTCTCGTGTTTGGGAGTTTTACATGACCGCCCTTTCGCCGCCAGGTTGACGACGTCGTGCAGATTTACAACGATTATAAGGACCACGCTGACTTTCTCACGGTTTACGTCCGCGAGGCGCATCCCACCGACGAGTGGCAGATGAAGTCCAACGTGAAGGATGATGTCTGCTACGCGCAGCCAAAAACGTTGGAGCAGCGCATGGCCATCGCCAATGATTTCACCAAGCGGTTCAAGTATCCGTTGCCTTTTGGCGTGGATGATATGAACAATGCGGCGAATGACGCGTATGCGGCGTGGCCGGAGCGCTTTTATATTATTGATGAGAGCGGGCACATCGCGTATCGCGGAGGAATGGGGCCGTTCAATTACAAACCGTCGGAAGTCCGAGACTGGCTGGCGGCGCGATACGGCGTTGTGAAACATGATCCTGTTCCGGCCAGTCCATCCGCGGCTCCCGCCGCCAATGGTTCTGCGGCTGGGCCAGCAGCGACGGCACCATCCACTCCTGCGCCGACCGCTCCCACAAAATAGCGCGGCCTTTGTAATTTCTTCCAAGCGCTATGATGTGTCCGTGAGAATCGGCAACAACAAACACGATGCCGGTCCGCTTAAACGAGTTGGACTGGCGCGCGCTATTTCAAAACTCGGTTATTGCTCGCGTTCGCGCGCGGCGGAACTGATTCGAGCGGGGCGCGTGCGATTGAATGGAGCACTGCGTCGCGATCCGGAAACGCCGGTGCACATCAGGAAGGACAGGATTGAAATTGATGAGCAGCCGCTGGCTGGCAGCGAGAAGATCTATCTGGTGCTGAATAAACCACGCGGAGTGATTACTTCCGCTTCTGATGAAGAGGGACGCGAAACGGTTTACGCATGCTTGCCTGCTGGGCTTCCGTGGGTCGCGCCGGTGGGGCGACTCGACAAAGCGAGCGAGGGCCTCCTGCTGATTACGAATGATTCGGAGTGGGCCGCACGCATCGCGGCGCCGGAGACGCATTTGGACAAGACGTACCACGTTCAAGTTGCAACGATTGCGGATGAACACTTGGTGGAGGAGTTGCGAAATGGCGTTCGGCTTGCGGATGGTGAGTTTCTGGGCGTGAAGCACGCAAGCATTCTGCGGCAGGGCGAGCGCAATTCGTGGATTGAGATTGTGCTCGACGAAGGAAAGAACCGGCAGATTCGGCGAATATTCGAACACCTTCGAATTGAAGTTTTGCGGCTCGTGCGTGTTGCGATCGGGCCATTGGTCTTGGGCGATCTGGCGAAAGGCGCAACGCGCCCGCTCGAACGCGAAGAGAAGCAGGCTCTGGATCGCGCGATGCACTCGACCAACCGCGAGCCTGCTTCTTCCGCACGTTCGTGAGCCTTACTTGGATTTGTAGGTGAAGCTCACTTTTGTTTCTTCGTCGAGGACCAGCGGCCGGACGAAATGGTACGAGTTCCCTGCCCTGGGGACGTCAACGCGAACAGGGAGCACGCCGGAAATGCGCTGTTGGAGATTGGTCACGTTGGCGGAAGCCACGGTTTGTTGTTTCTCCGCGGCCTTCTGGGCAGCCTTTTTTGCGTCGCGCTGCAGCGCAAGATAATCGATGGCGCCGTTGCTGCTCATGACTTCGACTGTTTCCGTGGCCGCGGCGAGATTCAGTGTGTTGGCGACGGGAGCGGGCCTGCTGCCGTCGTAGTTGGTTTCGCTGACGAGTTGCTTGAAACCGGGAGCGGAAACAGTGATCCGGACGCGGCCTGAAGGCAGATTCGAAACGAACCAGCGGCCGGACGAATCGGTGACTACGCTGCGCACCGCGCCGGTATCGAGCTGCGTAACGCTCACCCGCGCGTTCGAAACGACTGCTCCTGATGGATCCACGAGAATGCCGCCCAATTGGCCGGGAAGCAGCGAAACCGATTCGTAATTGGTGATGGGAGCTGCCGCTGGAATTCCTCCAATGACATCTCCTCCAGATTCCGCGCCGGAAACATCCTCTGACGCGGGCGGCAAGAGATTGGCGGCGATGGCGTCACCACCAAAATCCTTCACCTTGTACTGCTCGGGGAGAAAGACTTCCCACTGCAAAATGTCGATAGGGATTTCCATTTTCGGGAGCGAGAGATCGGACCCGCCTTTTTTTGCGAAGGGCGAGCCCGCGTGCATAAACACGAAGGAAACGGTGTAGGAATCGCTGGTGCGCAGGCCGGGCCTCACGAGCGGGATGCGGTTTCCGTCGGGGGCTTCGACGGGCTTTACTTTTTCACCGGCAACTTCCGCGGTGAGAATGCTCGCCCCGGCAGGCAACCACACTTTTAGGAATGGCTGCGCCTGATTCTTGACGATGAGTTTTACTTCGGTCAGTGATCTTCCTTCCGTTGTAACCAGAGTCGTGACGATGGCGCGTTCGGCGACGGCAGAGAGCACGCTGCTGTCCGGGAAGCGCGTCCATTCGAGGGCGAGGCTGGGCTTTTCGTTCGGCTGCTTGTGATAACGAAACGCGGCCTGCATCGGGAAACGCGCGAGGGAACGCAAGTAGGGATTGGTTTCCTTAAAATCCATGCGCTTGAGGCCGCCGCCTTCGGTGGCGGTGAGCTCGACGGTTCCAGCGCCTTCGACGAGGAGTTCGCCCGTTTCACGCTGGGCATTTTTGAAACTTAGAAACGGAGCGTCGGTTTTGGTGGCGGTGATGGATTTTTCCATGGAGATGAGAAATTCGTGCGCGCGTTGCGCGGGGGCGCTGACTTTCAAGGTCAAAACATTCGAATCCACTTCGGCGGATTCCACGGAAGCGCCGGTGGTTCCGGTAACTTCGTATCCGGCGGGAATATCGATTTCGAATTGAGAAGGTTCGCCCTGCACGACGGTGATGTCAGCGAGGACGGCGATTCGAATGTCTGCTTCGCTGACGGAGACGAGAGTCTTCACGTCAGAAAGGAAGCGCGTTTCCTTGGGAACGATGGGCGCAGCGACTTCGCGAGTGGTCCACCAGACGTTGGCTTGCACGCCGGGAACGAGCGTGGCTTCGACGAATGTCTGCCCATTTTCGGAGGACCTGGCGGTGATGAGGCCGGGGCTGATTCGAACGCTGGTGCGATCGCCGGGAACGATGAGAGAGAGGCGAACGCTGCTTGCTGAGGGCGTGGGCAGAATGAAGGAGGCTTTACCCGCTTCGATGCTGAGCGGCATCCCGGCGTCGAGGCTGACCGTGAATTCGGATGGACCGGGAAGAACGGCGGTGTGCGTGCCATTTTCCAACTCCAGCGGAAGACTCTTCCCTTCCTGGCGGGCATCGAGAATGGCCATGCCGGTGGTGAGTGGAACTTTTGTGGCGCCTTTGTGGAGGACTTCGCCCTGCAGTTGGATAGTTCCCTGCACCGATTCGTCGGTGACGCGAAACTTCAGATCGGCGTGCTTCATGGTGTAAGCGACCGGCGGCGCGTCCGGCTTGCGGATGGGCTTGTTCGCAAGCTCGAGCAGATGGTTGTATTCGTCGAGCGGGAGAGTGACATTTCCTGTCGCGGGGACGGGAGGAAGCGGCGTTTCTCCTGCTGAAGCAAATCCTGGTAGCACCAACATCCAAACCAAAACGATGGAGAGAATCCTTTTCATTTGCCACCTGCCTTTTTTTCGTGCTGATAGTTCAAGCCAGCGCTTGGAGCCTGATTTTCTGCGGTCAATTCGGAAACGAGATAAAGCGATGGGCCAAATGCCGGGAAGGAGACGCGAATGGGAAGAATTCCGGCGCGCTTACCTGCCAGCGAGTCTGCCCTGAATTTGTCGAGGAGTGTTTGCGTCGCGGCCCGCGCGCGATTCGAGTTGAGATCGTCTTTGTTTTCCGTAGCCATGTATTCCATCACCATAGGTGCTGGCTGCGGAGAAGAAAGAGCAGCCCCTCCCATTGCGCCGCCTGCGAACGACGCGGGAGGATTGAGAGCGGCCGAGGCGGGATTCTCGTACGCTGCCGTTCGAAACGCGCCCGTTTCCGGAGCTACTTTGAAAAGCGGCGGATGGTAGACGAGGAGTCCGGTGCGGGAGACGGGCAGATCCAGCGCGGGCAAGGCGAGTTTGAATTGGCCTTTGTCATTCCATGCGGCGCCGCGAGCGAGATATATAACTTCGACGGCGAATTCCGGGGCTTCTTCGCCAGAGCGCGCTTTATCGAGAGGCAAGAGGAGTGCGCCATCCGGGGACTGCCCAGGGCGAACGGCTCTGCCAGCGAGCGAAGCGCTCCAAAGAGTGGCTCCTGGAGGCAAAGTGATTTTGAGGAAGTTGCGCTGATTGTTCCGAACGGCGTAGCGGGCTTGCACGAGAATTTTTCCCTCGCCGCTGATGAGCACCTGATAGCGCGCTTCTTCGACATTGGCCAACAGGACGGCTTGCGGCGTGTAGCGAGCGACATCCACGCTGAGCGACCTCGTCAATTTCGCGGCGCCGGGGCGGAAACGGAATGCGGTAAGCGATTGCGATTGATGGCTGGCTACCATTTCGCCGAGATCGGTGGCGTCGGCGCTTTCCAGGCCTTCGGACTTGACGTCCTTGATCTCGCCGGCGCCAAGAACTTCCACGGCGACGCCACCGGTTTCGCGCTCGGCGTCGAGTAGGCGCAGAAGAGGAATTTCGATTTGGCCTTCGCGAGGGCTGCGCGTTTCTCCGGTGATGACAAAACGGGCACGCTGTTCGACGGGTTCGAGGAAGGTCACGGAGAGTTCGCCGGACTTTACTTCCCAGTCCGCCACCATCGCGCCGAGAACCTGGTTGATGGTGATTTTGTCGGGGATTTGAATTTTGATTTCGTGCGCGGCGCCCTGGGTGACTTCCAGATTTACTTCGGCATTGATGGAGGTCGTATCCTCGCCAAGGCCAAGAAGTTGGGTAATTGAACCGCGCATACGCAGAGGTAGCGTGGTGTGGTGATCTTCAGTCTTTCGCCGCCAGGTGAATGTGAGTGGTTCGTTTCCGCGGCCATACGCGATCCACTTGCTCTCGGTGGCGGACTCGGATTTTTCGGAGAGAAGGCCTCCGGCAAGCTTGATGTCCACGCCTTGGCGAAGAAGTTGAACGGAGGCGCGGGTCACGCCAGAGGAGGTTGCAGGGAGAGAGATGCTTTCCTCTCCGGCCGAGGAGGCAACGGGCAGAGCGATATCGAGAAGCAAAACGGCACGGCCCGGGTGAGAAAGAAGCGCGGAGAGTTGGCCGCCAGTTTTGCCCGTGACGCCGGGTACCAGAGAAACTAGCTTTCCGTCGAGCCGGGCTTCGCGAACCAACAGACCCGCGGGAACCGGGACGCGCACCCAGCCGTCTTTCAGGACATCAACAGTGAGAGTGGCGCGACCGGAGGCAAGATCACTGTTGATGCGCAGATCGTAATCCACGCGGGTGAGCGTAGCTTCGACGGGCGGGGGTTCCGGGTCACGCTCGCTGGGATAGGCGCGGGCGTGAAGGGTGCGGTACTCGTCCACGGGCAAAACCACCCAGCCCGGAGAGTGTGCGGCGGATTGTGCGTGGGAATTGTTCGCAGGAAAAAAGCATCCTATGAGCAAGAGTGCGCAGAAGAACCGCAATCCGAGCGCTGTTTTCAACGTGTGGGTAAATTGTGTTCGAGCGGGCATACGGGTAGCCTCCTCATCGCAAAGACAGACAAATAAGATTTTTGTGCGACCCGGGGATGGAGAGTGCAATTGCAGGGATAGATGTCGCACTGGCTGAAGATGGTTGTTCCATAAAATAGTTTTTTCGTGCCGGGTCAGTCGCGCGCTATATGACTGCCGGTACGGGCTGTAGGTAGAACGGTGGGGACGGAATTTCTTGCACGACTTTTGGGTGGCTGGGTCGGACTCGTTTTGCCCGGCCCTCGAGGCGCCGCGAGTGTAAAATCAGATCTTTGACGCGGACGGCGGAGGCTGGAAACAAACGCTGTTCGACGGAAGCGTCAGGAAGACGACGACCCGAGGAGTTCTCTGGTATGACATCCGTACCAAGCAAAATTCGGGAAGACCGCCGGAAATTCCTGGAAACCGTAGCACTGGCATCGTGTGGACTGGGCATTCAAGCGGCCTTTTCCGGTGCGTTGCCCATCCTTGGGGAGGAAAAGGCTGATGTAACTTTGCGGATTTCTCCGGTGAGCTTCGAGATTGCGCCGGGGAAGGTGATTCATACGTACGGCTACAACGGGCAAGTTCCGGGGCCAATCCTTCGGATGAAGGAAGGAGCGGCGGTCACCGTGGATGTGTTCAATGATACGGGCCACGAGGAGATTGTTCACTGGCACGGTCAGATGATTTCGTCGGAGGCGGACGGGTCGGTGGAAGAAGGCAGCCCGGCGGTCGCGCCTCATGGGCGGCGGCGCTACAGCCTTATTCCGAAGCCGGCGGGTTCGCGCTGGTACCACAGCCACGCGTTCGCAGGGAAAAACCTGCACCGCGGGCTGTACAGCGGGCAGTTTGGTTTCGTGTACATCGAACCGAAGAGCGAGGCGGGGCGATATGACCGCGAGGTTTTTCTGGCCATGCACCAGTGGGAGCCGTATTACAGCGCGGACATGCAGGAGTCGGACGAAGGCAGCGCGCCTCCGCCGCCAAACAATGGGATGGAAGTGGGGTACCGGGCTTTTTCGTTTAATGACAAGGCGCTGGGTCACGGGGAGCCGATTAAAGTTCGAGAAGGAGAACGAGTCCTCTTCCATTTCCTGAACGCCAGCGCCACTGAAACCGTGAATGTGGCGCTGCCGGCGCACGAGTTTGAAGTGGTTGCGCTGGATGGCAATGCGGTTCCCAATCCGAAGAAAGTGAGAGTGCTGCAGGTCGGCGCGGCGGAGCGAATCGATGCGGTCGTCACCATGAATGCGCCGGGCGTCTGGATTCTGGGAACGACGGATGACGACGATCGGAAGGATGGATTTGGGATTGCGGTGGAGTATGCGGGGCGGAAGGGTTCTCCGCAGTGGATAAAACCAGAGAAAACCTTGTGGGACTACACGTTGTTCGGTCGTGAGCCTGGGGAAGCTTCCCCGGTCGAGGAACAGTTCGAGTTGGTCTTCAAGAAAATTCCGGGCGGGCATGGGGGATTCAACCGGTGGACGATTAACGGCAAGTCGTATCCAAAAACAGGTCCGCTAACGGTGCGAGAGGGCAAGCGATATCGTTTTATCTTTCGAAACGAGAGCGACGACGCCCATCCGCTGCACTTGCATCGGCACAGCTTCGAGTTGACGAAGATGAACGGGAAGCCGACGTCGGGGGTGATGAAGGATACCGTGGTATTGAACGCGTTCAAGACCGCGGAAGTGGAGTTCACGGCGGACAATCCCGGGAATACTCTCTTCCACTGCCATCAGCAACTGCATATGGACTTTGGCTTCATGGCGATTTTGAAATACGCGTGAAAGTTGCAATTTTCTCCGGGCTTGAGGACAACTGACTGCTGAGATTCCGAATGAGCGGCCCGACACATAGGTGACAGTTTGTACCGGACACATGGGTGACACTTTTTCCCTTTAGGGGAGGGAGTGATGCCTTGGAAGGAGTGTTCGGTTATGGATGAACGTGTTCGTTTTGTGG
>JABCZG010000028.1 GCA_013289835.1 Acidobacteriota bacterium | reverse complement strand
CATTCGCAAGCGCAACTCGACCAGGTCGCGCTGCGCTTGAATCAACGTCCGAGAAAAACTTTAGGCTTTGAAACTCCTGCGAGTAAACTGCAAGCAGGTGTTGCGTCGACCATCTGAGCCGGCAGCCCTAATCGGAGACGGACCCGCTCACCGCCAAACAAACCGCGAGTGCGCGATGCGAGCAGCGGGACTACGCGAGCTGGAGGCGTTTGACGAGTTCTTCAGCGATGGAGGCGATGCGCTCCTGGGTGGATTGGGGAAGAGCGGTTCCGTGTTTGGCGTGGGGATCGCGGAGGACGATCCAGATGCCGGGGCGATAGGTTTCGTCGCCGCCGGGACAGATGGCGCCGGTGAGTTGCGTGAGTTCGAGAGGCAGCGGCGCGGAATGCGTGAAATCGAGATTGGCGTGCTCGGGAGAATTCGCCTGGTAGGGAGGATGGGCGAGGAGGTCCATGAGGACGCCTTTGATGAATTGGACCATCAGGACGCGCAAGCCTTGGCCGACGGCGCGAAAGACCGTGCCCAGGGCGCAGGTGGTCTTGCCCTTGCCCGGGCCGGTGTAAACGATGAGCAATCCTTTCTCTTCGGGCATGCTGGTTGGCCTCTATGAAGAATTGCGAGGCTTGGCGAAAAGATTAGAGTTTGAGGAGTCGCTTGGAAAAGGTCAAGTTTTTGCGCTAGACGTAGTAGTTCAGCAGCCGTGCCGGCTCAGACGCTTCGACGCGGTGTAGACTCTGGGGTGATCGAAGAAATAGCGCGACTTGACGAGTCGTACACTCCGATTCCGCTAAAACATTTAGGTTCTTGTCAAATGGGAGGCTCAAGATGAATGGTCAACAAAAGAAGGAGCAGTATTCTGGAGTGCGAGATCAAGAGATCCGCGCGGCACTGGATCAGCATTGGGCGGCGTCCGATGCCAACGATTTTGAAACGGAGCACCGCATCTATCACGAGGACGCGGTGCTGGAATACCCGCAGTCAGGCGAGCGAACCCGTGGTCGGCGCAACATACAAGGCCAGCGCGCTAGTCAGCCGAACAAAAAGCGGTTTGCTATCCGGCGAATCATTGGCGGCGGTGATTTTTGGGTCACCGAATTCATCCTGACCTATGACGACAAGCCGTCCTACACCGTGAGCATCATGGAGTTCAGGGACGACAAAGTTGCGCGGGAAACACAGTACTTTGCGGATCCATTCGTGGCTCCCGCATCGCGCGCTCAATGGGTCGAACGGATGGACACATAATTTCGAGCGGCGGCGTCCGAGGTTGTTTTCACGGCTGCTCTTCTGAGTGCTGCGAGAGCCTGTGAACGCTACCGTTCAGGTCAACCCGGTACCGTAGGGTGAAACCGCTTGGAGGTGAGCCGTCATTATGGCCTGTCAAAACGACGAGCAACGCATGCGAGTTAAGCCATCGTTTCGCTCTGAGGTATGAGTGCCCTGAATTTAGGAATTGCTCGGCATCAGGGTATCGGGCGAGCACTACCTTTGCCACGTCTGTTTCCTTCAGGGACGTGGCCTCATAGACATAACACCGAGCGTCGGTGCTACCGGAGTTGTCGTTAACGAAGAACAGGCGGCTGTCCGGTGCCCAAGAGACGTCCAAGCTTCGATCATATTCCTTTACCAGTTTTCGTGCATGCGAAGACGTTTCTTCGACCCACAGCTTTCTCTCGCTGCAATCGCTTGGGCACTCAAAAACCAGGGTCCACTTTCCATTGGGTGATGGAATGTGACTAACTGCTACCAAGGTCGTTCCGCGCGCACGAGGAAGGTCAACGACGGACGGGTGGGTTGATTTTGTTTGCACGCCCAGCAATGGCAGCTGAATCAGGAGCACGCCCGTCATGAACACTCGCAAAACCATCTAGGACCTCCGCCAGACTAAAACCTACCACACGCCAAATTCATTGGCGAACGGTCCTAAGTCCCGATTAAGCGCTTACTGGAGAAGCCGAACCGTATGATATGGCGTATCCTCACAGCACGTCCTCCGATGGAGGGACAAGAGATGGATTGGAAATGGTTGGTCCAGTTTGCGCTGCTGGGCAGCAGTGATTTGGAACAATATGCCATCCTGCTGGTACGCGTTTCGATCGGGCTGTTCTTCGCCATCTCCGGGGCAAACAAATTGTTTGTCGCCGGCGGCACGAAACCTGTTTACGACACGCTCGTTAAGGCCAAAGTCCCGTTTCCCCGCCAGATGGCTTATTTCGTGGCGGGGGTCGAGTTCGTTGGCGGATCCTTGGTGACCGTGGGGTTTCTTTCGAGCCCGGCATGCTTCGCTTTATTGATCGATATGACTGTCGCCACCCTGACCAGCTCGCTTTCCACCCTACCTAAAGGACTTTCGCCGCTTAACTGGTTCGACGATCTCCTCTACCTTCCGGAAGTCCTGTACGTGCTCTTCTTTTTCTGGCTGATCTGCGCTGGTCCGGGAAAGTTCAGTGTCGATTACTGGCTCGCCGGCAAGTTACTGAGGTGATCGATCGACGAAGCAGCTTGTTGCCGTGAGCCGCTTGGTGAGGTGCAAAACCAGATCGTCATCAAGCACTACCGATGCGCCCTCTTCCACATAGTGATCATGGTAGGTAACACCGCGACCATCGGGTATGTAGCCCCGCGTTGCGTATAGCTTTTGCGCTTGGTTGTAGCCCGGATGTAGGCCAACGCCAATCCCGGCAACGCTCGAATGCCGCGAGATTTCTTCTTCTGCCCGATCCAATAGCCGCGTGGCAAGGCCCATCCGTCGGAATCCAGGGAGCACATTCAAATCTTGGATCTCTGGAATCTGTTCCTGTACAAACCAGCAGTATGTGGGCCTCCAATTCACAGTCACGTATCCTGCGAATTGCCCATCGAGAGTAGCCACGAGGCATGTGCGGGTACCGGCCATCTGATCTGCCAAATACCGCCGATATTGAGCCACAGGCTTGCCCGCTCCAATACCCTTGAATGCGGCAGATATGGTTTCTGGATCACCGTCATTGAGAGCTCGAATTTCAACTTTTTCCGCCATCTCTCAATACTCCCCAGCCAATTCTAATTGCCTATCCGAAGGTAATCCACATGCCTGGTGAACGCGACCCATTCCCCGCCAGACAAACCGCGAGTGCGCGATGCGAGCAGCGCGACTACGCGAGCTGGAGGCGTTTGACGAGTTCTTCGGCGATGGAGGCGATGCGCTCCTGGGTGGATTGAGGGAGAGAGGTTCCGTGTTTGGCGTGGGGATCGCGGAGAACGATCCAGATGCCGGGACGGTAGGTCTCGTCGCCGCCGGGACAGATGGCGCCGGTGAGTTGCGTGAGTTCGAGAGGCAGAGGCGCGGAATGCGTGAAGTCGAGATTGGCGTGCTCGGGAGAGTTGGCCTGGAAGGGTGGATGAGCTAGCAAGTCCATGAGGACGCCGCGGGCGTCATCCACGAGATCGCGGAAACCCTGGGAGACGAGGACGGCGTCCACGTCGCGGGGCGTGGGCTGCTCGAGTTGGAGAAGGTCGTAATCGGGGAGCGGATTTTCGAGAGGGATTTCGATGGTGGCGGAGGGCTGATTGGCGTCGGCAGAAATGTGGATGGACATGTTTACAGTTTTACACCACGCGCACTATTTCGGGTAGGGGCTGCCGGAGAGGATGGCGAAGGCGCGGTAGAGCTGTTCGGCGAGCATGACGCGGGCGAGTTCATGGGAGAAGGTCATGGCGCTGAGAGAAAGTTTTTGGTGGGCGCGCTGGCGGAGATTTTCGGGGAAGCCGTCAGCGTCGCCGCAGAGGAAGATCAGTTCGCGGGTGCCGCGGTCGCGGAGTTCGCCGAGCCATTTGGCGAGGGCGCTCGAATCGAGAGTCTTTCCGGCGGCGTCGAGAAGGACTGCGGTGGCGGCGCGGTCGGCGTCGAGTTTTTTGATTGCGGCTTCGCCGTCGCGGACTTCGGTGATTTCGATGGGGCAGGAGCGGGAGATGCGTTTTACGTAGTCGCCGAGGATGGCGCGCAGTTCGGGGCGGCGGATTTTTCCGAGCATGAGGAGGCGGATGCGCATGGGAGTTTTCAGTGGTCAGTTTTCAGTTATCCGTAAGAGAAGATAAATTGTTGTTGAGAGTTTGAATGTTCATGGGCTGTTTTTTGGTGGACATTTTTCCAGTGGCCCTACATCCCCGAGTCATTTCAAACCATACTTTTTGCGTTTTTCGAGGAGGGTTTTGCGGCTGATGCCTAGGGCTTCGGCGGAGCGGGTGATTTGGTAATGGGTGGCCTCGAGGGTGGCTTCGATGACTTCGCGCTCGATCTGTTCGAGAGTGCGGAGGCCGGCGATGGAACTGACGGCGCCGGGGGCGGCGGCGCGGACGCTTTCTGGAAAATTTTCAGGTTCGAGAAGGTCTTTGCCAGAAGGAGCCGCGGAACCGTCTGGAGCTTGCGCGGCCGCAGAACTATCAACTTCAGGCGTGGCTGTTTTGCGGCTGCCGCGAGAAAAAACCACGGCGTGCTCGAGAGCGTTGCGGAGTTCGCGGACATTGCCCGGCCACGCGTAGGCGCCAAGCATGCGCTCCGCCGCCTCGCTCAACTGCGCGTTGGGACGGCCGTGGACGGAGCGAAGCGTCACCAGAAGATGAGCGGCCAGGGGAAGAATGTCCGCGCGGCGTTCACGGAGCGGAGAAACTGTGAGCATGAGGACGTTCAAGCGAAAAAAGAGATCCTCGCGGAACGTGCCGGCCTTCACCGCGGCGGGGAGATCCACGTTGGTGAGGGCGATGAGGCGCGCTTCGATGTGGAGCGTCTCGGTGCCGCCGAGGCGTTCGAAGGTGCGTTCCTGCAGGATGCGCAGGAGTTTCCCCTGCGCGCCGGGGGAAAGCGCGGCAACTTCGTCGAGAACGATGGTGCCGTTGCCGCCGAGTTCAAAGCGCCCGAGTTTGCGCTCGACCGCGCCGGTAAACGCGCCGCGCTCGTGGCCGAAAAGCTCGCTTTCAACGAGCTGCGGCGGAAGACTGGCACAATCAATTTTCAGGTAAGGCGCATCGCGGCGCGGGCCGAGCTCATGCACCAATCGCGCGAGATGATCTTTGCCGGTGCCGCTTTCGCCCGTGATCAAAAGAGTGGCGGGAGCGACGGCAACTTTTTCGGCGAGTTCGAAGAGGCGAAACGATGCGGGATCAGCGGCGACCCACGGCAATCGTTCCGTGGTCATGGTTACGAGCGGCCACCAAGCGGACGACCGGAAACTGCTTCGTCGGAAAATGATTCATGCCCGAAGGACGAATTGGAAGTTTGCCGGGCGGAGGATGCGCCTTCGGGCTCGTCGGGAATTTCGAGTTTCGGAGCGGAGCGCCACAGACGCTCGAGATCGTAGTAGCGGCGCGCCTGATCGCCAAAAACGTGAACGACGAAGCCGCCGAAGTCCAGCAAGGCCCATTCAGCGGAACGACGACCTTCGCGATGCTCGGGCGAACGGCCCATATTTTTGTGAAGCTGTTCTTCGACTTCGGAGCAGATGGCCTGCACTTGCGGCGTGCTGTAGCCGGTGCAGATGACGAAAAAATCCGTGAAGGCGCCGACGCCGCTGAGGTCGAGAACGGTGATGCCCGCTGCTTTTTTGGATTGCGCGGCCTCGACAGCGAGGCGCACGCCTTGTGGCAAGGATTCGAACTTCATCGATAAAGTCCCTGTTTGAGAATGTATTCTTCGACGCGTGCGGAAACAAGTCCATGAATGGCTTGGCCGCGGTTGCAGCGCCGGCGAATGTCGGTGGCTGAGACTTCGCTCGACACGTTTTCGAGCAGATAGACGGTGGTGCGTTGCAGGTGCGCGACGACTTGCGAAGGATGCCCGTTCTCGGATTCTTTCTTCGGATCCGGCCGCGCGACCAGGTGCGGCGGAATGACGAGTTTAAGGGCTTCCGAGCGGATGCCCGGGCGGTTGGCGATGATGAAATCGCACAAGCCGAGGAGCGTTTCGTATTCTTTCCACATGGGGATGTCGAGAAACGCGTCGGCGCCAATCATGAAATAAATGCGGTCGCCGTGGCCGTGGTAGACATGGCGGAAGTAGCGCACGGTGTCCACGGAGTAGTGGAGCTGCGTGCCGCTGAAATCTTCTCCGGCTTCGGCCAGCGAGGGGACGAAGTGCGGGTGCTCAGTGCAGGCCAGTGAGACCATGGCAAAACGATGCGGGAAGGGCGCGAGGTGTTGCTTCAGCTTGTGCGGCGGCCGGCTGGCGGCTATGAAATGCATTTCGTCGAAATTGAAACGGCGATCGGCGGCGCGCGCGACGGAAAGATGGCCGTTATGAACGGGGTCGAAAGAACCGCCAAAGAGCGCGATGCGGCGAGGATGATGTTTGGCGGCGGTGCGGTGCGCTTGCGCTGTGGTCAATGCGTCTCCGAAAAAAGTTTTCAGTCGTCCGTTTTCAGTTCTCAGTAAGGCCGAGCAAATATTCTATGGCAACGGTCCTCTTAGTCCGCTCCAAATTGCTGCTTTCAAGGATTCGAATTGCCGATGTTCCGAAACCTGGAGCGGCTTTGAAACGAACCTTGCCTGATATTCTCATGAATCTTTGACAGGTGTGGACAGCGAATCGCGCCCTGATGCGCTTTGGTCAATTTCCGCTGGCGGATGAGGGAGATCCAGGGAAGGGTCGTGGACCGCGCGGGGAATCTTGTCCAAAGCATCGGCGATCGAGCGGACGAGATCCTTCACGCCGTCGCCGGTGACGGCGGAGATGGCGTGGAATTCAAGGCCGCGCCCTTTGCAAAATTCACGAAGAGCTTCGAGCCGCGTGCGATCCGTGGTGGCGTCGAGCTTGGTGGCCACGACGATCATTGGTTTTTCCATCAGGGATTCGCTGAAGGCGGCAAGCTCGCCGTTGATGATTTCGAATGAATGGACCGGGTCGTCGGCGTTCGAATCGCTGGTATCAATCAGATGGACGAGAAGGCGCGTGCGCTCGACATGGCGGAGGAAGCGAATGCCCAGGCCGGCGCCCAAGTGTGCGCCCTCGATGAGTCCCGGGAGATCGGCGACGACGAACGTGCGGCCGAGTTCCGTGCCGTGTCCCCCGGTGCCACCGTCGGCGTTGACGACGCCGAGATTGGGTTCGAGCGTTGTGAACGGATAATTGGCAATTTTCGGGCGTGCGGCGGAGATCACGGAAATCAAAGTGGATTTTCCGGCATTGGGAAAACCAACCAGCCCGACATCCGCGAGGAGTTTAAGTTCCAAGCGGAGATGACGCTCTTCGCCGGGAAAGCCGTCTTCGTGTTCGCGCGGGGCCTGGTGCCAGGGCTTTGCAAAGTGTTGGTTGCCACGCCCGCCGCGCCCACCGTGAACGATCAAGACGCGTTGCCCAGGAGTCGCGAGATCGGCGATGGTTTCTCCCGTATGTTCGTCAAAGGCCAGCGTGCCGACAGGAACTTGCAGAATCATGTCCTCGCCGGAGTAACCCGTGCAGTTGGAGCCTTCGCCGTGGCGGCCGCGATCGGCCTTGAACTCGCGGTTGTAGCGGTAGCGCAGCAGCGTGTTGTCGTTGGGATTGGCTTCGAGATAAATGCTCCCGCCACTCCCGCCGTCGCCGCCGGAGGGCCCGCCGCGCGGCACGTATTTTTCGCGGCGGAAGGCGATGCAGCCGTTGCCGCCGTTGCCGGCCTTCACAAAGATTTTTGCTTCATCAACAAACACGAAAGACTCCAGTTGGGCGAACCGCTAGGCGGTGGCCCGTGAAAACGATAACATAAGCCAACTTCCGAGATGCGTATTGGCGGAACGGAGGCCGCGCACCGATGCTCCGCATGCTCAAAATATTCATCCGAATGCTTCTCATTCTCGTGGCCGTAGTTGCCGCTTCTTTGTATCTTCTATATTTCCGGCGCATGCCGCTTCCGGCCACAGCTCCCCATCCGCGAGTCGTGCCGGTGATTTCCACGATTCCCGGCGTCTCTGCGTGCTGGGTCGAAACCGGAAAAACGTTCAGCAACTTTTCCTTTGCCTCGACCGCCGGGAGCATCCTGGTACGACATCCCGCGGGTGACCTGCTGATTGACACCGGCAACTCCAGCCACTTCAACGAAGAAGTCAGCGGGTATCCCTTCTTGCTGCGGCTCAAACTCAAATCCCTTGCGGGAGAATTGAATCCGCCCGTTCCGTTGCCGGATCTGCTCCGGCGCATCGGCGAAGATCCTGCCAAAGTGCGCTGGGCGATCCTTTCGCACGTGCATCTGGACCACGCGGGCGGGCTGATGGACTTGCCGCGGATGCCGGTACTGCTGACGCGCGAAGAACTCGAGTTCGCAAACGATCCCAAAGTGCAGGCCAAGGGCTTCACGATGGCGGACCACGTCAAAGCCTTTCCGCCGGTTTCCGCGCCCACACTCAAATTTGATGCTACGCCGTACGAAACGTTCGACGAGAGCGCCGACCTTTATAAGGACGGCTCGGTGGTCGTCGTGCCGCTGCGCGGGCATACGCCCGGGAGTGTGGGCATCTTCGTGAACTTGTCACCCACGCGACGCCTGTTTTACGTTGGCGATGCCGTTGACGACGAACGCGGATTTGCAGAGCGCGTTGCGAAGTCAGTCATCCTGCAAGACAGCGACAACGATAGGGCGCTCGCGGAGCAGGTCGTCGGCCGGATAAGCGAATTGCATGAAAAAGTTCCGGGGCTGGCCATTATCCCCGCGCACGGTCGCAGCGCTTACATGAAATTCTTTCCTGGAGGACCGCTGAGCTGCGTTTCAGGCCAGTAGCCAGTGTGAAACAAAAATGCGGTCCAGCGAGGCCGGACCGCGAAGGCGGATCACAGCAGAGCGGATCCGAGGCGCACAGACTAAGAGTCTGTGCTACAAACTGCGGCTAGTTTGCGGCGGACTTGGCTTGCTCGGCGGGCTGCACGGTGATGAAGCGGCCGTGGCGTCCACGATCGAGAAATTTGACGTAGCCAGTGACGAGCGCGAAGAGCGTGTCGTCCTTGCCCTGACCAACGTTTTCGCCTGCCTGGTGCTTGGTGCCGCGCTGGCGCACCAAAATCGTGCCGGCGTTGACGAGCTGACCGCCGAAGCGCTTAACGCCCAGCCTTTGTCCGTGTGAATCGCGGCCGTTTGTGGAGGAGCCGCCGCCCTTCTTATGTGCCATGACCTAATCCTTTTTTCAAAGCCAGCAAAGTTTGAAAATTTGTGGCCGGAAAGAGTTAGAGCTTGATATCGCCGACTTCCACGGCGGTGTAATTCTGCCGGTGGCCGCGAGAAATCTTGTACTGGTTGCCCTTTTTGAACTTGAGCACGGTGATCTTTTTGGCGCGGCCCTGCGCGACGATCTTGCCGCTGACGCTGGCTTTGCCGGCATCGTCGCCCAACAGGACTTTTTTGTCGTCGGTGTGAACGGCCAGGACGGAGCCAAAGTTGACCTTTTCGCCGACAGCTCCGTCAACGCGCTCGATTCGAATGGTGTCGCCCGGTGCGACGCGATACTGCTTTCCCCCGGTCTGAATAACGGCGTACATCGGTCCTCCAAGAGCTAAACGCAAACCCCAATTATAGTGGGTTGCGGCCTGAATCGTCAACGCAGGAAATAGGGCAAAGTGATGCATTTTTAAGACTAAGTCCTTGCGGCTCAGCGTGAAGGGCGGCAAAAAAGGCGAAGCGCAACTTTTTTCCCACTTTGGAGTTAAACCATACAGGTGGCTTGGAGAATCCAAGACATCCAAAGCGCGCGGATCCTGATCTAATTTGAAGGATCATTCGGGATCCGGCGAGGACAAGAAGATGCGTTATCTAAAATATCTTGCTTTACTGGCAATTTGCATGTTCCCGGCGGCCATGCCGTCGCATGCGCAAGTTGCGGTTGGCGTTGGCCCGGTCTATGTAGGCCCCGGTGCAGCCTGCGCCTACGGCTACTACGGGTATTACCCATACGCTTGTGCGCCCTACGGCTACTACGGCCCTGACTGGTTCTATGGCGGGGTCTTTATCGGCGCCGGTCCGTGGTTCCACGGCTTTTACGGCGGTCGCGGATTCTACGGACGCGGCGGCTTCGGCGGACGTGGTTTCGGTGGCCGCGGTTTCGCTGGACGGGGCGGATTCGCTCGCGGATCGGTTGGCGGCGGGTTCCGAGGCGGCGCTGGCGCTTTCCACGGTGGAGGTAGCTTCCACGGAGGTAGTGGCGGCGGATTTCATGGTGGTGGCGGTTTCCACGGTGGTGGAGGCGGGCACGGTGGCGGACATCGCTAATTAGCCCGAATTCAGCAATTGAAATTAGGGACGGCTAGCAGGATCCACTGCCAGCCGTTTTCATTTTTACAGGACTTGAGTCCGGCATTCGCGTGTCTTATGGTACGGTCCGTGAAAGCGGCCCAGAGAACCAGAACGAGTTTGGATTGCAAGTTTTCCCCCTGCGCGAGGCAGAACTAGGTGCCTACCCTGGAGTTGCCGCGCTCGCCGCATGCGGCAGGCGTCAGCCCCGCCACCATTTATTACCGGGAATTTGGGAGTGGGAGTCCCCTCGTTATTCTGCATGGCGGCTGGGGATACGGTCTTTATCCCTTCGACGGGCAGATCGCAGTCCTTGAACGCCAGTTTCGCATCCTGATTCCTGACCGCTCTGGCTACGGACGATCCTCTCCATTCGCGGGCGAGATGCCGCTCGATTTTCACCAGCGTGCCGCTGCCGAGACCATCGCGTTTCTGGACGCGCTTGGCATCGAAAAAGCTCATCTATGGGGACACAGTGATGGCTCCGTGATTGCCGCAATGATGGGGCTTGCCGCACCGCAACGATGCGCGAGCCTGATTCTGGAAGCCTTCCATTACCTGCGAAGAAAGCCCGGCTCAAGATCGTTTTTCGAGCGATTCTCCGCGCACCCTGAGGAGTTGGGTGAAGAAACGCGGAAGGTGCTTGCGGAGGACCACGGAGACGGCAACTGGCAAACGGTTTTGCGCCGCAACTGCGGGGTTTGGTTTCGAATTGCCGACAGCGTCGAGCGGCCGGACGAAGATCTTTACGGTGGCCGGCTGGGCGAGCTCACTGTCCCCACGCTTTTTCTTCACGGCAGCCTCGATCCTCGAACCGAACCCGGCGAAATGGAAATGGTCCAGCACACCGTCCCGGAAGCCACGATGCGGTTCGTGAGCAATGGCAAACACAGCCCGCACAACGAAGCGGACGCCTGGCAAGAATGCAACGAAAGCGCGGGGGAGTTTCTCCGAAGCCGGCGTTGAGCCGTCCTCAGTCCCTTCTGGAGCTTTCAGAAATCGAAACGGTAGCCGAGAATCATTTTGGCGATCAGGTGATCAGTCGAGCGCGTCAAACCCACACCTAGTCCGAAATTGACTTCCCACTTGGGAGAAAGATTCAAGTCCACGGCGGGAAAAATCTGGTGCTGCTGCTGGAATGTTGGCAGAAATTCCGTGGCCGGACCCACCGAGCCGTAGTACTCGATGCCGCCGGTGATTTTTTTGGTGAAGTCGTAGCTGATTTTTACGTTGGGAGAGAAGACGAAGCCTTGGCTGACAGACAGGCCGTGAAGGGAGCGGTCGAACGTTGGATTAAAGTCGAGATACCAGCGGCCGAGTTGCTTATCAATGATGGGACGCATCTCCCAGGTCCAGGTGTCGGTGGAGAATTGGCGGCGCTGGTAGCCGACCTCGTTCGAAAGACTAAGGCCCACGGGCCAGTGCCATTTCTTCGGGACGCTGACGCGCGGACGAATGTGGTCGCCGACCCACTGCACGCCCAGTCCGGAACTTTCCGAAGTAAAAATGTAAAAGCCAACCTCGAGCCAATCGGTGAAGCCGTGAGTGATTTCGATGGTTTCGTGCTCGGCGTGATTAGTGGGGTAGACGCCGTCCACGATGGTCTTGCTGCCGTCAATGGTGAAATTGCTGTGCAGCTCGACCATGGTATGTCCGGGGTCAACCAGATCATAGCTGTACACCTGAATCTCATAGTTGTCTTGCGCGCGGGCGGGCGCAAACGCCGCGAGCAACATACCACCAGTTAAAATCAAGCCTCGGACCAGAGATTTAAAGTTCACCGTTGGTTCCTGCGATCATTCATATGAGAAAACCGGTGCGTTTCGTTTGATGCTGAAAACCGGTTACGAAGCACCAACATTTTCCTCAGATCCCCGAAGTGTAACAGATTGACTACGAGCCGTTTATGCGCTAGAAACTTGTCCCATTGAATGATGCCATGGAGTAATTCTGGCAACGAGATCGTGCTGAGGAAGACGGCCTCTCAATCGAGCAGAGAAACCCCTCTGTGACGGCTTTCGCTTCGGTCAGTGGGTGCCCTTGTTGCAGACATTCTGATTCTCTAAGGAGGATCCTCTTATGAAGAGGACTACGGGTGGGGTTTTTGTTGTGGGGTTGATTTTTGCACTGTTTGTATGCCTTGCGGCAACGCCATCGGCCAGCGCACAGTCCACAACGGACGGAGCGATTGGCGGCACGGTGACGGATCAGTCCGGCGCGGTGGTGCCAGGTGCGAATGTCATTGCTGAAAATCTTGGAACGAATATACAGACGACCGGCACGACCGACGAGGGCGGGCGCTATCAGATAATCCATCTTCCACCGGGTTTTTATTCGCTGGAAATTAGCTCGGGCGGATTCGCCGCATTCAAGGCTTTGCGAGTGACCGTGGAGGTTGGACGGACGACAACTATTGACGCGAAGCTGAACGTGAAGACTGCTTCGGAGACGGTGGTGGCGACGGCGGAAGCGCCGGTGATGGTCACAGACCGAGCGGACTTTTCCACGAACATCAACAACACGACGATTGAAAACCTGCCGGTCAATGCCAGGCGATGGGCGTGGTTCGCTCTGACCACGCCCGGCGCCGTGCCGGATGGCGGGTTTGGATTGGTGAGTTTCCGCGGAATTTCCGGCTTGCTGAACAACAACACTGTGGATGGAGCGGACAACAATCAGGCGTTCTTCAGCGAAGAGCGCGGGCGGACGCGCATCAGCTATTCGAGCAGCGAGGCGTCGATCCAGGAGTTTCAAATCAACACCTCGAATTATTCCGCGGAATACGGCCGCGCCGCCGGGGGCGTGGTGAACGCAGTGACGAGGAGCGGAACGAATCAGATTCACGGGCAAGCATTCTGGTTTGACCGCAACAGCGACTGGGGCGCGATCAACCCGTTCCAGACACACCTTGTGAACGGTTCTCCGGTGGCTTTCCTGCCGGAAGATAAGCGGCATCAGTTTGGCGGGGGCGTTGGCGGAGCAATTATCAAAGATAAGTTGTTCTGGTTTTTCAGCGCGGACCAGCAGTTGCGGCCGTTTCCGGCAGTAGCGAACTCGGGAACTCCCGGAGCGATTTTTGCGCCACTTACAACTGCAGAGCAAGCTACGCTCACGGGCCGTCTCATATCGCCGACGAGCCCCGCTGTGACGGATGCGTTAACGTTCCTTCAGAATCTCACCGGCACTGTTGGCAGAAGAGGGGATCAGCTCATTCTGCTGCCAAAGATCGACTGGATCGTGAATTCCAAGAATCACGTCTCGTTCACCTATAACCGCCTGCGCTGGGCTTCTCCGGAAGGCATCCAGACGGCGGCGGTGGTCAACCGCGGCGTCGAGAGTTTCGGCAACGATTACGTCAAAGACGATTGGGGAGTAGCGAAGCTGATCACTCAGGTCAGCCCGACGATTACGAACGAGCTGCGCTACCAGTATGGACGGGACTTTGAGTTCGAGTTCGGACAAAGCGGAATCACTGGCGAACCGGTGTCGCAGCTGGGACTGTCCTCGCAGATTACGGTAAACGGGGTGGGCGGCTTTGTTTTCGGCATGCCAAACTTCCTGAACCGCCCTCAGTATCCCGACGAGAGAAGGAACCAAGTGGCGGACACGGTAGCCTGGAGCCGCGGTAAACACCTTCTCAAATTTGGGGTGGACTTCAACCATGTCCATGACACGGAAGTAAACCTTTTTGAGGGCTTTGGTGCATATTCGTATGCTACTCGAGTCGACTTCATCAGCGATTTTGTGGCCGCCGAGACCGCAAGCGGTCCGGTGTGCGGGACGGGCGCGACGAAAGTCGGCTGTTACTCGAGCTTTGCACAAGGATTCGGGACGCCCGGATTCAGTTTTGCGACCAACGACCTGGCATTTTTTGCGCAGGACGACTGGAGAATCCGGCCGAGACTGACATTGAATCTCGGGCTGCGCTATGAGACGGAGATCATGCCGTCACCTCAGCTTCCGAATGCCGCGTTACCCACGACCATGTCGTTCCCATCGGACCGCTCGGATTTTGGTCCTAGAATCGGAGCGGCGTATGACGTGTTTGGCGACGCGAAAACGGTCGTGCGGGGTGGATACGGCATTTTCTACGGCCGCATCATCAACTCAACGATCTTCAATGCCATCGCCAACACGGCGCTGCCCGCCGGGCAAAGTACGACTTCCCTGCAGCCGACCGCAGCGACGGCGCCGCTCTACCCGAATGTAATTCTAACTGGAGGTGGAACGTTACCGTTTGGGGTGACAGCCGTAGGGTTTGCGCCAGACACCAAGTTGCCGCTGGTGCATGAGTTCGACGCCGAAGTGGAACACCAGATCGCCAACAATACGGTCGTGTCGGTGTCATACATTGGAAGCCTGGGACGGCGGCTGCCGCGTTTTGTGGACACAAACCTCCTGGATTCCACACTCACCACCACATACAAGGTCGTGGCACCCGCGGTCATCACGAGTCCCTTTGTGAACCAGGACTTTGCCGGCCAGACCTTTACGGAACCTTACTTCGGCGTACCTGCCAATGCATCCGGGAAGGCGCCCCTGAGCGGTGGCACCGGGCGGCCGAACACGGCGTTCGGGGCGATAACCAACATCAGTGACAGCGTGGACTCGAAATACAACGCACTGGTGGTAAGCGTCAATCGTCGATTCTACAAGGGCTTCCAAGTTCAGTCGTCCTACACCTATTCGCACTCGACGGATTTTGGACAGAGCTCGCAGACGTTTACCGCTTCGAACAACGTTCTCAACCCCTTCAACCTAGCAGGAGAGCTTGGACGATCCAACTTCGATATCCGGCACAAGTTCAATGCCGGTGTGGTGTGGACGCCCGACGTGTACAAGGGTGAAAGCCACATTCTGAAAACTTTGGCGAATGGATATACGATTTCGCCTCAGGTCGGCGTCGCGTCGGGAGCGCCGTTCACTCCGTTGATTTCTGGAAACGCGCCGACTCAACCGGGATTTGTCTCCTTCACAGGTGGAACGGGAGTGCTGGCCGATGGCGGAACAAACCGAGTACCGTGGCTCGCGCCCAATTCCTTCCAAATGCCGCGGACGGCAGACGTGGACTTGCGGCTGCAGAAGGAGTTCGAGCTGCGGGAAAGCTGGAAACTAATCCTGAGCGGCGATGCGTTCAACCTGTTCAATCACAACAACGTCACTGGCGTGGATACGCAGATGTACACGATCGCGGGAACGAGCCTGAACTTTAATCCGCACTTTGGAGTGCCGACGTCGTCGAGCAACACGCTGATCGCTCAGAGGCAGATTCAGGTGGGGATACGGCTGAACTTCTAAGCCCCAACTGCGAATCCCTCAGGAAAATTCAACGGGCGCCCGCTTTACTGGGGCGCCCGTTTTGATTTTTGTGGAGGTTCAAACCCAAGACTTCGCTTTCGAAAGTTACTACGCGTGCGGGTGGGCCTTGTCGTAGATTTCCATCAATTGGCGGATGGAGGCGTGCGTGTATTTCTGGGTGGTGGAGAGGGATTGGTGGCCGAGCAACTCCTGGATGGCGCGGAGATCGGCGCCGTCCGCGAGAAGATGCGTGGCGAACGCGTGGCGCAGCGAATGGGGATGCAGGTCCCAGTTGACGTTAACCAGGCGGACGTACTTCTTGACGATGCGGCCGACGGAGCGCTGCGTCAGGCGGCGGCCCGCATAATTTAAAAAAATGGCTTCTGTGTGTGGGGCGGCGCGGCGGCTCGCGCGCGAGCCGGCGGTCTGAAGCAGAAGTTGTTCGCGCAGCGGCCAGTATTTCTCGAGCGCTTCCTGGGCCTTGCCGCCGTAAGGGACGATGCGCTCCTTGTTGCCTTTGCCCCGGACGCGGAGAATACGCTCTTTCTGCTCCATGTCGACGAGATTGAGGCCGGTGAGCTCGCTGACGCGAAGTCCGGCGGCGTATAGAAGTTCGAGGAGCGCACGATCGCGTCGGAGAAGTAATCCTTCCTCCGGAAGCGCAGAAATCCCAGGATTCTTTTTCTTTGACGCCGTTCTGGCAGCAGACGCGGAAACTGTCGCACGATTTTTCGAAGACGGGCCAGCGCTTGCGGATCCGAGACTCATTCCAGCCAGCTGATTCAGGAAGCCGCTCATCTCTTCGGCGGATAGCACGGAAGGGATGCGTTTCGGCAATTTCGGGGTTGGCACGAGACGCGCGGGGTTTTCCTTCAGCTGCCCTTCCCGGACGCAATACTTGAAAAACGAACGGAGGGAGGCGAGCTTCCGGGCAATGGAGCTTTTCTGCAAGCCATGGTTGTGGAGATGCGCGACGAACTCGCGAATCATCGAGTGCGTAACTTCTGTAAGCGCGGGCGGAAGCGCATCCGGCGGAGAAAGATACACAAGAAATTGGTCGAGGTCTTTTCCGTAGTTCGAAATGGTATGCGGCGAAGAGTTCTTCACCGAGCGAAGATACTCAAGATACTTGGCAATGGCTTGCTTCATTCCCGGCTAAAACTCCGTCGAGGGCTTCCACATACAGTATAGGAGCCTAGCCACTCGCAGAAGGGAGATTTGCAGTGCTGTTTCTTTTGATGCGGTGGGATCAGGACTTGGCTGCCACGGGTACCGGGTCTTCTTCCGGTTGCGTTTGCGGCGGAGCATCGGGAATGAGCTTTTCCCAGTCGCAGCCTTCTTTCAGGCAGGAGTGTACGGTGCCGATCTTGGTGCGCTTCTCGACGATGAACGGCGCGCCGCACTTGGGGCATGGTTCGGCGATGGGCATGTGCGGCGTGGTGAAGTCGCAATCCGGGTAGCGCGAGCAGCCGTAAAAAATGCGTGGGCGCCCGCGTCCACCCTTGCCGGCGCTGCCGCGGCGGACGAATTCGCCCTCATTGCACTTCGGGCATTTGATGCCCATGGTGATCGGCCGCGTGTATTTGCACTTGGGGTAGCCGGAGCAGCCGATGAACTCGCCGAAGCGGCCGTGTTTTTTTATCAAGCCGTTGCCGCACAGCGTGCACTTCTCGTCGAGCGGCTCGTCGGGCTGGTGCGCGATGCGCGTGCCCTGAACGAGGCGGCGCGTGGTCTTGCAATCCGGATAGCCCTTGCAGGCCAAGAACGTGCCAAAGCGGCCGCGCTTGATGGCCATCTCCTTGCCGCAATTGTCGCAATACTCGATCTTGGGTTCGCCGCTGGTTTCTTCGGGAAGTTCCGGCGAGAGGTCCTGAATGAAATCGCAATCGGGATAGCGCGAGCAGCCGAGGAAGAATCCGTGGCGGCTGATGCGTTCGAGCAATTCGCCCTGGCCGCACTTTTCGCACTTTTTCCCCGTGGGGATGCCAGCCTTGTAGGAAAGCATTTCGTCGTCTGCTCTGTCGAGGTCCACGACGAATTTTTCCCAGAACTCTTTGACGGCTTCGCGCCAGGGGAGCTTGCCCTCTTCAATTTCGTCGAGCTCTTCTTCGAGCCGCGCGGTAAACGTCACGTCGAAAATATCCTCGAAGCTTTTCACCAGCAGCGTGCTGACGCGCTCTCCAAGCATGGTGGGCGAGAAACGTCCTTGCGTCTTGGTGACGTATTCGCGTTCGACGATCGTCGAAATGATCGCTGCGTAGGTCGAGGGCCGGCCGATGCCGTCTTCCTCCAGTTCTTTCACTAGAGTCGCGTCGTTGTACCGTGGCGGCGGCTCGGTGAAATGCTGGTCCGGGCGAATCTTGTCGAGGCGGAGGATCTGCCCTTCCTTCACCTGCGGAAGCGCGCGGCCTTCTCCTTCATCGTCCTTTTCGTCGTCTTCGCGGTCCGCGATGGACGCCGGCATCTGATAGACGCGCAGGTAGCCGTCGAACTTCTGGACGGAGCCGGTCGCACGGAACGTATAGTCGCCCGCCGAAATATCAATGGTCGTCTGATCGAAAATCGCCGGAAGCATCTGAGAGGCGACAAAGCGCTGCCAGATCAGCTGGTACAGCTTGAAGAGGTCTTCTTCGAGATACTTGCGGACGTCTTCCGGGGCGCGCATGACATCGGTTGGGCGCACTGCTTCGTGAGCTTCTTGCGCGTCCTTTTTCGATTTGTAGTAATTGGGTTTTTCGGGGAGATAGTTCGAACCAAAGCGTTCAGGAATCAACTCGCGAACCTGGGCCAGCGCATCGTTCGAAACATGCACCGAATCGGTGCGCATGTAGGTGATCAGCGCCACCGAACCTTCATCGCCGAGTTCCACGCCTTCATACAATTTCTGCGCGAGAGACATGGTGCGCTTGGCGGTGTAGCGTAGCCGGTTGTAGGCGGCTTGCTGCAATTTCGAAGTTGTAAACGGTGGCGGCGGATTGCGCTTCTTTTCTTTCTGCGCAACCGTGGCGACCTGCCACTTGGCCTTGCTGGCCGCGGCGACGATCTTGTCCGCGGCCGCCTGGTCCTTTACTTCAATCTCCTCGCCTTTGTGCCGGAAGAGCTTGGCTTCGAACAGCGGCGGCTGCCCGGCGTCCAGCATCGCGTGAATGGTCCAATACTCTTGCGGAACGAACGCGCGGATTTGCAGTTCGCGTTCGACAATTAGCCGCAGCGCCACGGTTTGCACGCGCCCCGCAGAAAGTCCGCGGCGCACTTTGTTCCAGAGAATGGGAGAAATCTTGTAGCCCACGATGCGATCGAGCACGCGCCGCGCCTGCTGGGCATCCACTAGATTTGCGTCTACCTGGCGGGGTTTGTCGAAGGCCGCGCGAATCGCTTTGGGTGTAATTTCGTTAAAGGTCACCCGAAAGATTTTCTTGGGATCGATGGCAACCACTTCTTTTTGCGGAGCGGCCTCTTCTTCCTTTTTGGCGGGCTCTTCCGGCTTCGCGTCCTTTTTCTTGAACCGCGAAACAGTGGGTTCTTGTTCGGTGTATTTGGAAGGTTTCGAAAGTACCAGGGCCAAATGCGCGGAGATGGCCTCTCCCTCGCGGTCCGGGTCACCCGCCAGATAGATGGCGTCGGCGGACTGTGCGGCCTTGCGAAGATCGTTGATGACTTTGCCCTTGCCCGCGATGATTTGCAGCGTGGGCTCGAAAATCTTCTCGTCATCGAGCCTGATGATTTTCCCTGCCGGTGCTTCCTTTACCTTCTTGCTGCCTTTTTTGGCTTTGCGCTTTTTCTTCTTGCCGCCTTCTTCTTCTCCGGGCAGACGGATACCGATCGTCTTTTTCGGCAGGTCCATAACGTGGCCGATGGACGCCTTGACGGTGAAGTTGCGTCCCAAATACTTGTTAATCGTTTTCGCCTTTGCGGGCGATTCGACAATGACGAGCGAACGTGCCATCTAGCCTTTGTAACTCCGTACTGTTCTGCAGGAAGGGCGAACCGCGCGGGCGTGTGTCCTTCTCGCTACCTAAGACGAACGGCTCAAACCGCTCCGGTG
The DNA here is from genome assembly GCA_013289835.1 of Acidobacteriota bacterium. Lineage (GTDB taxonomy): Bacteria > Acidobacteriota > Terriglobia > Acidiferrales > UBA7541 > Acidiferrum. The sequence goes on along the minus strand of JABCZG010000028.1, from coordinate 41,048 downwards.
CCAACTAATGGATGCGGCGATACCCCTTGTGGATGCGTTTGAGGTATTGGATGCCCGCCTCCCAGCCAGCGATGCAAACCCCTAACCGACTCTACAACAAGACTTTACTGAACTGTTTGCCCGGCAATTGGCGGATGATTCCTTTCATCTCCAGATCAAACAGCGTAGCCAGAACGTCGGAAGAGTTCAAGCCGGAGCGTTCCACGATGTCGTCGATGGGCATGGGCTCCTCGGCGTTCAGCAGTTCGTAGAGCTTTTTCTGCGAGCCATTCAGCGACGCAGCCGCCAGCAGATTGCGCTGCTCGGCTTCCGGTTGCTCGGCCTGCAAAAGCGCTGCCCGGACGGGTGTCGGCAGCTCCTCGATGACGTCCTCGGCGCAGGTGACCAGCTTGGCTCCCTGCTTGATGAGCTGATTCGGCGCGAAGCTGACGGGCTGCGTGACGTTACCGGGAACGCCGAAAACTTCCCGGCCAAACTCCATCGCGAGCCGCGCTGTGATCAACGATCCGCTGTACTGCGCGCCTTCGATCACCACAGTGCCGAGCGGCATCCCTGCGACGATGCGATTTCGCACCGGGAAATTTTCTGGTGCGGGGTACGTGTGCAGCGGGAATTCGCTGATGATTGCGCCGCGCTCCAGGACTTTTTCGTAGAGCTTCTTGTTTTCCTTTGGATAGCAGACGTCAATGCCGGTTCCCAGGACTCCGATGGCGCGGCCGTGGGCGTCCATTGAACCTTGATGGCCGATGGCATCAATGCCGCGGGCCATGCCGCTGACAATGACGAGACCTCGCGCGGCAAGGTCGCGGCCGAGGCGCTGCGCCATTTGCGTTCCATAGAGCGTCGGGCGGCGCGTCCCAACGATGCTGAGGCTCGCCAGGTTGAGGACCTGCGGGTCGCCGCGGACGTACAGCAGAACCGGCGGGTCATAGATTTGCAGCAGCGTCTGAGGGTATTCCGGTTCTGTCCAGTTCAGCAGGGAGCAGCCCGCAATCTTTCGAACTCCGTCTAACTCTTTTGTAGCGCGCTTGAAGGCTTCCTTCTTGATGAGAGATTGCGCCACTTGTGCCGGGAGATGGCAGGATTCGAGCTGCGGCAGGGAGGCGCGAAAAACGCCGTCCGGCGAGCCAAATTTCCGCAGCAGCCGGGCAGACAGACGCGAAGCCAGGCCGGGCGTCAGCGCCAGCGCGAGCCAGGAGAGAGAAGCATCAAGCTCCATCGCCTGGCGAGCCTACGTGTAGAATAACCGATTTGTCAAGTTGTTATTCTAGTGAAAGAAGAAGCACTCCTATCACCTGGGGTGCTTCGGCTCCTGCGAATTAGAAGCGGCTGCTCCGGGATGCGGATTGCCAAAGCCAATTTCCATCGGCGTATCCTTCGGCAAAACAACGTCGTGTCCGCGCGAGAGAAAATTCGAATAAATTGAGGCTGAAGCTCCATAGGCTCCAAACGCGATGGAAACCGGGGGCGACTTGGCCGCGTAGCTCAAAAGCGCGCCGGCCAAACCAAACCCAGACTCACCGGCGCCGGTCCGCACGGTGGGATCACCCGCGGGGTCGGTGGTGCCATGATCCACATCCGGCCGAGCCGCAACGGCGGCCATGGCCACAGTAAGCCCGGTCGAGAGGTAACGCGTCTTGCTGTCCGTCGCGCGCGTCCCGCCCTCCTCATCCAGCTTCATGTTTGCCTCGCGATCCACTTCCATGCCCTCGAGGCTTCCCTGCATCGAGCTTAGCGCTCCATCGGGCGTTTCGATGTGCTCGAACACAAACCGCAATACGCCATTGCGATGCAGATGGCGCGCCGGTTTGACCTGCACGACCTGGCCGATCAGCCGCGTGTCCGCGGGAAACAGCAAATGATGATCGGCGGAGAAAAGCGGCTCGGTCAGCAGCGCGAGCACCGGGGTGCCGTGAGTCGCCGTTGCCGAGCTCACCGGCAGGACGAGGCGTGCATGCAGCAGGGTGTCGTTTAAAGGCGCGCTGCCGATGGCGGCGAGTTGCTCGGGCGTCCGCATGGCGACGCCAAAATCGAGCGGGTTATCGAGCGATGCGTTAAAGCGCGTACCGCGTTCAATGAATTGCCGGCGATATGGAGAACGCGCCAGCACCATCTCTTTCAGGCGCTCGATGCGGCCCGGAGAATCGATTTCCGTTACTGCGTCGTGAACCTGGTCCTTGCCTTCCTGCTTGGCGTTGTCGACGGCGCGGGCCGCAGCGTTTCTTTCTTTTCCTTTGGCGGGGTCGCTCACCAGATGTACGACCTCCGCGGTGCCGGGGGCAACAGTAGTTTTGATGGGGAGCCGCTTGCCATCGGGGAAAGTCAACATATCAAAGGTGATTTCATACTTGTGGAAAGGTGAAAAATTGCCGTTGGCGTAGGCCATACTGCGCTTCTTGGCCGAGACCGGATCGATCTTAGTGACGTAACCTTGGGCGAGAGAACCTGCGGGGATGACCTGCTGGTCAAAGGCATAGACCGCTTGCACGACTTTTCCGCGCACGGGCTCGCCAACGCGGCTGATACGCGTGCGCTGATCGAGCGCGATACGCACGGGTGTGCCGCTCAGAACGGTCAGCGGAATTTTTGCTGCCGACTGAGTTTCCTGCGGCAGGTTCGCTGCCTCGAGACGCGGAGGCAGTGGCAGATCGCAGCGCGAGTCAAGCACATCAGTGGACGGAGTTTCAGAGCACGGTTGAGCGGACTGCGCCGCACCGATCGGGACGCACAACGCGACTAGGAAAAGCAGACCCACGATAAAACGAGACAAAAACATAAATGCAACCTCTCGGCTCGTCCTCGCAAGCAGGAGGGAAGGACGGCCGCAACTGTTACACACGGAGAAGATAGCGCGTCGCGCCGCGAGTGTCTACGCCATTCGTGGATACGTTTGGAAGGGCAAATTTCCGCCTATGCCAGCCAGGAAAGATTCCGCCAGGACTCCGATTTCTAGACGCCACGGTGGTCGAGAAAGAAATATAATCCGCGGGCATGGGTTGGTGCCAAGCGCCTCGCGGCCAGGATGGGACATGAGAAACCTTGATGGGGTCAAGCGTAGTGCAGTCTTATGTGGATTGGCGATGGTCTGCTTTGTGGCCGCTGCATGTAACGGGGGTTTGAGCTCTACGACGACCCCGCCGGCCATGCTGAATCTTTCACTCTCCAGTGCCATGGCGCTTGCGCCGCAGGATGGAACACAAGCTCAGGTGACCGCAACTGTTACCGGAAACTCGGGAGCTGCGACGCTTGTCGTTAGCGGCGTGCCAAACGGTACCTCCTTAAAATTGGTCCAGCCGAGCGGCACCACTCCCGGGATGATTACATTGACGAGCAGCCCGGCCACCCCTGCCGGAAGCTACACGCTGAGCGTAAGCGCCACCGCCGGCACGGCCTCGTCAAACCAAGACCTCACCTTGGTCGTAGCAGTTGCCGCCGTTGTGGCCAGCACCGTGGACACGAACCTGGGGGTGAACGGCAAGCTGCAGGAATTCATGTCTACGTCGTTTCAGCCTGCCGAATGGGATTATCAGTTCTTTCTGAATCACGCCGCGACGGAACCCGCGCAACTCAACATCCTCGGCCCGCAGCACATTCGAATCCAGGGCTTGTCGCAGGCTGTGCCAATGAAATCCAATACGGGCACAGCGAGCGACTGGGATTTCACGATACTCGACGCGATCGTTCAGCCGGTTTTGGGCGTCACGGACCACAGCCCTGAGTTTCAGATCGCTGTTGCTCCCGCGTGGATGCAGACCGCCTCGGGACAACTGGACATCGCCAACCATTTGACGGATTTCGTCAACTACAGCGCGAATTTGGTTAAGTACTACAACACTGGCGGGTTCACCGTGGGTACCACGCACTTTCAGTCCGCAAGCACGAACAAAATTACGTGGTGGGGCATCTTCAACGAGTACAACATCAACGGGCTTACCGCCGCCCAGTACGTGCAGCTTTACAACGCCATGGTGCCCGCCATGCTTGTCGTCGATCCCACGATCAAATTCTCCGCACTGGAGCTTGCGGACTTCGACTCCGGGTTAGGCGACCCGCGAAATAATTTGCCCACATTTTTTATGCCGGCAGCGGCAGGAGGAGTAAGCACCCACGTGGACATCCTCTCCACGCATTTCTATTCATCGTGCAACCAGAAGGATACCGACACGCAACTCTTTAATACCGTTCCGGGATTCGTGAATGACGTCAGTTACTTCTATCAAGGGCTGAAGCTGCGGCCCGACCTGGGCAACGTGCCCGTATGGGTGACGGAAAACAACGTGAACGCGGATTTCGCCAATGCAAGCGGCGACAGTACCTGCAACCCGGGGCAGAAATTCGTCACCGATCAGCGCGGCACCAGCGCTTTCTTTGCGGCGTGGCGGCCGTACGTCTTTTCGCAACTCGGGAAGGTCGGCAACCAGGCGCTCTATCACTGGGACTACGATGCCGATGCGCAGTACGGTGAAGCGGACTACGGTACCGGCAACAAATATCTGAGCTATTGGGTGGATTACTGGCTGGGGCAGTTGTATGCGCAAACTCCGGCCGCACCGGACATTCTCACGTTGACCGCAACGGAAACCACCACAACCGAAATCTTGGCGACGAAGAACAGCGACGGCTCGGTTCTCGTCATGGTCGTGGATCGCGCTGTTCTTTCGCCCTCCGACAACAATGGCACGGGCGATCTCCGCACCGCCGTCGTTGATGTTTCTGCGCTAGGAAACTTCACGACTGCCTCGCAGTTGAATATCAATGCTGGAACGACGGTCACAAACGGCCCGCAACCGGTTTCGATCACGGCGGGGTCGAAACTCACAGTGAATCTTCCCGGCTACGGCGTGGCCTTCCTAATTCTTAAACCATAGAAACGCCGATTCGATTTGAATGGGAATCAAAACATGCTAGCGGCGCTGCTGCGCCGCATCTTCTTGCAAAATGGCATCGAGTTTGCGAACAAAAAGATCGGCGTCGGCCTGAGAGAAAACCAGCGGCGGACGCAGCTTGATGACGTTGTGGTGCGGGCCGTCGGTGCCAGCGAGTATCCCGGAATCGCGCAGGCGATTGACCACGTAGGTAGCTTGCAACGGGGCGGGTTCGCGCGTGTCACGGTCTAGTACAAGGTCGATTCCCAGAAAGAGTCCTGAGCCCCGCACATCGCCAATCAGGGCGTGGCGCTCCGCCAAAGCCTTCAAGCCTTTGACGAGATGCGCTCCTACTCGCAAAGCATGTTCCTGCAAGTGTTCTTCTTCGAGAACATCCAGAACCGCGAGGCCTGCCGCGCAGGCTACGGGATTCCCTCCAAACGTGCTGAAAAATTCCATGCCGTTGTTGAACGATTCGGCGATCTCTGTAGTTGTGATTACCGCTGCGAGAGGGAATCCATTGCCAATCGGCTTGCCAAGAACGACGATGTCCGGAACCACGCCTTGCGTTTCGAATCCCCAGAAATGCGTGCCGAGCCGCCCAAATCCGACCTGTACTTCATCCGCGATGCACACAGCGCCTGCACCACGGACATGGCTATAAGCCTCTGCAAGGTAGCCAGCTGGAAACACGATTTGTCCGCCGACGCTGGGCAACGTTTCCGCGATGTACGCGGCAATGCCGCGGCTCGTGGCGCGCGTGCGCTCCAAAATCTCTGCCACGTGCCGCGCGTATTTCGCGCCGGCTTGCCTGTCGTCGCGGCGATACAGCCCGCGATAATCATCCGCGAGCGGCGCAACGTGCACCCACGGTTTCCTTCCGCCACCACCCGGCCCGTCAAATTTGTACGGACTGATATCAATTAGCGTGCTGGTGTGGCCGTGGTAAGCGTGCTCGAGGACGATGATGTCTTCGCGCTTCGTGTGCGCGCGGGCCAGGCGCAACGCCAGTTCGTTCGCTTCGCTGCCGGAATTCACGAAAAAGCAAACTCGTAGCGGCGCAGGGAGCAGACGCGTCAGCCGCTCGGCGTAGCGGTTCACATTGTCGTGGAGATAGCGCGTGTTGGTGTTGAGCACTGCGAGCTGCTCTTGCGCTGCCTTCACCACGCGCGGATGGCTGTGCCCGACGAGCGGCACGTTGTTATAAACGTCGAGGTACGCGCGGCCGGTTTCGTCGTAGAGATACTGCATCCAGCCGCGCACGATTTTCAGCGGATGCTGATACGAGATACTCAGGTTTTTTCCAAGCAACGTGCGGCGCTGCGCGAGTGTCTGCGCGAAGTCCGGCTCCTTGGCAGGAAACCGTTCCGCCGGAATTCCAAGCAGCAAATTTGGGTCAGGTGAGAGACTCGTCCACACCGAACGCTGTGAAGCGTAAGCGACTCCGGGAAAATCCGCATCCAGATCGAGTAAGTCGAGAATGATCTGAAAATGAACGTGGGGCGTCCAACCGCCGTTCTCGTTTGTCGATCCCACACGCGCAAACGCTTCACCGCGAGCGACGCGCTGTCCCACTTTAAGGCTCCCGAGCGTATCTCGCGTGAGATGGCCGTATAAGGTGAAAAATTCGTCGCCGTCGCTGGTTTCATGTCGCAGGATCACCACCGGCCCGTAATCTAGCGCGGCGGTATTGTTCGCGAGGGCATGCACCGCACCGTCGAGCGGCGCGTGCAAACGTGTTCCAGGCTCGACGAACAGATCGATTCCCAAATGAATCGTGCGGCGTTCCTCCGTGGGGTCGTCAGTCGCACCAAAGAGCGGCGACGTATACAACATTCGCGCCTCATCGTAACGCCCAACCCCCACGCGAACGCCCGCCCGCTTCATCTCGCCGAACACTCTTTCCGTCAGGGCACTTGTTTCCGCACAGACGGGATCCGCTCCGAGAAAAGTACTGCCCACGCTCAGATCGAATACCTTGCAAGGAGTCCTGCGCAAATCCGTTTCGAGGATCGACGTAAGAGAATCTGCGTTCGCTCGCAGCAAGCGCTCAATCGCCTGCCCCTTCGGAACGGCCGGCAACCCGCAAGCAGCGCGAAAACTGTAATGCGCGAAGCGGGGGCGAATTTTTGCCAGCCGCTCGAGTGCTTCCCACGCCGGAGCCTCACTCACGGTGACGTAGGAGTCCTCTGGCTTCACCGTCTTGCGATGCGCGGAGTTGGTGACGCTCACCGCGAGCCGCGCCCCGATCAGCGCGTACAAGACCGACAGCTCCAACTCCTCCAGCGGAAACGCCTGGTGATAGCCGGCGACGATCGCGGCCGCAGCTTGCAGCGGGTCTTTTTTCCCGAGAATGCCGTAAGCTGCGGCAATCGCCACCTCCGACACCGTCAGCCCGTGGTGCATGTCGCCAAAATCAATCACGCTGAGGATTTTGCGCGGCTGCGGCAAGGGATCGCTGACCAGCACATTGTAATCGTTCGCGTCGCCGTAGATAACGCTGCGGCGCAGCCGCGGCAGCGCCGGAACTACTTCCGCTTCGTAAAGCCTCAGGAATTTTTCAACGAGTGCTCGGTGCTTGGCATCCGCGATGTGAGGAACAAACTCTGTGATCCACACGGCCCGCGAAGAATCCCATTTCAATTCGCGATGCGCGGCGGGATGCGAAAAGGATTGCAGCGCCGCGTCCATCTCGCCCAAAAAACGGCCGAGATCGCGCAGCAGCCCCGGCGCATGCGGACGGACTTCCGCGAGGACCGTGCCATTCACAAAACTGAGCAGCCAGACGAGGCGATTCGAGCCGTCCGACGCGGTAATCGAAGCAAAAAGCTGACCGTCGCGATTTAGAAGGACGCGCGGCAATCCGAGATGAGGCGCCCGCTGCGCCAGATGCCGCAGCGCCTGGCATTGCAAATCGATGAAGCTACTCTCCCGCGCCGGGTGCATCACCTTCAGTACGAGCGCACGGCCATCCGTTGCGGTCAGGCAAAAATTGTCATCGTACTCGCCCGGCAAGGTCTGCGCCGAGATTTCGAGTCCATACAATTCTCGCGCCAGGCCAACCGATTCCGCTTCGGTGATGGGATGTTCTACGCGAGTCTCCAGCAGCATGCGCCAAATCTTATCCGCAAGCGCCGGAGCGCGTCCATCCCGGACCTCAGGAGAATTATGGAACCACAGTTTCGCGCTGCATTTCGCCGCTTAGAGTGTTTCTCTCGAATTGCTAACGGAGACCGGGCCGTTGACCGTAGACAGCCGGATGATCGCCGGCATATTGCCGTATTCAATGCGGCGATTCTCGTCATCCCACGTTCTGCGCGCAGCTTCGCAAATGCTCGCGTGGCAACTCACTGGCGAATTGTTCTTCGATTCCACGACAAAACTGGACTGATACCCGTCCGGCACCATCAGCGTTAGCGGCCCATTCTTCGCGTCGGCCGAAAGGCCTGCGCCGTTCCAGGTCTTCCCAGTCAAGGCCACCGAAATCGGACCATTCTCCGTGTGAATGTGCACGTTGCCGCTGCTGCCTTGGATGTGAATGGGGCCGTTCACGGCGGTAATGTCCGCCTCGCCGGAAACATTCTTCAGGCTGATCGGCCCGTTATGCGCGCGCGCCGTGAGCTTGCCGTCCACGTCATAGAAAGAAATCGGACCATTCATCGTCTCCAGGTTGATCGAGGCGGACTTCGGAGCCCGGATCAGCAGGTAGGCAGTCCATTCATTGTCGTCTGCGGGCCCCTTTGTTGAGATGGTTCCCTTCTCGATGGATACGTGAATCTGGGAGAGTATTCGCTCCGCTTCCTCACTGGACCCTGCCGCCGCCTTGCAAGCCGTCACAGAATACGTGTCTTGATCCCAGCCCGAGATCTGCACCCCGCCGTTGGCGTGGGGGAGCACTTGCATCGTGGGAGCCTCGGCCTTGGTCAAGGTGTGTTCCTCCGACCGCACCACCGCATCTTGCTCATCAAACTGGATGTGAAGGTCGGCGCAACTTGCAATCGGCTTCCGGTCGCCCCCGGAAGTACTCATAGTGTGGTGATGCGAGGCCGCCCGCGCGCTCGTAAACAGCAGCGCCAACAGGGCAGACGAGAAAATCAGGAATGCCAGGCTTCGTTTGGACATGGGGTTTCTCCCTGCCGCTATAGACGACAGGGGGAGGCATTGGTCACGCCACGCTGCCAAACATTTCACCGGAGATGCCTACAGGAAGAGCCCTGCTCGTTGATCGTCCATCAGGAGGCCCGGGTCTTTCTGAAAAGGAAGGGCTTACGTGGTAAGAGCGTTGCAGACGCACATTTCTTTCATTTTGAATGTGTTCACAGTTTCGAACTTCCGATTCCTCCGATTGATTTGATTCCGGCGAATCGTTCGCCCTTACAGAACCTTGCCGCGAAGAAAATCACCTTTGTTATACTGAATCTCAAATGCGAGAACTCAACTCGTGACGAAACTTCGGATCTCCATCGTTCAATACTTGAACACCGCGCCGCTCGTTTGGGGCTTCACCAACGGCCCGCTTCAGGGAAAGTACGATTTGTCGTTCACCGTCCCGTCGCAGTGCGCGGACGATTTGCGCACCGGCCGCGCCGACGTCGCCATCATCCCGGCCATCGAGTACCAGGGCATCGAAGATCTGGTGATCTTGCCGGATATGGCCATCGCCTCGAAAAACCAGGTCCGTAGCCTCCTCTTCATTGCGAAAAAACCCATCGAGCAGGTAAAAGGCTTTGCGTTGGACCGCAGTTCACGCAGCACGCAGGCCTTGGCGCGGATCTTGTGCGCCGAAAAATGGAGAATCGCGCCGAAGTTTTTTGAAGCCGCTCCCGACTTGGCGGAAATGTTGTCGCAGGCAGACGCTGCTTTGCTCATCGGCGATCCGGCGCTGCGGATTTCGCTCGGCATCGAAAACGAAAGCCGGCCCGGCGCGGAAGGCCAGTCGATTTGTCCGGCCGCCGCGCTCGGAATCACCAGCGCCGATCTGCTATACGTGTACGACGTCGTCGGTGAGTGGCGGAATTGGACCGAGCTTCCTGCTGTCCTTGCGGTCTGGGCTGCCCCGCGCGACGTCGCCACACCCGAGGTGACCGCGGATTTTATCGCCTCGCGCGACTTCGGCCTGTCGCGCATCGCAGAAATCAGCTTCGAAGCCGCACGCGAATTGGAACTGCCTGCGCAGGCCCTCGAATCCTACTTGCGCCGCAACATCGACTTTTCGCTGGACGCCGAGAATCTTCGCGGGCTCCATCTGTATTACGAGCACGCCGCCCAGCTAGGCTTGATCCCCCAGGCGAAACCGGTCGAATGGGCCGAAACAAAAGCAGTTTCAGCGAAGCTGTAGAGGCACGGCTTTAGCCGTGCTCGCCCGGTTTCAAGTTTGAGCGAACGATTGGCTACAATGGAGTGGAACACTCCATAAGGAAACAGCGTGGGACTCACGAAACAAGAAGCTCTCGAAATGCTCGAATCCGATGACCTGGTAGGAATCGGCATGGCCGCGCATCAGTTGCGCTTGAAAAAGAACGACCCCCGCGTCGTCACCTACCAGATCGACCGCAACATTAATTACACCAATTTCTGCACCGAATATTGTTCCTTCTGCGCGTTCTACCGTCCGCTCGGCGCCAAGGACGGCTACATCCTCTCGTTCGAGGAGATTTACAAAAAAATCGACGAAATGCTGGAGCTCGGGGGCACCGGAATCCTGCTCCAGGGCGGCCTGCATCCCGACTTGCAAATCGGCTACTACGAAAATTTGCTGCGCTCTCTAAAGGCGCGCTATCCGCAGGTCCACCTGCATTGCTTCTCGGCGCCGGAAATTTTGTGCATCGCGGAAGTCAGCGAAATCAGCATCCGCGAAACGATTCAGCGCCTGATGGACGCCGGACTGCAATCCATTCCCGGCGGGGGCGCGGAAATTCTGGACGACGAAGTCCGCGCAAAAATCGCGCGACTGAAGTGCACCAGCGACGACTGGGAAGAAATGCACCGCGTCGCCCACTCTCTCGGGCTGCGCACCACCGCCACCATGATGTTCGGCTGTGGCGAAGAACTGCGCCACCGCGTCAACCACCTTGACCGCCTGCGCCGCATTCAGGAAGATACCGGAGGATTTACCGCCTTCATCCCTTGGGTTTTCGCGGCGGAGAATACCGCGCTTGGCAAGAAAATCGAGGAAACCACCGCGGTGGACTATTTGAAGACACTCGCCGTCAGCCGCCTCTATCTCGACAACATCGATCATATCCAGTCCAGTTGGCTCACTCCCGGCATCAAAGTCTGCCAGGTCGGCCTGCAATTCGGCGCCGACGACGTTGGCAGCATCCTCATCGAAGAAAATGTCGTCTACGCCGCCGGCGTGAGAAACCGCACCAACGAGAGCGAACTCCGCCACATCATCTCCGACGCCGGCTTTATCCCCGCCCAGCGCGACACACTCTATCGCTCCTACGCTTTGAAATAATTCGAATAAGTTACGCGACCGGGGGTTTTGGCGGAAGGAAAACAGAAACCTCGACGACAATTCCATCAGGCAATTCGACATCTTCCAGAAGGTACAGAACTCCACTCCGGAAACGGGCCTTGATTCGCCGAGGCTCCGGCTTGGCACTGACCACCTCTGGTTTGGCAGGAGCCGCTTCGCCCTTTTTCACCGCGGGAGCAACGCCTTCCGCAGCATCCAACGCTTCGTTTGCCAGCGCGTCGGCTTCGCGATTCTGCTCGCGATACACATGATCGATGCGGAACGATTCGAATCCCTGCGACATCTTCCGGGCGCGTTCGAACAACGGCTGCAAATCCGCGCTCTTCACCTTGTACTGCCCGCGCATCTGCTTGACCAAAAGCTCCGAATCGCTCTCGATGTGCAGCGCTTTGATCTTGTGCGACTGCGCATAATCCAGCGCCGCGATCAACCCGTAATACTCCGCCACGTTGTTGCTCATGCGCCCAATATACTTTTTCAATTTCGCCACGAGTTCGCCGCCGCCATCGCGAACGACCACGCCGTACGCCGCCGGCCCCGGATTCCCTCGCGAGCCACCATCAATGTTCGCGCGAAAAGCGGCGGGAGAAGACGTTTTCGGCTCCGCAGCCGTTTCCGGAAACAGAGGTTTGCCGCGGGGAGTTGGTGTGCGTCGCGCCATCAGTGATTCGTGGAAGCCGCCGAGGATGCGTTCATCGAACCACCAGCCGGATTGGCCACTGGAATCGGTTCCAGCGTGTAGAGAATGAGGCCGCAACTCTCGCAGCGAAAGACTTCTTCGTTGGTTTCCGTGCGAAGTTCCTGAAGGATGTGTGGCAAGACGCGCATGCCGCAACCGCGGCACTGCCCGTCGCGCGCCTCTGCCATCGCCGTGCCGTTATGCCGCTTGGCGATGCGCGCGTAAAGCTCGCGCAAATCCTCCGGCACCGGCACGATTATCCGCTCGCGCTCCGCAAGCACGACCTCGAGCTGTTTTTTCTTCTCGGTGCCTTGCGCATGAATCTCTTTTCGTTCCGCGGCCACTGTCTGCTCGGCTTCTTTCAGCCGCGATTCCGCCAGCCTCACGCGCCGGTCGAGATCCTCGCTGGTCATCATGACTTCCAGTTGCCGGTCTTCCGCCTTGGCAACTTCGGCGTCCGCGTTGGCGATTTCATGCTGGAGGGCTTTAAAGGACTCGTTGGTTTTGACCGCGCCGCTTTGATCGCGATATTTCCGCGCGCGATCCTTCCACTGCTGCACTTCAAATTCCAGCTTCTTGCGCTCCGCGATGCCTTGCGTCTGCGTCTCTTTCACCGCGGCTAGTTCGGCCCGCGCGCCTTTGAGCTTGGCGTCCGCTTCGACAATGCGTTTCGGGAACGAATCCAGCTCCGCGCGCAAAAGGGCAATCTGGTGATCCACGCGTTGGAGCTCAATCAGATGCGGAATGGCGGGATGCATGAGCAGGTAATTCTAGCACAGCAGGGCAGCGGGCTTTGCGGGAAGGAGCCGGCGGTAGTGGGTTAGTTTCCGGTTAACCCGTAGTCCGCGCAGGATCAATGCAAAGCGCGGAGATCGCTTCCCACAAACCGACTCCCAGGACTAATCCCGCCATCGAAGCCGGATAGCTTCCGGTTACTCGGCAATTGGTCGTCAATCTCAGCTCCAGGTGGGCGATTGGCGATTCGGACGCCCAAAAGCATGCACCGACCGCAAATCCTCTCGCATCGAAATGCCTTAGGAGGAAGTGTTATGAAAGCTGCAGTCGTTCCCGCGGTCAGCAGTTCGTGGCAGATCAAAGACGTTCCGCAACCTCAACCTGGACCTAATCAGGTGCTGGTGAAAATGCATGCGAGCGGCATCTGCTATACCGACGTGCACCTGACGCTCGGACACTTCCCGGGGCCACCATTTCCGCGAATCTTAGGCCACGAGCCAGTGGGCGAGATCGTTGCCTTGGCTCCCGACGTCACGACGCGGAAGGTGGGCGACCGCGTGGGTTCCGCCTGGATTCAATCCACCTGCGGGCGCTGCGAATGGTGCCAGCGTGGCCGCAGAACGTTTTGTCCCTACATGAAGGGCACAGGAATTGAGGCACAAGGCGGGCACGCCGAGTACATGTTGATGAATACCGACGCAACCTATCTGATTCCCGACAAGGTTTCCTACGAGCAAGCGGCGCCGATTTTCTGTGCGGGCTACACGGTCTACAGCGGGCTCCGCTGGGCCGATCCCCAGCCGCACGAGCGCGTGGCCGTGCTTGGAATCGGCGGCCTTGGACACCTCGCAGTGCAGTACGCAAAAGCAGCGGGCTTTGAGACCATCGCCATTTCCCATTCCCCTGACAAAGACAAGTTGATCCGCGAGCTCGGCGCGGATGAAATCGTCCGAGACGGAAAGAGTCTTGCCGCAGCGGGCGGTGCCGACATCATCCTCAGCACTTCCAACTCAACCAAGTCGATGAACGACAGCATTCAGGGGTTACGGCCCGACGGCCGGCTTGTCGCGATGGGCGCGGACGCGGAGCCACTCGCCGTGTCGCTGACGGATCTCATCATGAAGCGAATCCGCATTATCGGCAGCCAGCAGAACGGGCCCGAATATCTCTACGAAGCTCTTGATTTCGTCGCGGAAGGAAAAGTGAAAACGATTGTAGAGACTTACCCCTTGGCGGAGGCCGCCAAGGCCTACGAACGCGTTGCGGATGGCAAGGCCCGGTTCCGCGCCGTCCTCACAATGTAATCGGCGACACGAGTCAAGAAAAATGGTGAATCATGAGCAGACTGTCTGAGAAAGTGGCAATCGTGACGGGCGCCTCCAAAGGCATAGGCGCTGGGATTGCAACGGCCTTGGCAGCTGCGGGCGCGCGCGTGGCCGTGAACTATTCCTCCGACCGCGAAGGCGCCGAACGCGTCGCTCAGACGATCACCGGCAATGGGGGTCAGGCGATTGCGGTTGGGGCCGACGTTTCCAAGGCCGCAGATGTCGCGCGGCTATTTAAAGAAGTGGATTCCGCCTTCGGAAGGCTGGACGTTTTGGTTAACAACGCCGGGGTATTTCGTTTCGGTGCCTTCACCGAGATCACCGAGGAGAGCTTTCACCTCCACTACAACGTCAACGTTCTCGGGGCGATTCTCACCGTGCAGGAGGCGACCAAGCGGTTCGGCGCCGATGGCGGTAGTATCATTAACCTCAGCTCGATTGTCGGCTCGCATCCGGTGGCGGGGGCACTGCTGTACGCTTCCACGAAAGGCGCTATCGAGACACTGACGAGGGGATTGGCTTTGGAACTGGCGCCGCGCAAGATCCGCGTTAATGCCATCGCCCCCGGTCATACGGAAACCGAAGGCAATGCGACAGCGGGAACGTTTGAGGGAGGTACCGGTGCCGTTCTGGCTGGGAAGACGCCGCTTGGCCGGCTCGGTCGTGTAACGGATATCGCCCCGCTGGCGGTGTTCCTGGCATCTGACGAATCAGCCTGGATCACCGGGGAAGTCATTCGTGCCGCGGGCGGTCTCGTTGTAGCCACCTGAGCACGAAGTGCTGACCACGCAATAAAACATTCGGATGAACGCAGTCAGGGCAACACAGAGAGGAGAATGCTATGCAATTTCAAAATGACTACTTTACTGGATATCACAACCTAAATCTGGTACGAGATGACAAGGGTGTGCTGGTTGCTGAGTTCCACAACAACGGCGGCCCGTTCATTATGACCGCGCCAGCTCACACGGAATTTGTCGAGGCCTTCTACCGGATTTCGCAGGATAGAGCGAACAAGATCGTAATCCTCACGGGCGCAGGCGGGGAGTTTATTACGGATGTCGAGTGGTCCTCTTTCGGCGATGTCACCGATCCCGGCGTGTGGAGTCAGGTTCACGACGAGGGCGTTCAGGTTTTGGAAAACATAGCCAACATACGCGTACCGGTCATCGCGGCTATCGAGGGACGCGCCCATGTGCACTCGGACTACGCGCTACTCGCCAGTATCGTTGTGGCGGCGGAGGGTGCGACCTTCCAGGATGTAGCCCACTTCTCCGCGGGCGTTGCGCCCGGCGACGGAATCTTTACCACCTGGAGTTATCGCGCCGGAGCAGGACGAGCGGAGGCCTTTCTGCTGAACCCACAGCCACTGCCCGCGCGTATTGCGCATGAATGGGGAGTAGTCGCCGAGGTCGTGCCGAACGGTAAAGCGCTCAGCCGGGCACGGGAATTGGCCGACCTCTACTTGAAGGCTCCCGAAGTGACGCGCCGCAACACGCGCGTGCATTTCATCCAGCCTTTGAAGGAACGCATCGTGCGAGAAGTTGGCTACGGACTGGCGCTCGAAGGGGCGTCGGCGGCCGATCTCGTCAAATCAATGCAAGCCAAGAGTGAAGCTGTCGCTCGAAAAGGAAAATCCGCATGAACAGCACATTGCGTTGGATTATCGGAAACTGGCCCACGACCCCGGTCGGCGGGTAGAATGCCTCCGTTTTCAGAGAAACGCTATTCCGGGAACAGGAACTGTGGAGGAAATCCATGCCGCATGTGCAAATCACCTGGGTAGAAGGACGAACACCAGAGCAAAAGCGCAAAATTGCCGAGCGCGTCACCTCCGTGCTGATCGAGGACGGCAAGGCCAAGCGCGAGAACATTCACGTATCGTTCCACGATGTTCCCGCCACGAACTACGCCGAAGCCGGTATATTGGTGGTGGACCAGAAGCACACACAGTAAGCAATGTCGGCCTGCGAAATCGAAACGGCGGTCCAGGTCCACGAAAGCCCAGTGGAGAAAGCCCGCGGTGCCCCAGCTCAACCAGCTTAGTTGGACGCCCGCGCGTCGCGCCGGATCATGGACCAATCCAGGAAATACCCAATCCCAATCGCCAGTGGAATGATGCCAAACGCGGCGGCCGTCCAGACGTCACGATCCGCCTGCACCTGTGCGATCAATCCAAAGGTAAGGATGTAACCCAGCGCACCGCTGACCAGCAAAAGTCCCGCCCGGCGGGACCGCGCCGCCTGCGTCAACTCCGGCTCCATCGGAATCTCGACTCCCCGGGCAATGCCCGCGAGCCGCTCCTCGCTGCGAAGCTTGCGCACCCGGTAATAGGTGTATAGCACTCCAAACGGCACTCCCATGCCCAGAATCACGGCCGCCATTCCAATCCATGCTCCGTCCATGATGTACTCCTTCTTTCTTTTATGCGCCGGTGAGGCGCCGCTTAGTGCGGGAACCGCTTTCAGTAAGAGGTACGTCCGGAGGATTGGTAAAGTTCCGCAAAATTTAGGTCGAAACTGCATGCCGATTCGGTGAGTTACTTGCGCACCTTAGCAAGCCGGTCAAACGATACTTCCCAACTCACGAAATGCCGGCCCCGGCGGAATGGCAACTCTGGCTTTGCTCCAAGACCCTCCAAAGTGCTGGCCCAACAGTACTGTTTATCGGTCCCTATAATTGGTACCGTTCCTCTATTCGTTCCAGAAGCTGCGAAATCTAGGATTCTTCCGTAGAGGAGATGGGCTAAGTCATTCATGGCGCTCATCTCCGATCGCAACTTGGATTTGGTTTGATCTGCGTCTCGGGCTGGGAACGCCTTCGGTAATCCACCGCCCGGGTACTCAGTCAGCCCTCCAGCAAAAGAGAGGTCCCAGCCACTATGTCCACGCTCCACTTTCGTCGCGTCGATCGCCGCCGCACTGCCCGCATCGCCGTCTTCGCCGATTTGACCATCCAAGGCTTTACCTTGAATAATGCGAAATTCAAGATCCATACGCGCTCCCTCTCGGTGAGCGGCCACGGCGGGCTGACGGTCCTCGACGCCGAGGTAGCCATCGGGCAAACACTTCTCGTGACCAACGAGAACAGCGGCCAGAAAGCCGAATGCAAAATTATTTCGCTGCGGGCCGGTGGCGATGGCAAGAACATCGTGGCCTTTGAATTTGTCTCTCCCCACGTGGACTTCTGGAAAATGCACTTCCCAGTTTCCGGCACGAAGCCGCTCCGGCGAAGCCTGCCTTCCGCCGCTAGCGCCTAATTTCTAGCTCAGTTGACTTCGCGGACCTGCATGGTCGCATCCATCGCGAGATTGGGATAGCGAATAGGTGAACCCGCTGGCGCGGGAGCATGCCTCGCCGTAACCGTGAAGTCCCCGCCGGAACACTCCAGGGAATACGAATAGCCGTCCCGCTCGGAACGGCTCATCGCAAGCGAATTTCCGGAAACGAGCTCGTTCAGCGTGGCGCAATGCCCATTCATCGCTATGTAGCCGCGTTCCGCCTGGGCAATTTGCAGAAGATCGCTGCGCACGCCCGTCAGGCTGATCGCCTGAGTGGTTGCAGTGCCTTCATCCGTTGTGGGCATTTGCTTGAAATAGTAGTGGTAGATTGCAAAAACAAGGGCGGCTGTGACCAGAAGTGATACAAGAACGCGCATGCATGAATTTTGGTCCTCGTTGTTGCCTTCCGCAAGCGCCGCGCGCGGCCCCGTGCGTTAGGAAACAACGCCCCTCTTTTTCACTTTGCATCGCAACCGCTCTGCTAGACTCAACTCTGCCGCTGTTTCCCCCTTCCCGGTGTAATACTCCCCCTTCGGACAGGCGAATGACTACGATTGCGCCATTGCTCGAACTGCATGCCATTGAAAAGCTGCGAGAAGAAGAACTCGAAGAAGCACGCTCCATCCAGGCGGTCATGCTGCCTGCGGAATCGTTGCGCACCGGCCCGGTGACCATCTCCCATGGATTTCAGCCGGTTTCCGCCGTAGGCGGTGATTTTCTGGATTATTTCCAGCTCATGGACGGGACCATCGGTCTTTACCTCTGCGATGTTTCCGGAAAAGGGCTGCCTGCAGCCCTGTACGCCGCCCTGGCCGTGGGCACCCTGCGCGGCGTTCACAAAACAGGCACTTCGCCGAGCGATGCCCTCGCCACGTTCAACCGGCGCCTGATGATTCGCGGCATGCCCCGGCGGCACGCCGCCATCCAATATGCGGTTTTTGATCCCCGCAGCCACGACCTCCGCATCTCCAGCGCAGGCATGCCCGGCCCCTTTCATCTCTGCGCAAAAGGCTGCCTTTCACTGGAACTTTCCGGGATTCCACCTGGATTATTCCCCGCCACCAGCTACGAAACCGTCGCGGTGCGCTTGCTGCCCGGGGACTCCGTGCTTTTCTGCACCGATGGCATCACCGATGCCTTCGACAATAACGAGGAGCAATTCGGAATCGAACGCCTGCAAGAGCTCTGCAAAGAGCTCCGTGGCTTACCCCCTGCCGAACTCTTGGTCCAAATCTTCTCCGCCGTAAAATTCTTTTCGCGTGGCCGCGAGCAGCACGACGATATGGCCGCGGCCTTGTTCCACTACTCCGGCTAAGCGCTGCCGTCGAGGCGCCCTTGCATAGCCATGTAGCGAGTGGGCAAAGGGCTTTAGGATTGCGATTGACAGTCGAGCCGCTCTCCAGTAACTACGTTAGGTATACGCGGTGAATCTAGGAGAGTCCTCGATGAACACAAAGTCCCCCTATGCCCTTGCTCTGGCCGTACTGTCGTCATTTCTCATCGCCATCCCCGCGGACATTTCAGCCGCTCCTCAAGCCGCGGGACAACGCGCCGGCGAAGTCTCCCGCGTCATTCCCGCGGTGAGCATCGCCCGCGGGCCAAAGACACTTCCGGCCTCGGCGAAATCCGTGGTCGATTGGCAGGACTTGGTCAACACCCAGGCCAACGCGCGCGCGCGCATCGGGCTCGATGACGGCTCGGTCCTGAATGTCGGCTCGGATTCCTCCATCAAGGTCGTCAAGCACGACGCCGGAGCGCAGCAAACCGAGTTGGAACTGGCCTACGGAAAACTCCGTACCCAAGCGCAAAAAATTGCCAAGCCCGACGGCAAGTTCGAAGTGCGCACGCCCGCTGGGGTCGCCGGTGTGGTAGGAACGGACTTTTACTCTAGCTACGACACTTCGACAAACACGATGAATGTGATCGTCTATGAAGGCTTGGTGAAGGTCTGCAATCTGGCCGGCGTCTGCGTCCTGGTCAAAGCCGGGCAGATGACCAATGTTCGCAACGGCGACAATGCCGGTCCAACGCCTCCTGCGCAAGCCCCACTCGACCTGCTGGTTGCCGCGGGCAAAGATACGGATCCGGGAGCCCCGTCAGTGGGGACGGGAATCGGTCCGCACCTTGGCGTTTGGGGGACAGTCGTAATCGTTGCCGGAGCGGTCGGAGTTGGTTTGGGTGTAGGCCTGACGCGACCGGGACGTACCGTTGTATCGACCGGCTGTAAGCCGAACCCAGCCAGTGAATTGTGCCCATAAATTCGCGGCGATTATTCGCACAATCGGCTTTCTGGCTCCGCCTGCTGATCGCAGGGGGGCCTCCTTTTTCCTCAGTGACGTTGTCGCGCCGCGCGCATGCAACGATTCCACAGCGCCAGCCGTCTAATAACTTGTTAACAGCAGTGCGTGGAACCGTCTTTACGCCGGTTTGTATGCCCCCTTCCTGTGGCGTACACTGAATGATTCGCGGTTTCGTCTAATCGTGAGTGAGGAACCCTTTGACACTATTGAAGCGTAACCGAATGATTTCCTATTTCTGCGCCCTGAGCGCGCTGGCTGCCTTGGCGCCCGGTGCGGCACAAGTCGCGCAAGCCGCGCCGCCGCCCGATGCCCAGGTCAAGCGCTCGCCTGTGCTGGCCGCCCTGCAGGCAGAACTCGACCGTTCCATGAAAACGCTGCGCGCACAGGATCCCCCTGCATACTTCCTGGGCTACACCGTCACGGATACGCAACGCGTGGACATTTCCGGCTCGAACGGCGCGCTTCTGAATAGCAATGAGGCGCGCAACCGCTGGCTGGAAGTTTCCGTTCGCACCGGCGGCTACGATCTGGACAGCTCTCACAAAGTCGGCGAGCGCCAGGCCCAAAGCGGTGGGCCGGGCACCTCTGCCCCTCTCGACGATGACGTGGACGTTCTGCGCCGCGCCGTCTGGCTGGAAACCGACCAGCAATACCGCGCGGCCGCCGAAGCCTTGATCAAGATCAAGACCGGCAAGGAAGTGAAGGTTGAAACTGCGGAAGGCCGCGCGCCGGATTTCTCGCGCGAAGAGCCTCACGTCGCCATCGACCCGCAAGTTTCCATTTCCGTGGATCGCAAGCCCTGGGAAGAGAGAGTCCGCACGTATACCGCTGAGTTTCGCAAATCCGCCGCCATCATCAATTCCATCGTGACCTTCAGCGCGCAGGCGCAAAACGCCTTTCAAGTCACCAGCGAAGGCACGCAACTGCAATTCGGCCAGATTCGTTACCGCCTCGAGCTTTTCATTCAGGGCAAAGCCCCTGACGGCATGGACATCGACCGCTATTACAATTTCGATTGGGTCGACCAGAAAGATACGCCGGACGACAAAGCCGTTTACGCTGCGGAAGCCACCATGCGCAAGGAACTGGAAGGGCTTGTCGCCGCGCCCATCAACGACCCGACCGTGGGCCCCGCGCTACTCACCGGGCGTGCCGCCGCCGTATTTTTTCACGAAGTATTCGGCCACCGCGCCGAAGGCCACCGTCAAAAAGACGTGTCCGAAGGACAAACCTTCTCCAAGAAAGTTGGCGAACAGATCCTGCCGGATTTTCTGAGCATTACCGACGACACCACCATGAAGAAGCTCGGCAAGCAGGACTTGCTGGGCTACTACCAGTTTGATGACGAAGGCGTGCCCGCACAGCGGGTCACGCTCGTGGACCACGGCGTTCTAAAGGGGTTCGAAATGTCGCGTTCACCGCTGGTGGGCTTCCCGCATTCGAACGGGCATGGCAGGCGGCAACTCGGCGCCACTCCCGTTTCGCGCCAGGGCAATCTGATTGTGCAAAGCAGCAAAACCGTCACGAACGCGCAGCTCCGCGCCAAGCTCATCGAACTGATCAAGGCGCAAGGCAAGCCCTACGGATTGTTGATTGACGATATCGCTGGCGGCTTCACATTCACCGGCCGTGGCCAGCCCCAAGCCTTCCAAGTCCTTCCATTAGTCGTCTACAAAGTTTTCCCGGATGGACGCCCCGACGAGTTGGTCCGCGGAGTCGACATTGTCGGCACGCCGCTCGCGGCCCTAACCAAAATCGTCGCCACCGGCGACACCACCGAAGTGTTCAACGGTTATTGCGGTGCAGAGTCTGGCTCCGTGCCCGTCTCCGCAGCTTCGCCAGCCATCCTGACTTCCGAATTGGAAGTGCAGAAAAAAGAGAGCTCCACGGATCGGCCTCCGATTCTCCCGCCGCCCGCGCACGACGTCGTCGCAACGGGAGGCCAGCAGTGAGCCGCGCACGAACATTTCTAGCAGCTATTTTTATCACGGCGGCGCTGATCGCCGCGATTCCCGCGGGCGCTCAGGCCCAGCAGGACAACGACCAGACGCTCCGCGCCATGCGCGACGAGATGGCGCGATCGAAGACCCGGCTGGACCTCTTGATTCCCGGCACTGATCAGCCCGTGCGCCCCTACTACGTCGAGTACCGTTTGCTCGACCTGGACGTGCGCGAAGTCGTCGCCGAATTCGGCGCGCTGTACTCCACAACACGCACGCGTAACCGCTTTATGAACGTCGCTGCGCGCGTCGGCAGCTACAAGCTGGACAGCTCCAATTTTGTCAGCGATGACGGCTTCCGCGGCTTTATCGGCCCCACCGGTTCCGTCGGAATCGACCGCGATTACAATTCCCTCCGCCAGGACCTGTGGATTGCCACCGATCAAGCTTTCAAGGAAGCAGTCGAGACGTACTCGCGCAAGCGCGCTTATCTCAGCAGTCTTGCTCGCCAATCGGACATCGATGATTTTTCGAAGGCCGACCCGGTCCGGCTCATTGAACCTTCGGAAACGCCCGATTGGACCAATCGCAATTGGGAGCAGGAAGCGCGCGAAACCTCAGCCGCCCTGCGTGCATTTCCCCAGATTTATGAATCGCGCGTCACCTATTACCTTGTCTACGCCACTGAATACCTTTTGACCAGCGAAGGCACCGAAATTCGCCAGAACCGCCGCTACGCCGCGATCGAAGCGGGCATGGACGCGCTGGCCGACGACGGCGTCCCCCTGCATCACTTTTACGCCACCTACTCTCCAAAGCCTGCGGACCTGCCCAGCGCGGATTCCGTGCGAAAGGGATTGAATGTGGCTGGCAGCGAATTGATGGCCCTGCGCGTGGCTCCGACGGCCATCGACTACACCGGCCCCGTGCTCTTCGAGGCTCGCGCTGCGGCCCCGCTTCTTGCGCAAGTGCTGGGGCCCGCGATGAATGGCGCGCGGCCGCCCGTTTCGTTCACACCCGTGATGGAACAGCTTCTCAGCGGTTTGGGCGGCAAGAGCGATTGGGTATCGCGGCTCGGTGCGCGCGTTTTGCCGGCAACCGTGACGCTGGTTGATGATCCGAGCGCGAAGGATTTCAACGGTGCGCCATTGCTAGGCGGCTTCGGCGTGGACGACGAAGGCGTTCGCGCGCAGAAAGTCACCATCGTCGAAAACGGCAATCTAAAGGGCGAATTGATGTCCCGTCGCCCGGGCCCAGACTTCGAACAGTCCAACGGCCACGGCCGGGCCGCCTTCCTGAACGACGCCAATCCAACCATGAGCAATCTGTTGTTCACTTCCACCGAAACGATTCCTGCCGCGGAGCTCAAGAAGAAATTTCTCGATGCCTGCCGCGCGGAAAAGCTCCCCTATTGCCTCGTCGTCCGCGAGATGGACAATCCAACCTTGAGCCTGCTGCACCAGGACGATTTTTCCGAACTGCTTGCCAGCTTCGGCGGTGGCGCGGGCACCGGAGATCGCCTTCCGCTGGTCGTCTATCGCATCTACCCGGATGACGGACGCGAAGAAATGATCCGCGGTTCGCGCATCATCGGACTGAACACGCGCGCGCTGCGCAACCTCGCCGGCATCGGGAACGACAATTTTGTTTACAACTACATGCAGAGCCAGGTGACCGGATTTGCCGGCACCGCCCTCGGCGCCTTTGGCTCGGCACAAAACGGTTTGCCCGCCTCCGTCGTTGCGCCCTCCTTGTTTTTTGAAGAGTTGGAAGTGCGCGGCGCGCGTGGAGAAGCGAAGCGCCTGCCGCTTCTGCCTCCGCCGCCCATGAGCGCCGGCAACTAAGGAATTCTTCTCTGGACCGCTCGCTGTGAACGAAATCACCAGACGCGGACTTATTTTTGGCGCAGCCACCGTCGCAGCCTGCGGCGTGCTTGTCGGCGTGGAACGCGTCTGCCTCTCTGCCTTTGCCGACAACCAAGAGCCGGACGACGACCCCGGCCCGGTCAAAATCGTGAAATTCTCCGACGACGGCGCGCGGCTCGGCGTGTTCACCGTTCCCAAAGTCCGCCACACCAAAGCCGAGTGGAAAAATCAGCTCACCGAATTGCAATACGACGTAACCCGCCGCGCCGCCACCGAATTCCCATTCTCCGGGGCTCTTTACGATCAGCACGCCGCGGGTCTCTACCGCTGCGTGGATTGCGGCAACGCCCTCTTCGACTCGAACTCGAAGTTTGACTCCGGCACCGGCTGGCCCAGCTTCTGGCAACCCATCGCCAGCGAAAATGTTCGCGAGAAAAAAGACTTCAGCGTCGGCGTCCTCCGCACCGAAGTGAATTGCGCTCTTTGCAGCGCCCACCTCGGCCACGTCTTCACTGACGGCCCCGAGCCCACCGGCCTCCGCTATTGCATGAACTCCGCCGCTCTGCGATTTATTCTTAGGGGATCAGCCGCTCAAGAGAAATCCTGAAGTAGTTCGTCCGAACAAAAAACGTCAGCGATAGAAATGCTCATCCCGCCCCGGTCCCGTCACTGCTTCATGTCCGTCAGCAGATCGGCGTAATCGTTGATCGTGATGCGGT
The DNA here is from genome assembly GCA_013289835.1 of Acidobacteriota bacterium. GTDB lineage: Bacteria > Acidobacteriota > Terriglobia > Acidiferrales > UBA7541 > Acidiferrum. The sequence continues at coordinate 16,859 of JABCZG010000028.1, read as the reverse complement.
CAAATTTTCCCGGCAGCGTGAAATCCAGCGGCTCGGTAGGATGCGTCACGCCGAGCGTTCCTAACCGGAAGGTCTTATCCCCCAGGCGCGCATAGATGGGCACAACATCCTTCCATGATTCAGGGACGCCTGTCCGCGTAAGTTCTCCCTTCACATGCGTCTTCCCGTCGGGAGTCGCCTCTACCGACGCCCGAAAAACATACTGCGTGATTCCTGTGCCATACACATACTGGTTGAAGAACCAGTCCATCCTGTGGTTCCCGTCCAGGTCCATCGCGCGCGTCATGTGCTTTTCCACCATCGCCTTGAAGTCTTCCGTCGTGGCGGCTCTTCCGCGATAGGTGTTGACGAAATCCTTCATGGTCTCCCTGAACTGTTTGTCTCCCTCGCGGTTGTCAAACATCATCATGCGGATCATTTGCAGCACGTACGCGCCCTTTGGATAAATCAGCCGCCGCGTGATGCCCCCGCCCGTGCGCGAATTGCTGGCGCGGTATCCCATCGTGAGCGGGCCGGCATCAATGGCCCGGTAACCCTGCGGGTCGCGTTCGAGAAGTAATTCTCGTTCATCGCTCCAAAACTTGAGGAACTTCTTCTGATCTTTTTCAACCATGCTCAGATAAAGCGATGCGGACATCTCCGCGAATCCTTCGCTCATCCACTGATCGCGCCCGGAACTGAAGCCCACCGTGTGTCCCCACCACTGATGCGCGACTTCGTGCGGCGTAACCACCTTCCAATAGCCGCGATCGCCCCAATCCATCCCCAGTTGGTGCCGCACCGTTGTGTCGAAGTAATAGCAGATCGGAATCCACACCAGGCTGGGCCACGATTGGCCGAAGTTGCACGCCGTCTGCTGCGTAATCTGCAAGTGTGTGAACTGCGATGGCCCGAAATAGTCCGTGTAGAGTTGGACCGCGAGCTCGCCTTCGGCCAGCGCCTTCTTGTTGAGGGACGTCGTGCTCATCGAACCCAGGGCCACTCCAGTCATAGCGCTTTGTCCCGGCAAGTCGCCGTTTGCGACGTGCTGCAGGGCGTCAACCCAGCCGGGTGGTTCCTCATTTGCAAACGACTGAATATCCATCTCGGGCTTGGTTAGCTTCGCTTCCTCAACCTTGAATCTCCCGAAATTGAATCCGGCTACCGTTTGCGGCGCCTCGCTCTTCCACACGCTGACGTTTTGGCCGCCTTCGTTCGCATCGCTGATCCGCGCGCCCGTCGCCGCGATCTTCATTCCCTTGGGAATTCGAAAGGTCATGTCGTAGCTGGCATATTCCCCCAGCCCCGAGGCCGTGCTATTCGGATACCAGTCCTGACGCGCCACCGGGAAATAGTTCCCGCCGCCCTCGTTGGTGACCGCGTCCTTCCCCTTATAGGTCGTCGTGATGGTGAACTTCTCGCCTGCCGCCAGCGGCTTCGGGAGGATCACCGCGAAATCCGAATCTTCGTTTTTTTCCTCTTGTATGAAGGAGAGCGGCTGGCCATCCGCGGAGACGGACTGAACCCGCAGCGTGTGGAAGAGCGAGAACGGAACGACTCGCAATCCGTTGCGAAGCGAAATAAAAGTGGTGGAAGCTTTGCCGGTGAGCTCGCCGCTCTTTTCGAACGACGTGTCCAGCATGTGATGCTCAATTTTGATGTTTCTGCCGACGGAGTCCTTTGTGTGGCGCTCTGTAAAGTTGAAGGAAGCCCAATCGCCCCACTTGTTCTCGTCGTAGGTCCAGAAGTCCACTTGATCCCTGTCCTGATTCGGGTCCAGCGAATAGATTTCCTTATCGTCGTAGCGCTTCCCGTGGATGAAGGCAACGAATATCCCCCGCGGCTCGGGACTCAGCACCTCGCCCAGAATCTCTATCTCCAGATTGTGTTTTATTCTGCGGCGCATCGTGGTCTGGCTGTCCTTGAGCATTCCGGCATCACAGCTTTCAGTGGTAGTCGTGCCCGCCTTCTTGACCTCCTCGTACGTCGAGTCCGTAAAACGCAAAACCAGCCTTTCGAATTTTTCGTTGAATTCCACCTCTTTGCTCAGAAACGCAAGGCTTTTGCGCTCCGCTTCATTCGGAGGCGTAAGCAGGAAGATGCCGTCGCCCGCGAATACCCCGCCGGTCACCTTTCCATTCACGGGAGGAACAAAGCAAATCGTCCCCGATAGCAGGCGAAACGTTCCCGCGTCCCGCTTCAGATCGAAATTCGTCACACGGACGGCTTCATTTCCCAATCCCTGATTCCGCAGAGCCACGTAAGTAGGATCGGAATTCGCTCCAGACTGCGCCCGCGCAAGGGAGACGAACACCAGGAGAATCGCTGTCACCCGGAGGATGATTCCTGAGTAGCTTCGCGAAGGTCCCGCGGGTGCGTTGTGGCCAGGCAAGGTGCGCCCATCTTGGTAATCGCAAGGCAGAGTACTGAGAAAAAGGACGCGCGGGCATCGGATTCGCACGTTGTCTCCCGATAACTTGATGTTTGAAGAACTAGCGCCAGTATAGTGTAAAAGCCGAAAATCAAACAGCGCAACAAACATGGAGTCCCCGAAGGTGAAAATTCCTGCGATTCCGATTCTTCGCACGTTTGCCGCCCCGGCTGGTCAGCCGATCCGCGCGGATGCTCGCGACTCAGGAAAAATGCCGACTTAAGGTAGTCTAGGCGGGCTGTGGAAACCTTGGCCCACATCGAGGAAGGCCGCGAAAAGAAGCGCGCCGCGCTTTTGAGCGTTGGTTCCGCTTTGCTCTTGGTCTCCCTCAAGACGTTTCTCGTCGTCCGCACAGGCAGCTTGGGCGTCCTCTCGGAAGCTCTGCACTCCAGCCTCGATCTGATCGCCGCCATCATCACCTTTCTCTCCGTGCGCGTCTCCGACCAGCCCGCCGATGAGCGCCACCCCTACGGCCATGGCAAGTTCGAAAATTTCTCTGCCTTCGTCGAGACCGCTCTGCTGGCCCTGACCGCCTTCTACATCATCTACGAAGCCTTCGCGCGCCTCTTTTTCCGCAGCGTGCACATTCAACCCAGCATAACCGCCATCCTCGTGCTCCTCGTCGCGCTCTCCATTGACATGACGCGCGCGCGCGCCCTCACCAACGTCGCAAAAAAATATTCCAGCGACGCGCTCGAAGCCGACGCCCTGCATTTCTCCACCGACGTCTGGAGCACCATCGTGGTCATCGCCGGCATCGCCCTCGTTTGGGCCGGCGAAACTTGGAATCTGCCCTGGCTCGCTTACGCCGATGCTCTCGCTGGTCTTGCCGTCGCCGCCGTCATTCTCTGGGTCGGCGCGCAACTCGGCCGCCGCACACTCGACGCCTTACTGGACGCTGCGCCCGAAGGCTTGCAGCAGGAAATCGCCCGCGCTGTCGCTCGTATGGACGGCGTTCTGGACGTCGATCGCGTGCGCGTCCGCCGCGCCGGCAATCGCCACTTCGTGGACGCCACCGTCAGCGTGGCGCGCACCGCCAGCCTTGAGCAAGTCCACGCTCTCAGCGACGCCATCGAAAAGCGCATCAACGAAATTGTTCCCTCCGACGTGATGGTCCACGCCGAACCACGCGCCCCGCAGGGCGAGCATTTGTTCGAAGCCATTCGTGCCGTGGCTCAGCGCATCGGCCTCGCCATCCATGACGTCAGCGCGCTCCAGCAGGATGGCCGCCTCTTCATCGAACTGCATCTCGAAGTGGATGAAAATCTAAGCCTGCGCGACGCGCATCGCCAGGCCAGCGCCCTCGAAGAAGAAATTCGCGAACTCCGCGACGGCCCCGTGGAAGTCAACATTCACATCGAGCCGCTGGGACGCCACATCGCCACTCCCGACACCGGCATCGGCGAAATGAAGCAGCTCTCCCGCGCCGTCGAGGAATTTCTGAACGGCTTGCCCCTCGAATTCGACGAACTGGTGAACTGTCACGACGTTCGTGTCCGCCAGGTCGAACACCACATTCTCGTCTCCTGCCACTGCACCATGAAGGGCGCCCTGCCCATCACTCAAATCCACGATGTGACCGCCGCCCTCGAAGACCGCGTCAAAGAAAGATTCCCGCAAATCAATCGTGTCACCATCCATCCTGAACCCTTCGAGGAAAAGTAGCAGTACAGGATTTACCCTGTACGCTTTTTCAAAGCGAGAAGTCTGAGTGCTAGTGGAAGCCCCTACGACTGGACCTCGGCCCGCCCCGCGAACACCTGCGCCCCCATGGCGATCAACGCCGGAAAACAAACCAGCACATAACGCGGCTCCGGTGTTTCCAGCGTAGTCAGAAACGCCGTCCGCATCAGAATAAACAAAGCAAGGAATGCCACCGCAGGCCGGGCCGTTGAACTCCATCGCCAGAGCCGGACGCCGCTCCACAAACCAAGTCCCACATAAAATAAATTGATCGCAAAAAACACGATCGTGATTTCCTGATCCCTGGGATCTTCTTCCCGCATTTGCCGCAGCGGGAAGACGTATCCCGAAACCGGTATCAGTTCAATCCGCGGCGTGAACCAGAGCGTGGCCGCGCGCGCCGCCGGCAGCGAAATATATGTCCGCAGCGGATGCCGCGCCGTGCGCTCCCGCGCGAGCTTCGCGAACTCCGCATCCTCTTCCGCTGTCAGCGTCAAATCATTGTTATACGGCTCCAGAATAGCCGCCACGCGCTGCTTCTCCTCCGGGGTGTCAAACGCGCGCGCCGGAATTTGCTCCACATCGATGGACTCGCCATTCAATTTCCACGACACCAGGTAGCAATCCTTCATGCGATAGAGCCAGGTTTTTTCCCACGCCATGAACCCGTACGGCACCAGCTCCCCCGGCAAATTCGAATTTTTCGGCGCCAGAAATTGCGCCTCACCAAGGGTAATCAGATTGCGTGTCGCCCAAGGAGACAGCATCATCAAACAACCGAGCCCCATCGCCAGGCTCACCGTTACCCACCGTTTGAAACTCTGCATACGAAACAGCAATCCCCCAAACACAATCACCGCGGCAACCAACAAAAGCGGCGTCTCCGGTCGGAACAATGTCCCCATCCCCGCGATGAATCCCGCTACCAGCGCCGAATATTCCGCGCTCCTCCCCAGCAGCATGTGCGACCCTCTCACCAGAAAATCAGGTTTCTCAATTCGCCGCAGCGCCACTACGACCGCACAGCACGCCAGCGCCGTCCAAAACCCAGCGAACACCTCCGTCAACTCCACCGCGCAATAATTGGCCGTGAAAGGGCACAACACCGCCAGCCACAACGCGACCGACCGCACACGCTTGTTAGCGGGAACGCCCTGCGTTGTGGCCGCCAGGAGCTCCGCCAGCCGCGCAATCAGCAAGCATCCCAGAAGATCCACACCGATCTGCGCCAGCATCACCCAAATGCGCGCGCCCTCTCCCGTCCGGCCGGTCAGCGCATACACAATCGCCAGAAACGCCGGATACCCCGGCATGCGCAAATCCACCGGCGTAATCGTCCCGCCCACGTCCATTGCGTAGACATGGTGCTTCAGCCAATTCGTGGCCATCTGATCGTAGAGAATTGTGTCGCCGGAACTTGCGGGATACTTCAGCACGAAAAACAGCCGCAGGCACAGGCCCGCAACCAGTGCAACAAAGGTATTCGAGAAAATTCGCCTCATCAATGCCCCGCATCTTACAATAGGGCAGACGGAATCGAGCAGACGGACTCAGCCCCAGCCTGATATATTTTCCCTTCCGTGCTGCCAGGTCGAAAGGTGCGATGAAGGAACGCGGACCCATATTTTATGACGCGGAGCGCGTGCGCTGGCGCCGCACCCGCCGCGCAATGGAAATCACCGGTGTGCTGCTGACTCTGCTGCTCGCCTATTTCTTCGTTACCATCGCAATCAGCGTGGATCTTCCCGCTGGTCTTCTCCCCGATACCAAGCCCGGCTATCATCCGCTCACGCTGAAAGCGAAAAAGAAACCCGTGGCCGTTCGCGAAGGCCGCCGGCGCCGCGTAGCGAACCTCGGAACCGTTCCCGCCAGCTACGATCCCCTGCGTGCGGCATTTTTCGTCAGCTGGGACCCCAACAGCATGGCGTCCATCAAGAAGCATTACAAAGACATCGACCTCCTCCTTCCCGAGCAGTTGCACGCGGTTTCCGCCGACGGCGCGATCACCGTGGTGGACTACGAACGCGGACAGCAGCGCGTCAAAGCCTCCGCCTCGCAAGCCATCACCATCCTGAAAGAAGACAAGCTTCATCAATGGATGAAAACGCTGAACCCTCCGGTCGAAATTCCCATGATGGGCCTCGTCAACAATTATGACGGCACCACCTGGCGCATCAAGGAAATGGCCGAAATGCTCGCGAATCCCACCGCGCGCCAGAGCCTCGTTCACGATCTCACCGAATACGCCGTGCAATCGCACCAGGCCGGCATAGTCGTGGACTTCGAGGAAATTCCTGACCCCAGTCAGGACAATTTTCAGGATTTTTCCGCCGCCCTCGCCGCCTCTCTGCACACCGCCGGCCTCAAGCTGATGATCGCTCTCCCCGCCCGCGACGACGCTTACGATTACGAATTCTTTGGCAAGCAGGCCGACGCCATCGTACTCATGAACTACGACGAGCACTGGCTCACTTCCGGCCCTGGCCCCATCGCCTCCCAGGATTGGTTCGTCGAAAACCTCCGCCAAGTCCTCGAAGTAGTGCCCGCGCGGAAAATCGTGGTGACCATCGGGAACTATGCGTACGACTGGCCCGAAGTGGGGAAAAAAGCCAAGGAGTCTGCGGAATCGCTCACCATCCAGGATGCTTTGCTGCACGCCTACGAATCCGAAACGCCGGTGGAGTTCGACCCCGTCTCCCTGAATCCCCACTACTCCTATTCCGATGAACACAACCACGTCCACCAGGTCTGGATGCTTGATGCGGTGACCGCCTACAACGAGCTGCGCGCTAGCGAGCGCTTGGGGGTGCAGGGCACCGCGCTCTGGCGCCTGGGCTCCTCGGACACTTCCATGTGGCCGATCTGGGATGCCACGCGGCCCGATGATGCCACTCGCCAAAAGCTTGCGGATGTTCCCCCGGGGCCTGATTTAATCTTCGAAGGCGACGGCGACGTCTGGCACTTCATTGACACGCCAAAGCACGGCAGCCGCAGCTTCACCTACGATGCTGCCACCGACCTCTTCACCTTTGAAAAATACGACTCCTACCCGCTTTCCTATCACATCGATCAACTCGGCGCGGCCTCCAAAAAACTAGCCATCACCTTTGACGACGGCCCCGACCCTACCTGGACCCCCAAAATCCTCGACGTCTTGAAGCAAAAAAATGTCCCCGCCACCTTTTTCGTCATCGGCGTGGACGCCAGCCAGTGGCCGAACATCCTCAGGCGCGAATACGGCGAAGGCCACGAAATCGGCAACCACACCTACACGCATCCGGACTGGGAAAATCCCAATCTCTCCCCGACCCAAATCCGCTGGGAACTCAATCTCACCCAGCGCCTCATCGAAAGTATCCTGGGCGTGAAGTCCATTTTGTTCCGCCCGCCCTTTGGCATTGACCATCAGCCCGAATACGCCGAGGAAGTCTCGCATCTTCCTCTCGCCCAGGACATGGGCTATCTCATCATTGGGCAGAAGATCGATCCGCACGATTGGAAAATCGAAAATGGCAAGCAGGTTTCGGCCCAGGAGATTGTCGATAACACCATAAGCCAGGCCGGTGACGGCAACATTATTCTTTTTCATGACGGCGGCGGAGACCGCACGCAGACGGTCCTCGCCCTTTCTCAAATCATTGACAAGCTTCGATCCCAAGGCTACAGCTTCGTTTCCGTTCCCGACCTCATCGGCAAGACCCGCGCGCAAGTCATGATTCCGCTCACCAGCGAGGAGCAGTTCGAGGCTCGCGCGGACGGCTTCATCTTCGGTCTTTATCACTGGGCCAGAATGAGCATCGCCACCATCTTCATCCTCGGCATCGTGCTCGTCAGTGGCCGCGCGCTGATCATTGGCATCCTCGCGCTGATCGAAAAGTTGCGCCCCGACCATGCCGTGATGTCCGTTCCGCCCCCGAGCGTCGCCGTGCTTATCCCCGCGCACAACGAAGAAAATGTGATCGTGCAGACGGTAACGTCTGTCCTGCTTTCGGATTTCCCGGACTTGCAGATTATCGTCGTGGATGACGGTTCCACCGACAAGACCAGCGAGCTTCTGGATGTGAATTTCTCCCACGAGCCTCGCGTTCGAATCATTCATCAAGTGAATCGCGGAAAAGCCGCGGCGCTGCGTCTCGCCTTGTCCATGGCCGAAACGGACGTCGTCGTCACCATCGACGCCGATACGGAAATCGAATCCGACGCCATCAGCAAACTCGTCCGCCATTTTTCCGACCCCACCGTCGGCGCCGTCGCCGGTAACGTCAAAGTCGGCAACCGCTCGCGCTGGCTCACCCGCTGGCAAGCCCTCGAATACATCACCAGCCAGAACATGGAGAAGCGCGCCTTCGACCTCTTGAATTGCATCACCGTCGTTCCCGGAGCGCTCGGCGCCTGGCGCAAAAAAGCCATCGAAGCCGCCGGCGGCATCACCGCCGACACCGTCGCCGAAGACGCCGACCTGACCATCGCTATTCGCCGTCTCGGCTGGCGCGTCAGCTACGACGAAGAAGCCATCGCCTGGACCGAAGCGCCCGAAAAAGCCAGCCAGCTCATTCGCCAGCGCTTCCGCTGGACCTTTGGCACCTTGCAATCCTTCTGGAAGCACAGCGACACGCTCTTTCGCCCCAAGCACGGCACCCTCGGCTGGATCGCTCTTCCGAACATTTTCGTCTTTCAACTTGCGCTTCCTCTCATTTCTCCCATCATCGATTTATTATTCTTCGGCTCCGTCGCGCTCTGGGCGCTCGAAAAGTGGCACCCTTCCTGGCTGCCGCAAATCCATTCCACCAACGATGACCTGCTGCGCTCCGTCTTCTTCTTCCTCGGTTTTTTGCTCATTGATATCCTCACCTGCGTGCTCGCCTTTGCCCTGGAGCGCAAGGAAGATTGGACCCTGCTCATTCCCGTGCTGTTGCAGCGTTTCTACTACCGCCAGCTCATGTACGTCGTGCTCTTCCGCTCCGTGAAGGAAGCCGTCAGCGGCCGCCCGGTAGGCTGGCGCGGCGTCGAACCGGAAGCCCCGCCCAAGATTCCCGACACATCTCCCAAGCCCGCCCCCGTCGAAGGCAATTGAGTCTGCTCACGCCCCGTCCGAGGAGCCGTCTGATTTGTCGGGCTCCTTGTCTGTCTCACTTCGCTAGTGCCCCTCCTGGATGACTTTTCGCGGATTTTCATCTAGTCGGGCAGTTGTTGTAGGATATGGCTCTGCAAGAGGGAGGATCCCATGGCCACTACTTTCATCCTGAACGGCAAAGCGCAAACCGTTGACGTCAGCCCGGATATGCCCTTGCTCTGGGTGCTCCGCGACACGCTCAACATGACCGGCACCAAATTCGGCTGCGGCATGGCGCTCTGCGGAGCCTGCACCGTACACATCAACGGCGAAGCCACCCGTTCCTGCATCACCGCGATCTCCAGCGTCGCGGGCAAAAGAGTCACCACCATCGAAGGTCTCTCCGCCGATGGCAGCCATCCCGTCCAACAAGCCTGGATGGAGATAGACGTCCCGCAATGCGGCTACTGCCAATCCGGGCAAATCATGTCCGCCGTAGCCCTGCTCTCCAAAAAACCCAAGCCCACCGACGCCGACATCGACGACGCCATGAGCGGCAATATCTGCCGCTGCGGCACCTACCAGCGCATCCGCAAAGCCATTCACCGCGCCGCCGAAATGCAATCGAAGGCGTGACGCGCAATCAGCAACAAAAATTCCTCCGCAACCGTTTCGCTCGCAGTCCAGAATCGAGGTGCCCCATGGCAACAGCTTCCGTTGTAAACCGTCGTGATTTTCTGAAGACCGGTGCCGCTGGAGGTGTGGCCTTCGTCATCGGTTTCCATCTCGCTCCGCGCGCGTTTGCCGATCAGGCCGAAGAGCAGGAAAAGAAAATTCCCAATCCCTTCGACGCCTGGGTGCGCATCACCCCGGACAACCACGTCACGCTGGTTCTCGGCAAATCGGAAATGGGCCAGGGCATTATGACCGCGCTCCCCATGATCCTCGCCGAAGAATTGTCCCTCGATTGGAAGAATGTGAAGGTCGCGCAGGCCCCCACCAATCCCAAAATTTATGACCACGGCACGGGCGGCAGCGGCAGCATTGCAGGCTCCTGGCTGCCCTTGCGCCAAGCGGGCGCGGCCGCTCGCGAAATGTTCATTACCGCTGCGGCGGCGCACTGGAACGTCGTCCGCGACACCTGCAAAGCCCAGGATGGCGGCATCCTCCACGGCGCGCGCAAAAATTTCCTCACCTACGGCGAACTCGTTTCCGACGCCGCGAAGCTCCCCGTGCCGGACTTCAAAACCGTCCCCCTCAAGAATTCGAACGATTTCACCATCGTCGGCCACGACACCCGGCGTTTCGAAAGCCGCGACAAAGCTACCGGCGCCGCCATCTTCGGCCTCGATTCCCGCGTCCCCGGCATGCTGTTCGCCGTCATCGCCCGCTGCCCGGTATTCGGCGGCAAAGTGAAATCCTTCGACGCCGCAAAAGCCAAAGCCGTCCCCGGCGTCCGCGACGTCTTCGCCATCGATCCCGTGCCTCAGGGCGCGTTCACCGCCGGCGGCGTCGCCGTCCTCGCCGATAATTCCTGGGCCGCCATCCAGGGCCGCAAAGCGCTCCAGATCACCTGGGACGAAGGCCCCGCCGCCTCGGAATCCTCCGCCTCGCTCCACCAGCAATTCCTGGACAACGCCGCCAAGCCCGGCAAAGTCGTCCGCAACGATGGCGACGCCGGCGCCACGCTTGCCGCTTCTCCGAAAAAAATCGAAGCCATCTACGAACTTCCTTTTGCCTGCCACGCTACCATGGAGCCCATGAACTGCACCGTGCACATCCGCCCGGACGGCGCGGAAGCCTGGGTCCCGACGCAGGCCCCACAATGGGCGCAGGATGTGATCGTCGGAGTTTCCAAGCTACCTCGGGAAAGAGTCATCGTCCACACCACGCTGATGGGCGGCGGCTTCGGCCGGCGCTATCAAGCCGACTTCGTCATGGAAGCCGCGCAAGTCGCGAAAGTTTCCGGCAAGCCCGTCATGGTTTTCTGGACCCGCGAAGACGACATGCAGCACGGCTTCTATCGCCCCGCCTCCTATCACCATTTTTCCGGCGCGCTGGACGCCAAAGGCAATCTCGCCGCCTGGAAGCATTTCCAGACGTCCACCTCCATCGAAGCGATGTGGAATCCCAAGGGCAAAGAAACCCCGGAAAAATCCGAATTCGCTACCGCCGCGTTCATTCCCTATCAAACGCCCAACTGTCGTCTCGAATACACGCTCGCCGATTCCTCCGTGCCGCGCGCCTGGTGGCGCTCCGTCGAGCACTCCTCGAGCGGCTTCGTAGTCGAATCGTTTGTAGACGAACTTGCCGCGGCTGCCGGCGCCGACCCGCTCGAATTTCGCCTGCGCCTCATCGGCGGCGATCGCAAAATTCCCGACTTTACCAATCCAAAAGAAGGCAAGCCGCTCGACACCGCGCGCCTAAAAAATGTCCTGCGTCTCGCGGCGGACAAAGCCGGATGGGCTAAGCCGCTCCCCAAGGGAATTTCCCGTGGCATCGCCGGATACTTTTCCTTCGAAAGCTACACCGCCGCCGTCGTCGAACTCAGCCTCAAAGACGGCGCCGTAAACGTGCAGCGCATCGTCTACGCTGTAGACTGCGGCCGGCCCATCAATCCCGAAGGTGTCCGCGCCCAAGTCGAGAGCGCCGCCATCTACGCCCTTTCCGCGTCCTTGCACGACGCCATCACCATCAAAGGTGGCCGCGTTGAGCAATCAAACTTCAACGACTACGAAATGCCGCGCATCAACGAAGCCCCCAAAACCGAAGTCCACGTGGTCATGAGCACGGAAGAACCAACCGGCATCGGCGAACCCGGCTTGCCCGTCGTAGCCCCAGCCATGTGCAACGCCATCTTCGCCGCAACCGGCAAACGCCTTCGCCGCCTCCCCATCCGCCCCGAAGATCTGGCCTAGTTGGCTTTCCTCGTGCCCCTGTAGCTCAGGCCTTCAGGCCTGAGGCCTTGTGGAGTGCGGCAGCCCAGCTGCCGCTTTTACGGTCGCTCCGTTACTTGACCGTGCTTCACTTGATCCGGTACCGCTCGCGTGTCCCAGCCCACATGCCCTTCTTGCACACCAAAAAAATTCTCTTCGGCATATGAACGAAAACTGAAAACTAAAATCAAAACCAAAAACCAAAAACTAAAAACTAAAAACTAAAAACTAAAAACTGATTACTGACAACCGGCTTTGTTGCAGAATACCGTGTGCCTCTGAGTTCCATCTATCTCGCCGCCATCCCTTTCGCAATTTGGTTTTATCTCCTTCTCGCGCGCGGAAGTTTCTGGAAAGTCCAGGAAGACGACACCGTTCCGAACCAGCTCGAGAATTGGCCGCCCGTCATCGCCATCGTCCCCGCCCGCAACGAATCCGAAACCATCGCCCGCGTAGTCAGCGCATTGATCAAGCAGGACTATCCCGGCGAATTCTCCATCATCATCGTAAATGATCACAGCGAAGACGCCACGTCCGCGCTGGCCCTTCAAGCCGCCGAAGAATCCGGCGCAACAAACCGCGTCCTCATTCACGCAGCAGCCCCGCTTCCGCCCGGCTGGACCGGAAAACTCTGGGCCTTGAACGAAGGCGTTTCCCTGGCCGCAAAAAAAACGCCCGCCTTCTATTGGTTCACCGACGCCGACATCGTCCACGCGCCCGATACCTTGCGGCGCATCGTCTTCCGCGCCGAACGGGATTCGCTCGACCTCACCTCGCTCATGGTCCTGCTCCAGGCAAAAACGCTTCCGGAACGCTTCCTGATCCCCCCGTTCCTCTATTTTTTCCTGATGCTCTATCCCCCGCGCTGGACCGCCGATCCAAAATCACGCACCGCAGGCGCCGCCGGCGGATGCATCTTGCTTCGTCGCGCCGCCCTCGATCGCATCGGCGGCCTCGCCGCCATTCGAAACCAAGTGATCGACGATTGCGCCCTCGCCCGCGCCGTGAAAAAGTCCAGCGGAAAAATCTGGATGGGCCTCACCCGCGCCAGCGTCAGCCTCCGCGAATACCGCACCTTCGCCGAAATCCGCGACATGATCGCCCGCACCGCCTTCGCCCAGCTCCGCCACTCCCTCATTCTGCTCGTCGCAACCCTCGCCGGCCTCTTCGCCACCTTCTGGCTCGCCTGGATTCTCTTCCTCACTGAAAACGATCCCGCCTGGATCATGGCCAGCACCGCCATTTCCATCATGACCACCACCTTCCTGCTAACCGTCTCCTTCTACGGCCTCTCCCCGCTTTGGTCCTTCACTCTTCCGCTAGCCGCCGCCTTCTACGCCTACGCCACCTGCCTCTCCGCCGCCCGCCACTACCTCGGCCGCGGCGCCCAATGGAAAGGCCGGTCCCAAGCCCAGAAAAGGATACGCAACTCGTAAGTGTTTCACCGTGGGCGAACTTGAATTTGGTTGATCCTCGGTCGTGCTTCAAAGATGCGTGCTTTCCCTCGGAAATCAACTACAATATCGCTCATGAAATCAAAAAGGCGCTGGTTTCTGATTGCTTTTGCTTCTGGCTGTCTCATGGGACTCGATGCAGTTGGTAGTTCTCCCAAGGTTCTAGCGGAACTGATTGGGACGTGGGATTACACTTCAATGACTGCACTTAAGGACGGCAAGCCATTCGGTACGGTACATTTCCAGCCAGGACAGTGGACTCTGAAATTCAACGAGGATGCAACATGGGTTATGAAAACGCCTTCAACTTCCAATCCAGGTGGCCTGAACGGAAGTTACGAAGTGCACGGGCACGACTTGGACATGAAACTGTCTAACGGCAAGCCCTATTTCAAGTACCGCTTCACAGTTGAGCAGGATGGGAAAGTGCTGGTCTTAACGACCAAAGAAGCAACCATCAGTGCCAACCGAGAGTAGCCCTGCGAACTGGCTAGGGCACGATTTGATGGTCCAGTCCTTATAAACGCATTCATCGAAAACTGAACCACCACCAAGCATCAAAATTTCTGGTGATTCGCATTCGAGTTTGTTATTCTTGGCCGAGGTGAAGTACAGGGCTGTATCCCGCCTTCAGGGAACGGCACCGGAGGCTACCATGAGCGTTGTCCCGCAATCCGGCAACGACAAAGTCACCGTCCCCGAACTCCTCCAGCGCAAAGCCAAAGCCGCTGGCGCATTCTCGAACTCCAAGAAAATCACCTGCCTCACCGCCTACGACTATCCGACCGCCCGCTTGCTCGATGAAGCCGGTGTGGACGTCCTCCTCGTCGGCGATTCGCTCGGCATGGTTGTGCTCGGCCACGAAAACACGCTGGCCGTCACCATCGACGAAATGCTCCATCACACGCGCGCCGTGCGCCGCGGAACCCGCCGCGCGCTCCTCGTCGCGGACATGCCCTACGGCAGCTATCACACCGACATGTCCGAGTCCCTCCACAACGCCATGCGCTTCGTAAAAGAAGCCGGCGCCGAAGCCGTGAAGGTCGAAGGCGGCGAGCGTCGCCTCGAATTGATTTCGCGCCTGACCGAAGCCGAAATCCCCGTGATGGGCCACGTCGGCCTGACCCCGCAATCCCTGAACGCCCTCGGCGGCTATCGCGTGCAGGGCAAAACGTTGGACACCGCCGAAGTGCTGATTCGCGATGCCCGCGCCGTGGAAGCAGCCGGTGCCTTCGCCGTAGTTCTGGAAGCCATGCCGCGCGAGCTAGCCGCGCAAATCACGCGCGAACTGCGCATCCCCACCATCGGCATCGGTGCCGGCCCCGATTGCGACGGCCAGATTCTGGTGGTGCACGATCTGCTCGGACTCACCTTTGGCGCGACGCCGAAATTTGCGCGCCAGTACACGAACGTCGGCAAAGTAATCTCCAACGCGGTGCGCGAATACTGCGACGATGTGCGCGGCGGAATGTTTCCATCCGATGGCGAGTCCTATCACGCGGCGCAGCTGGCCGCGGAGCAGAAAGAGGCCCCGGTCAATAGCGACGGCGACTGGTAGAAAGCGCACCGCGATGCAAGCGTCAAAAGCGGATTCAACGCTTTCGGCTGCGTACCTTGCCCGCTACAAGCAGGGCAGGCTCGGAATGACAACTGAAATCTAGCCCTGCAAGTGGAGGAGAAGATGACGCCGCAAGAGATGCGCACGCTGTTCGATTACAATGCCTGGGCGAATCGTCGCTCGCTTGAAGCGGCCTCCGCTCTGACCGCCGAGAAATTTGTCCAGCCGATGGGTTCCAGCTTCGGTTCCGTCCGCGACACCCTCGCGCATATTTGGGGCGCCGAATGGATTTGGCTGGAACGCTTTCAGGGCCGCTCGCCTTCTTCGCTTCCGGATCCGACGCAATTTCAGGACATGGCGAATTTGCGGGAACGCTGGGACGAGCTCGAAGCGCGCTTGCTGACTTTCGTGCGCGGCTTGGCGCAGTCGGATCTGGACCGCGCCTTTGAATACAAGACCCTGAAATTCGGCGCGTACCGCAATCCCCTGTGGGAATCGATGCAGCACTTGGTGAATCACGGAACGTATCACCGAGGGCAGGTTACGACACTGCTGCGCCAACACGGCGCGCAGCCCATCGCCACGGACTTGATGCATTTTTATCGTGAACGCGCCACCGCCGCTGGCGCATAATCCCGAACGCCGACCCTTCCAAGTGGAGACCATCCGAACCATCGCCTGGATGAAAGAACTGGTGCGGCAAGCGCACGCCGAAAGCCGCATCATCGGCCTCGTTCCGACAATGGGCGCTCTTCACCGTGGCCATGTCGCCCTCATCGAGCGAGCCAAGCAGGATTGCTCGCCGGTCATCGCCTCCATTTTCGTCAACCCCAAGCAGTTCGGCCCCAACGAAGATTTTTCCAAATACCCCCGCACCTTCGACAAAGACCAGGAAAAGCTCGAGCAAGCCGGCGCGCATGCCCTTTTCGCTCCCGAAGCCCCTGAAATCTATCCGCCGGGATTCTCTTCCTACGTAAACGTGGATGGCCTGAGCGATCGCCTCGAAGGCCGCTCGCGCCCCGGCCATTTTCGCGGCGTCGCCACCGTCGTTCTGAAACTTCTGCAAATCGTCCAGCCCGATTTCGCCTACTTCGGCCGCAAAGACGCCCAACAATCTCGCATCATCCTGCAAATGGCGCGCGACCTGAATCTCAACACCGAAATCGTCGTTTGCCCCATCATCCGCGAACCCGACGGCCTGGCTCTCTCCTCGCGCAACGCCTATCTAAATCCTGACGAACGCCACGCCGCCACTGTCCTGCATCGCGCCCTCGAAGCCGCAAGAACCGAACTCCAAGCCGGAGTCCGCGACGCCCTCCAATTGCAAACCATCCTGCACGCCACACTCGCTACCGAGCCACTCGCAAAACTAGACTACGCCGAAATCGTTGACGCCCACTCCTTCGAGCCCATCACCCGCATCAGCAAACCCTCCTACATCGTCCTCGCCGTCTTCCTCGGCAAAACCCGCCTAATCGATAATCTCTACCTCGAACCGAAACCATCCGCCCCCGACGAGCTAGACATCCACCTCTGACGTAGCGGCCACCTTCAGGTGGGCCGTCCCTCCCGTGTGATATAATGTTTTTCGTAAATCACTGCGCCCCGGCCATGCCGGGGCGTTTTGTTTTAGTAGCACAGGCACTCCTGCCTGTGCTCTTTCTTTTTCCGTAATTCCAACAAATCCAAAACTCAATCTAAGGAGACTTCCATGCCTTCTCTCAGTAAAAACGCCCGCGTATCCCTGTGTCTGTTCACCTTCTCC
>JABCZG010000027.1 GCA_013289835.1 Acidobacteriota bacterium | reverse complement strand
AAGCTCGGGTGGTAATCTACGCCTATAATCATCATGTTCGGCTCCTTTCTCCCGAGCCTATGGTCGTCGATAAACCACAGCTTACTCGGGCCAAGGAGCCGACATTGTTATGCAATCAAGTGGAATTTCCACCGGCGCCGCCAGAATCGTTATGCGTACCTCGCACCCGAGGATACGCTAGCGGCCGTAGAGCGATTCGATCAGCCCACGGAGGCTCCCACTGACACCACTACTGATACCAGCGCATTTCAGCAGCCAGCCGTACAACCGATTGTGTTGCAGTAAGTGATTGTCTCCGCTAGATTTGTACTGCCGCTGCCCGGGTGGCGGAATGGCAGACGCTGAGGACTTAAAATCCTCCGGGGATTTTTCCTCATGTGGGTTCGACTCCCACCCCGGGCACCATTTCCTCTTCTTCCTCTTGCATCGGTTGATCGCTGCAAATCTCCCGCGTGAATCTCAAACGGCGGAACGGCGGCTCAAGTTTGCACTCCTACCTGGCTGAGGAATCGTGAAACGAATTGCTCATCCCAGCCACTATTCCGTCAAGGACTTGGTGGTTCAATTCTTTCACGTTCACGAGGTCCAAAGCGGACTCTCTTGATTAGCCGGAAGGAGGCCTGTCGTGGCACTTCGAATCACGGTTGACATCTTCAGCGGACGCCCCAATCCCGTTATCGAGGTGCAGGGCCCCGAGGCTGACGAGATCTTGGGTCGGCTGCGGCCTAGCCGCAAGTTGGCGGGGCGGGGAGCATCAGAACCTGATCTGATTCTTGGCTATCGCGGATTGCTAATCGAACAAATCGGTGCTGTGTCGGCCGGCTTGCCACGCAGCTTTCGATATTTGCACGGCAATCTCTTTGGCTCTCGTTTTTCGCGCCGCGCCGAGGACGAACACTTCGAGGATTTCATCTCTGGAGATGCCGGTCTTCTTCGGGGGCTTTCGCTTGGACCGGGCTTCACCGAGATGTTTCGGAAAGAAGTCGCGCGATCTAAAAAGGAACGCGCCGAAGACAAAGACAAAGAGCGCCACAAGCGGCGGCATCATCATCATTGTGAGTGCGGCCCGCTCTACGAGCCCGCCTGGTGGAATGTGCCGCAACGTCAGCCCTTCAATAATTGCTACAATTATGCGACAAATTACAGGACGGACACTTTCGCTCAGCCCGGCCTGGCCGCGGGTTCCATGTACACCGCGCTTAATTGTGCATCCGTAGGTCCGGCCGCAGTGAAAGACGACCTGATCAGCACACCGGGCGCCAACAACAAGTGCCCCAAAGAGGGGCATCTCGTTGCCTTGGTTATCTGGCCTGGCGTTGACTTTCACTGGTTCCGGAAAGGGCGGAATGGTTTTTGGAGCCATAAGCCGGGCGGCACTCCCGTGAGAAACGTGGATAACAGCAATCACCTGATCCCCGATCCGCGCACTGCCAACCGCAGCCCCTACACTACCTTTTGCACGTTCATGGTGGTCATGCATGGCCACATCAAAATCAGATAAGAAGACGGCTTCATGGATCGGCGGCGCGCTCATCTTTTCCGGGCGCCCCGACCCAACCTGGAGCGTTGCCGGTCAGGCGGCCGGGGAATTGGAAAGCCTATGGGCGGGCCTTCAGCCCTCAGTTGAAGACTTGCCTGCCCCTCCCGCTCTGGGCTATCGCGGCGCGTTTCTCCGCGATCCGGGCGGTCGGGAATGGCTCGCCTATGGAGGGACCGTAACCCTCAAAACGAAAAGCGCCGTTCAATCGCGGCTGGACCCGGCGCGCCAATTTGAAAAACTGCTTCTCGCGACCGCGCCCCCAACTCAATTACCCCCCGAGGTGTTGCGCGCCTTACGGGACGGGCAATTATGACGTCCTGATCTCCCGCGATGCCAATTCCTTCAGATTCTGGTGGCCCAGATGGTTCGCCGAATGCACGTGCCCTATATGGGCTGATGCGCATTCTATGTCGCCGAAGCTAGCACCCAGGGACCAAGCAGCGCTGCCCGCTGAGCGTGGCGTCCCAACCTTCTGTTGAGGCCCATTCCAGACACACTTGCAATCCTCAGCGTCGCGGAGGACTCCGCCAACCCGCTGCAAGCAAAGCACTTGGAGTTATCACTTGAGAAAGAGTACCGACCCGCTATAATGGTTTGGTTGCGCTGGCACTGTTTTTTCGTGCCTCGCCTGTCATGCCCTCGCGCCACGCGGTCCTTCTAACTCTTTCCCCTTCCATCCCTCCCTATCAGTTACCTTATTGCCAACAGTTAGCGTCCGTAAATCCTTTAGATGCAACACTTGCACGCCCCCTCGCAGGTGCTGCAAATAAACGACTTACGAAAAACATAAGTCCTGTAGATGCAACACTTACAAAAAACCGGGAGTGGGAGGCGCTGCTACCTTCCCGCGCTCAGAGCCGCTCGGAGTGGGGGTGCTCCTCTTTTCCCATCGGCACCAAAATTCGGTCGCCACTGTGTTTTCAGCCACTTACAAATTGCCCATTTTCTATCCCCTTTGTTTTGACATTCATCCATCGAATGGGTGGTAGGGGGTCCCCAATGAAATCCCTGAAGTATTACTTTAACTTTCTGAAGTATCGGCCACCGTTCCCCGGTCCTCTGACTCGCGCCTATCCCTCTGAGACTGTTCATTACTCATTGGCAAGAAAGTTCGACGGCAGCACCCCAGTTCTCCTACAATCCTCCCGAGTACAGCCAGCTGGTCCAGCTCTGGGATACCTGCGGAGGAATGCGTGACTGCAAGCGACACGTTTGACCTGATCGTGATTGGCTGCGGGCCCGCCGGTGAAAAGGGCGGCGCCCAGGCCGCGTATTTCGGCAAGCGCGTCGCCGTCATCGAACGCGCCGAGCACATGGGCGGCAGTTGCATCAACACCGGCACGGTCCCCAGCAAAACGCTTCGCGAATCTGCGCTTTACTTCTCCGGCTTGAAGCAACGCGGCCTCTACGGAATTGACTACTCGCTGAAAGAAAATCTCACCGTCCACGACTTCATGCACCACGAGCGCGAAGTGGTGGACATGGAGCGCCAGCGCATCCTGAAAAATCTCGCGCTACACAAGATCGAACTAATTCGCGGCCAGGCCTCCTTCGAAGATTCGCACACCGTCGCTGTTTCGGGACCGAATGGCACGCGCCGCCTGAAAGGCGATGTCATTCTCATTTCCACCGGTTCCAAGCCGCATCGCCCCTCGGAGATCGCCTTCGACGACATTCATACCTTTGACTCGGACACGTTTCTGCAGATGGACCGCATCCCCAAGAGCCTCGCCGTGATCGGCGGCGGCGTCATCGGTTGTGAATACGCCTCCATTTTCAAAGCCCTCGGCGTTGACGTCACTCTCGTGGATGGCCGCGATCGCCTTCTTCCATTTCTCGATAACGAAATTTCGGATCGTCTGCGTGACCGCTTAGCGGCGCTCGGCATGCACTTCTGGTTCAACGAGCGCCCCGTTAAAACCGAAAACTCCGCAACCGGGGTTCGCCTCACCATGAAGAGCGGCAAAGTCCTCGCAACCGACGCCGCGCTCTTCGCCGCCGGGCGCCGCGCCGCCGTGGACGGCCTCGCGCTGGAAAAAACCGGTCTCTCCATCAACGACCGTGGCTACATCGCCGTGGACGAACACTATTGCACCGCCGTTCCCCACATTTACGCCGCTGGTGATGTGATCGGTTTTCCCGCTTTAGCTTCCACTTCGATGGAGCAGGGCCGTGTCGCTATCTGCCACGCCTTTCACCTGAAGTATAAACAGCGTGTCGCCTCGCTTCTGCCCATGGGTATCTACACCATTCCAGAAATTTCAGCGGCCGGCGAGACCGAGGAATCCTGCAAGGAAAAGAAACTTGATTACGTCGTTGGCCGCGCTCTTTACGAAAATAATGCGCGAGGGCACATCACCGGCGACACCGCAGGCATGCTCAAACTCATCTTCGCCCGCGGCGATAGAAAACTCCTCGGCGTAAGCATCATCGGCGAAATTGCCACCGAACTCATTCACATCGGCATGATGGTTCTCGACAACGGACTTACGATCGACGAATTCATCGAACAGGTTTTCAACTATCCCACGCTCAGTGAAACCTACAAATATGCCGCCTACGACGGCCTCGGCAATCTCGCCGGCCACAAACTCCGCGAGGGTTAATATGGAGTGCGCCAAGTTTACCCTGACCCGGTCGGGGCCCAGTTGCCGCTCTTACGATGCAAAAAGTTGGTGACAATTCGATGCCTGGAAAAACATCAAATCTCCGAGCCGTTCCTGCTGCCGCGATTCTTATCATCGCGAACTTCTTAGCTTTCGGCATCTCCCCGCAAGCCGCAATGGCTCCAAAGAGCAGCCAGAACTTCTATCTCGGCTTCGACCGCAACATTTACCCCGGTGACGCGGCGCTTCCTATCCTTCGCAAATCCTTCACGTTCGCTAGTTATTGGCTGAGCCCGCCCCCAGGAGAAAAAACAAACAGTTGGCGCGGCAAGCGCAAGCTCTTCCTTGCACAGGGTTTTGGTTTTCTCGTTCTTTACCGCGGCCGCGATAGCAAGGAGTTCAAAAATGAAGCGGGAGCCATCGCCAAAGGAGTTCAAGACGGAAAAAATGCCGCAGCCGCCGCGAAAGCCGAAGGCTTTGCTCCCGGCACGATCATTTTTCTCGATATCGAAGAAGGTGGCCGGCTGCCCGCCTCCTACCACGCCTATCTTCGCGCGTGGCACGACGAACTCACAAAAGCAGGCCTTAGCTCCGGCGTCTATTGCTCCGGCATGCCAGTCAAGGAAAGCCCTGGCTTGACCATTACCACAGCAGATGACATTCGCGACAACGCCGCCTCACACGACTTCACCATCTGGGCCTACAACGATTCGTGTCCGCCATCACCCGGCTGCGCTTTCCCGGATACCCCGCCCCCGCCTTCATCAAGTGGAATCGGCAACGCTGCCGTCTGGCAATTCGCGCAATCGCCGCGCCGCAAAGAGTTCACCGCGCGCTGCCCTGCGAAGTACGCACCGGACGGCAACTGTTACGCTCCGAATGACACCGCGCACAAATGGTTTCTGGACGTGAATTCGGCGGCGTCCCCCGATCCCTCCGGCGGCTCCAAATGACTGCCTTTCAAAAACAAAACGAGGCGAGCTCGCGCCCGCCTCGTTCGACATACACCGCTGGAACCACTATTTATATCTGGCCCATTCCCCCGTCCACGTTGATCTCCACGCCCGTGATGTATGACGCGTCTTGCGATGCCAGGAAGGCCACCGCTCCGGCTACTTCCTCCGGCTGACCAAATCGCTTCATCGGAACCTTGGCAATGATATCTTTTGCGAATTCATCGATCGCCTCTTGTGGAAGCCCGGTTTTTCCAAAAATGGGCGTCACGATCGGCCCCGGAGCAACGGTGTTCACGCGGATGCCGCGCCCCACCAGTTCCGCCGCTGCCGTCCGCGCGAGCGAACGCAGCGCCGCTTTGGTCGCCGAATACGCGCTGGCGCCCGCCGTGCCTTTGCGATCCGCCACGCTGGTATTCAAGATGATGGACGCGCCGTCATTTAGAAACGGCAACGCCTTCTGGATCGTGAAGTACGCTCCCTTGATGTTGATGTCAAACTGTTCGTCGTACACGCTCTCGGACGTATCGGCGAGTGGCGCGAACTTTGCGACTCCCGCGTTCACGAACAACACATCGATTTTGCCGAGCTTCTTTGAGACTTCCGCATACAGCTTGTCCACCTCCGTGAGCTTGGCCACGTCTGCTTGCACTGCCACCACGCCATTTCCAATTGTTTTCACCGCTTCATCCAGTGTTTTCTTGCTGCGGCCGGAGATGGCAACTTTCGCGCCCTCTTCCTGTAGCCGCTTGGCCGTTGCCAGCCCGATGCCGCTGTTTCCGCCCGTAACCAGTGCCACTTTCCCTTCGAGTCTCTTCATGGTCGTCTCCTGTTTAGTTCGCCTTATTCGGGAAGCCTTTGCTGCTACCCGTCTTGACCCGCTTCCCCGGCTTCCTTCATTTCGATAGTTAGATGAACATCGAAACATTCGGTTGCATGATTGTTTGGGCGGATTTTGCTGCTGGGGCCTCTCTGGCGGGACGAGGAGATGTCCGTTACACTTCGGGGAGACCTATGGACCGCGCTCAGGTGGAAAAAATATCGAAAGCTCTGGCCGACGAGACGCGCCTTAGGATTCTTGAAGCTATCTCGAACAACGACCACATGAACTGTGGCGAGATCGTCTCGATGCGCGGGGTTACTCCGGCAACGGTTTCACACCATTTAAAAATTTTGAGCGAAGCTGGACTGATCGACTGCCGCCGCGAAGGACAGTTTGTTTACAGCCACGCTGTTCCGGAAACCATCAAGGCCTACACACAAACCCTGACCAAAATGGCCCACGGCAAAAAATCAGCGCCTCGCAGATAATTTCGGGATTCAGTCGGTGGGATTTCTGGGGAATTTGAAATAGGGAAGCCGCACGCCCTGGTCCATGATTTGATCGGCCCGAATATTTGTCGGTGCTTCGAGTCCTGCCGTTCCGCCATTCGTCACGTAGTCGTCTTCGTCTACGCCGTCACCGCTCACTCCCAATCCGCCCACCAGAGTGCCGTTGCGATACAAGCCCGCGCTGCCAGGGAAGAAAACGATTCCGCTCTTGTTCGAATTCGCCGCTCCGCTTTGGAATCCTTGCGTGCAGGGATTTGCAACATCCATCGCATATAAACTAAAAAATGGACCGGCGCTGGAACCATCGATTCCCGGTGGATAGAGCGGCTGTGCTCCAAAACTGATGGTGCGATTCGTGACCGCGGTGCCCATCGGCACGCCGTTCAGGTCGGCTGCCGTTCGTGAAGCGCTATTGAAGTACACCATGTTTCGCGCCTTGCTTGCGGCGACGTCAATGCTGAACACCGTGGAATCCTGCATGCGCCGCAATCCAATGATGGTTCCATCCAGATCCGCGACGGCGATCACCATCCGTGCTTTCGAACCGAGCGGCAATCGAATCGCCGCGCGCGTGGTGTTGGCCGTCGCTTCAGCATTGTTTAGAATGCCCGTTACATCAGCTGCGCTCAATCCTCCCAATGGCCCTGGCGCGGGAGTGATCAAGTCGCCTTCGGGCGGCTGTCCCTGGCTGTTTGCGGGAGCGACCAAGAAACTTCCCGTACCTGCAACCGGCCCTCCGGAAAAACCGGAAGGCAGTGAAATTTGATCCACGAAAGGCAAGGCAATTCCGCCAATGAAAACCACTCCAGGCGCAGCGGGCGTCGGGCCAAAATTGTCTCCCGGACCACCGCGCTGCGTGGTGCTGCCGGCGAACGCGGCATATTCCGCGACATTCAGATTGCTAGAGGAAGTCACGACACCGATTCCGCCAACCACAACATTTTTATAGAAAATGGGAACGCCGCCGGGATTCACGTCGGCTGCATTCGAATCGTTGATGTCGGCTTTTCCTGTGAGAATTCCGAGCCCGAATCCGCCGCCAAGCGCCAGCGACGGAGGAATCCCGTTTTCGAACGCTGGGCTATTGATCAGCGTGCAGCCGCGATTCGTGTTTTCGATTCCGTAGAGATCCGCAGGCGGCTGGTTCGTTACGCCGGGCGGAAAATGAATCCCGCTGATGAAGCGCACGGTGCGGGACGAGAGCGGAGCTTGATCATTACTGAAAAAAGCGCCCGTCCGCGCAAGCGCCACAGCCACATCATTTGCGTCTTGCGTCTGCCCGAAATTTCCAATCGCCGTGGCCGGGGCGTTTTGCGTTCGAAAGACTCCCAGCACAAATCCCGCGCGGTCCACCACCGCGACCACCATGTCCACATTCACCGAATTCACCGCCGCCGTCACAACATTCTGTACGTCGGCCACTTGCAGTGCCTGCACCGGCGGAATGATTGGCGGCGCAACTGTTGTGCCGCCACCGCCTCCGCATCCGATCAACAACATCAACAGCGCCCCGGCGATTCCCAACGCCAGAGCCACGCCCAGCGCCAGCGTCTCCTGGCGGGCTTGCAGCGCGTGCCGGGATTCCGCCGGCTTTCGCAGTGTGTGAACAATTTTCATCGTGGGAGTACATTTCTTCGTATCACAGTCATTCAGGAGCGCTCAACGGATTTGCCCGCCGCTTGCGGCGTACTGGTGAATGGCGGAAGCGTCAGAGCGCGTTATCGAATGTGTCTCCCCGCTGGGGAAAACTGTTGCTCGTTGCTTCTCGATATTGTTATCTAGTACGCGATTCCGATTTTTTCAGCCATTCATTTAGGCCGAGCGCATGAACTTCTTCTCCCCGCGGCGAGTGCGACGCGCGTTCTGCGCGGCTTGCTGTTTTTCGTTCCTTTCTTCCCCGCCCGGCGCTGCAACTCCGCGGCAGCAGACATCCACGCCAGCGCAGAGCCCCGCAGCGCAATCCCACGAACAAGGTTCCCCCACGCGCATTCCTCGCCAGCAGGCGCAAAACACGGCCGCGCTCGATGGCATCGTACGCGATGCAGGCTTTTCCAACATCGCGCTGCCCGTCCCCGGAGCCGCGCTTACGGTGCGCAATCTGCAGTCCGGCCGGCTCTTTTCCGGCACTGCCTCGGCGGAGGGCGTTTTTCGGTTGTTCCCCTTGCCACCAGGCCATTACGAACTTCGCGTCGAAGCCAAGGACTACGCGCCTTTCGTTCTTTCCGATGTCGCTCTTCAGCCCAACGAAGTACTGACTCTGGAAATCTCTCTCGTAACCGCCGCAGCCATGGAAGCGCGTTCCCGCCTCCCGCGTCTCCCCGAGCTAGGTCCCGCACTTTCCGCCGAAGGGCAACCTTCCTTCGGCACCTATCGCGAGTTTCGCCATCGTCTCGACTCCGATCCCAGCTACATTGAAAATATTTCGCCGGACGCGCTGCCTCCGGTCGCCGACATCTACAACACCGTTCCCAATCGCTGGGCTCTCGAGCAACCCGACTATCGCCGCTATTCGCAAAAAGGCGAATACATCTATACCAAGCCCCACTGGTACGATCCTTTCAACCGCAATCGCTTCAAGGGCGATGAGCCGATCTGGCCGGCATTTCTCGGCCAGCAAACCTTTCTGAACATCACCGCTTCCTCCGAAACTTTTTTTGACGGCCGCCGCGTCCCTTCCCCCAGCAACGTCAGCGCGGAGCGCCCGGGCAGTTCGGGATTCTTCGGGCGCGGCGAGCAAGCGTTCTTCGATCAAACGCTGCGCTTCAGTTTTGATTTATTTCATGGCGATGCTTCCTTCAAGCCTGTGGACTGGCGCATTCGAATCACGCCCGAGATCAGCCTGAACGATTTGGATGTGCGAGAACTGGGCATCGTAGGCCCCAGCCCTCGAAGTGGAACCAATCGCTTTGACGATCACCTCGGCCTGCAGGAAGCTTTCGTCGAAGTGAAACTCCACGATCTTGGCCCCAACTATGATTTCATTTCCGCGCGCGCGGGCATCCAGCAATTCAACGCCGATTTCCGCGGCTTTCTTTTCGTGGACGAGCAGCCTGCGTTGCGAATCTTCGGCGATCTCCATTCCGATCGCATCGAATACAACGTCGCCTATTTTCATCTTCTCGAGAAAAACACCAACAGCGGCCTCAACACCTTCGACCGCCGCCATCAGCAGGTGGTCCTCGGCAACGTGTACTTGCAGGATTTCTTTTTCCCCGGCTACACGGCGGAATTCGTCGGCGCGTGGAACAAAGACGATCCCAGCCTGCACTATGACGACAACGGTTTCCTGGTCCGCCCTGCGCCCGTCGGCAACGTGATCAATCAGAATCCGGGTGCCGGCCCGATTCTTCATGGCATCCGCGTCGGCTATTTCGGCTGGCTGGGCAGCGGCCACATTCGCCGCCTCAATCTCACCCACGCTTTTTATCAAGCCGTGGGAGAAGACACGTTCAATCCCATCGCGGGAAGGCCCGTCACCATCAACGCGCAGATGGCCGCAGTGGAACTCTCCTACGATAAGGACTGGATCCGCTACCGCGTTTCGACGTTCTACACTTCCGGCGACGCCAATCCTCGCGATGGCCGTGCACGCGGCTTCGACGCCATCGATGATCTTCCCAATTTTGCTGGCGGTCTGTTCAGTTTTTGGAACCGGGAAGCGATTCGGCTCCTCGGTTCCGGCATTCTGCTCACCTCGTCCGGTAGCCTGATTCCATCTCTGCGCTCCAGCAAAGAAGAAGGCCAGGCCAATTTCGTCAACCCCGGCATCTTTATCGCGAATGCCGGCGCCGATTTTGATATCACGCCCAAGCTGAAAGGCTTTGCGAATTTTAACTATCTCCGCTTCGAACGCACCGAGCCGTTGGAATTCATTCTTTTTCAGTCTCCGATTCACCACACGATTGGCGAAGATTTCGGCGTCGGCGTCGAATACCGCCCGCCGCTCTCGGAAAACGTCGTCCTCACCGGCGGCGCTTCCGCCCTTCAGCCCGGTCAGGGTTTCATAGACATTTATACGAGCCGCACGCTGTTCTCGCTTTTCGGCTCGGTAAAGCTTACGTTCTGAGATGCGCGCATCATGACCAACAAACGCCTACGCGTTCCCTCTCCTCTGCGAGTTCTCAGCGCACTCGGCGTCTCCGCGTTATCTTTATTATTCGCTCTTCGCTCCGCTCCGACCGCTTCCGGCGCTCATCCATCGCGAGACGCATCGCCAAACTTTTTCCGCGGCCAATCCCAGGAAGAAGCCGACCGCAAATCCGCTGGCTGCATTTCCTGCCACACCTCGACCGATGAGCCGACGATGCATCCCACGAAGACCGTTCGCCTCGGTTGCACGGATTGCCACGGTGGCAACGTCTCCATTTCCCTTGCGCCGGGTACCGCACCGAATTCTGCCGAATACAATTCCGCGAAAGAAAAGGCGCACGTCCAGCCGCGTGATCCTTCCTTCCGAAATCGCTCCGCGCTTCCCGAGCGCACCTACACCAAGTGGCTGAAGGAATCCGCGGAGTACATCAAGTTCGTCAACCCCGGTGATCTGCGTGTGGCTCCGGAGACGTGCGGCACATTGGGCTGTCACGCCACCGAAACCCGCGCTGTGTCTACCAGCATGATGACGCACGCCGGATTGCTGTGGGGCGCCGCGCTTTACAACAATGGCGGCTATCCGACAAAAAATGCACGTTTCGGCGAAAGCTACGACCGCGATGGAAAGCCGAAATCCATCAAAACGTTTCCGAGTCCCACTCCAGAGGAGACGCGCGCCAAGGGAGTCCTTCCGGAACTCGATCCTCTTTTTCGCTGGGAAACTTCGCAGCCCGGGAATGTCTTGCGGGTTTTTGAGCGGGGCGGGCGCAAGAAAGCGGAAATCGGCAATCCCACCCGCGAAGAGGATCCGGGGAAACCCGATGACAAACTCAGCGACCGCGGGTTCGGCACGGAGCTTCGCACCGATCCCGTTTTTCTCGGCCTGCAGAAAACACGTTTGCTCGATCCGATTCTTTCTCTGCCCGGCACCGACGATCATCCTGGAGACTACCGCGCAAGCGGCTGCACCGCATGCCACGTGATTTACGCAAACGACCGCGATCCGGCGCACTCCGGCGCGTACGCGGGATTTGGGCACTCCGGCTTCAGTGCCTCGTCCGATCCCACAATTCGGAAAAATGAATCCGGCCACCCCATCCGGCACACGTTCACGCGTTCCATTCCGTCGAGCCAATGCATGATTTGCCACATTCACCCCGGAACGAATATGGTCACAACGTATTTCGGACTCACATGGTGGGACAACGAAATTGACGGCGACAAAATGTATCCGAAAGAGCAGCGCAATCCCACTGAAGAGCAGCGCTACCAATCGTTTGTGCGTAATCCCGAAGGAGCAGCTGTCCGCGGATTGTGGGGCGATGAAAAGTTTCTGGAAAATGTTGGCAGCGCGGAATTCAACAAACAATTGAAGGCTACACAGTTCGCGGACTTCCATGGTCATGGCTGGGTGTTCCGCGCCGTTTTCAATCACGATCGCAAAGGGAACTGGCTCGATAAAGACGGCGGGAAAATCGCGTTCGATGATCCAGACCGCTTCGGGAAGGCCGTCCATCTGGCCGACATCCATCTTGAAAAAGGGATGCAGTGCAACGATTGCCATTTCGCACAGGACAATCACGGCAACGGAAAAATCTACGGCGAGCCGCGAGCCGCAGTGGAAATTGATTGCATTGACTGCCACGGCACGATTCGAAAGAAAGCGGCGCTGATCACGTCAGGGCCCGCAGCGCCGGAAGGCGGGCGACATTTGGACACGCTGCGCACGCCGTGGGGTTTGCGGCGATTCGAGTGGCGCGGCGACAAAGTGATTCAGCGTTCGATGTCGGAGGAAAATAAGGAATGGGAAATCGTTCAGACGCTGGACACGATTACTCCCGGCAACGTGCACTTCAGCATGAAGTCGATGCGCGCGAAACTGCTGAACAAAAACGGTGTCGTTCCCTCGCAAATGCCCAGCGATGACGCAACCCTCGCCCATGCGAATAGCAGTATGACTTGCTATTCGTGCCACACGTCGTGGACGCCCACCTGTTTCGGCTGCCATTTACAGATGACTGCAAATGCGCGTAAGCCGATGCTGCACAACGAAGGCTTGCTCACGAGAAATTACACCAGCTACAACTTTCAGGTTCTGCGCGATGACATCTATATGCTGGGCGTGGACGGCACGGTCACCGGCCACCGCGTCGCTCCCGCGCGATCGTCTTGCGCGGTCTTGGTGAGTTCGCAAAATGCCAATCGCGAGTGGCTTTACTACACGCAGCAAACCATTTCCACGCCCGGTTTTTCCGGCCAGGCGTTTTCCACGTTCGTGCCACATACGGTGCGCGCCAAAGAAACGAAGCAGTGCAGCGATTGCCACGTCTCCGCGCAGAATGACAATAACGCGTGGATGGCGCAACTGCTGTTGCAGGGCACCAACTTCATGAATTTCATGGGCCGCTACGTTTACGTAGCCACGGGCAATAAAGGTTTCGAAGCGGTCGCCGTCGCGGAACACGATGAGCCGGAAGCCATCTACGGCAGCGATCTACAGCGCGTCGCCTATCCGGACAATTACAAGAAATTCCTGGAGCATCACCGCGAACTAAGCACCGCCGCAGAACACACGGGCAACGTCCTTGATATCCAGGCTCGCGGCGAATATGCCTATGCCGCGACGGGACCGGGCGGTCTTCGCGTCTTTGACATCGCCAACATTGATAACAAAGGGTTCTCAGAGAAAATGTCCACCGCGCCGGTTTCGCCCATCGGCCAGCGTTTTTACGTTCCGACGAAAAACGCTCTAGCCGTTGCTTCTCCGACGACGCTCGGTGTCGATCCACTGCGGCAGCCATTGCCGGAGAACGAGGAGCAAGCCATCCATCTGCTGTATGGCTTCCTCTACGTCGCGGACAAAGAAGAAGGACTCGTGATCATCGGCGACCCGAGTCTCAAATCGAAAAGTCCCGGCGTAGGCACGCTACTCGACGGCAATCCTGCCAACAATTTCTTGAAGCGCGCTTTAGCTTTCAATCCCGGCGGCGTGCTCACAGGCGCGCGCCGCATCTCCATCGTCGGGACATACGCCTACGTCCTCACGGACAAGGCGCTTGTTGTGGTAGATCTCGATAATCCGCTTGCTCCGCGCGTGACGGCCAACATCGGTGCGCCCGCGCTCAACGATCCTCGTGGCATCGCCGTGCAATTCCGCTACGCATTTGTCGTGGATCGCGACGGCCTAAAGGTTCTCGACGTTACCGATCTTTCCCAGCCGAAGCCCGTCGCAAATGCGCTCGTTCCTGTCGAAGATGCTCGAAACGTTTACGTCGCTCGCACGTACGCGTACGTTTCGGCAGGGAAGCAGGGAATTGCGATTGTTGACGTTGAAAAACCCGACGCGCCTAAGCTGGATCAAATCTTTAGCGCAGAAGGCCAGCTCAACGACGTGAACGACGTCAAGATTGGAATGGTTGCAGCCAGCGCGTTCGCCTTCGTTGCCGACGGGAAGAACGGGCTTCGCGTCCTGCAAATTCTCTCTCCGTGGGATGACTCCGCGCATTTTTCGGGATTTAGCCCGCGACCCACGCCTAAACTCATTGCCACGGCCCACACGCGCGGCCCCGCGCTGGCCATTTCCAAAGGTATTGATCGTGACAGGGCGGTGGATGAATCCGGGAACCAGCTCGCCGTGTTTGGTCGGCGCGGCGCTCGCCCGCTCAACCGCGCGGAAATGCGCTCACTCTACATTCATCCGAGCACGGGCGAACCCTACATCGTCACAGACGACGCTGTGGAGCAGCCTCGCTCCACTTCGTCCTCATCGACATCCTTGCCCTCGTACTCGTCCTTCTTCACTCGCGCCCGAGAGTGGTTGGACTCTTTTTACTGAGGTCGCTGCCATGAAACGTCGTAGATTCCTCTCTTCTACCGTAAAAGCCGCCTCGGTCGCGGCTTATTCTCAACTCCTCCCGCCCGAGCTTCGTGCTTTCTCTTTTCTGCAAAGCACTACGCCGAAGACCACTCCCAACAATTCCGCGCGTCCCCAGGTCGCGCTCACGATGGACGATCCCACGCTCTCACTGGGCTCCATCGTCCGATGGCAGGAGGCCAACGGACGCATTCTGAAAGCGATTTCCGCGAAAGACGTCCGCGCCTCCCTGTTCGTTTGTGGGATGCGTGTGGACGACGCCGACGGCGCCAAACTGGTTTCCGCCTGGGACCAGGCGGGCCACCTCATCTGCAATCATTCCTATTCACATAAATTTTATGGCGAGCAGACCAGCTACGCCGACTTTGCCGTCGATTTTCTGAAGAATGAAAAAGTAATCGCTCCGTATCACAACCGCACCGCGTTGTTTCGCTATCCGTTTTTGAAGGAAGGCGACACCGCGGAGAAGCGCGACCGCTTTCGCGCGTTGCTGAAGGAGCGCGGCTACCGCGTCGGCCACGTCACCATTGACGCTTCCGACTGGTACGTCAGTCAGCGCTTCGTCGACCGTCTCGGGAAAGACCCGAAGTCACCAGTCGCCCCTTATCGTGACTACTTGATCGGGCATCTCCTGGATCGCGCGGCGTTTTACCGGCAGCTTGCTCTGGACGTGCTGGGCCGCGACATTCGCCACACGCTGCTGATGCATTTCAACCCTTTGAATGCTTTCGTGCTTCCCGACGTGATGGCGGCCTTCGAGACTGCCGGGTGGCAATGGATTGACGCTTCGCTGGCGTTTGAGGATCCCGTTTTTCGCAGCGAGCCGAAGACAGTTCCTGCCGGGGAGAGCCTGGTCTGGGCGCTGGCAAAAGAGACTGGCCGCTTCGAGGACCGCCTCCGCTACCCAGGCGAGGATGACGTCTACGAAAAGCCTAAAATGGACGCTATTAGGCTTTAGTTGGCAACCCCGACTTCGGCTTCGCCGGATCCATTGTCAAGGTAGAGGGCCCCCCTCTCGTCGCTTGGTTTCTCCTCTTCTTCGCCCCTAGCTATGTCTTTCTGCCTACGAAACTTGCTGCATTATGTTGCGTTCTGGAACGCCCATCTCCTTTCCTTTTAACCTTTTATAGGTACGGCACATCTAATCAAGGTATAATGAATCGTTCACACTTTTAACGCATAGCACCCATCAAAATAATTCGTGGGGCACCTGGGGAGTAACGCGGGTATGGTGTTGGTAGAGAGGTTGCGGGAGGCTTCCCAGGGCGGACTCGCCAAGAAAGGCAGCAACAGGAGTACTAGTACATGACCAAACAATTCTTACTGGCCAGCGATTTCGACCAGACGCTCAGCTTCAACGACTCAGGAGTGGTGCTGAGCGAACTCATCGGCTTTAACGGCTTCCATGACAAGGTCAAGGGCCTGGCGGAGATGAACCTCGTCCAACAGGGCGCGGAGCTCAGCTACCTGATTCTCCATGACCCGGATTTCCGCCGCGTGCGCCGCGAACACCTCGCGGAAACCGGCAAACGCATCCGCCTGAAGAACGACGTCGCGCTGTTTGCGCGCGCGCTCGAAAATCTTGCGGACGGCTACAAATTTCATTTCAACGTGATCTCCGCCGCGCCGCAGGAAATTATCCAGTCGGCGCTCGAGGGCATCGTTCCCCCGAATCGCATCTTTGGCACGCGCTTTCGCTACAACGAAGCCACCGGCGAAGTGGATTCCATCATTCGCGCCTCGGCCGGCTGGGGCAAAATCACCGTGCTCGAGGAACTCCGCGCGAGCCTCGGCATCAGCCACGACCAGATCATCTACATGGGCGACGGCAGTTCCGATATTCCCGTGATGATGCACGTCAATCAATATGACGGGCTCACGATCGCCGTCTCCGAAGCCAAGTTCATCACGCGCGTCGCCAAGCGCACCGTCATCAGCGATAACGCCATGAGCGTGCTCGTCCCGGTTCTCGAAAAAGTGTTGCGCTGGGACTCGGCGCGCATCCGCCGCCTGTTCGCTTCCTACGGCCTGACGCTGCTCGAATGGGACAAAATGCGCACCGACCGGCTCACCATCCAGGATTCCACCGAGCATGTGTCTGTCGCCGAAGCGCCACAAATCAACGCTACCTCAGGCGCGTAAACGTTCCCTGATACAAGGGCGGCCCGATCGACTGGGCCGCCCTTATTTTTTCTGTATACGATCGTACCGGCGGCCTTCGGCCGCGCATCTTCTTTCTGCTATCCTTTTCGCTTTCCGGAGGCGCTCATGTCCAAGAAATCCATTCTGATGCTTGTCGGCGATTACGTTGAAGATTACGAAGTGATGGTCCCATTCCAAGCGCTCCTGATGGTGGGCCACACCGTTCACGCCGTCTGCCCCGGCAAAAAGTCAGGCGAATCCGTCCGCACCGCTATCCACGATTTCGAGGGCGACCAAACCTACTCTGAAAAGCGCGGCCACAATTTCGCTCTCAACGCCACCTTCGATCAGATCAAGCCTGAAGAGTACGACGCCCTCGTTCTCCCCGGCGGCCGCGCCCCCGAATATATTCGGCTGATCCCGCGCGTCATCGAAATCGTCCATCACTTTTCAAAGGCCAACAAACCCATCGCATCCGTTTGCCACGGAGCGCAGATTCTCGCAGCTGCCGGCGTCCTGGAAGGGAAGAAGTGCAGCGCCTATCCCGCCGTCGGTCCCGATGTCACCCGCGCCGGCGGCACGTACGTCAATCTCGCCATGACCGAAGCCATCACCGACGGAAATCTCGTCAGCGCGCCAGCCTGGCCAGCACATCCAGCCTGGCTCGCGAAATTTCTCGCAGTCCTGGGCACACGCATCGAGCTTTAACGAATATTTTTATTGTTGTTGCTGCTGTTGCTGCTGGTGGTCAAGCGCCAAACTCGAAGCCGAGTTCAATGGTTTGGATCGTATCACCATGACGGGCGGCAATTCCTCTGGCTCCGGCGCATCGATCGGGGCGACCGACACAAGCACGCTCAATTCGCTAGCCGCCTCTCCCTTGTACACGCCGCGCGTCGGCGGAACATCGGCGTAGTCGCGCCCCACGGCCACGCGAATATGCCGCTCACAGCCCGGCAAATTGTTCGTCGGGTCAAACGCCACCCATCCCATCTCTCCGAGATAAGCCTCCACCCACGCATGCGTCGCGCCGGCCGGTGAGCGGTCCTTCACTTTGTCCTCGTGGTACAAATACCCGCTCACATACCGGCACGGAATTTTCAGCTGCCGCACCAGCGCAATCATAATGTGCGCGAAATCCTGGCAAACTCCCCGCCGCGCCTCCAGCGCATCATCAATCGGCGAATCCACTTTCGTCGTGTTTGGAGCGTACTCGAAAGATTCATACAGTTCCGTATTCAATTCCTGCAGCAACTCCAGCGGATTCCCCTGCCGCCGAAGCTTCAGCTCAGCCCGCAACTTTTCCAATAGCTCCGTCGGCCGCGCGAAATGGCTGGGAAGCAGCATCTCCCAGTAATCCCCCTCCGCCACGCGCTCATCAAGCTCTTCCCAATCGCATGCATAAGTGGCCAGCGAAGGCGTCGGCGGCAGAACCTCCACAATCGCCTGCGCCGCCACTTCCACCACCTCATGTTGCCCCGGAATATCAAAGTGGTGCACGGCGTTCCCAAAAAAATCCCTATACACCATGATGTTGGCCCGCGGAGTCACGTCGAGCGAAAACGAAAGACAACGCTGCCGCATATCCGTTCGCGGCTGCAGCCGCACCTCCATCACGCTTTCCCGCACCGCCGGTTCATACCGAAACCGCGTGATGTGCCGCACCGAATACGCCATATCACTCCGTTCGAAAAATTACGACGCCATCTCCGACTCAATCGGATAGTCAAAATAAATCTCGTGAATCGCGCTGTGAATCGCCGCGCATTCACTCCGCACATTCTCCAGATACGAGTGCGGCCCCTGCCCCATGATCTCCTCGATCTGGCTGAAGCTCAGCTGCGCCCGCAGCCTTCCCGCAATGCGCGTCGGCGATTTCTCCCGCCGCTCCGTCAAGTCTCCGATGACGTGCAGAGCCGCGTTGATGCGGTCCACCGAAAACCGCACCGAATGCGGAAACTCCGGCGTCAGAATCAGGAATTCCGCCACGCGCAGCGGCCGGATCTCCGCCGTATACGCTTTGCAGTACGCCTCAAACGCCAGGCAGCTTCGCAACAACGCCACCCATTCCAGGTACTCCGCACTTTCCACCACTTGATCCGCCGGCTGCGCATTTCGTTTGAAATGCGCTTCCATCAACGAAGCCAGCGTGTCCGTCCGTTCCACGTACCGCCCCAGCTGAATGTACTGCCAGCCTTCCCCATGGCTCATCGTCGCATCGGTAATTCCCTGAAAAAGGTGGGCGCCCTCCTGCACCGCCCTGAAAAATCCGTGCGACTTCAGCATCCAAGCCTCATCCGGATTCGTCTGCATCACATCCAGGTACAACCGGTTCAGTTGCTCCCACATCTCCGAGCTGCATTGTTCCCGCACGTGCCGCAAATTTTCCCTCGCCGTCGCGATGCACGACACGATCGAGGACGCATTCGTGCGGCTGAATACCAGCGCATTCATCAACTTCGCCGCGTCCACCGCGCCCTTCGCCCCCGGCGCATGCAATCCTTCCAGCAGAAATCTCCAGCGCCCCGCTCCCGTTTCCGGCGATTGATCCAGCCACAGTTGCAACTCCACGTCCACAAGCCGCGCGGTGTGCTCCGCGCGTTCCAGATACCGGCTCATCCAGTACAAGCTGTCCGCCACGCGCGAAAGCATCCCGGCCTCCCGCCGGAATGTTTTCATGAAGTAGTTTCTCGGTGGCCTCATCGTTCCCATGCTTTCTCAGCCAGCCTTGCGTTCAAAGCTGGTGATTTTCGCCACGCGGTCCTCACCGTTGCCTTCCCGCAGCACCCAGGTATCCTTGCTCCCGCCGCCCTGCGACGAATTCACCACTAGCGATCCCTTGCGCAGCGCTACACGCGTCAGCCCTCCCGGCACCAGCGTCACTTTCTCACCCATCAGGATGTACGGCCGCAAATCAATGTGCCGCGACTCGACTTCGCCATCAATCAGGCAAGGCGCGCAAGACAACGACAGAGTCGGCTGCGCGATATAGTTCCGGGGCTCGGCCAGAACCCGCGCGCGAAATTCCTCCCGCTGCTGCGCCGTACTGTGCGGACCGATCAGCATTCCGTAACCGCCCGATTCTCCCACGGCCTTGACCACCATTTTTTCAAGGTTTTGCAGTACATGATTACGGTGCTTGCCGTTGGTCATCAAGAACGTGGGCACATTAGGCAGAATGGCTTCTTCGTTCAAATAGAACTTGATGATCTCAGGCACGTACGCATACACCGCTTTGTCATCCGCCACGCCCGTCCCGATGGCGTTGGCCAGCGTCACATTTCCCGCTCGATACGCATTG
Organism: Acidobacteriota bacterium; assembly: GCA_013289835.1. Taxonomy (GTDB): domain Bacteria; phylum Acidobacteriota; class Terriglobia; order Acidiferrales; family UBA7541; genus Acidiferrum. The sequence continues at coordinate 45,567 of JABCZG010000027.1, read as the reverse complement.
AAGAGCCCCGGAACTCCCAAAATAGAATCCGGCCGGAAGCACAGTGGATCCAGAAAGTCGTCATCCACCCGGCGATAAATCACATCTACCCGCCGCAGGCCCGCCGTGGTTCTCATGTACACCACATTGTCATGCACCAGCAGGTCGCGCCCCTCCACCAGCTCGATGCCCATCTGCTGCGCCAGAAAGGTGTGTTCGAAGTACGCGGAGTTGGATACGCCAGGGGTCAATAAAATCGTCGTCGGATCCTGCCGGTACTGGCAATTTTCCGGCGTCAAGCTCCGCAACGTAGCCAGAAGAGCCTGCGGGTAGTGGTCCACAGGCCAGACGCCGTAATCCCGGAACATCGTCGGGAACACGCGCTTCAGCACCTTGCGGTTCGCCAGCATGTACGAAACACCGCTGGGCACACGCAGATTGTCTTCGAGCACCGCAAAGCTTCCGTCCGGCAAGCGCACCAGGTCCGTCCCGCAGATGCTCACATACGTGTCTCTCGGTACGTTCAATCCGCGCATTTCCCGCCGGAAATGTTTGCAGCTGTAAACCAGCTCCCGCGGGATAAGCCCTTCCGAAAGAATCCGCCCTTCGTGATAAATGTCCCGCAGGAACATATTCAGTGCCGTCAAGCGCTGCGTCAGCCCCTTCTCGATTTTTGCCCACTCGATGGAAGGAATGATCCGCGGCACCAGGTCGTTCGGAAAAATCTTCTCCGTCCCCTCCTTGCTGCCGTAAACGGTGAACGTAATGCCCTCGTGCAGGAACGTCAGGTCGGCCGCCTGCTGCCGTTTAAGCAGCTCCTCTTGCGGCATCCCCAGCAGCGTCCGATGCAGCGCCTGGTAGTGCTCTCGCGGCACACCCGGAGCGCTGAACATTTCGTCATACGCGGTCTCATACTGATAGCGGACAAACGAGGGTTGCACTCGAATTCGTGAAGGTTGGGCCGTGGCGGTCATCGAACTTTCCGCAACCCGGCAGGTGGCCTGGTCACCGCAGGCCGCTTAGTCGGACGCACATTCCCCCGCTTCCCTCAGCGGGTCGGAGACCATTCAATCTAGGGGCCAGACCGGGGCAAGTCCAATTGAATTTCCCGATTCATTCGATGATATTTTTCGCTGGAGTGCCTCTCCCGAAAAAACGGGAGTCTGCTCTTCCTAAAACTTGCGCTTGAGGTGATAATTTCCTGTTCGGCATCCCACGAAAGGGCGATCTTCAGTCCCATGGCAAACGGCAACACCAAAAAAGGCGTTATCGGCATCTTGACCGGAGGGGGCGACGTTCCCGGTCTCAACCCCGCCATCCGCGGCGTCACTCTCCGCGCCATCCGCGAGGGCTACCAGGTCATTGGCATTCGCCACGGCTGGGCGGGCCTCGTGGATATGGTCCGCGAGAAGGACTTCGACAACTCTGACAACTTCTTTCTCCTCGACGAGGAAATCGTCGATCGCGCCGGCCGCACCGGCGGCACATTTCTCCATTCTTCCCGCACCAATCCCGGCCGAGTCTCCAAGGCCAACGTCCCCGCTCATCTCAAGGACAAATTCACCGCCGAGAAAAACGACCTCACACCCGAGATCCTCAAGAACCTCGCTTGGCTGGGCATCGACACGCTGATTCCCATTGGCGGCGATGACACGCTCAGCTATGGCGTTCGTCTCCACAAAGAAGGCTTCAAAGTCATCGGCATTCCCAAGACCATGGACAACGACGTTCCGGGCACGGATTACTGCATCGGATTCAGCACCTGCGTCACGCGCACGATTCAAATGGTCAATAGTTTGCGGACCTCCGCGGGCTCCCACGAACGCTTCATGGTCCTTGAAGTTTTCGGCCGTTACGCCGGCTTCACCGCCATGCTTCCCACCATGGCCGGCGCGGCTAACCGCTGCGTCATCCCCGAATTTAAGTTCAATATCGAGCATCTCACCGAGTTGCTGGTCGCGGATCGCCGCAAGAATCCCAGCAAATACTCGATCGTCCTTGTTTCGGAAGGCGCCATGTTCGAAGGCGGCGAAATGGTTTTTGAAGGCGAGGCAGCCGACGCCTTCGGCCACAAAAAGCTCGGTGGCATCGGCGATATCGTCGCCGAACGAGTGAGGGATATCTCCGCTAAATTCAACAACGGCAAAAAAATCGACGTCATCGCCCAAAAACTAGGCTATCTCGTGCGTTGCGGCGACCCCGACGCCATTGATTCCATCGCTCCCATGGCTTACGGCAATCTCGCTCTCGATCTGCTCCTGAAAAAAATCAGCGGGCGCCTCGTCGTCCTCAAAAACGGTCATTACGACAACATTCCGCTAGAGACCGTTACTTCCACGAAAAAGCTCGTCAACGTCAAGGAGCAATACAACACCGACCGCCTCCGCCCGCAATATGCCAGCTTCGAAATGCGCCCCCTTTTCCTGATGACCAACGAGGTCGCATAGATTCGCCGCTTCATTGCAAGACCGTTCCAGCAAGCGCCGTTGTGGCAAACGATGCTGTAGCTCACCCCTTCAGGGGTGAGGTTTTGTCTTTTTAATTGCGGGCTCGGAATCCTGCTCTAGTGGAAATACCGCGTGAAGGAATAAAACGCCACCAAAAACACCGTCACCAACACCACCGCGGAATTCCTCGCACGATTCGGCTCTTTCTTTTCATCCAGAAGATCGCCAATCGAAGAACTGAGGAAAAGCACCTGCAGGCCCGTGAGAATGCTCGCCGCCACTTCCACCAGCGCAAATTGATGAAACAATGCAATAACGAAAATCCCGCCGCTGATTACCGCGGCCACCAAACTCATTAGTATCGTCAGAAGATGTCGTTTCATCTTTGGCCCTGGCGTCTCTTCTTCCGCCGCATTATCGTCCATCGTTCGAATGAGTTTCAACGCGAACCTGTCCGGTTCGCAGCGCGGGCAGCGTAAACGCCGGCGTCACTTCCTTGCGCTTCGACCAATCATGATACGTATGGCATTCGAAACACCGCGACTCCGCATGTTCCGCCCCCGGCGCATGGCACTTCTGGCAAGTCGCAATCCCCGGCAACAAAATATCGCTAGCCTCCGTGCTCGTAAGCGCTTTCGCATGGCAACTCACGCAGGTAAATCCCGTGTGCGCTGAATGATCGAATCTCGCATGCGGCATCCACTGCAGTGTGGTGTTCGCCGCCACGACGTATGGCAGTTCAACGGAGTTGTCATTGCCTTTGCCAGCGTCACTTTCTCGGACCGATTGCTCAATCCTTCCTGGCAAACCTTTTGCAGAAGGAGTCAACTTGTGGCATTGGTTGCAGGTCTTGCGCCACAAAAGTTCCTCGGCTTCGCCGGTGCGCTCCGCAACCCACTGCGCAGGCGTGAGGATGCGAGCCTCCGGCGCCATGGGCTTTCCCGTAATGTCTCGGCTCGGATCACGTTGCACGCGTAGCTCCGCCGGGTGCGCCGCGATATACTCGCGGAATTTCTTCACGAGGAACGCATATATGATTTCCGGCTTATCGTGTGGAACGCCGTCGTCAAATCGCTTATCGAATGTAAGCAAGTGGCAGGCCGCGCAAGCACTCGCGAATTTCACCGGCGCCATCCGCTCGCGTCCGCTGATTGGATGGGAAGGCGAGAGTGTTCCCGCCTGAATCGTAAGCACTTCGTCGCTATCTTTGTAGCTCACGCTCGCGGCGCGGTACTTCGGATCAGCGTAGGTCAAGTCCGCATCTACTGCGGTCGCATGGTGACAATTGCGGCATTCAAGCCTGACCATCGGCCCATTGGGCCCACGCCGAATCGCCTTCATGTGAATCGCGTGATTGAGCTTGATCGTCCCCGGATCGCGCGCCCCGTCACGCAGCCTCGCAAACTCCGGGTGTCCATCTTCAAAGCTGTGAATGCGCGACGCGAAATGTATCGCTCCGCCGCTCGCTTTCAAGTCCCCATGACATTCCGCGCAGCTCTGATCGCTTGCCGCGCGAACGTTCACGCGGCCGCGGTGTTCCGAGTGGCAAGCTGCGCATTCAAGCGATTTTGTCTGATTGACATGATGGATCGGCCCGTCGTGACACGCGAGGCAAGCGTTATCGGCAGCCTTCGCGGAAAACGCCCCGGCTTGCAGCACGTGACACGCCGCGCATTCTTTTTCAAGCACCGCATGCGGTTCCGACAGCCGTCCGCTGCTGTAAACGCGCGAGTCCCTGAAAACAGTCCGCTCCGCAATCCACACCAGCGCAAGCAGCGGCAGAAGCACGCTGAGCCAGAATTTCGCCCGCTTCAGCGGCGTCGGCCTCTTGAAGTAATTGAGGTCGATCCGCTGCGCCAGTTTTTTCGTTGTGCGTGTGCGTGCCACGTTTTCCTGTTAGTAGCGCAGCGCCATCACCGCATGAACCACGCCGAGCAAAATCAGCGCAAGCGAAAGCGGAATATGCACCAGCAACCACCCATGCAGCCAGTGATGCAGCCGCGCCTGCCGCTGCAGTTGCCGCGCCTCGTCGCAAATATCCGTAAGATCGTCGAGCGTCGCGCGCGCCGCAGCAGGCAGCAAAGTTTGTAATCCCGCAAACGCGCAGGCCGCCTTCTGCTCATCCCCGAGCCGTTGCCCGCGCCGCTCCGGATGCTCGAGAAACGGCCGCATCTCTTGCAAATAGAATCGGCGTAGCGGCGCACTTTCCTCTTCGCTTAACAAAATAATCTCCGGTGCAGCCGCAACGGCCGCGCTTGCGCCCGCGCTGACCGCAGCCGATGTCCTTAGTGGTACGGCAGACGCGGCAATCGCGCGCAATGCCGTGAATCCCCCAGCGCGTCGAACCTCCGCATCGGAAGTTTTGTCTAGGCCGATCGGACCGCACACGGATTCGACCGCGCGATCGGCTTCTTCGCGAAGCAGCGATCGCACGTGCCCAATCTCATCGTAAATCGTCTCCAGCGGCACCTCCGCAGTCATCACCCGCGGAATATAATGTTGCAGCGCCGCGCCAAACACCCCGCTAAACACCGTGATAATGAGCAGCCACATCAAAACTCGCGTGAGCGTCCCGCCAAAATGAAATCCGCCATGAAAAAGAATAATCGGCAGCGCCAGAAAACCGAGCCAAAGATGCCCGCGCATCCAGGTCTGTGCACGCCCAACACGCCAAGTCGGAACCCGCTTCCGCGCCCCGAGCAGCGCCGCGAAAATCATAAACGCGAAACCGATGACGCCAAAAGTCAGGCCAATCGCGCTACTACCGCGCGGTCCTTGCGTCGAACCAAGCGCATAAAGCACGTAGATCACAGCCGACACCATGAGAATTGCGGCCGCCGCCAAGGCCCATCCGCGCTGTGTCTTGTCCATTCTCATTTCGTGGAACCCTGCCCAAGCATCTCGGCGAAAAATGTCCTGGGATCCACGCGATGCGCCGCATCATGCGGACACGCATACACGCAACTCGGCTCTTTCAAATGCGTGCAAAGATCGCACGACGTCGCCTTCTGCTTGATCGCCGCCTTCTTCCGCCCAGCCCGCTCCGGATCGTCCACCATCACTTCAAACGGATGCAAATTAATATTTCCGTATGGACAATTCTGCGCGCACAGCCCGCACCCGATGCACCAATCTTCAATAATCACTTCCAGCGAATTCCGCCTTCGAATCGAGCCAACCGGGCAGCCCACCATGCACAGCGGATCGCGGCACTGCCGGCAGCTTGTGGCCACAAGATATTGATCGAAACGCAACCCATCGCGCACCAGCCGCGTTACGCCGTCATGTGCGTCCGCGCAGGCATTCACGCAAGCATCGCAACGCGTGCAATTCTGCAAATCCAGAATCAGCAGGCTCTGCGCTTCCATCAATCCTTGTGACAAAAATTGATCGATGGAGACGTTATGAACCATCTGCATGCGCTGCTGATTCGCCGCGCGCCGCTCCGACGCCACGGTTTCCAGCCCCGTTCGAACGCTCGGAAAACGCGCGACCATGTCGCGGAAATCATCACCTGAAATCCGTACAACCTCAACGTGGTCCAGCGCCGTGCAAGTCGCCGTTCGAATCCCACCGCCCAGCAATCCGATCTCTCCAAAATAATCACCGCGCGATAAATACGCGAGCACCATCTCGCCGCCCGGATAATTTTCCGAAATCTTCACAAAGCCGATGCGCACCAGATAGAAACAGTCCGCCGGCTCGCCCTGCAGCGCGATGGTCTGGCCGGGAGCAAATCGCTGCAACTCCACACTCTCCTTCAGGTGCTCGATGAAATCAGCCGAGAGGTCTGCGAACATGGGGACGCCGCGCAGATGATTTTCCAGAGCCCGCCGCCGGTACGTTTGATCCAGTTGCGCGCGAAACGTCTTGTTCTTCAGCATGATATCCAGAACATTCCGCAGCATTTCGAACGCGACCACATCCGATTCCGCAACCACCGTCGCCGACCGCGGGTAAAAATTCATGCACGTCATTTCGCCAAATAGATCGCCGGGCCCAAGTTCCGCTACGGGGTTCCCATACGAAAGATCCACGGAAGCATCAATCGGAATCGTCCTGTCCCGCGTTTCCCCCTCGCGCTTGTCCTCCTCGCGCGCGACCAGCGTGCTGGTAAGTCGTTTGAAAAATCCCTTGGCCCCACCCTGCGTCTTCACGTGCGCAATGGGCGTGGAAATGGATACTTTGGCCTTGCCTTCCAGAATGTAGAACGCTGTCGACCCGAACTCCCCTTCGCGGCACATGAGATCGCCCTTGCGGAACCGGCGCTTGACGATCGCGCCGCGATTGAGCTCAAGAAATGTCCCGGAAACTCCCTTGAAAACGGGAATCTGCAGAAGATCTTCCGCCTCGAAGCCCTGCGCATCAGGCCCCGCCGCAATCGCAGTGCCGACGACGCTCTTGTTCGTCAACGCACCCGTGGGACAGGACACCATGCACTCGCCGCAAGAAATGCACGTGGAATCCCCCATCGGCGAATTCAGATCGAATGCAATTCCTGCGGAGTACCCTTTGCCCATACGCCCGAGCACAAAATTGCTTTTTACCTCATCACATCCGCGGATGCACCGGTCGCACAGAATGCAGGCGTCGTGATCCACAGCGATTGCCAGCGATGAATCATCCTTGCCGCGAGCGACCGTGCGCTTTGCGAATCGCGCTTGAGAAGCCCCAGCCGCCCTCGCATGCATTTCCAATTCGCAATCGCCCGAATTCTGTTGTCGCACGCAAGGCGAAGGATGATCGGACATCATCAACTCAAGCAGCGTCTTGCGCGCATTCAGAACTTTCTCCGAATTTGTGACCACCTTCATCCCCGGCTCGACCGTTCGAACGCAGGAAGCGGTGAGAACGCGCGCGCCCGTGTCCACAACGCAAAGCCGGCACACCCCCACAGGAGTCTGGTTCTGCAAATGGCAAAGAGTAGGGATGTTGACGCCATTCATGCGCGCCGCGTCAAAAACGCTCACGCCCGCAGGCACACGTACGACGTTCCCGTCGAGCGTGATGTCCACCATTCCCGGAGGTGTAGCGGCAGTCGTCATATCAAGGTCGAATCCCAACGCGCTGCGCTTCTCCCGCACGCGCAGCAGGCGTAAAACAAATCCCGCTCGGACACTGCCCCTTCAAAACATGCGCGTCAATTTCAGCCCGAAAATGTTTCAGCACTGACTGAATCGGCGCAGGAACAATCTGCCCAAGCCCGCAGATCGAAGTTAAACTCATGGCCTGCGACAGTTCCTCGAGCAGCGCGAGGTCCGCCAGATATTGCGATTCGGGCAATCCGCCTTGCGTCCAGCGCACCAGCATATCCGTCATTTTCTGCGACCCCACGCGGCAGGGAACGCATTTGCCGCACGATTCATTGCGATAAAAGCGCACCGCAGCCAGCGCCATGTCCAACATGCAAGTACTGTCGTCGCACACAACGATCGCTCCGGATCCCAGCATCGAGCCGGCTTCGGCAAGCGCCTTGAAATCCAGACGCACATCAACCATCGAAGCAGGAAGATACCCTGACGACGGTCCGGACGGCGCAAACGCTTTCAATTCGCGGCCGCCGCGAATTCCGCCCGCGTGTTTGAAAATTACCTCGCGCATCGGCGTCCCCATGGCCACTTCGAAAATCCCCGGCCGCGCCACGTGCCCGCTGACGCCAACAAATTTCAACCCGCGCGACACCCCTGCGCCTTGCGCTGCAAACCAATCCACTCCCCGCGCCAGAATCTGCGGGACGTTAATAAATGTCTCGACATTGTTGATGACCGTCGGTTTCTGCCAGAGACCTGCTTGCACCGGAAAAGGAGGTTTGTTGCGCGGCTCCGCGCGGTGCCCTTCGATGGCCTCCAGCAGCGCCGACTCTTCCCCGCAAATGTATCCGCCGGGGCTGACAAAAACTTCCAGATCAAACGCCAGCGGTGTTCCAAGAATGCTTTTTCCCAGCAGCCCCGCCCGATAACAGCGTCGAATCTCTTCACCAAGAATTTCTTCCTGCAGATGATATTCGTGCCGGATGTAAAGGATCCCGCGCTTTGCGCCGGTGACCATCCCCGCGAGGATCATCCCTTCGATCAGCAAATGCGGCAGATGCGTCATGATGAAGCGGTCTTTAATCGTGCCCGGCTCGCTCTCATCCGCGTTGCACACAATATATTTGACCGGGTCGGCCTCTTTTCGCACCAGATCCCACTTCATGCTCGTAGGAAATCCCGCCCCGCCCATCCCACGCAGCTCGGCCGCTTTCAGCTGTGCAATAACGTTTTCGAACGCGCGCGATTGCGCAAGCTTTCGAACGACGTCATATCGTTCGTTTTGCGCCGCGCCATCACCATAAGGATCCGCCTTGCACTCCACCCGCGCCTGCTCCGGATGCGGCTCGTGAATGTCCTCCCCGCGGATCGCGCGCCGCGCAATCTCCTCGGCGTGTTCGCCGCTCACATCCGTGAAAATCGCATCGTTGATGGATACAGCAGGCGCGTGATCGCAGCGCCCAAGACACGAAACATCGCGAATCTGCACATCCTCTGGGCGCGCGTCGGCAAATCGCCGCTCCACATCCGCGCGAAGCTCGCACGCGCCATTCAACCGGCAGCTCATGTCCGCGCACACGCGAATTTCCGCTTTGGCCGGCGGCACCAGATGAAAATGGGGATAAAAACTCGCGACACTATGAAGCTGATAGAGTGGCGTCTGGGTGCGTTGTGAGAGGCCCTCCAATTCCGCCTTTGGCAGGAAGCCATGGCGAAGCTGAATGGCCCGTAGGTCGTCGAAGATCACGGCGCCCCGTCTCGCGAGAAAAGCGCCGGCGATGCTGCGATTGCGATGCGCGGCGCAAAGTGGCGTGCTGAATCCCCTGCATACTACTGGCAGGAACCCGCGCTGTAAATAGCGCCCCTTTGGCTTTTCGCGACGCGCAGCGAAAAAGACACCTCGCCCCGTTGACTTCACTGAGTCGCAAACGATATAAGCAAACAGATTCGCCGGCACACCGAATGCGCAAATTCTCCAACCTCTGCATCCTTCGCGTTGTCCTCTGCGCATGGTTCCTGGCTATCCCGGCGGTGCTTTCTGCCCAGAATGAGCCCATCAAATACATCGGCCCAGGCTCCTGCGCGGCAACGAGTTGCCACGGCAGCGTAAAACCCATCGCCGGCAGTCGGATTTTCCAAAACGAATATTCCACTTGGATCATCCAGGACAAGCACAGCCGCGCCTACCAGGCGCTGACCGGAGACGTCGGCGAACGCATGGCTCGAATTCTGAAACTCGGCGCGAAGGCCGAAGAATCGCCAAAGTGCCTGGCGTGTCACGCACTGAATCCGCCGCCCGAACAGCGCGGCCGCGCGTTCGAAATCTCCGAGGGCGTCTCCTGCGAGAATTGCCACGGACCCGCTTCGGCATGGCTGGGTCCACACACCACGCGTTCGTGGCCGCATGAAAAATCCGTCGCGCTAGGAATGGCGGACACGCGCGACGTGATTCATCGCACCGAAAAATGCCTCGAATGCCATCTTGGAACAAAAAACAAATTTGTGGACCACGAGATGATCGCGGCTGGCCATCCTGACCTCTATTTCGAACTCGATTCGTTTTCCGCCGTGATGCCGCGCCACTGGAAAGTCCCGCGCGAATCCGAGCCCGGTAAACCCGTCGAAGATGCCGCGTGGGTTGGCGTTCGCGAATGGAGCACCGGCCAGGCCGTGCAATTGCGCGCAGAAATGGAAAGACTCACCTGGCGCGCAAAAAACGAACGCTTCGACAAAAAAGATGTGTGGCCCGAGTATTCCGAACTTTCCTGTTTCGCCTGCCACCATTCCCTGGGCCCCGCAAAAGACAGTTGGCGCCAGGAACATGGTTTCGCCGGGCGTCGCCCCGGCGATCCGGCGTGGAACAGTTCCAGATACACCGTCTTTCGTTTGCTGGCGAAGCAAATCGATTCCGCAAGCGCGCAAGAATTGGATCGACAGTTGCTACTTGTTTCCGGCGAAATGAGCAAACTCAATTCCGATCGCAACGCCGTTGCCTCCGCCGCCTCCGCTGCCGCGCCGCTAGTCCAGAGAATCGCCGAACACCTGGCCACCATGCCATACAATCAAACTCTTGCGTTGCACATGCTCCAGCAGATTTCCGATGACGCCGAAAATATCTCCCTCGCCGACGAGCGCGCCGCCGAGCAAGCCACCATGGCCATCGATTCGCTCTACATCGCCTACAGCAAAGACGCCAAGCCCGCCAACGCCCCCGAAGTCCGCGCCGCCATCAACGCCCTCTTCCAACAACTCGAAAATCCCTCCGCCTACAACGCCGATCAATTCGCATCATCTCTTCGCCGAATCCGCACTCTGCTTAACTAAGTTCCAGCGCTTGCGGTACAGTCGTGAGTCCACCGCGTTGACGCAATACGAGCGCGGGCATAGCATCGTTTTATGGCGGACGCGACCCGTAACAAATTTCCTCCCGGTCCAACCGACGGATTCAAGGGTTGGTCGTTTGGCCCGCTCAACGCGAATCCGCTCGAATATTTCACCAAGCTCGCGCGCGATTATGGCGACGTCGCGGGAATGCGCGTACTGAATTTCAAATCTATTTTTATCAATCATCCCGACGCGATTGAAGAAGTGCTCGTTACCAACGCGCGCAAATTTACGAAAGGGAAAGTCCTTCGCGCGAACCGCCACGTTTTTGGCGAAGGCTTGCTCACGAGCGAAGGAGAATTCTGGCTGCGGCAGAGGCGCCTGGCGCAGCCGGCGTTTCATCGAGGGCGCATCACTTCGTATGCGAGCACCATGGTCGAGTACACGCAGCGGCTCATCGAAGATTGGCGCGATGGTGAAGAACGCGACGCGCACAAAGAAATGATGCGGCTGACGCTGCAGATTGTCGGAAAAACTTTGTTCGACGCCGACGTGGCACGCGATGCGCGCGACGTTGGAAAATCGCTCGAACTCTTGCTCGAAATCGGCGCCGATTTTCGGCGCACGATTTTAATTCCGCACTGGGTGCCCACGCCCACGAATCTGCGCGTGAAAAGGGAAGTGGCGCAAATCGAAAAAATTCTTTATAGAATTATCGCGGAGCGCCGCGCTTCCGGCCGCGACGCCGGCGATCTGCTCTCCATGTTGCTTGCGGCGCAGGATGAAGATGGTTCGCGCATGACGGACAAGCAGCTTCGCGACGAAACGATTACTTTGTTTTTAGCGGGGCATGAAACCACGGCCAGCACGCTTTCCTGGACGTGGTGGCTGCTGGCGCAAAATCCCGCGGTCGAAGCAAAGTTGCATGCTGAACTCGATTCCGTTCTCGGTGGCCGGCCTCCTTCGTTCGACGACTTACCGAGACTTGCTTATACCGGGCACGTCATTACGGAATCTTTGCGGCTTTATCCCGCCGCGTGGGGCATGGCACGCCTTGTGGTCGAGGACCACGAGGTTGCCGGCTATCCCGTGACAAAAGGAATGGGCGTGGCCATGGCGCAGTGGGTCGTGCACCGCGATCCGCGCTGGTATGACACGCCAGAAAAATTCCTTCCCGAACGCTGGGAAGGCGACTTGCTGAAACGGCTGCCGCGGTTCGCGTATTTCCCGTTTGGCGGCGGGCCGCGCCAGTGTATCGGGAATTCGTTTGCGCTGATGGAAGCGGCGCTACTTCTCGCGACGATCGCGCAGAAGTTTCGGTTGCGGCTGGTGGCGAATCATCCGGTGGTGCCGCTGGCTTCGATCACGCTGCGGCCGCGGCATGGTGTGCGCGTCCTGCTGGAAAGCCGCCAGCAGCGTGGCCTGCGCGACAATTCGATCAGCGCGCAATCGGCGGTTGCGGATTAATTTTTTCCTTTCGCCGCAAAATTCACAAGAACTTTGCTCGAACACTCTCAGATGCTTTTCGCTTCAAAATAAAATCCACAAGAAACTTCGCTCGAAAATTCTCAAAAGACTTTTCGCTTCAAAACAAAATTCACTTACGACTCCGCGATCCATTTATTTCTCCGCGGCGAGTGGGCCTAGCTCGGTGCGCGTTTGCACTACGCGGAGAATGGAATCGCGCGTGACCATGCCAACGACATGGGAATCGCCTTCGCCGGAACTGCTCACCACCGGCATTTGATTGATGTCCGTGGTGAGCAACCGTTCGAGCAAACGGAGCAGCGGCTCGTCGGGCGAAGTCCACAGAATTTTCTCGCGCGGAATCATGGCGGACTGCACGGAGTTGTGCGCCCACTCCTCGCGCGGCACGGAATTCAGGGAGTGGACGTTCATCAGGCCGGAGAGGCGGTCGCCCATCAGAACGATGTGGCAGCGGCGGCCGGTGCGCAGCACTTCCGCGCCGTAGTCCTCGAGCGTGATGTGGCCGTCCACGGTGGGAACTTCGGGGCTCATCACATCGGCGGCGCTGAGGCCGGCCAAGTTTGCGCGGATAGCCACCTGAGCGACGCTTTCCTGGGCGGCGTTCAGGAGGAACCAGCCGATGAAGGCGGTCCAGAGCCCTGATTGAACATAGCCGTGAAAGACTTCCCAGGCGCCGCCGACGATTAAGGCGTAGGCGATGATCTTTCCGCTGGAGCCTGCGGCACGAGTCGCTTTCTCGAAACTCTTGGTCGCTCCCCAAACGATGGCGCGGAAAATTCTTCCGCCGTCGAGCGGAAATCCCGGCAAGAGGTTGAAAACGGCGAGTGCAGCGTTCGTCTGGCAGAGCCAGAGGGCCATCGCTCCAACCGATTGATCGAACGGGAAAAGCTTGGTCAAACCAAAAAAGCAGGCGGCGAGGAATCCGCTGGCCAGCGGTCCGGCAATGGCGATGTTGAATTCCTGGATGGCCTTGGACGGATCGCGCTCGATGCGCGCCAAGCCGCCAAAGAGAAACAGGGTGATGGAAAGGACGCGAATCTTGTAATGCTGGGCCACGACGCTGTGGGAGAGCTCGTGGAAGACCACCGAGGCGAAAAAGAGCAGGCTGGTGAGGACGCCGACGACCCAATGCTGGGTGTCCGACCAGGCGGGATGCTGCTCCTTGAACTGCATGGCGATGATGTAGGTGAAGGCGGCAAAAATAAAGATCCACGTTGAGTGGAGGTAGATGGGGATTCCAAGAATTTTGCCGATGCGTAAGCCTGATCCGCGGTTCATCTCTGTTCTCAAGATTAGCCTAGCATACTGCGTTGACGGGCGCGGGGCGGGTCCGCATGGGGGCAACGTTTGAAGGTTGGAAGGTTGAAGGTTGGAACGTTGGTAGGGGGCCATACCCCCCATTACATGGATGAATGTCAAAACAAAGGGGATAGAAAATGGGCAATTTGTAAGTGCTTGAAAAGAAAGGGCGTGAGATATTTTGGTGACTATGGAAAAGAGGAGTACCCCCCTCTCCGAGAGGCTCGGAGCACGCGGGGGAAGAAGTGGCCCCCCTATGATTTTTGTAAGGATGTGATTCGATGGGGGTTAGTGGGTGGGGGGCTGCTAAGGATGTGAGGAGAAAGGAGTTAGGGCGGGGATCGTTTGAAGGTTGGAAGGTTGGCAGGTTTGAAGATTGGGAGGTTCGGGAGCCCACCCCGGGGTTTTTTGTAAGTGTTGCATCTACAGGACTTAGGTTTGGCGTAAGTCGTTTGTTTGCAGCACATGCGAGGGAGTCTGCAAGTGTTGCGTCTAAAGGATTTATGGGTACGGTCTGTTGGCAAGAAGGTAACTGAGTGAGGACTGATGATCTTGAAGGAGTTAGAAGGACTGCTCGGGGCGAGGGCATGAGGGCCGGGCGCCAAGGATCAGTGCCGAAGCAACAAAGCCATTATAGCAGGTCCGTACCTATTGTCAAGTGATAATTATAAGTGGTTTGTCTGCAAGTGGATGCGGATCGGGGCGGAAGCGCGTCGCTGGAAGTCGAGGAAGAGTCAAAACCCCCGCCCTCCAAGGCCGAGGACGGGGCGCCCAAGCGCTATTTCGTCACGCGAACACCTTTCCAGCGGTAATTCGGATCTTGCATGTCGCTGCGTCATCTAGTCGTAGCTCTGGCGCAAGGATTTCAGCATGGAACGGATTTGTCCGATGAGGCGAATTGTAGGGCAAATAAAGCCAAGCGTCGCTCACTAGTTGCGGTTGATCGAACTCGAGAAGGATTGAGCGAAAGCCGAACATCTCAGGCCGGGCGTTCGGATGCCACTGAATGGGACCAATCACGAATGATGGCGAGATGATTTCAAGCTGGCACTCCAGAATCACGTTTATAGTCCGCAGCGCACATTTCTCCAATTCAGGATGGGATTCAACGAAATGTGGCATCTGGAATATGAGGGTTTGTGACGCCGCGCCAAGCCCTCGAACGATCTTTCCCGGAATCGTGAGCATTACTTCACCTCGGGCTTACCAATAGGCGAGCGCTTTGCCTTCGCCGCCAAATAACTCTTCGTTTTTCGGGACTCCAGGAATTGCTCAACGAACCGCTTCCAGACGAGCCCCATGATCTCGTCTGATACGAAGACGGGGTGCTGGGGACTTTCATGGAAGCAGGTCAATATCATTTCGGGATCCATATGCCTCCCTACATTGAGAATGAACGACACACCGGGTACATTGAGCAAAAATGCATGCCAACCTCTCAGGCTTGTCGCGCTAGGCCCGTTGAGGACGATCAGTGCTTGTTCGGGCCGGGCCACGAGAACACTCAGGCACACGCCCTCGGGGAAGGCCCTCTCACCCCGTAGCCATAAGCGGATAAGATCTCCATAAGGCCCAAGCTGAATCATCGGGTTTCTTTCGTTCGCCTTCCAGGAATAGACGGAAGCCTTCCAGAAAATGCCCAGGGCGAAATGAGTCATTTTCTCAACATCTATTTCCGGATTCGAAGACGCGAAGTAAATCCCTCCCGTCTCATCCGCGTGGCCGGTCGGGCCCTTCACCAGAATTTCGTACAGGGGAAACGTTTTGTTTAGCCGGGCGAGCTTCGGATTCGTCCACTTCTCTCCGCCCCTATTCAGTATATCTTCGCATTCCTCGCATAGCAGATAGTCCTGCATTTGGCGATCCGTCTGCATTACCACGCCGTCTCCCATTCGCACGGGACTTGCGTCATTAGCAGATCGGCAGTTAACGTACAGGGCCGCCGGGTAGAGATGGCTCGAAACGACCTTCTTCGTTTCCAAACACATGGGACACTTCTGAATCGGCATATTACACCCCGGGCAAACATCGGTCCGCCTGTTCAACCGCGCATCTGCCCGGGCTTATGTACCTCATGGTACGGTATATAATCCAGTTGGCATGCGCGACGACCCGTTGCAACCAATTACAGTCATTTTTAGCGCGATTCTTGTCCTGGAAGCAGCACTTTCTTTGTGGCTTTTGGCGCCCTCTGAAGGACAACAAGCATCAAAGCCGATTCGGCAAAAAGAAAAAGGTATTTTGCTGCTGCTCGACTTGGTTTTCTTCATCGCTTCGTTGGTGCCTCCTCAAATGCCAGTAATGTGGAAATGGCTCTCGTGGTTTCTGTGTGCTGTAATTACCGTACTTTTAGTTGAGATTCATTTAGAAAGGCCGAAATCTGCGGAACGAAAAATTTGGGGAGCAACCGTCACTGC
The DNA here is from genome assembly GCA_013289835.1 of Acidobacteriota bacterium. GTDB lineage: Bacteria > Acidobacteriota > Terriglobia > Acidiferrales > UBA7541 > Acidiferrum. The sequence continues at coordinate 29,583 of JABCZG010000027.1, read as the reverse complement.
ATGTATTTTTGTGATCGGATTTTATTCGCTCGCTTACGGACAGTGGAGAGTGGAGAAGTCTGCTGCTCTTGAAGGACAGCTGTGCTCATTTCGTTCATTTTGGGGAGAGTGCTACACGCCATTCATTCCGATAATTGAGATTGGCGGCGATTCTGGGTCGAAAATGATTTACGTGGGGCAGGAAAATCCCGTGAACTTCGGGGTATTCGCACGAAATGCCGGATTGCGAATTGAGAGGGGCAAGAACGGCATGGAAATATCAACTCCGGTGCTCGACAGATCGGGTAAGAAAATAGCCAGCATCGAAAAGAATCGTTGGACCGTAGCCGCGCAGCCTGAAATTTGGGACAAGAATTACACCGATAGCGCGCTAGAGATCAAAGATAGTAGAGGTGAAGTCGTCTTGCAGCTTCGATTTTTGCCTGACCGTTTGCAGATAGCAGCCGAGTGGCGAGATCAATTCGGACGAGGTCAGGAATGGGCAAAATGCGCTGCTGCTCCCGACAAACCAAAGACTGGCTGCATAATTCCTTGGGGAGATGCGCGAAATGAATTACAAAACGAAGTCGCAATTGAGCCCATTTTTCAATACCCCAGCAGCGAGCATTTGGGGGAATTCGTTAAGAAATGAGGGAGGCGAGGGGCGAAGGACCGTTCCGCTCAGCGCCAGGGAAGCGGTCTTAGGAGACGCAAGAATATAAGGATTCCCCAGACAATCTCAACGGTGCCCACCACGATGAGGAGGGCGAGATAGAAGTAGAAAGCGAAAGGATGGTCTTGCCGGTTAGGCCGGTACATCCGAAAGAAACGTGCCATAGCGAGTTCGCCCGAGATATGGCCCCGCCAAGCAAAAAAAAGAGTGCCGATGCCTAACGCCAGGAGACTTAGCGTGCTGGCTATCCAATTCATTGTCTGCCACCTCTGGCTCGTCTCGCGGGCAAGACGGTCTTGCGTCAGTCCGGCGCGCAAGAAGGCGATCATGTCGCAGTTTTGAATCGTGTGCGCGGGAGTGTGGGGGTTTTATGACCAAGTCGATAGCTAGGGTTGACGCGGGGGAGTGGGCACGATGGACCGTGCGCCAGTGCGAATAGGGAGAAGAGTACAGTCAGGAGTGACTGTGCTACGAAGGCAGATGCGGGGATGGGGAGAAGGACCGTTTGAACGTTTGAAGGTTTAAAGGTTGGCAGGTTGGGAAGGATTGGAGGATCCCTCCGTCTCACAATCGCGTCCGGGAGGCAAAGGGCGCGGAGGGGTGTCGCACCTCCGGTGCTTGGGATTTTTTCTGGCTACGATTCCCAGCCCTTACGGGCTGGGCTAAATTGTGGTGCGCCTACGGCGCTGCGGGAGCGGCCCGCCTCGGAAGGCGAGCCCTACACGGAGAGCCAGAGGGGCACGATGTATCGTGCCCCTACGCGGATGGGCGAGAAGAGCACAGCCAGGAATGGCTGTGCCACAAAGGCAGATCCGGGGGTAGAGGAGAAGAGCACAGCCAGGAATGGCTGTGCCACAAAGGCAGATCCGGGGATAGAGGAGAAGAGCACAGCCAGGAATGGCCGTGCCACAAAGGCAGATCCGGGGGTAGAGGAGAAGAGCACAGCCAGGAATGGCTGTGCCACAAAGGCAGATCCGGGGATAGAGGAGAAGAGCACAGTCAGGAGTGACTGTGCTACAAAGGCGGATGTGCGGGTAGGGCGACACGACGTGTAACGTGGGCCACGGAGTTTTGGGCAGGGCTTTCCTGTAAGTCGTTTATTTCCAATACATTCGAATAGGGCATGGGCGTGCGATTCACCAAATCGCAGGATTTGGAGGCACGTCATGAGCGGTTTGCTGCATTTTGCCGGGCTGGTGGTTACGACGATGTTTGCGGCTGGGGCTGCGGCGGGATTGAACTGGATGCTGTTGCGCGGGGCGTTTTGGATGATGCGGCCGGCTACGGCTGGGCGGGTTCCTGCGCGGAGGACGGAATTGGGGTACGGGACGGTGCGGGTGGCGCGGGCGTATTCGGGGCGGTGAGTGAGTGGTGGTTATGGGCGCTCTATTGGCGGGCGCATGGACGGCCTGAGCTACAGGATTTGCAATGAAGAGCACAGACAGGAGTGTCTGTGCTACTGGGATTTGGCCGAGAGCTAAGAGCACAGACAAGAGTGTCTGTGTTACTGGGATTTGGCCGAGAGCTAAGAGCACAGACAAGAGTGTCTGTGCTACTGGGATTTGGCCGAGAGCTAAGAGCACAGACAGGAGTGTCTGTGCTACTGGGGTTTGGCCGAGAGCTAAGAGCACAGACAAGAGTGTCTGTGCTACTGGCTCCGGAAATGGAACAGAAGGGAGTTAGGCGATGCTGGCATTGAAATATTTGTTGACGATTGTGGGGGCAGTGCTGTTTGGGAGCGCGGGGGCGCTGGTGGCGTATGACATTTTTCTGTCGGAGCAATTGAGGCGGTTGCTGTCGCGGGGGAAGACGGAGGAAGGCGGCGGGGAGGTGGGTGCGCTGGCTCGGCGCCCTTTCCGGCCGGTGCGATGGAGGCTGGCGCTACAATTGTTTGCGGCGGGAGTGCTGGCGTTCTTGATTACGGAGAGCGTGGTGGTGATTCCGGATGGAACGGCCGGCGTACGCGTCAGCCAAATCTGGGGCGCGCGGCCGGGTACGTTGTATCCCGGCGTGCATGTGGTTACGCCGCTGGTGGATTCCGTGGCGATCTACGACACGCGCGAGCAAGTGTATTCGACGCAGGTGGCCGAAGATCCAAAGCACAAGGGTGACGTGCTGACGGTGCAGGCGCGCGAAGGGTTGAACATCGGGCTGGCGGTTTCCGTGCGGTACCGGCTGGACCCCAAGAGGCTGGATTCGATTCACACGAATCTGCCGCAGCCGGTGGGGGAGCAGGTGGTGGCTCCGGTGGTTTCGACGATTTACCGGCAACTGGCGCCCAATTACATCACGCGGGAAATTTTTGCGACGAAGCGGGAGGAGCTGCGCACCAAGGCGGCGGACGCGATTACTACGCGGCTGGCGAGCGACGGGATTGTGGTGCGCGAAGTTTTGCTGCGCGACTTGAAACTGCCGGAGGAATACGCCAAGGGGCTCGAAGGACTGCTGCTGAAGGAGCAGGAGAACGAGCGACTGGGCACGGAGACGGAGATCAAGGGGAAAGAAGTGAAGATTGCGGAGCTGGAAGCGGAAGCGCAGAAGGCGCGCGAGGTGAAGCAGGCGGAGGCGCAGGCACAGGTGCGCGTGCTGCAGGCCAAGGCGGAAGCGGACGCGATGCAGTACACGCTGCCGCTGAAACAGAAACAGATCGAGCAGAGCAAGCTGGAGGCGGAGGCGCGGAAGGAGTCCACGCTGCAAAATGCGGAAGCGGCGGCACAAGCGAAAATTATTGATAGCAAGGCGGAGATCGAGCGGCAGAAGAATCTGGCGGACGCGGAGGCGAATCGGATTCGCGTGACGGCGGACGCGGACGCGAATCGCATCCGGGTGACGGCTGCGGCGGATTCCGAGCGGATGAAATTCGAGGCGGCGGTGCTGAAGTCGAATCCGATGCTGATTCAGAAGATTATCGCGGAGCGGCTGTCGGACAAGCTGCAGATCATGATGGTGCCGATGGATGGGAAGAATTTCTTTGCGAATGACGTGATGCGGTCGGCGTTTTCGGGAGTGAGCAGCAGTTCTGCGGACGATGGGTCGGAAGATGTGACGCCGACGGCTTCGGCTTCGGCGCAGAAACGGCAGCCGAAGAGGCCTTAGCTTTCAGAAAAATTCGCATCGGCTGATGTCGATGCGAGCGAGCTCCGCTAGCCAACACCCCTGCGGGTGGCCCGGGACGCGACGCTGGAAGGGAGGAACGATCATGAGTCGGAAGGCAAGCACCGCCGCGCTTGACCAGATCAGCCAGAGATTGATCCTCCGCCAGTTTCGCGGACCGCGTCACCCGGCTAGCGGTTTGGAAATGGAAGTGGCGTTCAAATGAAGGATGCGGCTGCGTGCCGCGCTTGCAAAACAAAAAGGACCGGCTTTTCGCCGGTCCTTTTTGTTTGTGAGTGAGCAGCGTGATTTACGAAACGGATTTTATTGCTTGGCCACGGGATATTTTGGCCTTGGCGGAATGGGCTTGTAGGACTTCAATGCTTCGTTGGCGAGCTCGATGGCTTTTTCGAGTTGCGGATCGTGGCCGGCGACGACGAGGTCGGGGCGCTGAGGCACGACGAAATCCGGATCGACGCCGTGCTGTTCGACGACCCATTCGCCGCCATTGTCCACGCTCCAGAAGCCGAAGCCGGGCGCGGTGACGAAGCCGCCGTCGCGCAGGGGCTGCACGTTGCCGATGCCGACCAAGCCGCCCCAGGTGCGCGTTCCGACGATGGGACCGATTTTTTCGCGATGGAAAAACCACGGGAAGGCGTCGCCGCCGGAGCCGGCGAGTTCGTTGACGATCATGACTTTGGGGCCGTAGATGGCGACGGGCGGCCAAGGGACGTCTTTCGTGTCGCGCGGGGCGACTAACGCGAGCAACGTGCGCTTCAGTTTTTCCGTGTAGAAATCGGGAATTTGTCCGCCGGAGTTATCGCGCTCGTCGACGATGATGCCGTCTTTATCGAGCTGCGCGGTGAATTGCTTGTCGAAGGCGATGATGCCGGGGATGGTGGTGTCCGGCACGTGCATGTAGCCGATGCGGCCGCCGGTGGCTTCTTCGACCTTGCGACGGTTCGCTTCGATCCAGGCGAGATAACGCGGGCCGCTTTCGTTGGGGACGGGCTTTACGGTGATTTCCCACGCTCCTTCGCGGCTGGGTTTGGTATTGATCTTCAGCGTGACTAGTTTTCCGGCGAGCTCCTGGAAGTAGGAATAGACGTCCTGGCTCGAACTCGCTTCTTGTTCGTTCACGGCGATCAGATAGTCGCCGGCTTTTACTTTGAGGCCGGGCTCGGTCAGCGGGGAGCGCGTGTTGTCGTTCCAGTTTTCGCCGGGATAGATTTTCGTGATCTTGAAATAGCCGCCGTCAGGTTCGAAATCGGCGCCGAGCAAGCCGACGCTGACGTGCGGCTTCTGGGGTTGATCGCCGCCGCCGACGTAGGTGTGCGAGGTGCTGAGCTCGGAGATCATTTCTCCGATGAGGTAGTTCAGATCGCTGCGATGCGCGACCCAGGGCAAAAGCGCTTCGTAGCGCTCGCCGATTTTTTTCCAATCGTGGCCGGTCATCGCGGGATCCCAGTAGAAATCGCGTTCGATGCGCCACGCTTCGTGGAAGACCTGGCGCCATTCCTCGCGCGGGTTCACTTTCACTTGCATTTCGCCGAGGTTCAGCTTGCCTTCGCCGACTTTGGCCTTGCCGGGGATGGCTTCGACGATGCCGAAGACGGGTCCGGCTTTGTAGAGAACTTTTTTGCCTTCCTTGTCGAGGTCGAAGCCGTCAATGCCGTCGAGCAGAACTTTGTCCTCGCGTTTCGTGATGTCGTAGACGTGAAGAGCGCTCTTGGGACCGTGGTCGTTGGTGCCGAATTGCCGCGCTTCTTGCGGTGTTGTGACGTAGAAGAATTTGTCTTTGCGCGCGACGAGAGAGCTGAGGATTCCGGGAGCGACGGGCACGGGGGCGATGCGCGAGGCGAGGCCATCCAAGTCAATCTGGATGGGTTTTACCGGCTCGGGTTTCTTCTCTTCTTTCTTCTCGTCTTTCTTTTCATCCTTTTGTTCGTCGGATTTGGCATCGCCGGCTTTGGCGTCGGCCTTCTTTTCGTCCTTCTTGGCCTTTTCGTCCTTCTTCTCGTCCTTGTCCTTCTTTTCGTCGGCAGCTTTTTCTTCGTCGCTTTCCGGCTTGAAGGGAGAGGCTTCATCGGCCTTCAGCGTGAGGGCGAAGACGCCATCGGTGGTGTAGTAGTTGTAGCGCTGGTCGAGCTGGCCGATGCTTGGATAGAAGTAACGCGAGGAAATGAAATAGAGGTACTTGCCGCCAGGATCAAAGACCGGATTCGTGTCATTGTAAAAACCGGCGGAAACCATCGTGACTTTCTTGGTGCCGAGCGAGTACAGATAGATGTCGTTCGAGCCGCGGCGATGCGGTTTCGAATAGGTGAGCCACAGGCTGTCCGGCGACCAGCTTCCGTCGGTGATATCGCCGTAGCCGGCCTCGTCCACAAGGACGGGCTTCTTATCCTCGACGCTGACGTACCAAAGTTTGTGCAGTTTGTCCCAGTAGAGAAGCTTCTTGCTGTCCGGCGACCAAGCCGGGCCGTAGCGGTAGACTCCGCCGTCGGTGGTGATGCGTGTTTCTTCGCCGCCCATTTGTGGGCGCGTGTAGAGCTCATACTCGCCGGTTTTGTCGGAGAGATAGGCGATCCACTTGCCGTCCGGCGACCATGCGGGATTCAGTTCGTGGATGCTGGAATGTTGCGTGGTCAGAGTGCGAATGCTGCCGTGTTCGGCGGGAACGGTGAAGATGTTGCCGCGGGCTTCCATGACGGCGCGGGCGGCGGAAGGCGAAATGGCAAAGCTGCCGACATTCTGCGCGACACTTTTGAACTCCGCGCGGGCTTCGATGTCTTCCGCGCGCACGATGATGGGGAGATTGCGCGTCTTGCCGCTGGCAAGATTGAACTCGTAGAGCACGCCGCCGTTTTCGTAGACGATGGCGTCAGGCCCGAGGCTCGGCCACTTAATGTCGTACTCCTTGTAGTCGGTGAGCTTTTTCGTTTGCTTGGAGCCGAGGTCGTAGCTGTAGAGATTCATCACGCCGTCGCGGTCGCTGATGAAATAAATGGCGTTGCCGTGCCACATGGGGAACATGTCCATGCCGGCGGACTTGGGTAATTCTTCGTAGGTATTTTTCTTGAGGTCGTAGATGGCGATGGGCAGGTTCCAGCCGCCGCGGTAGCGCTTCCAGGTGCGGAATTCCTGGGAGGTTTCGATGTAGGCGACTTTGGTGCCGTCGGGCGAGAACGATGTCAAATCGCCGCGCGGAATTTGTAGCTGCTTGGCCGTGCCGCCTTGCGGAGAGACGAGGAACAGTTTGGTGAAGCGGCCCGGGGGCGCGCTGAAACGGTCGGAGCGGAAGAGGATGTTTTTGCCGTCGGGCGTCCAGCCGAGGACGATGTCGTTCGAGGGATGGAAGGTCAGGCGCTTGGGCTCGCCGCCTTCGGAAGAAATCACATACACGTCGGGGTTGCCGTCGTACTCGCCGGTGAAGGCGATCCATTTTCCGTCAGGAGAAAATTTCGGAAAGAGCTCGTCGCCTACGTGCGAGGTGAGCCGGCGCGCATTGCCGCCTTCGCGCGAAGAAATCCAGAGATCGCCGGCGTAGGCGAAGACTACTTTGTCCTTAGAAATATCAGCATACCGGAGAAGCTTGGTGGGGCCGTCGGGCACTTGGTCGGCGGCCGCCTGTGCAGGCGCTTTGGCCGGCGTTGCGGCCAGGCAGACCGCTAGCGCCAGACTTAGCCACAATAAGACGTTCACTCGCGTGGGCATGGGCTTCATTCCGTTCGCTCCTGAAGATGCATTCCCGGGGATACCTGGCTTCTACATGGACGGCTGGCCGGGGCAATTCGTTTCGCTGGTGCTAGATACCGACTTTGGCTCGAAAAAATTCCTTTGTCCAAGCGTCTTACCGCGCCGCCGCGGCAAAGGTCCGAGCGCCGCACCGACCTTCGTTTGCAGCCGTGATATCATCAACCCGGAACCCCGTGTCCGCCAAGCAAAAATTGTCCCCGCGGCGCTCTCTCGGCTGCACTCTTTTCTACCTAGCTTTGGGATTCGCGCTACTCTTCGTTCCGATTGCCTCGCGCGCTGACTCACTCGAAGACGCAGCGCGCGCTCTTGCCCATAAGGTAGCCTCCCTTTTGAACTCTCGCGAGGGGGTCAGCGTTCGAGTTCGCAATCTCTCTTCGCTGAGTTCCGACCAGATAACTAGTCTTAGCCAGACATTTGAAAGAGAGCTTCAGAGTCGCGGGCACAAAGTTTCACACGATGATTCATCTTCTGCCGCGGTACGGTTGACCTTTTCCGAAAATCTCTCCGGCGCGATCGAGATCGCTGAGCTCGTGGAGAATGGGCTATCCCGTTTTTCCTTTGAGCGCGTAGCGCTTGGAACGGTTCCACCCGGCGATCCCAGTTCGCGAAGGGTAACGCTTGTGTAGGAGCTTATTTGGAGACAGGAAAGCCCCATTCTCGACCTAAAGTTCTTGAGACCTTCAGAACAGAATCAGCAGCGCATAGCTGTCTTTGGCCAAAAAGAGTTGTCCATCTATCAGCGTCAGGAAACCACTTGGTCGCTCATGAAATCTCTTCCTATCCCTCATTCGGGCCCGCAATCGCGAGCTCCGCGAGGGCAACTTTTCCAGTTCAGCGAGAATGGCAACCCGCGTCTCGTTGCGAGCTTTCCGAAGCTTCTCTGCTCCATCAACCCTCTCGGGCCGCTAGATTCCCTTCGGATCGAGTGCAGCTCAGATGAGGAAAAGGAACTGGTGGGGGTAAGCCTTCTCTCCGCTGGGCCATACTTGATCGACAACGGAGCAAAATGGGATTCATCAGGCACCTATTTTACGGGCGAGATCTACGCTGAGAGCGGAATCAGGTTGCACATCAAGCCTTTTTTTTCTGCTGGATTCCTGGCCTTGAAATCCGATGAACCATCGGGTCTATTCATTGCGGCAGGCATTGATGGGCGCGCCCGATTGTTAGATCACAGTGATAAGGAGTTAGAAAGTTTTGCAGGTTGGGGTAATGAGATCACAACCATCCACAGCACTTGCGACGATGGTTGGAACGTCCTGGCCAGCGCACGCAAGGACTGGACAGATGCCGACCAGATTACGGCCTATCGGGTCGAAGAGCAGCATATTGTCGCGTACGACCAGCCTGTTGCGCTGCCTGGGCCAGTCCTTTCGCTCGGCTCGGAGCAAATTCCATCTGATGCAGAGTTTGCTGGACCCCACGACGGGGCGATTGCTGTAGTCCGAAACCTTAAGACCGGAGAGTATGAAGCATTTCGAATATCCCTGGCTTGCAATCATTAGCGTGCTCGGTCTCCTGCTGCTTTTTCCGCCCGCGGCGGGATCCTCAGTTCGGCCGAGGTACGGCGGAACTCTGCAAGTAGAGTTGAGAGAGACAGGTTTGTCGCTGGATCCGAGGGAATGGAAGGCGGGAGCGATGGAGTCGGCCACGAACGAAAAATTGGCGGCGCTGGTGTTTGACCGGCTGGAGGTGCTGGACAATTACGGACGGTTTCAGCCGCAGTTGGCGACGGAATGGACGCACGATGCGACGTTCAAGCGCTGGCAGTTTACGTTGCGGGCCGGTGTGAAATTCTCGGATGGTTCGACACTCACGCCGACGGATGTTGTGGTGGCACTCCAACCGCTGCTTCCCAAAGGGCAGCAGATTACGGCGACCGGGAGCAGCGTTGTGATTCAATCGGCAACTGCCATGCCGGATCTGCTCGAGGAGTTGGCGTCGGGCCGTTTTTTTGTGTATCGCGTGCAGCCGGATGGCACGTTGCTTGGGACGGGGCCATTTTTTGTGGCGGAGACGAAAGAAACTTCGAAGAGTGTGGACAAGTCTGATTCCGCGCCCGCGGAAGGTTCTAGCGCCGCGCTTGTGCGCAGCGAAGGGAAGTCAACGCATCTGCACTTCCGCGCGAATGAGGAGACGTGGTCGGGCAGGCCCTTTCTGGATGCCATTGATGTGACGCTGGGCGTTCCGCTGCTGCGGCAGCTCTTTGATTTGCAATTGGGCAAAGCCGATCTGGTGGAACTGTCTCCGGATCTCGTGCGGCGCGCCATGCAGGATAATCTGCGCGTGTGGTCGTCGTCGCCGGTCGTTCTGTATGGTTTGCGTTTCGATGACACGCAGCCTGCGGTGGCGGACGCGCAGTTGCGCGAGGCGCTCTCCCTCTCGCTCGACCGGCAGACCATGGCCAACGTGTTGCTGCAGAAGCAAGCCGAACCTGCAGCGGCCCTTTTGCCGCAGTGGCTCTCGGGATATGCTTTCCTCTTCACGATGGAGACCAACATCGCACGAGCGAGGGAAATTCGCGCCGCGCTTCCCGCCAACGCGGGTGGCGGCGCAGAGTCGCTGCGGCTGCGCGTGGACGCGCCCGGTGATTTGGCAAAACTTCTGGGAGAACGCGTGGCGATCAACGCGCGGCAAGCAGCGATTCTCGTGCAAATTGTAAATCGCGTTATACCGCGCGGCACCGCAACTACGGCGAGTTCAACCGACACCACCACCGGCTTACATCTCTTTGCGTGGCACTATTCCACGCTTTCTTCGCGGCTCGAGCTGGAATCGTTCATCGGTGCGCTTCGTCTTGGAGATTCCAATGAGAGTGCTGTGACTTCGACCGACCCGGAGCAGCTTTATGCGCGCGAGAAAAAATTATTGGAAGAGCGCCGCGTTCTCCCGCTGGTCGCATTGCCGGAATATGTCGGAGTAGGTCAGAATGTTCGGGACTGGATGCCGGCGCGCTGGGGCGAATGGCACCTTGCGGATGTGTGGCTTGATTTGCCGGAACCTGCGCAGGCGCAGGCTGGCAATTCGAATTCCGCCGGGAGTCCGGCGAATCCGCCGGCCACTGCGCCCTCCGGAGCTAAACCATGAGCTTTCGAACAAAACTGCTGCTCATCGTATTGCTCATCATTTTTGCCTCCGTGACGGTGGTGGCCTACGGCGTGACGTACTACACGCGCGAGGCGTTCGAAGAGATGGACGCGCAGCGCACGGAAGCGCTCGTCGCTCAATTCAACAAAGAATTTGCGCAGCGCGGGGAAGAGATCGCGCGTCAGGTGGAAAACATTGCGAATGCGGAAGTGACGCTGCGCATGGCCATTGACCTGGGGCGACCCAACGCGGACCAATCCCTATATGTGCGCGATGCCAATGGCGCGGCGCAAGATCATGGCTTGGATTTTGTGGAATTCGTGAATAGCGATGGGACCTTGATTTCCTCGGCGCAGTATCCCGCGCGCGTCGGTTATAAGAATGATTGGCTTGTTTCGACCGCCGATTGGAATACCTCTTCCGCTTTTCTGTCGCGGGAAGAACTTCCGACGGAGGTGGCTCTCTCGTTGACGGTGGTTCGCACACAACCGAATGTTCCCAAGCCGTTTTACATTGTTGGCGGGCGCCGCCTCGATAAGAAATTTCTGGAATCGCTGGTCCTGCCTGCCGGAATGCGTACGCTGATTTACACGAATTTGGAACAAGCTTTTGTTCCCGCGGCGCTGATTTCCGCGAAAGGAGACGTCGAGCAGCCCGAACGGTTTGCTCCCCTTGTCGAGCAGATTCAAAAGCAGCCACGCCCGCTGGTGCGCACGATCGATTGGTCGAGTGATCCGGCCGATGCGGAAGCGTTTCACGCCATTCCGCTGATGGGAAGGAATAATGAATTGCTGGGCATTTTTCTGGTGGGGAGTTCGCGCAAAGAACTTGTTCTTCTGACCAACAAAATTGTGAAGATCGCGGTGGCTGTGGGCGCGGGTGCGCTGTTCGTCGGACTATTGATGGCGTTCTGGATTTCCGCGCGCATTACTAAGCCGGTGGAAGAGCTTGCGGAGGGCGCGCGCGAAGTGGCCGCTGGAAGATGGGACACGCACATTGACGTCCGCGGCGGCGATGAAATCGGACAACTGGCCGAAGCTTTCAATCACATGACGCAGACGCTGGCGGCGCAGAAAGAACGGCTGGTGCAGACCGAGCGCGTGGCGGCGTGGCGCGAACTGGCACGGCGTTTGGCGCATGAATTGCGCAATCCGCTTTTTCCCATGCAAATTACGGTGGAAAATCTGCAGAAGGCTCGCAAGCTTGAGGCCAAGCAGTTCCTGGAAGTTTTCAACGAGTCCACGGCGACGTTGAAGACGGAACTGGCGAATCTCAACACCATCGTCACGCGCTTCAGCGATTTTTCGAAGATGCCTGCGCCGCAGTTTGCGCGCGTGAACGTGAATGAGTCGCTGCGAAATGCGGTGCGGCTCTTCGAGCCGCAGTTCAACGAGGTGGGGAAACCGACGATTACGCCGGAGTTGTTCTTGACCGATCCTTTGCCGGAGATTGATGCGGACCCGGATTTGCTCCATCGCGCGTTTCAGAATTTGATCCTCAATGCGCTGGATGCCATGCCCGCGGGCGGGACGCTTACGCTGAGAACTTCGGAGCACGATGGCAACGCGCGCATCGAAATTTCGGACACCGGCAAGGGCCTTACGCCGGAAGAGTGCTCGCGATTGTTCACACCTTATTACACGACAAAATTGCAGGGAACCGGGCTGGGACTTGCGATTGTGCAGTCGGTCGTCAGTGACCATCACGGAACGATTTCCGTGACCAGTTCGGAAGAGCGCGGCACGACGTTCCGAATGGATCTGCCGCAGCGCCAGTCTGGCGTGGTCATCGTTTCGAAGGAGACTGCTTCCGAGACGAAAAGCACGCCGCCGACTCTCGCCGCCGCTTCCGATTAGCGCGCGCTAAAGGACTGATGCTTGCCGCGCAAAGCTCACCTGCTCCTCGTTGATGACGACCCGAACACCCTGGCATCGCTTTCGCGCGCGTTCCGCCTGGCGGGGCATGAAGCGACAGTTTGCGACAATGCCGCGCGTGCCGTGGAGCTTCTCCGGACGGAATCCTTCGATCTTATTCTTTCGGATGTGGTGATGCCCGGGCGCAGCGGTTTGGAGTTGCTGGAAGATTTGAAGAAGGCAGGAGTCAAGACGCCGATCATCCTCATTTCCGGACAGGCCAATATTGAAATGGCGGTGAAGGCCACGAAGCTTGGCGCACTCGACTTTCTGGAAAAGCCGCTGTCGACGGACAAGCTGCTGCTGACGGTCGAAAATGCGCTGCGCCTTTCGCGGCTGGAAGATGAAAATCGCGAGCTGCGCCATCGTTTGGGAAAGCACGAACTCGTCGGCTCGGGGCCGGCGATGAAGAAACTGATGGCGCAGATCGAGCGCGTGGCCGCGAGCGAAACGCGGGTGTGCATCCTGGGCGAAACCGGCACGGGGAAAGAGCTTGTTGCTCGCGCGATTCATGAGAAATCGCCGCGGCATGAGAATCCGTTTATTACTTTGAATTGCGCGGCGGTTCCGGCGGAGTTGATCGAATCGGAGCTTTTTGGTCACGAGAAAGGCGCCTTCACCGGAGCTGCGGCCAAGCATGTCGGTAAATTCGAACAAGCGGACGGCGGCACGTTGTTTCTGGATGAAATCGGCGATATGCCGGTGGCCATGCAGGCGAAGCTGTTGCGCGTGTTGGAGGAAGGCGAGGTCGAACGCGTTGGCGGCGACAAACCCATTCGTGTGAACGTGCGCGTCGTCGTGGCCACGCACCGGAATCTGGAAGAGCTGGTGAAGCAGAACGCGTTCCGCCGCGACCTTTTTCACCGCATTTATGTTTTTCCGCTAACGTTGCCGCCGCTTCGCGAACGCCCGGAAGACTTTCCGGAATTGACCGCGCATTTTGCCGGGCAAGTGGCGGCGCAGAATGGATGGAAGCAGAAGATTTTTGCGGACGATGCCATCGCGGAATTGCGTAAGTACGGGTGGCCGGGAAATGTGCGCGAACTCCGCAATGTCGTGGAGCGGCTCATTTTGCTAGCTGCGGACGAAAACATTACCGCCGCGGACGTTCGCCTGATTCTGCCAACGTCGGAGGGCGACGCTGCGAGCGCAGCATCAGGCTCATCTGGAAACGCAACCGGCACGCTGGCGGAACGCACGGAAGCATTCGAGAGGGAAGTGATGTTGGCGGAGATTCGCCGCCACAACTTTCACATGACCAATGTGGCGCGCGCGCTGGGTCTCGAGCGCAGTCACCTCTATAAGAAGTGCCAACAGCTGGGAATCGACCTGCAGTCCTTGCGCAAGCCGGAATAAGCAACCAATCCAAGAAGTGGCTGTAAGTGATTGAAAACAGGGATAATTTTCCGCTTGACAGAATAGCGGAATGTAATATGCTATTTGCAGATTGCAATAGGCAGGTCCCCCATGAAACTCGGCGACAAACTCCGTTCCCTACGCTCCGTCGAAGGTTCGCTTCGTGGCCTGGGCCGCTCCATGACCCAGCAGGAGCTGGCCGCCGCGATGAAGCGCGAGATTGGCCGCGGCTTAAGCCAGGCGTATCTCTCGCAAATCGAAAACGGCGCGCGGCCGCACCTGACGCACACCACGCGTGAGCTTCTGGCACGTTTCTTTCGGGTTTACCCGGGGTTTCTCGTGGACGATCCCGAAGGCTATACGCCCGGACTTCAGTCCGAGTTGCGCGCCATTGACGCGAAGGTCGATTCCTGGCTTTTCGCCGGCGCCGAGCAGTTCACGGCGGATCCAGAGCTGCAACGTGGGCTTCTCGCGATCGCGCAGCATGAAGATTCCCGGCGGGCGATTCTGCTGCTCGCGGAAATTCTCCGCACGCCCGACCTTGCCGAGCGCTTGTCGGAGGTTTTGCATCCTGGGACCCATAGCAAGAACGGCCAAAGAGGCAGCGGGCATCCGCCGCCAACAACTCTCCAGAACTAAGTCGTAGGTTCGCGTCTCGAATTCCGGCCCGCGCACCGCAACCGCAAGTTGCGCAATGAAATCGTCGCGCTCGAGGTGTGTCATGACCTGGTCTGATTTTTATCTTCTCTGCTTCATCGTGGGTTTTTTGCTCAGCGTGCTTTCGTTCCTTGGAGGCGCGGCGCACATCCATCTGCCGACCCGCTTGCACTTGCCGTTTCATGGCGGGCATCACGCTGGTGGAATGGCAGGACGTGGAGTCGCAGGACGCGGAGCGGCGCATGCCCGCGGCGGCCTCTCCTGGTTCAACGCCATGACCATCATGACGTTCTTGGCGTGGTTCGGAGGCGTTGGCTACATCCTCTCGATCCATTCGAAGCTGGTAGCGATGGTCGCACTCTTCATCGCCATCGCCGCGGGAGTCTTCGGAGCAGGCGTGGTGTTCAAGTTCATGGCGCGCATCGTGAAAGTGAACGATTCGCAGATGTTGGACTGGAATTACCGCATCGAAGGCACAGTCGGCACCATCAGTTCGCCCATCCGTGCAGATGGCACCGGGGAAGTGATTTTCGAGCAGCACGGCGTGCGCAAGAGCATCGGCGCGCGCAGCGAGGATGGCACGCCGCTTCCGAATGGTACGGAAGTCGCGATCACGCGCTACGAGAACGGCATCGCCTACGTAAAGAAGTGGGAAGAATTTACGAAGTGACGTTTGCAAAGAATTTCTCGGACTGAGGAACGATTCGAACAGTCCGGAGGTGAGTGGAAAAGGGAGGTCTTTATGTTTGGTCTTTCGGTTCCCGTTATGGCCGGGCTGCTGGTCCTCGTCATTCTTTTTGCGATGGCCAGTTTCGCCACACTTTTGCGCAAAGTAGGACCGCACGAAGCGCTCATTGTGTACGGCATTCGTGGTCCGAGAACAGTCACAAACGGCGGCACGATCCTGATTCCGATGTTGGAGCAGTGCCGCGAGCTCTCGCTGGAGCTGATGTCGTTTGACGTCGCTCCGCAGCAGAGCCTTTACACCAACCAGGGAGTTGCCGTGACAGTCGAGGCGGTGGCGCAACTCAAGGTGAAGTCCGATCCCGTCTCGATTCGAACGGCCGCCGAACAATTCCTGACCAAGCGGCCCGAGCAGCGTGAAGGATTGATTCGCCTGGTGATGGAAGGTCACCTGCGCGGCATCATCGGCCAGCTTACGGTCGAGCAAATCGTCAAAGAGCCGGAAATGGTCGGCGACCGCATGCGCTCCACGTGCGCCGCGGACATGAACAAGATGGGGCTCGACGTCGTGAGCTTCACGCTAAAAGAAGTCCGCGACAAGAATGAGTACATCACCAACATGGGCCGGCCGGACATCGCGCGCATCAAGCGCGACGCCGAAGTGGCCGCTGCCGAAGCCGATCGCGACATTGCCATCAAGCGAGCCGAGTCCCAGCGCGCCGCCGCTGTCGCCAAAGCACAAGCCGATCAGGAGCGCGTCGCTGCGGAAACCGCGTCGCTCGCCAAACAAGCCGAAGCCGAGCGCGATCTGGACCTGAAAAAAGCCAGCTACCTGGAAATGACCAAGAAAGCGCAGGCCACGGCCGACAAAGCCTACGAAATCGAAACCAACATCATGCAGCAGCAGGTGATTACGGAGTCGGTGAGGGTGCAGCAAGTTGAACGCGAAGCTCAAGTGAAGGTGCAGATCGCGGAAATCGAGCGTCGCGAGCGCGAACTCATCGCCACGGTATTGAAACCAGCCGAAGTCGAGCGCCAGCGCATCGAAACGCTCGCCAGCGCCGAGCGGCAACGCTCGATCACCGAAGCCGAAGGCCGCGCCTCCGCGATTCGCGCGCAGGGTGAAGCGGAGGCCGAAATCATCTTCAAGAAGGGCGAAGCCGAAGCCAAAGCCATGAACGTCAAGGCGGAAGCCTTCCAGGAATACAACCAGGCTGCCGTCATAGACAAGCTGTTCACCGGATTGCCGGAAATCGTGCGCGCTCTCGCCGAGCCGCTCAGCAAAGTAGACAAGGTGACCATCGTTTCCACAGGCAACGGCGATGCCGCCGGCGCCTACAAGCTGACCGGCGACGTCACGAAAATCGCGGCGCAGGTGCCCGCGCTCTTCGAAGCGCTTTCCGGCATGCAGATGTCTGACCTGCTTAGCAAAGTCCGCATCATCGGCGACAAAGCGCCGAAGCCGGAGCTGCCGCAGGCGCCGGCTAAGCAAGCCTAACGATCGCTTCCGTCCTGGGTGGGCCCGCAAGGGCCCGCCGCGGACGCCGAATGGTCTTGGGGGATGGCAATGGCTACGAAAGAAAAACTTCTCTTTGTTTGGATCCTCGTGGCGGTAGCCTTTGGTTTCTTGTTGCGCCACTTCTGGAGTTGCGCGGCGTACATGATTGAAAAGATCGTCGCCCTCAGCCTCGTATCTTTGCCGTGCGTTGCGAAATTTGCCGTGGCGATTTGCGGTGTCTGGCTCTTGCCTTGAGCATATTTGCGAAAGGCAGGAGCGTGTTTTGAAAAGTTTCGAGTGGTTCGTACCATCAGTTTCTTGAAAGGAGATTCATCATGGGACTTTTAGAACGAGTAAGCACATTGATTCGCGCGAATATCAACGACATGGTTGATCGCGCTGAAGATCCGGAAAAAATGATCAAGCAGGTGATTCTTGACATGGAGAATCAATACCTCCAGGTCAAAACGCAGGTGGCGGTTTCCATCGCCGACCAGCACATGCTGGAGAAGAAGTGGCAAGAGAACGAAGATTCCGGCAAGGACTGGATGCGCAAAGCGGAAATCGCCGTGGACAAGGGGCAGGATGATCTGGCGCGCGCCGCGCTCGATCGCTTCCACACTTCGCAGCGGCTGGCGCAAAGCTACCGCGAACAAGTGGATGACCAGAAGGCGCAGGTCGAAACGCTGAAGGGGGCGCTCGTGAAACTCGAACAAAAGCTCGACGAAGCCAAGTCCAAGCGCGATTTGCTTCTCGCGCGCCATCGCCGCAGTATCGCGCTCGGCAAAGCCGCCCGCGCGCAAACCGCGATGGGCGACAATTCCAAGAGCGCCACATTCGATCGTCTCAAGGACCGCGTGCATCACACCGAAGCCGTTGCCAGCGCCGAAGTCGAGTTGCTCACCGACGACACCGCCGAGCGCCTCACACGCCTCGACCGCGACTCCGAGGTGGACCGCCTCCTCGCCGACTTGAAGGCCCGCCGCGGCCTGCCGGCCTGACACCCATTGATCCTTGCGCTGCGGGGCACGATATGTCGTGCCCCAAGATTGCTGCGCATCTTCAATTGCTATGCGAGAATGGGCGCGTGAATCCCTGGCTCATCGAAGCGCCTGCGGCGGCTGCTGCTGCGGCAGCAGGTCTCACGGCGTACGGCGCGGCGTTTCCGCGTGCACAACTCTTCGGACCGACGATCCGCCGGACCAATTCGCCGCGCAAGCTGGCGATCACGTTTGACGATGGGCCGAATCCCGCGATCACGCCGAAGCTGCTCGATTTTCTCGACCACTACAACGCCAAGGCAACGTTTTTTCTAATCGGCAAATTCGTCCGCGAATGTCCTGAGTTGGTCCAAGAAACCGTTGCGCGCGGACACGTCGTGGGAAATCACACGGAAACACACCCGAACCTTTTCCGGCTGAGCCCCATGCAGGTCCGCGTCGAGCTGCGCCTCTGCCACGACGCCATTTCGCATGCAGCCGGCGCGCCGCCCAAATGGTTTCGACCACCGTTCGGCCTACGGAATCCCTGGGTGATTCCCGCGGCCCGCGAGCTTGGCTACCAAACCCTGATGTGGACGCTGATTCCCGGAGACTGGCGCGAAAAACCCGCGGAATGGCTGATTCAGCGCATGCTACCGATTGCGGATCATGCCCAAAGGAAGAACCCAGGAAATGGCTCGAACTCACCCGCCAGCGGTACTGGCGACGTCCTCTGCCTGCACGATGGCACGCACCGCCAATTGAACGGCGACCGCACGCGAACGCTTGCCGCTCTTGAACACTGGCTGCCGCGCTGGCGTGACCTCGGCCTCGAATTTGTTACAATTGCGGAAGCGGTGCGTACACCCGCCCCATAGCCATGGACGAGCGACAGTTTTACACAGAGAAAGAAGAGACGCGCAAGGTCAAGCTTATCTGCCCCAGCTGCCGCGGAGAATTCGAAGCTCCCGTGCGCTGGAAAGTCTGCCGCAAGAAAAAAGAATTGCCGCGCGGCATGGGCGAAGAAGACCGGAAGAAGTTCGCGAAAGCCTCTTCGTACATGGTCCGCCTGGACGACCTGGTGGCCTGCTACAAGTGCCGTAAGCGCTTCGAATTGACTGGCCAATCCACCGTGCTCATCAACGATAATCTCGGCGATCCCAACGCCGATCCGGAAAATTTCGGCAACCGGTGAAAAGAGTCGTCAGTTCTCAGCGTCCCGTTTTCAGTTCCGCACAAAAGACCGTAAGCCTCTCGGCTATGTAGGTCGATTCGCTGTCGTACGCTTACTCAGATCACGAAGTGTAAATGACTGTGAACCGAAAACGGATCACTGAAAACTTTTTAAATCTCCGGATACATCTCAAAGAAAGCTTCGATGGACTGCCGAAACGTCGTTTCGATCTCTTCCTTGCTGCCTTCGATCAGGTGCATGGTCACGCGCGCTGTGCGGCCATTTTTCAGCACCACCGTCGCGTCCTTCACTTCGCCGAGATCTTCCTCCGGCAGCAATCGCATCCCGTAGATCAATGCTAGCTTGGCCATTTCAATACCCTCAGTCTCGAATGTTTGCCAGCGTACTCACTTCGGAGCCCACTAGTCAATTCTGCCGCGTAAATCCTCCAGCTGGAGCAGGCAGATTGCAGCCCCGCCTCCGGGTCGGATGGCAGGACATAGTCCCTTCCTGTTTGCGCTCTTCGGCGATTCTAAACGCTTAATTTTCAATCTTTTCCTGGGGCTTTTCTTCCCACAGTCGAATGCGGAATTGGCATGCCGCCTGCTACTGGGAGAGGCAAGTAGCTCTGCTGCGCTTTACTGTGGAGGCGAACATGCTTCGCAACAATATATTCCTTCCAGCAGTTCTTCTTACTCTCTCAATGGGCGCTCCTGTCCTTCGCGCCCAGACCACACCCAAGGAACTGGTGCCATTGCCAATTGAAATTGCCCCAGAGAACGGGGATGCCCTGCGCTATCTTTGGCCTCTCATTTCTCAATTCACGCCCGCAACTCCCAAACGAATCCGCCGTCATTTTTTCCGGCCCTTGCAACATCCCCTCACTCCCAAAGACGTGGCGTTCCGCGAAGCCGTTCGGACTCTCGGAATTGACAAGCATCGCTTCGTTCACTGTGAGCTGAAAGACCATGTTGTGGTAACCGGCGCGATTGCTTCCATTGGTGATGAAGGGTTCTTTGTGCAGTCTGGCATCCTTGGAAAAGGCCGCAGAATTCATTATTCGGAATTGAACGCTGCTCCAAGGCCGGTGCCTGCCGTGGGCACGCACCTGAAGGTCGGGCTAGAGTGGACTGGATTCGTTGGGGCGTGCGTTGTGCTCCTCCCGCTGGTAATCGTTTTTATTCCTCTAATTATGGCGGGAGTCATCCAAGACTGATCCCAGGGAACAATGGCCCCTACGAATTTTTCGAATCTCGAACTTTAGCACTGTCAGCAATAGGCGCTGTACTAAGGCATCCGTTCCGGCTATTCTGCGCATCGGAAGTGGCAGAGACGGAGGCCGTCATGAAATCCATCCATGCCGTGGCTCGCCGGTTTTCGCTAGTTTTCGCAGCCGGCATTTCCTGCTCCACCCCTTTGCTAGCACAACAGCCGGAGGGACCACAGACCTCTGCTCCACTAACGGTCGCTCCCGCGTCGAAGCCTGCCCCCGCGCCACGCGCAGCTTCGTATGAAAAAATTCTCATTCCCGCTGGCACGCGGCTCGGAGTTGTCCTTGAAAACGGCATCTCCACGCGCAGCGCCAAGGTCGGCGATTCGGTTTACCTGCGCACTTCCTTTCCGCTCACGCAAAATAATCGCATTGTGATTCCCGTCGGGTCGTACTTGCGCGGCGAACTGCTCGAAAGCAAGCGCCCCGGCCGCGTCAAAGGCAAGGGCGAACTCCGGCTCAAATTGAACACCTTGATTCTCCCCAACGGCTACACCGTGGACTTGAACGCGGCCCCGCGCAGCGCCGATTCCGGCGGCAACGAAACCATGGACTCCGAAGGCAAAGTGACCGGGCCTGGCGGCAAAGGGAAAGATGTAGCGACTGTTGCGGAAACAACGGTCGCCGGCGCGGGAATCGGCGCGATCGCCGATGGTGCCAAGGGCGCCGGCATTGGCGCTGGAATTGGCGGCGTCGCGGGTTTGGCCGCGGTGTTACTGACGCGCGGACCGGAAGCACAGCTGCCTCGCGGTTCCTCACTGGATATTGTCCTGGAGCACGAACTTGCTCTCGATGGCAGTCAAATCCAATTCACCGACGTGGGACAGGCCCAGCCCATTACGCCGCCGGTGGTCCGATAGCCGCATCTCCTTTAGTTCTGAAGAAAATCAATCAAGCGCGTGCTGCGCGGCCTCCGCGCCAGCGGATTGAAAACGCAGGGGGCTAAAGCGGCTCCAATCCTCGCTTACGCGCTGCTCCGTAATCCATTGGCGAATCAACCGCGCTGTAATCGGTGTGAGTAAAATCCCGCTGCGAAAGTGCCCCGTGGCCATCACCAGGCCATCCACATCCGTTGGGCCGAGAATCGGAAGGTGGTCGGGAGAATCGGGGCGCAATCCTGCCCAGGTTTCTTCGATGCGCGCATTCGCGAGGTCCGGCGCGAGTTCGATCGCCGCGGAAAGAATTTTCTGGATCCCGCCTGCGGTCGTTCGCTTGTCGAAGCCCACGTGCTCGACCGTGGCACCCGCAAGGATCCTTCCGTCATTCCGAGGCACGAGATAAATCTTGTCGGACCAGAGGACGCGCTGAATCTCCACGTCATCGGCACGCAGCGCAACCATTTGGCCCTTTGCTGGCGTCACAGGCGCGTACTTCGCGACCCCTTCGATCGTTTCGGAAAAACAGCCCGCCGCAACGATGGTCCATTTGGCTTCCACTTTTTCGTTTTGAAGCTGGAATCCGGCACAGCGGTTGCCCTCGCGCCAGATAGCTTTCACCCCGCTGCCAGGAAAAATTTCAGCGCCGCTGCGTCGCGCTGCTTCCAGCACAGCATTCATCAGCGAGCGATTGTCAATCGAGGCTTCGTTCGGCCTGAGCACCGCCGCTTCGACCTCTTCACTAAGCGCCGGCTCCAGCTCACGCGCATCCTCGGGGCGAAGTGGCTCCGCCTGCAAGCCCAGTCCGTGATGCAACGCGATAATTGTGCT
Source organism: Acidobacteriota bacterium (assembly GCA_013289835.1). Taxonomy (GTDB): domain Bacteria; phylum Acidobacteriota; class Terriglobia; order Acidiferrales; family UBA7541; genus Acidiferrum. The sequence continues at coordinate 7,754 of JABCZG010000027.1, read as the reverse complement.
GAGCTCCTCCCTGGTATCTTTCGAAAATAGAGCTTCGAGCGTGCCCTTCGGACGGAAGCCCGTGCTTTGCCCGGAAATTTCCTCCACCTGCGCCACAAAGTCCGGATACAAAGAAAGACTCGCCTTCCCGAGCGGCACCATCGCAATCATCCCCGGGCTTTCCGGCGCCGGCGACAAAATCCCCGCGCTTGCCCATGACGCTTCCTGCCCCGGTTGTTGCCGGTCGAAAACGCCGACGCGTAAGCCCGCGCGCGCCAGTTCCAGCGCGGTCGCCCCGCCAATCACGCCTCCGCCAGCAATGGCCACGTCAAACGTCTTCATACCGTCATCTTATCTCAATTAATCGAGGGCTTTGTGGATACAGCCGAGCAATGGCAGACGAATGAGCCGGAACGTAGAACGATTCAGTGGGAAAAGGAATCAAAACGATCCGGCAAGGTCTTCCGACAAAACCTGCGCCTTCTTCGCAAGACTTCGCGCGCGGCTCCAATCCCCAATTTGCGCCGCTTCCCGCGCGTCCTTAATAAATCCTTTGATCTTGGACACCAAGTCGGCCTGCGCCGCGTTCAACCTCTTTCCATTGGCGGCCATCAGGTTTTTCTCGGCGATTGCGAGACTCTGATTCGTTTGCTGCTGTGCAAGAGTCGTCTCAGCCGGAGTTAGCTGCGGTGCGATCATCGGCGCGTCCCGCTTTTCCGCTTCGCCCCCCGCCGTGCTCGGCGCGTTCACATGCGGCCGTGGCGGGCCACTTCGCGCGTTGATCAGATGTGGCGGAAAAGGCGGCAGCTCATATCGCAATTCGGGAACGGGATCCTCAGGAGTCTCACTCGCGGACGTTCTGTTCGGTTGGGGTACGGGTCTTACCTGCACTGCGGTCGCCCATGGAATCGCCGGCCGCCTTCGAACGCTGCACCCGCCGAGCGCGATCGTCGCGCAGCCAAGAAAAACAAACCATGAGCGAACAGCGCAGCGCGGAAGTACGCTGTGGGTCCGGGCGGAATTTTCCGTCATGTTCAGGCGGCGAGCGGCAGTTCGATTCGGAACGTCGTGCCTCGCCCGACCTCCGAAGTAAAGTCTATCGAACCGTTGTGAAGCTGCACAATTCGAAACGCGCTCGCCAGGCCGATCCCACTGCCTCCTGGACGGGTGGTGAAGAACAACTGAAAAATTTTCTGACGATTTTCCGGCAAGATTCCTTTGCCGGTGTCCCCAACCGTGATCTCCGCCATTTCGCCGCGCCGGCTCAGCACCAGCCGCAGTAGACCGCCGTTCGGCATGGCTTCGGCCGCGTTCAGCACCAGATTTAGCACCGCCTGCTTCAGCAGCGCGCGATCCACGTAGACCACCGGTACGTCAATTGGCAGCAATTGGGCTAACTGGATATTCGATTTCTGGAACTGCGGCTGGGCAAGTTCCAACACATCTTTCAACAATTCGGAAAGTTGCGTGGCCTCCAGCCGCACATCCATCGGCCGCGTAAAATCCAGGAACCGCTTGACCACCGCATCGAGCCGGTCGATCTCTTTGTCCAGCACCTGCACGGCTTGCTGCGACGCGCTCTCTTGGTCCGGCGGGAGCGACTCTTTCAAATTTTCCAGCCACAGTCGCATGGAGTTCAGGGGATTTTTCACTTCGTGCGCCACGCCTGCCGTGATACGCCCCAGCGCCGCCAGCCGCTCGCTTACCTGCAGTTGCGTATTGATGCTTTCCAGCGAATCGAGGTCGCGGAGCGTCACCAGCGCGCCCATGCGCTCGCCATCTTCCTGAATTGCCTGCACGCTAACGCTCACGCGTTTCGGCCCTTCGCTCGTTTCCAGCTCGATCTCTGCAGCCACTTCGCTCAATTCATCACTCTCAATGCGCATCGCCTCATGCAGCGGATGTCCGACCGGAAAAATCTCCGTCACGCGCTTCCCCAGAAAGTGCCCCGCGGGAGCCCCAAGAAATTTCTCCGCCGCCGGACTGATCATTACCGCGCGCGAATCCCGGGTGAACAACAGCAAACCGTCTTCCAGCCCGGCCATCACCGAATTCATGTTCTCGCGCATGGTGCTGAAAATCTCATGCACCCCGCGCAACTGCTGTCCCACCTGCGTAATTTTCCGGCTCACTAACCCAAGTTCATCGCCGCCTCCCGCAAAGCCTCTTACCTCTGGCGAAGGGGCATCGTATTCCCCCGCGGAAATGCGGTCGAGTTGCGCAGCGATGTCACGCAGCGGAGCAAGCGTCGCGCCGCTGACCACCGCCGCCAGCAGCGTGGAAATCACCAATGCCACCAGCACGATCGTTCCAGACGTCCGCAAGCTTGGCTCGATGTCATTCAACAAAAATCCCGAAGAGAGCACCATGCGCACTTCTCCGAAAGGCTGCCCGCCCTTGGTGAATGGATAATCAAGTTCGTAAATTTGTGGCGGACTGGCCAACACCTTCACTTGATGCAGGAAATTTCGCTGCACCAATTGCGAAAGCGGCGTTCTTCTCGGCAGAAATTTCCCCGGCAGGTTCTCATCCGTCGAGATCAGCACCATCCCCTCATGGTCCGTGATGGAGACTTCATAGATCAGCGGATTCTCTTTCGCCGCTTTCAGCTGCGTGCGAAGGCCTTCATTGATTTCGAAAGCGTGCCGTACGTAGTCGTGGATTTCCTGAGGACTGTCTGACGCCGGCCGCAAACCCTGCTCTCCGGCGTCCGTCAGCGCATGTTGCGCTTGAAGAAAAACCTGCCCCGCCAGATCGCTGGCGCGCTTGCTGGTGGCTTGTAACAGTTGATCGAGAAGTTGCGCCGCAAACACGCCAGACAAGACCGCCGCGACGAGCAGCACCAGCCCCGTCATCACCAGCGTGAGCTTTGTCCGCAGCCGCAGCTGCATCCCGCGTCCCTACTCCGTCTCGGCGCGATCGCCGCCGTATTCTTTCAATTTGTTGTGCAGCGTCTTCAGGCTGATGCCCAGCAATTCCGCCGCGCGCGTCTTGTTGTTTCCGGTCGCGCCCAGCGTCTGCAAAATCAATTCGCGCTCCATCGCGTCCACCGTCGTCCCCACCGGGAATTTAATGGCGGAAAGATCGCTCGGTCCCTTCGATACATTTTTCCCGAATTCTCCCGGCAGGCACGCACGCGTAATCAAATCCTTCTCGCACATGATGGAAGCGCGCTCCAGCACGTTTCGCAGCTCGCGAATATTTCCCGGCCACGTATGCCCCATAAAAATGTCCAGAACTTCCGCGCCGATGCCTCGCACATGCTTCCCGTGCTTGGCATTCAAGTCGCGCAGAATATGTTCGACGAGCAGCGGAATGTCGTCCTTGTGTTCGCGCAGCGGCGGCAAGTTGATGTGAAACACGTTCAAGCGGAAAAAAAGATCCTGCCGCATCAGCCCGCTGCTCACCGCCTGCTCCGCTTCTTTGTTTGTCGCTGCCAGTACGCGCACATCCACCGGCGTTTCGCTCTTGCTTCCCAGCCGGCGAACTTTTCGATCTTCCAGAACGCGCAAGAGCTTCGCCTGCGTCGGCGCGGGCATTTCGCCAATCTCATCCAGCAGCAACGTCCCGCCATCCGCCAATTCGAAACAGCCGATGCGCCGTTCCGCCGCGCCCGTGAACGCGCCCCGCTCGTGCCCGAAAATTTCGCTTTCCATCAACGTTTCCGGAATCGCCGAGCAATTGATGGCCACGAAGGGGCCGCCCGCGCGCGGCGAAAGTTTGTGGATCGTCCGCGCAACAATCTCTTTGCCCGATCCCGTTTCGCCGGTAATCAGCACGGATGCCGAACTCGGCGCCGCCATTTCCACAATGCGCATCACTTCCTGCATCGGCTTCGACCCGCCCACCAGGTCGCCCAGCCGCCCCGCCTCGCGCAGTTGCCGCTGCAACACAGCGAGCTGCCGCGCATCGCGCGCTCGCCGCAGAGCGCGATCCAGCAGCGCCCGCAGCACTGGCCCCTTCAGCGGCTTCTCGATGTACCAGAACGCTCCGGCTTCGATGGCCGCGACGGCGCGCTCTTCGCTTCCTTTGCCGGTGATTACAATCGCGGGAACATCTAGCAGTTCCAACCCGAGCTGTTTCAGCAGATCCAACCCATTCATCCCCGGCAATTCCACGTCCGCGATCAGCGCATCCGGTTGATAGCCCGCAAATTTCGCCAGCGCCTCTTCCGCCGTGCCCACGCCGAGAACATCGCAGCCCCAGCGCTGCAAAAGTTGTTCGTAGCCTTTGCGTGCGTTGTCCTCGTCCTCCACAATCAGGACGCGGTCCTTCCGCTCTTGCGTTTCCACCGCACGCACTGCCGCGCGAGTTTCTTCCCCCATGGGTCTCAGCCTCTCCTCGGCTTGCATTCCGCCGGTGGCCTGCAAATAATTCGCTGGGTACCTCGACTGTAACAATCTGCCAGCCGCTTGCCAAGTTTTCCTAGCCTCTCGAGCGCGCCCCGAACAGGTTTTGTTCAACAAGCCGGGCCTTCCGCCGATCGGTGACCCACGCAGCCCCGACATCATCGTTTCTCCAAACAACGGTGTCACCTACTCCAAGAGCACCGCGAAGCAGGCAGAAGGCGGCGGCTTCTCGCACGACGACACCAACATGATGATCCTTGTCTCGAACCCCAAGTTCGCGCCAAAAACTATCTCCACCCCAGTCCAAACCGCCCAAGTGGCCCCGACAATTCTCAAGGCCTTGGGCCTCGATCCTTCGGCCCTGCAAGCGGTCCAGTTGGAAGGCACGCCGGTACTGCCCGGCGTTCCCTTCGAGGATAACGACCGCTAGTATTTGCCGATCCCTCAAAATGCGAAAGCGGGCGCCCGCACGGGCGCCCGCTTTTCTTTCCTGTCTGTGCAGGCCTCGCGTTCACGACACGATCCGGACGTGCACATGTACGACTACGGCGTTAATCAGGAGCTAGCGCGCGACTCTTCGAAGTCGAGTCTCCAATTCGTCAGGAAATCCTCTCCGCCAGCTCTTACTGTCAACGTGCTGGGTCACGCGAATATATCGACATGACCCAGAACGTCCCCGACAATCTCCGGCCTTGCGCCTTCGCGCAGCATACGGCTGGTATGTGTTGTGCGGAAGCTCCCAAAATGCCCTTTAACGCTCGAATCGGCCGGGTCTGAGTCTCTGTAAAAAGTGGCTGCAAGCGTTCCCGTGTAAAATGGACTGGGGATGTGTACGTGCGAAATCTGCCATCGAGGCGCCTAGGCGTCCGTCTGTGGGGGTCAAAAGATAGGCGTGAATCTCGCCCGCATGGGGCCCGGAGACCACCGTGGCCATACCCGAGATTTGCCCGCGATCATTGATATTGCTAGCCGAGATTATGAAGAGGCCGGAATCTTCGGGAATTAGCGTGTTAAGGTCCGTTGTCACATTATCCTGCCAGATGAAGCCGTGGAACCAGTCGAACTTCGAGTCAAAATCGTTTCCCACCACTTGGCCCCGGTTGTTGATGCCGGTGGCGAAGGCGGCAAAATCTCCCGGCAGAAGGTCGATCTTTGTGACTGCGCCGTCTGCGCCATCCAGCCAAGCCGCGGCATAGAAGGTTGAGCCGTCAGCAGTGCCGACTTGCCCGGCGATTTGGCCCTTGTTGTTAATAACGTAAGCGAAATTGGAACCTGTACCCCCGAGATCCTGAAGCACGGAGACAGTTTTGTCTTTCCACATTACGGCGTGCGTCGCTGCGACGCAGTTTCCCGAGTAGCCTACCGCTTGGCCTCGATCGTTGATCCCGAATGCCTCACCGTCTACATCGTTACCCACCAAACGCAGGGCTTCGGCGGTGCCTCTTTCCCACAACGCTGCCAGCGCAATCCGATTGTTGGTTATGCCGGCTGGGCATGTGGAGTCCACGGCGCCGTCTTCGGCAAATCCGACGACTTCTCCGCGGTTATTGATGGCGCTGGCCTGCCCGTTATTTCCACCGAGCGTCGGAAGAGCGCTCATGTGGCCGTCTCGCCAAAGAAACGGAACGCACGTAAGGTGTGTGCCGAAGCCGCAAATGTCTTCGCCGTTCGGATCGGGAGCAGCTGTTTCGGACATACCAACGGCTTCGCCGGGGTCGTTGATCCCGCCCCAGTTAATCCAACTGTTGGCGCCGGGTTTTCCAAGCGTGCCCAGGTCGATGTTGAATCCGTAGATGCTTATCACCGCGCGGCCCCTGGAAACTGTCGTAGACGTACTATTCTCGGGAGGGGCCACGGTCCCATCCATGTTCTCCGCCCAGCCCTGTTTATTGAGGCCCATGGCCATGCTGAAGTTGTCCTTGCTGTTGTTGATGCCCAAATCGGTAATCTTGTAGCTCTGTTGAGCGAACGCGTTGCTGAAGCTGCCCAGAACAATCGTCGCGACTCCCGGTATCCAGAAATTCCGTAACCGCCTTAACGTATCCATTTCGCTTTTTCCTCCCATGAAAGTCACCGTGGCGAGTTGACTCGCGGATCTACGTCACGTCCCACCCGGCGTTCCAGCAGTCAGGGCAGGGCTGCCACACAACTGCCCAAAAATTCCTGCTGAGTGACCACAGAGGAAGCATGTCGTGTTCCACGCTCAAAACGATTACGTGACAGAACAGGCCGAACCTTTCAGATACCGACGCAGAGTGGCAGGGTTACAACCTCTTGCAACGACACCAAAATGATGAGAGCGAATGTTCCTCCAGCTTTTCATACGCCCACTGGCGAGAGGGTATGAAATTCGAGAATGTCGAGCCCCGCAAGAGTTAGAAATTCCTATTGCATTTCGAATGGCTCAACATACATACTGGTTTGTATGTTAGTCGCTCACCAGAGGAAGCGAAGGTTGCGCGATCCAGAGCGCACACGGGAACGCCTGCTGCAAGCGGCTTTTCGGGAAGTCCACAGATCAGGCTTTCAGAGTGCGGGCATCGATACAATTCTCGCCGCCACTAACGTCACCAAGGGAGCGCTCTATCACCACTTCGACAGCAAGGAAGCCCTCGGATATGCCATCGTCGAAGAGATCATCGCAAAACTTGTCCGCGACAGGTGGTTGCGTCCTCTTCTTGGCGACGGGCAAACCATCGACATTTTGATCGGCATTGTCCGGGGATTGCCAGCGCGGCCCGCAGACGTTCGAGCCGGTTGTCCACTGCTCAATTTGGCACAGGAGATGTCTCCACTGGACGAGCCATTCCGCAAGCGACTGGAGAGAATATTCCTTGCCTGGCAGGATGGCGTCGCTACGCTTTTGCGGAAAGGGCAGTCCCAAGGAACTGTTCGCCGCAACTTGAATCCAGACGAGGCTGCCAGCTTTCTGATCGCGATGGTGGAGGGCTACGGCTCGTTAGCAAAGAATGCTCAGGATGCGAAGGTGTGGGAAGTGGGAATCACAAATATCGTAGGGTGGCTGAGGTCTCTTCGGGCGCCTCGTCAATCTCGGCGAGGGGGACGACGTGCCACGAATCGCATTCAAGACAAACGGTAGCATCCTTCTCTTGGATTTGGCTGACATTGTGGCAGTACAAGCCGAAGGTAACTACGTTTCGTTGCAACACCGACCTAATCCCTATTTGGTGCACGAGTCCCTCTCGTCCATGGCGGAGAAGCTCAAACCCTACGGTTTTATTCGCATCCACCGCTCGGTCGTCGTGAATATCTCGGCCGTGGAGGTGATCCAACCTTTACCGACTGGGGAGTACAGGCTGTGTGTAAAAGGTGGGAAGGAATACTTCGTAACGCGGAAACACAAGCATAACCTCAGAGATCTGGCTCAGCTGTGGGTAGGCTCAGAGCGGCTTTGCGGCTAACAGG
>JABCZG010000026.1 GCA_013289835.1 Acidobacteriota bacterium | reverse complement strand
GCCAGCAACCGAGCACCTGCTGCGGGTGATCAGAACAGATCCTGCTCCATCCAGTGGGCTGAGAAGCAAGAAAAATCACAGCCGGTGGAGATGTGTTTTTTCTTGACTTCTACCTTTATAGAACTTATCAGGCAAGTAGACTACGCGGATGTTAGCAGCGTCGCTGCTTTCGTCTTAACGGATTCGTAGCGTCACCTTTGCTCGGCAGTTTCGGGCGGGCCTAAGCCGCTACACTGGAAAGACACAATGCGAAGGAAAGCCATTCTCGCAGTCACCCTCGGCGTTCTGGTTTTCGGCTTTGTGTACGTTTGGACGTTCGGATTTTTTCCAGGTAAAGACCTCAAGAGATCTGGGCACGACTACGCCAAACAGAACGTGATAGCAGCAATCAAGAGACACGTTGCCCGGTCGTTAATGTGGGACGAAGCCCTCCAGATCGTATTCGTTTTCAACGAAAAACATGAGCTTACTAAGTTCGATGTGATGCCGGTTTATACCTCTTTTTAGCGAAGGTCGACATACATCGTCGGACATCTCCTGATTAATGCGGCAGTCGGAAAGTGGCCCACCTTTGACCGCCGATTATCCTGAAAGGATAGTCTTAGGTGTCTAACTTCTTGCGGATTCGGCCTGGTCAAAGGCGTGATACGAAGAACGCACCAGCGGGCCGGCCCCTTGACCCCGGCGAGAGCGGAGGGAACTCGTGGTCACGCGAGCGAAACACCGCGTGGATGAATAGCTTCTACATCCGTGTACCGCGAAAAGTCCTTGTCATTGAACGTCAGAATGCGCTTAACCCCGTGCACTCGCATGGCCGCCACCAGCCGCGCGTCGTGAACCTGCACGCCAGAAACAGCGTGCGTCACCAAAAGACTGCGCCACTCTTCGTGAACCGCGAGGCTGTCCGGGAGCAAGCGGAGCTTTTCCTCGAAAAACCTTGCAAGTCCGTCTGCGTCTTGAGGCGAGAGGCCGTAGCCATTGCGATCCGCAGGACGAGTACAGGCATTCCAAAATTCGCCGACATTCTGAGAGGTATAACAGAGCACGCCGTCGTGTCGAAGAATCGAATCCGTGGCTGAGACTATGGCGGGATAATCCCTATGGTCGGGTTTCACCCAGCGGAGAAGCACGTTGCTATCGACGAGGTACGGCGTCTCCGCCATCTAGCCGGTCCTCATAGAAACTCGCGCGCGAAAAGCTCTCCGTGGGTACATCTGGCAGTCGTTCAGACCCTTTCGCCATCGCGTCAAGCATTCGATGAAATTCTTCCACACTCATCTGACCGCGAGACAAAGTTCGTCCAGCGAGCGCTTCTTTAAGAAGCTGTTCGGCTACCTTTTCCAAAGGTAGGCCCTTGGCGCGTGCCTCGGCCTTAAGGCGTGCCTCACTCTCAGGATTGAGCTCGACTCGGATGGTCATTGGGAAACATCTCCATTCAAAAGAGTAAACGGGTTTGGCGCGAAATACTAGCGACCCCATTGTTCGCGTTACTTAATGGCGGATTCGGCTTGGTCGAACGCGTGGTAGGACGAACGCACCAGCGGGCCGGCTTCGACGTGCTTGAAGCCCATGGCTTCGCCGAGAATCTTGAATTCGGCAAACTCGTCGGGATGCACGTAGCGCACGATCGGCAAGTGCTCGCGCGTGGGCTGCAGGTATTGGCCTAGCGTAAGAATGTCCGTCCCCTGCGCGGCGAGATCCTCAAGTGTGGCGAGCACTTCCTCTTTTTCTTCCCCGAGGCCGAGCATCAGGCCGGTCTTCGTCGGGACTTCCGGATGCGCCACTTTCGAACGCCGCAACAATTCCAGCGATCTCTCGTAAACCGCCCCTTTGCGCACCTGCCGGTAAAGCCGTGGAACAGTCTCCGTGTTGTGGTTGAGGATATCCGGCCGCACCGCCAGTACCACATCCAACGCGTCCCAATCCCCGCGAAAATCCGGGATCAGCACTTCCACCTTGCAGCCCGGAACGCGCTTGCGAATCTCCTCAATCGTCCGTGCAAAAATGTGCGCCCCGCCGTCGGGCTGGTCATCGCGGTTCACCGAAGTCACCACCGCGTAACGCAAGCCCATTTTGGCCACGGCCTCCGCCACGCGCAGCGGCTCGTCCTCATCCGGCGGCCCGACCGGCTTCCCCGAAGGCACCGCGCAGAACCCGCACGCCCGCGTACAAATGTCCCCCAAAATCATAAACGTCGCCGTGCCATGGTCCCAGCACTCCCCCATGTTCGGGCAGCGCGCGCTCTCGCACACCGTGTGCAAATCCAGCGTGCGCATGATGCGCTTCAGATCCTGATACCGCTCTCCCCCGAAAAACTTCACCCGCAACCAATCCGGCCGCGGGTGCGCCCCCGGTGCCGGTATCGGTATCGCTGGTGCATTCGAAATGATGTTAAACGGTGAGCCCATGGAGTCTGCGAGAAACCCTCATTTTACGTCGTTCTCCCGTCTCATTCAACACCGGCAAACAAAGCCCGCCCAGCGCGAATACAGTATCCCACTCCCCGGCAACCGGGAACTTCGGTAAAGCATTGGGAGTCCAATGATACGAGTTCAGAGGAGGTACCCGATGTTTCGCCCCTCGTCAGTTGTTCTTAGCCTTTTGCTCATCTCTTCGCCCGCGCTTGGTCAGGCCGCGCCGACAGAGTCGCCGACGCTGCTGGCATTGCTGGCTGAAGTTCGTCAACTGCGCCAGGACCTCCAAACATCCGCGATCGCCGCACGAAAGGCGCAGATTCTCATCTATGGTTTACACGTTCAAGAGCAAGCTGTTGCCCATGCCTCCCAGCGGCTGGAGGAAGCGAAATCTTCAATCGAGCAGTTACGGAATAGCAGGAAATATCAAGAATTTCAGATCAAGCAGTATGAAAGCATGAAGGATCGAAGTGAGAATGACGCGCAACGCAAGCAATTCGAGGACGGGATTGCGCAGCTCAAGGCGCAGATGGAAGCGTTCGTGTCTGAGGAACAAGAGGCGCAAATGAAAGAAATGGACCTCGAACAGCAGTCAAGAGCCGAGCAGGCAAAACTGGGTCAGTTGCAGGATGAACTGGATCGTCTCGACCAGGCAGTGATGAACGCAGCCCTTCATGTGACGAGCGCTCACTAGTAGAGTTGGCTTACTTGATTGTTGCCACGCGGCCTTGCGTGGGAAATTTCTGAAACTGCAGAGTGTCATGCCCGGGCACTACGCGATCCGCCGAGCCCGCCAGCTCGATCATCCGCGCCTGCGCCGCAATGTTGGCCGCATGATCAGCCTCGCTGAACGTCGCGCTCGCCGCGTGTTCCGCCAGGTTGCGGTACAGATAGCAATTGTCCGACGCCAGCACAAACGTCGGATTCCCCTCGACACGCAGATACTCCGAAGCATACGTGTGCCGCGCACCGATGTACGCGCGAATCCCCGGAAAAATCTCCACGTTGTCCCCATCCACCAGCCGTACCCGCCCCTCCGTATTCACCTGCAGCAACGCCTTCACATCTTCCGGATCAATCCCCCCGTGATTCCCTCCCGGCTGCCACGCATCCCCGGTGTAATACCGATACTCGTCCTTCTGAATCCAAACATTCGCTTTCGGAAATAGATCGATTCCGCCCATGTGATCCCAGTGCGCATGGCTGATGACGATGTCCGTCACCTCTTCCGGTTTCACGCCTGCCAATTTCACCGCCTCATCCGGCCGCAGATACTCCGTCATCGGAAAATACTTCAGCCATTTCTCCCGGTGAAATCCGCTATCAAACAAAATCGTCCGCCCTCCGCCGCGAATCAGCCAGATCACCATGGCGATATCCACCTTCTCGCCTTTCGGTGCCCCCACAACCAATCCCGCGACGGGAAAGCCCGGCGAAATGGCATATCGTATGGCCTGGATGGAATACTCCGGCCCGGAATTTCCCGCGAAGAAAACGGCCAAGGCCGCCGCAAGAAGGAATCGTTTCACATTTGCCTCGCATGGTCTGCTGAACGAGCGGAGAGCATTCTACTGCGCGCAGGAGTACACAGCGTAGATAATCTTCACCGCACACAGTTCAGCTTGGAAATTCAGTGAAGAGAGAAGAGGTAATTCGAATTACAGCGGCTGGCGGGACGATCGGATAAAATCCCGCAGTACAGTAACGTTCGGCCCATACGCCCCGATGCGCCCGGCATCCACCGGCAGACCCAGCCGTTCGGCGAGATCAAGATCCACGCCGGCATCATCCAGCTCAGACAAACTGAATCCCTGCGCGGGCAGCACGCGATTCAAACCTGTCGGGTACACCGGCCGCGGCGGCCGGTGACGCTGCCAGGGGCGTCGCGCCAGTTCGTAAAACTGTTGCCAATCGCGTTTGTGCCAGGTCGTCATTCTATTCTCTACTACGTTTCGCTCTGCCATTTGGATGCACAGCCGGCCAAAAAGGTTCTTTCAGCTCGTCCCGTGCTTCCCGCCCGCGGGGCAACTTCACGGCTCTCCCGCGCTATTCATATACTCCACAACTGGCCCTGCAAGTCATTTTCCTTGCTTGTTGTTTCAAACACGTTACGGGGCAAAATGTTTCGCAAGACAACTCGTGCGTGAGGGGGCGGGGAGCGTCCTCAAAATAATTGGTCGCGGAGCTACTTTTTCAACAATCGGCCGCAACGCAGCATTCGAATTGCGCGGATACTACACACATTCCCACTCGTTCGCCAGCGCGAATTCCTCTTTCGCCAAGCGCCACAACTTTTCCACCATAGCTATCCAAGGGGATTAGACGTGCCTGGGTGCCGAAGGTAAGACCCGCATCGAGCGTGGATTCGCGCAGAAATACCCTGCAGAAGTCTTCCGGGGAAGCAAAGCGCCCTACACCCGTCCAGGGCGCCGCGTACTTGGTTTCTGTTCTTCTGTCTACCAGCGATTGCCACGGTCGCCGCGATCGCCGCCGCGCCCGCCACCACCACCGTGGCCGCCTCTTCCACCACCGCCGCCACCATGGCCACCACGCCCACCGCCGTACCCACCTCGCCCACCACCACCACCGCCTCCACGTTCTGCTTGTGGACGCGCTTCATTCACCACCAGGTTCCGCCCGCCGAAATTCTGCCCGTTCAAGGAGTTGATCGCGCGCTCCGCGTCTTCGTCAGCATTCACTTCGACGAACGCAAAGCCGCGCGACTGGCCCGTGAAACGATCGCGGATGAGATTGACGCCCGAAGGGGTTACACCGATTTGCGAGAACCACTCGTTCAACTGTTCTTCCGTCGCGGAAAACGGAAGATTCCCGATGTAGAGCTTCTTCACCTCTCACTCCTTCTGCCCGGAACCCAAGTGCGAGTCGCGGAGCGCGCCGAAGGGACAGCTTTCGATCACGGGGTGGCGGACACACGGGGCCGCCGCGGGAGCGAGACCGGCACTTCAGCGGTCTGTGGCATCCTCCCGGAAATTGACCTCTTTTGCAACGGGAAATTCTGCATGCAAAGCCACGGAATCTCAGCGTTCGAACTCCCGCGCTTTTCACCTTCGCCGCTGAAAAATGATACGATGCGCGCAAACTACTTTCCCAGCCGAGAGGAACTATGCGCGGCACGATGATGGATTTTCCGCTGACGCTGCCAACTATTTTGGAGCGCGCCGGAAAACTTTTTTCGCGTGTCGAAATCGTTTCCCGCAAGCCGGACAAATCCATCGTACGCACTTGTTACGGCGAATTTTATCGCCGTGCGCGCCAACTCTCGGAAGCACTTACTAAACTTGGACTGAAATCCGGCGACCGCGTCGCTTCCATGATGTGGAATCACTCCGGCCACTTGGAGGCTTTCTTCGGCGTGCCCTGCGCCGGCGGCATTTTGCACACTTTGAATTTGCGCCTCCATCCGCATGAAATTGCCGCCATCGCGAATCATGCGGGCGACCGCTTTCTTTTGATTGACGACGTGCTTCTGCCCGTTTACGAAAAATTCCGCAACGACGTGCCGTTCGAACGCGTCATCGTGGTTCCTTATGGTTGCGGCAACGTTCCCGAAGGTTTTCTGAACTATGAAGAATTACTCGCCGGAGCCAGCGGCGAGTTTCGCTACCCGCCCATTGATGAAAACGACGGGGCGGCCATGTGCTTCACGTCCGGCACAACCGGCAATTCGAAAGGGGTCATCTACTCGCATCGCGCCCTGGTGCTCCATTCGCTGGCGGAAGCCGGCGTGGACTCCTTCGCGGTCAGTCATCACGACACGGTGCTACCGGTGGCCCCGATGTTTCACGCCAATGCCTGGGGCCTGCCGTACACGTGCGTCATGACCGGCGCACGCTTAATTTTGCCCGGACCCAATGTGGACGCGGAGAGCGTTCTCGATCTCATGAGCCAGGAGATGGTGACCGTTGCGTGCGGGGTGCCCACGGTCTGGCTGGGTGTACTCGCTGCTTTGGAGAAAAATCCGGAGCGCTGGAAACGCGCTTCGCCGGTCCGCATCGTTTGCGGCGGCACCGCGCCGCCGGAGCGGCTGATGCGCGCGCTCGATAAGCATGGGCTCTGCATCCTGCATCTGTGGGGCATGACGGAAACCACGCCGCTGGCCACCGTCGGCAAGCTCAAAGCGCACATGCGTGGCTGGACCCCCGACCAGCAATACGAAGTCCGCGCCAAACAGGGCTGGCCCAGCCCTTTTGTGGAGCTCCGCGTGATGCGTCCGGATGGCCCCGGCGGCACTTCCGTCGAAGCCCCGCGCGATGGCGACACACCTGGCGAGCTGGAAGTGCGCGGCCCGTGGGTGGCCGCCAGCTACTACAATGCTCCCGATCAGGCGAATCGCTGGACCGCGGATGGCTGGTTCAAGACCGGTGACGTTGCCACGCTGGACGACGAAGGCATCATTAAGATTGTTGACCGCGCCAAGGATTTGGTGAAGTCCGGAGGCGAATGGATCAGCTCCGTGGACCTGGAAAACGCCTTGATGGGTCACCCCGCCGTCAAAGAAGCCTGCGTCGTCGGCATCCCGCACCCCAAATGGCAGGAGCGTCCGCTCGCCGCCGTGGTCCTCAAGGACGGCGCTACCTCCACTCCCGAAGAACTGCGCGCCTTTCTCGCCAAATCCTTTGCCAAGTGGCAGCTGCCAGACGCCTTCGTCTTCGTAGATGCCATCCCACGAACCTCTGTTGGCAAATTCAAAAAACTAGCCCTCCGCGAACAATTCGCTGACTGGAAGTGGGAGTAATAAGCCTGCTTTTGTTCTATGAGACTGGAAAATATGGAGTCCGAGCTTCGGTGACCCGTTGCCCTTCAGAAATCTCCCTTGGCGTTGGGATTAGAGAAAATGAACCGACTGGAGGACACCAATGAGAAACGCCACTCTGGCTAGCACCGAAGTGATAGTATAGATGGTGACCGTGAATCGGGACGGTCTCCTCACGGTGTCGTCGCAATGACCGCAAAGTACAACAGACTTTACGAAGACCCTGCCTGCGGCGTTCCCGAGGTCGCCGTCTATCTTAAGGTTCCTTACACGACCCTGCGCTATTGGCTCACCGGGTTTGGCAAACTTCCGCCTATTATCGAGCCCGTTGAGTGTGGTCCCATTCGCCTTTCCTTCCTGAACCTCCTCGAGTGCCATGCTCTTGCAGGAATGCGCAAGATTTACAATCTGAGACTTCCGAAAGTCCGTAGCGCACTGCGGAAGATCAGCAAGGATTTTCCTCAACCCCATCCGCTCATCAGCGAAGTTTTCAAGACCGACCGCAAGGACCTCTTTATCGAACGAATGGGAAGGACGATCAACGTCTCACAACCGCATGATCAGTTGAGCCTGGACTCTTTCAGGATGCATCTTGAAAGGGTGGAAATCGATCCCAAGGGCCTCTTCCGGTTCTTCCCCTTTGTCAGGGAGCCCCGTCCTTCAGAGCCGAAGACCATCGAGATCAATCCCATGGTCGGTTTTGGCAAACCCATTATCGCTGGAACAGCTATCTCTACTGCTATAATCGCGTCGCGTTTCAACGCCCCGGAGTCCGTCACCGCGCTTGCCGAGGAGTATGGCTGCACGCCACAGCAGATCGAAGAAGCCATCCGCTGGGAAAGCGCCCTCCCCATCGCCGCCTGAAGATTTTGTCCTGTACCTGGACGAGAATCTCTGCAACTCCCGCGCAATTCAGGACACCTTGACCAAAGTGTCCGTGCGCTTCGAGCGCATTTTCAGTCAGGGACGCCCGATGAAACATGGTTGCCCAAAGTTGGCGCCAACGGTTGGGTTCTACTCACAGCCGACAAGCGAATACGTTATAACTTCCTCGAAAAGCAAGCACTGAAGGAACATGCCGTGCGCGAATTCGTCTTTGCGTCCGGCAACATGTCCGGGCAGGACATGGCTAGCGCCCTTGAACTTGCAATCCCCAAAATGCAGCGACTCTGCCGCAAGGTAAAGCCTCCCTTCGTGGCCGCTATCACCCGCACGGGCGAAGTGCACCTACGCTGGCCCAAAAGATAGAGACCGCACCCTTTAAATACTAAATGCCAAAGGATGCGCCACCCAAAGGCGGTTTTCGGAATTAAGACGCGGCCACCCGCCGCCCGCCCCGCAATATTCTGCCGGAACGGCTTGAGCTGAACGCTTCGCGTTCACGCAGAAAGTCTGGAAAATACGGAACGGCTGGCGCTATGATGCGCTAGGCCATGAAGCACCCCTTTGCAAAAGTGCTGGTGGTCCATCCCGATAAGATTATGGCGGAGTTCATAGCGGGCCTTCTCCAGGACTACGGCATCAACGCTCTGCCGCTCACAAGTGCGCTGGACGCAATCGAGCACGTTGAGAACATGTATTTCGATGTGGCGCTGGTAAGCGATTGGATGCCTCCCGCGCTTCCTCAACTGTTGTTTCAAGTAAACAGGGCGAACTGGATAGAAGTTTTGATCTTGCATAGGGAGCCTCTGGACGATGATCCGGAGTTCGTACTTGGAGTTGGCGAGGCGGCCAACGAGCGATGTTGGATGTGCTTCCTGATAGAGGCAGCTTGGCATGATGGTTGGTACGGCGAAGCCGGATACGAGCCCGGCTCAGGGTGGACGGCAAATCTGACAGCTTCAGAATCAGCGCCGCGTCACGCCGGTCGTGTTTCTGCTGCCGTGTTTCCCCTGCGCGAATCTTTGCCGCATCCCCGATCCACACATCGTGTCCTGCCGTCGTCGCCATCTCCGCGAACCACTGACAATTCCCCGTGGACTCCATCCCGATCAACGCGTGTCCCGGAAGCTGCCGGTAAAATCGCGTGGCTTCTCCCGACGCATGCTCCAGTTTTACTTCTCGCGTCTCCCCGGTGGTCGTCTCCACCCAACAAACTTGTTGCCAACTGGGGTGGTAATCACATCCAATAATCCTCATCGAAGGCTCCTTCCTACCGATAGCTTCGGTCCTCCAACCAGAAGCATACCGGTTACGCGAACGGAGCCTTCGCTCTTATCCAATCAATCCTTGCGGGTTTGTTTTTTGCAAGGGTGGGGTCTTTCTCTTCTCCGTTTTCCAATTTCCATTTTCTAGTTTGCATTCTCCGGCTATTTACTTTCGGGGTGTGTGCAATTTGAGAGGGAGGATTCTGGCGTAGGCCTTGAAGTCGGGGTCGGTGGCGAAGATGGACCAGTCGCGAGCAATGGCGATGGCGCAAATCAGGATGTCGGCGACGGATACGGCGACTCCGCGAGCGCGGCAGTCGTTGCCGGCTTTGGCGGCGGCTTCGTAGTCGCCCGTGCCAATAGGCTCATCGGGGAAGGAGCGGAGGACGGTGCGGAGTTTTTCGTACTGGCTGGACGTCTTAATGCCGGATAACAGCTCCTGGCGGATCAAACCGATGATTCTCGCACGGCCCTCTTGAATCAGGCTTGTTAGTTCGGCGACGGGGGCGCGCTCAGCGGAATTGAGGTCGTGCAATTTGCGGCGGAGCGCCAGGGACCAGATCGAAGTATCGACGAGAACGTTCACGCGCGCTTTCTGCTGCGTTCCTTCTTATGGTCGTAATTCGCCTCGTACTCGATGCTTCCGAAGAGCGGCAGAATGTCCTGCTGCTTGCGGCGTTGGATGTATTCGTCAAGAGCAGCCGTGACGGCATCTTTTTTGGTCCGGTGTCGGCCCAGCTTCTGAGCTTGTTCGATCAAGCGGTCGTCGATGGCCAGGTTAGTAGGCATGGTCGGCTTTCGAAACAATTATACACATCTCGATGTGTAGCCTCAAGTAGATTAGAGTGTGTAGAAATTCGGGACAGACGGAACATTCCCCGTAACTTAGTTCGAATCGCAACCCAGAGAGAAGCGCAGAGCCGCGCACACCTCATTCATTCGTGCCGAACTAAGCTGGGTCACGCGTCTCCCTAACCGCTGTTGAGATACCGTCACGGCGTTGTGCAGGTTTACTGCGCAAGGGGACTTCATCCCGTCTTCCTCATTCAGAACGACTTCCGATGGCACGCCCCGAATAGTAGAACTGACAGGCGCCACCGTGACCGTGGATAAATAGGCGAGGGCGCTGTTGCGGGTGAGCACGAGGGCCGGTCGTTTCCTGCCGGGCGCGGCAAACTGGTAGAGCCGAACTTCGCCTCGGGCTATTCTTCCGGCCACGTGGCCTCCGATTCCCAACCCCGCGCTTCCGCGCCGGCTGGAGACTGTCGCGAGTAGCCCTGGCGGTCGCGCACTTCCTTGGCGCGCAGTTCCAAACGGCGGAGGTATTCCCACAGGGCCTCGCGCACCAGAGCGGACCGGTTTCGCCGAGTGCGCTTCGCGGCTTGGTCGGCGGCGTACAATAGCTTTTTGTCCAGGACGATTTGAATGACTAGCATATGTGGAACCTACTCCACAGTATACTCCACATAGAGGACACTTCAAAGCAGACCGATGGAGACAGAAGACGTAAAAGCAGATCCCTTCCGATAAGATCGGAACCTTCGGTCGTTACGCTCGGGATGTCAATGTAAAGGAGATCATACGTGAGCCTCAGCGGCCACGGCGGACGATCTTGGCGCGATGAATCAACTTCCGGAGCGCTGCATTCACCGCCCGCCCCGTTGGAAAATGCCTGGCCACATCCGGCGACAACAGCACGAGATTTGTGCCCGCTCGATAGCGCGCGGCGTACTTGCCCCGCACACCATTCTTCAATTCCGCCAAATCGTACTCCGGGCGCAACTCGCCGTTCTTCGCCGCTTTCTCATTCTTCTTCATACTGTTCTCGTTCCCGTCGCGTGGCCCTGCGTGCGCTTATGATTCTGATGATCTCACGGCGATCCGCGTGAGCTACCAGGAGTAATCGTCCCGCGCTCGAGTGTCCAACCGTAATAAATCGTACTTCCGATTCCGAATGGCCGGGGTCGGGCCAGGTGATTGACAGGGAATCGCCGAATACCGTCGCCGCTTCCTCGAAAGAAATCCGGTGTATCCGGCGATTCCGGCTGGCCTTAGCCGGATCCCATTCAAAATTCACAATGGAATCTTACCGCGAGGCAACGGGACCGGCAACGCGAAAGGAGCGTCAGGCTTGGGAGGTGGGGAGGGATTTGATTAGGGAGGAGAGTTTGAGGATTTCGAGGTGGGGTGGGGAGTCGGGCCAGTTGTGGCGCCAGCAGACGATGACGTCGCAGCCGGTGAGGGAGTGGCCGTGGTCGCGGAAATTGCGGCTCTCAAATTCGAATTCGAGATGGACGCGCTGCCAGCGATGCGGGGCGATTTGGCGCTTGGCTTCACAGTCCGGGAAGCCGGATTGCACGGCTTCGACGGTGTAGCCGAGTTCTTTGGCGACCATGCCGAAAGGGCCGAGGCGGCGCTCGAAAGTGCGATGATCGAATTTTCCCAAATGACGGTACGCACGACGGGTGGGGATTTTATGGCTTCTGCGAACGGCGTGGCCCCAGTCTTCGAGTAGTTCGCGGTCCTCAAGGCGCAGGTTTAGAGTGTAAGGCTGAAGTCCGGCGGCGCGGAGGGCGGCGTTCCAGCTGGGGAAGAACTGCAAGACGGAGTGCTCGGAGATTCCGGAGAGAGAGAGGAATTCGGAGCGCGAGGGCGGGCGATCGGCGCCACGGGCGATGGCGGCGAGGGAATCGAGAATACGCTGTTTGTCGGGCGGTTGTCGCAAGGGGCCTGCGTTAGCTAATGATAATCGCCTGCTGAAGTTATGATACTACACACTTCGGCGGGCGTTAGTGGTCGCGTGGGTCAGGTGCGGTAGGAGGCGTTGATGCGGACGTATTCCGCGGTGAAGTCGCAGGTCCAGTAACGGGCCGTGCCGGTGCCCGCGTGCAAATCCACGATCAGCGGGACGTGGTCGGCGAGGAGTTTGTTGCTGGCGGCGCGCTCGTTGAAATCGACGGGCTGGCCGCGACGCAAAACGGGGATGCCCGCCATCTTGATGTCCACGAGGGCGGGATCGAACTTCACCCCGGAGCGGCCAGCGGCAGAAAAGACGCGGCCCCAGTTGGGATCGCCGCCGGCAAACGCAGTTTTCACCAGTGGAGAGGTCGCGATGGTTTCCGCGATGCGCTTCGCGGCCGCTGCGGTCTTGGCATGGCGCAC
Source organism: Acidobacteriota bacterium (assembly GCA_013289835.1). GTDB lineage: Bacteria > Acidobacteriota > Terriglobia > Acidiferrales > UBA7541 > Acidiferrum. The sequence continues at coordinate 53,075 of JABCZG010000026.1, read as the reverse complement.
TTCGATTTCGATGACGCGTTGCGCGCCTTCGCCATCGGCAACAATCTGGAGCGCGAGCGAATGGCAAACGTGTTCGAGCGCGGCAGCGAAAGCGCGATGCGCTCTGGTGCCGGGTTTGATGGATGGCGCACCGGCTTCGCCGTTGGCCAGCACCAGCAAGGTGTCGTTGGTCGAAGTGTCGCCGTCCACGCTGATCGAGTTAAAGGTGCGCGAGGTCACATCCTGCAGAGTTTTCTTCAGGAGCGACGGCGAAATCGCGGCATCGGTCACCACGAAGGCCAGCGTGGTGGCCATGTTCGGATGGATCATTCCCGCGCCTTTGGCGCAGCCCACGAAATGAACGCGCTTGCCGGCCATTTTGAAGGAAGCCGCCGCCGTTTTCGGCCGGGTGTCCGTGGTGCAAATCGCGAGCGACAATTCCGCGAACGAACGCATGGACGGGCGGCGGTTGCGCGCGAGCGACGGCAGTGCGCGCAGGATTTTTTCTACCGGCAACTGCACGCCGATGACGCCCGTCGAGCAAACAAAGACTTCGTGTACTGGCAGGCCCAGGCGCCGTGCTGTCTCTTCCACCGTGCGCAGCGAAGCCGCGTCGCCTTGGGCTCCTGTCGCGCAATTGGCGTTGCCTGAATTCACGACCACGGCGCGCATGCGCCCCTTCGAGAGTTGCAGATGTTTTTTCGAGAGCGTGACCGGAGCGGCCACCACGAGATTTTGCGTAAAGACCGCGGCGGCGGAGGCGGGAACATCGCTCGAAAAAAGCCCGAGGTCGAGCGCCCCGGTTTTTTTCAAGCCGCAGGCGGTTGCCGCGAAGCGGAAGCCGCGCGGCAAAGACGCTTCCGGGAGGGCGGGGCTGATATTCATCGCTTGGTTGTTGCCATTGAAAGAGGCTGCATTCGTTGTGCCGGCGTTGGGCTCAACGAAGCAACCTCCGGTCCCCCGCGGCAGGTGCGAGAGTGTTCAAATGATTTGCGGTCTGCGAACTCATGACTTTGCTCCTTTTTTCTTGGCTTTTTTGTTGAGGCGTTCTTCCAAATCGGTGATCGCCGCGCGGACGCTCTCGGGCGCGGTCCCGCCGCGAACTTTTTTAGAAGCCAGTGCGGCGTCGAGACTCAGGCTGCCGGCAAAATCCGCTTCAAACGCGGGCGATATTTTCTGAAGCGTTTTGAGAGGCAGCGTAGTCCACGCTATGTTTTGTTTTTCGGCCTCGCGCAACACTTTGCCCACAATGTCGTGCGCTTGGCGGAACGGAACTCCTTTGTGCACCAGGTAGTCTGCAGCCTCTGTCGCGAGCAGCGCAGGATTGGAGGCTGCCGCAGCCAGGCGGCTGGCATTGAACTTGGTGGAAGCGATGGCTCCGGCAGCGACGGCGACCATGTCCGCCACTTGATCGTGCGCGGCGAAAAGCGCCTCTTTGTCCTCTTGCAAATCGCGCTGATAGCTCGTCGGCAGACCCTTCAGCGTCGTAAGCAAGCCCAGCAGCGCGCCGTTGATGCGCCCGGTTTTTCCGCGAATCAGTTCCCACGCGTCGGGATTTTTCTTTTGCGGCATGAGGCTGCTGCCGGTGGAATATTCATCCGGAAGAATCACGTAGGAAAATTCCTGGGACGCGAAAAGCACGAAGTCTTCGGCCAGCCGCGAAAGATGCGTGGCGATGCCAGTGAGCGCGTAAAGATAGTCGAGGGCAAAATCGCGGTCGCTGACGGCGTCCAGGCTATTTCCGGTGATGCGGGAAAATCCGAGCTCGCGCGAAATCGCGTTGCGGTCGATCGCGAACGAATTTCCCGCGAGCGCGCCGGAACCCATGGGACAAGCGTCCGCGCTTTCCGCCGCATGGTGTAGCCGCGTGATGTCGCGCGCGAAGGCTTCCGCATGCGCGAGCAGAAAATGCGAAAGCAGGATTGGCTGCGCGTGCTGCATATGAGTCATGCCGGCCATCGGCACGTTGCGATTGGCTTTCGCTTGCAGCAGGAACGCATTCAGTAAAGCTTCAAGCCTGCGCTGAATTTCCGCCGCAGCATCAATGACGAAAAGACGGAAATCGGTAGCAACGAGTTCGTTGCGGCTTCGGCCGGTATGCAATTTCCAGCCGAGCGGGCCGAGTTCTTCGACGAGCGCTTTTTCGACGAAGTGGTGCACGTCCTCCGCGTCGGCGCCGAATTGTTCGAGCCACGCGGGATCGGTCTTGGCGCGCTCGGCAATTTTGTCGAGCGCCGCCAGCGCCTGCTTTACCTCCGTTGCAGTGAAGATGCCGATTGGCTCGAGCGCTTTTGCCCACGCGCGATCCACGGCAATTTCGTAAGGCAACAGCCGGCGGTCGAACGCAAACGAACGCTGGAACGCGTCGAAGTGTTCGTTCGGCGCGCGCTCGAAGCGTCCGCCCCACAACCGGTCGTCTTTGCGTTCAGTCATGAAGAGTTTTCAGTCGTCAGTTTTCAGTTGTCAGTAAAAGAATATAAAGACTTAAATCTTAGGCGCCAAAACTAGCTGCCGAGCTAGTTGCCGCCCTCGGCTTTGGCCTTCGGACGCACGGTTACGGGCAGGGCGAACAAATTGATGAAGCCCTCGGCGTCTTTGGGGTTGTAGCGGCCCATGGTGAAGCTGGCCAAGTCCGCACGGTACAGCGAGAAAGGAGAAACGCGCTTGGTCACGTTGAGCGTCCCTTTCCACAGTTTCAGGCCGACGGCGCCGGTGACGCGCTGCTGGGCGACGTTGAAGAAACCGTCTAGCGCTTCGCGCAGCGGGGCAAACCACAGACCGTAGTAAACGAGTTCGGCGTAGCGCAGCGAGAGCGCTTGCTGGAAATGTGCGGTCTCGCGATCAATCGTGAGGCGTTCCAATTCCTGATGCGCTTTCACGAGCAGCGTGCCGCCGGGAGTTTCGTACGCGCCGCGTGATTTCATTCCCACGAGGCGGTTTTCCACGAGGTCGGTGCGGCCGATGCCGTGCTTCGCGGCGATTTCGTTTAGCATGTTGAGAAGATCGACCGGTCCAAGTTTTGTGCCGTTCACGGAAACGGGCGTGCCCGCTTCGAATCCGATTTCGACTTCCTCGGCTTTGTCCGGAGCTTTTTCCGGAGAGACGACCCACTGCCACATGGCTTCGTTCGGGGCGTTCGCGGGATCTTCGAGTTCGCCGCCTTCGTGGCTGAGGTGCCAGATGTTACGGTCGCGGCTGTAAATATTTTTCTTGCTCTGCTCGACGGGGACATTGTGTTTTTGCGCGTAAGCGATGGCGTCTTCGCGCGAATCGATGTCCCACTCGCGCCACGGAGCAATGATTTGCACGTTGGGAGCGATCGCCTTGTAGGCCAGTTCGAATCGGACCTGGTCGTTGCCTTTGCCGGTGCAGCCGTGCGAGAGGCCGTCGGCGCCGAGCTTTAAGGCGATTTCCGCCTGGCGCTTGGCGATCACCGGACGCGCCATCGAAGTGCCGAGCAAGTAGGTGTGCTCGTAAACGGCGCCGGCGCGCAGCGTCGGCCAGATGTAATCGCGCACGAATTCCTCGCGCAGATCTTCGACGTGCGCGGAAGTGGCGCCGGTGGCGAGCGCTTTTTTGCGCGCGGCTTCGAGATCTTCCTGCTGGCCGACATCGCCGATCACGGCGATGACTTCGCAGCCATAATTTTCCTTGAGCCAGGGAATGATGATGGAAGTATCCAGGCCGCCGGAATAGGCGAGTACGACTTTTTTGGGTTTGTTCAATGGCTTGTTCACAATTCCTCTCTTGCGTTTTGGTGTTGCCAACGGCGGACGCCCCTACAAAGGAAAATCGACGCGATGCGTTTAAGAGTGTCACCACACTAGAACAAAGTATGCAGGATCGCTTTCTGCACGTACATGCGGTTTTCGGATTGATCGAGGACCACCGATTGCGCGCCGTCGAGGACTTCGGGCGTAACTTCCAGGCCGCGGTGGGCCGGGAGACAGTGCATGAACACGGCGTCGGGCGCGGCGAGCGACATCAGCTCCGCATTTACTTGATAGGGCTGGAAGACGGCGTTTCGAATTTCGCCTTCCTCTTCGAAACCCATGCTGGTCCAGGAGTCGGTGTAAACGGCGAGCGCGCCGCTGACGGCTTCGCGCGGATCGGTCATGAGTTCAATTTTTGCGCGCGTCTCGCGAGCCACCCGCTTGCCGTCGGCAACCACTTCGGGCAGGGGCGCGTAGTCCGGCGGCGTGGCGACGCGCAAGTGAACGCCGAGGCGCGCGGCGAGATAAATCAGCGAGTGGCAAACGTTGTTGCCGTCACCGACGTAAGCGAGTTTGAAACTGCGCAGAGCGCCGAATCGTTCTTCGAGCGTGAAAAAATCGGCGAGCGCCTGGCACGGATGGAATTTGTCGGAGAGCGCGTTGATCACCGGAATATTCGCGTTCGCGGCCATTTCTTCAAGGACACGCTGGTGATAGACGCGCGCGACGATGCCGTGCACCCAGCGTTCGAGATTGCGCGCGACATCGGCGATGGACTCGCGCGCGCCGAGCGACGCGGACGCCTGGGTGTGATCGAGGAAAACCACGGAGCCGCCCATGCTTTGAATGCCGACATCGAAGGTGACGCGCGTGCGAAGCGACGGCTTCTCAAAAATCAGCGCGATAAATTTGCCGTGCAGCGTGGAGGCGTAACGGATGGGGCGGGCCTTGATATCCGCGGAGAGATGGAGCAAGTCGCGCGTGTGCGCGGGACTCCATTCCGCTCCGGTGAGGAGATCGGTTGACAAAGAAATAGGCGCAACGAGAGAAGTTGTAGTCATTATTTCACCTTGCCGCGGCGTGCGCGGCGCGTTCGTGATTTGGAGACTTGTTGGAATCCGGGGCAGAAGCATTGCGTGGAGTTGTTGCAAGAACGAGTTCGAAGAGACGAAGGAATTCGCGGACCTGCGAACTGGTGATGATAAAGGGCGGAAGCAGGCGCAACGTAAAATCGTGAGTGCAATTGATGAGCAGGCCGCGCTGCATGGCTTCGGCGACGAAGGGATTGCCATCGATAGAAAGCTCGACGCCGAGCATCAGGCCTTCGGCGCGAACTTCGCGGATGAAATCGAATTTGGCGGCAAGTTTCGCGAGGCCATCGCGCAGTTCGGCGCCGCGCTGGCGGACATTTTCGAGGAGCTTTTCATCCTCGATGATGTTGAGGAATTCGAGGGCAACGGCGCACGCCAGCGGGCCGCCACCAAAGGTGGTGCCGTGCAGGCCGGGAGAAACGCGGGAAGCGACGGCTTCGGTTGTGAGGATGGCGCCGAGAGGAAGTCCGGCGGCGAGCGGCTTGGCGATGACCGCGATGTCTGGCCTTGAGGAAAATCTTTGATAGCTGAAATAGCGGCCGGTGCGGCCGAGCCCGCATTGAATTTCATCGGCGATCAGGAGAGCTCCGTGCTGGGTCGCAAGAGCGCGGGCGCGATTCCAGAACGCTTCGTGGACAGGATAGATTCCGCCTTCGCCCTGGACAGTTTCTATAAGGATGGCGCAGACGGAATCGTCAAACTTTGATTCGAGGTCGGCGACGTCGTTGAAACGGACAAATTCCACGCCGGGAACGACGGGAGCGAAGGGCAAACGGTATTTTTCAGTGGCCGTAACACTGATTGCGCCGAGGGTGCGGCCATGAAAGGAATTCTCCATGGCCAGGAAGCGGTGTTTTTTCGCGACGGTTCCCGCAGACTCGTCGGGTTTGCGACCGAGAAGCCGGGAGAGTTTCATCGCACCGTCAATCGCCTCGGTGCCACTGTTGGCGAAGAAGACGCGATCGAGGCCGGACCAGGAGGCGAGCTTCCGCGCGAGCGGTCCCTGAAAGGCATTGTGATAGAGGTTGGAAAGATGAATGGCGCGCGCGGCTTCGCGGCGAATCACCTTCACGATTCGCGGATGCGCGTGGCCCAGGGCATTCACGGCGATGCCGCCAAGAAAATCGAGATACTTCTTGCCGGTTGAATCGTAGACGTACGCGCCGCGGCCGTGAGTCATAAGCACCGGCTGTCTTTTGTAGGTGGGCAGAAGATATTGCTCGGCATCGAGCAGGCGCTGGTCCGGCTTTGGCGTGCGGACAGCCGAAAGTTTCGGCTTGCCGGCCGGGCGCACTACGGATTTCTTTTTGGACGAAGGGCGCATCATGCCGCCGAAAGGGCCGCATGCGCGGCGGAGAGCGGTTCGCGCAGGACGCGAGTACCGGGGACAGCCACTACGCCAGCTTCTGATGTTTCCGCGGCATGCGATGCGAGCAACAGCGCGTCAGGTGAGGTGCCGCCAACAATGCGCACTTCGCGAACGCCGCCTTCGATGGCGCGCTTGGCCGCTTCCAGCTTCAAGACCATTCCGCCGGAAACCACTCGGCACTGGACGAGCCGTTCGATTTCCTCGCAGGTGACCGCGGACAGAACCTTTTCGCCGTCGAGTACGCCAGCGACGTCCGTGAGATAGATCAACTGGTCGGCACTAAGGTATTCGGCGCACGCCGCAGCCATGTGATCGGCATTCACGTTGTAGAGTTCGTTGTCCGGCCCTATTCCGAGGCAAGGCGCGACGGGAAGCAGACCTTCGCGCCAGAGCGATTCGATAAATTGCGAATTTAACCCGGTGAGGTAGCCGACGAAACCGAGGCTGCCTGTCACTTCGTTGTGCACCATCGGCTCGGCGTTGAAACAATGAGCATCGGCGGCGGAAACACCGATGGCCGGCTGGCCCTCGGCGGAAATGGCGGCGACGAGTTTTTTATTGAGCAGACCGGCAAAGACCATGACGGCGACGTCGCGCGTCTCGCGGTCGGTGACACGGAGTCCGGCGACGAATTTGCTTTCGATGGCCATGCGCTGAAGCGTGGCGGTGAAAAGACGGCCGCCACCGTGCACGATCAGAATCTCGTGGCCTTCCTGAGCGAGCGCCGCCACTTGCCGCGCGAGAGAGCGAACGGTGGCGTCGTCTTCGAGCAATGCCCCTGCGAATTTGATGACTTTTCTCATTGAAGTGATATGTGCTCCTCGATCCCCAGCATGTGATTGAAATTCTGCACGGCCTGCCCAGCGGCGCCTTTTCCAAGATTGTCCAGGCAGGAAACGATGATCAGGCGGCGTCCGGATTTATCCAGGGCAAAACCGATGTCGCAGAAATTGGTGTGCGCGACGTGCTGCAGTTCGGGCAGCGTGCCAGCGGGCCAGATGCGAACCATTTTGCGGCCGGCGTAATATTTTCGGTAGAGCGCTTCGATGTCTTGCGCGGATTGCGGCTGATCGAGCGTGACGTAGATTGTGGAAAGAATGCCGCGGGCGAGCGGCAGAAGATGCGTCGAGAAGACAAGCTGGTCTTCGTTCAGGCCGGTGTGTTCGAGAATTTCCGGCGTGTGGCGATGCGTGAAGAGGTTGTAAGCCTTGAAATTTTCATCGACTTCGACGAAATGGAGATCGCGCCGGGGATCTTTGCCAGCGCCGGTGGCGCCGGATTTGCAGTCGCAGACAACGCTGGTGTTCGCCGCAATCCATCCTTCTTCCGTGAGCGGCCGCAGGGCCAGGATCACGCTGGTTGCGTAACAGCCGGGATTGGCGACCAAGCGAGCCTTGGCAATTTCATTCGAATAAATTTCCGGGACGCCGTAAGCAGCTTCGCCGAGCCAGTCCGCATGCGGGGCGGGCAATTTGTACCAGGAGGTGAAGGTTTGCGCGGAGCGAAAGCGGAACGAACCGCTCAGATCCACAACGCGGAGGCCGGCGTCGAGCAAGGCCGGGGCGATTTCCGCCGAAACTTCGTGGGGCGTGGCGAGAAACGCAGTGCCCGCGCGGCTGGAAGTGATGGCGTCCACGGAAAGTGGCCGGAGGGGAGCTTCGCCCCAGCCGCGGAACTGGGGAAAAAGTTCCGCGAGGCATTTCGCGCCGTTGGTTTCGCGGACGTAGAAGACCGGAGGCGAAAGCTCGGGATGGCGCAGAAGGATGCGCGCGAGCTCAAGGCCGGTGTAACCGGTCACACCTACGACGGCGACGCTGCGAGAGTCTCTCATTTCACCAGGTCTTCGATCTTTTTTTGGAGAGAGAGGCGAGTTTTTTTGTTGGGCGTAATGATCAAAACGGTGTCATCGCCAGCGATGGTGCCGGCGATTTCCGGGAACTTGGCGCCGTCCACGGCGGCGGCGAGAGGCTGTGCGCCGCTGGGAGGAGTTTTCAGGACCAGCATATTTTCCGCGGGGCGAATGTCGAGAAGAAATTCGCCAAGCGCGCGCGCCAAGTGCGGCAGCGGCGCGGACTCTTCCGGCATGGCGGCAGCTGTTTTGTAGCCGTCGTGGGTCTTCACGAGACGAAGCTCCTGCAAATCGCGCGAAAGTGTGGCCTGGGTGACGCGGAGCTTCTGCGTTGCCAAGCGGCGGCGCAGCTCTTCCTGGTTGGCGATGCGCTGGTCGGTGACCAAGCGAAGAATCTGGCCGTGGCGAAATGTTTTGCCGATGCTCATAGTTTGCCGAATCTATATGCCTATGTATTTTTATACAGGCAAATGAATACTCATGTCAAATAGTTTTTGGCGATTTTGTACGCAAGGGCGCGAGACACGGAAGAAGCGACTCATGTAAGATTCGCAGCACATGCGCGGCAAATGCTGGATTTTCCACGCGGGCGTTGTAACCTATCGTGCAGCGATACGAGGACATGGCAACGGGTTGCCAAATTTCGGGATGCAAGAACGACGTGCCGCCGGCGCTTACCGAGCACCGGCTCTGCGTCCTGCATTACACGCTATCGCTGGAGACGAGCTGCGCGGAGATGCGGCGGGAGACGGCGCTGGGGAACGCGCCGCAGGAACGGCAGCGAGAAATTATGAAGTTTATTACCGAGCATGGAGAGCGCCTGGCGCGCGTAGCGACCAGCGGGCTGCACCTGACGGATGATTTGAAAGCGCGGATATTGAGCACATTCTTGACGCTCATGAACCTGCGGGAGAATTTGGATCGAGCGAATATGCGAAGTTCGTTTGGGCGCTCGGGGCACTTACCTCGCTAGATTTGCAAACTCCCTAAAGTTGAATCGCTTCCGCCATTTGATATCTTCAAAGCTCGCGCAGAGTCATAAGTCTTTAGTTCTTAGTTTTTAGAAGGAAGGGGGGAACCTTCTTCTTTCGCAGTCCTCCAGCGCGCTGTGCCAAACTCTGCCTCAGGCAGCCCGGATTGCAATTGAGAGAAGGGGTTTCAGAAACCAGTTCTTGTGAGTTGCCTCAGCAGGATCAAGCGCCGATGTAGCGCGCGTAAAGAGAACGCGCGACGGCGGGGTCTTTGGAGCCTTTCAGGATGGCGCGGCCGTCGGCGAAGACGGTCATTTCGTAGGGTGCGACGCGGAAGCGAAGCAGAAAATCATTTTGGCGCACGTCTTCGACGATGGGGGCCAAGCGGACGCCGAGAGCGGTGAGATTCAGGGAGCGAGAGCGCTCGTGAATCTGGACGGAATCGCGCCCGCACATGGTGATGTGCGGCTGGGCTTCGCCGTCGAGATAGGTGAATTCGCGCTTGGCGCAGGCGCGGCAGTCCGGGTTGCGCGCGACGCGAATAGATTGCAGGTGGCCGCTCCACACGTCGCAGGAGAGCAGGCGTGCATGAAGGGCTTCAGGACGGCCGGAGAGGAATTTCAAGGCTTCGGCAACTTCCAAGGAGGCGATGAGATTGACGATGGGGCCGAGTACGCCGATGGTGTCGCAAGTTTCTTCGAGGCCGCCGGAATTGGCTCCGGTTTCGAGGAGACAGGCGAGGCAGGCGGTCGCGCCGGGCTGAATTGCCATGGTGAGGCCATAGCTGGCGACGGCAGCGGCATAAATCCACGGCAGGCCGGACTTCACGGCAAAGTCGTTGATGAGGAAGCGCGATTCGAAATTGTCGGTGCCATCGAGAAGCAGATCCACCCCGCCGAGGAGCTCCTGCGCGTTACCGGGGCTGAGATCGGCGACGAGGCCTTCCACGGAGACAGAAGAATTGATGGAGCGCAATTTGCGTTCCGCGGCGACGGCTTTGGGGAGGGCGTTGAGAGCATCCGCTTCGTCGAAGAGCGTCTGGCGCTGAAGGTTTGAGGGTTCCACGAAATCGCGATCGATGATGCGGAGGTAACCGACTCCAGCTCGCACGAGAAGGTTGGCGGCAGCCGCGCCAATCGCGCCGCAGCCGACGATCGCGGCGCGGGAGGCGAGCAGGCGCTGCTGGCCTTGCGGGCCAATCCCTGCGAACAGCATCTGGCGCGAATATCTTTCCTGGAGAGAATTAGTCACAAGCGATGCGGCCTCAGCAGGCTCGGCGGAAGTGCCTGCTAAACTAACATGATAGCCCCAAAGTGCACAGGGCGGGCAACGCCGCTGTGCTACCCTTCGTCTGAGCGAATGGACGCATGAAATTGAGCTGGTTTTATGGGATGCGAGGCATCGTCGCACTCGCGCTCCTGACAGGAGCTGCGCTGACGCACGCCCACACGCAGCAGGAAGCGAACTCAGCAAATGCGAGCTCCGAGCCCACGGTGGTAGCCGTTCGCGTCGTCAAGGAAGACGGTCATGTTCTTGCCGAAGGGCCAAAGGGAATCGCGGTGGAAGCGGGAAAGCCGCTGGATCGCGGGAAAGTGGCAGAAAGTTTGCGGGCCCTGTATCGAACGGGGGATTACGCGGATTTGCAGGCGGTGGTGACGCCTGTCGGGGGCGGAGTGCGGCTGGACTTCGTGGCGCGAGAGAACCTGTTTTTCAACCAGGTGCGAATTGAAGGGCTGGTGGCTCCCCCGACAGATTCCACGGCGGCAGCGGCCATGCAACTTGGTCTGGGACAAACGTTTCGGCAAGCTGGGGTGACGGAAGGGCTGGAGCGATTGCGGGAAACACTCCGCGAGGAGGGGTTGTACCGAGCAGAGGTTTCGGCGGAAACGGCGCCGCACACGGAAACGCACGAAATGGACATAGTTGTCCACGTAAAACCGGGCCCGCGCGCGCGCGTGGGGGCCATCCACCTGAAGAACGATACCGAATTTCGAGACGCCGAGTTGCTCTCGAAGCTGAAAATGAAAAAGGGCCGGGAGATCACCTCGGCGTGGCTGCAGAAAGGGACGGACCGCATCCGGAAATTTCTGGTGAAGAAAGGACATCTGAGCGCACGCGCTTCGATGCACCGCGGCGAATATGACGTGGCGAAGAATACGGTCCCGCTGGACCTGGATGTGACGGAAGGGCCGCGCGTCGAAATGTCTGTGACGGGCGCGAAATTTTCCGGGGGCGAACTCAAACGACTCATACCGATCTACCAGGAAGGCGCGGTGGATGTAGACCTGCTGGAAGAGGGAAAACGGAACCTTCTCGAGAAGCTGGAGCGGGCTGGATATTTTGATGCCAAGGTGGACTACAAGACGGACACGCATGACGTGAAGACCAGCCTAAGCAGCTGGAAGGGCACGGAAGAGATCATTACGTATGCGGTGGAGAGAGGGGAACGGCACAAGCTCATTGGGATTGAGATCAGCGGGAACACGTATTTCGACACGGAGCTACTGCGGAGCCGGTTGCAAATTTTCGGCGGCGCGTTTGCTTCTCCCGGGCGATTCAGCCGGCGGATGGTGGAATCGGATGCGCAATCGATGCGAAACCTGTATCAGGCGAACGGTTTTCTGGATGCCGCGGTCGAGCACCAGATTGAAGACAACTACAAAGGCAAAGAAGGCGATTTGTTCATCCGTTTTAAGGTGCAAGAAGGAAAACAGACGCGCGTTGCCGCGCTTTCCATCGAGGGGATTCATGCGTTTACCGAAGGAGAACTTCTTGGCGTCGTCGGTTCTTCGCCGGGGCAGCCGTATTCCGATTTCGGGGTCACGACCGACCGGGACAATATCCTGGCGCTGTATTTCAACGAAGGATTTCCCGAAGCCAGCTTTACAGCCACAGCCGAACAGGTGAAGGAAGAGGCCAGCACGGGCGACAGCGCGAACGGCGCTTCCTCCAAGGAAAAAAGCGGAAAAGAGAAAAAACTGGCCAAGTCCGAGGTCGAACAAGCCGCTCCCGTCCGGCTGGTATACCGCATTCAGGAAGGTCCGCAGACGCTCGTGCGGCGAGTTCTGCTGAGCGGTTACGACCACACGAGGCAAGGCGTGATTCGGCGGGAGATCCACATCAAGGTTAACGAACCTCTGCGTGAAGGTGATGTCGTGGAGGCGCAGAGGCGGTTGTACAACCTGGGGGTGTTCAATCGGGTCACGATTGAGCCGCAGAATCCGAGCGGGACGGATCCGGAGAAAGATATTGCCGTACTCGTGGAGGAAGCAAAGCGCTACACGATTTCGTACGGCGGCGGATTTGAAGTTCAGCGACTCGCCAGCACCACGAATCCGACCGCAGGAGAAATACAGGCGGCTCCGCGCGGGATTCTGGAGGTCAGTAAGCTGAATCTCACGGGGCGCGCGGATTCGCTGTCGTTCAAATTGCGCGGGAGCACGATTGAAGACCGCGCGCTGCTTGGTTATTCCATTCCGAATACATTTGGGGATCCGAACTTCAGTTTTCAGGTGACCACCTATACCGAGAAGACGCAGGACATCAACACCTTTACAGCAAGGCGCTATGAGGGCTCGGTGCAGCTGACGGAACAGGTGACGCCGCGAACGACGATTTTGTACCGCTATACGTTTCGAAAGGTGCTGGCGTCCAACCTGAATTCGCACGTAGAGCCGGAGGAAATTCCCCTGTTTGAACAGCCAACGCTGGTTTCCGGATTTGGCGTGACGTGGTTCCGCGACACGCGGGACAATCCCGCGGATGCCAGCAAGGGGAGTTTCAACAGCGCGGAATTCAGCGATGCGGATACGGCTTTGGGTTCGAGCGCCAGCTTCATGCGTTTCCTGGTGCAGAATTCGACGTACCATCCGATCAAACGGAGATTTAGTTTTGCGCGATCGGTGCGCTTTGGAATTCTGGTGCCGTACAAGGACACGGTTTCGCTGAGTTTTCCACCTCCTGCGCCGGGTGCGTGCCTTCCGAACGCGGTGGCGCCGGAGCCATTGCCGACGATTATCCCGCTGCCGGAACGATTCTTCGCCGGAGGCGGCACGTCGCTGCGAGGATTTGCGCTCAATCAGGCAGGTCCGCGCGATCCTTGCACGGGGTTCCCGGTTGGGGGCCAGGCGATGCTGGTCCTGAACCAGGAATTCCGATTCCCGATGCGTTTGCCGTTTGTGGGAACTTCGCTGGGCGGGGCGATTTTTTATGATGGAGGAAATGTATACAGCCGGCTGAGCCGGATCGATTTCCGCGCGACCCTCCCCAGCCCGACATTCGCGCTGCAAAATCCAGCGCTGCCGCCGAGCGCGACGAATCTACCGATGTGCATCACGAACTGCACCAACGAGCTCAATTATTTTGCGCATACCGTTGGGTTCGGAGTGCGATACAAGACGCCCGTGGGACCGATTCGCATTGATTTGGGATATCAGATCAATCGGCCGGTATTCGTGATCCCCATTCCTTGCCCGGGCAACGCGCCCACTTGCATTACGGGTTCCCTCGGGCAGCAAGGCACGCGGCTGTCAGGGTTTCAAATCTTTTTCAATTTAGGATCGACGTTCTGATGCGGCGGCTTTTCGAACTCGTCTTGTGTGGCGCATTGCTAGCGGTCGCGGGCATTCCCCTAGCGGCGCAAGAGGTCGTGGACCGGATTGCCGCGCGCGTGGAAAACGACATCATTCTGGATAGCGATATTCGAACGCTGAGCCGCTATCAACTGCTTGTGGACGGGAAGTCGGAAAGCGACGCGCAGATCCTCGACCGGCTGATCGATCAGTGGATTGTGCGAACAGAAGCGGAAGTGGCGCGATTTCCGCTGCCTTCCGACGCAGAGATTCAGCGGAGCGTGGAACGCCTGGAAAAATCGTTCGCGTCCCAGGAAGAATACGAGGCCAGAAAAAAACAGAGCGGCTTGAACGATGCGGAGATTCGCGGCATAGCGGCTTCGCAGCTATACCTGAGCAACTATCTTGATTCGCGGTTTCGCCCGGCAGTGCAGATTGATCCAAAGACGATTGAGGATTTTTACCTGAAGTCGATTGTGCCGCTGGCCAAGTCCCGCGGACAAGAGCCTCCGTCGCTGGAGAACGCGCGCGACTCCATTCAGGAAGCTCTGGTGCAACGGGGCATCAACGACGAGGCCGACCGCTGGCTGATCGAGAGCCGCGCGCGGTTGCACATTGAGAAACTTATGGGTCAAGGGACGAAATGAAGCGCGATACCCGCCACCCGATCTGGAACTGGATCATCCACACCCCGTGGGTTCTGACGGTGATTGCGATTCTGTCCGTCATCGTATTCTTTGGGAGCGGAGCGGGGAATCCGTTGCTCAGCCGACTGATCGTGAGGCGGCTGCAATCCATGACCGGCGGCAAGGTCGAATTCCGCGCGTTGTCGGTTAAATGGATGTCCATGCGCGTAACGATCAAAGGGCTGGTGATCCATGGTAAAGAGCCCGTTGGAACCGAACCTCTTCTTTCGGCAAAAGAGGTGGAAGCGGGGCTGCGAATCGAGTCATTTTGGGGCCGCAAAGTTTCGCTGGAGGAGCTCTTCGTCCGGGAACCACATGTGCACATTCGCGTAGATAAAATTGGGGCTACAAACGTACCAGTGCCGCAGCGCCCCTCGAATAAGCCAGTTCGCGACTCACTCTTCGCGTTGCATATCCAGCGGCTGCAGATCGAGGACGGCTGGATTTTGTACAACGACATCATGGAACCGCTGGTGGTGAAGGGCGGCGAATTGAAACTTTCTCTGGATGCGGGAGGCACGACGGCGAATCCGCTGTACGTGGGCAACGTCGAATGGCGGACCCTGCAATTTACATCGCAGCGCTACCTGCCCTTGCCAGTCAGTCTGACAGCGAAGTTCACGTTATGGCGCGATGGATTTACGCTTGAACAGGGCATGCTCAACGTCGGGCGCTCGCATCTCGATGCACAGGCGGAGATGAGCAATTTCGCGAAGCCGCAGTGGAGTTTCCGCTACCGAGGCTGGAGTGAGCTGATCGATTTCCGCGAGACCTTGCGCAACCCATTGGTGCCCACGGGGCGGGTGGACTTCCGCGGCGAGGGTCAACTGGCGGACGGGCAGTATAAGGGGAGCGGGAGCTATTCCGGGTACAACATCGCGTTACCTTACAAGGAGTTTCACACGACTGGGCTAACCAGCCACGGCAGCTACAAAATCGACAACCGCGGCCTTGAAATTCCGGATTTCTTCGCAGGGGCGTTCGGCGGCAGCGTGACGGGGCGGGTGACCTTGCGCTTTGACGGACTGCAATTCCGCGCGGATACGCACGTGCAAAATACGCGGCTCGCCGGGGTTTTGCCGGCCATCGAGCATCGCGACTTTCCGATTGATGAGCTGCACTGGGATGCAATGATGACGGCGGACACGGTGGAGACCTGGAAGGGGAACTTCGAGCATTTTGAGATTTCAGTTAAGACGGTGTGGAACCCTCCCGATCAAGTCGCAGAACGCCACCAGCCAGTGAGCGCGGCGTGGAAGTTCAGCTATCGCTACGACCCCAACATCCTGGCGATTCAATCGGGGGAATTCGAAACGCCGTCGTCACACGGCACCATTGATGGAGTGCTTGCACCGAGAAACTCCACGCTGGCGATGCGACTCGAAACGAGTGCCCTCGAGACGTACAAGGATTTCATTAATGGACTTCGAGGAGCCAAGCCTGGATCGATTGATGCTGCGATACCGCTTTCGGGGAACGCAACGTGGGACGGCAAAATCCTGGGAGCATCTGGCCAGCCTACGTTCCAAGGGCACCTGCGCGGCGAGCGTGTGCGATACGACGGGGCGTTTCTGGATTATCTTGACGGCGATCTAACGTACTCACCGTCGGAACTATCCCTGACGCATGGGCACGCACGGCGGGGAGAAATGGGAACGGATGTGGAGGCGACACTCGAACTGACGAATTGGGAGTTCCTATCGGGGAATGACTGGACCGCGGAGGTCAATTTCGAAAAACTTCCGGTTGAGAGCATCGAACAGCTTATCGGCTGGTCGTATCCGGTCAGCGGCAAGCTGACGGGCCAATTCCACGGGAGAGGCACGAGGGCAGAACCGAGCGTTACGGGACTCTTCGATCTTGCCGATGCCAAGGTCTACGGCCTTTCGTTCAATCGCTTGCGCGGGCAACTGAATTTGCTTCCCTCTGAAGTGCGGGTCGCGGATGCCGAACTGCGCTTTTTCCCGCCCGGAAAAGAAAGTGGCCGCGGGGCGGGAATCATCACCGGTTCGGCGGGATATCGTTTTGCCGATCAAACGATTTCTGTGGACCTCGCGGGGGCGGCGCTGCCGCTCGAAAATTTTGAGAAATTGCAATCGGTGCGTTTTCCGGTAGGTGGACAAGTCAGTTTTAAGCTGAAGGCGAGCGGTCCGCTGCGAGCGCCTACCGGCGATGGAACCGCGCGCGTTGTTGATCTGCGGGTCGGGGATGTGGTGATTGGCAGTTTCGATGGCAGTTTGACTTCAGACGGACACACCGCGCATCTGGAGCTGGGTTCGGCGATGAGCACCGGAGAGATTTCGGGCGGGTACACGCTAGGGCTGGCCGATCCTTATCCGCTGAGCGGAAAGGTATCCATCAAGAATATGAACCTGGATCCTTTCCTATTGACCGCGATGCATCTGGGCAAGCTCGACGGCCACGCCAATGCAGACGGCGACATTTCGGTGAACGGGTCGCTGAAGCAACCGGAGAGCATTGTCATCGATGCAAACCTCTCGCGGCTGGCTTTGAATTATGCAAATGTGCGGCTGGAAAACACAGGCCCAGTCCATCTGCGCTCTTCGAAAGACAGCCTGGAGATCGAGCCCGCCACGTTGCGGGGAACGGACACGAATCTGCAGATTGAGGGCTCGGTGCGGTTTACCGGGAAGCGCACCCTGGGATTGCGCTTGAACGGCGCCGTGGACCTTCGGCTTATCAGCGGATTTGCGCCGAACTTTGATGCGAGAGGCCCCGCGCAAATCAACGCTTCGTTCGAAGGCACGCTGGACCGCCCGCGCATCACGGGCCGCGTTCATATTGAAAAAGCATCTGTTCGCGAGTTGGATTTTCCCACGGGCCTCAGTGCCATTCAGGGAGACATCGTCTTCGATGCCACGCGGCTGTATTTTGAAAACGTAAGCGCCGAAGCCGGCGGCGGTACGTTGCAACTTTCCGGCAGCGTGAACTACGCCGAGAGCCCGCTGCGCTACGATGTCACCTTACACAGCGATCGCCTGCGCATTCGCTATCCGGTCGGGATGAGCTGGCTCGTCGGCGGCTCGCTGCGACTGACGGGCACGACGACGGCCGGCGTCCTTTCCGGTAAGGTGACGATTGATCGGGTCACATTGACGCAGGGCCTGGAAGTTGCGGGAATGCTGGTATCGGCAAAAGAAGGCATAACCGGGCCCTCTACGACTTCACCATTTCTGCGGAATTTGCAATTCGACGTGGAAGCGGTTTCCGCACCGGATGCGCGCATGGAATGGCCCGGCGCGGGACTTCAGGCAGAAGCCAATCTGCGTGTGCGTGGAACGTGGGAGCACCCCATCCTCCTGGGACACATACACATTCTCGCGGGAGATTTGTACTTCGCTGGAAATCGTTACCGCGTCACGCGGGGCGACCTGAACTTTGCGAATCCTTTCCGTCTCGATCCGGTTGTCAACGTGGAAGCAACCACGAACATACAACAGTACGAAATCACGCTGAATTTTAACGGGCCAGCGAGCAAGCTTACGCTGGCGTACCGTTCCGATCCGCCGCTCCCTGGGAACGACATCATTACGTTGCTGGCATTGGGACAGACGAGCTCCGAGTCCACGGCGCGGAGTGGTGGCACGTCGCAGGGAAACACGGCGGGGGCTTCGGCGATTCTGTCGGAAGCCATATCCAGTCAAGTGGGCGGGAGGGTGGAGCGGCTATTTGGGATCACGAGATTCCGGGTGGATCCAGGGCTGACCACTCTTGGATCAGCGACATCCGAACAAAACGCCGGGGCGCGCGTCACGGTCGAGCAACAGATCGCGCGCAACTTGACGATCACCTATGTATCGAATGTGGGTTCGACGCAAGAGCAGGTCATCCAGGTGGAATACAACGTGGACCGAAACGTATCTATTGTGGGATTGCGCGATTACAACGGCACGTTCGGCATCGACGTAAAAATCAAAAAGCGCTTCCAGTGATTCGGAAGCGCTTTCCAATTTGAAATTCGGATTATTGTGGATCTTGCTGTTGCGCGGCCTGTTGCGGAGGTTGCTGCCCCTGACCGGCTTGTTGCCCGCGGCGTTGCTGCCAGCGACCCTGTCCTGAACCCTGGCCATTCCCGAGCCTTGCGTTTTGCCCAATCTCGGGGTTTTGCATCTTCACTTCTGTAAGAGCTTCTCTAGCCGCTTTGCCGCTCACTGTCCGGATTGCTGCCTGGGTTTCGCGGTTGATCTTGGGCATTTCCGCGGCGACCTTTTGGCCTAGAGGCGATCCATAAAATTGCAATAGGCCCTTGATTTCGTCTTCGGTGTAATGCTTATCGTAAATTCCAACGAGCTGCTCGGTTACCTGGTCCACGCCGAATTTTTTCTGGTAGACAGTGGCAAACGTATTCACGAACGTCTGGCCTTTTTCGTTATTGGGCACGGTGGCGAGCAGCTTTTCCCGCGCCTGCTCGACGGCGGCGGTTTCACCATCTTGCACGAGATCGCGCGCGCCAACGAGCTCCATAAGCGAGCGAATATCGGCTTCCTTCACTGGATCAATGGCGGGTGCTGGCGCCGGCGTCGCGTTTGCTTGGGAAGGAGCCGCGCCCTGCGGCGCAGCCTGGACGGGATTTTGCGAAGCACCCTGAATGACAAGAAAGAATGTACCGACGTAAATGATGACCAGTGCCAGAACCGCTTTCATGACTGCCTCCGTAGCGCATGTCTCGTGTTTCCGCCACGTCAGCTATTTTAGAAAAGTGGACGGTTCCTCGCGTGGCTCGCGAAGGACAGTCGTGCTCCCTCGTTCACTGGCCCATGGTTCAGGTGAGTAATCCGGAGGGCATTCTGGTAGGATGCCGCGCCATGACGGATTCCCCCGTTGCACGCGAAACTCCGCTCTCCCCGGCGGAGCCTGCCTCGGTTGTGGAGCGAGAGGCTGGGCTTCACCGAAATCTTACACCGATGCAACTGGCCATGATCGGCATCGGCAGCACCATCGGGACGGGCTTGTTCCTGGGAAGCGCCATCTCCGTGAAGCTTGCCGGACCGGGCGTCATTCTGAGCTTCATTGGTGGAGCGTGCATTGCCCTGACCATGATGTGGGCGCTTGCAGAGATGGCGGCAGCTCATCCTGCGGCGGGATCGTTTGGACTGTACGCGGAGATGTACCTCCATCCGTGGGCGGGATTTGCTGTGCGGTTAACGTATTGGCTCTGCATGATGGTTGTGGTGGGCAGCGAAGTTGTGGCCGCGTCGATCTATTGCAGCTTCTGGTTTCCTACCACTCCATCGTGGGTGTGGATTGGCTTGTTCTCGCTGGTGATTCTCTACGTCAACACCATGAGCATAGGAAACCTTGGTTCGTTCGAGTATCTCCTCTCTCTGTTCAAGGTCGTAGTGATCGTAGTTTTCCTGATTCTGGGAACGGCGCTGCTCACGGGCGTGGGTTTTCCCAAGATTGGTTTTGCGAATTACACAGCGCATGGCGGTTTTCTTCCCAATGGTTGGAAGGGTGTGGGGCTGGGCGTTATTTTGGGGCTTTTCAGTTTCTTTGGAATTGAGGTGGTGGGAAGCACGGCCGGCGAGGCTGCCGATCCGAAGATGGCGGTGCCGAAGGCGCTGCGGAGAACGCTGTTTGCGCTGGTGCTTTTCTATGTGGCGGGACTGGCGCTGGTGGTCGGGATTGTTCCGTGGACACAGATTGGGCTGGGCGAGAGCCCCTTTGTTCGAGTTTTCAAGACGGTGGGCATTCCCGGGGCCAGCCACATCATGAATCTTGCGGTGTTGACGGCGGCGCTTTCCAGCGCGGTGGCCAATTTGTACTTTGGCGCTAGGCTGGCGTTCTCGCTGGCGCGCGGCGGGTATCTTCCGGCGATTCTTGGACGATTGAGCAAGAAAGGCATGCCGGTGATTGCGGTCCTGACTTCGGCGGGTGGAATGGTCGCGGCGCTGGTTTTGTCCGAACGATTTAAAGATTCGCTTTTCGTTTTCATGGTGGGGCTGAGCACGTTTGGGGCGCTGTTTGCGTGGCTGATGACGTTGCTGACGCATCTTGCGTTCCGCCGGTATCACAAGCGCAACGCCAGACCTTATCTTCGGCTGGGCCCGCCGGGGCCGTGGGCGTCGCTTTTAGGTTTCGCGGGAGTTCTGGCTGTGCTGATATCGACGTGGTGGGTTCCGGGATTTCGCATCACGCTTCTGGCAGGCGTGCCCTGGCTGCTCTTCCTCACGGTGTGCTACTTTGTCTGGCGAAAGGCCCGCTCGCACGTTGATGCCGGCGCGGAACTGCACGATGGATGAACTCCTAAGGTGGCGCGGCGAATTTCCGATTCTTGACCGCACCACCTACATGATCAGCAATTCGCTGGGCGCCATGCCTCGCAGGGTGTACGACGAAATGCGCGCGTATGCGGATTCGTGGGCGGAGCGCGGAGTTCGCGCGTGGGAAGAAAGCTGGTGGGAGATGGCCACCCGCGTGGGCGACAAAATCGCGCCGCTGATCGGAGCGCGCGCGGGCGAGATTTCGCTACATCAAAACGTGACGCTTACGCAGGCGGTGATTTCCTCGTGTTTCGATTTCCACGGGCCGCGCAACAAAGTGGTGATGGTAGAGCTTGAATTTCCTTCGATTCAATACTTCTATCATGAGCAGCGCCGTCACGGGGCGCGTGTCGAGGTTGTTCCGACGCCGGATCACATTCGAATAGATTTGGACAAGCTGCTGGCGGCCATCGATGAGACCACGCTGCTAGTGCCGATTTCGCAGGTTTTGTTCCGCAGCTCTTTTATTGTGGATGCGCGGGCGATCATTGAGCGGGCCCACCGGGTGGGCGCATATGTGATCCTCGATGCGTTTCAAGCCACCGGGGCTATTCCGCTGGATGTACGGAGTCTTGGCGTGGATTTTGCGGTTGGCGGCGTTCTGAAGTGGTTGTGCGGCGGCCCCGGCGTTGCTTATCTCTACGTCCGTGAAGATCTGCGCGGGAAGCTGCGGCCTTCGTTGACCGGTTGGATGGCGCATGAGCGTCCGTTTGCGTTCGAAACCGGCGCGATCGACGCGCGCGAAGATTCGTTCCGCTACATGAACGGCACGCCGCACATCCCCGCCCTCTTTGCGTGTCAGCCGGGGCTAGACATTCTCAACGAAGTTGGCATCCAAGCTGTACGCGAGAAGTCTAGGGGATTGACGGCGCGCTTGATGGACGGTGCAAGGTCCCGCGGGTGGCGCGTGAATACGCCGGAGAATGCGGCGGAACGCGCAGGGACGGTTTCTGTGGAATGCCCGCATGCATACGAAGTTTGCCGCGAACTCCTCGCGCGAGATATCTTGGTGGACTATCGGCCAAAGGCCGGGGTGCGGATCTCGCCTCATTTTTACAATCGCGAGGAGGAGTGCGACGTAACACTGGCGCAAATGGAAGAGATTCTCAAAACGGGCGCGTGGGGAAAACATGCGGCGGCGGTTCGTCATGCGTGAAGATAGGGAACTCGCGGCGAAGCGGTTGGAAATGCTGGAAAAGCAATTGCGCCGGCGCGGCATTACCGATGAAAAGGTCCTCTCGGCAATGGACGCGGTGCCGCGGCACAAATTTGTAGCCGAGGAGTTGCGTGAGCGCGCGTACGAGGATGCGCCGCTGCCCATCGGCGATGGGCAAACCATTTCGCAGCCCTACATTGTCGCGGCCATGACCGCGGCGCTTCGGATTAAGTCCAGCGACCGCATCCTGGAGATCGGGACGGGCTGCGGCTATCAGGCGGCGATCCTCTCGCGGCTTGGAAAAGAGGTGTTCAGCGTCGAGCGCCGGCCGAAACTTGCCGCGGAAGCTTCAAAACGGCTTACGGAACTGGGCTACGCAAACGTGCACGTGCACTGCGGCGACGGCACGCTGGGCTTGCCCGAGTTTGCGCCATTCGACACCATCCTTGTGGCCGCGGCGGCTCCCGCGGTTCCCAAGCCGCTTCTCGCGCAGCTTGCGGAGGGGGGCCGGATGATTCTCCCCGTGGGTGATGAGGAGAATCAGTTGCTGCAGCTCGTGGAAAAACTCGGCAACACCGTGCTCACGAATACTTTGGAAGGCTGCCGATTTGTGCCCCTGGTCGGCTACCACGGCTGGCAGAATCCGCCGCAACGATGAGCGCAGCCTCTCCCGAACTTTCCATCATCATTCCTTCCTACAATGAGGAATTGCGGCTGCCTGCGACGCTCGATCGGATCGCCGCGTATTTGGAAAATGACGGCCGGGAAGCAGAAGTTCTGGTCGTGGACGACGGCTCCAACGATCGCACAGCGGCGGTTGCAGAGTCTTTCCGCACAAGAATTCAATCGCTGCGCGTTGTTTCGAACGGAGTGAACCGCGGCAAGGGATACAGCGTGCGGCATGGGATGCAGGAAGCCCGCGGCCGGATTGCGCTTTTTACAGATGCGGATCTCTCAGCGCCGATCGAAGAGGCGGGCAAACTCATCGCCGCGCTCGAAACGCATGACGTGGCCATCGGCTCGCGCGCCATGGACCGCAGCCTGATCAGTGTGCATGAATCGCTATTCCGCGAATTCGCTGGGATCATCTTTAACAAGATCGTGCGAATCATCTTGTGGCTGCCATTCGTGGATACGCAGTGCGGATTCAAAGCGTTCCGTCGCGAGCGATGCGGCATTCTCTTCGAGCAACAGCGCATCGAGCGTTTCGGCTTCGACCCGGAGTTGTTATACCTGGCCCGCCATCATGGTTTGCGCGCGGTGGAGATTCCGGTGCGTTGGGGGCATTCGCCGGCGACGAAAGTGAGCATGTGGCGGGACAGCATTCAAATGTTCATCGACGTCTTTACCATCCGCTGGAACGCGCTGCGAGGCCGCTACCCCCGAAAAGCATAGTTCGCGGTACCTTGACTTTGCAATACAAAGTACTTGACAGATACAGGTTTTGCTGCTAGGCTTTTGCTATGGCGACTCCGAGCCCTCTTCGCGCCCCGAAACGTGAACCTATTCCCATTGACGCTCGCGCAGCGGACCATCTCCGCTACATCCGCGAAACGATGGAGAACGCCGCGGAATTTACAGCCGTTCCGGGCTGGGGCGGCGTGGCCATGGGAATCACCGCGCTGGTTGCAGCGTTTGTGGCCTCAAGGCAGGCCACGCCTCGCGCGTGGCTGATCGTCTGGCTCTTTGAAGCGTTTGTCGCCGTGGCAATTGCCGCCCCCGCGGCGGCCACAAAAGCGCATCGCGCCAACTCCGCGCTCTTCTCCGGCCCTGGCCGCAAATTCGTTCTCAGCTTTGCGCCGCCGATTGTGGCAGGCGGATTCTTGACCTATTCACTGTTTCACGCGGGCGCGCTCTTCGCGTTGCCTGGCGTATGGCTGCTGCTTTACGGGACGGCCATTGTGACGGGCGGGGCGTTTTCCGTGCGGATCGTGCCGGTGATGGGATTGTGCCTGATGGTGCTTGGCGCCGCGGCGCTGTTCGCGCCGGCAAGTTGGGGCGACGCATTCATGGCGGCTGGCTTTGGGTTCGTACAGATGGCGTTCGGCTGGTGGATTGCGCGGCACTATGGAGGCTAGCGGAAATTTGCATGGCTAAGTTTTCTACAGCACGGCAGGAGCGAAGCCAGAAGGCGCGCGAGCGCGAGGCTCCGCTGGAGGCCATCCGCAATCCGGTGCGGGAAACCGTGCCGCCGGAGCTCGACCGCCTGATTCACGAGCGTATTCGCCTGGGGATTGTCAGTGCGCTGGCCGTCAATCGCTCGCTCACCTTCAATGAGCTGAAGGCTCTCTTGAAAACTACCGATGGGAACCTCAGTGTGCACGCGCGAAAGCTGGAAGAGGCTGACTACATTGTCTGCAACAAGTCCTTTGACGGGCGTCTGCCGAAGACGGAGTACCGGCTGGCGGCGGCGGGCCGGCGAGCTCTGGAGCGCTACCTGAATCACATGGAGGCGCTGATCCGGGCGACGCGCGAAGGCTAATCCCAAATTTTTTTGCGATTATGCTTTGTGCTGTAGAGTAGTTTACGAGACTTCCTCCGCGGCGGAGAAAGAACATGCTGATGCATCACCAGACTGTACGACAAATTCTTCCCACGCCACCCGCGATTGCACAGGCTCCGCGGCTCCACGTGGCCATCATTTCCGATGGCAACGGCCGCTGGGCAAGCTCGCGGGGGCTGCCTCGTTCCGCCGGACATCGCGCGGGAGCTGAAACGGCGCGCCAGGTGATCGCCGCCGCCCCGCGCCTGGGCATTCACACGCTGACACTCTTCGCACTTTCGTCCGCGAATTGGAAGCGGCCTGCCGCGGAGGTCAACGCCATTCTGCGGCTTCTCCACGAATACGTGCTGACGGAGACCACCCACTGCATCGAGGAAGGGGTGCGCCTCAGCATCATCGGCCGCCGGGATCGTTTGCCAGTCACGCTGCGTCAGGCGATTTCTGATTCAGAAGCAGCCACCGCCTGCGGCACGCGCTTGCATCTCCGCCTGGCGGTGGATTACTCCGCTCGCGAGGCCATTTATCACGCGGCCTGCCGGTTTTACAAAGTAACGGAACTCTCGCCGGAATCGTTTAGCAATGTGCTGGCGGAAGTGCACCGCGGCGGCTCGGTCGAAGTTGATTTGCTGATTCGCACCGGCGGTGAGCAGCGAATCTCCGATTTTCTTCTGTGGGAATGCGCGTTTGCGGAGTTCGTGTTTCTGCAGAAACGCTGGCCGGATTTCAATGCGACGGATCTCGAAGCAGCCGTGCAGGAATTCGCGAAGCGCGAGCGAACCCGGGGCGCTTTGCCCGACGCGCTGGCCGGTTAGCGTCCGTGGGAAGCGGAGAAGAAAAACAATGTCGGAATCTACGCCGCCTTTTGCTCCCATTGTGGTGTTGGTCTTCCTTGGCGCGGTGTTACTGCTGGGGAGCAGCGCTCTCGTATTGTTTTACGGCGCTGTGCGGCGCTCTTCGTTCTTCGCAATCATTGGCGCTGGCGCAACAGTCACGATCGCAGTTGGGTACTTGCTTGTTCTCAGCGGCGTTTCTGCCGCTAGCAGCGAAATAGTATTGCCTCCGGGCGGGTGGAAGTATTTTTGCGAGATCGATTGCCACATCGGGTATTCCGTCGCGGGGGCGCACACAGCTGCGGCGATTGGTCCCGAGATGCAACAAGTTTTCGCGGGTGGAAGATTTGTCGTGGTACGCCTGAAGACATGGTTCGACGAAAGGACCATTTCTGCGCGTCGCGGTAATGGGCCGCTCACGCCGAACCGGCGCAAGCTCCAGCTTGTCGACGACCTCAGAAGAAGCTTTGCGCCTTCGCCGGAGGGCCAACAAGCGCTCGAACGCATCGGCGGTGCGTCTCCACCGCTTACACAGCCATTGAGGCCCGGAGAGTCGTATACAACCGATTTTGTGTTTGACGTTCCCAAAGATGCTCGAGGATTACGGCTCCTGATAACGGAAGACGATCCCGAGACTCTCTTGGTCATCGGTCATGAAAACAGCTTGCTCCACAAAAAGATCTACTTGGGCCTTCCGCAGGCGTTGTCAACATCGATCAGCGTAATCGGGGCTCTTCCTCTGCAAGCTGCTGAGCGCTAGGAGCAAGTTGAGCAAGGAGCGTGGATTTTTACTCGCACCGAGGTGCGCTGTGCGAGAAACTCTTGTTTCATGGATATTTCCGCGCGCCCCACTGATTCTGCCGACGCAAAACTCCCATTGCTATCCGAAGATCGGCTTGCCGAGTATTTCACGGCAGCGGCGCTGATTCTGCCGGTGCTCCTCTTTCTGCGAGTTCTTTTTTTCGATTTTGTCTATGACGATGACGTGCAAATCCTCGGGAACCCCTGGATTCATTCGTTTCGCAACTTGCCAATGTTTTTCACGCAGCCGGTCTGGGGTTTCCTGCACCGGCCGGATATCCACAGTTATTACCGGCCGCTCTCGCTGGTGCTACCTACGATTTTCTACAAACTGTTTGGGGAGGAACCGCTTGGCTGGCACGCCGTCAATCTTGTCCTGCACGTCTTGACCGTTGCCGCCGTGCTTTGGACTGGCAAGAAGCTTTTCCAGGACCGTCTGGCTGCTTCGCTCGGCGCATTGTTGTTCGCGATCAATCCAATTCATACGGAATCAATCTCCTGGGTCACCGATTTGCCTGAGATTCTGTTCGCATTTTTCGTAGTCCTGTCGTTCGGGGCGTATCTTCGTGCGAGGGAAAGCGAATCCTCATCCCGATGGTGGTGGTTTCTTTCGTGGAGCATGGCATTGCTGGGACTCCTCTCCAAGGAGACAGCGCTGTGTTTGCCGATTTTAATTTTCCTGCACGCGGCCCTACTGCCGCAGAGATCCAGCGCGACGGGCTTTGGCCGGGTCAAAAAAGCTCTCGCGCTCGCCACGCCGTACCTGGCGTTGAGCGCGGCGGTCTTTTTCGCGCGCCATTACGCGCTGCGGAGCACTCGCGCTGCAGGTTATCCCGAGCTTTTCGGTTCTCTGGTGCATGCTCCCGCAGCCATTGCCTTCTACGTGTTGCACCTCGTATTCCCGTTTCGTCTCGCTCTTTTCTATACCTTGCCGGATTTCTATTCACCCACGCCGGAAGCAGCTCTTGTTTGGATAGCCGTGTTCGCGATTCTTTTTGGCGGGGCAGTGTTTTTGTTACGGCGCTTCTCTAGCGCGCTATTCTTTGTGCTCTGGATCGCGCTTACGATCCTTCCTGCAATCGTTGCGTTAGGAACCCTCGGCATCCACGACGCGGTCCACGACCGGTATCTCTATCTGCCTTCCGTGGGGTTTAGCTGGTTGATCGCATTGACGGTCGCGCGGCGAGAGACTTGGAGCTTCCCGCGCCAAAAAGTTTTGCTTACTGCTCTGATAGTCGCTTTGTGCGTTTCCTGGTGTGTGGCCTGCATCCACGAGAATCAATATTGGCGCAATGACTTCACGCTGTACCAGCGCGCGGCGGAGCGCTCTCCTGAGAACGTGTTGGCGCTGACTTCCTACGCCCTGCAGTGCGACAGACAAGGGCAACCGGAAGAAGCCGTGGCTTTACTGCGTAAAGCAAGCGCGCTGGATCCTGATTATTTTTCCGCGTGGAATGGGCTCGGCGCCGTGGAAGCAAAACTCAACCACGTTCCGGAAGCACGTGCCGCTTTTGCTCGCGCCGATGCCTTGGTGCCCGATTCGCAACCGGCTGTACATGCGCAGATCGCTCTTCAACTGGCAGAAATGGAACTCCGCGCGCGAAATCCGGAGGCAGCAATTCTTCAGCTGGCAAAAACGCTGGCGCTGGCGCCGGACAATCCCAAAGCGCATATGGGGCTGGCTGCCGCCTATGCGCTGGAAGGCAAGATGGAGGATTCCCGCAGGGAACAGGAGTTGGCAAATTCGCTCTATTCCCACGCTGTGACGAAAAAAGATTAGGTCTCGCATCTAGCACATAACAAATAATTTATATATGCACTTTAGTCCGGGTGCCAGCCTGACAGATTGCTCCCCCCCGTCGTCTATACCCTAGGAGCCAGGAATGGGAACTATGGGACTTGCGCTGCCCTGGGAGGCTAGAATCTCTTCCGCGCCGCGCGAACGGGGGACGCGAGTGGAACCTTTCCAGCACTTCTCCGGCGGCACAAGTCCGGCCGCTGGGGATGCGACCGACGAGGATGCCACGCTGGCCGCAGCCTGCCAGTCCGGGGATCTGCGCGCCTACGAACGCCTGTATGTGCTGCACGGCGCGCGCATGAAGAATGTCGCCCGTAACCTGCTTGGCAGTCCCATGGATGCCGAAGACGCGGTGCAGGATACCTTCTTGAAGATTCAACGCGGTGTCGCCAGCTTTCGGGGGCAATCGAGTTTTGTCACGTGGACATACCGGATATTGATCAACACCTGCTACGACGCGCGGCGCAGCCGTTTGCGCAAGAAAGAAATCGCGAACGACGATTCCGGTGAGACGCCACGGCCGGAGCTTCGCGCTCCTGGAGCGCATCCTTCCTTACGCATGGCTTTGGAACGCGCGCTTGCCGCGTTAACCCGCCACCAGCGCGATGTATTTCTTTTGTACGAAGTCGAAGGCTTTCGTCATGCGGAGATCGCCGGGATGCTGGAAATTACCGAAACCGCTTCGAAGAACACGCTTTTTCAGGCGAAGAAGAACCTTCGCCAGATGCTTGAGCCTCCGCGCAGCAGCGGAGCGGAGGCACGGTGAACCGAGATGAATGTGACTTGTAACGACCGAGACCGGATTTTCGAAGACGGCACACCCGAGGAATGGGCGGCGCTGGAAGCGCACGCTTCCGGGTGCCCGGCCTGCGCGGAAGAACTTCGCGCGTGGAGGACATTGAGCGTCGCGGCACAAGAGTTGCGCGATTATAGCGAAAGCCCTGCGCTCTGGGCGCGCATTGAACGCGCGCTCGTGGAAGAATCCCCGGCGAAACCGCAACCTGTCAACCGTCGGCGTTGGTTCTTCTTCTTGCCAAGTATTCCGCTAGGATGGCAAACCGCGGTGGCTGGCGCGTTCGTTCTGGTGCTGACGCTTTCCGCGGGCTGGATTTATTTACACAGACCGATTCGCAACGTGGACACCGATAAATCACTTCTGAAAAGCGGGGCCCTCAGGGACGTGGAGACTGCCGAGACAGCGTACGTCCAGGCAATCGACAAGCTGGCCGCGGAGGCCAAGCCGGAGCTTGAAAATTCCTCGACGCCGCTTCTTGCGAATTACCACGAAAAGCTGCTGGTGCTGGACAGCGCCATCGCGGATTTGCGAGAGCAGGCGGGGATGAATCCATCGAACGCACAGCTGCGTTACCAACTGCTGGCCATGTACCGCGAAAAACAGCACACGCTGGAAGAGGTTTTGGAGGCTAAACAGCAATGAATTGCATTTCACTTAGTCTTCGCGGAGGGCTGTTTCGTCCCGCCGTGACCGCGGCGCTCTTCTCCGCGCTCTTGCTATTTAGTGGGAAGCCCTCGCTCGCCGGAACGCCGGCTCAGGAAGAGGTTTCGAAAGATTTTCAGAAGACCGTGACGCTTGGCGCGGGCCAGTCTGTCCGCATTGAAAACAAGTTCGGCGAAATCAGGCTCCACGGAGAATCCGGCCGTGACGTCAAAATCTCCGCCACTATTCGCGTGCAAGCCAACTCGCGCGAAGAAGCGGATTCCTTCGCGCAGAAAATCCAGATCGAGGTGCAACAAACCGGCGAAGGAGTGCGCGTCAAGACCATCTATCCCGAAGACGGAAAGAAATGGTATATCCGCATCGGCAAGAATCCTTCCTATTCCGTGAACTATGACATCGGCATGCCGACGGACGCTCCGCTTGATGCGCGGAACAGTTTCGGCAGTATCGAGACGGTTGGAATCCATGGCGCCGCCGATATTGAAAACAGCCACGGCTCGTTAACGGTGCGCGATGCCGGCGCTGCCCGCTTGAACAATTCTTTTGGCAGCATCGAACTGCATGGCGCCGGCGGGAATGTCAGCATAAATGACAGCAACGGCTGGGTACGAGCGTCTGACGTGAAGGGAGCGCTCGAGGTGCGCGACCGGTTCGGGAGCATCACGGCGCTTGCCATTCAGGGTGCGGTTACGATCGTGGGCGGAAATGGCGCCGTCACGCTGACGGATGCGGGCTCCGGAAATGTTACGACTTCCTTCGCAAGCGTTGACGCGCGCAATATCCGCGGAGATCTCTCGGTTCGCGACAACAACGGAAATGTGGACATCTCATCCATCGGCGGTGCCGCTGACATTACCGACAGCTTTGGCAACGTCTCCTTCTCCGACGTGCACGGCCGCGTGAACTGCACCACAAACAATGGCCGAGTCCAGGGCAGCTCGGTGACGGGCGGCCCCGTGAGCATTCGCGATTCGTTCGGCAACATCGAATTGGAAACGATCGGCGGCTCTGTGGACGCGGAAACTTCCAACGGGACAATTGCTGTCCGTGATGCCCACGGCAGCGTCACGCTCAAGACCTCGTTCGGCGCGATCGAGGCTTCCAACATCCCGAAGGGAATTCGCGCGATTACCGGTAACGGCGGCATCACGCTCACGGACGTTGGCGGAGACACGTTTGCGAAGACCAGTTTCGGAAGCGTTCTAGCAGAAAAGATTAATGGCAATCTCACCGTGGAAAATAGCAACGGCTCCGTCACGGCGAAAAACGTGAAAGGTGACACCGTCACGAACACTTCCTTTGCAGGCGTCACGTTGGAGTCCGTCGGCGGACGCATCAGTGTGGACAATCAGAACGGCGGCATCTCCGTGACGGCCATGCGGCCAGCCAGCGGCTGCAAAGATATCTTACTCAAGACGTCGTTCTCGTCGATCCGCGTGCGCGTTCCAGAGGGTGTGGGCTACAACCTCACCGCGCGCACTTCTTTCGGCCGGATTTCTTCTGAACTGCCGGTGACTTCGACGGGAAACATCGGGGGCGACACGCTCAGCGGCACGATTGGAGCGGGCGGCTGCCAGCTTCAACTCACCGATTCCAATGGAAGCATCGAAATCGCCAAAGCGCACTGAGCGGAGCAAGTGTCAGCGCGCCTTGCGGCGCGCACGATCCATGGCGAACGCTTTTTTCAGAATGCGGGTAGCGGTTTCCGTCAGATGAAATTTGCCGAGTTCCTCTTCACGCGCCAAGGCCACATCCGTAACATCGCTTCCCGCGCGCGGTTCACCGCTGATGCGCTCGCAAAGATAGTCCACAATCACAAAGTGAAAACGCGGATTGCGGTGAGCCTGCTCCGCGATATTTCCCTCGTCATTGTAAATTCTGTCGAACACTTCGATGAGCTCGATGACGCGAACCACGATTCCCGTTTCTTCCAGTAATTCGCGGGCAACACCTTCTTCGAGTGTTTCGCCAACCTCCAGCGTGCCGCCGGGAATGGACCATTCACCGCGGAGAGGCTCGCTGCCTCGCCGGATTAAAAGCGCGCGCCCGTCCTCGATAATCACCCCGCCGATTCCAACCACCGGCCTTTCGGGGTACTCTCTGGAAGAGGCCATTCGTAAGGTCCTCGCGGACATGGCGCAGTGGTGCTTTTGGCAGCCACACCACGCACGGGAGTTGACTTCATACCCTGCGGTATATAATACGCTGCACAGTGGTGGGGAAGGTTCTTATGCCACCACTGTGCGAACAACTCAACGGAGGATGGAGCCGTGATTCGTTGCCCTGAATGTTCCGCCGAAATCGATGTCGATGAAGACGAAGTCGAAGAAGGCGAGATCCTGAGTTGTCCCGAGTGCGAGTCCGAGCTCGAGGTTTCGCAAACGCATCCCGTCCATCTGAACCTCATCTCCGACGATTTGGACGAAGAGGACGACGAGGAAGAAGAAGCCAAGCCCGGCGAAAATGGCGACCTCATTGACGACGATGAGGACGAAGAAGACGAGGAAGATGACGATGAGTAACGCAAGTGCCCCTTACGCTTGTGCGTCCAGCCGTGCATGTCCCACAATCTAAACTCGCAAGGAGCAGCTCGTTGTATCGTTCACGGTGGACTACCTTTTTCTTTACCGCTGCGCTTCTTGCCCCGTTAGCCGCAACTTTGGCGCAAGAACCGTCGGCACCGCCCCCACCTCCTCCTGCTGCCGATTCGCAACCTGCGCCAGCGAATCCTTCCAAGCCCGGCAAACAGAAATACAGCCATGCGAATGACTTCCTGATCCGCGGAACGGTGTTTGACGAAAAAGCTCTTTCGTTCCCGGGAGTGGAGCTGCGCATTCGGCGGGTCGGCGAGAAGAAATTCCGCTGGGACACCTACACCAACTCGCGCGGGGAATTTGCAGTTCGCGTGCCGCAGGGCTCAGACTATGAGATGGTTGCCCACGTGAAGGGATTTCCGGACCAGACGCGCACCATCGGCGCGAAGAACGAGGATAACTTGGAAAACGTAGTTTTCCGAATGCAACCCGCTGCCGGGGACAAGAAATGAATAAGGTTCAGCGCATCTATTGTTTGTTGGCGGCACTTCTGCTCTTCGCGGCCGCGGGCGCGGCCCAGGACAAAAAGCGCGAAGCCCAGCTTCGGACCGTTAAAGGAATCGTGCTAGACAAGTCTGAAAACCCGGTCTCCGGCAGCGTGGTTTTCCTCAAGAACATGCGCACCAATTCTGTCCGTAGCAGTTACACGGACGACTCCGGGAGTTACCGATTTAGCGGCCTGGATCCGAACGCCGATTACGAGGTGCACGCGGAAAAGGACGGAGAGAAGTCGGCTACACGTACCGTTTCCAGCTTTGACAGCCGCAAGGAAATCGACCTGAACCTTAAGATCGACCGGAAAAAGAGCTGATCGGACCCGAGACGAACACTTCGGCTGGCCAAAAGTCTAAACTCGTCAGCAGCTATTCTCTTAGTTCCCCTATGGACATCGAATCAGTTCCCGTCTTTCGTTGCTGGACTGCGGCAAAAATCCTACTGCGACGGGGAAACCTTTCTCGTGTGGAGAGAATCCAAGCTCCAGCCCAACATTCTGGAAACCGCATCATCCCATTTGTTGCTGGAAAAGACCTCTCTCAGGAGATAATTGAGCTTACTTATGAACAGACTAAATGGGATGCAGATTTGTTTTTTACTTTCAGTCCTGTTCTCACTAGTGTTCTCGGTTGCATCGGCAGTTGCTCAAGAGCCACCTTCACAGCCATCCAGCCCTGCTCCGGCCGATCCGCAGACATCTAAGCCAAAAGATTCACCGGGCGATAAGGACAAAGACAAGACCGATGCCACAGTGGGCAAGAGCAAGCTAGAGAAAGAGACCGGAACTGTCAATGACCGCATCTTCGAGGTCCTGCCCAACTACGGGACCGTTGAAAATGCCGATGCGCTTCCGCCGCTCACGAGTGGACAAAAGTTCCGGTTAGCAACGGCCAGCGTTTTCGATTGGGCCGCATATCCGTTTAACGGCGCCCTGGCTGCAATCTCGCAAGCAAAAAATAATCCCAAAGAGTGGGGACAAGGATGGGGTGCATATGGAAAACGTTACGGGTCATCCTTCGCCGACAACAGCATCGGCACCTATATGACCACCGCCATCTTTCCAAGCTTGCTGCACGAGGATCCGCGCTATTACCAGTTGGGAAAAGGGCGCTTTATTCATCGCGCGTACCACGGTATAAACCGGCTCTTTGTCACTCGGACAGATTCCGGGCACGATCGATTTAATTACTCCGAATCCGTCGGCAATGCCGTTGCCGCGGCAATCTCGAATATCTACCATGTGCCCTCGGACAGGACAGCCTCGCGAAATGCGACAACGTTTGCTTTTCTGATTCTGTACGACGGCTTGTCCAACGAATTAAAGGAATTCTGGCCTGATATCCGCCGCAAGGTCTTCCATAAGACGACTCCTTGAATCAGGGGACCTGTGGTTGGTATTAGACTTGGCCACCGGTTGCTCTTGCCGATCCGGGTTTGTACATGACCTCACCTCTGCTTCGAGCGGACAACCGCTAGCAACTCAATTCTAGTCGAGCAACCACAGAGTGCAGATTTGAGCGCACCCTGAGTAACGGGACATGGGCGCACGTCCAGCACCGCCATCCATCGTTCAACCGAGCCTCGATATTTCACCTCACGGCGGCTAATACCCGTACCGCGCGCGGAATCACTTCAATCTCGATGGGGCTCGAACCGATAATCTCTCCGTCTGCGTGGAACAAAGTGGGTTGGCCTGTTGTTAAGCGCACGCGCTGGACGCGCCACCGCTTTACGCGCGAGGTCCGCAGTTCACCGCTTCGGATCAACCTGGGCAGTAGCCTCAGGACCTCAGTTTTGCTGAGATCCTCGATCAACACAACGTGAAGTGTCCCGTCTTCCAAAGTCGCATCAGGAGCAAGCCTCAATCCGGCGCCGTAAGTTGGCGAATTCAGCGCAGCCGCAAGCAGCGCCTTGGTTTCAAAGGGAGGGAGGTCGCTTCCGGGAAACTCAAGGCAGATATCAAGTGGCAGGTAGCCCGCCAGCGCTCTCAGGGCCGAAGCAATGTATCGGAGTCGGCCCGGTATAAGGCGGAAAGTGCCACTCGCATAGCGCGCCGCTTCGGCATCCAGTCCAACTCCTCCTCCGCCTCCATACAAACGCGTTCGCCCTTCACTGGTGCGGACCTTCACTAGATCCACGAATCGCGGTTGCCCGCGCAGAACGGCTTCCCCCGCTTTCAGGGGGTCGCTTGGCAATCCAAGCGCAGCGGCGAAGTCATTGCCTCCTCCAACGGGAATGACACCTAAGAGCACATCGGCGCCAAACGCCGCATTCGCCAACGCCTGAAACGTTCCATCTCCTCCCATCGCCAGCAGGATGCGCTCAGTTTGCTCAATGGCATTCCGCGCCGCAGATTCGAGCTCGGCTGCGCTTTCTGCCATCACAAATCGTGCGCGGACCTGAAAAGATTTGAAAAGCTTCTGCACGCGCGGCACAAAAAGGCGCGCGCGGCCCCCGCCGGCCCCAGGGTTGACGAAAACAACGACGGAGACCCCACTCAGGATGCTGGGGCGACCAGCGTATCTGCTCATCTTTTCCTTCTTGGTCTCGGGCCCGAGATTCATGGAGATGTTTACCCGTAAATACCAGTCCGGGCTGGTTTACAGTCCCGCATTCCGCCAAATGAGCTTATTACTTTCTGGCAAGTCTGCCGTTATGTTTCGTGCGAGTGCAAGCCGCCCGCAAGCACTGGGGGAATCTTGGTGACCATCATCTTGATGGAAGGTAACCGATGGATTTAGGAGGGGATCGTTACCGCTGGTGTGGATGGATGCTAGCGTGAATGAATGGTGCCGGCGGGGGGAATCGAACCCACGGCCTAGGGATTATGAGACCCTCGCTCTACCACTGAGCTACGCCGGCATTGCGCAATTTTTCATGCTACGGACTCGCTGGTGCATGTGTCAAGCCTAGCGCAGATGGGGCAACTCGGGAGACGCCTGGTTGCCGCCCATCCCTGGTCTCTGTTGTCCTCCGAGTGCCCAGCTTGAATGAGCAGACTCCCAGCTCCTTTCCTGCCCCGATTATGGCCTCGCTGCCCACTTTACCCTTTTCCCGGCTGGCCATGTGGTCCTATAAAGCTTAGTACTACTGTACCGTTGACCCTCAACGTCCTAAAACCTACTCTAGCCACGTTCGAGAGCTGTCCCACCTATCCGATAGGCGAAGGTCTATCGAAACGATGGGGCGGCTTGGTGTGTATCGTTTAGGAACAGGCCTTTCGCCTGAGTGTCTTGACATTGGTGTGTTAAAGGATAGACTGCCCCCAGGGTTTTTTCTACCTGGGAGGCACAATGTCACGGAAACTCACGGTTATGCTCCTGGCCATGCTTGTTTTGGTCGGAGCGATGGGCTTGAAGACGGTAGTCGTCGCGCACAGCAGCGATGGCACCGTCATCATGGCAAACGGAGGCGCACCACAGCCGCCAACGCCATGGCCGCCAACATTCGCGAAGAATGGCGGAGCACCGCAGCCACCAACGCCTTGGCCGCCAACGCAGCTGAAGTAACTAGCTGAGTTGATCTAAGCACCACGGACCGGGGCACGGTGAGGAAGGTTTTGTGCTCGGTCCATACGAATACGCAATCTGGCTTCTATGCACGCTCCTTGAGGCAGGGGTCTTGGTGTGTGCGTTCAAGAAGAACGCGCTTCGGCGCTATCTTCTCTTAAACGTCTACATGTCCGCTTCCGTGGTGGTGAGTGTCGGTCGTTTCGACATCGTCAGACACTACGGCTTCACCTCGAATGAGTACCTGTATTTTTATTACTATTCAGATTCGCTTCTAACTATCGCGCTGTACTTTGCGCTGGCTAGTCTGTACTCCCACATCTTCAGCGAGCTGAACGCTGATCGCTATATCCGGCTCGGCACTCTGTTCCTTCTTTCAGCTACGGCCCTGTTCTCCTATGCTGTCGTTCAGCAGTCTGCTTCCAAGCTGGTGACGCACTTCGTCCTCGAGCTCTCACAGAATCTTTACTTTGTGGGGCTCGTTATGACTTACGTCCTGTGGGCGGCGATCTTGAAGATGCGCGAAACCAGGACGAGATTGATTCAACTGGTTCTTTCGATGGGAGTGTACTTCAGCCTGTTTGCCGCCAACTTCGCGGTACAAAACCTCTATCACAGCCGGAGTTCCTTCTTCGAAATGCTGACACCCCTGTTTGGCTGCTTCCTGCCCTTCTCCTGGTGCTATGCCTTTTGGAAGCTGCCGGAAGAGGCGCGCATCACTCCTTCGCGCCTCGCGGTGGTGCCGCGATGATGGCCGCTTTCATTCTCGTTTGTTCGGTCGTTTTGCTGCTGCAATTCTTTGTGTCTTATTGCCGCTCGCTCATTGCGGCGTCCGCGAAGCAGATGCTATCTCCCGAGGTGCAGGACGTCACCGGCATTTCGCGCGCCGCTTCCGGAGACGACTTTGCGCGAGTCATTCAGCTCTTGAGGCTCTGTCCTGATCGCCCCGAGGACCGCAACAGCATCCAAGCGATCGGCGCTTACTTTCGTCTTCTGAATTTCCTGCGCTCGACCCTGGCCCGGATGGTTCCCTCCATGCATGCTTGGACCGAGTCGGAGCGCGGCCACTGCGCCTATTTTGCCGCCGTGGCCCTGGAGCGCCGTATCGCGTTCAGCCGCGGTATGCTCGCGCAGCAAATGGAGAACTGATCTCCCGTCCGTCGGCCTGGTGCCGCAACCCTGCTGACTTTTTCGCCACAGGAATATCCCAAAAGCTGCTTGACTTCTCCCAGGCATGTTAATCTTATGAGGTTCCCTCCTCACCGGAGTGGAAGCGTCCGCAGCGCAAAACTAACCGGTGACAAAAACCTGTTTGCAGTGTGGCGCCGTACTGCCTTCGAGCGTACGGAACTGTAATTTTTGTGAATCCTCGTTCTCGGCCGATTTCTCTTCCTCGGAAGAATTCACCATAAATCACACGCGGGAGAACCTCGCGTCCAAAACCACTCCTGACCGCAGGACGTTGAAACCTGAGCAGAAGGAGGCCGCTGCCTGGCGCGGCGAACTCGCTCAGCGTCTCGAGGTCTACCGTACGCGGCGGGGAAAGCTTGCTCCCAATGCCGCGCAGTCTCGGTTTTCTTTCAATGAGACCTCGGCAAAGGCGTCTCCAGGTCCTTCTGTCGAAGTCGGGGAACCGCCGGCTCCCAAAGCAGAGGATTTTTCCTTCACGATTGCCATTGGGCGGCCGTCGAAAAAACGCCAGATAGAAGAATCGCACATGGTGATTGATGTTTCTCTGCCGCCAGACGCTGGGACACTTTCAGCGTCAGCAGGGCCTGAATCGAAGGAAGCCAGGTCGGACGACAATCTGTATCCCGTCGCATCGATTGACAATCGCCGATTGGCTGCGATCGTCGATCTCTTCTGCTTGTTGTTCGCCTACGGCGGGTTTCTGATGCTTTTTGGTTCGCTCGGCGGCGAGTTTACGTTAAGCAAGCTCAGTGCTGCCGTCTACATCACGACATTTGCCATCGTCTATCTGCAGTACTTCGCCCTTTTCACGGTTTTTGGAGGCACAACTCCCGGAATGATGATTCGCAATTTGCAGGTCACCAGCTTTTCCGGAGAGCCTCCGACACCACGGCAAATGCTTCTCCGCAGCGCTGGCTACATGCTTTCCGCGGGTGCATTTTTTCTGGGTTTTCTTTGGGCCATGTGGGATGAAGACGAACTCACCTGGCACGACCGGCTGTCGCGCACGTATCTCAGTCCGGCGCAAACGTACGCCGACATTGAAACTTCGAGCGTGGCGCACAGCTAGCAGCTCAAACGGGAGATTTCTGCGCCACGCAAAAGCGCTTTACACCGCTCGGCATTCACGGGCAACGCGAATCATAGCGGCAAGACTGCGTTCCACATCCGCGTCCGTCGTCGCCCAGGAAGAAACACTGATGCGCATGGCCGTTTTCCCTTGCCAGACTGTCCCGCCGCACCAGCAGGTGCCATCCTCTTGAATGCGCCGAATTACTTCTCGCGTCACATCCGGGCTGCCGAACGACGCCAGCACCTGATTGATCTCCACCTTGTTTAGTACTTCAAAGCCTGCGGTGCGGAGCCCCCGGGCAAACAACTGCGCGTGAGCGCACGTCCTTTCGATCAGTTCCCGCAGGCCGGAACGCCCGAGCGACTTCAGTGCCGCCCACAACTCCACTCCTCGGGCACGCCTCGATGATTCCGGAGTGTGATGCATCGGCTCCCGGCGCGCGCCGGGCTCGAGATACGCAGCCGTAATTCCCATCGAGGCGCGTAGCGCGCCGCCGTCTCTTGCGAGAACCAACCCGCTGTCGTATCCCACGTTTGGCCATTTGTGTGCGTCCGTGGCCCACGAATCTGCCATCTCGAAGCCGCGCGTCACGTGGTCAAACTTTGGTGACAGGCGCGCCCATAATCCGAACGCTCCATCCACGTGAACCCAGGCATTCTGCTCGTGGGCCCGCGCGCAGATTTCGGCCGCCGGATCAAACGCACCGGTATTCACGTTTCCCGCTTGTATACAAACAATCGCGCGCTCGGAGAGTCTTGGCAATTTGTCCGCGCGCATTCGCCCCTGGCCGTCAGCTTCGACAATCGTCACGCGCTTCCTTCCGAATCCTGCAAGACTTAACGCCTTCAAAATCGACGCATGCGCTTCTGCCCCGACGACCACCTCGATGGGTGGCGCTCCAAACATCCCGTCCTCAGAAACATTCCACCCCGCCCGCGCAAGGAGCGCGTGCCGCGCCGTAGCTAGCGCCGTAAAGTTCGCCATGGTTGCGCATGTGACTAACCCTCCCGCGCAATCCAACGGGAAGCGCAGGGCCTCACAAACCCAGCGAAGCACCACTTCCTCCAGTTCCGCCGCGATGGGGGACATCGCTCGCAACGCCACATTCTGGTTCCAGACTCCTGCCAGCCAGTTCGCCGCCAGGGCTGCCGGCAAGATTCCGCCGTTGACGAATCCGAAGTATCGCCCCCCGGTCGTCGTCACCGTCGCCGGCGAGCCAATCTCATCGAGCTTCGCGAGCACCGCATGAGGGTCACTCGAAGCTTCAGGAAATGGTTCGTGTAATCCAGCAAGAGCAGCCAGATCGGCTTCCGCCGGACTCACTCTGCGGCCGGCCACCTCTCGAACGTATGCCTGGGCTCTCTCTGCTGCAAAACTCAGCACATCGCGCGCAGATGCTTTCGTGTCTGACTGCATCTCAGTTGCCATTCGGTCCTGCCTTTCGAACACGTCCACGCATTGTCAAAATAGTGCTCTGCCTGCGCACACGAAGGTGCTCGTGTATCATCTTGAGTAGATTAGACAGTTCTTGCGGGAGGGAAAGAGCCGAATTGTCCGCTTACTTCTTTATAACCGCCTCATCGGAAGCGATCTTGCCGTCGCGGATGTAAATGATGCGGTGCGCATGTTGCGCAATGTCGTTTTCGTGCGTCACCAGAATGATCGTGTTGCCCTGTTTGTGCAGGTTTTCGAAGAGCGCCATGATCTCTTCACCGGTCTTCGAATCCAGATTGCCCGTCGGTTCGTCCGCCAGCACGATGGATGGCGAGTTCACCAGCGCCCGGGCGACCGCCACTCTTTGCCGCTGACCGCCGGAAAGCTCGTTTGGCTTATGGCCCATCCGGTCCACCAGATCCACGCGTTCGAGGGCTTTCTTGGCTTTCTCGATGCGCTCCTCCGACGGCGTGCCGTTATAAATTAACGGCAGCTCGACGTTATGCAATGCGGTCGCGCGCGGCAGCAAGTTGAAAGTCTGAAACACAAAGCCAATCTCTTTGTTGCGGATATACGCCAGTTCGTCGTCGTCCAGGTCGCTTACTAGCCGGCCCGCCAGCCAATACTTGCCGGAACTCGGTGAATCCAGACAGCCGATCAAATTCATCAGCGTGGATTTGCCGGATCCAGACGGACCCATGATGGCAACGTACTCGCCCTTGCGGATCTCCACGTCCACGCCGCGCAGCGCGTGTACCTGCTCCGCGCCCATTTCGTAAACCTTGGCAAGCGCTTCCGTCTTGATGACTACGCCCGAGCTGACCAGGTCTTCGCGGTACGAATCTGTAGCTGGTGTCTCGACAGGCATTCCAATCTCCCTCGTCGTTGGCTGCGCGTTAGCTCTGCTGATCGTCCTGTTTCTTCGGCGCGCTGTTGTCCACCTTCACGGGGGACTCTGGCTTCAACGTGCGCAGCGCCTTGTAACTCCCGACGACGATCTCGTCGCCAGGCTGCAATCCCTTTGTAATTTCAATGTCCGTCACGCCGGCAATCCCCGTTTCAACCGGCCGGAAGATCGCCTTCTTCGCGTTAACAACGAACACGCCCTGCACCTCGTCCTTTTTCGGATCACCCGGCGCTGGAGGAGGCGGCGCGGCCAGAGTAACACCCGATCCGCTCTGATTCTTCGCAGTCTTGGCCGCTTCTTCCAAATCCTTGCGGGTACGCACCGCCAGCGCTTGAATTGGAATAGCCACGACATTTTTCTTTTCCGCTGTCTTGATCTTCGCCGTTGCGGAAAGTCCAGGCCGCAGATTCTCCGGCGGATTCGCCAACGTTACCACCACTTTGAAATCCTTCGCCTCTTGCGTGCTCGTGGTCGTCTGCGTGGTTGTCAGTCCGGAGCTGCGCAGCACTGCCTGTGAACCAATCTCCGTTACCTTCCCTTTGAAGATCTTCCCGGGAACCGCGTCGATTGTCACGTCGGCTTCCTGTCCCATCTTCACGTTGACGATGTCCGTCTCGTCCACCTTCACTTCCGCCGTCACCACGGACATGTCCGAGAGCGTCATCAGGAAGCTGCCGTTCGAATTCTGAATGCCCGGCACGACGTAGTCGCCCACGCGCTCCGGCAGATAGCTCACAATCCCGTTGATCGGGGAAGTGTACGTCGTCTTGTGCAGAATATCCTGCGTGTGCACCAGCACCGCCCGGCCCTGATTCACCTGTGACCGCATCTGCTCGAGTGTTGCCTTTAGCGATTGCACGCGCGCCTTCGCGGATTCCACCGTCGCGACCTGCGCATCGTACGCGGATTTCCGTTGATCGAAATCCTGCTTGGGGATCAGGCCATCCTTGTAAAGACCCTGTCCGCGGTCGAAATCCAGTTTGTTCTTCTCCAGGTTGGCCTGCTGTGAGATCAGATCCGATTGCGCCTGCCTATAACTGGCTTCCGCAGCTTCAACACCAGACTCCGCCGAGTTTACGGCCGCGCCTTGGGCTTGCACGTCGGCAGAGGCCTGCACGTTTTCCTGCAGCAGCAGTTTGTCGCCCTTCTTGACGTGGTCGCCTTCCTTGACCAAAATCTCCGTGATCCTCCCAAACCCCTGGGCCGTCACGTTTGTATACGTCGTCGGCTTTACCTCGCCGGAGGCCGTCACCAGCGAAACCAGATCCTCCTGGGCAGCTACTTTC
Source organism: Acidobacteriota bacterium (assembly GCA_013289835.1). GTDB lineage: Bacteria > Acidobacteriota > Terriglobia > Acidiferrales > UBA7541 > Acidiferrum. The sequence continues at coordinate 11,527 of JABCZG010000026.1, read as the reverse complement.
GCTGTCTGCACGGTGACCACGCCCTTGTTGGCCTGGTTCACGCTCACCACCACAATTACGCCAAGCACCACTGCTGCGCCCACGCCAATTGCTGCTTTATGCCACGTCTTCATGCGATTCCCCTTCGGCCCACCACTCGGTGACCATCTGTCGGATCGCCCTGCGAACATTGACTTTACATAAACGCAAGGCCACCTACCCACGCAAGGACACTGGTTTCCGTTGTGCTTCCTCTATCCTACATACGCCCGTTCAGGTCGAAATGTTTCGCGGGAGGCTCACTCCACGTGCGAGGTTCGGGCTTAGAAGCAAAAGACTTACAGGCGCCATCCCTTCCGCCGGGATACCTGGCATCCTCGACGGAGGTAGCGTTGGCCCTGCACGCTATTCTATGTTTAAAACACCCGAAAGAAAAGACCTCTCCCCGCAGCAGCGGGGCCTCGTGGAACAACCGACCCACCCCTTTTGACGCAAAAAACCTCAAAATGGTCAGCCCGCTATAGATATTTCTTACGAGAACTCTTCCTATAGCCGCCGCCCAGTAATGCTATACTCAAAGGATTCGGCCGACGCTTCGTCGGCCGGTACGACCGCGGAGAGGTGGCAGAGCGGCTGAATGCGGCGGTTTGCTAAACCGTTGTAGGGGCCAAAACTCCTACCGGGGGTTCGAATCCCCCCCTCTCCGCCATAGATTGACAACAAAAGACTTATGTGATTGTTACTCGCCATGTTACTTTTTCCTGGACTTTTCCCTTCATCTGAGTGTAATTAGAGCCTGAGGCAAATTGGCATGCCAGGCCTAACCGTAAGGCTCGAAATCCGAATCAAGCTGGCTGATGGAAGGCATCCGTTCGTTCCGGCTGTCACTAGTTCCAACGGACGCGTCAAGCCCTTTGTGGGATTGGTGAACGGCAAAGAAGAGCAGCATAAGGAAGGCAGCTATTACATCCGGTGGCGCGAGAACGGGCGTCAGCCACGAGCGTGTGTTGGGAGGGATCCCCAACTGGCCCTCATCAAAATGCAGCGCAAGGAGCAAGTCCTCAAGTCTCTCTCCCTTGGGCTGAAAATCGAGGATGAGGGCGACCTCGGCTCACATGTCGCACTCCCTGATAGTGATGGATGCAAGACTCGCATCACAGTCGTCGATGCGGTCAGCGAGTACATGGCGGAACTTCGCGCAAAGGGACGTGCCCGCAAGACACTCAGTGCATACGATCTCGCGCTCAATCGATTCATAGAATCGTGTCCTCTGAAGCACGTTGGCGAAGTTGGACGCCGCGAAATCATGGCCTTCATGACATGCTGTCGGGACAAATTTGGTCTATCGCGCCGTTCAATTCGCAATGCGGTCGATCTTGTGACGTTCTTCCTCGCAGCGAACGGTGTCACGGGCTTGTTCAACAAGGGTGAAAAGCCAAAATTCACGAAAAAGAAGCCGGAGCGATACACGCCAAGTCAACTGGAAGGGTTATATGCCGCGTCCCATCCCGATGACAAGCTCCTTTGGCAATTCTTCGCAAAGACTGGAATGCGCGAGCACGAGGTAGCGTGTGCGATGTACTCCGATATTGGCTATACATCAAAGACCAAGACGATCAGAGTTAGTGATAAATCGAGCTTTGACTTCCATCCGAAGGATTACGAAGAACGTGTGATCCCCATACCTGACTCTTTGGCAAGGGCCATCGCGGCCCGCCGCTCCACGGCGACCTGCAAGCTGATTTTTCCGAACAAAGATAAGCGGCCAGACGGTCACTTCCTTAAGAAGTTAAAGCGCGCCGCAAAAAAAGCTGAGCTGGACTGCAAGGTGTTCTTGCACAAGTTTCGAGTGACGTTCGCGTGCAACCATCATCTCAACGGAGTTCCTGCTCGAACTATCCAAGCATGGCTTGGCCATTCGGACTTGGAGACCACGCTGGACTATCTTGCGGCTGAGGATATACAAGACGAACGCATCCGCGAGCTTGTAAACAGTGACGAGCAGAAGGACGATATAGCCGGGAATGCAGCCAAGGGGCGGCCCCGGTTTCCAAACATTCCGCGCATGCGGCGTGCCGCAGTTCGCGGCTCTAATTGACGATTGCGACAACCTTTAGCGTCGCACTGGTCAATCGCGCTCGGTTCTCGTGTTCTTAGTTATGACCTTTCTCTCTGCGCTGATGCTTGTCTCGCTACGCTGCGGCCCCCCTTTCGCGGAGCCACATGCTGACCACGGCAGGCTCAAACCGGACCGCCGTGCCGAGCCGTACGCTCGGCAATGAGCCCAATTTACTCCAACGGTACACCGTTTTTTCTGAGACGTTTAGCAACGCTGCTAGTTCCTCGGCCGTCAGCAACTCCCGGCGAAATTCTAGTTCTTTCAGCGTAGCCATAGGATCGTGCTCCATGTGCTGACAATGTTCAGGCGCGGCAAACTCTTCCGTGCCACTTTGGCTTTAACAATGCTACTATACATATAGCACCATGAAAAGCACATTCTTTTTGAGGCCGAATAATCTCCTAAGGTTGCACCTGGCGTCGTGGATTCAGGAGCGGGGTATTGTCAAAGCAGCAAAAAGGGGAAACCGTTTCAGTTCTTCTTCGGTCAGCGAATCAATCAGAAGATTCTCTTCCGCATTCTTTGGCAGGCACAGTATAAATGGTTCAAACGCTTCCCGCAGCATCGCCGTATATTTCTTTCGGTCGTATCCGAACCATCCTTCCCATAGCGCAAAGGCTCGAACGCGCTCATTCGGCACGGAGCACTCGCTGTTAGTGATGATGTATTCCACGGTTTGTCCGGGTCGCAGCTTTACGCCACTGCCGAAGAGTTGCTGCGCGGCAATCGCAGTGACACCAGCTTTCTGGTAATCGCGCGGCTCTTTCGTAATGCGTTTGCTGACGATAAGTTCCCGGATGTCCACCTCTCCGCTCGAAAGACGCTCCTGGTAATCCGCGAGAACCATCCGTGCGGCCTCAATCTTGTGAATGTAGGATTCAAAATCGTGCGCTTCCGCAAGGATCGCCAATACTTCGTGTTGCATCTGTTTCAGCAGCGGTGCCGTGTCATGACGCCGGCATTCCAGCCCGCGAACTTTTAATTCGCCGTCTTCACCAACGGCGAAGAATCGGTTCGGCACAGGCACGTCCGCGTATTGCTTCGAGGGTAGAAAGACGACGTAGCGATATACGGACTCAATCGCGAGAGGGAGGCGCGTTCTTGTTTCGATTTCGGTAGCCAGCCGCTCGAAATCTTCCCTTTTCGCCCCTTCCTTCCAAACGTAGAGCGAGTCCACCAAAGCGTGGATGAGTTGAAACCCGTCGTTTTCCGCAATCTCCTTTGCGACGAGAAGAGTTTCTCTCGCGACGGCATTAATGGCTTCGTGGGCTTCGATTTTTCCGAAACGCGCATTCTTGTAACCCGTGTAGCCAAAGCAGCAGACAAGAAGCCATTTCATCGAATCGCGTTGCAGTTTGAACCGCAGCGCGGCGTCGGGCGGAGAAGTTTTCTGCAATTTCTTGAGTGCGCTGCGCTTCGCAATCAAGCGTTCGACAACCCGGCTCGTGATACCGCGTCTTTTTTCGCAGATGCGGTATCCCAGCTCAGGAATGCGGGGAGCATCGGGGCAGCACGGGCAGTTGACAGTCTCTGGCGAGATATTGAACCGCGCCATGATGCTGGGAAACTGGCTCACGAAGTCGAGTTCCGCCACATTTGCGGTGAAGCCGAGTTTGGGCACGAAGACGAGCCCGCCGCGGTCGGCACAGAGAAGTTCATCGGGATGCTTGGGATCTTCGGGTTCCGCTTTCTGTTCGGGAATCAGGACACCGTCGCGGTGGGCCAGTTCCATTTGCATATAGGAAATGCCGGTACCCGTCGTTGTGCGGGCCGCATATTGAATCGGCAATTTTGTGATGCGGGCCAGTTCCCAAAGTCCGGCGAAATCGCACTTCTCTGAAATGAACGAATTCTGTTTGTCCACATGGATGCGGCCAAAAAGAGTCGTCGCACTCGCCTTGAACAAAATTCTTCCGTAGCTGGTGTAACTCCGTCCCTTCGACTGTTGGACAGATGCCGACTCATCGCGGTTCAAGGGCAGCGAAAACTTCAAGCGTTCCGCCTGCTGGCGAAGCAGCGGGAGGATTGTGGAATCGCCCCACTCGGAAAGGATCACGTCGGGGTCTTCCCGTTTAACCAACCGCGCAAATCCGAGAGCAGGAGGTTCGCCCGCCTCGTCGAATTCCCAGCAGGTCCCATCCACTTCGACCTCAAGCGCCGCGCGGCGGCCGTGCGTAGGATCGATGCGCGATAGTCCGGCGAGCCGAATCTGCATGATCTTGAGCGGCGGCATTTCATAGTCGAGTGCCCATTCATCATCGCGGCACGCGATGGATTGGATTTTTCCCTCGTCGTCGGTTTCGACTTCGACGTACGCCAGCGGGAAGATTCGTTTCTCCCAGCAGTAAAGCGACGCCACCATGAGGTCGCTGTTGTAGAGCTGCAAGCGCGAGTCGCGCTTGTGGACCCAGCGTCCCCAGCCCATAAAATCGGTGGGACAAAGAACGGAAACTTCGAGGACGGTGCGTGGCGCATTGAGCCACAAATCCGTGCGTTCCGTGAATCGCGTACGCAGTTCCTTGGTTTGGTTTCGAGCGGCGTCCTGCAACTGGACAAGCTTCTCGTGATCTCCCGAAACGTAAAATGCCGGAGCGAAGCTATCGGTCAAACGGTAGTGCGACTGCTTCCGGTCGATCAGCCACAGCGTCATTCCGTGCTTGCTCGGGTAGAGGTCGAGAATCCATCCTTGCCGCAACTTCACAAAGCACCCCCGCGTTCTGCAGAACTTTCTCCACGGCGTTGAGCCGCTTCTCCTGGTCGAGGGCGATGGAAAGAAGAATGGCCTCCATCGGGTTATCGTGACACTGGTAGGTGGCGGCGTGGGTGTAGTACCGCACGCGGACAAAGAGACGGTCGAAGTGCTCGTGATCTTCGCGCCGTAAAGCGCGGCGGAATTTTTTCCAACGCTCCGCGGCCTGTTGAATCAATTGAACAAATGTAGGGACGGTTCTGCCCATACTGCACCTCGCACTTTCCGTTCAAGCTGATAGAAGCGGTGTATTTCTCTCGCGGGTAAAGGAAAGGGCGCTTTCGGGGCCGGATTCGACTTTCAGGATGTGATCCGCCTGATTGCGGAGCTTCTTAAAGAAATCGTGCCGTTTTGTTTTGAACGATGTCGCATCGGAAAAAACGGCGATGGAAAGCGCAAGCGGCGCAAGCTCGCGCAAGCCTTCGAGCGCATGTTCGAACGATGCGCGCGCTGGCCGATCCTGCACATCTTCGTCGAAATATAAATCGGGCAAGGCCGTGACGATCAGTACATCGGCGGAAAACGTCGCAAGCATTTTCGGAACGCGGCGAATGAGCTCCGTTAATTGAAAGCAGGTAAAGGCGCGCGCGATGCGAATGAGGTTATTGAACACGGACGGTTCGAGACCACGCCCCCTAGCGAAGTGGGCGATGAGTAGTGGACTGATCTGATTCGCACCGTCTAAATATAAAACCCGTTTCTGATGGAGCAGAATTCTCGGCAAGAAATAATGTGAGAGCCGCTGTATTTCAGGGCAGCCGTACAAGACGGTTAGGGCGCGTTCGGGGAGAATCCAAGGGTTCGGCGTTGTCGGTTGTTCCGTTTTAGCTGCTGCAATGGATAAGCTCATGATGACGTGCCCTCAGCCCTCGATGCTGATAAGATAATAGGCGAACAAAAGGCGAAGAGTCAAGAGTACCGCTCTTTGTTCCGGTAGGAGTTTCCGGATGGCAGAAAAGCATTCAACGCCGAAAATCCGAGTCGGCCCCGCAGGATGGTCTTATAAGGACTGGATCGGAATCGTGTATTGGGCACTCGGCCAGTTTCCGGCCAAGATCCACTCACAGAATCCTCACCTGTAATATAGTCTCGAGTAAACAGGACCAAACTGAGGTACTGCCCACTTGGATGATAAGCACAACAAGCAAGTAGAACCGGATCTTGAATCTCTCGCCCGAGAATGCTTCGACAATTTGACCGCAGCCGAATTTGAGCTCGTGCGTGCCGCATCGAAGGGCGAACTTGCGGTATGCGGTGTAAGTGATGATCTGAGTGACCCTACGAATGACCCGAACAGAGCTAACGAGTGGGGCAATGAGCGCCAAGTTAGAGCAGATCTACTTGCATGGTTATGTCTTGACCGACGCGCCTCAGGTCTCGTTCACCCCAAGGGGATCAAACTTATCGGCGCGAAGATAGCGGACGAAATTGATCTCTCGTTTATCACTATCGGGTTCCCTCTTGTGCTAGCGCAGTGCAGATTATTTAGGGGATTGAATTTATTCGGCGCGCGCGCACGAACGATCAGTCTGCAGGGTAGTCGAGTGCACTCAGTCCTTGGAGACGGGGCGGTTATCAACGGAGCCGTCCTTCTCCGGGATGGCTTTGTATCCGAAAATGGGGTGCGACTTACGGGAGCTAAAATTGATGGACCATTTGACTGTAGCGGAAGCATATTTGAGGCCACTGGTCCAGGTCCTGCGCTTGTTGCCGACGGAATCGTCGTTGCTGGTCCGGTATTCCTACGCGGAGGATTTCGTGCAACGGGAGAGGTTCGATTCCCTCACGCCCAAATAGGAACCGACTTCGATTGCTCGCAGGGCATATTTAGGAGTACAGCCTCGTCAGGCACGAATCAGTCTAACTGTGCATTGAATGCAGAAGGCGTCGTGGTTGGAGGCTCCGTTTTCCTCAAAAATGGTTTCCGCGCAGACGGGTTGGTGCTGCTCCATGGTTCGCAAATCGAATTCAATTTGGATTGCGTTGGCGGTCATTTTTTGAACTCCTCATCACAAGGAGGTCAAGATATCAGAACTGTTCTGAATTTCGATTCAAGTGTAGTAAAGAGCAGCGCGATGCTTCAGGACGGTTTTCATGCCGAGGGGCTAGTCAGCATGATCGCAACTCAAATTGGCGGCAATCTAGCTTGTCGCAACTCAAACTTTGGGATTGGCTTGTTTGCCGAAAGAGCTGTCGTGAAAGGCACCTTGTTTTGGCGCGGCATCCAGAACGCAGCGACGGTGAACCTAAACCTAATTGGAGCGTCCGCCGATTCGGTGAGCGATGACACAAACAGTTGGCCGCCAAAAGGCAATCTGCAGCTTCACGGCTTTCAATATCAGCGGTTTTCCGCGTCCAGCCCAAGGGCTGTGCTTGAAAGGCTCGATTGGCTAGCACGCCTGAAATCTTTTACACCGCAACCCTACCGGCAACTCGCAAACGTCTTGGGGGACGAAGATGATGATGTGGGTGCGCGTCGCGTTCTATACGAGATGGCTGGCATTCGCAGTCAAGAAAACCAAGATAACTTCGCAAGGGGCTGGAATTTTATCCTAAAGTACGCGATCGGGTATGGTTACTATCCGAGTCGAGCCCTCTTGTGCTTGCTCTGTCTTGCCGTCTTAGGCTTTGGATTGTATTGCGGTGGCTACTACGCTGGCAGTGTGGTCCCAACAGAGAAAGACACATACATTTTGTTCAAAAGCAACCACCGCATCCCGGATTACTACGAACCATTCCATGCGTCGATCTTTTCTCTCGAAAACTCTTTTCCGCTCGTCAAGCTTGGGCAAGTAGACCATTGGAAGATTGATCCAAGTCCAGACAACTCTGCACGCTTTGCGGTGTGGCGGCTGGGTTTCTCAATTCGCATTCTCAATCTAACAAGGCTTCTCCGCGCATTCAGTTGGGCACAAATTGTGCTGGGGTGGCTCTTTGCAACTATGGGCATTGCGGCTGTCACCGGATTAGTACGAAGAGACTGAATTCGTATTGGCAACACCGGGAAATGTCCGCTTCGCGTGCGAGTTCGTCCAATTCGTATAGTTCACCGGATGTAGAATGGCGAGACTATGGCAGACATTCGCATTGGGACATCTGCGTTCACAGCGCCAGGATGGGCGGGTAGTTTCTATCCGAAGGGGATGAAGTCTACGGACTATCTTTCTTTCTACGCGACCAGATTCGATGCGGTGGAATTGGACAATACGTTCTACGCGACTCCTGCCGTGACCACAGTGAAAAGCTGGTATGCGAAGACCCCGCCAGGCTTTTTGTTCGCTGCGAAGGTGCCACAAGTCATCACTCACGACAAAGTGCTCGTAGGTTGCGACGATGACCTCAGAAACTTTCTGACTGCTATGGACGCCCTTGGCGAAAAGCTAGGTCCTCTGCTTTTTCAATTTGGCAAATTCAAGAGTTCTGAATTCAAGACCCAAGCGGAATTCCTCGTCCGGCTGAAGCCGTTCCTGAAAAAACTTCCGAAGGATTACAGGTTCGCGGTCGAGATTCGGAACAAGGATTGGCTGGATCTTCGAATTCTGGATTTGCTTCGGGAGCACGGTGTAGCACTGGCATTGATTGACCAAAGTTGGATGCCTAGGCCGTGGGAGTTGAAAAGCGAGCTCGACTTGATAACGGCTGACTTCACTTATGTTCGCTGGCTGGGGGACCGCAAGGGGATTGAGGAAAAAACCAAGACGTGGGACAAGGTGATTGTTGATCGGCAAGGTGATCTCTTCGAATGGGTCGGTCTCTTAAAGAAAGTGCACGAGCGCCGCATCATGATTCTGGCTTTTGCAAATAACCACTTCGCGGGTAATGGGCCAGCGACTGTCGAGCTGTTCCGCAATCTCTGGGGTGTTGACGCACTGCCTAAAATCCAGGCGCCCGGGCAAATCGGACAGCAATCCTCGCTCTTCGACAGGAGCTGAGGCCCACAAGTCGCTCACCGTCGTCTGCTAGGCTTGTGGAGTCCCTTGAACAATTCATCGAGCGTGATATTTAGTCCGTCCGCTACCTTCATCAAAGTGTCGAGGCGCGGCCACCGTTTTCCGGTTTCAAGGAAACCCATCCCAGTGCGGCTCAGTCCAGCACGATGGGCTAGCTCTTCTTGGCTAATGCCCTTCTGGTCGCGCAGTTCTTTGATTCGGTTTGCGAGGGCGCGTAGCGTCCTATTTGGTTGCATTGTGCCGAGTGTGAAGTCAGCGCCTCACTCCGTCCACCGACAACTGTGTGGCATACAACTAGAGGCACACTTATGATATGCTGTCGCTCAGCGAGACGCGCTGACGGCTCGCAACAGTAGCGCATCCACCGAGTCCACCGTAGATGGGATGTGCGGGACGCGTTCTAATGCACCAGCAGCGTTGTCCACCGGACCCCTTTGTGCAAGGACCTTGTCAATATGCTTCAATTGCCGACCCCGCCACCAAGTATCGAGACGCCTCCGATTTCGCCATTTGAGCAACTTGTCGCATGCGTTGTGCTGTCCGTAATTGCGACCACTTTAATTTCTTTTGCCCTGCCTCGTCCGATTTTCTGCAAGCTGTTCAGGATTGCCTTTCCGTTCATGCCTGAGCGGCTGGAGGACCTTGATGAAAAGTAAAATCAACGCTGCGGAGCTAAGAAAGACAGACAACCGCATCAGGAAGCGGGAAGACAAGCATCGACGGCGGTACAAGGCGATTCACGGCAAGAAGGTGGACTTCATTAAGCACTGGCTCGAAGAGAATATCCTCTTCATCTCGATTCGCTTCATGGACGGCACCAACTTTTCCATTCAATACGAACCGACCGTCGAACTAGTTGGCGTCGAATATTCGGACATGTCGTCCGGTGACGATGTGATCTTGAAGCAGTACTACAGGCGGCAGGACTGATGAGAGAAGAACTCGACGATGAAGCAGTCCGTGCAGAACTCAAGGCGATCATCGCCAAGGTGGATGACCGAGGTTCCCTGCTCTTCACGAAGTGGTTGCTCACCAGAATATCCAAGAGCCAGCCCATACCACCCATCGACGAAGTGAAAGCGCTGCACGACGCCTTCGTGCGCGTCGCGGCAGCGTTCAGGGCACACAGGAAGGTCAAAGCTGCTGACCTGGATTTGGTCAACCGCTGGATAGGCGTCGAGGATGTGGAGATTGCACGGCCTCTGGCAGATGCCACGAAGTTCTACCGGGCACGGAAGAAGATGACGAGAGTGGAACTCAGCCGACGATGCAGGTTCCCGCTCCGAGCCATACTTCAGCTCGAACGCGGGCAGGTGAAAGACATGACGTTGCCACGTCTTCAACAATTGGCGGATGGCCTCGGCGTGGAACTCGGCGAGTTCATGGACAAAGTAGCGGAATTCGAAAAGTCGAGCAAGAGCTGATGGGCGTCTGGAAAATTGGCGTCACCATTAGGCTTCGGCCAGAGCTAAGAGACGAAATGATTCGATTCGCGGAACATGAGCATCGTTCACTCGGAAACTTTGGAGCTATTTTGTTGGAGTGGGCATTCGAGCGAGTCAAAGTGGCGGGAAGCACAGTCGAATTGCTCGGACGCAGCAGTAAGGGGTTGAACCACACCTATAGAGACCAAAGGCTCAAAAATGGGTGAGTGGAAAGCCCAAGTAAGCTTTCGGGTCCGCCAAGCGTTTCGAGACGACCTTGCGGCGTTTGCAGCTCAAGAGAAGCGGACTCTTGGAAACCTAGGCCAGGTGATTTTGGAATGGGGCTTTGAACAGCTCAAGACCGCTGGCTCCACCCATCGATTGCTGAAATACAAGATTCGCTCGTCCAGTCGCCAACCCCGCGGAACGACGTGAGGAATGACTAGCTGGCGCATTCGGAGTTACAGTGTTGGCGGACATAATCTGGCCGAGGAGGCAACGTCACCGTGATTATTGGAGATCGCCTGCGTGAGATGCGCGAAGAGAAAAAGCTTTCGCAGGGGGACATTGAAAAGCGGACCGGCTTACTGCGATGCTACATTTCTCGGGTTGAAAACGGGCACACCGTTCCAGCCATAGAAACACTAGAGAAGCTCGCTCGAGCCTTGGAAGCTCCCCTCTACCAACTGTTTTATGACGGCGAGGAGCCGCCCGTCCTTCCGAACCTTCCCAAGCGGAAGTCGTCTGACGACATCGCCTGGGGAAGCGCCGGCAAAGATGCACGCTATCTCAACAAGCTTCGCCGCCTCTTGAGTAAAACGGAGGAAGAAGATCGCAAGCTTATTCTATACATGGCCCAGAAAATGGCGAAGCGCTAGCATCGCGCTTTGCCTTTGCGGGGAGCAGCCGTTCTTTCCCGATGGGACTCCGCGACTCACTTTGACTCGTGTGTGCGGCAGCTTTACGTACTCGCCGTTCGCGCTCGACGTTCCCCTTGTTGCGGCGGTATTCACTACAAGGCGGCGCCACGCGAATCAATAGTCTTCACGTACGGACCCCCTGCCCTTCCAAGTCAGCTTACCGGCAGCCTAGATCGCGCGTTCCGCATGGCTTAGCTTCGGTCGCCAAAAATCCAACCTCAGCGCTGTTGTCGTCTTTACCCCTTTTTCAGCCGCTTTCACTCTCAAGCACCACGAGTGCAAACAATCCAGCGCCCGGCGGCGCGGCGGTCTTCTGCTTCGCAGGAGCGCCCCTACGGGGTCTTGGTTCCTCCCACTTTGCGGGCACCCTCCAAGAAAGCAGACCT
>JABCZG010000025.1 GCA_013289835.1 Acidobacteriota bacterium | reverse complement strand
ATTCCAGGCGACCACGAGCGGAGCAGCGATACCAAAACTGGAGTACGTTCCTACCACAATCCCCACCACCAGAGCAAAGGAGAAAGCACGAAGCACCTGGCCGCCCATCAGGAACAGGACGAGCACGGTGAGGAAAGTCAGACCGCTGGTCAAGATCGTTCGCGAAAGAGTCTGGTTGATGGACTTGTTGACGACGTCAGCGAACGGTTCTTTACGCAGCAAGCGATTGTTTTCGCGGATGCGGTCGAAAATGACGATGGTATCGTTCATCGAATAACCGACCAACGTGAGTAGCGCGGCAATGACCGTCAGCGAAATCTCGAAATGCAGCAGCGAGAAAAAGCCCAACGTAATTAAAACGTCGTGAAAAACGGCAAGGACGGCCGCTGCCCCGTACACCCACTCGAATCGGAAGGCAATATATACCAGCATGCCTGCCAAAGCATAGAGGGTAACGAGAACAGCCTGGGTGCGGAGCTCGGCGCCCACCTTGGGGCCGACGATTTCCACGTTTCGAATGGCAAAAGGGCCGAGCGCGTAGGTGTCTTTCAAAGCGGCAAGAACGGGCGGCGTGACGCCATCCACTTTCGAAAGATCATCGAGATTGGTAAGCACGCCGTTGGCATTTTTGTCGCGATAGTCGAGCAGCTTCTTGGCGAGTTGCGAATAGCGGTCACCGGCGTTGACGGAAAGGACGAGAGGATCTTTTTCGGTGAGCAGCGCGGTGAGCGTCGAAGGAGTGGCGGAATTGAAGTCGGACTTGTTGGTGGCGGCAACGCCGTACGTGGCGTTCAGCGCAGTGAGGACTTTCGCCCGGCTGGCGTCCAAGTCTGTTTCGTCCTGGCCCTTGCCTTCGACGAAGATCACGACTTCGTTGGAATTGGGATTGGCGATGTCGCTGATGCTCTGGATTTCGGTGTTGCCGAGCCCCTGGGCAGCGAGGCCGCTGCGAAGCTTGTCAACATTCGGAGTCTGGGCGAAGCGCACATCCACGTTCGTGCCACCTTTGAAATCGATCCCATAGCGAAGACCGCCACTCATGAAAATCGAAATCCACCCAGCGAGGAGAAGAATGCCGCTTAAAGCATAGAAATACTTGGCTTTGCCCATCCAGTCGATGTTGGGCTGTTTAAAGAGCTCGATCATGCCGCTTTTGCTTCCCTTCCTTAGACTCCAAGGGCTGGAGGAATGTTCCCGGAGCAAAGCCGTCTACCCAAGGTAGAGGAAATCGCCGGAAGAACCCACTCCCCACTCGTTTCGAATCGAATAGAACACAAGCCCCAGCAGTTCTAGTACAAGCTAAATGCTCAGTTCCGCCTGGCGGTCCATCTTCGTCAGGTGATACTGGAAAATCGTCTTGGACACGTAGATCGCGGTGAAGACGTTGGCGATCAAACCGATGGTCAAGGAAATGGCAAAGCCGCGAATCGGCCCGGTTCCGAAGAGAAACAGGAAGAAGGCGGAGACGACGGTCGTGACGTGCGTGTCAATAATCGTCAGAAAGGCTTTGCTGAAGCCGGCTTCCACGGCGGAGGCTGGTGATTTGCCATTACGAAGCTCTTCGCGGATGCGTTCGAACACCAGAACGTTCGAATCCACGCCCATGCCGATGGTCAGGATGACGCCGGCGATGCCGGGCAGAGTTAGCACGGCGCCGAAGAGGGCGAGCACGGCAAGCAAAATGACCAGGTTCAGAATCAAGGCCAGAACCGCGTTTCCGCCCGAGATGCGGTAATAGACGAGCATGAACAGCATGACAACGACCAGGCTGAGGATGGACGCCTGAACGCCGTGGCGAATGGAGTCCGCTCCGAGCGAGGGGCCGACGGTGCGCTCTTCGAGATATTTGATCGAAGCGGGCAGCGCGCCGGCGCGCAGGACCAGCGCCAAGTCATGAGCAGTTTCCTGGCTGAAGCTTCCTTCAATCATGCCGGAATCATCGATGCGCCCGTTGATAACGGGAGCCGAGTAGACGCGATGCTCGAGAACGATGGCCATCTGCCGGCCGATGTTTGTTTGTGTGAAGGGACCGAAGCGGCGGGCGGCTTCCTGCGTCAGGACAAAATTGACTTGCCATTGCGAAGGATTTTGCGAATTGCGATTTTCTTGCACTCCCGCGGGCTTCAAATCGCGGCCGGTGACGATCGGTGCGCGGGTCAAGACGTACCAGGCTTCGCTGGTGTCCGCCACGCCGGAGGGCGTTCGAGTTTCCGAGCGGCCGGGGACAAGTTCCGTGCCCGGAGGCAGAATACCGCCGTGCGCAGCCAAGGCTTCGGACTGCGAAGTGTACGTCCGGGGATCCTCCACCAATCTCAATTCCAACTGTCCACCAGCTTGAATGACAGACTTGGCGCGCGTGGGATCGCCTTCCCCCGGAAGCTGGACGAGGATTTCGTTGTCGTTGCGGCCGCCGCGCGGCTGAATCGTCGGCTCGGTCAGGCCCAAGGCGTTGATGCGGCGCTCAATCGTTTCGAGCGATTGCGTCATGGTCTGGTCGTGAATCGCAGCAATGGAACCAGCCTTGAGGGTCAGCGTGTAACCCGTGGGATCGCCGGCTGTCGGCGACATATCCCAAACGCTGGCATATTGCGCGTTGTAGATGTCGCGAAAATCCGATAGCTGCTGGGGATCAATATTGCGAATAAGGATGTGCGTGTCGTCCACGCGGCGCACTTCGTCGTAATGAATATTCTTGGCGCGCAACTGCGTGGTCAGGCGCTCCACCATTTGGTCGGTTTCCTGGGCGATGGCTTCCTGCACTTGCACCTGGAGGATGAGGTGCGTGCCGCCCTGAAGGTCGAGCCCCAGCTTGATCTGCTTGCTGAAATTATCCTTCATGGCCGCGACAGAAGTCGGGAACGTCGGGTAGCCGAACAGGAAATAGATACAGAACAGAATGACGGCCAGGATGAAAACTGCTTTCCACTTCAAATTAGGGTTCATGGTCAGAAGGTAAAACGCGTAAGCGGCCGAAGGGTGGGCTTATTTTGCATCTTCCGATGCCTCCACCTGTGCAATCGCCGCACGCGAGATGCGGATTTTAACCTGCGGTTCGGTGGAAATCTTCAAAATGACCGAATCGCCGTCAATGCCATTGATGGTGCCGTAGATGCCGCCATTGGTTACGACCTTGTCGCCGGCTTTCAGAGCGCCGAGCATTTCCTGCACCTTTTTGCGCTGGCGCTGTTGCGGCATGATCACCATGAAATACATGATGGCGAACATGAGGCCGAGCGGAATGAGAAAGCCGCCGAAACCTGCGCCGCCTGAAGCTTGAAGTAGAAGTGCTGCCATCATCGTGAGTTAGCCAGTTCCTCTTCGAACGTTATTCGTTTTCAGTTCTCAGTACTCAGTTTTCAGCGCAAAACAACGGGCTTGTTTTTCTAACCCGCTTTCAGCTCTTCGAAGCTTGCAGCCCATCTCGCTTCTCTATTTCCCGTCCCGCACCGCCGGCAACAACAATCTTCCACGAAGAGGAACGACAGAAACGCCGCGCCGCGGACACAGCGCCCGCGCTCCTACTTTGGCCGACATCTCTTCGATTCGTTTTGGTGCCCCGCGGATGGCTCGCGCGCGACTGCCACATTCAAAAAACCTCAGGCCCGAACGCCTGATCTACAGCTGCTGCTTCAGGCCCGAACTACCGTCGCTTCAGGCCGGACCTACAGCATAGCGCGTGTGCATCTCAGATGAGAAATTCGCTAGGTTCCCAAACTCGATAGCCTCGCGGATTTGGCGCATTATGTCAAGGTAAAAGTGGACATTGTGGTGGGTGGCAAGGATGGCGGCGGTGAGTTCTCCGGCAGCGAAAAGATGACGAAGATAGGCACGGGAGTAGCGGCGGCAGACGGAACAGGTGCAATTGGGATCGATGGGCCGCTGATCGGCGGCGTAGCGCGCGTTCTTGATGAGCACGCGGCCTTCGCTGGTGTAGAGACACGCATGACGCGCGGCGCGCGTGGGGAGCACGCAGTCCATCATGTCGATGCCAAGCGCGACGTAATCGGCGATTTGTTCGGGGCGGCCGACGCCCATCAGGTAACGTAGACGATCTTTGGGTAACAGCGCGGTCGCTTCCGCGGCCATTTCACACGTAATTTCATGAGGCTCGCCGACGGCGAGGCCGCCGACCGCGTAGCCGGGAAAATCGAGATCGAGAAGTTGCTTTGCGCTTTCGCGCCGAAGATCGGCGAACGTGGCGCCCTGCACGATGCCGAATTGCCATTGCGGCAGATCGCCGTTGCTGGCTGCTTGTTCTAGAAAATAAGCGCGAGCCCGCTTAGCCCATTCCATGGTGCGCTTCACGGCGGCTTCGGCTTTGTCTCGGGGCGCAGGCGTCTCGATGCATTCATCGAGGACCATGGCGATGTCCGAACCAAGCGCGAGCTGAATCTCCGCAGCTTTTTCCGGCGTGAGGAGATGCTCGGAGCCGTCGAGGTGAGAGCGGAAGCGCACGCCTTCGTCGCTGACTTTGCGCAGGTCCGAAAGGCTGAAAACCTGGAAGCCGCCGGAATCGGTAAGGATGGCGCGCGGCCAGGACATGAATTTGTGGAGGCCGCCGAGTTTGCGAACTAGTTCATGGCCCGGGCGCAGATAGAGATGATAGGTGTTGGCAAGGATGATTTCGGCGCCGAGTTCTTCGAGCGCTTCCTGGGTCAGACCTTTGACCGTCGCCTGGGTGCCCACGGGCATGAAGAAAGGGGTTTCGACCGTGCCGTGCGGCGTGATGAGTCGGCCGCGGCGCGCGCCGGATGGATCGGTTTTTGATACTTCAAAGGAAAAATTCATCTTTGCCTGAATACTCGAACGGAGGACAGGCAGGAGTGCCTGTCCTACTTCAGTGTATCAGGAGAAAATGAAGGCCCAGCCGGTGCGAATCACAACGAAAACGGCCCACACGGTAAAGGCGATGGTGTAGGGCTTCGCTCCTTTGAGCTTCCTCGGGTTCACCGCGGCGAAACCAATGGCAATCAGAATGAGTATCCAAAGCGAAAAAACGTCGAAAGACTTGCAAAGTGCCACCAGCCATTTTGCAGACTCTTCTGGGAGCAAGGCACCAAGGTTTGTGGCTAATGGGTTTTCGGGGTCGATGGTTCCGGGTGGTTTCAGGAACAGAACGAGCAAGAAGATGGGTGTACTGACAATGCCAACCATGCCGGCGTGCGCAAGAATGGCGAAGGACTGGCCAAACCTCGCGTCGGCCCCGGCGAGAAGATTGTAAGCGCCCATCATGACAAGCCCCACCAGGAGCGCGAAGCAGACGGGCACAATCACGCCCGCCACATAGACGATGGCAACGGTGATCTTCGCCCCCATTTCGGACTGTTGCTGTTTTTGCTCCGCGGACAGGTTTGCCGTACGAGGGTTCTTTTCCATTTGTTGAACGACGTATTCGCGCCAATTCATCCTCTGGTTCAGAGCGAACACGGCAATGATGCTCAGCAGAGTGGAAATAACGATGGGAACGAGCCAACTGGGCTTGCGAACGATATCTTCAAAGGTTTTACCAGGCGAAAAGAGAACGCCAAAAACGCGGCCGATTGGGCTGATCGCTGCTTGCGCCTCCGGCGCAGGCACAGGGGTTGTAGCCATCGAGGACTCCTCCACCACAAGGTTGCGTAGGACTGCTTCTGAAAGACACTACGCAGGGCAACAGAGAATATTTCAGTGGGGGGATTCTAGCGCAAAGGGCTTAGAGTTGTCAGTTTTCAGTGGTCTGTTCTCAGTAGGAAGGAAGAGCAATTGGGTTTCGGTGCGATTTTGGAAAGAGGCTATGACCGGGGTAACTCTGGAACGGCGGAAAGCAGTTCGCGGGTGTAATCGTTTTTTGGGTGGTGGAGGATTTGCCCGGCTAGGCCGACTTCGACGAACTGGCCGGCGCGCATTACGGCGATGCGCGTGGCCACCTGGGCCACGACGGGCAGGCTGTGGGAGATGAAAACGTAGGTGAGGCCGAATTCGCGCTGGAGCTCCTGCAGCAGGAGGAGGACTTGCGCGCCGACGGAGACGTCCAGAGCGGAGACGGGTTCGTCGGCGACGATCAGTTTAGGCTGGAGAATCAGGGCACGGGCGATGCCGATGCGCTGGCGCTGGCCGCCGGAAAATTCGTGCGGATAGCGCTGCAGGGCATCTTCACCGAGGCCGACGCGTCGGAGAATGGCGGTGGTGCGTTCGAGACGCGCAGCAGAGGAAAGGCTGGGTTCGTGAATGGCCAGCGGCTCGGAAACGATTTCGCCGACGCGCATGCGCGGATTCAAGGACGCGTAAGGGTCTTGAAAGACCATTTGCATCTGGCGGCGCTCGGCGCGCAAGGCGTTTCCGCGAAGCGCGAGGAGATCGCGGCCCTCGAAGCGGAGCTCGCCGCTGTCCGGCTCGATCAGGCGGAGGAGCATTCTTGCAAGCGTGGTCTTGCCGCAGCCACTTTCGCCGACGACCGCGAAGGTTTCGCCGCGCGCAACCTCAAAGCTGACGCCGTCAACGGCGGTGAAGCGCGCGCCGTCGGATTCCTGAGAGAAGACGCCGCCGCCCCGGCGGTAGGTCTTGCGCAGTTCGCGGACAGTGAGAAGAGTTTCCATCAAGTATTTTTCATCAGATGAGGATGCAGCGGGCGGCGTGATCGCTGTCGATCAGGCGAAACGCTGGCACGGTTGCGGTGCATTCGGCGAGGCGAAGGTGGCAGCGGGGTTCGAACGCGCAGCCGGGCGGAAGCGCCGTGAGCTGAGGCACGGTGCCGGGAATTGGCGTGAGCGCGCCGCGCTTGAGGGTTGGTGAAGCCTTCAGCAAGCCCTGCGTGTAGGGATGGAGCGGCCTCGCGAGAACTTCGCGAGCGGGACCTTCTTCAATGATGCGTCCCGCGTACATCACCGCTACGCGCTCGGCGACTTGGGCGACGACGCCGAGATCGTGCGTGATGAAGAGCAGGCCGAGCTGCAGCTCGCGGCGGAGGCCATCGAGCAAATCCAGGATTTGTTTTTGCACGGTGACGTCGAGCGCAGTGGTCGGCTCGTCGGCGATCAGAAGCCGCGGCCCCGCGGCCAACGCCATGGCGATCATGGCGCGCTGCCGCAGGCCGCCAGAAAGCTGGTGCGGAAACTGCTCCGCGCGCGCTTCGGGTTCGGGAACGGCGGCGCGGAGCAAAGCATCGATGGCTCTGCGCTTCACTTCGTTGCCTGGAAGCTTTGGTTGATGCGCGCGAATCGCTTCTTCAACTTGTGCCCCGATGCGCATCACCGGATTCAGCGAAGTCATCGGCTCCTGAAAGACCATGGCGATTTCCGCGCCGCGAACGTCGCGCCACTCGCGTTCGCTCAGCACCGTCAATTTCTTTGTTGAAGTTTTCGTCGCCAGCGATGCTTCGCCGCTGACTCGCGCTCCTAACGGCAACAATCCCATCAGCGCCAGCGACAACATTGTTTTCCCGCTGCCGGATTCGCCAACCAGCCCTAGCGATTCGCCCGCCCCGATGCGCAGCGACACTTCATTGACCGGCCGCACCCAACCCGCTGCGGTCGGCAATTCCACAGTGAGGCCGCGCACCTCAAGCAAAGTGCTCATGCGGCCATCTTAGAGATGAAAATGGAAAAGTGAAACTCGAAACTGGCAGGGATCGTTGAGCGTAGTTGGCGATCGCTCATCTTTGTGAAAGAGGAATGACGAATTTCAATGCGGTGTTAGTGGAAGAAAAACCGACGACCTTGACGTCTTTCAGGCCGGACTTGCGGGCGGCGGCGAGGACGTCGTTTTCGGTGATTTGCGTTTGGCCTTTGGGATAGACGATCCAGAGGGCCGTTGCGCGTCGAATTGATTTCGCGAGTTTAGGAAGTCTAGCGAGCTCACCTTTCGAATCCGCAGCAAAGAAGATCCACTCCGAGTCAACCGCCACTCTGCCTTTACTCACGGATTTTGTGAGCCCGGCGACTTCGCGAACAAATTCGGGTTCAAATTCGCCCAGCAAAGCGACTTTTGCTTCCGGTTTCACGCCGAGCTTTTCAATGCGCGACTTGGGATGGAGGATTTTGTCGTGCCATTTTTCGGCGGCCGGGCCGAGATGAAAGACGGCGGAGCCTTCCGCGGTCTGCAAGCGGAGTTCGCCATTCACAGCTTTTGCCGATCGGATCGAGGAAAAAGGAATTTTCAGGCGGAACGCGCCTCGGAAAAGAATCTCACTCGTTTCGAGCAAGGCCTTCCCTTCGGACTCTTGCTTGCCGAACCGCACTTTGCAAACCACTTCGGCGCCCATCGTTCAATTCCCCAATTGCGGCTGTTCGCCGAACTTCCTGGCCACGGATTTCAGATAAGTTTCAATTGTGCCGTTATAGCCGATGACGAAGCGCGACAGAAATCGAAAGATAGGATTGTAAATTTCTCCGTCCTCGCGGATTCGCAGATTCGTGCCCGAGGGCAAAGAAGTGATTTCATACGTCCACATGCCGCCAAAAGGCAGCTTGGGATCGGCAATGCGGACGACGAGTTTCGATGGCGGCTGAGAGGCCACGGTTTCGTACGGAATGATTCCGGAATCCGTCGTTTCCACCCAAGCGGGCAGCCCGTTTTTATCGGGAAGGCGTTGGACGCTCTTCAAGCCCTGCCGCCACGACGGCATAGTGTCCACATCTGTGATGGTTTTCCAGATGACTCCCGGCGACTGGTGAAAGCGCGCTTCACGCGTAACGGTGTGCTCTTTTGGAAGCGCATATCCGATCAGCGTGACCAGAATCAGAATTCCGGCGAGCACCACAAAGATCCAAAGAATCCACTTCATCCTTGACCCCATTTCCACGCGGCGGCCCTGTTCCGCGGGTTGGCTTCCCTTTGTGAACCTTCGAAAACGGCGGGCGTCAGCCGAGCGAGGATACGATAGTAAGCTAATAAGTTCCATGGCGAAGGCAACCACAAACACGGTGGACTGGAAGCTGATCTGGGCGCAGCGCGGCTTCCGCTTTTTCTTTTTCGCCATGTTCGTCTCGCTCTTCGGCAGCGGGATGAACTTCGCGGGCGTGAGCTGGTACATCCTGGCGGCCACGCATTCGACCCTGAAGGTCAGCGGGCAAGTCATCGTCATGACGCTGCCGGGGCTCTTCGTGCCGTTCCTTGGCGGCGTGCTGATCGATCGCTTTGACCGGCGCTACCTCGGCGTCCTGCTCGATCTGACGCGCGGCGTTTTCGTCCTCGCCACCGCTTACATTGCATGGCGCGGCCACTTGCAGCTCTGGCACCTGTACGCCATGACGCTGATCACCGGCACGGGCTCCGCGATGTACTGGGCCACGGTGAACGCGCTGGTGCAGGAAGTGATTCCGCCGAGCCAATTCACCGGAGCGAACGCCGCAGTGCTCGTGGGAGTGCAGAGCGGCATGCTGATCGCCGGCGCCTTCGTCGGCTTCCTTTACAACACCGCCGGAATCGCGGGAATCCTGGCCATTGATGGCGCGACGTATTTTGTGTCGGCCTATTGCCTGTACCAGGTGCGGCGCGGTTACGTTTCTCCGCGCGAAAGCCAAAAATATCCGCGCGAATACAGCGAAGCGACGGAGGCCACTGCCGAGGCTCTGGAAACCGGAGAGAATCCCGAAGTCGCGGAAGCCGGTCTCTCGCTGGCCGTCTACGCGGACATGAAGGAAGGCTTCGCGTATTTGCGCGAGCAGCCCGTGGTGCTGGCGCTGGGCATCACGCATTCGATCATGATGGCGGGAGTGGTAAGCGCGAATGTTGTTCTCGTCGCGCTGGCAAACGACATTCTTCACGCCGGCGCTCGCGGACTAGGTTTTCTCGAATCGGGCTGGGCCACCGGCGCAATCATCGGCGGACTGATTGCCAGCCAACTGCCGCAGCGGCTGCGCATGCCGCTCTATGTTGCGGTATGCGCCGGGCTCGCCGCCGGGCACATGGCGACGCCGTTCGTGGCGTTTGTCGCGGGCGCCGTGCTAATGCAGATCGCATTCGGATTCTGCCGCGCGCTGGGCGGCGTGGTGGCGCAGTCTTCTTTGATGTCCATCGTGCCGCGCCATTTTATGGGTCGGACGCAATCCGCCATGGCGATTCTTACCACAGTGGTGCAGCTGATCATGAGCGTTGCGCTGGGCTGGGTAGCGCAAGGCGCCGGACTCGTCGCAGGATACGCGCTGCTGGCGCTGCTCTATACCGGAGCTACGGTCTCCGCCATTCGCGCGCGCCAGCTCTTGCGATAAACTTTGCATACGGAACATTCTTCCGGGCGAGGCTCCCATGGAAATCCGCACGATTCAGCCTTTCCTTCAATACTTTGGAAATGTGCGCGAGCGCACCATGCGTGTGGCCCGCTGCATCCCGGCGGACACACTCGACTGGACGTACGCGCCGGGGAAATTCACGCTGGGTGACTTGCTGCGGCACCTCGCCGTGGCGGAGCGCTTTATGTGGGCAGAAAACTTGCAGGGACACACCAGCCGCTACACCACGCACGGCAAAGAGCTGGCGGATGGTCTTGAAAACGTGATCGCTTTCATGGAACGGCTGCACGCGGAATCGCTAGAGATCTTCGCAAAGCTGAGCGACGAGGACCTGCAACGCAAATGCAAAACCCCCGACGGCGCCGACATTACGAAATGGAAATGGCTGCGGCTGATGGTCGAACATGAAATCCATCACCGCGGACAGATATATCTCTATCTCAGTATGCTCGGCGTGCCTACGCCGCCGCTCTACGGCCTGACCTCGGAACAAGTCCGCGCGCGCAGCTCCGCAGAGTAAGGAAAGCACGGGGACAGTTCACTTGGCAACAGCTGCTTGCTTTTCAGCTTCTGCCGGAACCGGCGACTTCCCGCCAAGAAGCTCAACCGCGGCCTGATACAGTTTTGCGCGCAGTTGATAGCGTTCATTGGCGCGCGTGATGTACCGCACGGCGATTTCGATGCCGCCGACAACCGGTTTCACGTTGATGGCCGGCGCTGCTGTTAGAGCGGTCATCTGCCGCGAACTGGCCGCGCGTTGCCACTCTTGTTCGGCCTGCTTCGCGGTTTCGGTCGTCGCTTCCGTGACCTTTTTTTGAATCGCATCGATGATGGGATAAGGATCTTGCCCCGTGGGGAGCACTACCTGCAATTCGTCCCACATCCACTGCCCGGAAGTGGAAAAATTAAAATAATGCCCTTCGATGGCGTAGCTATTCGTGAAGGTCACGCGCCGCCCCGTCGGATGGCCCGAATCCGTCCAGTTGCCGGTTTCCAGCAACACCGTGTGAAACATCCCCAGTTCGACCACTTCCCCAGTCACGCCGTTGATCTCCACCCAATCCCCGAGGCGCACTCCGTTCTTTCCCATCAGCACGAACCAGCCGAGAAAGCCCACAATGAAATCCTTCAGCGCTACGGTCAGCCCCGCGCCGGCCAGGCCCAGGATCGTTCCGAGCTGGCTCGGCGGTCCGAAAATCACCAACAGAACAAAGAGCACCGCCGCCACTTGCACCGATACGCGCGTCAACGTGCGCATCGTTTCCACTTGCCGGCGATCCAGCGAGGTTTTGCCGAGCAGCCGCTCCAGCCAACTATCGAAAAACAAGCCAAACAGAAAAATGCCGAGAATGATGCACAGGCCCGTAAGCACCTGATGCACGACGGCCTTCTGCATCGCGGCAACGACGCCAATCCAGTTGCCGTAGTTTTCGGCCAGCTGCTTTTGATCATCGATCTGCTTATCAAACGACGCCAATGTCTTTTGACTTGCGGACCGCCGCTTGGCGGCTTTCACCAGGGCCGCGGACTCTTCATGACTCAGCGGCGCGGCATTCTTGCCGCTCGGTGGGGGACTGGCAACTTCCTCCGCGTTGGCTAGCGACGCGCCGTTTTTTCCCGCATTTACCTGCGCTTCCAGGGCGTTGTGTTTCGCCGAAAGAGCAGCCGCTGCTGAATCCGCCTGCTGTTTTGCTTGCCACAATAAAAGCTGCTTCTGGTGGAGCGCCATCCACTGCGAGAAGTGATGGATCAATCCGTGTTCGTCGGCGCTCGCGGTGACCGCGACGCGCAAAGCATCGGTGGCCTGCGAAGAGGCTTTGTGCTCCTCCATCATGGCCTCGATGCGGTGCTTGGGGTCGCCCCCCGCGCGGTCTAAGTCTCCTTTGGCGTCGTCCACTTCATCCTGATGCTCTTCCTGATGGGCGGTGGCCAGAATGAGCTGATCGTCCAGCGCGTCTTTCCTGGCCCCGGTGGCCTTGGCGTCCTCCGCCATCAGTCGCGCCACTAGCGCATTGTCGGCGTCGAGCGCGTCTTCGGCTTTTTTCAGCCGCGACTGGATCTCCAGGGCTTGCGCGTTCAGCGCCGGTGGATGATCTTCTACGTCACGCTCTGCCGCCGCATAGGCCAGATCCATGTGCTTGTCTGCAAACTGCAGCGCGTTCTCGGCGAACGGCCGCTCGTCAGCACTGGTGGGCATCTTCGCCAGCCGCTGCGCCGTCCATAGTGGCGTCTGATCCACGAAAGGCGTCTGCTCCGTCACTGCCGTCGCGGCCTTGGTAACCTTCGCGGGCACATTGGCTGACTGCCTTGTGCGAAACAATCCAAACGCGACTGCTCCCAGCAGCGCTGCCAGCGCAATGGCGGCAATCTTTTGCTTTGGTTTCATCGGCTCCACGATTCCGGGACTGGTTTACAGACTAGTATGCGACATCCCGAGTGCGTTGACGGTGAAAAAATCCTCGAGGCCCTCGGCGAGGAAGCGCCTGGACTAACTAACTCGCTACGCAACGGCGGAGTACGATTGCTGGTGGTGCGCGAGTCGGCTAGTCTGAAACAAAGAGGTTTCGATGGATTCGCGGCTGCCCAAATTGTTGTTCGTTCTGCTGGCGATTTACGCGGCGTTCCATTTTTCTTCCTACTATTCGCAATTGCCCGAGGTGGTGGCTTCACACTTTAACGGGCGAGGCGTGCCCAACGGCTGGCAAACGAAACCGGCTTTCTTTGGCGTTTTTGTTGCCGTGAGCGTTTTGGCGGCTGTGGTTGGATTCGCTATCCCGCGAATAATCGCGGTGATCCCGGTGGAATTGGTCAATCTTCCAAACAAGCGTTACTGGCTCGCGCCGGAACATCTCGCGGAGACGACGGAGTTTATGAAAATCTATTTTGCCTGGTTCGGCTGCGCCGTCTTTCTCATCATCATTCTTACATTCGAATACGCGATCCAGTCCAACCTGCATCCCGAGAACAAGGCCGACGCTTCCCGCATGTGGTACGTCCTCGCCGGTTTTTTGGTGTTCACGATCGTCTGGGCCACCCGGATGATTTCGCGCTTCAGCCGGCCCCGTGAGAGCAACTCCGCCAGCCCAAAGTGAATGTTAGATGTCCGGGAATAATTGAGCTAAGATAACAAAATGCTGGTCAAGGTTGAGGTCTACAACGACGGCGAAGCTTGGTGTGCCCGCGGTATTGGCGAAGACATCTTCACCCAAGGCAGCACTGTCGACGAACTTTATAAGAACATCCGCGAAGCTGTCGCCCTCCATTTCGAAGACCGGACTCCCGCCACCGAAATCGACATCCTAGTCGTTTCCGAATTGAAACCAGTTCATGCCCCGGCTGCCACAGATTAGCGGCCGCCAACTAATCCGGCTATTGGAATCGATCGGCTACGAAAAAGTGCGCCAACGAGGAAGCCATGTGCGCCTGCGCAGAATTTCAGCGGCGGGTGAGCATAACGTGACCGTGCCCGATCACAAAGTCGTGGCCAAGGGAACCTTGAACGACATATTGACGAGAGTCAGCATCTGGACCGGCCTGTCAAAAGACGAGTTAGTCAGACGGCTCGGCTAGGAGTTCATTTCAGACAAAAACGCCCCGGGCTCTTGACCCGGGGCGTTTCTTGCTTCCAATTTCGTTTCTGTCTACAGGTAATCGCGCGAAGGGCCTTCGAGGAACGCACGCAGTTTGCGCGAGCGCGACGGATGCCGCAGCTTGCGCAGCGCCTTGGCTTCGATCTGGCGGATGC
The DNA here is from genome assembly GCA_013289835.1 of Acidobacteriota bacterium. Lineage (GTDB taxonomy): Bacteria > Acidobacteriota > Terriglobia > Acidiferrales > UBA7541 > Acidiferrum. The sequence continues at coordinate 56,696 of JABCZG010000025.1, read as the reverse complement.
GTTCGCGCGTGACGGCGAACGACTGGCCGACTTCTTCGAGCGTGTGCTCGCTGCCGTCATCCAGCCCAAACCGCATCTTGATGACTTTTTCCTCGCGCGGCGTCAGCGTCTTCAGCACCGAAGACGTTTGTTCCTTCAGGTTCAGGTTGATGACCGCATCGGACGGCGAAACCACGGCCTTGTCCTCGATGAAGTCGCCGAGATGCGAATCTTCTTCCTCGCCGATCGGCGTTTCCAGCGAAATCGGCTCCTGCGCAATCTTCAAAATCTTGCGCACCTTGGACACCGGAATGTCCATGCGCTTGGCGATTTCTTCGGAGGTCGGCTCACGGCCGAGTTCCTGCACGAGCTGGCGGCTGGTGCGCACCAGCTTGTTGATCGTTTCGATCATGTGCACCGGGATGCGGATGGTGCGCGCCTGGTCGGCGATCGCGCGGGTAATGGCCTGGCGAATCCACCACGTCGCATACGTCGAAAATTTGTAGCCGCGGCGCCACTCGAACTTGTCCACGGCTTTCATCAAGCCGATGTTGCCTTCTTGAATCAGGTCGAGGAACTGGAGTCCGCGGTTGGTATATTTCTTGGCGATGGAAACAACCAAGCGAAGGTTGGCTTCGATCAATTCCTTCTTGGCCTGCTCGGCTTCCGCTTCGCCGCGGTGAATAAACGTCAGCGTGCGCTTCAGCTCGGTGAGGCCGACTTCGCTGGCTTCTTCGATGTCTTTCAGTTCGGTGCGGCGCGTGCGCAACTCCTTGCGCGCTTCCGCCGCGACGTCGCCCTTGGCCACGTCGGCGCGGCGTTCCAGGCGCCCGGCTTCGCGCTCGAGCGATTGCAAACGCTCGACCGTGCCGCGCATCTTGTCAATCAGCCGCTTTTTCTCGAACGGATTGAAATCAATGTCGCGGATGGCGACGGAAATCTCCACGCGCGTGCGCGCCACGTCCCACTTCGCACGGATGTACGACCGTTTCTTGGACTTCAGGGTTTTGTCGAATTTCGCCGCCTGCTTCAGCGCCGTCTCGTACAGTTTCGCAATCTTGTCGATGTACTTCAGCGTCTGCTTGGTCTTATTGGCGATTTTCTCTTCGGTCAGCTCTTCATCGTCAAACTGCACGATTTCTTTGATCGAGCGCACGCCCTTGCGCAGATCGTCGCCGACGGCGATCAATTCCTTGATGACGATCGGCGAGCGCGTGATGGACTTCATCACCACCAGTTGCCCACGCTCGATGCGCTTGGCGATGGTAACTTCGCCTTCGCGCGTCAGCAGCGGCACGGTGCCCATCTCGCGCAGATACATGCGGACGGGGTCGTTGGTTTTTTCCAGGGAACCAGGCGTGAGGTCGAGATCGCTCCCGCCTTCGTCGGAGTGCGCGTCGTCCTTGACTACGGCGTCGCGGTCGCCGGCTTCCGCGGAAACTTCCACCGCGCGAGCGGCCTTGGCCGAAGCCTGGTCCTCGTAAATCTCGATGCCGTTCCGTTCAAATGTTGTGAGAAGGTCGTCGATCTCTTCCGACGAATGCACCTCTGCCGGAAGCGAATCGTTTACTTCGTCGTACAGCAAGTAACCGCGCTCTTTGCCAACGGCAATGAGCTGCTTTACCGCATCATATTTTTCTTCAAGACCTACTGCTGCCACAAATTCCTCCCGCTATCGAACCGCTCTCCCAGGCGCTGCCGGGCATGGCCCGGAACCGTGCTCACCGGAAAAGACACAGGCAGGCTGGTGCGCATGCGCAAACCACGGGGATTTCTCCCGGAAGATCGCTCGCTTTTTTGATTGAAAACCTCTGCGCCGCGCCGCTTGCCCGCCGCCGGCCCCGTGCGTTGCCCGCTTCCCGCACTTTGGGGGCTGGAAACCTGCCGCCAAACACACCTATATAGATGCGCTGAACGGCAAAACCGTTTCCCGCGAAACCCTATTACGCTACACGTTTAAGTCCCACCGCGTCAATGTTTTAATTAGTGGAAATGTGTGGAAGACTGCAAGCCGGCGATCTGCACCGTCCACTTAAGCATGGAATATCCCGCTTATTTCGAGGCCCGGGGGCCGGAACCCAGAAGCGCTCCGGTCTTTTCCCTTGACTTTTGATACACTTAGCGTATACTATTGGTCAGGTAAACCTGCGCAATTCCTTTCGTGCAATCCACCGGTCTTATAGTCTCGCAGGGCCGGCGGTCCGAGGCTCCATGAGCATGTGCATCTGGCGGCATGCCTATCACCATCCGTCTAATTCCTTTAGAATCAACACCTCTGAGCTGCCTCGTAAGTGTGGCAACTAAACGACTTACAAAATTTCTAAACTCCTTAGAATCAACACTTACAAAAAATGGGGGGAGGGGCCAACCAATCCTCCCAAGCCATCTCGCTCTGGGCGCCGAGGTTCACCTTGCTGCCGCGAGGCGCCGCATCAAATCCTGCTTCTTCTCAAGTAGGCCGCGCATCTCTGGGGCGGGCGGGTTGGCCTCGATGCTGCGCTGGACTTCGGCGAGTTCGTGTTCGGCCTGGCGGTTCTGCAACGCCTCGATGCAGCTCTGCGCTTCCTCCCAGGTCGGCTCGTTAGCTTCCTCGAACAGGATTTCAAAGAGCAGGCGGCGGTCGCGCTCATCGAGCACGGCGGCCACTTCCGTGGCTTGCAGCGGCTGGCCCGCCAGGCTGGCGATGACCAGGGCCGCAAAGATCTTCTCCGTCTCCAGGCCGTGATACAGGCGCGCATTTTGCAGTTGCTGGGCAAGCTCGTGCCGGAAGCCCTCGGCTTCCGCGAGCATGCGAATCAATCGCCGTTCGACCGGTTTGGCCGCGCGGCCAATCAATTCTGGCGCGGTCTTGATTTCACTGCGCCGCTCCTTCGCCGCCTTGCTTAATGCCGAGCGGAGAAGCGGCTCTTCAATGCGAAGCTGTTGAGCAATGCGCGTGGCCCATTCTGAACGCAAAATACCGTTAGGAATTTTCTGTATATATGGCAGTAGGAAATTGAGCGCCCGCTGCTTGCCTTCGCCGGTGGTCAAATCCATCTGCCGCGCGCGCGCGATCAGGTAGTCCACGTACGGCGGCGCTTCCTTCAGCAATTTCAGATAGGCGTCTTTTCCCATTTCGCGGATGAAGAGATCCGGATCCGCTTTTTTGTTACCAACCGGCGGCAGCGCGAGCACGCGCACTTCAAAATCCTGCTCCAGCAGGAGCACGAGCGATCGCTCCGTCGCCGTCTGTCCAGCCGCGTCGGGGTCATAGTTCACGATGACCCTGCGGGTGAAACGCCCCAGCAATTTGATTTGCGGTTCGGCAAGGCTGGTTCCGCAACTGGCCACCACGTTGCTGATCCCCGCGCGCGCCACGGCGATGGCGTCCATGTAGCCTTCGACCAGAATCGCGAAATCTTGCCGCCGGATACCTTCTTTTGCGCGATCCATGTGATAGAGCAGATTGCTCTTCGAATAGATCGGCGTTTCGGGTGAATTCAGATATTTGGGTTGGTCGTCGCCAAGTGCGCGGCATCCAAACGCGACGATTTTTCCCGACTCATTTGAAATAGGAAATGTAATGCGCCGTCGGAAGCGGTCAAAGAGACGCCCGCCTTGATCGCGTGAAACCAGCCCCGAATCCACAAGAAGTTTCTCGCTGTATTTCGACTTCAAATGGCGCAGCAACAGGTCGCCGCCACTGGGCGCATATCCGATTCCGAAACGCGTGATGGTGTCTTTATCCAATCCGCGATCTTCGAGATACGCGCGTGCGGCCTTCCCTTCCAGCGTGCCTTCGAGTTGCTTTACGAAGAACGATTGCGCCTCGCGGTGCATCTCCACGAGCACGGACCGCTGCTGATTTTCTTTGCGCTCTTCCGGCGAGCGATCCTTCGGGCGCGGAATCGATATTCCGCACTTTTCGGCGACGACGCGAATGGCCTCGGGAAACGCGCATTTCTCCATTTCCATCACAAATTTGAAAACATCGCCGCCCACGCCGCAACCAAAGCAGTGATAAATCTGCTTCGTGGGATGCACGGCAAACGACGGCGATTTTTCCGCGTGGAACGGACAAAGCCCCGTGAAGTTCTGTCCGCTCTTTTTCAGGCGAACATATTCGCCGACAACCCGAACGATGTCGGCTTGTTGTTTTACCTTCTCCGCAAATGATCCTGCTTCTGCCATTCAGTGACGATTTCCTACTTGCCGTATTCGTTCTTGTAGACCGTCCCGCCTTTCATCACAAATTTTACATGCTCGAGGATGGTTACGTCCTTCGTGGGGTCGCCATCCACTGCGATCATGTCTGCGAATTTTCCAGGCTCCAACATGCCAACCTTGAATTTCGGGCCGAGCAGGTCCGCCGCATTGATTGTCGCGGTCTGGATAGCCGCAAGCGGCGTCATGCCCAGTTTCACATACACGTGGAATTCGCCGGCATTCAGCCCGTGCGGATAAACGGCCGCGTCCGTGCCAAACGCAATTTTCACGCCGGCGTCAAATGCTTTCTTCACGTTCTTCTGCATGGCTGCGGCAACATCGCGCATCTTTTGCTTGGAATATTCCGGAACGTCGCTGTGCTCAATATTTTTTTCCATGTATTCCCCGAGAAAGAGCGTTGGCACAAGATAGGTTCCATTTTTCTTCAGCGTGGCGACCGCCGCGTCGTCCATCAAGTGGCCGTGCTCGATCGAATCAACGCCGGCCTCCGACGCCCAGCGCACACCCTCCGCACCGTGGGCGTGTGCCGCGACTTTTCGCCCGAGCCGGTGCGCGTCCGCGACGATGGCTTTCATCTCCTCGAGCGTAAACTGCGACGCATTCGGGTCATCGCCCTTCGACAGAACGCCGCCGGTGGCGCAGATCTTGATCACGTCCGCACCATATTTGATGACTTCGCGGACTTTGTGTTGCACGGCCTCGACGCCGTCGGCCACGCCGTCGCCCTGAAGGTGAAATGCGGGCGGCAGCAGATTTTCATCGCAATGACCGCCGGTAATTCCGAGCGCGGGCCCGGACGCCACCATGCGCGGTCCAATCACATCGCCATCATTGATGGCGTCGCGGAGCGCGATGTCTGCGTAGTCCTTCGCGCCGACGTTGCGCACCGTCGTGAAACCCGCTTCCAGCGTGCGCTTCGCGTTTCTCGCGCCGTGCAGCGCCTCGCGTGCCGTTGAAATCGAGAGCCCTTGGTATCCGAGCGAGTTCAGATCGAACGTCAGGTGGGTGTGCATGTCTATTAAGCCCGGCAGCAACGTTGCCTCCGGAAGATCAATCACGGTATCGCCCGCGGCGGACTTGACTTCGCTGGACGGCGCAATCTGCACGACCTTGTCGCCTTCGATGACGATGGCCTGATTTGCGCGCAGCTCTCCCGTGCGCACGTTGAGCAAACGCCCGGGATGAACCACGGTCCTCTTCGGCGCCGCCATCTGCGCGCTAACGGACGACACCATTCCGGCGAGCATCACCAACAGCACGGTGAAAAACACGAAGAGACGATTCGTTCGACGCGCAGCATCTGGTAGCGACGGGAAATTTTGCAGCAGTTTCATCGAGGCACCTCGTTGTGAATTGGCAAAAGGAACGCGGGGAGTATACCAAAGCGCGCTGGCTCGCACCTGTTGTAAACAGCGAAACGGTGGAAATCTATTTTCGAATTCAGATTTTCCAATTTCGATTTTTGACGATCCACTTCTTATTTCTGGAGTTCGACGAGCGTGATGGCCTTGCCGCCGCGCTCTTCGGACTCGAAGGAATGTCTTTCCACCAGCGGATGCGAGGACAGAAACTGTGAAATGCCTTTGCGAAGCGCGCCCGTTCCGTGGCCATGAATGACCCTTACTTGGGATCGGTGTGCCAGCGCAGCTTCATCCAGAAACTTGTCTAGGCGTCCCGTCGCTTCTTCCACGGTCATGCCAATCAAGTTGATTTCATCCGTGGCGGCGCCTTCACCGCCCTGTGCCGTCACCGTCACCCTTTGCAATTTTGTGGCAGGCGCGGCGCTTTTCGATGCCGGCGCTTCTGCTTCCACACTGGTGATTTCGTCGATGGCAATTTTCATTCGCAAAGGGCCGGCTTCGATATCAGCGGAAGAGCCATCAATGCGGCGCAGCACTACTGGCTTGCTGAAGCCGCGCACGCGAATTCGCGCACCGGGCTGCAGCCGGTCCGCGGTGACCGCTTCTCGCGAAGCGGAATGAACACCCAAGTCGGCTTGCGAATCGGAAATGGTCTGAACCACGGCGGCGTTCAGGTCATCGCGCGCTTCGGCCCGTACGTCCTGCATCTTGCGTCGCGCGGACTTTTCCAGCTGTCCGCGCAGTTCGCGTTCCTTTACAGCTTCGAGGACGTGCGCGACGTTTTCGTCGAAGCGCTTTTGCATCTCCGCGAACTGCGATTCGAGTTCCCGGATGCGTTTCTGCTGCCGCTCGACCCACTCAGTTCGCAAGTTCTTGCGTTCTTCTTCCAGCGCGTGGCGCTCGGCGGTCATTTGCTGTTGCAGGCGGTCCAGTTCGTCGCGGGTGCGATGCAGATAGGCGATCAAGTCCGCGGCTTCGCGCGACTCCGGGGCGAGCAGCGACCGCGCGCGCTCGATAATTCCGTCCGCAATTCCGAGGCGCTGCGCGATCGCGATTCCACTTGAGCCGCCCGGAACGCCTACCATCAGGCGGTACGTTGGCCGCAGATTCACGTCGTCAAATTCGACTGCAGCGTTCACCACGCCTGACGTGGTCGAGGCGTAGGTCTTCAGCCGGTCGTGGTGCGTCGTTGCCAGCACAATGCATTTTTTCGCGCGGAATTCATCCAGCAACGCGACCGCGAGCGCGGCTCCTTCTTCCGGCGCCGTTCCCGTGCCCATTTCGTCCACCAACACGAGCGAGTGCGGCGTGGCCGCTTCGAGCATGGCCTTCAAGTTCAGCATGTGCGCCGAGAACGTGGACAAATCCGCGGCGATCGATTGTTCATCACCAATGTCCACCAACACGTGATCGAACAACGGCAGAACAGCGCGTTGCGCGGCCACCGGGATTCCCGTCTGTGCCGCCAGCGCCGCCATTCCGGTCGTTTTCAGCGCCACCGTTTTTCCGCCAGTGTTCGGGCCGCTGATGACGAGGACGCGTTCTTCTCCGCCGAGAGAGAGCGTCATGGGAACGATGGCGCGATTTTCCCTGCGAAGTTTGTCTTCGAGGACCGGATGGCGCGCGCTTTCCAAACGTAGTTCACCGGATTCGGAAAACTTCGGGATCGCGGCGTCGAATTCCTGCGCGAATCGCGCGCGCGCGAAAATGCTGTCGAGTTCCGCGATCGTGTCGGCGGCGGCCTGGAGCGGTCCGCGCACCGCCTGCAACCTGTCCGTGAGTTCTCGCAAGATTCGCAGAATTTCCGCCGCTTCGTCCTCGGCGAATTGCACAAGCTGGTTGTTGGCTTCGACGATTTCAAACGGCTCCATGAAAACAGTCTGGCCCGTCGCGCTCGCTCCATGCACGACTCCTGGAACGCTCCGCCGATGTTCCGCGCGCACCGGAATGACGAATCGTTCATTTCGCAAGGTGACGTAGTCTTCTCCGGCTTCCGCATTGCGCGAGCGCAGAATTTGTTTCAGAGTTTTCTGAATGGAGTCGCGAGTTTGTGTGATGCTGACGCGAATCCGGCGCAGAGTTGTTGAAGCGTCATCGCTGATTTCGCCGTTTGGCAGAATGCACCGCCGAATGGCCGCATGCACATCGCGAAAATCCGCTAGCGATGCGGCCCACGCCGCCAGCAATAGAAACTTCGCAGCTTCCTCGCGAAATTGCTGCCGCAGCCATCCCGCGGTTTCCAGCAACGAGCCAGCGTCGAGAAATTCTTTCGGCTCCAGCACCGCACCGGGACCCTCCAGCCGTTCGAGCCAACCTTCCGGATCAGAGAGCGCACCGAATCCCAATTCGCGGCCGGCGCGCAACCACTCTCGCGCTTCGCGAATCAGCGCGAACGCAGACTCTAACGCGGCACGCTCCGTGCCCGGCTCGAGCGCGCTCACCGCGCGCCGCCCCGGCGCACACGTCGTCCGGAGCCGCAGCAATTCCCGCAGCTTGTCGAATTCGAGCACGTCTTGCGCAGTTCGCGACATACCTTCTCGCAGATTTGTAGTATGAACGACCTTCTCTTATCGTTACAAACGCACACTACGAATCACGGGATCCATGTCATGCGTACGTTTGCTGGAGACCTTACGCCTAAACTGGGTGGGCATAGAACTCTGGGTTGCTCGGGGATTAGATACATGCTAACGTGCCCGCCGAATGACACGGCCCATCAACATTGCCACGATCGTGGCCCTTTCGCTCATGTTGTCGGTGCCGAGCGGCTCCGACGCTTGGGCACAATCCTTGCCCACGAAAAGTGAGGCAGCCGACCTCCTGCAAAAGGCTGGGTTGGCCACAAACCTACGCGCCGACGACGCCCCTCCTTTTCATCTCGTCGCTCAAATACATTACGAACTTGGCGGCCAAAGCACCGAGGGCGCGTACGAGCTGTCCTGGGCCTCACCGGACAAATATCGTGAGGAATTTCGGATGGAGCGTGCCGCGGAAGTGGAACTTGCTGCGGGAGACAAGCTTTACGTTCTGAGGAACACTCAGGGCACTTCACTTCCCTATTGGACCGTGCGAAGTACGCTGAGATCATTTAAGAATGCTTTTCCCGGGCCAAAGTCCAAGATAAAAAAAGTGTACGCCGACAAGGTTGGTGCAGAGCTTCTCACCTGCATGGATTTTGGAGAGGAGTTCTCTCCGAAGCAGGCGTGCGTTTCGCCAGACACAAATGGGCTCGTATCTCTTGATTCCGGGCACCTGCTACGTGGTCCGGCTTCCGGGACAGCCGAGGAACTCAAGCATTTGGACAACATATCGCTGACTGAGTTTATGGACGTAGGTGAGAAGCGCTATCCGACGCGGATCCATCTTGAATTATTCGACGAAAAGCTGGAGATAAAAATTCAGACATTGGCGCAAGTGACGACATTCGCCGAAGGGCTGTTTACCCCGCCCACGGGCGCGGTGGAGTACGACTGGTGTTCGAGTCCCATTGAGAAAGGTAGTAAACAGATCGACAACGAACCGCTTCTTCAGCAAGAGCCACCCGGTGTTGCAGTTGCGTATTACGTCCTCATCGGAACAGATGGTCGCGTCAAGAAATGGGCGCCTTCGAGCTCTGGAGGAAAGTATGTGGACGAGCGCGAGGGGACACGGCTGCGAGACGCGATGTTTCCGATTCATTTATGCGGAAGTAAGGCAATCGAGTATGAAACGGTCTTGTACGCCCCGACGCTCCTACGCTCGCAACCCAAGTGAAGGTGCAAACCGTTTGCCCCGATTTCATAATAGCTTTCAGAACTAGAAACCGTAGGTCTGCTTCAATTTCCCGGCTAAGTGATTGGCCGCGTCGCCTGCGGTTGCTGCTACGTAGACAAGGCGTTCGTTTGCTTCGCTCCACGGTGCTGGGTGAGCGAGCTCGACTTCGCGGACGCGCTTCAGGACTGGCTCCCAGAAATTTCCGAGTACGGCGAACGGTTTTGCGGTAATCACGGATTTATTCAACATTTCCCAGACGACGGCGAGTTCCACAAGCGTGCCAGTGCCGCCTTTGCAGGCGACGAAACCATTTGCGAAACGAATCAATTCGAACAGTCTCTCATCCCACGTTTTCTTGCGCACTTCGACGTCAATCCACGGATTTGTTTTCGCGGTTTTGAAAAACTCGGCGGTTACACCGTACGTTTTTCCGCCGCTTTCTTTCGCGCCGCGCGAGACCGCTTCCATTACTCCGCCGTAGCCGCCGCTGCAAACGGCGAACCCGTGTTTCGTCAGTGCGCGGCCAAGCACGCGCGCTTCTTCATAATCCGCGTCGCCTTCGCGCGGGCGCGAGCTTCCGAAAACGGTGACAATCAATTCCTCGCTCATCCTGCGCCCCGCGTCTCACTTGGAATGTTTGTGGTCTTGCGCGCGTTTTGCGGGCGTAACGTTGAACTCCTCGAGCATGGCCACGCACAATCCATTCAGCGCGTCCGCGGCTTCGTGGCTCTTCCCGCCTTGATTGTTGCTCAAGAACGAAAAAATCAACCGGCGTCCCACGGGCGTTTCCGCAAATCCCGACAGCGTTCGAACGTGCTCAACCGATCCGGTCTTGGCATGTATGCGCCCCGCAGCGGGCGTGTTTTTCATGCGGTCTTCCAGCGTGCCGTCAAGTCCGGCCACGGGCAGCGACTCGTAATACGTTTCGAACCAGGTCTGCTTCTGCGCAAAAGTCAGGAGATTCACGATGGCTCGCGGCGTCACCAGATCGTGCCGCGACAGGCCGGACGCGTCGGTCTGAATCACGTCGCCAGCTGCAATTCCCGCCAAGGCGTAAAAATCCGCGGGCGTCTTCATCAAATCTTCCGGCGTGCTCCACACGCCATTCTGGCGGGCCACCGTTCGCAAAAGCATTTCGGTATGGAGATTCTGGCTGATCTTGTTGACGAGCCTTACTGAATCGCCGAGCGGGACGGAAACATGCTCTGCAAGAACGTTCGGATCGTCTGAAGCTTTCGCAACGTCGTGCCGCGCTTTCGCTGCGCCAACTACTGTTACGCCACGCTCTTCCAGCAGACGCTTCAGTGTGGAAGCAGCATGTTGCGCGGGATCCTCGATCGCCAGCACCAGTTTACGCGACGTGCTGCGGGCCGGCAGCGTGCCCTTCACCACGACGAGATGCGAGCCAGGATCGCGCGTCAGTGTCAAATCGGATTTGACGTCCGCCGCGGAGGTGAGCACATTATTTTCAACCGCAAAATCCGGCGTCGCTGGATTCACCGCGGCCTGCACCGGTGCGCCCACTTGTTCTCCAGGTGTGAGTGTCAATGTCACCGTGTTGTCGTCCACGACGATGGCGGAAATAGCGGCGCCGTATTCCCACACCATGTCATCAATTTCCCAGCCGTTTGGATAGCTCTCGCGCGGAAAGTAGCTGTCGTCGCCGACCACGTCGCCAGAGATTTGCTTCACACCCTTTGTGACCAGCGCATCGGCCAGTTCCGCGAGCGCCTTTTCCGGCGGTCCGTCGAATTCTTCTTTCAGCTCATACGGGAACTTGCGATTCGAAAGATTCGGATCACCGCGCCCCACAAGCACGAGATCGCCGTTCAGTACTCCTACGCTCGAAATCGTTCCGCGAGCCTCCAGAGTGGTATGAAACCGGAATTCCGGCCCGAGCTTTGCCAGCGCCAGCGCCGTGGTGAAAAGTTTGAGATTCGAAGCCGGCAAGAAAAGCTTGTCTGCATTCTGCTCATACAGCGTCTCGCCGCTTTCCGCATCGGCGATCAATATTCCCCATTCCCCCTTGCTCACGGACGGTTCGGCAAGCAAGGCTTCCGCCCGGGACGCAAATTTCTGGGACGCCTTCCTGGCGGAAATGCTTTGCTTTTTCCCGCTGCAACATGCGCTGTTGCTCTTCGCGCCTGACTGCGCGGCCAGGCGCGGCGTTCCGCTACCGAGCAAAAACAGCGCGCCCGTCAAGACCATTGCCGAACACCGCTTCGCAAGATTTTCATTCTTCATTGTTCGCTCGCACGGAAGATCGCTCAGGAAAAGTATAGTCGAAAGACGACACAATGCGTCTGCCGCCGCACGTCTTAAGAACGAAATAAAGCTCGTCGTCAGGCCCCTTTCACGAGGCTGCGTGTTGCACCCGACCGATTAGCACTCTATGATGTGGTAGCCCAGAAAACTTCGAAGAGGTGAATCGTGATTAACAGAATTATTTCCTGTCTTATGGCCCTGGCGATGGTCGGTCTGCCGCTCACGGCCGCGGGGGACAGAAAGGAAGCGGACCGACTGGACAATTGCGGGACAGTGATCAAGGAAATTATGGACATTCCCGACGACATCCCGCAGGACCTGATTGACAAAGCGGAATGCGTCATTATCTACCCGTCCGTCCTGAAGGCCGCTTTTATCGTCGGCGGAAGCTACGGCCGCGGCGCGATGACCTGCCGCACCGGCGAGCACTATACCGGGCCGTGGAGCGCTCCGACGATGATGGCATTGGAAGGCGGCAGCATCGGCTTCCAGATCGGTGGCCAGGCCACGGACTTCGTTTTACTGGTCATGAATCCACGCGGCGCGCATTCCATACTCAGCAGCAAAGTGAAGCTCGGGGCCGATGCGTCCGCCGCAGCTGGTCCGAAGGGCCGGACGGCCAATGCGTCCACCGATGCTACCTTGCGTGCTGAAATCCTGAGCTACTCCCGGAACCGCGGCCTCTTTGCCGGGATCTCGCTGGAAGGTTCCACGGTGCGCCCCGACAATGACGGCAATGAGCGAGTCTACGACAAGAAGGTCGAGGCAGAGTCCATCGTGTTCAAAGGCGCGGTCGCCGTTCCTCCTCCCGCGCAAAAATTGATCGCGTATTTGAATCAGAAGTCTCCCAAGAATTTGTCGGACCCCAACTCGCTGAGGGAATAGTCTCAGAAACAACTCCAACCCAAAACACCTCGGTCGAAACCGGGGTGTTTTCGTTTTCCGGCGTAACTCTATAGGCGATTTCTTCGTACTTTAGACAGGAATGTTCTTGACAAAATCGAATACCTGACTTATGGTCATATATGAGCATTAGTCACCATGCCTCGCCACCCAAAATCACACTCGCGTACCGGTGGTTCCACACGTAAAGCAGTGTTGGACCGGCGCCAGCGCCGCAGTGCAGAAACCCGCGAGCGACTCTTCCGCGCCGCGCTGGATCTTTTTGCAAAGAAAGGCTTTGCGGAGACTACCGTAGAGGACATCACAGAGGCCGCGGACGTTGGCAAGGGCACTTTTTTCAATTATTTCCCCAGCAAGGACCACATCCTTCTGGCTTTCGGGGAGATGCAGCTTGGCAAGCTGGAGGCGGCCATTGAAACCGCGCGCCAGGCCCGTACGCCGATGTCCGAGTTTCTCCGCGGACTCGGCGTGCGCATGACACAAGAGCCTGTTCGCAACCCCGCGATCGTCCGGGCGCTCCTCCAGGCGTATCTTTCGACGACGCCCGTTCGCGAGGCCATGCTTGATCTGCAGAAGCGCGTGCACGCCCTGCATACGCAGATGATCCAGCTGGGACAGGAACGTGGCGAGATTCGCAAGGATCTGCCAGCCGCCGAGCTCGCTCTGGTTTTCCGTCAAACCATTTTCGGCGCGCTGCTGATCTGGTCGCTCTACGGAGATGCCACGTTGAACGCGCGCATCGAGGCGTCTTTCGATGTGCTTTGGACGGGGCTGGCGCCGCGCCAAGAATTCGCGCCGCTTTCAGAAATTTCATCCTCGAGGCCGGGAGAGTAGTTCCATGAATCGCAAGCGCATTCTCATCATCATTGCCATCGCCGTGGCGCTGGCCGCCACCGCACTGTACGCCGGCTGGTTCCATCGTGACAATTCTTTGCAGGGATCCGGCACCGTGGAAGCGCGCGACATTCGCGTGGGCTCCAAAGTTGGAGGAAGGATTGACAAGGTCCTTGTCCGCGAAGGCGATGCGGTGCAGCCGGGACAGGTGCTGATCACCTTTGACGACAAGGAATTGCAGGCGGCTCTAGAACAATCTCAGGCCAGCGCGGAAAAAGCGCAGCGCGGCTATCGTCCCGAGGAAATCGCCGAAGCGCGGGCGGCCGCGGCGCAGGCCAAGGCCGACTCTGAGATGAAAAAGAATGGCTACCGCAAGGAAGATATTGACGCCGCGCAAGCGGATCTGGATCGCGCGAAGGCGGATGAAGTGCGGACGCAACTGGATTTCGATCGCTATGAAGCCCTCGCCAAAAAAGATCTAGTCTCCAAACAGCAGCGGGATACCGCAGAGGCCAATTGGAAGATGGCCCTGGCGCAACGAGAAAACGCACAGCAGAAACTCGATATGCTGCATCACGGGTATCGCCCCGAAGAGATTGCTTCCGCCGAAGCGCACTATCGCGAGACGCAGGCCACTTTGGAAAAATATGAGCATGGAAACCGACGGGAAGACGTTGAGCTTGCAAAAGCAGGTTATGCGTACGACGAAGCGCGCTTCCGCGAGCGGCAGGTTGTCGCTCCCTCCGCTGCAACAGTGGAGGTTCTTGACGTGCGCCCCGGCGACCTGATCGCTCCAAACACACCCGTGGCGACGCTGCTCGAACGGGATCAGATTTATGTCCGCATTTACATTCCGGAAACGGAGATCGGACAAGTGAAGATCGGAGAGAAGGCGGAAGTCCGCGTGGATTCCTTCCCGAACCAGGTGTTCGACGGCGTGGTTGAGCAAATCAACCAACAGGCCGAATTCCTGCCGCGCAACGTGCAGACCCGCGAGGAGCGCGTCCATCAGGTGTTTGGCGTGAAGATTCGGATCAACGATGCCGCCGGGCGGGTGCTTGCAGGAATGGCGGCTGACGTCAAATTGAAGGCGGGAAAGTAAGCGGATGGCCAGCGCGACAAACAATCCGCTCGAGCCCGCTATCTCCGCCGAACATCTGGTGCGGCGATTCGGCAAGTTCACGGCCGTGAACGACGTGAGCTTTCGCGTGGAAAAGGGCGAAATCTTCGGATTCCTGGGGCCTAACGGCAGCGGAAAAACTACGGTCATCAAAATGCTCACGGGCCTTTTGCCACTCAGCGAAGGCTCCGCGCATGTCGAAGGGCTCGACGTGCGCATGGATTCCGAGGGCATCCGCGAACGCATTGGATATATGTCGCAGAATTTCAGTCTTTACTTCGACCTCACAGTGACCGAGAACTTGACGTTCTACGGCCGCGTGTACGGCCTCGACCCGGCGCGGCTCAAGCGGCGCATTGACGAAATCGTTGAGCTCAACGGCCTCGGGCCGTATTTGAACCGCTTGTCCGCGCAGCTTTCCGGCGGGTGGAAGCAGCGGCTGGCGCTTGGTTGCGCCATGTTGCACGAGCCCAAGCTTCTTTTTCTCGATGAGCCTACTGCCGGCATTGATCCGGTCGCGCGACGCCAGCTTTGGGATCTCCTTTTCGAACTCTCGGGGCACGGCATCACGTTTTTTGTGACGACCCATTACATGGATGAAGCCGAACGCTGCAGCCACGTAGCTTACATTTATTATGGCAAGCTCATCGCTGACGGAACTCCAAACTCGCTGCGGGAGCTTCCGGACGTGCAGCCACACGGCACCATGCGCATTGAAATCAGCACGCCAGAAGTTACGCGCGCTCTTCGATTCGCTCGACAAATTCCGGGGATACGAAGCGCCACGATTTTTGGACAATCGATTCATGCACTGGTCGAAGACCATTTCAATCTCGACGATCTACGTGAACAGCTTTTGAAGAACGGCATCGCCGTCGCGGAGATTCGTCCGCTAGCGCCCAGCCTCGAAGACGTGTTCGTCGAACTCACGAACAAGCAACAGGCTTTGCTGGAAACCTCCAGTGCTTAATTTATTCCGCGGTTTTGGCGCAGTTTTTTACAAGGAATCGCTGCACGTGCGGCGCGACGCGGGAACGCTGTTTTTTTCGTTGACCATGCCGTTGTTGCAGATGTTTTTGCTGGGCTTCGCGATTGACACCAACATCCGGCAAATCAACACGGTGGTTTATAACGCGGATGGCCGGCGTGAAAGCCGCGAGCTCCTCGACCGCATGAAAAACTCGGATACCTTTCATTTCATTCGCTACGTTGAGAACGATCACGATCTCAACGACATGATCATCGCCGGCAAGGCACGCGTGGGAATCAAAATTCCGGTGGACTTCTCCGACCGCCTGCTCCACAACATGAGCGCGCAGGTACTCGTTTTGATCGACGGCTCGGATTCCTCCGTTGCCGGCCAAGCCATCAACGTCACCAATGCCATCGGGCTCGATGAATCGCTGCGCCGCGTCCTCCAGGACCGCGCCACCTTTGCCGTGGACATGCGGCCCAAACTGCTTTTCAATCCCGATTCGCGCTCGCCGAATTTCTTTCTTCCCGGGCTTACCGCCATCATGCTTCTCAATGTGACCACGTTTCTGACGGCCTTCTCCATCGTGCGCGAGAAGGAGCGGGGCACGCTGGAACAGCTTTTCGTTACGCCGGTTCGCCCGTTCGGTTTGCTGCTCGGCAAGTTGCTTCCTTACCTGGGGATCGGGTTCTTCGAGCTTTGCCTGATTCTTTTTTTCATGCGTTTCGTTTTTCTTGTGCCCATTCACGGGAGCGTTCTGCTGCTGGCGCTTCTCTCGTTGCCATACCTTTTCGCGGCGCTCTCGCTGGGAATCCTGATCTCCAGCAAAGCCGCTTCACAAGCGGAAGCGATGCAACTGGCGTTCTTGCCCATTCTTCCCAGTGTCTTCTTCTCCGGCTACATTTTTCCGCGCGAAACGATTCCCAAGATCCTGTATCCGCTCAGCTACCTGATTCCCGCCACCTATTTCATCAACATCACGCGAGGCATCATTCTCCGCGGGGCGAACATTACGCACCTGTGGAAGGATGGGCTCGCGCTCTGCGCGATTGGGACAATGCTCCTGGTGATCGCCGCGCGGCGCTTCCAGAAAAAAGTCATTGTGGCATAGCCATTCCTCCCGCTGCTGGGCATAGGCGGCTTCGCGTGTCCACTAATAGGAATGACGGCCGGCCTCAGGTTTAGACAAGGAGACTCCGGTTGGGCCAAGACGGTCAAGCGGTGGAACGAATGGACACCCAATGCTGCATCGCGGGCGGTGGTCCCGCGGGCGTAGTTTTGGGTTTTCTCCTTGCCCGAGCAGGCGTCGAGACCATCGTTCTCGAAAAGCACGGCGATTTTCTGCGAGATTTTCGCGGAGATACGATTCACCCCGCGACGCTCGAAATAATGTACGAGCTTGGATTACTGGAAGATCTCCTTCGGCGGCCTCATCAGGAATACCCTCACGTGAGCGCCATGTTCGGAGACGTTGCCGTCAAAGTCGCGGATTTTGCGCATCTGCCTACCCGTTGCAAGTTCATTGCTCTGATGCCGCAATGGGATTTCCTTGACTTCCTCTCCGAACAAGGCCGCCGCTATCCGGGCTTCCATCTGAGAATGGATACGGAGGTGAGCGATCTTCTGGAGGAAAATGGACAGGTGATCGGCGTGAAGGGAAAGTCATTGGGGGGACCCTTTGAAGTGCGTGCCCGCTTAACGATAGGAGCGGATGGCCGTCATTCGGCCGTGCGCGAAAAAGCCGGTTTACAAATCCACGATCTCGGCGCTCCGATCGATGTTCTCTGGATGCGCCTCTCCAAGCAGCCCAGCGATACGGATCTGACCCTGGGCTACTTTAGGGCAGGCAAGGTTCTCGTTACGATCAACCGCGGTGAGTACTGGCAGTGTGCGCGTGTGATTCCGAAAGGGGCTTTCGATCAAATCCCTCAGCGGGGGCTCCCGGCGTTCCGGGACGAGATTGTGGAGATCGCGCCGTTTTTTCGCGAGCGTGTCGGCGAGTTGAAAGACTGGGAGGACATCAAGCTGCTCTCCGTAGCAGTGGATCGCCTGGTCCAGTGGTCTCGCCCCGGTCTCTTATGCATTGGCGACTCGGCCCACGCGATGTCTCCTATTGGTGGTGTCGGTATAAATCTCGCAATCCAGGATGCGGTTGCCGCCGCCAACATTCTTGCGGAGCCGTTGCTGCAGGGAAGAGCTACCGCGGGGCACCTTTCAAAAGTCCAGCAGCGCCGCGAACTGCCGACTCGCTTAACGCAGTTCTTTCAAGTCCAGGCTCACGAGCGGATTCTTGGTCCATTGTTAAGCGGTCAAATGAACCTGCAACAGCCACCGCTCGCTGCCAAGCTCTTGGGCAAATTCCCCGTCCTTCGTAGGATCCCGGCTCGGTTGATCGGGATGGGGTTTCGTCCCGAGCACGTAAAAACGCCGGAGATTCATCCCTCGAAATAGCTCATTTATAAACCTTTACGGGTCCTCCGCTGTTCCGCTAAGGCGACAATTCCTCGCCCCTTGACATCTGACATCTAAATGATATCATTTCGATATGGTCCTCGCGCATCTGACGAAAGGATGTTTCCATGAACACCAATCAATCGACAGTCAGCCAAGAACGAGTGGCATTCGCTCCGAGTGGCTGGATGATGCTGCCCACCTTGCTTGTGCTTCTGCTGGGAGACATTGCTCTCCTGATATTCGCAGTTAGGGACGGAGTAGAGACAACAGGGCAGCCGCATTTTGGGTTGCTCATTCTCAGCATCTTGCTTGTACCCGTCCTAATCCTCTTGCTGACGGGCTTCTATACGCTTCAGCCGAATGAGGGGCGCGTCCTGGTGCTGTTCGGCGATTACAAGGGCACGGTTCGCACCAGCGGATTCCACTGGGGCAATCCGTTCTATACCAATGGGCCGGGACAGCCGGGTTTGCTGGCACAGGCCGCCGCAATGCAGGGCGCGATGCAAGGCAAAGTCGCGGGCACGCGAGCGGGCACTGCCGCGGGCGGACAAAAAACCACGGGGCGCAACAAGATTTCTCTGCGCGCGCGTACGCTTAATGGCGACAAATTGAAAGTCAACGACAAGCGCGGCAACCCCATCGAAATCGCCGCAGTGGTGGTCTGGCGCGTGGGAGACACAGCCCAGGCTACCTTCGACGTGGACAACTATGAGAACTACGTTTCCACGCAAAGCGAATCGGCGCTGCGCCATCTGGCGAGCCTCTATGCTTACGATTACGGCGAGGAGCATGAAATCACTCTTCGCAGCAATCTGGGCGAAGTCTCGCAGGCGCTGCGCGCCGAACTGCAGGAGCGATTGGCGAAGGCGGGTGTCACTGTTGACGAAGCGCGGCTGACGCATCTGGCTTATGCGCCGGAAATCGCACAGGCCATGCTGCGCCGGCAGCAAGCGGAAGCCGTCATCGCCGCGCGCCAGAAGATCGTGCAAGGCGCCGTGAGCATGGTGGACATGGCGCTCAAAGAACTGGCCGAGAAACACGTCGTCGTGCTCGACGACGAGCGCAAAGCTGCCATGGTCAGCAACCTCATGGTTGTTCTTTGCGGTGAATCGGAAATCCATCCGGTGATCAACACCGGCACGCTGTACAACTGATTGGCAGGGATGATGGAACGAAAGTCATTCCTGCTACGCATCGATCCTGCGCTCTGGGCGGACATCGAAGCTTGGGCGCAGGACGAATTGCGCAGCGTCAACGGACAGATTGAATACCTGCTGCGACAAGCGGTCCAGAAGCGCAAAGGAAGCAAGCCCCGCCCAAGCCCGCCCTCGTCAGAACTGCCCTCGGTCGAGTCTTAGCCTTTTGGCCCAGCCTTTTTGTCTTTTCGGATGGCGCAGCGTATTCTGCTGAATTGTTTGCTGCTCAGGGGAGATCCTGTGTCCTGTCCGATTTGTGAGAAGCGGAAGCCGGAGCGGTTCTGTCTCGCCAAAGGTGAAAAAATCTGCGCGGTGTGTTGCGGGACGGAGCGCGAAGTCACCATCGATTGCCCGTCGGACTGCTCGTATCTCGTTGCCGCGCATCGCTATGAAAACGAGCATCAGCGCTCGCTCCCGGCGGATACGCCTTTGCTCGATGAGAAGATTCCGCAGGACATCGTTTACACTCACCAGCAGCTGATGTCCGCGCTGGCGTTTTCCATCGCCAAGTTCTGCTCGGTTCAGCCGGCGGCCACCGATCCCGATGTCCTAGCCGCCCTGCAGGCCCTCGCTGAAACTTACAAAACGTTAGGCTCGGGCATCATTTACGAGAAGCCGCCAGTCGCACCCATTCCTCGCGAATTGTATGCAGCGCTGATTGCTTTGCTGAATGAAGTCAAGAAAGAGCAAGCCGAGCGCGGCAATTCCGCGAGCTGGAAAGACTCTGAAGTTTTCTACTCGCTGGTATTTCTCTACCGGATGGGTTTACTGCGCACCAACGGGCGGCCGCGGTCGCGGCGGTTCATCGAATTTCTGAGGGCGCAGTTCCCACAAGCCCCCGAATTGAAGCGCGAAGAGTCGCGCATCATCGTTCCGTGAAG
The DNA here is from genome assembly GCA_013289835.1 of Acidobacteriota bacterium. GTDB lineage: Bacteria > Acidobacteriota > Terriglobia > Acidiferrales > UBA7541 > Acidiferrum. The sequence continues at coordinate 36,771 of JABCZG010000025.1, read as the reverse complement.
TTTGGAGTGCGGCAACCGGGTTGCCGCTTTTGCAACCGCGCTATCGTCGCAATCGAAAAAGCGGGAGCCGGGCTCCCGCACTCCAAAAAATCCTTGAGCTTTCGGCGCTTATTCCGTAAATGCCTGAACCAATCAAACTATCCCGCTGCGCAGGATTGCATTCGGTCCACTTGTTGAGCGAGGGATGCTGCATCCCAGGCTAAAGGCAACTGCGCGAAGGGCGGCTTGCGTTTGGCGTCAATCCAGGGGCGCGACGCGAAACCAAACTTCTCTCGGATTCGCGCTACGCGCTCAGACGCCTTTTTCCGGTAGTCTTCCGGAGCGTAGCCGTTTTTCGCGTACCACTGTTCATATTGGTTTGCGAGGCGCGGAAACTTTTCCCGTACAAATGGCAGAAATTGCTTGGCCGAGGCAGGCATGAGGAACAGCACGCCGGAGAAAAACCATTGCGCTCCTGCCTCCCGCGCGGCAGCAGCGACTGCTTCGAGATCGCCGTCGCGATCGGTGATACCAGGGATGAGTGGGGAGGCGGAAACTCCCACCGCCAAGCCCGCTTCGCTCAATTGCTTCACCGCGGCGAGCCGCAAATCCGGCCGGGGTGCACGCGGTTCCAGAAGACGCGCCAGCCGCGCCCGCAGCGTCGTTATCGTAATGTCGATTGCCAAGTCCGATCGCAGCGCGATGCGCTGCAGGACGTCGATGTCGCGCACGACCTGGTTCGACTTCGTAATGATCGAAATGCTTAGCCCGTCGCGTTTTGCCAACTCCTCGAGACACGCCCGTGTGACGCCGTATTCGCGCTCGGCCGGTTGATACGGATCGGTCGCGGTACCGATGGCGATGTGATCGGCGCGTTCGCCGCCCGATTTCTCCGAAGTGTAGGAATACTTTCGTGAAACGTCGTGCGCCAGCAGCGTTGCGGCATCTTTTTTCACGTAGATCTTTTTCTCAAATTCGGAACCATCTAGCTCCATGTATTCGTGCGTATACCGCGCATAGCAGTATTTGCAGGCGAATTCGCAGCCGCGGTACGGATTGATGGTCCATTCGAAGGGCACGCGATTCGAATCGCAGCGGTTAAGGATGGATTTTACCGGCAGAACAAAATACTCCGGCTTCTCGGCGGAATTCCGGCGCGTCTCCGCCGGTAGGGAAGATGCTGCGAGGCGGGCAATGCCGACCAGCCGCGCGTGAGCGCGTTCCTGGGGCGCCGCAGCAACATTTCGGACCGGGCCCATCGCATGGCTTTGGGTTCCATGCGGAGCCGAGGACGCCGGGGGGCAATCCGGCGTCGCGCGATCTGAAATGCTGCTGCGTTGATCCGCGACCGGGGCAAGGTCACGAATCACTTGCATTGGGCTTACGTTATCTGGGCAATCAGGAAAGAGTCCTGCTGTGGTTGGTGAAACGGGGCGACGCTGAGCACGAATGCCCATGGTCGAAGAGGAAAGAACTGGAGACATAGCCCACCTCGCAGCACGGTGGAAGTATTTCGCTTTTTATTCGCTATGTCAAGAACAATCTTCGCCTTTTGTTCGCAACGAATTCCATCATCCTGTCTGCTTGTCCCCGGTTGCACGTCTCGATACCACGCCTACGTACGAACGCCTGGGAAGATTGCCTCCCTCGTTCGCACGGGGTATCCTCGTTTGTCCCGGAGGAATGCCTTGCGCTTGGCCCTGCGAACAATATGCATGCTTACCGTCGCCGCTTTTTGCTCCTTTGGCGCTGCAGACAGTGCATTAGGGCAAGCCCCACCGGCGCAAACGACTAAGAAGCCGCCCTCCAGCCCAGCTGCTCCTCAATCCACACACTATCCGATTCTAATTCTGGCCTTTGGCAACGACCCGAACTGGAGCCTGCGGATTGGGTTGAAGGGGCCGGAGCGACTCGATCGCCCCGGGTACCCGCCGATTGCGCTGGATCCCACGGAAGTCACCCACGAAGCCGCTGTCGACTCCTGGACCTATCACGCCAAAGATTCCGCGACCGGAGCGCTCGTCGCCGTTCATCTATCGCGCGAGGCCTGTGCGGACGCCGCAACCGATCCCACTGGCTCTCCAGCTCCGTCGACGGCCAAATACGCGTTTCGCGCCTCCGTGGACCACGCGCAACTCAGCTTCATGAAAGGCTGCGCCCGCATCGCCGCCGAACTCTTCCCCAAGATCAACAACCAGCCGGACGAAGAGGACGACGCGGATAAGAAAAAACCGCCTGCGCCTACCATCACGAATTTCAAGAACCCCGTGGCCGTGGCGTACCTTAATTCAGCGGGCAGCGTCGTTTTCAGCCGTGGCGCAACCAAGAGGATTGTCGCGCAGAGCGGCACGGAGCCGGCCCTTTCGCATAATGGAAAAAAGCTTCTGTACACGCGCTCCGATTCAAAAACAGGCCCGGATCGCACCATCGCTCTTTACGATTTTGACTCTGGGAAATCGCAAGAGCTGGTGCATGGTCTGGTTCGGCAGGCTTTCTGGTCGCCGGACGACACGCACGTGGCGTTTCTGAAGGCTCAAGATCAAGCGTGGCAGGTGTGGGCATTTCCTGCCGGTATGCCCGAAACGGCGGCTGTCTTTTCTCCAAAAGCCGTGACCTCACTGCATGGCTGGGTAGACGATCACACCGTTCTCGCGAGCGACATGGAAAACGTCTACTGGCTTACCGTGGACATGCCACAGCAAATTGTGGCGCTTAAAGATATGTATGGTCCGGGATTCCAAATTATGAGTTCGGACACCATTCGGGTGCATCCCCTCAATCCAGACTTGCTTCTCGTTTCGGCGGACTATGCAACCGCCCCGGTAGGCGCCCCCAAGGACGCCATGGGCCTGTCGGCGGGATTCTTTCTGTATGAGGTTCGCTCCAAACGCCGAACTACCCTGAGCCCCCCTGACCAGTGGGGTCGCGCCGCCGAATGGTCCCGCGACGGCCTCCAAGTCTTCTACACAAGGGTAGTTGCGGGGAGCCCCGCAGCGACCTTCCGAATCTTCTGGGACGGCACCGACGTGCAGCGCCACGTGGGGGGCACCGGCTTTGTGGTTGGACAATAAACCTCGCCGAAAGGTCTAAAATTGCGCGAGAGATAGCCGATTTGTTGCCAAGTCGGCCCTCTGCCCCCAAGTCCCTCCGAAAGGGAGAGTCGCGAACGGGCGTTGCCCGATACGTAGCATCCTCTTTCCTGAATTGAGACAGCCCCGCCCGCTCCAGCTATACTTCTAGAATGAGTACTAGTCCCCCTCCAGCCCCTCGCCAAGTGGGCATTCTAGTCCTCGACAACGATGCCCAGGGCTCCAGTGCGGTCAAGCAGATCCTGGACTCCGAGGGATGGCGTGTCCGGACCGTAGCGGACAGCAAGATGCTTCTAGCGGAGTTAAAGACCGGGGAATGGTCCCTGGTCATCGCCAACATAGCGTTGATGGGCATCGACGGACCCGTCTTTACCACCCTGAAGGAACTTGCAAGTGTCTCGCCCGACGATGGCGGGCGCATCCGCGTCCTGTATCTGATTCCGGAAATAGCTGGGAGCCAGTACATCGGCCCGCTTGAAATCGGCAAATTGCCGTACGTGGTTCGGCCGTATCACTTGCACGACTTCCTTGAAAAAGTAAGCGATCTTCTGGTCGAAGTGAAAGCCATTGAAGCACCCTTGCGCCAGGTTCGCCACGAATTCGGCGCCCTGCGCAAAAAGAAGAAGCAAGCCGGTCGTTCGAATTCCATGTTCGCCTCGCGCGATTCCTTCTCCTACACCGATGAGGAACTGGCCGAATACGAACGGCAAGAAACCGAATCGTCCGCATCGAAACGCAATAAACCCCGCACCAACCTTGGCGGCTCCGATCGCTGAGCGGAAAACTGAGCTTCTTAACTCTTAGTTTCTAGTTCGCGGTCCAGCAGCTCCCCCTCCCCGCAAGAAATCTCCTGCCCTCCGTTCTAACACGGAGTCGTGCTCTCCACGGTTCACTGCGGGTAAACGGGGCACGTGCACAGGAGGCTTCATGGAACGCTCAATCTTCGCCGCCATCATGGGCGGCTTCTTGGCTATTGGAACGCTCGGTGGTCTCGCTTTTGTTTGGGCGCCGCCCGGTTTGACGCCACCTCCGCCACCCGGTCCGTCGTACGGAGCGTCCCCCAAGCCGGAGGGCGAATGGCGCCTGCTCGACCCCGTTACCTACGAGAACATTTCCGTTTTCCCGGTGGTCAGTTCGTACGGACAGGACACCAGTCTGTTCCTCACACTGGAAGAAGGCTTGTCCAGTGGGGAAGTGGTGGTCCGCGAGCAGGGCTCCGAAGAGATGGTCCGCGGGCGCGACGGCAGGCCGCTTTACGTCCCGCAATACAACACCGGCGCCAGAGTCAACCAGCTCGTGCTGATCAACCGCAGCAGGCGACCGTTACTGCTGCTCGCCGGCGAACTCGTCAGCGGCGGCAGGCAGGACCGCGTGATCGGCAAGGATCGCGTTGTTCCTGCGGGTGCACCCCCGCTGCCTCTTGATGTTTTCTGCGTCGAGCACGGCCGCTGGACCGGCGTTTCGCAATTCGCCGCCGCGAATACCATCGTGCATCCCAGCGTGCGCGAACGAGCTGCGGTGGATCAGAAGCAGCAGGAAGTTTGGGATGCGGTGCGCAGCGGCACTACCTCACCGATGCCATCGGCGGCCCCACCCGCTCGGCTGACGGCCCCCGCCATTGCGGGAGCCATCGCTTCCAACGGGCGCACCGAAGCCTACGATAAAATCTACCAGTCGCAAGCCGTCGGCGTTTCGATTGATGATTTCGTCGAGGAAGTGCGGCGCCGCTTCGCGCAAGCGACCTACGGCTTGAAGGGTGAACGCGTCGTCGGCGTGGTCGTGGCCTACGGCGGCGAAATCGCCTGGAGCGACATTTTCGCCTCCGGCGATCTCTTCGATCATTACTGGAACAAATTGTTGCGCAGCTACGTAGTCGAAGCGCTTGCTCGTCCCACGTACCGCGCGCTGGTTTCGCGCGACAACGCGGGCGAATTCCTGCGCCGCCTGAACGGCCGCGAGACCCAGGAGATCGAGCCGGGCGTTTATCGTTGGCGCGAAATCACCGAAGGTCCGCTCGCGCAAATCGAACTTGACGCCTTGCAGCCCAAGGCAATGACGCTCCACCGGCTGCTCTTGCATCGCACCAGTTAGCCCAGCCCGCGTAGGGGCGCCCGCCGCGGCGGGCGCCCTACCATAGTTCAAAACTCTCTGTGTTCCGACCTCCGTTGATCTCTGTGTTAAGCCCAGCTTCTCCGCGTTCCCTCTGCGCTCTCAGCGTGTCTGCTTTAAATCCTTCCTACGTTTTTCCCCCAGAATCGATCTTCCGCACGATGCTGCGATCCGCCGTTTCCTCAAGCAGCGCTTTCACCGTTTTCTTGAAACCAGGGTGCACTGCCTCCGGCGCGATCTCCGCCAGCGGCACCAGCACAAAGCGCCGCAGATGCATCCGCGGATGCGGCACCTGAAGCTCCGCCGTATCAATCTTCTCTTGGCCATAAAGCAAAATGTCCAAGTCAATCAGCCGCGGCCCTCTTGCCACCAATTTCGTACTTCCCATGCGTGCCTCGATCTGCCGCAGTCCATCCAATAGCTCTAGTTCCGGCACTTCGGTCACCCCTTCCACCACGCAATTCAGGAACCACGGCTGCTCCCGCAAATCCACGGGCTCCGTCTCGTAAAACGTCGACATCTTCGTGACTTTCACACCGGCATCGCCGAGCGCCGCAATCGCCGCGCGCAAATTCTTCTCCCGATCTCCGATGTTTGATCCCAGCGACAGGTAGACCGTCACGCTACTCATACTCACCTGAGACCCTTCTCCATACGGGAGACGTGCTACACCCATCTTCCATTTTCGTCAGAATTGATTTTGTATGTAAAACGGAGATTCCCCTCATCCACGAGGCAGCTTACTACTGGAGGCTCCCACTCCATATAGCAATCAGTCTCCGGCGTGGGGTTTAAAGGAAGGCTTCCAAAGCGCAGGAAACTTCTTCAATCATAATTGCAGCACTGCCCGCCATCTCCCGGGCTTCCTGCCATCAATCCTTCTCGGGCTGCAATTTCTTGTACTGGATGGCCACGGCGGCGTAGGTTTGCAGGAATTTCAATAATTCAAAATCCGCCCATTCCAGGTGATTCTTCTGTGGAAGAAGGCCAAAGATGGCAAGCACTCCGACGGTCTCGCGGCTCGACTTCAGGGCCACGCAAGCCGTCAGATTGTTCTCATGGGGGAGCAGCGCCCCATTTGGCTGACGGTCTCGAAATTGGCTCACTTCCTTATGAACCGCTCGGCCAATCATGCCCGCACCGGAAGTGAAGGGCTGGAGCGCATGGGCTTCCACGCCCCACGACCAGGCCGCCGAAAACGTCTGATCCTCTGGATGATAGTGAAAAATGGCAATTTCTTCCGAGCCGATCAAGTTGGCAACGATATCCCCGATGGCTTCATAGACATCGCCAAGTTCCAGAGATTGGATCAGCCGCGCGCTCGCGGCATGGAGCCGCTCCAGAAGGAAATGATTCCGCTCCAACTGCTCGCGGAAGGAGAGTTGCTGCGCGCGCAGGCGGAGTTCTTCGGCCCCGGCAGGAGTGGACGTCGCCGCCATCGGCGGTGCGATCCCGAATTCCTCGTCAGGCGTTGGGTGGCTTCCAGCTCTTTTGTCGATCATGTCTTGCCTTCGTTCCTCCTTAATGAGTTGCAGTCGAATCCGGGTGCCGATGCGTCCCCGGCGGTGCAAACTTCAAATAGCGATAAGAAATCCTATGTGCGGGTAAAGCTTATCTTCACGGCCGCATCGGCGTGGCCGCCGTCAGCGTTTGTTCGCTGAGTGCCTGGCGAACTTTTCGCAGCAATATTTCTCGAGTGAAGGGTTTTTCGAGAAAGGCCATTCCCGAGCCCAGAATCCCCGACTTCACGATACCGTCATCGGGATAGCCGGACATGTAAAGCACCTTGGTTGCGGGGCGAAGACCGGTCAACTGTTCGGCAAGCTGCTTTCCGCCCATTCCGGGCATGATCACATCCGTCAGAAGCAGATCGATCGGGCCGCTGAAAGCCTTGGCAATCTGGAGCGCCTCTTTTCCGTTATCGGCTTCCATCACCGCGTATCCGCTGCTCTTCAAGAATTCCTTAGCCAGCGCCCGCAGCGGCTCGGCATTCTCAACGAGCAGCACCGTTTCCGTTCCACGGCGGACATCGCGTTTTGTTTGCTCGGAAGGCAGAGCCGTGGCCGGATCATTCACGCGAGGGAGATACACTTTGAGGGTCGTGCCTTGGTCAATCTCGCTATAAACCCAAATGAATCCGCCACTCTGCCGCACAATTCCGTAGACCGTGGCAAGCCCCAAGCCAGTGCCCTTGCCGAGTTCTTTGGTGGTGTAGAACGGTTCAAAAATCCGGCTCTGTGTTTCCTCATCCATTCCGCAGCCATTGTCAGTGACGGCGAGCACGACGTACTTGCCGGCAGGCGTGATGCCGCCGTTGGAACGCGAACCCTCTTCAAGATCCATGTTGTAGGTCTCGATGGTGAGCTTTCCGCCCTGCGGCATGGCGTCGCGCGCATTCAAAACGAGATTCACGAGCACCTGTTCGACTTGGATGGGATCTACCTGCACCGGGCCGAGCTCCGGCTCCAAGCTGGTAAAGAACTCGATATCCTCCCCGATCAGGCGCCCCAGGAGTTTTTCCGTTTCCACCACGATGGCGTTCAGGTTCAGGATTTGCGGGTGAAATACCTGTTTGCGGCTGAAGGCCAGAAGCTGGCGCACCAGAGTGGAGGCGCTGTCTACCGCCTTCTTGATCTGCATCACGTTTCTGGCGGCAGGAAGCGTTTCCTCCAGGCGCTCGGACAAAAGCTCGGCATGCCCGCTGATGACGCACAACAAATTATTGAAATCGTGCGCCAAGCCACCGGAAAGGCGGCCGATGGCCTCGAGCTTCTGGGATTGCCGGACCATGCTTTCCAACTGGCGCCGCTCCGTGACGTCGCGTGCGATCCCCTGGATGCCTTGCCTCCGCCCATCGGAATAAATCAGCCGCGCGCTGGTTTCCAAAAGCGCTTTCCGCCCGTCTTTCCGCAGCAGGCTGATCTCGAAATGTTGCAGCGGCTCCTCGTTCAGGATGCGTTGCATGATTTGAGTGCAAAGGTTGGCGTGTTCGGGTGCAACCAGGCTCTTCAGGTTGATGGACAGGGCCTCTGCTCTTGTCCATCCCATGACTTCCTCTGCTGATTTGTTCAAGGAGGTGACGTTGCCCTCCAGGTCAAGCGTGAAGAGGATGTCTTTCGCGTTTTCGAAGAGGTCCTGAAAACGTTGCTCGCTTTGGCGGAGAGCGCGTTCGGTGCGATTGCGTTCGATGGCGTAGCGCAAGGTCTTCTGCAGCAATTCCCCGCTCAGCGTTTTCTTCGCCAGGAATTCTATAGCGCTCGCGTCTAAGGGCTGCTTCCCAACGGCATTGTGGTGCTCGGAAATGATGACGACGATAGGCAAAGAGCTGATCTGCGGGTACATCTTGACTGCACCCGAGATTCCGCTGGAATCGAGAGCTTGCGAATCCAAGAGGACTCCATCAAAGCTCTCCGCGGCAAGAAGCGGTCCAGCTGCGCGCAACGTTTCCGCTTGCGCGACTTGGAAATTAGAATTCTGACGATCCTCCAACATGCCGCGAATGGTTCCGGCAAAAGAGGAATCGCTTTCAATCATCAGAATTCGATACGACGGCGATACCATACGTACGTTTTGCTTCTCCTTACGCTTGTTTCGGGAAAAGCCTTTCAACCTCCTCCATCAATTTCTCTGGCATCCCGCTCTTCTCGATAAAGCCATCCGCGCCGCTTCGCAGGCATTCTTCCCGGAGCGCCAGGCCATTCAGCTCCGAGAAAATCAGCACCCGCACTTCTGGGAATGATTTCCTCAGCTCCACGGTGGCTTCAAGACCGTTCATCTGCGGCATGCTGAGGTCGGTCAGCACCAGTTCGGGGTGAAGCCGTTGCGTCTGATGCAAGACCCGCAGCCCGTCGCAAGCGGTGCCAACAATCTCGAACTGCCCTTCGAACTCGAGGTACTTGCAAACCGACCGTAAAGCGGTCGGCGAATCATCGGCGACCAAAACGCGAATCCGGCGGCTGGCAAGGACCATGGGAAACTCCTTCAGAAACAACTCTTCCGACCTGTCCCAACATTGTCCTGGATTGGGCAGCTCTGCGAAATTCGGCTGATTCCCTAGGGGTTTTCCTGTAGATGCGCGAGGAGTGGTGGTTAGCCTTGGATGATCTTGTTCCGAACGGCGTAGCGGACCAGATCCGTCACCGAGTGAAAATCAAGTTTCAGCATGATATTGGCGCGATGGGTTTCCGCCGTCTTGACGCTGATGCCGAGAAGTCCGGCGACTTCTTTATTGGTCTTTCCTTCGGCCAGCAGCTGCAGGATTTCACGCTCGCGCGGCGTCAAGCGGCTTCGGAAGGACCGCTCTCGAACCGGACCATCGCCGGCCGCAGGCCTGGTCTTGGAAGCAACGTCGGATACTCGCGACGATAGGAACGGTTTGTGACGACGCAACGCGTCTACGGCGGCGAGCAAATTGCGATCCGCGTCGTCTTTCAGGATGTAGCCGCGAGCTCCCGCTTCCAGGACCTCCTGCACCAGAACGTCGGAGTCGTGCATGGTCAAAATCAGGACTTCCGTCTGGGGTGAAAGCTTGTGAATCTGGCGGGTAGCCTCAACGCCGTTTAACAGAGGCATGCCAATGTCCAGCACGGCTACGTCAGGCTTGAGCGCGCTGGCCTTCTCTACCGCTTCGCGGCCATTGGCAGCTTCCGCGCAAACCTGCCAACCGCTCTTGGACTCCAGTAGCGCGCGCAGCCCAGTTCGCACTACATGATGGTCATCGGCGACGAGGATGCGCAGGGGCATTTGTAACCTCGGTCTTCAAAGGTATTGTAGCCCGCACCGTTGTTCCCGAAGAGGTGGATTCGATATCGAGTTTCCCGCCAAGTTGGATCATTCGTTCGCGCATGCCAAGAATTCCTACACCCAACCGGGTTCCTCCGCCGTTTCCATGCTCGATCGCGGTGTTTCCCATTCCTCGCCCTTGATCTGCGATCTCCAGGCTGACGCCGTTCGAATCGCCGCGCAAATGAATCTTGGCCGTCTGGCTGTCGGAGTGCCGCTGAATGTTCGAAAGGCTTTCCTGCAGGATGCGGAAGAGCGCGGTTTCCGCGTCCTGCGGCAGGCGCCGAAAACCTGCCTGCAAATCCACCTCCAGCCGGATTCCGCTGCGTTCGCTGAATCCTTCCGCATATTCTTTCACCGCGGAAACCAGACCCAATTCGTCCAACAGTGGCGGATGCAAGAGGTACGAGAGCGTGCGAATCTCTCGCGACATCTCTTGAAGTACGCGCCTGGCCTCCGCGAGCGCATGGCGGGACTTTTCGTCGAGGGAAGCCATGGCCCCGGCGGCCTGCGCCAGATTGAGGTTCACAGCGAGCACGCTTTGCGCCAGGCTGTCGTGCAGTTCCCGGCCGAGGCGCCGCCGCTCTTCATCCTGGAGCTGCAGCAATCGCGTGGAGAGCTGGCGCAACGCCTCTTCTGCCTGCCTCCGCTCGGTGATGTTCGTATAGGAATTGATCACCACTGCGACGGAACCATCCTGGGCGAACTGCGGCACGGCATTCCCGAGCGTCCAGAGAACTTCGCTTGAGTCTGGCCGCCGCCACCCGATCACCTGATTCTTCACGGCCTGCCCGGTCTTGAGCGCCAGCGAGCCAGGGCGCATCGAGATAGGGATTTCGCTCCCATCTTCGCGAATCGCGGTCCAGCCAAGCTCGGTGGACGTTTTCCCTACCGCGCGCTCGACGGGGACCCGGAACATTTTCTCAGCCGCCTGGTTCGCGAATTGAATCACCAATCCCGGCCCTAGCAAAACGACGCCTACGTCAAAGTCTCGGACGAGCGTGCGAAAGCGCTCTTCGCTCGCCCGCAGCGCTTCTTCCGCTTGCTTGCGTTCACTAATATTGGTGATGGAGAGGATTACGCTGGCAACTTCTCCATCGGACGTCAAATGCGGCACCGCATCGACAAGAGTCCACAGGACTTCGCTGGAATTTGGCCGGCGCCACCCAACTACTTCGTTACGAATGGGCTGCTTCGTTGCAATCGCCATTGGCCCGGGACGCATCGAAAAGGGAATTTCCGTTCCGTCTTCGTGGATCGCCATCATGACGAAGTGAGAGCTTTTCTTTCCGATAGCCTCCTGTTTGCTCATTCCAAACGACTCGAGAGCCGCGCGATTGGCAAAGAGCGTCTCCGCGTTCGGTCCCAGCAAGACAACGCCGATGTGCAAGTCCTGAACCAGCGTGCGAAAGCGCTCCTCGCTGGCACGCAAAGCTTCCTCCGCCCTTCTGCGCGCAGTAACGTCCTTGATCATGGCCAGGACGCACGGCCGCCCGTTTAGCTCAATCAGCGTTCCGGAAAACTGGCCGACGCGCGTTTCTCCCCATTTGGTGAGGCATTCGAATTCTTCTTCCCGGATTTCCCAATCTTTTTCCAGCTTGGCCATCACCCTTTCCCGATGGGCAGGATCCTTCCACAAATTCAGTTGCAGCGGCGTTTTTCCCAGAGTCTCCTCGTGCGTGTATCCGGTAAAGCGCGTAAAGCTGTCATTCACTTCCAGAAACCGACCATCCGGTAACGCCGTAATCCCAACCGCGTCAGGAGTAGAGCGAAACGCTTTCGAAAACATCTGTTCGGAGCGCAGCAAATCCTGCTTCGTTTGCAGGAGATCATCCGCGATCCGCTTCTGCTTCTCATTGGTCAAAACCAGGCGCCCGGCGGAAAGGACAAACGAGGCGGTAACCGCAATCCAGGCGATCGTCAATTGCTCCGCGGCGATGCGATGGCCCATGAAAAGAACCAGCAGGGGAATGAGAACCGGCAGCACTTGAGAGACGATGATCCCGCGTAAGGGAGAACGAACCTCCGGCTCGGACGGTTCATCCTCGCGGTTCCACGTCGCGGCGAAACACGCGGCAAACACAAAAGGGGCGCACCAGATGACATCGATCCAGGTCGCTCGATACTGGGATGTAATGGGTGCGAGAAGAAAGAAAAAACTCGTCGCGCCGGATAATAGGAACAGGCCGGCCACTCTGCCGAACAACGCTCGTCTCGAACGCACCGAAACGGTCGCCGCACGGATCATGAATCCGGCCGCTAGCGCCACGTCCCGAGCCAATTGCAGGCGGAACATCTTGACAACCATCTGCGGCCCTTCGGCTTCCCAGCGCGAGGGGACGTAGAAAAAATAAAGATAAGCGGTCAGCGCTACGACTCCGATTTGGGCAAAGTCGAGAACCTGCTGCCAATCGATGCCTGTGGTTTCTTCCGTGATTTGCGGCAGCAACATCATGAGCGCCGGCGTTACCCAAAGGATGAATAGAATGTCGGAAGGCCGAGGGGCCAAAGTGGGTGCGTGAACGTAATTCTGATAGTAAGTTTCCAGCCCTTGTGCGGCGGCGGCCAGAAAGAGCGCTGACGCAAGCAGCATCCAGAGCTGACGCAGCCGCCCGGAGGAGCGCCTGGCCACATGGAGCGTGCAGAAGGCGGACCATAGGACGATCGCGGTCTGTAGAAGATTCGAATACGTGAAACTTGTCTCGGGTACAGAGATTTCGACGACAACAAACGCCAGAAGCGCAGTCAGTAGGACCGCCACGCCGATGGCCAGCCAGGAAAACTTGCCTGAGGGAAGCAAGAGCAACCTCGTAAGCTTCGGCGTAGTTTATTCTCACTGAACTCTCTAGACAACTGCGGCGAGCCCGCTAGGTGCTTGGATAGTTCTCTCTGCATTCACGGGTTTTTTACTGGCTTATCCGACTGCGAGAAGGCCTAATTTGCAAAACCGATTCTCTTCTTTGCAAATTCCTTAGTGAGCCAGTTGAACGGCACGATCATAACCGGTCATTTCCAGATAGCCGACGCCCTCCAGCGGCTTCGCATCGCGCTTGCCTGTCAAGACGATCGCGCCTTCCCAATAATTCGGCGCGATCTTTGTCTTGCCGGTGAGCTCCTGCGACTCGAGCGGCGTCTTCGCCTCGAGCGAAATGCCGAGTTTCGGAATCGCTACGATCCAGTGCACCGGATACGCGCCGTGAGTGACTGGGCTTGTCCATTTTTCACTGGCGGGTTGCAACGTGAAATCACCAGCTCGCAAGTGAATGGACTTCCCCTGGGCATCAACATAGGTTCCCGCAGAGTATCGATCAATTGAGGCGTCCCCGCGGCGAATGTGAAAGAGCATGAGTTCGGTGTGATCCGCAAGCTGCAGGCTCAGCCAGTCCCAGCCCGTTTGATCGGACTCCAACTGGTGGGTGAAAAATTCGTGGTCCATCCAGCTTGTGCCGCTCACTTCGAAACGTTTACCTGCCAGTTCGATGGAACCAGTAGTCGCGAGGCGAGTGAGAGAAATGTAGTGCGAAGCCCGGCCTGGACCTTCCGCCTTCTGGCTAACGCCGTTCTCCCCGTGAATGACGGGCGGCTTCTCCGAGTGCAGTTTCAGACGGAATTGAAACCGCTCGTCGATACCTTGTAAGTTCTGGTCCTCGCCTTCCCACTGAATCTGCCAGCTGCCATTCCAGATTCGTCCGAGCGCTTCGCTTGCGCCCGCAATTCCCGGCCCGGCTCGGTTCGTGCGCTCCGTGTGGTAGAACTTCGCGCCATCCAAATCGCTCAATGCCAGGTGCGCGAGGTAAACATCGTTGACGTCCCAAGCCGCCGTGTTTGCGGGATCGCGGCTGACAGCTTGCCGGAAAAAAGTGAGTTCGAACCCGAACCGGTGGCCATCCGACGACTTCAGGTTCCCCGTGTAGTACCACCACTCCGTCTGAAAATCCGGATGACTGAAATGATCCCGCGGAAATTCGTAACGGTACCCCGGCAGGGCCGTGCGGTATTGCGCTTGCGCGGGTTGCAATAAAAACAGCACCACGGTCAGCCATGCCAGCTTATTCCTCATGGACGGCCTCAAGCGGATTCAGCCGCACCGCCATTTGCGCCGGATAAAGTCCTGCCAGCACTGTCGCTGCATACACAACGGTCAGAGCCGCAACAAGAATTTCCACCGGCCAGTGAAATCGAATCGTCCACCCAAACGACTGTTTGTTAATTACGTATACGAGGATGAATGACAAGGCAAAGCCCAATGCCAGCCCGGCAAGATTGGCCAGCAGCCCCAGCAAACCAGCCTCAAGTAAAATTAATTTTCGAATTTGTCCCGTAGCCGCCCCGAGAAACCGCAGCAAACTGAGTTCACGGCGGCGGTCAATCACCAACGCCAGCAGCGCTCCGGCGATTCCCATGACTGCCACTATCACCGCTACGGCTTCCAGCGCGTACGTAATCGCGAACGTGCGGTCAAAGATCCGGATGGCTTCCGAGCGCAACTCGCGATTCGAAAACAGCAGCACGCGATGACCAGCGGCAGCTTTTTCGATTTCCGTCCGAACTGTCTCCAGTCGCGCGTCCGGAGAAACATAAATGGCGAGATTCGATGGAGCAGGATCGGGCAAGTATCGCAACATGGTCTGGCGGTCCATCAAGATGCTGCCGCGCTCGCTGGAGTAATCGTAGAACACGTCGGCAATGCGCAAGGATGCCTGCGTTTCGCCGAGCGATAGCGTGATGGTATCTCCAGCTTTCAGATGATGCTTATAGGCAAACGGCTCGCTCACAATAACGGTATTCGAATGGCGCAACTCCGGGAGAATTTGCCGTTCCGGGCGGCCGGACAAGAATTCGGAGTTCTGATACCAGCGAACGACATCGAGAACATCGAGGTCCGCGGAAGCGAGTGTGGTCGGCATTTCTTGAAAACGGATTTCATAAGCACGCAGGCGTTCGACCGCAACGACACCGGGAATCTTTGCAAGGCCCTCCGCCAAGCCGAGAGAAACCGTAGGGTGGCGGTCCGCGGCGGGAGATCCAGCAGGACGGAGATACAGGTCCGCGGGCAACTCGTTGCTCATCCACAGCACAACGCTTTGGCGAAAACTTCCCACCATGATTCCCACGGCCGTCATCATCGCGATGGCTGTAGACAACGCGCCGACTAACACCGATGTGCGCTGCAGCGAGGCGGCAAGGCTTCGTGACGCCAGCATCGCTTCCACTCCGAATAATTTGCCGAGCAGCTTCGAAGTGAACGCGGTGATAACACTGACAAAAGCAGGAATGGCCAGGGCTGAGGCCACCATCAACAGAATTGTCGCGAGATATCCAAAGAGCGGCTTGCCCGCAACCGCCGGCGCTCGTGATGCGGCGGCAGCGGCTATCGCGAGCATAATGGCAAGCCACAAATCGCGCACTTTGTGAATGCTCACGTCATATTCGCGCCGGCCTCGCGCCATCGCTTCCACCGGCGAGACCAGTGAAGCCTCGCGCGCGGGCGAATAGGCAGAGGCCACGGCAACTCCGACTCCAATCGCCAGCGCAAGTAAAACGGACGCGCCATTCAGTTCGATCGCTCCCGGCCGACTGCTGACGTATAGTGACTCGACCGTCGAGGCCATTAGCTTCACGGCTCCCGTCGCCATCAACCGCCCAAGCGGAAGCCCAATGAGCGCCCCGGCAACTCCGAAGCACGCCGCCTCGCCAACAAACGCGCCAAGAATTACGCGCCGGCTAGCCCCGAGAGCGCGCACAATCCCGATCTCCGGGCGGCGACGCACCACGGAAACAGAAATCGTGTTGTAAATGAGAAACGCCCCCACCACCAGCGAGATGTAACTGAGCAGACGCAGGTTCCAACGAAACGCCGCAAGCATGCGGCGATTCTCATTCGTGCCCGTGCCTTGCGGGCGAACTTCCACGCCGGCGGGAAGCGCAGCGCTGATGCGGCGCTGCCATTCGTCAAGATTCGGCTCTTGCGGAACCTTCAGAAGGATGCGATCCACGCGGCCGTAACGCGTCAGCGCCTGCTGCGCCGCCGCGATGTCCATCACGATCGCGGACTCATTGCCATTCGAATCGGGATATACGCCACGCACCACGTACTCGCGAACCCGATCGTTAATGAGCAGTCGAACGCGGTCGCCAACTTTGCGGCCAAGGCTCGAGCCCACCCAGATGCTCTCGTGGTCCTCCAAATATTCAATTGAATCCTTCGGCGCTTCTGCCGATGAAAGTTCGCCGCCACTTCCGGCCTTGTCCTGTTCGTACGCGCTGCCTTCTGAAACAAGATCCAGCCCGACCAGGGGGAAACTCTGCTTCGTATCCGCGAGGAGCGCGTAGTCTTCAATGCGCGGCGAGATTCGAATTGCATACGGCAGCGCCGCCAGAGTGCCAACCGCGCCTTCCGGCACACCGCCTGATGCCGTAATTTCCAAATCATTATCCCCGGCCAGCGCTTCCATCGAGGAATGAAACGATCCCGTAGCCGCCACGCTCGCAAGATCAATCGCCAGCACCACAGCCACTCCCAAGGCCACCGCAAGGACCGTCAGTCCCGCGCGAATCGGTTCGCGCAAGAGCGGCCGCACCATCAATTGATAAAAAAGAAGGAGGCGTGGCATTTCAGCGCCGGGTAATCTCTTCGATCCGTCCATCGCGTAATCGCACAACCGTATCCGCGAGCGCCGCGGCTTCCAGGCTATGCGTTGCTACAACCGTCGCAATATTTTTTTCGTGCGTCAGGCGTAGCAGCAATTCCAGAATGACGTTGCCGGTTGTGGTGTCCAGATTCCCGGTTGGTTCGTCGGCAAGCACAATAATCGGCGAATGGATCAGCGCTCGTGCAATCGCCGCGCGCTGCATCTGTCCACCGGAAAGCTGGTGCGGATAGCGCTCGCCCAGGCCTTCGAGTTCAACCCACGCAAGCCGCTCGCACGCCGCCTCGCGCACATTCGTCTTGCCGGCGAGGAGCAAGGGCAGCTCCACATTTTCGAACACCGTGAGTGTGTGCAGCAATTGAAATGACTGAAAGATGAAGCCGACTTTTTCACGCCGCAGCCGCGTCAGTTCCTCATCTTTCAGTGAAGAAGTCGAAACTCCATCGAGAAGTACGCTGCCGGTCGTCGGAAAATCCATCGCCCCGGCAAGATTGAGCAACGTGGATTTTCCGCAGCCGCTGCGCCCCACCAAAGCCACCATCTCGCCTCGTTCGACGTTGAGCGAAAGACCGTGGAGCGCTTGCACTCGCTGCCCATCGCTCAAGTAGTCTTTCGAAACGTCCTGCAGCGCGAGTATAGGCATGTGTCTTGGTGGACGCGCGGCCAGTTCTCAGTAGCGGCCGACCGCCATCAAGTTTAATGGAATCTGGTCCGACAGTCCGCCGATTGCTCGGATTAGCCGCGCCTCTAATAGGACTTCAGCGAGCCTAGCGCCTTTTCGATCGCCGAAGTCACCTCCGGCGAGTCCGGCGTCACCGCCGGTTCAAATCGCGCGATCACGTGTCCATCGGGGCCAATCAAAAACTTCGTGAAATTCCACTTGATCTCGCCGCCCGTGTGCGAGCTCGCCCCCTTGTCCGTCAAAAAATGATAGAGCGGATCAATGTCCTCGCCCTTCACGGACACTTTGGCCATCATCGGAAACGTGACGTGAAACTTCGAGGTGCAGAACTTCTTGATCTCCTGATTCGAACCCGGCTCCTGCGATCCGAAATTATTCGCGGGAACGCCCACAATCACAAAGCCGCGGTCCTTGTATTTTTCATAGGTCGCCTCCAGCGCGGTATACTGCGGCGTGAACCCGCAAAGGCTGGCCACGTTGACGAGCAGCACCACTTTCCCTTTATAGGCGGCCAGCGGCGCGGGCTGCCCGTCAATCGAATTCAAACTAAATTCATACACGGTCTTCTCCGCAGCCATCATCGCAGCCGCAAAAATCAGCAGACAAACAAGTACCCTCTTCATGTTTCCTCCAATTATTGTTTTACCCTGTTCCACGCCCAGCGGCAAACCGCAACACGCCCGCAAGTCTGGCGCACTGAAGTAGACCGTTTTCCCACGCTGCTTATGCCATCGGAGCGAAAAATGTTCACGGAATGGATTGCCGTTTTTCCAGAAACGGCCATTGAGCCTTGGTTAACCCTGTTATAGACTTCGCACGCGGAATTCTGCACAAACAGCCATTAGGGATGGCGTCGGCCCGGTCGAGGAACATCGATGCTCCCGGGGAAGCGCGGGCCGGCGTTGAAATGTGAAAGTTAATTTCGGCCAGGGATTCCGGCTCAGTCTGTCGCCTGGGACACCAAGGAGGCATGGATGCTCTTCGCATCTGCTGTCGAGGTAGCTCACCGGCCACTCGCAACCCTTGATCTCGTCATTATCGGCGTCTATTTCGCCATCGTCTTCGGCATCGGCTTGTATTTTTCCCTGAAGGAGCGCAGCTCCGAAGAATATTTCCTCGCCGGCCGCGACATCGGATGGTTTTTCGTCGGCGCCTCCTTGTTCGTTTCGAATATTTCCACCGAGCATTTCATCGGCCTCTCCGGCACCGGCGCCTCGTCCGGCCTGGCGGTCGGCCATTTTGAGTGGCTGGCATGCCTGATTCTCTTGATCCTAGGCTGGGTCTTCGTGCCGTTCTATTTGCGCAGCAACGTGTTCACCATGCCGGAATTTCTCGAGCGACGATTCAATCGCCAATGCGCCGTGTATCTCGCCGGAATCTCCATCATCGCCTACATCTTCACCAAGATCTCCGTGCAACTCTACGCCGCCAGCGTGGTCCTCGAACGCGTGGCCGGCTGGAAGCTATGGCAAACGGCTGTGGTTCTCGTCATCGCCACAGGCGTCTACACTGTCGCCGGCGGACTGGCCGCCGTCATCTACACCGACACCGTGCAGACACTCATCCTAATCATTGGCGCGGTGGCCCTCACGATCATCGGCCTGGGGCGCGTTGGTGGCCTGGCGCATCTGCGCACCATGGTGCCGCCCGAATACTTCCACATGATGAAGCCTGCCTCGGATCCCAATTTTCCCTGGACAGGAATTTTTTTCGGCGCGCCTATCCTCGGCATCTGGTATTGGTGCACCGACCAAGTGATCGTGCAGCGCGTGCTCTCGGCGCGTGATGAAGGACACGCAAAAGCGGGCACGATTTTCGCCGGTTTCCTGAAGATCCTGCCCGTCTTCATGCTCGTCCTACCTGGTATCATTGCTTTTGCATTGTTCCGTGACCAACTGAAAACTCCTGATTTTGCTTATCCAACGCTCATCCTCAATCTCTTGCCCGTTGGCCTCGTGGGCTTGGTCATGGCGGCTTTGCTCGCGGCGGTTATGGGCGCGATGAGCTCGGTGTTCAATTCCGCCTCCACTCTCGTCACTCTCGATTTCTACAAGAAGCTCCGCCCGCAAGCCTCCGAGAAGCAGCTCGTAAACTTTGGCCGCGTGGCCACGGGCATGATGGTGGTGCTGGGCTTACTGTGGGTCCCCTTCATCCACTACATCAGCAGCCAGCTCTACATCTATTTGCAAAGCGTCCAAGCCTATATCAGCCCGCCGATCTCCGCCTGTTTTATCCTGGGAATTCTGTGGCCCCGACTGAACGGATCGGGCGCTATCTCGTCACTGATGACCGGATTCGTCCTGGGCGCCACGCGCTTCATCCTGGAAATCGCCGATCGCGCCAGCGGCGGCCGCTTCGCGTCCCCGGCAGTCCGCTGGCTCATTGATATGAATTTCCTGCATTACGCGATTTTCATGTTCGTAGTCTGCTCGGTCGTTCTGATCGCCGTCAGCATGATCACCCCCGCCCCCGACCGCAAACGTCTCGCGGGACTCACCTTCGCGACCGTGGATGACAAAATGGAAACCGTCGCCGTCGGCATCTCCGTGCGCAAGCCCGCGCACGAAACACCTGTGGAACGCGCCATCAACGTCGTCTTCAGCTTGCTCTTGCTGGCCACCGTCGTGGGACTTTGGATTTACTTCCGATAGGAGCGAGCAGAAATCAATCCAATGAGCACCCGCGCCATTCACGCTCTGAAGCCGAACGTCACGCAGGAAGAGGCCGTGCGCGCCTTTTCCGGCAAAGGCGTTTCCGCGTTCTACTGGCGCATGCGCAGTGGCCCCTTGCGGCGCATCGCCGATGCCTACGTTCCCTATTTCTTGTTCCGCGTGAAATACGCTGGCGCGCCCGCGCGGCTTTTCGCAATCGACGCCGTGGATGGCTCGCTGGACTTATTCGAATTCCCGCGAATCCCCGACGAGCAGGACTTGCTCGCGCTGGATGGCCGCAATCGCTTGGAGACAACGCTCCCCGAAGAACGTGCGGCGGAACTCTTGCGCGATAAAGTCTTGCGCGTCATTTTCCAGCAAGGATTTTTCAAACTGCGCGACGCAAGCCTTGAGATCACTCGCGTGCCCTGCGAATTGCACATGCCGTATTGGCTTGGCTTCCACGAACGCGACGGCGCCGTCCGCTGCCGCGTCATGGATGCCGTGCGCCGCCGCATGGAAGGCGCCAAGGCGTGCGCATTGTTCGAACACTGGCTCGCAGCCTGACGCGACGGAGCTGAACTGGATCGTCCGCAAGCAAGCAGAATTCTCGCCTGCCCGATCTTCGCTTTTTCTCGCCTCCCAGGAGGAATGAAATGGAACGGCTCGCTCAGCGAATCGCGATTGCAATGCTTGCTCTTACTTTGGCCGGCGGCACCGTGCTTGCCCAAGGTTGGCAGCACGTTGGCAAGGTCCAGCGTGTTGAGAAATTGAGTGATGGCGTCGAACTCACCGCCGGGGCCGCAAAAGTGCGCGTCACCGCTTTTCGCGACGGAATCTTCCGCGTGCGCGTCGCGCCAAGCGGCACGTTCCCGAAAGACTCTTCCTGGGCGGTCATCGAAACTCCGGAACCCCCGGCAATGAAAATCGAAGAAAACCAAAAAGAAGTGCGCATCACCGCTGGTAGCCTCGCTGCCATCGTCCAGAAATCTCCTCTCTTGATCGATTTCGCCGATGCCGCAGGAACCGTTCTTCTCGCCGATGAACTCAGCCTGCCGATGGCCTGGGACGGCCCGCAAGTCCACATCTGGAAAAAAATGCCCATGGAAGAAAACTACTACGGCCTCGGCGACAAGGCCGGACCCATGAATCGCCGCAATCGTTCCTTCACGAATTGGAACACGGATGCCTTCGGCTGGCAGGAATCCACCGATCCTCTATATAAAACTATTCCGTTTTTCATCGGCATGCGCAAAGGCCTGGCCTACGGCCTTTTCTTCGACAACACCTACCGCAGCAGCTTCGACTTCGGCAAAGAGTCCGAAAATTATCTTTCCTTCGGCGCCGAAGGCGGAGAAATAAACTACTACTTCATCGCCGGACCTGACCCGAAAAAAATCGTCGAGCAATACACCGCGCTCACCGGCCGTCCGCCGCTGCCGCCACTCTGGTCACTCGGCTACCAGCAATGCCGCTACAGCTACTATCCCGAAGCGCGCGTGCGCGAAATCGCCCGGCTCCTGCGCGAAAAAAGAATCCCCGCGGACACCATCTATCTCGACATTGACTATCAGGAAGGCAACGCGCCTTTCACCATCAACCGCCAATACTTCCCAAACTTCGAAAAAATGGTCGCCGATCTGCGCGAACAAGGCTTCCACCTGATCTTGATCACCGACCTGCACATCAAGCGAAATCCGGGCCACGGCTACGCTCCGTACGATTCTGGAATGAAGGAAGACGTCTTCGTGAAAAATCACGACGGATCCGTCTATGTCGGACCAGTCTGGCCCGGCGAAAGCGTCTTCCCTGATTTCACGCTCACGCGCGTGCGCGACTGGTGGGGCGCTCTCTATAAAGACTTCGTCGGCATGGGCGTCGCCGGTTTTTGGAACGACATGAACGAACCGTCCGTTTTCCGGCAGCCCGAAAAAACCATGCCGCTCGACGTCGTCCATCGTTTGGACGACGGCACGACGATGGACCATCGCGCAGCCCACAACATGTACGGCATGGAAAATGCCCGCGCCACCTACGACGGCATCCGCAAGTTGCAACCCGACGAACGTCCCTTTGTCTTGACCCGTGCTGCCTACTCCGGTGCACAGCGTTACGCCGCCACCTGGACCGGCGACAACAGCGCCACCTGGAATCACCTTGCGATGAGCACGCCGATGCTTCTAAGCATGGGACTTTCTGGTTATGCGTTCGTGGGAGACGACATCGGCGGTTTCGCCGGCTCGCCTCCTGCCAATCTTCTTACGCGTTGGTATGAGCTTGGCGCGTTCAATCCCATCGATCGCGACCACGCGGAAAAAAACTCCCTTGACCATGAGCCCTGGGTGAACGGACCGGAGCAAGAAGCCATTCGCAGGAAATATATCGAGCTGCGCTACAAGCTGCTGCCGTACATTTACACACTCACCGAGGAAACCACGCGCACCGGAATTCCCTTGATGCGTCCGATTTTTCTGGAATATCCGCAATCTCCGGAATTTTTCAACGACGACCACGATTTCCTGTTTGGACCCGATCTGTTCGTTTCCCCGGTGGTCACCGAAAAACTCGATGCGCAAGGCGTCGCTCTTCCGCCCGGCGAATGGTACGACTACTGGACTTCCGAAAAACGCACCGGCAAAGACAAGATCGATCTTCATCCGCGTTTGGATGAAGTCCCCCTCTATGTGCGCGCCGGCGCTATTGTCCCTATGCAGCCGCTCGTTCAGTACACCGGCGAAAAGCCCGATGGCCCGCTTCAGCTTCGCGTCTATCTTCCCACCAGCACTGCGGGCAATAACTGCCGCGGCTCGCTCTACCTGGATGATGGCCACACGTATGCATACCAAAAGGGCGAATTCTTGCACGTCAACTATTCCTGTGAAGTCTCAACCGCCTTCGTACGCGTCGTGAGCACAGTGGAAAAGAGCGCCTATTTACCGTGGTGGAAGAGCGCAGAGTTGACGCTAGTTGGCGCGGCGAGCCTGCCCAAAGAAGTCCGCGTTGGCGACCAGGTCATCCACGAATGGCGCTACGATTCGCAGATTCACTCCGTCACTCTGACCGTGCCTGACGCATTGCCAAACTGGAGCGTTACCGTCGCCTACTGACAGGTCTCGGCGAGAAAACCTAATCCAGCACAAAAATCGAAAGGGATTGCGCCGGCATCGTGAGGTGCATTTCGTATTTGCCCAGCTCTGCTTTGGCTCCGCCAAATAGAAGCGAGATTCCCGCCGCGCTCTGTGCCGGAGTGTCGCTCAACGGAATGTGAAGATTGCGCTCTTGAGTCGAATTGTTAAAAGCGACCACCAGCCGTTCTTCTTCCGACTCGCGCGCAAAAACGTACGAAGATTCATCCGATGCTAGATGCCACAGCTTTCCTCCGCGAAGCGCCGAATGCTCGCCGCGAATCCGCAGCAGCGCTTGCACGTAAGAGAACATCTCTTGCTGCTCGCGCGTGCGTCCAGCTTGCGTGAATGCGTTGTTGGCATCGCCAATCCATCCGCCCGGGAAATCGCGTCGGTTGTCCGGATCGCCGCCGCCCGGCATTCCAATCTCATCGCCGTAGTAAATTTCGGGAATGCCGCGAAGCGTCAACGTCAATCCAAACGCCAGTTTTATTTTCTCCGGTGAACTTCCTTCGGCGCTCGCAAAACGCGGCACGTCGTGATTCGCGAAAAAAGGCACCAACATGTCGGGATACACGCAGAGGTTATCGTGCCGCAGCACGTCGGCGATTCGGCCCACCGGCGCATCCTTGAGCAAAACGTCGCGCAGCGTGAAGTACATCGGATAATCGAACACCGTGGAAAGCCCGCTATCAATTCCGTCGTAGCGTTTCACGCCGCCCACAAAAAAAGATGTCACGCTCGGATCAGGATGAAACACTTCTCCAACCGTCGTCAGATAGGGATAGATCCGGCGCAATCCCGCATGCCATTCCGCCCAGAATTTCCGCCCCACGTACGGAAATGTGTCCACGCGAAAACCATCCAGCCCCGATGTTTCCGCCCACCAGATGCTGTTCTGCAATAAGTACTGCGCGACCACCGGGTTTTCCGTGTTCATGTCTGGCAAAACTCCGAAGAACCAGCCTTCGGTGAGATTTTTCTTCATGCTGGCCGGAGCGTGCGGATCGATCAACGCTTCAAACGGGTCGTTGCCGCTGGCCTGGCCGCCCGTTTTCCCGTAAGACGTTCCCTTCACCGGCGAAAACGAATCGAGGTGATGCTGCAGCGTGCCGTGGAACCAATCCGGCAGTGGCGGATTCGCAACCCACGGATGTTTCGGGCCGACGTGGTTCGGCACCGCATCAAAAAAAATCTTCATGTGCTGCTGATGTGCGGCCGCGACAAGGTCCTGATAATCCTTCACCGTTCCGAGGTGCGGATCGACCGCGTAAAGATCCACCGCGCCATACCCGTGATAATCCTGCGTTGCTCCATTCTTCACAATCGGCGTGAGCCAGAGCGTCGTCACGCCAAGCTCCTTCATGTACGCCAAATGATTCTTGATTCCCGCCAAGTCGCCGCCATGATACGCGCGCGGCTTCGCACGATCGTGCGATCCCGGCGCTTCCGCGGGCTGATCATTCCTCGGGTCTCCGTTCGCAAAGCGGTCCGGCATGATCAGGTACATCACGTCATCCGGCGAAAGCCCTTGAAATCGTCCCAGCGTCGGCGTGCGCGCCGCCAGTGGCAATTCGAACGACGTCGCCCCCTTCGGCGCCGTAATCCGGCACACCGCCGTCCCCGACTTCGTTCCCGCCCCAATTTTCAGCCACACAAAAAGATATTTCCCGCCCGCCGTCGCTTGCGTGCGCGAGACCGTGAGCGTCGGCAGATTGCAAGCAACATGCGTCGCCTCCAGTTCCCGCCCGGAAAGCAGCACCAGCACTTCCGGTGTGAGCCCCACCCACCAATTCGGCGGTTCGATTTTCGTAACCGCAGGAGTGGCATCAGCTGCTGGTTGCTGCGGAACTCCGAATAAATTTGTGCCGACGCCAGCAAACACAATCATGAGCGCCAACACACTGATGCGCCTCAGAATCCGCTCGGCTGGAACGCAACGGAGATGTTGCTGAGATTTTTTCACGCAGGAAGCATAAGGAAAAAAGCGAATGGATGCCACTCTCGATTCAGCCCGCCAATCTCGCGACCCATTTACTTTCGAACGGAAGCATCATCCGCAAAAATCAGTCGGCCGAACGCTTCCGGAACATGGAAGTTGGGAACCGGTGTGCCGGTAGGCCGCCAGGCCGAATAAAATCTCGGCTCCCTCGCGCCTTCTACCCTGTAAAAATTCACTCGCCACGCAGCCTCGGGATCGAAACGATCGACAAGACTTTTCATCGGGATCGCCAGCTCTGCAATCCAGGTCTTGTTGATTTCGTTCAAGAGTACGCGCCGCCGCATACCGCTTTTCAAATCGTGTTTTTCTCCGGGAGCGATGTTCAGATCGATCCACATCCCGTTGGGACTGACTTCGAACTCCTTGTACCGGCGCAGATTCGAAGGATCGGGCTGCAGAAATACTTCGGCGACGTCGCGGTCCCACAATTGGTCGCGGCGCCCATTGGGTTCAGCATCGGGAAATACAGTAATGATACGGAATCTCGCTCGAAACCCCAGATAAAGCGCCTCCGGAGTCCACAGCAAGCGAACTTCCGTCTCTCGTTCCGGATCGGCGTTCTTGCCCTGCCAGTCCGCGTCGAATCGCAGCGCCTTCGCAAGTTCCCACGCCGATGATTTCGGAAACTCTTCCGAGTCCAGGTTCTCTCGCATTCGAACGGCTATCGCCGACTTTTCATTCATGGCTGGTTTGGGTTCATTCATCCGGGGGATTGCACCTGTCACTCTGTCTCTCAGAATAGCGATTGCCATCCGATTCACAACAAAAAAAAGCAATTCGAAGAGCGCAGTTCTCAGCCAAACCCCTTCCAACTCCTCGCCGCCATTTGCCTGGACCCCTGCAGACTTTTTGCGCACCGGGCCTTTGCCTCATTCCGAATGCTTCCAGCCACCGTGTTAGCATCGAGTTTGGTGCG
Organism: Acidobacteriota bacterium; assembly: GCA_013289835.1. GTDB lineage: Bacteria > Acidobacteriota > Terriglobia > Acidiferrales > UBA7541 > Acidiferrum. Next base: position 10,786 of record JABCZG010000025.1, on the reverse strand, counting down.
ATCCGGCTTCCTCTTCATCGGTGCAAAGTCCGCGCATCTCAAGGAGAATGGGAATGATTGAGCGCGCTAAAACCGCCGAACTGACCGCGCAACCGGAGCGTCGCAGACCCGACGAATTTCAGTACGTACATTACGGCATTGACGCCGGCGTCGCGCGCATGACCCTCAACCGCCCCGAACACAATCTCCTGAACGAAGCCATGCTGCGCGAGTTGGCCGACGGAATCGTCCATGCCGGCGATCACAACGATGTCAAATTGATTGTCCTCGATTCCGCTGCCAAGGTTTTCTGCGGCGGCATTGACATAGGTGAATACACTTCGCAGCGCGTGTTCCAGATGCTGGACGCGTTCCACGCCGTGTTCTCCGCCATGCTGGACGTCGGAAAGCCTGTCGTTTGCGTCGTGAATGGCCCGGCCATCGGCGGCGGCGCGGAACTGGCGGCCTTCGGCGACCTGATCATCGCCACTCCGAAAGCGCGTTTTGCTCAGCCGGAAATTAGCATCGGCATCTTTCCGCCGCTCGCGTCCACGATTCTCCCGTACCTCGTCGGGCCGAAGGTCGCGCTGGAACTTGTTCTCACTGGCGAACCAGTCACTGCGGAACGCGCGCTCGAACTCGGAATGATCAATCGCCTCGTGCCGGAAGCTCAACTGGAACAAACCGTCGCCGAACTCGTGAATCGCATTAACGCCCACTCCGGTCCGGTTTTGATGATGGCCAAGAAAGCCATTCTCGGCGGCATGGGCTTGTCCTTGCGCGACGGCCTCAAGCAATCCATGAATATTTTCTTGAACGAGCTGTACCGCCTCGACGATTCCCAGGAAGGGCTGCGCGCGCTGCAGGAAAAGCGCAAGCCGAATTGGAAAAATCGCTGAAGCACGGTCATGATTTTTCTTCCGTGTCCTTTTAAGCCGTGCATTGACACACCTGCGCCCCCGGCTTACACTCGTTTTTTAATTTGCAGGCAAGGGCAGCGGGGAAGGCCGTGTGAATCGGCCGCGGTCCCGCCACTGTAATCGGCTGCAAAGCCGTAAGCCAGGCCACCCTCCCATGCCGCAGAGGTCCGCGTTCTTCGCGAGAAAGAACGCCGCCGGAAGCCCCAGGGTGTCTCGTGGGGCTTTTTTGTTGTACTGCGGAAGCGATCTCGCCGGGAAAGATCTGTGAAAGATTTCGCGCACTTGTTGTCTCGAAACACGGTCTCCGCGGCAATCGCGGCCATGCTCTCGTGTGCGGCGCTTTCACACGGCCAAAGCGTTCCTGCGAGCGCTACTACAACTCCAACCTTTCGCGAAGTCACCGATGAAGTTGGCCGTTCCGTCCGCATCCCGCAGCCGGTCAACCGCATCGTGTCGCTTGCGCCCAGTTTGACGGAAACCGTTTATGCACTCGGCTTGCAGGATCATCTTGTTGGCGACACGGACTACTGCGATTACCCTGCGGACGCCCAGAAAAAAACCAAGGTCGGCGGCGCTATCAGCCCCAGCCTGGAAGTGATCGCGTCCTTACATCCGGACCTCGTTCTTGTGACCAAGAGTTTCAATCGTCTCGAAACCGTTCATTCGCTGGACAACCTCGGAATTGCTTCCTATGCTACCGATCCGCATACGCTCGACGAAATCATCGCTTCCTCCAAAAAACTCTCCGAGATCCTTGGAGTTCCGGAGGCCGGCGCATCCGTCGCCGCGGACATGCAGCGCCACCTCGCCGATTTGCAAAAACGCCTGGGAGCTCTGCCGCCCAAGCGTGTCCTGTTCGTTGTCTGGACCCAGCCGCTGATCTCCGTCGGCAAGGACACGTTTATCGCCGATGCCTTGCGTCACGCCGGAGCTGTCTCCATCGTGGATGCCGAACAAGACTGGCCGCAGGTTAGCCTCGAAGAGGTCGCCCGGCTGCAGCCCGACTTTCTGATCTTCTCGGCTTCGCATTCTGACGCCGTTTCTCCCGCCGTGGATGCGCTTGCCGCGCTTCCCGGATGGAATATCGTGGAAGCCGTAAACAATCGGCACATCGCGGTGATTAGCGAGGCCGTCAATCGGCCCGCTCCGCGCATCGTCTCGGCCGTCGAAGACCTCGCCCGGCAGCTTCACCCGGATGCTTTCGTGGAAAAACCGGAAAACGGAAAAGAAAACTTGCAGAAGGAGAATCCGCCGGCGAACCCTCCGCCCGCGGCGCATTCTTCTTTCTCGCCAGACGCCTCGCAGGCTCAACTCGTCACTCCCGGAGGGTGCGCGTGAAACCACTGACGCTTCGGCGCCTCCTCGTGCAATGTTTGACCCTAGTCGTCGTTTTATTCCTGGTCGTAGTCATTGCGCTGAAGTTCGGTGCGGTTCCCGTCTCGCTTTATGCCCTCGGGCGGGATTTGCTCAGTGTCCTTTTCGGGCAGACCAGCCAGATCTCCAGCGATTACGGCCTGATCATCGTGAATATCCGCTTGCCTCGCATTCTTCTGGGCATGATCGTGGGCGCTTCGCTTTCCGTTGCGGGAACCAGCTTTCAAGCCCTGCTCCGCAATCCGCTCGCCGATCCGTATGTGCTTGGTGTTTCCAGCGGTGCTTCACTCGGCGCCATCCTGGCGCTCATCGTCGAGCCGCATCTCTCCGTTTCGCCGCTGTTCGCCGCGCTCCTCACTCCGCTCGGAGCCTTTCTCGGCGCGGCCGCGACCATCACCGCGGTCTATTTTCTGGGGCGTCGTGAGGGACAGATTGACAGCACCACTCTGCTCCTGGCTGGCGTCATCACCGGCTCTTTCCTTTCGGCCATCATCTTGTTTCTCATGAGCACGCTTTCCGGCAGTCTCCGCGGCCTCTCCTTCTGGATGATGGGCGAACTCTCTACTCCCTTGCAGAAAAGCGTCTACTGGTTTCTCGGCGTCGGGTTCTTCGTTGCGGCCGGCGCAATTTACACCACGGCATCGGACTTGAATCTGCTCCTCTCAGGGGAAAAAGAGGCCATGCACCTCGGCGTGGACGTTCCGCGCGTCCGTCTCGTCGTCTACATTGCCGCTTCGTTCTTAACCGGATTGGCGGTGTCCGTCAGCGGCGCCGTCGGTTACGTCGGCTTGATCGTTCCGCATGTGATGCGCTTCATTTTTGGCTCCGATCACCGCACGCTATTGCCGACCGCTGCGATCGGCGGCGCCATTGCCGTTATCATGGCCGATACTCTGGCCCGCACCGTAGTTGCTCCGACGGAAGTGCCGGTTGGCGCCGTGACCGCCGTTATCGGCGCGCCGCTTTTCATCTACCTCCTGCGCCGGAGGCTGGCATGAGCAGCGGGTCGGCTCTCGCGCGGAATTCTTTTGATCCCGCTCGCGCGGGCAGCGACGCCCGCCTCAGCGTCGAACAGGTCAGCTACGCCTATTCCGCAAATCCGACGCAGGCCCCGCTCTTCACTCTCGAAGCCACCAGCTTTCAGGCCAAGCCCGGCGAGATCGTCGCCATTCTCGGGCCAAACGCCAGCGGCAAATCCACACTGTTGAATTTGATTGCTGGCGCGCTCGCGCCGCTCTCCGGACGAATTCTGCTCGACGGATTTGTTACTCATTCGCTGACGCCGAAGACCCGCGCGCAGCGCATCGCCGTTGTCCAGCAGGAGAGCCGTTTGCTCTTTCCCGCGCGCGCTTGGGAATTTGTTTTGCAAGGCCGCCATGCGCACGGGCGCTCGCTGCGCTTCGAATCGGAAGACGACGTCCTGATTGCAAAAAATGCTCTAGCCCAGGTGGGCGCAGCGGAACTCAGCGACCGCTGGATGGACCAGATTTCCGGTGGAGAAAAACAGCGCGTAATTTTGGCGCGGGCCTTGGCGCAGCAACCGCTGCTTCTGCTGCTCGACGAACCCACGCTCCACTTGGATATCGCCGCGCAAGTTGGTTTGCTGGACGCGCTGCGGCGGCTGGCCGCGGAGAATCGCTACACCGTGGTGGTAGTGACGCACGAATTAAATCTCGCGGCGGAATACGCAGACCAGGTCGTGTTGATGCAGCGCGGCCGGTGCCTGCGCGTGGGACCGCCCGCGAACATTTATCAGCGCGAGTTGCTCGAACAGGTTTTTCAAACGCCGCTTACCGTGGAGATGGGCGCTTCCGGGCGCCCGCGCGTGACGGTTTTGTCTGCAACGTAGCGGCGAACTTTAGTTCGGCCTTCTTGGAACTTTTAGTTCGCTTCTTACTCGTTAACCTCAACCCCGCGGCGCTTTGCTGCGGACCACAATCACCGTGGACTTCGTGCTCGGGAAGACGGGCAACCGCTTTGCGGTTGCACTTGAACTGACGATTTGATCTCGCTTCGCAAGCGAGTTTCGAACCCCACTTCAACAAAAGCCGTCGCCGCCGCGCGACTGTAAGGCGGAAACATTTTGCGCCGGCCACTGCGGCTCGCTGCTCCCATCGGGGCGCTGCCGCGGGAAGGCCGCGCAAGTACTGCCGCCAAGCCAGGAGACCGGCGAAGTCCGCAGCCTGTGTGAACTTCAAATGTTGCACAGGACAACCTTCAACTCCCGCGCGAGAGGGAGCGGAGGAAAAAATGAAAACGACTCTTCTTCGAACTGCTTTTCTTCTCCTCACAGTTTTTGCAGTCCGCTTTTCCTTGCAAGCCCAAAGCAATTCTTCGGACGCGCATCTTTCCGGAAAACTGACCGATCGTTCCGGCTATGGCGTCGGCAACGTCAAAATCACCGCACAATTGGAAGCCGGCGCGAAAGTGCAAATCTGGCCGGCAGCTTCCGCTCCCGACGGCGCGTATCTCCTCATCATTCCGCCGGGCCACTACCACATCCATTTTCAGCATCCATCGTTTGTAGCTCGCGATTTTGATCTCGATTTGGCCGCAGACGAAACTCACGCGCTCGATGTTCATCTGGAAATCGAGCGCGTTTCTGAAAACGTCGTGGTCACTGCAAACACGCAGCCCGAGGAACTCGACCGAACGCCCGCGCCCGTGGATCTCATCGGCGCGCAGGAGATTCAGCAGCGCCAGGCTGTTTCACTCCCCGATCTTCTTTCCACGCAAACTGGAATCGCCCTCGCGCGGACCGGACCTATCGGTGGCCTCGCGGACATTTTTATTGACGGAGGGGATTCGAGTTTCACCAAGGTGCTCATCGATGGCACTCCCGTAAATCTGCCCGGCGGCGATATGAATTTTTCCAATCTCACGCTCGACAACGTGGACAAGGTCGAAATCGTGCATGGCGCAGAGAGCGCGCTGTATGGCACCGACGCCATGTCCGGCGTGATTCAAGTCGTCAGCCACCAGGGCTCCACGAAAATTCCGGAGATAAATATTTTTGGCGAAGGCGGCGGCTTTTCCTCGGCTCGCGGAGGCGCGCAAGTCAGCGGGCTACTGGATAAATTCGACTACTCGGTGGCCGGTTCGTATTTCCACACCGACGGTCAAGGCGTGAATGATTCTTTCTTCAACCGCAGTTTCGCCGGCAATTTCGGTTACAGCTTTTCGGAATCGGATCAGCTCCGCCTCACTATTCGCAGCAACGCCAGTTTCGCCGGCACTCCGGGACAGACTCTGTTCGGCCCAGGCTTCACCGATCCGACGGCGTACGATGATTTGCGGCAGCTCTCCGGCAATCTGAGCTGGACGTTCAAGACCGGATCGCATTGGGTCCACCGTATCTCCGGCATGGAGGCGCGCTTTCTGGACACCAGCGGATTTCCGGATTTCAGTTTTTTCGAAACGGCTCAGTTCAACCGCGCGGGCTTCCTGGAGCAATCCACGTATTCGTTCCGCAGGGGCGCGGTGACGGCCGGCTATCAATATGAAGTGGAGAATGCCGACCCCAACGACCTCAGCGCCCTGCATGCCCGCCGCAACAATCAGGCTGGCTTTTTGGACGCACGCTGGCTGCCCATCTCGCGGCTTACGCTCACCGCCGGTGCCCGCGCGGAAGACAACACTAACTTCGGCACGCGCGTCGTACCTCGCGTTGGCGCCGTCTATGCGCTGCGCTACTCGCAAGGGCTTTGGGGAGACACGCGCGCAAGAGTTGCGTATGGAGAGGGCATCGAGGAGCCGACCATTTTCGAATCCTTCAGCGCCGATCCATGTAATCCCGGCGATCCCTCCTTGCGGCCCCAGCGTAGCCGCACGGTTAACGCGGGTGTGGATCAATACTTCAGCGGTGATCGCTTTCGCATTTCCGCAACGTTTTTTTCGAATCAATTTCGGGATTTAATCAATCAGGAGCAGGGACCGGCCAACGCCATGTGCTTCGGCGGCTTCGAGATGCTTTATTTCAATACCGACCTCGCCCGCGCGCGCGGACTCAATTGGTCCGGCGAAGCGCACCTCAATCACTGGCTCGTCTTGAAAGGCAACTACTCGTACGACGACAGCCGCGTGCTCAAAACAATTCCCAATGCTCCTTCGGTCGAGCAACCCGGCAATCATCTGCTGCGCCGCCCGGTGAACTCCGGAAATCTTTGGCTCAATGCCAACTACCGCCGTCTCAACTTCAACATTGCCGGTTATTTCACCGGCGTGCGCACCGACAGCGACTTCGACGGACTCGGCATCACGCGCAATCCGGGTTACGCTCGGTTTGATTTCGCCACCAGTTACAATTTTGGTCGCGGCATTTCCTTCTACGGCCGCGTCACCAATCTTCTGGACAAACAGTATCAGGACGCGGTTGGTTTCCCCGCGCTCGGCCGCGATTACCGTCTCGGGCTCAACTACCGTTTCAGCGGCAGGAACTGAACAATATCTTTGTAGGGGCGTCCGCCGCGGCGGACTGCGCCCTTTTCGGCAAGATCTATAACTCGTGGAGACTTTGGTGACGAAACTCGAACCCATTCTCTTCTGCTGGAGTGGCGGCAAAGATAGCGCCATGGCGCTGCACACGCTGCTCCAGCAGAAACAATTTGAAGTCGTCTCTCTTCTCACCACCGTTACGGAAGGCTACGACCGCATCGCCATGCACGGCGTTCGCCGCGAACTTCTGCGGCGGCAGGCGGATGCTCTACGCTTGCCGCTGCACGAAGTGTGCATCCCGCCGCAATACGTCAATCCTGTTTATGAAGCGCGCATGGAAGAAGCGCTGCGCCTCTTCTACAACCAGGGCGTTCGAAAGGTCGCGTTCGGCGACATTTTTCTCGAAGACCTCCGCGCTTATCGCGAGAAGAACCTTGCGCGCATTGGCATGACCGCGCTCTTTCCCATCTGGAAGCGCGACACGCGCGAACTCATTCAATATTTTCACGAGCAGCGTTTCCGCGCCATCGCCGCTTGCGTTGATACGAAAATTCTCGATCCCAGCTTTGCCGGCCGTGAACTGGACGAATCCTTTTTCCGCGATCTTCCGCCCCACGCCGACCCTTGCGGCGAAAACGGCGAGTTCCACACTTTCGTTTTCGATGGGCCGATTTTTCAATCTCCCATTCCTGTGCGTACCGGAGAAGTCGTCAACCGGGAAGGATTTGCGTTTTGCGATTTATTGCCTGAACTGGAGGAAGCAAAAAAATGAATGCTGAAATCTCTAAAAAAGAAAACCTGCTCTACCGCACGCTGCTCGCTCTCGTCTTGATTGTTCTGGCTGCTGCGTTGCGCATCGCCCCGCATCTGTGGAATTTCACGCCGGTGGGCGCGATGGCGCTTTTTTCCGGTGCCGTGCTGCGCGACCGCAGGCTGGCCTTCTTTTTTCCGCTGTTAGCGCTGTTTGCAGGAGACCTCTTTGTCGGCTTCCACAAGCTCATCCCGATCGTCTATGCGAGCTTTCTCGTCAACGTGGTCATCGGACTTTGGCTGCGCGATCGCCGCACGATCGCGCGCATCAGTCTCGCCACACTCCTTGGTGCGATTCAGTTTTTTATCGTCACCAATTTCGCCGTGTGGCAATTCCTCGGCGGCTATCCGCACACCGGTTCCGGCCTCGTCGCTTGCTACATCGTTGGTATTCCGCTCTTTTGGAACACGCTTGGCGGCGACGCCCTCTACGCCGCCCTGCTCTTCGGCGGCTATGCCTTGGCTGAACGTTTAATTCCTGCGCTGCACGCCTCCGCCCAGCGCGCTACGACTACTGACCACTGAAAACCCGCGGATGCTATACTCTTCGTTCCGTTATGGCGAAATCTACTCCAGAGGAAACGTCCATCGCGCCCGAGGTCTTGGCGAAATACGAGCCGGTCATCGGTCTCGAGGTCCACGTCCAGCTGCTCACGCGGACGAAGATCTTCTGCGGGTGCTCGACGCGCTTTGGCGATCCGCCGAACACGAACGTGTGTCCTGTGTGCCTGGGCTTGCCCGGAACACTCCCCGTGCTGAACAAGCGCGCCGTGGAAATGGGCATGCGCGCTTCACTGGCGCTTCATTGCACAGTACACGATCATTCGCGGTTTGCGCGAAAAAATTATTTTTATCCGGACCTGCCGAAGGGGTATCAAATTTCGCAATATGAATTGCCTCTGGCGACGGGCGGCTGGCTGGAAATTGAAGTTGGCGGGGCGAGGAAGAGGATCGGCATCACGCGGCTGCATTTGGAAGAGGACGCGGCGAAAAATCTTCACGAGGGTTTCTCGCAATCCGCGACAAAGGCCTACATTGATTACAACCGGTGCGGGACGCCGCTGAGCGAGATTGTTTCGGAGCCAGACATGCGCACGCCGGAGGAGGCTTACGCGTATCTCACCACGCTGCGGCAAATCCTGCTGTATACCGGCGTGAGCGACGTCAACATGGAAGATGGCTCGCTGCGCTGCGACGCGAACGTGAGCGTGCGACTGCGCGGGGCGAAAGAGTTCGGCACCAAGGTCGAAGTGAAAAACCTGAACTCGTTCCGTTATTTGCAGAAAGCGCTGGAGTATGAAATCGAGCGGCACATCGGCGTGCTCGAATCGGGCGGACGAATTTCGCAGGAGACGCGGCTATGGAATCAGGCCGAAAGCCACACGGTTTCCATGCGCTCGAAGGAAAAAGCACACGACTACCGGTATTTCCCGGAGCCGGATCTGCTGCCTGTGCACATCAGCGAAGCCTGGCGCAGCGAAGTTCGCCGCACGCTCCCCGAGCTGCCCGAAGCGAAGCGTGCGCGCTTTGTCAGCTCCTATGGCATCACGCCATACGACGCGGAAGTGCTCACCAGTACGCAGGCGCTTGCTGATTATTTCGAAGCCGTCGTAAAAGCCGGTGCGCCCGGCAAGGCCGCCGCCAACTGGATGCAAACCGAATTGCTGCGCGGCTTGAAAGATTCCGGCAAGGAAATTGGCGCGAGTCCTATCACGCCCGCGGCCCTGGCGGAATTGGTGAAGCTCGTCGAGTCCAGCCAGATTACGGGCGCGATCGGAAAAAAAGTTTTCGCCACCATGTTCGCGTCCGGCCGCAGCGCGGCGGAAATTGTTGCGGTGGAGGGCCTCGGAGCGCAGGTCAGCGACGCGGCCATCGAGCAGGCGGCACGCGATGTCATTGCGAAAAACCCGGACAATGTGGCCAAATTCAAATCAGGGAACGAAGGTGTGTTCAAGTTTTTCGTCGGCCAGGTCATGAAGGCCACACGCGGCCAGGCGAATCCGCAGGCCGTCAACGACATCCTGCGTAAGTTGCTTTCTTGAGTTTTGGAGTGCGGCAGCCCAGCTGCCGCTTTTACGTTTGCAAGAGTGACCGAACTTATTCCGTTGAGGAAACTGAATGCTGAAAGCCGGCGGCAAAGCTCCCAACTTCAATCTCTTAGCGGACGACGGCAAAGAGGTGTCGCTGAAAGACTTTTCGGGCTACCGCGTACTGCTCTTTTTCTTTCCCAAAGCGAACACTTCGGGTTGAACGATTGAAGCGTCCGAGTTTCGTGACGCAAAGCCGGACTTTGATAAGCACGGGGTGGCTATCCTCGGGATGAGCGCGGATCCCGTCAAGGCGCTCGCTTCGTTCAAGGAAAAATACAAACTGAATTTTCCTTTGCTCAGTGACCTCGCGCATAAAACGCTTGAAAAGTTTGGGGCGTGGGAGAAGAAACAGTTTATGGGCCGGACGTACATGGGGATCGTGCGCAGCTCGTTCCTGATCGGGAAAGATGGCAAGATCGAGGAGGTCTGGCCGCTAGTCAAAGCGAAAGGCCACGCCACCGAAGTGTTAAAGCGCATTGAGAAGAACTAAGCCAGAGTTCCCCGTTTTCCGAGAGTATTTTTCTTCCAACTAGAATTTCGATGGAAGGGGTGCCCCTCCCCCTGATTTTCTGTAAGTGTTGCTGATAAAGGAGTTAGCGGTGGTGTAAGTGGTTTAGAATCAACAGTTCCGAGGTGGGTGTGGAAGTGTTGATTCTAAAGGGGTTTGCTGTCTGGGCGGGGGCAGGAGATAGGGTCGTAGTTGAGCCAGTGGGCCTTCCTGTCTGGGCCAGGTGGGGAGCGGATGGGCTCGGTTGCGCGGTGGGTGGGCTGGTTTGCGGGGTTTGCTGGGCGGAGGGGCTGGGCGAGACCGCGCCAGTAGATCGATGGAAACGTCGGCGAACCTGGGGCGGAAGAGCGTTGCTCCTGAAGGGATGGGCTACAGCGGAGGGTTGGGGAGGGAGCGATGACGGAGTCGAGGACAGCTGTTGGGCTGGGATTGGAGATGGGGCGGGCGATGAGGGAAAAGCAGGTTCTTCCTGGCTGTGCTCGGAATGACAGTTTTTAGGAGTCGAGGCTTGGGGTGGTCTGGCAGGGGTTTGCGGGGCGCGGGGCGGGGCTGGAGATGGGGCGGGCGTTACAGTTGGAGGGGTGAGCGAGGTCGCGACGGTTGAGATTGGCGGCGTGGGAGGCGATGGAACGGTGGCGTTGGGTGGCGGAGCGGAGGGCGGGGCGGGTTTG
>JABCZG010000024.1 GCA_013289835.1 Acidobacteriota bacterium | reverse complement strand
TCCTTATGCACATCCATGCCGATATACTTTTTGCTATCCATTGAGGGCGTTCCTTTCTGTAGGGGGTTCGAGCCGAACACTCAAAACCCTACTCCAAAAGGGGCGCCCTTTTATATTGCGTCGTAATCGGGCAAGTGCCCATCACTGGCCAGGAACGGCGTTGTGGGAAGTCTCTTGTTGGAGAGTTTGTCGCAGCGTGGCGAAAGTCCGTGTACTCGACGCGTTCCTCAGGGCACGTAGCGAAATTGGAAAAAGGCGTGGCTGCCGACCGCTTAAGTCCTCGATTTGGATCTGAGGGAGCCAGGGTTTATTCGGACCGGAGGCGGCCATGGGATCGAGAAGGCTGGCGCGGAGACCGGAAATTCTTCTTAGCCCGCCTGTGCGCGGGAGAGCAAGCCACTCTGAAGTTCGCGTTCGGCTTGGAACCAATCTTCCAGATCGCGGCCTGGTTGCTGGCCGCGTTCGAGATAGAGTTCGTAGGCGCGACGTCTGATTTCCTCCTCACGCGCCGAGTGCACGACTGAAACTTTTTCGGTTTCCCCCTGAATGGAGGTTGCCTGGGGCTCCGTACTTCCAATTCTCTTTAATTTCGATGACATGCTCATGTCCTTCTTTCTTGTGAGTGGATTGCTGTTGATCCGATCGGGCATTCGCTCTGCGCGACCCGGCGCCCGCGCGCAAAACACGAAACTTGCCGCCGAAACGGGGCCGGCGCAGGAGTTTCGGGATCAATGACCTGCGAAGCGCGTTTTTGGCGTGGAACAGGCGTCCCTTGGCTGCGGTCAAAGAGATGCCGATCGCTTCCGCGGTTTCCCGCAATGGGCGTTCTTGCAGTTGTTGAATCTGAACAACGACCCGGAGGGCCGGCCGCAGGTTCTGGATGGCTTTTTTTAGGATGGTTTCTGCTTCGCCTTGGGCGTAACGCGTTTCTGGACTCGGCCGATGGTCGGTAATTTCGTAGCGGAAGCCTTCCTCGCCAAAATCATCGTCATAGCCGGTGGCGATCTCGTGGGAGGCTCGTTTCTTCCGGAGAATCATGAGCGCGGAGTTGATGGCGATGCGCGTGAGCCAAGTTGCGAAACTGGACCTGCCGTCAAAGTCCGTCAAGTGAACAAAGGCTCTCAGGAGGGAGTCTTGCACTGCGTCTTCCGCATCCTCAGAGCTTCTGGTGATGCGGCGCGCAGCGCGAAAAAGTTGATGTCTATGTCGCTCGGAAAGGGTGGCGAAGGCGGTAGAATGGCCGCGCTTGGCGGCTTGCACCAAGGTTTCGTCGCTGAGTGTGTGAACGCTGCGCATTGAAGTGGCACTGGTTTCTGCGGATTGTTGCGTGCAGGACGGCATGACTTATGCGGCTCCGTCCTTTGTAACGAGCACCATGCGGAAGCGCGCTTTGCCTTGCATCATGCGAGCGTACGCATCAGCAGCCTGCTCGAGAGGAGCTGTCTCGATCATCGGGCGGATATTTTCCAGGACGCTGAAGGCCAGAGTGTCCTCGCTTTCAATCGGAGTGCCGGTCAGGCTCCCGTAGATCGAGCGACCTCCAAAGACGAGCGGGAAGGCATTCAATTGGATGGGATCCTGCGGCACACCGACCACGATGAGCTTGCCGCGGGCGGAGAGACCGGACACGAGCGGTCCCATCGCGCCACCACTTGTAGCTGTTGCGAGAATTGCCCTGGCGCCGCCCAACCGCCGGAGTACCGCTGCGGCATCATCGGTGGCGGTATCGATGTAGACGTGCGCTCCCAAATCCTTCGCAAGCTTTTCCTTTTCGCGTCCGCGCCCGATGGCGACAGTATGGAACCCCATGTGCCGTGCAAACTGGACACCGAGGTGCCCGAGGCCACCAATGCCCTGTACCGCGACCAAATCACCAGAGCGCAAACCGGCATTGCGAAGAGCGTTATAGGTGGTGATCCCCGCGCAGAGGAGGGGAGCGGCTTCCGCGGAGCTGAGCTCATCAGGAATGGAAGCGAGGCCGCGCGCTTCAGCGATCATCACTTCCGCGTATCCGCCATCCACGGTTACGCCCGCTGTTACGGGGTTCTGACAATTCACGATGTCCCCGCGTCGGCACGGTTCGCAGACGCCGTCTTCGCCGGCGATCAAGCCGACACCGACGCGTTGACCGATTTTCCAGCGGGACACACCTGCGCCTAGGGCTTCGATGCGGCCGACAACTTCATGCCCCGGAACGCGCGGGAGTGTGAGACCCGGGTAGACGCCCATGACGGTGGCGGCATCGGTGTGACAAATTCCGCAGGCCTCCACCCGAATCCGGACCTGGCCTGCCCCAGGCTCAGGGATTGACCGCTCGACCAAGCGAAGATTCCCTGGGGAGGAGACTTCCACTGCTTTGTACGTGCCTTTCATTTTTATGTGCCCTCTCGTTTGCATTCAATACGGTGCGACATTCAGTCGTTTTCTCTTTCCATCCATTCACGAATATAGGGAGTGCAATTCTCGAGCTTGACGCCATCCGCTTCACAACGGACGAGAAAGCACATTACGTCGCGATCAACCACGCTAACGTCTTTCAGATCCAACACAATGCTGCGGCAATCCGTTTGAAGTTCAAAAAGCCTCCGCAACTCGGCAATCGCCTGTTTTTCGATCCGGCCGCTGAGGGTAAGGACTGTGAATTTCCCGCGCGCCGAAGTCTCAATCCTAAAAGTCATTGATCAGGCCATTTGACCAACATTGCAGTCGCGGGTGCGCCGGACGGCATCGATCGAAGCACCGAGCACAAGCGGTGCAAGCGAGTACCCAATTGAAACTCATTGAAAACAAAGCCCAAAAAGGGAATTGGAGTGACAGGATCTTAGGAAGTGCCAGAATTCCGGGAGTTCAACGAGAGGATTGCCGGATGGTGTTTTTCTTTATGTTGAGCTGTTTGATCTTCAAATCCAGGGTCGAACGCGGAATTCCGAGTTTGGCAGCGGCGCCATTTGGCCCGGCAACTTTTCCGTTGCTTTCCGCCAGAGCGGCTTCGATGAGTTCCTTCTCGTAGCTGTGGAGGGTTTCTGTCAGAAGACGTGATGACCTGGGACGAGCCAAATTTTGACTGGAAAGCCAGGCTCCATCGATCGAAAAGGTGTCGCCGGTGCAGAGGATTACGGATCTCTCGATGATATTTTGGAGTTCACGAATATTGCCGGGCCAAGGATAGGACTGACATAGCTTGAGGGTATTTTTGTCGATCTTGCGGATTTGCTTGCCCGCTTTCTCCGCGTAGCGTTTGACAAAGTACTCGACCAGCATCGGAATGTCTTCCTTGCGGTTGCGAAGAGGGGGCACGTGGATGGGAAAAACATTGAGGCGGTAGAAGAGGTCGGCGCGAAATGTTCCAGAAGCAATGGCAGCGGCCAAATCGCGGTTGGTGGCAGCGATTACTCGAACATCGGTGGAAATGATGCGGTTACCCCCCACTCGTTCAAACTGGCGATCCTGGAGCACGCGAAGCAAAGCAATCTGGGTTTCCGCAGGAAGCTCGCCGATTTCATCGAGAAAAATCGTGCCGGAGTGCGCCAATTCGAAACGGCCTTGCCGGCGTTGCAGGGCGCCGGTAAATGCGCCCTTCTCGTGGCCAAATAATTCCGAGGCGATGAGCGAAGAAGGAATTGCGGCGCAATTCACACTAATAAAGGGCTGGCCGACGCGGTGCGAACCCTTATGGATGGCGCGGGCAATTAGCTCCTTGCCCGTACCGGTTTCGCCCGTAATCAGCACCGTAGAGTCAGTGGGGGCGACTTTCACGATGCTGGAAAGGACACTCTTCAGGGCAGGCGAGGAGCCCACGATCTCGTCAAACATGAAGGCCTGATCGATTTGCTCTCGCAGCGCGAAGTTCTCTTGGCGCGTTCGTTCCTCCGCCTGTTTGCGGTCGTCGATGTCGGTACCGGTGGCATACCAGCGGATGACTTCGCCATGTTCGTCCCGCAGGGGGTTGTATTGGACCAGGAGCCAGCGAAACTGGCCATCCCTGCGGCGCATTCGTCGTTCGTACTCGAACGGGACCCCGCCCGAGATCGCCGCATCACGCTGGCCGCGCAATCTCTCGGAATCCTCGGGATGAAAGAGCTCATGAAACTTTTGCGTCCTCACTTCTTCTTGGGTGAGGCCGGTGTACTCCAGTACTGTCTGATTCGCGTAAAGAAAGTTTCCGTCGGTCCCCACAGCGACAATGAGCTGAGGTATCGCATCGATGATGGTGCGAAGTTCAGCTTCGGATTTGGCGATTTCGTCGAAAGCCCTGGTCAGGGCCACCTGAGACCGCTCTCCCTCGATGGCAATTACGGCTATGTGACCCGCGCCTTCAATCAGCCGCAGATCCGTCTCGCTCGGGGTGCGGGGCTCCGGGTAGTACATTCCAAACGTGCCGAGCACTTGCTGGTTTTTGGAGAGGAGGGGCTGAGACCACGCGGCGCGAAAACCATAACGCAAAGCGAGGTCGCGATAATCAACCCACAACGGGTCCGTCGCAATGTCGGAAACGATCACCCGCTGCTTCAGAGATGCGGCCGTGCCGCACGAACCGATGCAAGGGCCAATCGTCAAAGGATTGATGGCCTCAACCCAACCCTTGGGAAGGCGACGACCGGCGGCGAACCAAAGGCGCATGCCGTCGGCATCCATCAGCATTACTGCCGAAATGACGTTGCCCGCTTGAGCGTCAATGGTATCGCATAGGTTTTCCAGAATATCCGAGAGGCGAGCGCCGCCTGCGAGCATTTCCAGGGTGCGTTTTTCCGCGGCGAGTAGTGCCTCGGCGCGCTTGCGATCCTCGATATCGGTATTCGCGCCAAACCATTTGGAGATCTTGCCCCCATTGTCGCGCACGGGCTCCGCACGGAAGAGGAACCATCGATATTCGCCGTCGTACCGGCGCAGGCGCGCTTCCATCTCACCGGCCTTCCCAGAAACCAGCAGGTGCCCCCAATAATCCATGAGCCTGCCCCGGTCTTCCGGGTGAAGTGCAGCAGTCCAGCCCGAATCACTCGCCTCTTCGGCCGAGAGGCCGGTATAGTCAAGCCAGCGTTGGTTGAAAAATTTGGCGGAACCATCCGGATGAGCGGACCACACCAGCGTGGGGATGGTGTCAACCACAACACGAATGTCCTCTGGTTGATGAGGCTGCTCGGGGCTGCGCCCTGCGGATGCCATGGCCCAAGTATAGTCTGCTTGGCCATTCCGCGCCTTGGAGGCTGATTCAAACGCGCGCCAAGGCGGAACACTGCGGAGAGCAGCGATGGGTGGAAGCGGCCGGTGAGGCGAGAGTTAGTCGGCGCTGGTGGTCGCTACTCTGTGGATGTCGGGCGCTTCCGAGCGCTGACGAAAAAAGGCGGTTACGCGATCAATGATCTCGTTCAAAGGCGTATGCGGGCGGAAGCCCGTCAAGTGAAGCAATTTTTCAACGGAGGGGACGCGGCGCATCATGTCTTCAAAGCCGGGCTCGTAGGCTTTGTCATAGGGGATGTATTCGATGGGGGAGCTGCTGGCGGTGCGTTCTTTTACCTTGTGAGCCAGGTCCTCGATGGTGATTTCTTCGGTGTTGCCAACATTGACGACTTCGCCGATAGAACGGTCGGTGTCCATGAGGCGGATGAGGCCTTCGACGGTGTCGCGCACGTCACAGAAACAGCGGGACTGTTTGCCGTTGCCGTAAATCTGGATGGGGGCATTGTCGAGCGCTGATTTGACGAAATTAGGAAGCACCATGCCGTAGCGGCCGGTTTGGCGCGGGCCGACGGTGTTGAACAAGCGAGCGATGATGACGGGAAGCTTTTTTTCTTTCCAATACGAAAGCGCCAGAAATTCGTCGAGGGCCTTCGAAGCGGCGTAGCTCCAGCGACCTTTGGTGGTGGGACCGAGGACGAGATCTGCGTCTTCGTGGAACGGGACGTTGGTGTTTTTGCCGTAGACTTCGGAGGTCGAGGCGGCGAGGACGAGTTTCTTTTTCTTGCAAGCGGCCTCGAGAATCATCTGCGTGCCGTTCACATTGGTTTCGATGGTTCGAACGGGGCTTTCAACGATGAGCTTAACGCCAACAGCAGCGGCCAGATGAACGACGATGTCGGCGTCATCCACGAGTTCGGCGAGCAACTGGCGATTTTCGATGTTGTCGAGGTGATATTGCAGGCGATCGGACGATTTGAGATGGCGAATGTTATCCATGCTGCCGGTGGAAAGATTATCGAGCAAGACGACGCGATCACCGCGAGAGAGCAAGCGATCCGCCAGGTGGGAACCGATAAAGCCAGCTCCGCCAGTAATCAAATAGCGCACGGGACCTCCCTAGAGCGACTGAGAATCATCATCGTGGTCGTGGGAAATGAGCTGAGCCTCGGAGTCTGAATCTTTGACATGCGAAGTTTCACCTGTTTCCTGGGGACCATAGCCATACGAATATGGGTAATACCGATAAGAGTAGTAGTAGTCAGGCGCGCTAGAATCGACGGCATTCAAAACGACGCCGAGGATGTGGCATTTCACGCTGTTGAGCAGGTCGCGCGTGCGCGTAAAAGCTTCCTTGGGTGTTTCACCGCTGCGAACGACAAGCAGGACGCCGTCGGTCTGGACGGAGAGGATCACGGCGTCGGTGGCGGCCATAACCGGCGGGGAATCGATGACGATGAATTTATATTTTGTGCGGAGCTCGGCAATGGCTTCGGCGAGCTTGTGAGAAGATAACAAATCCGCAGGATTAGGCGGAAGCGGGCCGGGAGGAATCGCCGCGAGATTGGGAATCGTGGGGTGTGGAACGGTAACCAGATCCAGACTCGAAACGCCCGCAAGATACGAACTCAGGCCCGCATACTTACTGCTGCCAAGATTGAGCAGACGTCCCACGCCGGGCTTTCGAAGGTCAGCATCCACGAGAACGGTACGATCGCCGAGCTGCGCGAGAGTAACGGCAAGATTCGCAGCGGCGGTCGTTTTGCCTTCGCGCGGCAAGGCGCTAGTGACCAAAATTACCTGCGGAGGATGATCGGCCTGAGAAAGGAGAATGGAAGTCCGCAAGGCGCGGAAAGCTTCTGACATCTGCGACTTGGGAAGATGCTGAGCCACAAGTTCGATGCGCTTATCGTGGCCGTTGGCCGCAATACCCTTGATCAGGTGCTGCTTCTTGTCGGTTCCGTTCGAACCAGCGAACTGCGGTACTACCGCGAGGGAAGGCAGTCGAGCAAGCGTTTCGACATCGTCCGGAGTCTTCACGGTATTGTCCAAGTACTCCCGGAGCAGAGCCAAGCCAATGCCGCCGACAAGTCCGGCGAGCATGGCGAGCGTAATGTTACGCGTTTTCGCAGGACGAGCGGGGGTGGACGGAATCATGGCAGGATCGACAACGCGAATATTGGAAGACCGGAGGCCTTGAGAGAGGGCGGTTTCCTTCAACTTGGTCATCAAGCCGTCGTACAGAGTCTTGGTGGCCTCAGCCTCACGTTTGAGAATATTGTATTCCACAAACTTTTCGGCCATCTGGTTGGCCTCGGCCTTTTGCGCGTCCAGGGCCCCCGTAAGCATGATTTCGCGCTGACGGGCTTCGCGATAGTCACTTTCCAGAATATCCACTATTTTCTTTTTTTCTTTTTCGATGGAATCGTCGAATTGCTTGAGTTGAAGCTGGAGACGCTGCACCCTGGGGAAATTAGGGCCATACTGGCTCAGCGCATCGGTGTACTGAGCCGAAGCCTCAGCTTGCTTTCTTAATAAATCCATGAGCACGCCGTTAGTTTGAACTTGGGGAACGGCATCGAGGTTGCCGGACTTGGCAAACTCGAAGAGCGATTCCTTTTTCATGCGCTCGCTCTGCGCGTCGGTCAGTTCCTTATTGATGTCGGCGAGCCGCTGCGTGGTTATATTCTGCTTGTCATCGAGTGTCCAAATCTGATTCTGCCGTTCGTAAGCGATGCGGGCCTCTTCCGCTTTTTGAACCTTAATCTTGAGCTCGTCGAGCTGGTCAGAAAGCCACCCTGTAGCGCGAGTCGACGCGTCGTAGCGGCTACGGAAATTCTGTTCGATATAGGTGGCGATATGGGTGTTAACGATTCTGGCGGCGAGTTGCGGGTCGGTCGACTCGAAACTCACGTCCATGAGGCGGCTGTTGGGAACGCGCCTAACGCTGAGACTCCCCAAGAAACCAGCAAGTTCTGGGGGGCGCTTCTGGTTCGCCAGACTGCCGGTGGCGATGGCTTCCGAAGATGCTTCGGAGGAGGTGAATTCCGGCCGAGCGGCAAGGCCAGCATTGCGAATCGTCTGCAGTGCAAGGGTTTCGCTCGTAAGAATCTTGGATTGTGTCTCGATATAATTCTCGACGTCCATCATGTAGTCGTAGGAATCAACGCCCTGGAAGGGAAGAATATTAGCGTTCTCCCGGTCCATTTCGATGCGGGTGGTAGCAACGTAGACGGGTTGCATGCGAAAGGTGGCGATGGCCACGATCGTTACCGTGGCGAGGAGGAAAGAAAGAATCAGCCACTGATGTTTGCGAAGGATGAGCAGGTAATCGTAGAGGTGGGGCTCACGAGGAGACAACTCCCAGGCAGGAAAACGAGGGTGGGGAGAGACGAGTTCGACAACGCCGTTCGAACCATTTTCACGCGGTACGAGTTTGTTTTCTTCGGCCATTTTCCTGTTAATTCACGATCCGATAAAGAGCCACGCCAGTACCGATGATTAGTCCGAGTTCCGCAGCCTTCCTGAGGGCCGCCTTGGCAGTGCTGTTCGGCACGTACAAGATGTCACTGGGCTGGAGCTGGACATCTTCGGTGGTAAAGTCCATCACTTTCTTAAGATCGACGGGGACCTGGTGCTGCTGTCCCTGATTGTCCCTTCGGATAATGAAAGCATGATCCTTTTTAGCAGTGGGGTTCAAACCGCCGGAGAGTGCAAGGATCTTCAGCGTGGTCATCTGGGAGCGATCATTTGCCAAGATGAAGCCACCCGGCCTAGCGACTGCTCCGAGAATGTAGACAATGCCGGCGTGCGGGACGGTAACGATATCTCCGGCCTGTAGAACGATGTTGTTGGTCGCATCCCCGGATTCCACAAGTTGATTGAGGTTGATGGTAATCGTGTCGGTCCGGGGAGACGGATCAGTGGGCATGGGAGCATCATTCGGCGAAGCCTTGGAAGAAGGCGCGGGGGTCACAATTTTGGATGTGGGGGAACCGGTTGGAGCTATACCGGAGACACTGTCCGGGGCAGAGGCAATCTGGGTCGATTCCTTTGACACGGTAGCTGCTTCAAGATCTTCCGGACCGATAGCCGGAGCTTCCGAGGGATCAACAGAAGCCGAAGACTCTGGTGCCGGACGGGCGACGATGACCGTGTCCCCCGCGTCGTTGGAGATCCCACCCGCCTCAGCGAGGAGTTCTAAAAGCGTAACGGGATGATCCGCCTGGTACACCATGGCGCGACCTACTGCCCCGACGACTGTGATGGGCTTACTCTTTCTCTCTTTGACGCTGACGCTTACCTCTGGATGAGTTACAAGTCCGTTGGATTCCAGGACTTCGGCGATCTTTTGTTCAGCCTGCACTTCGGTCAAACCTGAGACATGGAGGCGGACAGGGACCAGCGGGATGCCAATGGAACCGGTCTGACTGACGCGTACTTCACGGCTGAGTTCCTTTACATCAAACACGTCGATGACGATCACGTCGCCGTTGCCTATGACGTAGTCATGGGGCGACATGTGCACGGTGGAGGAAAGCGCACGGATGCGATCGTTGGTTTGTTGCGGCGTTTCAAGGGAGGTCTGAGAGCGGGCGGAAGGCGAGAGACCCATTATCCCTAACAGTAACCCCGTGACGAAAGACCACCGCAGCGCACCCAGGCGAACTGGCTGCATACGAATATATGACCCCCAAGTGTGATTATACAGCGATAAAGCCCAAGTCTATCAGTCATTTCGAGAATTGCGATGGCGTCTGCGAGGCGAAGGAGGAGCAGCCTGAGGGAGGTCCACAGTGGCCAGCTGGGCCATGAGAAAGAAGAGCATCGCGTTCGCCGGGATATGCAGATTAAAATCCACAAGGCTGTGCGCGAGGAAGCCGCAGCAGGCAATGAAGCCGGAGAGTTGCAGGGCTCCGGCGAAGGAATTGTTGAACTGGCGCAAGCGCTTTAGGGACTCGGCGAAGAGGACGGCGAGGAACCAAGGGCAGCAGAGCCCCCCGGCGAGCCCCGTTTCTGCGAGGGCTTCGAGATAGTCGTTGTGGGTGTGGTTGACGATTTTTCCGTCGTAGAGCGTTTCGTAGGGCGGAAAGACAATTTGGATGGTGCCGAGCCCCGTTCCGAGCAAGGGGTGGTCGCGAAAGATACGCCAGGTGTCGCGGCGCATGGAGGCGCGCTTTCCCGCGGTCATTTCGAGGGATTGCATGGAGGAAAAACGCTGAAGGATTTGTCCAACGCCTAGCCAGGAAACCATCAGTAATGCGCCGAGCATGATGGCCGCCGCGGAGAGCAGATGTTTTCCCATAGTGCGGCGCCAAACGATGACCAAAGCGAGCACCCCCAGCTCCACGGCAAAACTCAATATGCCTCCCCTGGAAGCGGAGAAAAAGAGGGCCGCAATAGGCAAAACCGCGAATAACCCGACGACCAGCAGACGCTCTCGCCGGACCCTGCCGAGGACCAAGGGAACAAGGGCAAGCGGCAGAATGAGCTCTGCAAATCCGGCGAAATGATTGCGATTGGCGTAAGGTCCAAACGGAACACCGCCATAGTGCATTTCTCGAATCCAGTAAAGCTTGCCGTTAAAGGTCAAGTGCTGAAGGATTCCGAAGATGCTGACAAGGAAGCCGAAGCCCATCCCGAACCATACGAAACCCCGCCAATCCTCCAAGGTGCGGAAGGCTTGAACCGCGAGAAAAAGGACAATCAAGTCTGCTAAGAGGAGAAGCAGCTCCATGCGGGTGTTGTAAGGGGAGGCAGTGGAACGGAAGAGCCACTGGCTAAACACGAGAAGCGAAAAGGTCGCTAGCGGAGGCAGAAGTGGAGAAAAGACGGGCTGCTCGTCGCGATTGAAATAGAGCCACAAAGACCAGCTCAGGAAGAGCAATCCCGCGCCCGTTATCAGGACAGCCCGCGCCCAATCTTCGACCCCTCCATGGGCTGCCACTCCAAATACGATCAGAGCACAGATGCCGGCTCGCAAGAACTTCATGGCTTGGGGTGCTCCGCCGCTGCCGGCACTAGTGTGACGTCATCCACCCAAGTCGTTCCCATAATTTTGTTTTCGAGCTGATCGCTAAGGGCGCGAACCAGGCATACCTGCACTTCCTGCACATCGTTTCCCGACGTCCATGGCATTTCGATGTAGGTCCAAGGCGCGCTGCCATGAAGCTCTGGTGTTACGGCCGCTGAAGCATCTCGCGCTCCGAGAGAGTGCAATTGGAATCGGATGCCTTGATCCGTAGTGATCGCCCTAGTCTTCACCCACGCCGAAAAACGATAGGAAGTTGACGGCGACACTGGAACGTAGTGGCAGACGTCCGTTGATGTAACAATGGACTTACCGTCAAATATTAGTCGCAAAGAATGATTTCCGGAGTGCTTCTCCTGGGAATCAATGGTGATTTGCACATTTCGAAAGCTTTCCGGAAAGAGCCAGGAATATCCCCCGCCAGTCACTCCTGATTCGAACCCGCCGTCCCACAACACCGATCCCGAAGGGCCCTGAAGATCAGCCATACCGGCCATTACCACCGCCTGGTCCCAGACGCGCCGGGCATCCGTAATTCGCCTACTATTCCTCAAAGCAGCAACGAAGAGAAAAACATCCCGCAGTGGCACTCGGGGATGAATTGCGACGAGCCGATCCCACGCCTGGAGGGCGATATCGATTTGGCCGTCGACTATTTGATCCCAAATCACGTCCATGTAGACATCGCGATTCGGGGGGATAGCGCGATCCAGGACTTGATTAACATCAGGCTCGGCGCGAAGAGCGCGGGAAAACGCTTCGCCGCCGTGTTTGGGATCGGTTTCAACAGCGTGTCGAATTTCCGCGAAGGCCGGCTCCAACTCCCCCTGGCGTAACAAGAAGTTGCCGAAGCGCCAAGAAACTTCCGCGGAAAGCGGATAGGTTTTTTTGGCGTGGAGAAAGGCGTCGCGCGCAGCGGTAAGATTGCCCTCCGATTCGTACGCGGTGCCAAGATCGAGCCAGGTATCAGCGGAGTGCGGATCGAAGGATAGGGAGGAAAGATAAGCGCGGATAGCGCGCGGAGCGTCGGTATCCTTAAGGTTGTACTGCCAATAGCGGCCAAGTAGATACCAGTTGCGTGCGTCGCCGGGCTCGAGCTGGATGGCGCGTTCATAACCTTCGGGAGTTTCCAAGTCGGAGAGATACACGGCGCGGGCATTTCGAATGCTGAAATAGGAGAGAGACAGCGCGAGAACGAAGGCGACACCGACAAGTGTGCCGCGTTGGGCCGGGTTGGAGAGGCGCAGAATCATTGCACGGTACTGTGCCTAGACCGTTTCGGAGTTGCAAGATAAAAGTCTGTGATGGGAAATGCGGAGAGTGGCACAGGCTGCGCGCTGTTTTTGGTGTAACTGTTTCGGTTTTCTGCGTTCTGGAAGAAAGCGATTCGAATGGGAGCGCGCGGTTGCCGCGAGAGACGAGGGCCAGTACAATGAGGCTCCAGCCTGATCAAGAGGAAGCGTGCGATTCGAATGAGCGCGGAGTGTACCGCTTCGAAGCGCGTGCGCGGCGGCATGAGACAGAAACATCCAAACGAGGATGCTTTTGGGGTGCGATGCCAGATTTTATCGTTCGAAGGACCCGCCCGTTTCGTTGAAAGGCCAATTGATTGAGCGGCATCGTCGGCATTTACCACCGGGACAATGCTCCTGTGGAGCGGGGGTTGTTGGAGAGCCTTGCGGATTTTTTGTCGTTTCGCGGACCTGACGCGCGCGGTGTTTGGACGGATGGCGCGATCGGGTTTGCTCACACGATGTTGCGGACGACGTATGAGTCGCAGGGGGAGCAGCAGCCGGCGAGTCTGGATGGGCGGTTATGGATTACCGCGGACGCAAGGCTTGATGGGCGGGAGGAATTATTGACGGAGCTGCGGCAAGCCGGGCGCGACGTTCGGACAGGTGCCCCGGACTCGGAAGTGATCCTGCATGCGTATGCGATTTGGGGAAGCGAGTGCGTGGACCATTTGCTTGGCGATTTTTCATTCGCGATCTGGAACGCCCGTTCGAAAAATCTTTTTTGCGCGCGCGATCATTTTGGGATCAAGCCTTTCTATTACGTTCAGGAGAAAGAGCATTTTCTTTTCAGCAATACGCTGAATTGTCTGCGGCTGCACCCGGAGGTGCCCGCGGAGCTCAATGACGCGGCGATTGGGGATTTTCTGCTGTTTGGATTGAACTATGACAATGCCACGACGACGTATCGCGCCATTCAGCGGCTGCCGCCGGCGCATAGCCTGAGCTTTTCCGCCAGCGGATTGAGGCTCCGGCGGTACTGGGTGCCGCCGACGGTGGGGCCGATCCGCTATTCGAATTCGAAGGATTACATCGATCATTTTCAGGTTTTGCTGCGGGAAGCGGTCACGGACCGGCTGCGCACCGAGCGAGTGGGAATTCTTTTGAGTGGCGGGCTGGATTCATCATCGGTGGCGGCAGTGGCCCGGGAAGTGTCGTCGAAGAGCACGCAATCAACTGATATTAGGGGATTTACGTCTGTCTATGATTCGCTGATTGCGGACCGGGAACGGGAGTATGCGCAAGAAGTAGGGGAGTTCCTGCGGATACCGATGAAGTTCACGGAGCTGGATGGGGTCCAGCTGTTTGACGGGTGGGACGACCCCGAGATGAGTTATCCCGAACCCATTGATAGTCCTTTGTTGGCCGGATTTTATGAATCGTGCCAAAGTATTTCTCCGGATTGCCGGGTTGTATTGTCAGGCGAGGGTGCGGATAACTTGATGGACTTTCAGATGTGGCCGTATGCCGAGAGTATGCGGCGAAATGGCGAGTGGCGGCGACTGGCTTCGGAGATGGCAAATTATTTGTGGGTGCGGCCGTTCCCGTGGCGAGGGATTCGTGCGCGATATCGGAAACTGATCGGTGAGGATGAAGAGATGGCGGGATTTCCGCTGTGGCTGCAGGCGGACTTTGCAAAGCGCTTGAATCTGGAGCCGCGTTGGCGTGAATTGAGCGAGCATCCTGTGCCGCCGAGCAGGCATCCTATTTTGCCGAAAGCCCACGCCTCTCTTACCCTGCCACAATGGACGCATATGTTTGAAACCGAAGATCCGGGAGTGACGCAATTTCCGGTGGAAACGCGCTACCCTTTTCTGGATTTGAGGATCGTGAACTATTTGCTGGCGCTTCCGCCGTTCCCGTGGTTCTTTCAGAAGATGCTGCTGCGCGAAGCGATGGCGGGGCAGATTCCGGAGCGAGTGCGCGTGCGCCCGAAAACGCCGCTGCAGGGGGATCCACTTTCCGCGCAGGTAAAGAGAAACGGAACGGAGCGACTGAAACAAATACCGTGGAGCAAGAATTTGAATCGTTATATCGAGCGCTCTGCGCTAGAGGCGCCGCATGATAAGATGAACGCCGCGCAAGTCAGTGCGAGCTTACGGCCTTACTGCCTCAACATTTGGTTGCAGTCAGCGCGAAGAGTTCGGTATAAAATGCATGCGGAGGCTAGTAATGGGTAAGCCCGTGGAGCGGGAGCCAAAAAAGCCGTATACGAAACCGAAGCTGACCCTTTACGGGACGGTGCGGGAATTGACGCACAAAGTAGGAGGGCGCGGCCACCAAGATAAGGTGGGAGGGAACCCAGTGAGCAACAAAACTTCGTTCGGTTAACGGGCACATATCCCCGCCGCGACCTCAAAAGATTTCAGCAACGATTCGTTAAAACATTGAACGTACACAATTCTCTACAAGCGGGTTACCGGTTCAGTATCTGCATTGGCTCTCTATTCCGTCTTCGGCCTGCTCCTCCACTCTAATTTGCCTCTCCCCGGAGTGGTGCCTATTCATTCAGCGGCAAGTTCGATCGATATTAAACTCCACCTGGGAGATTCCCCATACCACGAACGAAGAGACTCATCTCCTCAGGAGGAACTGGCCTATGCGGGCGCTTATTCCCCAGAAACTCGCGGGCCGGGTGTGCGGGTATGGCGAGTAGCGAAGGGTGAATTCTTGCGCATTGCATACGCCGATGGCACACAGTTCTGGCTGGATGCAAAACGGAAAGCACTCTGGGCGGTGTGGCCCGAATCGTTGTCTCTCGAAGATGCGGCATCCTATCTGTTGGGACCGATCCTTGGGTTTCTGTTGCGGCTGCGTGGCGTTACCTGCTTGCATGCCAGCGCCGTGGCTTTCAAAGACCGCAGTATTGCCTTCGTGGGCGCGGCGGGGTCGGGGAAATCGACAACCGCGGCAGCCCTTGCGCAACAAGGCTACGGAGTCCTCTCTGATGACATCGTCGCGCTTGTAGAACGAAAGGGCGTGTTCCACGTCATGCCAGCCTATCCCCATCTCTCCCTTTGGCCTGATTCGGTGAAGGCACTCTACGGTTCATCGGAGGCGCTCCCGCGATTCATCCCGGATTGGAATAAGCGTCGCCTGGACCTGGGAAAACAAGGCACGCGGTTTGAAAACCGCCCTCTTGCGCTGGGAGCCATATATATATTGGAGGAAAGGCGTCCGGATCCGGCGCCATATTTGGAGAGGATGCCGCCGCAGAAAGCGCTCCTGGCTCTTGTGGCGGAAACTTACGCTAATAAAATCCTCGACCGCGAAATGAGGGCAAGTGAGTTTGAGGTGCTAGGCCGGTTGGTTACGTCGGTTCCTACCCGACAGGTCTACCCTAATGTGAGCGCAAGCAAGCTGGCGGAACTCTGCAGGGTTATCCGCGAGGATTTTAATGCGCTTGATCTCTCAAGTTCTGTTTGAAGGAGAATGGGCGCAGGCGGCAACCAATTCTTCCCTCGAAGTACAGAACTTATCTGATAGGATACAAGCGCGATTCCCAATTTGGGACTAGCCTTCCCGAATTGAGGCACTATGTTTGCTGCGTGTGGCATGCTTCCTTCCTCTCCAAGAAACCCAAAATCATATTTGACCGGCGGGGCTTTGCTCTTTTCCGATTCCGGCTTTGTGAAGGAGCAGAGCAAAGGCGGAAGCGGGTCCATTGGGAACGTGTACGACTCGAAGGTATAGGAGATTTCCACAATGAAGACGCGGGGTATTGGGGTAAAGGCTTTGAAGGTTGCATCCGTGATCATGCTGATTTCCGGTCTGTCGTTCCTGGCCTCTTTTCGAGGCTCCGGGAAGAAAGATCGCGAAACGGGCGTAGATGTATCTCGTGTGGCGGCGAGTGGGACATTCGATTCTGCGCGCACGAAACAGGACCCGAAGTGGGCCGAAGCTTACGGCCGATTGCCATTGAGCTTTGAAGAAAACGTCGGACAAGCGACTCGGGAAGTACGGTTCATATCGCACGGAACTGGATATGGGTTGTTCTTGACTCCTCAAGAAGCAGTCATTTCCTTACAGCCATCGATGGCCATGAATCTGTCACCGCTGCACCGCATGGCTTATTTTCGCGCGTTGCGCAAGGCCCGTCAGGCGGGGAGAATGACGGTTTTGCGAATGGGCTTGGAGGGAGCCAATCCCGCAGCGCAAATCGCCGGAGTCGACCGGCTTCCGGCAAAAGTGAACTATTTTATCGGGAATAATCCGAAAGAATGGCGCACGGATGTCCCCGCCTACGCGCGGGTGAAGTATACGAAGATTTATCCTGGCGTAGATCTGTTGTTCTACGGCAATCAGCGCCGTCTGGAATATGACTTCGTGGTGGCGCCCGGCGCCGACCCGAAGGTCATCCAATTGAGCCTGAAGGGCGCACAGAAACTGCGGATCAATTTGCACGGCGATCTAATCATGAGCGTTTCCGGGGGCCAAGTGGCGCTCCAGAGGCCATTGATCTACCAGAATATGGGTGGGGACCGACGGGAAATCCAAGGAAAGTATGTACTCGCGGGCGGCCACAGGATCACGTTTGCCGTCGCAAACTATGATAGGAGCGAGCCGCTCATCATAGATCCGGTGCTGAACTATTCGACGTATCTGGGCGGGAGCGCGAACGGTGATCTTGGTTCGGGGATTGCCGTGGACTCACTGGGAGATGCCTTTGTCACCGGAACAACTTTCTCAACGACGTTCCCATCAACGCCTGGAGGATTCGGCGCGGGCGATACCAACGGAGTTGCTTTTGTAACAGAGATCAATCCCACAGGTACCGCACTCCTCTACACAACTTATTTAGGTGGAACGGGCGGCGATTTTGGCTTCGGGATCGCACTGGATAATTCCGGTAGTGGCGCGAACCCTGGCGGAAATGTCTATGTAGCCGGAGAGACATTTTCGACGGACTTCCCGACCAATGGTTCGGTTACCCCTCTTAAGGCGGCAAGTGCGGGCGCGTCCGCGGGAACCAGCTTCATATCCAAGATCAATCCGGCGGCGAGTGGCATAGCCTCGCTTGTTTATTCTTCGTATCTGGGAGGAACTGGCGGAACCAATTCCGATGTAGCAAATGGTGTTGCGGCCGACGTGAATGGCAACGCTTATGTGACTGGACTTACGTCTGCGTCTCCTGGGACGACTGCGGCGACCTTTCCTATTACGGCAGCAAGTGCCTTTCAAACGACCCTGGGAACCACGGATGGAAATGCGTTTGTTACCAGAATCAATACAACACAATCGGGAAGCAATTCGCTGGCCTACTCAACATACCTGGGTGGCAGTGGAGCTAATGCAACAACTTCAGGTCTGGGCTTCGGCGAGCTCGGGCAAGGAGTGACGGTAGACGCCTCCGAAAATGCATACGTTACTGGCATAACAACGTCCACAGACTTTCCGACGACGAACACGAATGCGTTTCAGAAGAATACGGCACCTCCTGCAGCCGTTGCCAACGGAACCGTATTTGTCTCGCGAATCGACACGTCAACTACGAAAGCTCCAGCCGCATCCTTAGTCTACTCGACGTACTTGGGAGGTGAAGGCGTAGACGAGAGTACGAAGATCGCGCTAAAGCCGGGCAGCACCGTGGCCTACGTCACAGGCGTGACCACCTCGCTCCTATTTCCTACATTTCCTACGGCTGCGCCCGGGCCGTTCCAAACCACGGGCACGACGGGAGGCACTGCATTTGTGAGCCTCATTGATACGCAAAATGGTCCCCTATTGTATTCCACATTCCTTGGCCCTGCGGCTACAACAGCATTCGACATCGCGGTTGACGCTGCGGGCAACGCCTATGTCGGAGGGGGGACGAATGCCTCCACTTTCCCGGTGACTCCAGGTGCATTTCAGCCGGCATTTGCCGCAGGGGCGCAAGGCGAGGGATTCGTCTCGAAAATTAATCCCGGCGGCAATGGCGCGGCAGACTTGGTTTATTCGAGTTTTTTCGGCGGGAGTGGAATCGCTGGTGGTCCGGACAATGTTAACGCCATTGCCGTCGATAGTCAGAATAATGCTTACATCGCTGGAGCAACCTTTTCCTCGGCAGCCACGTTCCCTGTTTTTCCCGCTGGAGCGTTCCAGACAAGCCTGCCCGCCGGGGACGCTTCGGCCGCGTTCATCGCCAAGCTGACGCTAATTCCGACGCTGGTGGTGAGCCCGACAAGCCTTAACTTTGGAACGGTAAACATGCCGAACACGAGTCCGGCACAGACGGTGACGCTGACGAACAACACGAATGCGACCATAGCATTCACCAGCACCACGATTCCGGTGCTGACGGCGACTCCCGCGGCGGCGGCAACGGACTATGTGGTTTCGGCTAACACGTGCGCGGCCGGGATTCCCGCTGGAGCGTCTCCTGCCAATCAGTGCACCGTCAGCGTCACGTTCACGCCATCGGTCGTGGGGGCGGAAACGGCAACGCTGCTGCTGACCGACGGCGACAGCACCAGTCCGCAATCCATTTCCCTCAGCGGGACGGGGGCAGCGGCCGGATCGCCTGTAGTCGGGCTTGCGCCAACGCCCCTGCCCTTCGGCAACCAATTGGTGAACACGACGAGTGCCGCGAAAACCGTGACACTCACAAATACCGGAAGTGGCCCCTTGACGATCAATTCCATCGCGGCTTCGGGAGATTTTGCCGAGACGAGCACGGGCGCAACGGCGTGCCCGATCGGACCGGCGACCTTGGCCGCGGGAGCGAATTGCGTAATCAGCGTGACATTTACGCCGACGGCAGTGGGGACGCGCGCGGGAAACCTGACGGTCACGGACAACGCTGGCGGTAGCCCGCAAACGGTCCCGCTTAGCGGAACCGGCATCGCTCCTGGGGTGGGACTTGCGCCAACGCCCTTGCCCTTTGGCGGGGAAATGCTGACGACAACTAGCGCGGCGCAGCCTGTGACGCTTACGAATACGGGAACTGCCCCGCTGACGATCAATTCCATTACGGCTTCGGGAGATTTTGCCGAGAC
Source organism: Acidobacteriota bacterium (assembly GCA_013289835.1). GTDB lineage: Bacteria > Acidobacteriota > Terriglobia > Acidiferrales > UBA7541 > Acidiferrum. The sequence goes on along the minus strand of JABCZG010000024.1, from coordinate 51,234 downwards.
GAGCACGGGGGCCACAGCGTGTCCGGTCAGCCCGGCGACGCTGGCGGCCGGAGCGAATTGCGTGATCAACGTGACGTTTGCGCCGACGGCAGTGGGTGCGCGCGCGGGAAACCTGACAGTCACGGACAATGCCGCAGGGAGCCCGCATACGGTTCCACTGACGGGAACCGGATGGGACTTCAGCCTGGCGGGGCCGGCGCAGGCGCCGCCAGCGATAACAACTGCAGCGCCGGGCAAGTTCAACATAACCATGACACCGCTGGGCGGCTTCAACCAGAATGTGGCGCTCACTTGCGCGGTAACACCGGCTGCGGCGGATGCAACGTGCACGGTGGCTTCGCCAGTGAAGGCTGCTGACGGCGTGACGGTGCAGAGCGCGGCGGTGATGGTGACGACCACAGCGGCGATGATGGTGCCGCCAGGATCGGTGCCGACTCCTCCCGTTTCCATACGGCAGGTGGTGCCGGTGATCCTGGCTCTTCTGCTGCTGCTTCTGCTGCCCAGAACCAAGCGGCTGCAAGTGCGATTGGGGATGGCGGGGGCGATGCTGCTGCTGGTGATTCTGGCCGGCTGTTCTGGGCCGGGAGCGCCGGTCACCCAGCCCATTCCTGCTGTGCTGACGATAACCGGGACGACCAGTGGCACACCACCGGGCGTGGTGAATCATCAGGCCGTGGTTAATCTGACCATCAACTAAAGACCAGGGGGAAGAAAGAGATCGCGCGCGCTGCAACTCGGCGCGCGCGATTTTGTTTTTGGAGTCCAATAAGAAAATCGCCACTGCGGCAAGACCAAGCGAAGCGAATTGCGCAAGGTCAGGATTTGCCAGAGCGGCTGTATTTGCGGGCGAGACGAAAGGGGCGGCGGAGGGAGGCGAGGAATCCGCGAGGGCTTTCACCGGGGCCTGGCTGCCAGTCTTCCTCGGTGGGAGAGAGGGAAAGCCGCAGGAGATAGGCGGGGGCGGAAAGGAAGCCGCCGCGCATGCGCAGACGGAACAGGGCGCGTTCGAACAGGCCAGGTGGCGCGCAGCCGGCGGCGGGCAGCCAGTGGAGAATTTGTTCGGCCAGGTGAGCGGACTGCTTGTCCGCTTCGACGATCGCCGTCGTTTCCGCGGGCAACTGCAGTTTCAGCAACTTTTTGGCTAGGCTCAGGCCGGTATGCAGCATGCGCTCCGCTCCGACTTCTTTTGCGGATTCGGCCACGTGGGGCCAATCGATGGCGGTTTGGCGATTGACGAGCGCGGCGACATCGGCGATCCAGATCAAACGCTCCCAAAAATGTTTTGCGCCGTGGATGCAGATGAGGACGAGTTCGTCTTCCACGCAGAGAGCGGGAGCGTCGTGCGCGTCAAGGCGCACGCGGATTTGGCGTTCGAAGAACTCTTCGAGAGGCAGCCGGCGAGGGAAATAGCGGAGCGTGAAATCGTTGTGCAGCTCAACGAGCAATTTCGCGTCCGGCTTGGAGAAAAGATATTGTCCGGGAATCTTCCCGGAGTCGATGGAGGCGAGGGAAACGGCGGCCTGGTAGCCGGCGGCGATCATCAATTCGGTGGCGCGGCGGATGTCGCGCTGGCGGACGAGCAGGTCGAGATCGCCGTAGCTGCGCATCGCAGGGTCGCCGTAGGCCTGGACCGCAAGCACCGGCCCCTTCACAACCAGCGCGCCGATGGCTTTCGATGCAAATCGATCCAGAAGGTGGAAAAGCTCCGCGGTCATCCGGAGCGAAACAAATGTTTGCGCACGCTGCCGGTCGCGAAGGGCCTGGAGGGTTTCCGCAGGGATGAAACTCGCGTCCAGTTCACGCAAACGTGCCGCGAGGTGGCCCGTAACTCCGTGGTCCTCCGCAAGCGCGAGCAGGCGGGCCCAGTCCGCGGGGCGGATGAGCTCGGCGATGCGGCGCAGATCAGGTTCCGGAGACGCGCATTCAAGCAGCAGAGGCCACTCGCTCTGGAACGAACCTGGTTCGAAAGGAGGCAAGACTTCTCCGTGACGATTCAAACCGTAGTGTACGTGAACGGGAAGCTTTTTTCGCGCCAGGAAAGTCGCTAGAAAGAGTACGTAGAGACCGGAGTCCTTTTATTGCTAGCTGCGCGTGCGATGGCTAGAGATGTCCGGTTTGCACTGTGGCTAGCCGCTACTTCTGCCCGCCAAGAGCACATGAAACATCATCGGAAAGCTGGCAGATTTGTCCTATGACCCTCCTTGCCCGTTCATCGGACATGCCCGCGATGTGGACCATGAATTGCGGTTCACTGTTTTCGTTCATCATGCCAGTGATAGCCTGAAAATCGTGTCTCAGAGAACCATTCGGAAAATCGCCCTTGTAAATGCTTCCGAGCCCGGTGTCGTGGTACATGCTCGTCAGCTTCTCTTGAGGTGTGCCGGAACTTAGGGCCAGAAAACGAACGGCCTTGCGAAGATGTTCTGAACACCGCCCTAGTTGTTCTTTCATCGCGGACCTTTTCTTTCGTATACCGGCGTCTATCCTGTTCTCATGTCGAGTTCGCAACTCTGTCCCGACAGTTCATTGGCGCCTTGCGGGATTGGAAGGCGCGTCGCATCACAACGGAATGCCCGCTTTCAATCTTAGCGGTCTTCATCATGCCCGCGATTCGTATTCACCTCGTTGCCACGGAGGTGATGCTTTTTGTGCCTGTGAACTATGGGCGTGCCTGAAATGAAGTGAAAAGGCGCGTCAACACCACCTGCACTATTACACACGCCACCGATGACACCGTATAACATAACTATGGCACTATTCGTGCCATCATTGCTTACGCCAGGGATTCCGACAACGGGATTGTCTTCACCTATGGCGGCGAATACAGCCCATTCAGTTGAGCTGACTTGAGTCGCGCTAAGGTCCGTGTTGCTAGCCGTGGTGTACAAATCTGCTGAAAAACCTTGGAGGAAAAGAGTAGTTGGGGCGCCGTAGGGGTCCAGACCTTCTGCAAACATATATTCGTAAACGCCTGACTGACTGGACTTATTAGGGTTGATAGTCAAGGGGTTTACAACGCCGTCAGTTGTTGCAAAGCACGGAAGGCTGTTGAACGTCGGGTTGGAAGCAAGGGCTACCGTGCCAGAAATCTGACCGGGTGCGGGCGGCGTACTAAACGTGATTGTCGCGTTCACCGTGGAGTCAAATGCTGACCCATTGGCGGCAGCCATCCCATCCAGTGAGCCAGAAGCTGAACCAGATGAAAGTGTGGGCAGAAATGTGGCAACGAAGTTACCAGGAGTAGTTACTGTCGCGAGGCTGCAGGCCGAAGCATCTCCCACGGCGTAATAGGTTCCCGTCATTGCAGGTATCAACAAGGAGGAGTCGCCAGGCACAGCTGTGAGGGGGTCGTATGTGCCAGTATAAATAAATGAAAGATTTGGCGCCAATCCCAGATTGTTGACGGTGATGGTGATCTGATAATTGTTTCCGCCCAACGCAACCCAGGTGGGAACAACATTATAAGATTCGACATCAGGAACGCACATAGAGTTGGTGAAGCTTCCAGGCGTATTGCCTGTACCGTCGGCTTCCAGAAAAATGGAGAAGCCCCCGGGGTACTGATCGGCTTGAGCAGAGTTGTCTCCGCTCGTGTGGACTATTTCCCATCGGCCGACGGCGGGGGATTCAGCCGTGATCGCGTTAGTGTCCAGCGTCACAGCGCCTGTGAGCGCAAAGACCCGTCCGTTAATACTCGCGCCAGCGTTGATGGTGTCGCTGACCTTCGCAAGAATGCTTCCCGCAAAAGCGGTGTTGGTGCCGACAGTGGCAGAGCTGCCGAGCTGCCAGAACACATTCCCAGCCATCGCGCCATTGGCCAGGATGACAGCAGAATTGCTCGCTGTCGTAAGCGTGCTTCCAATCTGAAAGATGTACACACCCTTGCCACTGAGCGTGAGGGTTCCCGTTAACTGCGCCGAAGCACCAAAACAATAAACGCCAGGCGAGAGCGTGACTGCGGCGGGACTCGTGCCCAGAATCTGCCCGCTCAAGATGGTTCCGCAGGGTTGGGCCACCAGCGCCGCATATGCAGTGCTCGCATCGGCGTGAGCCGCGGAAGCGGCTGCAGGGCCCACGATTGTCCCTCGAGAGACTGTCCCCGGAGGAAAGCCCGTTACTGCTGTGCCTGGACTCACACCTATATCTCCGGTGACCACAGTTGCGCCCGTGCTTGTGACCGTTGTGGCGCCCAGGACGCCGAAGCTCTGAGCAGAAGCAAGTGGTGGCGCCGATTGCCCCCATGCCAAGCTGCCCATACTCATCATGCAAATGACCAACAAAAGCCTTTTCATTTTGAAGCTCCTTGCCTGCATTTCATTTTTCCCCTAGCTTCTAGTGCGGGCGGAGCCCAGACCATCGCTTAACGCAGTATTTCGTTACTTCCCTCGTTTGAAGGCAATAGACGGATGGTGGGGAGCGCGAGTTCACCAGTCGATTAATAGTTAAGCAATTGTTACGCCAATATTTCCATATCATCTAACGTGCACACAATAATAGCCTTAGGACAGAAATGCCGGGAATGTTATCGCCGACTGCGGAGGCCACGTGGGTCGAATTGTGCCATATTGGTCCTTGGAGAGAGCGGCTCCTTGTTGCAGGAGTTGAAACCTTCGGCAGACAACGTCGTCATTCAATCGAACAACAAATCGTGGCGTAGAGAAAAGCCTATTCCATTGAGGCGATCAGAAGGCAAGTATGTGAAGTCTCTAAGAAACGATACATTCAGACCAAGAGAATGAGCGCGTCGCTACTCGTGTTTTCGAGGTGTGGGGCCTATCCGTCGAGACTCCATAGCGTGTCAATAACAAACCAGCCCGGATCTGCCATATTCAAGCAAAGTGAGAGGAGCTTGCACGATGCGGCTGAGTTCGTTGTTATCCTATGTCGGGGACCGTGTTCACGGTTCTCCCGTCAGTGTTCGATCTTAGCAGCAGCAAAAGACACCGGAAAAATTTCGCGGAACTATGGTGCGGGGCGCATCGTTGCAAATCGTGGTGCAAACAGACGCCGCGGGATGTACGACGAGCTCCGCCAACGCCAGCCTAACCGTGCAGTATACAGTGCAGTAGCTCACTCGAAGCGTGACGTTCAGTTACTGGCTCGCCCAGAAAAGGAATAGTCCTACTCTCAGTTTGAATCCGAACTATTTATCACGCGATTTGATATATCTGGAACTCTATTTTCCGGTGGCGGCGGTGAGACTGTCGTCGCCGCGGCCACGGCGGCGGACGTCAATGCCGAGGCGCTTGATCTTCTGGTTCAGAGTGGAGAGCGGGATGAGGAAACGCTCGGCGGCTTCCGTCTGGTTCCAGCCGGTGCGCTCAAGCATGTCCATGATGATGCGGCGCTCAATCTCGTCCATGATCTGGAACAGCGAGGGCTGAGGATTGTCCGCGGCGGAACGCGATCCGGGCTCGCCGGGGAGCGGCGGCATAAATTCGGAAAGTTGCAAGCGCACGCCCCGCACGATTTCCTTGCTGCGAATGCTTTCCGGCAAGAGATCGACGTCCACGCGCTCTTGGGTGGAGAGAACGACGGCGCGTTCAACGACATTTTCGAGTTCGCGGACGTTACCGGGCCAGTCGTAGTCCATGAGCAGCTTCATGGCGGCGGCGGTGAATTGGCGCACAGGCTTGGCGTTGTCGAGGCAAAAGCGTTCGAGGAAGTGCGTCAATAAGAGGGGCACATCCTCGCGGCGGTCGCGCAGCGGGGGAATCACAAGATGGATCACGTTCAGGCGGTGGAATAAGTCCTCGCGGAAGCGGCCTTCGCGCACGAGGGTAAGGAGATCCACGTTGGAGGCGGCGACGATGCGGACGTCGACTTTAATTTGATCGGTGCCGCCGAGGCGCATGAACTCGCGCTCCTGGATGACGCGCAGAAGCTTGGCCTGGGTTTCTGGGCTGATGGTGGCGATTTCGTCGAAGAAGATGGTGCCCTGGTCGGCGACTTCGAAGAGACCTTTTTTCGAGGCGACGGCGCTGGTGAAGGCGCCCTTCACGTGACCGAAGAGCTGGGATTCCAGAAGGTCGACGGGAATCGACCCGGTATTCACGGGGACGAAGGCTTTGTCGGCGCGGGTCGAGGCGGAATGAATGGCCTTGGCGATAAGTTCCTTGCCCGTGCCGCTTTCGCCGCTGATGAGAATGGTGGAGCGCGACGGAGCAACTTGCGTGACCAGGTCGAACAACACGTGCATCTTGTCGCTCTTGCCGACGATATTGGGGAAATTGAAGCGCTGCTTGAGGGCGCGCTTGAGCTGGAGATTTTCATCGCGAAGGCGACGGGATTCGACGGCCTGGGCGACTTGCGCGAGCAATTCGTCGTTGGACCAGGGCTTGGTGATGTAATCCATCGCGCCGTTTTTGAAGGCGGCGCGCGCCATGTCAATCGAGCCGTAGGCGGTGATCAGAACGACGGAGAGCTGCGGGTCGCGGCGATGAATTTCTTTCAGCATGTCCAGGCCGTTGCGGTCCGGCAGGCTGACGTCCAACAACAGAAGATCGTAGGGATGCTGCTCGAGCTTCGCGAGGCCGGATTCGCCGGTCTCGGCACTAGAGACTCCGTAGCCTTCGCTCTTCAGGAGAACTTCGAGGCCTTCGCGGATTTCCGATTCGTCGTCAACAACCAGGATGGACCCTTTAGACATGGACCGCTTTCTTGACAGCAGGAAACTCGACGTGGAAGGAGGTGCCTTTGCCGGGAGTTGAGCGCACGTCAATCTTTCCGGAGTGCTCCTTGATGATTCCATAGCTCACGGAAAGACCGAGGCCGGTGCCGCGGCCGTTGGACTTAGTGGTGAAAAACGGATCGAAAATGCGGTGGATGTGTTCGCGAGGAATCCCGCCACCGGTATCGGCAACTTCGATTTCGACGCTGCCATTGTGCGCGGCAGTCCGCACCTCCAGCATTCCGCCGGCGGGCATGGCATCGCGCGCGTTCAGGAAAAGATTCAAGAAGACCTGCTGTAGCTTATTGGCGGAGCCGCGAACGGGAGGCAACGGTTCACCGAGTTGCTTGACGACCTGGATCTGCGACGTCTTCAGCGGGTGCGCTACAAGAGAAAGGGTTTCTTCGACGACGCGATTCACGTCAATGTCAGTGGCTTCCGCCGCGCCGGTGCGTGAAAAATTGAGCAGGTTGTTGACGATTTCGCTGGCGCGGAAGGTTTGCTTGACGATTTTCTCGATGATGGACTGCCGCGGGTCGCCCTCGGGCATCTGCTTGGCGAGCATCTGGATGTAATTGGAAATGACGGCCAGCGGAGTATTCACTTCGTGTGCCACGCCGGCGGCGAGAAGACCCAGAGAAGTAAGTTTCTCCGTCTGAGACATTTGCTCTTCCATACGTTCGCGTTGCGTCACGTCGTCGAAGAGCAAGAGACGGCCGATGCGTTCGCTCGATTTGCTGACCAGCGGCGCGATGGAAACGTTGAGCGTAAGCGATTTTCCTTGATGCTGAAGTCTCTGTTTATAGATGCCGGTGATCTGCTCTTCGTCGCCGCGGGCGGCAATTTCGCGCGCCAATTCCTCCGGTAGAAGCGAGCTGAGCTGGCGACCGACGGCTTCCTGGCGAGCCACGCCGAAGAGCTGCTCCATGCGCGTGTTCCAGGATTCGACGATGCCGTCGAGATCCACGGCCAGCACGCCAACGTTCAAAGACTCAACGATGTTTTCGCTGAAATCCTTGAGGCGGGCGATTTCCAGGGCTTTTTGTTCCAGCGAGGTGTAAAGCTGCGCGTTATCGAGAGCCACGGCGACGTAGCCCGCAATCGTTTCCACGAGCTCGACGTCATCGCTGGAGAGAAAATCGCCGTCAACCGTTTTGCCGAGACCGAGAACAGCGACGGTATGCTCGCGAATGCGGCATGGGACGTAGTAGTTGAGATCGAGCTGTTCGAGCGTGCGGCGAACGGGTTCGCTGACGTCTCTCGCCGCACGGGGCGACTCAAAAAAGAGTGCCCCGCGGGCGAACTCGGGCCGGGCCGGCTCGAGGAAGCCAAGATCCAGCGATTCGGAAAGGCGCACGCCCATGGAGCGGGCGAGGCGCATGCGGCCGGGCTGGAGCGGGTCTTCAATGAAAATGGCCAGACGGTCGACCAGCAACGTTTGAGAGACGCGGTCCATGACCGAGCCCAGCATGGGATCGAACCGGACTTCGTTTGTGAGCGCGCGGCCGAACTCGATGAGCGTGCGGCGGTAGTCGAGCCGGTCGCGGTAAAAAAAGCGGTCCAGGCGCGCCTGAATCCATTCGCGGAAGGGTTGGAACAGGAATGCCGCAATGACGATGGCGATCATGCCGCCGACGGGGCCGGTGGTCTGGGCGTGGAAGATAAACGCCATCAAGGCCACGAGAGCGAAATAAACGGCCGCGACACCTGCTGTCGCCGCGGTATAGGCCAAGCCGCGCTTGAAGATGATGTCCACGTCCATCAAGCGGTAGCGAATGACGGCGTAGCCGAAACACAGCGGGATCAGCACCAAGCTCAAGACGGAGAGCTTCATCCACGGATGCGATTCCACGTCCACGTTGAAGACCAGCGGCAGGATATAAAGAAGCGAAACGGGCAGAACGCCGATCAACGTTCCGCCGGTGAGCCATTTCAACTGTTGGCGGAGAACGCCGGAGGGTGACTCGCGGTAGCTCTTGTAGAAGACAAGCCCTGCAGCCAGGAAGCAGGCCGCGAGAAAGCTGAATTCGATTTTCGTAAGTACGATGTAAGCGCCCAGCCAGGGCACAAAACCACCCACATTCAGCGCCGTACTCACATGAATCAGAAGAATGACGAGAGGCAACAGGTAAACGGCCAGGAGTTTCGACGAAGAACGAATGGTGGTTTCGGTTCGTCCCGGAAAAACCAAAGCGAAATGGAGCAACAGGGCGGGCGCCAGCAAGCGCGCGGCGATTTCGACCCAATAGACTTCCCAATCGAAAGTATCCAGCTTGCCGCTAAAGTGGAAGGACCAGAGAATGAAGGAGACGAGGCAAAAAACGTAGAAGTGCACGGCGCGCGGTGCGTTCCAGCGGCGAACGAAAATGAACAGCCCTATGAAGAGATAGAAGAGGCCAACGATGCGAAGATAATTTTCGGTTGCGAGGGGCTTTTCGGCGCCGGCGGTGATGAGGGGCGTCTCGAATTCCTGACCTCCGCGCGCGAGGCTGTAGCGCACCTCGTTCCAGAGGCCAGCGCGATCCAAGCGGCGGGCGACTTCCGCGGCTCTGCTAACGGTGGCGCTATTGATGGAGAGGAGTACGTCGCCGGCGCGAATGCCAGCGCGAGTTGCAGGAGAGTTCGGCGAAACCTGCCGGGCCTGAACTCCATGGTCGGTGTCCAGCCAGGCCACCCCGTCGTAGACCACATCGAAACGGCTGCGCTGGTCGAAATTGATGATGGCAAAAATGATGGCCGCCAGCGTGGCTAGCGCTAGCACGACGGCCCCGAGGCTGACTCGCAAATTTTGCTTCATAGCCTGACCAGGCAGGGGGACACTCCACCGCCCAGAGTTAAGTGCAAACCAATGTCCAATGTTTGGTAGATGATAGCTCGCCGAACTCTAGCCTCTTCAACATGTTACAGGAGCAGAAGGCTGGAAGACCCTGCTCAATCCAGTTTCTGGAAGGACAAATACAGCTTTCGAGAGCCCCAGAATAGCCTAAAACTGCAAACTCAATCCGCCCCGGAAGGTGCGAAACGTGGGGACCAGGAGGAGCCGGCCATCCCTGCTATTCGCGGAGGCATAGCCTTGCGCCAAGAGATTGTCGCAGTCGGCAATGGCCTCCCACCTTCCCAGAGCGAATTTCGGCAAAGGCTGACGGACGCTCAAATGGAAGTAAGGGTCCATCTGGTATATAGACTCGCCATAGGGATCGACACGTGAAATGGCCGGGCCGCTAATCCATTTGTAGCCGGCCAAGACCCTGGTGTGCATACGCGGCACTTTCCCGGAAATACTCGCCCCGAACGAATGACGCGGAGCGGTACGAAGCATGTCACGGAGTACGTCCTCCGGAAGATCCGAAGTAGTCAGGGCTCCGCCAAACGAGTAGATGGCGGTGAATTCCGTATCCCCGTCCAGTTTCTCGCGAAACGCGGCGCGCGTTCCCCAACTGCTCGAAGAGCCGCCGTCGTAGGCAAAGCCGTTGGAAAAATAATCCTGGAAATAATCGGACGTGGGCAGGTCGCTGCCGCGGCCGAAGACGGCCACGTGGCTGTTGTCGTCGTGGAAGGCTGCGACTTGCAACTTGCCGCGCGCGCCGACTTTTCGTTCTGCGGCGATCTCCTCGTGCCAGCCGCTTTGCAGAACTGGGCGGCCACTGTGCCACAACAGCGCGGGGAAAGCGTCCAACTCATTCAGCGCGGCCACGAGCTCGCCGCCTTGCTCGGAGTCAGTGGTTTCGAGCGGAGTCAGTCCCGCGGGCATGGAGGCAAAAATCAGCGCGGCACTCCACTCATCAGAGAAGCGCACATTGAGCTCGGCGCGCGGACGCAGCGAAGAAGCAGCGGATCCTAGCCCGACCAAAACGTATTCGCCGCCATAGCGCAGGGCGACGCGATTGCCAAAAGCGATGGAACCACCCTGGTCGAGGCGCACGCCCCGGAACGTCGGCCCATCGGGGCCCAGGCGAGCTTCGCGCAAAACCAGCGCAGTGTGCGGGCCTGCACCGAGCGTGCCAGTCGGCAACCATACCGTGGCGATGCCGCCGCTGGGCGCATCTTCGTCATAACTCATCTGCCCGGCAAAAATGACGCTACCGGCGCCGCCTAGCTTTTGATCGTAGGCCACCGAAGTGGCCGGAGCCGAGGCAATCGTAGAAGCCGAAACCGGACGGAGCGCGCCATCGGTAAATTCCATGCGAAGCCGCGGCGCACGGGGAATGCTGGACTCCACGCTGACCGTGGAAGCACTGAGCGTATCGCCGTCCACCCATTCCAGAACGGGGCGCGTCACGGAAGCAGAGCGCAACACCCACTTCCAATCGTCAGAGTCCACCGCGGTGTTCGAAGGAGTGCGGCGCAATTGATCGAGCGAGGCAAACATGGATTGGAGCTCGATGCGAACGACAGTGGTCACATTTGCGCTGATCTGAATATGTTTTTCGAGGCTGGGAAGGAAACCGGCAAGCGTCACGCGGACGGTATAAAAACCAGGTATGAGCTTGTCACCGCGAAAAGCGCCTTGCGTGTTGGTGAGGAAGCCATGCGCGATGGCCGTGCCGGCGGATTCCGCAATCAGTTGCACACTCGCGCCCATCTGCGGCGTTCCCGCAGCGTCGCGAACGATTCCTGCAAGCTTGCCCGGGACGAACTTCGCTTGCGCGGCCGCCGGTTGCGTCGCGAAGGACGAAACCATGGCGGTCAGGATGAGGGCCCCCAGGAGTCGGAGCCTTTCCTGTTTCACGTCGTCTTACCTCCCCGGTGCAGCATTAGCCGCGGCTTTTACTTCGAGCGGCGCCTTCACCGTAAACTCTGCCGTGCGAGAAATGGTCTGTTTCGAATGCGTGTCCGTGGCGTTGACTTCAAGAGTGTACTTGCCGGGCGTCAGGGTGGCGAGCGGGAGCAGGCGTTCGATGGTGACCTGGTCGCCGGTCTGTTTCATGTCCGTCGAGGTTTCCTTGAACTGCATGATCTGCTCGGCGCCCTTCTTCACGGTGTATTGAAAGGTGGCGTCGGATTTGTGCGTGGTGTCATCGGACTTCAGGTTGTAGACCTGCATGTAGATGCCGAGTTTGTCGGCGGTTGTGAAATCGCCATCCAGACGCGGGCGAACTTTCGAAGAACCCAGAACGAATTGACCCGAACCGATTTGCTTCGCGGGAACATGTTCGATCTGATCGGCGAGGATTAGCGAACTGGCCTCCAGCTTTTCATCCTCATAGCGCGGGACAGCGAGACGGCTGTTCACTACGCCGACGTTTCCACTCTGCACGTCCTTGATCACGATATCCAGGCGATAGAGTCCTGGGCGCAGAGGAACGGCCTTTTGATAGATGGATTGCAGCTTCAGCGATTGCTGGTAGAGCGAATCAGGAAAATCGCGGCTCACGGAATCCTCAAAGGTCTGGACCACGCGACCCGTCAAGGTGGTGACGCGGCCAAAGACATTGAGGGTTGCGGAGTGAATGCCATCCTTCGACTGGTAGGTGAGTTGGCCGTTGGGGACCTGCACTGTCACCGGGACGAGCACAGTGTCGTTCGTCACCTTCAAATAATCCGTGCGCCAGGTAAAGTGAACCTGGTCGCGCACGATGCGCGAAGTTACGACGGCCTCGAGATCCTTGAATTTCACTTCGGGTGGTTTATTCACCTTGGAGTAGAGATCGAGGCGGGTGAACTCATTCATGCTCTCGGGCGTGCCGCCAAGTGACGTGGGCATGGTCGTACCATCGGAACGCGTGAAGCGATCCGCCTTCGAGGCCATTCCCATCTCTTCCATCAAGCTCAAGCCTGCACCCGGCACGTGCAAGAGGGCGTCTTTTTCGCCCGGATCCATGGTCAGGTGATACTCGCCGGAACCGCTGGGATCGACGAATTCGAGAATGATGTTTTCCCCGATGCCCTCCAGATAGCGCCAGCGCCAGGTTTCCCATGGGTAGGTGGTCGTCGAACCGCCGCCTTCTTCCATCGGCCGGTCATACGTGCCGCCCGTGGGATGCGCGTCCACTTCATCCGCTGGACCCCACATGATGTACATGCGGCCGCGGTCGGTCTTCCACCCGGGGATGCCGGAAGCAAAATGCTCGTTGGCGTAGGCGATGCGGCGGTAGTGCTCTTCTTTAAAGTCGTTATCGGGAAGATCGGGATTGCTGCTGCGGCGCAGCCAGAACTGCTCGATAAACTGCTCGCGTTCCTCGTTGGTGTCCAATTGAAGGAAGGCGTTGCGCTCATCCGGAGAGATGATGTAGGTGACGTCTTCGGTCAGCCACTGCCTGTAGGAATTGTCCAATTCCTTCAGCGTCTTCTTCATTTTCTTCTTGGTATCTTTGGTGAGCTTCTGCGGAACCGGAGGCGCCAAAGGATCTTTCTCTGGTGGAGCTTGCTGGGCAAAGACTTGCGGAACGGCAAGGGCAATGGAAAATACGGAGACAAACAGGCTGCGCGCTACCCGTGACATAAATACACCTCAAGCTCTAGGACGTTGTGATTCTAACCCCCGGACAAGTCCCCCGTCAATCGGCGAATCCCCTGTATTTTGTGACACTTGTCCCCCGGTTTGGGTTAGAGCGCAGCGCATTTCATTTGGTTGCCTGACAAAATTTGACCTGAACGCAAGTACGGGGAATTTTGGGATTAGGCGATGGGGACGGCAATCAGACTGAGGGGGATTTTCTGTCCGGAATCGGTGCGGCAATACCGTGCAGTTTACTGGACGCGCTGAGGCAGGCCGTCGGAGCCCACCAGAGCGTCGAAGATGGCCAGTACATGGCGGCGGTAATCGACCATGCGGGTGAAGATGTCGCGCAATTGAGGGTCGCGCTCCGCTTCGCGATGCCATTTGAGAAGAACTGCGGCGGGAACTTCGATGTCCCTGCGTAACTGGTCCGCGGAATGTCCGCGCAGAAAGAGCCCGTAGAAAAATGCCGCTTCGCGCTGCGGGAAGTCGAGATCCTGCACGACTTCGACGGGAACGAATTGTGGCATCGTGGCCATAGAGAAAAATGCAGTTTACCGAAAAGCGTTGCGGCGTCAAGTAGAACTGCCGTTTAGTTGCCGCGTTCCGGATAACTCCCCCCTTTCCCCGTCGGAAGCAAGTCAGTATCCCTTGGAGCATTCCTGCGACACTCGGGTTGCCCCCGGTTTCTAACCGCCGTAAGATGCTAATAGGTATGGCAAGGTTACACAATTCGGGGAAGGGGTCGCTTGCGGGCAGCACCGTCGGGCGCTTTTTACGTTTTGGCGTGCTGCGCGGGCTGCGCTCCGTTGAAGTTGACCCGGAAGATTTCCGGCGTCACCTGGCCCGTAAATATAAGCTGTGGGTGCCGGACTTCGCGCGGATGCGGGATGTGCCGATCGAGCAACTGGACGCCATCGCGGCGACGCTGATCCGGGACGCCGAGCGCCTGGCGCTTGCCGAGGGCGCGGGATTTGGGCTCGGCGGAATGATTACATTCTTGCCGGATGCCAGCTTCCTGACGGTGATTACGCTGCGGCTGATCCAAAGGCTCTCTTTGCTCTACGGATTCGAGACGCATGGGCGCGATCAGCGGATGGAAATGTGGAAGGCCGCCGCGACTGCCGCGGGAATTGATTACGGCAAGGACCTGGCTGAAAAACAAGTTCTCGAAAAGCTGGCTCCGCGCATTGCCGAACGTTTTGCGGCAAAGATGGGCGCCGAAGCGGCGGAAAAATGGGTTGGCCGGTTGATTCCGCTGGCCAGTTCGGCGATTGGCGGCGCACTCAATTTTTCATTTGTGCGAGGCTGGGGGCGACGCGTACAACGGCATCTCCGTGCAAAGTACCTCGAGGCAAAGCTTGCGTCTGCGCACCAGCCTCCGACGTATACTCCCTCCGAAACTGCGCTCGTTTAGCGGACGCTGGTCACGCAAAATAGAACTTCGAGCGTCTAATTGGCCGTGAGGAAATATCTCCTGCCGCGATTCTTCTTTGCCACCTGTATGCTTACGGGGGCCCTCGCTTTTTCGTTTGCCGCACACGCGCAAGAGAAAGAAAAAGAACAAATCAAAGGAGTGCTGGCGGAGCCCACGGACGCGGAAGAGGTCCGCGCGCAAATCGCGACAGTTGAGAAACTGAAAGCAGTCGTGCCGGACCGCGGCGCGGTGCTTTATTTCCTGGCCGCGGCGAACCAGCATCTGGGAGAAACACGGAAGGCACTCGGCCTGCTCAAGGAATGCGTGACGCTGCGGGAAGGTTTTGACCCGTCGAGCGATCCGGCATTTCTGGGATTGAAAGGGACGAAAGAATTTGACGACATGGTCGCGGCCGTACACCGCGATTATCCCGAAGTGTCACAAGCGCGGCTGGAATACATTACGGAAGAAAAGGATCTAGTACCGGAAGGCCTGGCGTACGACGCAAAGCAAGATCTTTTCTACTTGAGCAGCTTGAACCGCAGGAAGATCGTGAAAATTGATGCGGAGGGACGGACTTCCGATTTCGTTCCCGGCGATCGCTACGGCCTCTTGCCGGTCCTGGGAATCCGGCTTGACCCAACGAATGGGACGGTGTGGGTGGATACGTTCGAGGACGCGGGGCGGACGGAGCTCCTACATTTCGATGCTTCCGGAAAGTTGCTGGGGCGCTACGCGCCGAGCGAAGGTGCAAAGCATGGATTCAATGATCTTGTTGTGCGCAAGAGTGGAGAGATAATCACGACGGACAGCTTGAACAATCGAGTTTTCCGGTTTGACCGGCGAGCGGCTTCGTTCACGCCCCTGGCTGTCTATCGGACGCTTTTTTATCCTAACGGCATCGCGCTGGCGGACGACGACCGGTCGCTGTTTGTGGCGGACGCCGTTGGAGTGGTGAAGATTGACTTGTTCGATGGAACAAGCCGCGACGTTGACCCTGGCCCGCGCAGCACGCTGGCAGGAGCCGACGGGCTCTACTGGCATAACGGCAGCCTGATTGCCGTTCAGAATGGAATTGGCTCTCCGCGCGTCGCGGCATTCAAGCTGTCACCTGACGGGAACCGCGTGACACGGACGATAGTCCTCGAGAATCACACGCAATTCACAATTCTGCCAACAACAGGAGCGATCCGCGGCAACGAGTTCTATTTCATCGCGAACAGCCAGATCGACAATTTGAACGGCGACAAAGTCATGGACGTGACCAAGCTTGCGGTGGTCCGCATCGCGGTGGTGCGATTGCCGTGAGAACCGGGCTGGCAACCGTGAATACAGGCTCAGTTGGAATTTCGATTGCGCCGCCGTAAAGTAGAGCTGCAAGATTTAGGCTGCCTCTGGAGTAAGGAGATGTTTATGCGTGGCATTCGAAACATTCTGGTCAGCGCGGTTTTCCTTGGCCTGGCATTGGGGCTCGCGCTCTTGCCGCAGACTGCGTCATCGAGTTCATCAACGGCCATGAGCATGGAGCAATCCGGAAGCGATGAAGCGGTGCCCGCCTATCATGCGCAGTCCCCTCAGGGCGCGCTCCCAGCGACGATGAGCCCCGAACTGTTCAGTGATCCCATTGTTCAAAATGCGTATGCGGTGGCCGCAAAGATCAAAAAGACGCTTTACCAAGAGCCGTGCTACTGCCATTGCGACCGCAGCCAGGGACACGGGAGCCTGTTCGATTGCTTCGCGAGCCAGCACGGCTCCGGATGCAACATCTGCATCTATGAGGATCTCTACACGTACGAACAGTCGCGCAAAGGAAAAACCGCGGCGCAGATTCGCGCGGGCATCATCAAGGGTGAATGGCAAACCGTGGATGCCACGAAATACCAGCAGCCATTGCCGGCAAAGTGACGCCTAGCAGAACTGCTCTTGGGCGAGTTCCAAGGCTGTGGCCTCGCGCCGGCCCGATGATTTAAACTTTCGCGAAACGAAGTGGCCGCTTCGCGCGTCCCACTGACAGATCCTGAGGCGGTTGGAATCCACAGCGAGTGGCGACTGCCGCGGTTCCGCACGCACTCCAAACAGGGGCAAGCAATGTCAAAACGACTTTTTTCTCGCGGCTGCATCCTCGCGGTTTTGTGCGTAGTAGCGCTCGGTCTTGCGGGCTTCGGCCCGCGCGCGTCCAGGGCAGTAGACAACCCCACTTCGTGGGGCTTCAATACGGCAAATCTCGATAAGACGTGCAAGCCCTGTGACGATTTCTATCAATTCGCCATGGGCGGATGGATGAAGGCCAACCCGATCCCGCCCGAGTATCCGAGCTGGGGCAGCTTCGCGCAGCTTGCGGACAAGAATCAGCAGAATCTGAAGCAAATCCTGGAAGCGGCGGCGAACACCAAGGCGGCGCCGGGCTCGAACGAACAAAAGATTGGCGACTTCTACGCCAGCTGCATGGATACCAGCGCGATCGACGCGGCGGGAACAAAACCCATCGAGCCGGATCTCGCGCGGATCGCGGAAGTCAAAAGTCTCGCGGATCTACAAGCGGAGGCGACACGGCTGCAGGAGAGAGGCGCGAATGTGTTCTTCCGTTTTGGTTCGAATCAGGACGCCAAGGATAGTTCGCAGGTGATTGGCAGCGCGTTCCAAGGAGGGCTGGGGCTTCCGGAGCGCGAATATTATTTGAAAGATGACGAAAAGTCGAAGCACCTGCGCGATGCCTATGAGAAACATGTCGCGAAGATGTTCGAATTGCTTGGCGACCCCGCGGACAAGACCGCTGCGGAAGCCGCGACTATCGTGAAGATTGAAACGACGCTGGCGGGCGCGTCCATGAAAAACACGGACATCCGCGACCCGAACAAGACCTACCACAAGATGATGCTGGCGGAGTTGAAGACGCTGACGCCGAATTTTTCGTGGGAGGTGTATTTCAAATCCATCGGGCACCCAGAGCTGAAGGAAATCAACGTTGGCCAGCCGGAGTTTTTCAAGGCCCTCGATGCGCAGCTGACGGCCACTTCACTGGACGACTGGAAAACGTACCTGCGGTGGCATCTGGTCAACGGCGCAGCGGCCGGGCTTTCCGAGAAATTTGTGGCGGAGGAATTCGATTTTCGGGGCAAGACGCTGACGGGAGCAAAGGAGATTCAACCGCGCTGGAAGCGCTGTGCTCAGTCAACGGACCGAGCGCTAGGCGAGGCGCTTGGGCAAGTCTACGTGCAGAAGTATTTTCCGCCGGAGGCGAAAACCCGCGCACTGGAAATGGTGCACAACCTGATTGCAGCGCTGCGCGACGATCTGCAAACTCTGCCGTGGATGGGGCCGGAGACTCGCACACAGGCCACGGCTAAACTCGAGGCGTTTACCGTGAAGATCGGATACACGGACAAGTGGCGGGATTATTCCGCTTTAAAGATCGATCGCAGGTCTTACGCGGAAAATCAGATTCGCGCGACGGCTTTTGAATTCGCGCGACGTCTGGACAAAATCGGGAAGCCCGTGGATCGCACGGAATGGGGCATGACGCCGCCAACGGTGAACGCCTACAACAGCAGCAGCATGAATGAAATCGTGTTTCCCGCGGGAATCATGCAGCCGCCTTTCTACGACCCGAAGGCGGACGACGCCGTGAACTATGGCGGGATGGGCGCGGTGATCGGGCATGAAATCACGCACGGGTTCGATGATCATGGGAGCCAGTTTGATGGCAAGGGCAATCTGAAAAACTGGTGGTCCGACGAGGATCTGAAAAACTTCAAGGCGCGCGCCGGGTGTGTCTCCGACCAATTTGACAGCTACGTCGTGGACGGGGATCTGCACGAGAATGGCAAGCTGGTCCTTGGAGAAAGCATTGCGGATCTGGGCGGACTGGCGATTTCCTATGCCGCCTACGAAAAATCGCTGCAAGGCAAGCCACGTCCGCCGGAAAAGGACGGCTTCACACCGGAGCAACGATTCTTCTTAGGCTGGGCGCAGGTCTGGGGTGCAAATGAAAGGCTGGAGTATGCGCGCCTTATGGCCAACACCAATCCGCATCCGCTGGCGAGGTTCCGCGCCAACGGGCCGCTTTCGAATCTGGCGATTTTTGCGGAAGCCTTTGGCTGCAAGAAGGGCGACGCCATGGTCCGCGAGCAAGCTTGCAAAATCTGGTGAGACGCCTTCTCGTGGGTTGACTGTAGGACATCCTGAGTACGAGGAAGGGCTAAAAGCTGTTTCAAAACTGGGTGCAAAGCCCGAATTCTGACGTAGTTGGATTGACGGAGATGCGAGATAGGCAAGGTCAGCAGCGCCGATGGAGGGCCGATGGCGCGATTCCGGTCCTCTGTTGACCGACGCCCACTGGGAGAAGATCCCGCCCTACGACGCAACGAGCCGCGTTTACACCAGCCCGCACGATTAATCGCAAGACGCGCATTGGTCTCCCGTTGAAGCCGCTAATCCTGTTCACCGAGAGTCTGAGCGTACGATTTGCCGTAGGGATAGAAGAGTTCCTTGCGGCCCTGCTGCCACGCCGCTCTAAATTCGGGCGTGGTGATATCCCAGTCTGGCCGGCATTTTTTGGTAACGGCCCGCAGGTCCTGGCGGAGGTCTTCCATGGTAGGCCGGCCGAGGAACCAATAGCCGTTGTAGACCTTATAAATGACAAGACCGGGCTCGAGGACAATCACGTGCGGAATCATGGGATTGTGCAGAGGATCGGTGTACTCGGCGATGTCGAGATCTTTTTGGACCATACGCCCCGGGTCGGAGAGGAAAGGCCAGTGGGCGCCGACGCCGGTGCGGTATTCATTCGTCTCGGTGATATTGTCGGTGCTGATGGTGACCAGCCGGCAATAGGCAACCTCGAGTTCACGATGGAGTTGAACAAGCAGTTCCGCCTGCCGGCGATCCTTGGGGCAGAAGCCTCCGCGACTGAGGACGAGAACCATAGGATGTGGTCCTTGTAGTTCGGAGAGCTTCCGGCGTTTCGCGGTGTGATCGGAAAGCTCATAGTCGGGGAAGATGGCCCCGGGAACGACGTCAGATCTCATAGTAATACCTCAGCAGTTGGATGCGCGTTGCCCGGTTACGTCTCATCTATAAACACCGGGCGTTCTCACGGCCGCCTCGGCCGGTTCTCCGATCACGTGAGCGATAGAGTGGCCGGAAGCTGTTGAGCGAATTGCGTGTTGGCCAACTTCACATCGTCAGAACGACGCGGAACTGTGCTTTGCCGCTCATCATGCGCGCGTACGCCTCGGCCGCCTTATCGAGCGGATACGTTTCAATCATGGGACGCACGCCGGTTAGTTCGGAGAACCGCAGTGTGTCCTCGGCATCCGCTGGTGTTCCCGAGGCCCAGCCTTGGATCGTTCGGCTTCCTGTGATCAATTGCACCGGCGTAACCTCGATGGGTTCCATCGTCGCGCCCACGACCACGAGCTTTCCATTCGGCCCCAGGCCGTTAATCACTTCGGACATTGCTTTCGAGCTCGGTGCCGTCGCCAGGATAACCTTCGCGCCGCCCAATTTTTGCAATTCCTCCGCCGCGTTCGTCACCTTATTGTCGATGTAAACGCTCGCGCCGAGTTTCTTTGCGAGCGCCGCGTTTTCCGAACCGCGCCCGATGGCCGCGACTTTGTAACCAAATTTGTTCGCAAATTGAATTCCCAGATGGCCCAGGCCGCCGATGCCCAACACCGCAACCAGGTCGCCCGGCATCGCCCCGCTGTGCCGCAGCGCGTTGTACGTGGTAATTCCGGCGCACAGCAGCGGCGCTGCCTCGGCATCACTCAGGCCTTCCGGCATCTCCGTCAGCGCCTCCACGGGAGCCACCATGTACTGCTGGTATCCGCCGTCATAGCTGATGCCCGCAATTTTCAGATTTTGGCAATTGCCAAAATCTCCGCGCCGGCACTGGAGACACGTGCCGTCATGGCCGCCATGCCAGCCGACACCAATGCGTTGCCCCTTCTTCCACTCGCTAACGCCGGCACCTAGTTCCTCGATGATGCCTGCTATTTCGTGTCCCGGTACGCGAGGGTATTGGATGCCCGGCCATGCGCCCTCTTTGGTGAACATGTCACTGTGACAGACGCCACAGGCCTGTACCTTGATGAGCACGTGTCCCGTACCCGGCTTAGGAATCTCGCGCTCCACAATCTCGAAATCGCCTCCCGCCTTTGAAATCTGTGCCGCCTTCATCGGTGCTATTGCGACTCTTGTAGTTGCCATGACCGCCTCCTTTGAATCCCGGATTTTACTGCCGTTCCTGGCCTGCCGAGAAGCGTTCTGAATTGCCCGAACGTTGGGCTGCATGAGTCCTGCAGCTAGACCCTGCTAACCGTCGACCTCGAGAATGGCTTCCGGCTTTACCTCGGTCCCGAGCGGAAGGCTCGCGACGCCATATACCAACCGACAAGACCTTGGTGTTTTCCGAAGACACCTTGCAATAACTCAGATGCGCCGTCAGCAACTTTTGATTTGTCGCGGACATCTCCCGAACCAGCCACCGACACGCCAAGCCGGACGCCCGGCTTCATCCCCCCTTTTTTTGTTGGCTTGCAGCAAGCTTGGCGGTTGGATCCACCAGCAGCCAGGCCACCGCTCCTGCCGCGGCCAGGCCACCCGCGACATAGAAAGAAACGATCCAGCCAAACTGACCCGCAAGCACAGGCGTGAGTGAAGCCGTAACCGCGCCACCAAACTGCGCTCCCATATTCATAAACCCGGAGACTGCGCCCGAAGATCCTCCCGCTATGTCTGCAGTCACCGACCAGAACGAACTTTGGGAAAGATAGAGCGCTCCCGCTCCGCCTGCCAACACCACGCTGGCCACTTGCGCATTTTCCGCTTTGGACCCAATAAAAAGAAAGATCGCTGTCAGTCCCAGCGACACCACCGCAATTCCGCAGCGTCCCAGCCGCTTTCCGCAACGCCCCGTCAGAAAATCGCTGATCGCTCCCCCCAAAGGACAGCAAATCGCCATCGCCAGAAACGGCAACGTGCCGTACATCGCGCTGGCTTTCAGGTCCAGCCCGCGAACCTCTTTGAGATAAATATAAAACCAGCTAAAGAAAATCCACGCGACGTAGCCGTAGCAAAAGTAACTCAGCGTCACCGCCCAAACTTCCTTGCTCGTCAGAATCGTTACCCACGACACGAATTCTTTGTCTCCGTCGACAGCAGACAATCGCGAGTCCCGACCCGCTTGGATGGTTATGAGTTCTTCCTCAGACACTCCGGCATGCGCTTCCGGCGTATCGCGCGCGGCCGCATACCACACTGCTCCTGCGAGCAATCCAATGAACGCGCTGATCCAAAACGACAGCCGGCACCCATAATGAATCAGAATGAAGGTGATGATCGGCGGCGTGACGCCCGCGCCGACCCCGACGCCCGCAAAAATAATTCCGTTGGCCACTCCGCGCTCGCCCGTCGGAATCCACCGCGCCACAAACTGATTCGAAGCCGGATAAATAATCGCCTCGCCGGCCCCCAGAAGAAATCGAATCGTAATAAAAAGAAGCAGCGCTCCCGCCGCCCTGGTGGAAATCGCCGCCGTCAGCGCCGTGAAAAGTCCCCACCATAGAACACCGACCGTGAGCACCCGTCTCGGCCCCAATCGATCCGCGAGCCATCCGCCGACCGTCTGAAAAACCGCATACCCTACAAGAAACGAGCTGAATATCCATCCCAACTGAATATTGCTCAGCCCAAACTCCGCCGCGATGGACGATCCCGCAATGGAAATATTCACGCGGTCCAGAAACGCCACCGCGCTCAAAACGAACAGCCAAAAAATGAGGAACCATCGTACGCGGCTGCTCGCCGGCCTATTCATCGTTGCGCCGTGATTCGAACGAAGATCCGCTTATGCGCCGCTTTCGAATCTCTATCCCGCCAATCCGTGCGCCTTAAACAGTTGCGTCAGTTGCTCCGCGATAATTTTTTCTTCTCCCGGCTGCAACATAAACGAATTCGTGAACAATCCTCGCTCCGAAGTCGCGAGAACAATCGAAGGTTTCCCCGCCCGCAAAGCATGGCTGGCATCGTGCGGCGAAATCGAAATCTTCCGCGGATCCCAGAAAATCTCCAGGTGCGGCACATGATTCGCCACATCGGGCACGGAAAAGGCCGTGCTCACACCGGGAACCCTCGTGATCTGCACAGAGATCGCATCCAGCCGCCGCCACCATTCTTTGTTCAGCGCTTCGTGATCTTCTTTCAAGTAAAGCTCCAGCGCCTTCACCATTCCCACGATTTCTTCTTTCCCCACTTTCGAACTCCGCCCCAGTGTGTCCTCATGCGGGCTGTTGTTAAGCAACGCGTTGGCCACCAGCTCCTTCTTCCCCATCAATATCCCCGCGCACTGCGGTCCGCGAATGGCTTTGCCTCCGCTGAACGCGATCAGGTCGTAACCCATATTCGCGTAGTCCCACAAATGCGAAACCGGCGGCGTATCCGCGGCCGCGTCAATGAACGCCAGAATTTGATTTTCGTGCGCCAGCTTCACCCATTCTTCGGCTTTGATCTGCCCATCGGCATTTGCAAAGTTCGTGAAATGCATCATCGCCGTCTTCGGATTGATCGCCCTCTTCACGTCTTCGCGCGATTCCACCACCACCAGTTTCGCGCCCGTAGCACGCAGTTGGTGATCGAACGGATTCCGGTGCGATTTCTGAATGATCACTTCCGATTTCATTCCCGTCAGGTCCGGCAGTTGCTCAATGAATACTGGATCGTTGCCGGTGAGGATTCCCGCAAGCCCTGACGTCATCGCCGCCGCCGCGCCCGAAGTCACGATGGCGGAATATCCGTCGGGTAGTTTCAGCATCTCCGCGATGCGCTTCCCCGCCGCCACTTCCAGCTCCGGGATGCTCACGAAATGCTGCGCCGCCAGCGCCATCACCGCTTCCACTTCCAGCCGCCCCAGCGATCCGCCCAACATGGTCATCGTCCCCTGCCCGTTGATGACCGTGGTCACGCCCAATTCTTCATACACATTTCCGCTCGCGCCGAACCCCGAAACCGGCGCGGCCGCACCGCCCGCTGCCGGCGAAAAAGCAAACGTCTTGCCCTTGCCGAATACCATCCCCGCCATCGCGCCCAGCGCCCCAAGGAAAGTTCTGCGATTCCAGCCATCGTTAAATGCCATCGGCTCACCCTTCCTTCTTCACGTCTCGCACCACCGCCGCGCTGCAATCTCTACATCACTACCACAACTTCCGTCTACCGTCTGCGCACTCGAGCCCGCTTCATCCCCTGCCTGAAGTCCGTGCCCCCACGAGAGTAAGCCTGAAAAGCTTTTTGAAGGAGATTCTAGTACTTTGTAAATCGTTATGTGAACTTCTGGCGCGCAAGTCGCAACGAGTTCATGCTCGAATTGGCCGAACACAAAGAAACAACAAACGAGGTTTTTCGATGAAGTGCAAACGGATGTTGGCGTGCCTGATTTTCTTTCTCGCCGGCCCGCCTTTCCAGGCACACGCGCAAAACGCAAACAGATCTCTCGCCGAGAAACTAGGCTTTCCCCGTGACGCAAAACTCTTGATCGTTCACGCCGACGATGTGGGCGTCACGCACTCCGTGAACGCCGCAACCACCCAGGCTCTCGAAACGGGTCTTGTCAATTCCGCCAGCATCATGGTTCCGTGTCCGTGGTTTCCTGAAATAGCCGACTACGCAAAATCCCATCCCGACAAGGATTTCGGCCTGCACCTGACGCTCACCAGCGAACGCGTCTACTACCGCTGGGGCCCCGTCGCTTCAAAAGACAATGTCCCGAGTCTGGTGGATGAGAACGGTTATTTTCAGCACGATTGGGCGCCCACGACTCGCATCAATCCAAGAGAAGCCGAGTTGGAACTACGCGCGCAAATTGACCGCGCCTACGCCATGGGAATCCGTCCCACACATCTCGATTCCCATCAATATCGCCTCATCGAAAATGGCAAAGAGCTCTTCGAAGTGTTTGTGCGCGTCGCCCACGACTACAAGCTGCCTTTTTTCGTTACGCGCGATTGGTTCGCAAATCATCCCTATCTCGAGTCCAGCATGGGCCCCGCTGATATCATCATCGACCACACCGTCACCATCGAACCCAACATCCCGCCCGCCAAGTGGGCCGAGTTCTACACGACCGCCCTCAAAAGTTTGCGGCCGGGCGTAACCGAATTCGTCATCCATCTAGCTTTTGCCGACGACGAAATGAAAGCCGCCACGCGTGAACGCGACACTTGGGGCGCCGCCTGGCGCCAGCGCGACTTCGACTTTTTCACCAGCCAGGAATTTCGCCAGTTGCTCGCTGACCAAAACATCAAACTCATCACCTGGCGCGAACTAGCCCGCGCCGCCAAGCAGTGAATCGGCGCGAACCCCCGCAGCTGCTTCCCTGAAACGGCGTTTCGCGATATTTTTTCTACGCAAGCCGTTTCACTCGTGAGGGCAACCATGTTGGCGCAGCCGGATCCACTGCCGAAGTCTCTTTTCAAAAATCCCAAGCTCTATACTTCCGCCGCTCTCGTCCTCGTCATACTGGTTGTGGGCTGGACCCTCGTCTCCCGCTGGCTCGAAAACCGCGCCATCGAAAATCGTTCCAGAGAGGAGCGTTCCGAGAAGCAACGCGAGCAGGATCGCATCACCCTCGAGCAGCTCGGCGGCAAAGAGCTAGCCATCCAGAATTTCTACGCCATGCCCGGCGAGATCCGCCGCGGCCAAACCGTTCAATTGTGCTACGGCGTGGCCAACGCCAAGACCGTCAAGCTCGAGCCTCAATGCAATCCCGTTTGGCCCTCCTATTCGCGCTGCGTCGACGTAACCCCCACGAAAACCACAACTTACACCCTCACGATTGCCGACGCCGGCGGCAACACCAAGACCCAAACCCTGGAGGTAAAAGTGCGCTGAGCGCTGTATATGCTGTACATAAGGCTCGGTAGCGGCACTTGGACCCGTCAAGCCTGCCGCACCCTCAAAATCAGGTAATTCCTATTCCCGCGGTAAATCCCTCGCTCCCCCTTGTGACTTCAATTCGCCACCATCTATAATGTTGCCTTGCGCGGGGTCCGGGCAACCATCCGCTATGCCCGGACCCCGCAAACTTTTTTAGCGAACGTACAACCGACAACCATGTCCGATCCACTGGCTAAGATTAAGAAAAAGCTGCAGGATGAAATCGAACAGCTCTCGCACGAGCTGAACGTCGAGCTTCCCAAGGAAATCGCCGTCGCCCGCGCTCACGGCGACCTCTCGGAAAACGCCGAGTACAAATACGCCAAAGAGCGCCAGGGCTACGTCAACCTCAAGATCGCCCATCTCAAGAAGCGCATGGGCGACCTCAGCATGCTCAACCTCACCAACATCCCGAAGGACCGTTCCGGCTACGGCTCTCGCCTAATCGTCCTGGACACCCAGCGTGACGTGAAAATCGAGTACAAGCTCGTCAGCAGCGAGGAGGCCGATGTCGAGAAGGGGCTCATCTCCACCACCTCCCCCATCGGCAAAGCTCTCCTCAATCGCAAAGTCGGCGACGAGATCGAAGTGGCCACTCCCGCCGGCAAAAAAGAATTCGAAGTCGTCCGCCTCTTTACCATCCACGACGACGAGTAACCCTTTTGCCATTCCCCGCGTCCTACGAATTGATTGGTTTCGTCTTCCTGCGAGGCTCTATGTATTGGGGAGCAGGCCCGGCCCTCGGGCTTCTAACCTGCATCGGCTATCTTTTTCTGGCCCTGGGCGCCGCGCGCGTCTGGCGCAATCGCGACGATTTCTCCATCTGGGTTCATGATGAAATTTCTATTTTTCGACGCGCCTTTGCCCGCTACACGCCCGTCGGCCCCTTCTACATTCACCGCGAAGACTCCCGCTTCAGAGCCATCCCCACTTCCTTTGTCGGTTCCCTCAGCCGCCTTCCGCGCAGCCGCATCAACGGCGCCGCCATCCTCGTCGTCGTTGGTCTGCTCCTCTTCCTCCTCGATTTCTTCGTCTAATGTCTTTTCCTCGCGGTGCGCTCTGTGCTGAGCTTTTTCTTCTTCCATTTTTTCCGTCAGGCTCCTGGACAAACCGGTATGCCTTTGCCATTCTCATCCAGATGAAACCATCGCTCATCGTACACGGCGGCGCGTGGGACATTCCCGACGACGCCGTCGAAGCTTGCAACGCCGGCTGCCAGCGTGCGCTCACTGCCGGCTGGTCTATTCTTTCTCTTGGCGGCTCGGCCCTCGACGCCGTCGAAGCCGCCATCATGGTCCTCGAAGACGATCCCGTCTTCGACGCTGGCTACGGCTCGCACCTCAATCTCGACGGCCACGTCGAATGCGATGCCATCGTCATGGACGGCGCCACGCTTCGCTCCGGCGCTGCCGCCACCCTGCATCGCGTCAAAAATCCCATCCATCTGGCCCGCAAAATCCTCGAAAGCTGCCCGCACATGATGCTCGTCGCCGACGGCGCGGAGCGCTTCGCCATTGATCACGGGATCAAACTCTGCAAGCCCGAAGAACTGGTCAGCGAAGCCGAGTGGGAAGCCTGGATGAAATGCAAAAAAGATGAACACGCCGCCGAGCATCATCGCGGCCACGAGCAGGGCACCGTTGGCGCTGTGGCCCTCGACAGCCACGGCCACCTCTTCGCCGCCACCTCCACCGGCGGCACCTGTTGCAAACTTCCCGGCCGCGTCGGCGACTCTCCGCTCGTCGGCTGCGGCTGCTACGCCGATTCCGAAACCGGCGGCGTATCGTGCACCGGCTACGGCGAAGCCATCATGAAAATCGTCATGGCCAAAACCGCTGCTGATTTTCTTTGCCGCCCCGCGACCTGCTTCAATCCCGCACCCGGTACGAAGTCCTGCGAAGATTCCGCTGCCGATCTCGCCGCTCGCGACGCCATCCATCTCCTCGCCAAACGCACCCATGCCACCGGCGGCCTCATCCTCCTCGACCGCCTCGGCAACCCCGCCTTCGCCTTCAACACCCCCCGCATGGCCTACGGCTACGTCCTCCCCGATGGCTCCTTCCTCACCTCCGTGTAACCCCGCCTCGTTCCCACCTCAGTTGTAGGCCCGCCTTTTACGCTGCGCGAAGTCGAAGAGCCGAGGCGGGCTTGCCTTTGTAGTGGCGGGGTCTTCAGACCCGTCACTACAGGGCGGCGAAATCAGAACGTGCGCCGAGGCCGGCAAGTTAGAAGTAGTTGTTGGGCTTGGGGATTAGGAGGTAGGCGACGCCGTAACGGATGAGCTGCTGCTCGGGGAGTTCCTGGATGAAGACGATTTGGGCGGTGACGAAGATGGGAGTCTGCCCGGGGACGTAGGGGGCGGCGATTTCGACCAGGGAGCGTTCGTAGTAGGTTTTCTTGCTTTTAAAGCGCAAGCCGCCGCGGGACATGTCCTCGCAGACGACGATGTCGTCGCCACGTTCGGGATGGCGGAGGATGGCGGAGCAGCTGACTTTGACGCGTGAGTGCTTGCGGCGATTAACGCGAGCGTGTTCGGGCTCACGCGGTGGAGGCATGGTGAGGACGGTGGTGCGCGGCTCGGGGCGAGTGTCGGCTTGTGCGTTGGTTAGGACGTCGTTGTGCGCGCCGGGTCGGGGCGCCGATTGAGCAGGGTTCGCGCTAGTGGCGGCGGACGGCGAGGCCAAGGGCGCGTTGGTTTGTGGGATGGGTCCAACCGAAGCGTAAAACGAAGGTTTGGATGCGGGAGGACTGTGAGCCTGCGGCGGCAAGGCTGCGGGAACAGGAGGCAACGAGGCCCGGAGGGGCGTGGCAGGCGGAGGATCGGTCGGGGCGGACGTGGGGAGCAGACCCAACTGGGTGCCGTTGATGGGGGGACGCAAAACCGAATTGGAGGATGGCGAGGCCGTGGGTGGTGCAGATTTCCAAAGAGTGGTGGTGCCGCAGCTCTTGCAGGAACGAATGACGCCTTGGCCGGTGGCGCAGATGTCGGCTTCGATGCTGGTGTCGTCGATTTTATCGAGCGCGCCGCAGGAACTGCAGGCGAGGGAGAGAAGACCCATTTCTTTTTCGCGCTGGGAGATAGGAGGAAAATCGATTTCCCAGAAATTGAGATTCGAATCGAAGAAGGCTACGCCGTAGGTATGAGAGTCTCCTGAGGAACCGATGTGGCCGACGACGCGAATTTCCGTTTCCTTGTTGCGCTCGGTCCAACGGAGGACGAGTTCCTGTTCGGGAGAGAGTTTGTGGCGGGAAAGAATGCCGGCGCCGTGAAGACTGAGGAGGACGGTATGAGTGTTCTCAGAGAAAACCCTACCGCCGAGATCGCTGCCGATCAGGAGGATGGGAATTTCTTTGGAAATGCGTCCAGCGCTGCGCACAACCTGCTGTGGCACGTGGAGAGCCAGAGTAGGACGTGTGTGGACCAATTACGTACCTAGCGTTGGGGAATGGACGGTTGAGTGTTTCCGGTTGGGATGGCTGTGCCGAAATGAAACGCAAGGGCAATGAAAGAGGGCCCACGACTCGGCGTGCCCAACGGGATTAACAATGGGCTAACGCGCGAAGGATTACTGCTGCGACGCTGGCGCCGCGGAGGCCGAGGCGGTGTTGCCGATGGCGTCGCCGTTTACGACCAGTTCGACGCGGCGGTTGCGCTGGCGGCCTTCGGGGGTGTCGTTGGAAGCGACGGGCTGCATTTTGCCGAAGCCGCGCGCGGTGATGTTGGAACCGGGAACGCCTTGCTCAGCGAGAAAATCGCGGACGGAATCGGCGCGGCGTTCGGAGAGCTGCTGATTGAAATCATCGCCGCCGACGCTGTCGGTGTGGCCCTCGATCTGGAGCGTGAGGCCGGGATGGGCGAGAAGAATGCCGGAAATTTTTGCGAGCTTTTCGCGGGCGCCGGGCTTGAGCGTGTAACTGCCGGTGTCGAAGAGAACGTCGGACATGTTGACGATGAGGCCGCGGGCGGAATCACGCGTTTGCAAAATGGAATTCAGCTGGTTGAGGAGTTGCGCGCGAAGCTGCGCTTTTTCGGCTTCGGCTTGGGCAGCGGCCTGGCGCGCTTTCTCCGTTTCCGCCTGCGCGGCAGCTCGGTCCCTTGCGGCCTGAGCGGCGGCGGCTTCGGCGGTCTGCTGCTGCGCTAACGCAGCGGCGCTGGCTTTTTCGGCTTCGGCTTTTTGGCGCGCGGCTTCTGCAGCAGCTTGCTCGGCTTCCTGCTTCATGCGGAGGGCTTCGGCTTTGGCGGCTTCGGCCTGCTGGCGAGCCTGCTCGGCTTCCTGGCGGCGTTGCACTTCTGCGGCGGCGTCCGCACGAGCTTTGGCCTCGCGGTCTTCGGCGGCTTTTTTGTCCGCGGCGATCTTGGCATTGGCGTCTTCTTCGGCCTTTTTCTTTACAGACATGACGCGGGCTTCTTCGGCGGTGCCGACGACTTCGCGCGCGGCCGCTTCGACGGATTTCCTGTCGCTCTTGCGGGCGTAGACTTCTTCGGCGGTGCGAAGCTGTTGTTCGGCTTTGGTGAGCGTGGCGGGGGCGTACTTGTCGGCCAGGGCAATGTGTGCGATTCGAACGGCGTTGCGCGCTTCAAAAAGCTCGAGCGGCGTTTTGCGGTCAATGCCGAAGATGGCGTTTTCAATCTTGGTGTTGGAGGAAGAATAGATGCCGCGGCCGAGGAGCTCGAAACTGGCGTCGATGTTTTCGACTTTACCGAGCGTGGCGGAGTTGAAAACGTTTTCGAGAACGACAGTATTGCCCGGTTGTGTGACTGCGAAGTATGGCTCAGCGGTGACAATCATGCCGAAGGTCTGCATATCAGTGATGGCTTTCACTTCGCCGGCGCCGCTCTTCAGCACCACTTCACCGAGATTTACGGCGCGCCCTTGCGGAGAGACGGCCCACAAAACGTAAGTTAGATACTCGAGGCCGAACTTGGTGGCTTCATCGAAGCCCACGAATCTGGCTTCAATCTCAATGCGGTTGCCCTTGTTCTGAACCTTGGCCTCGCCATTGGCCTGCTGCATTAATTCCGTGCCCTGAAAATCGATCTTCGTGGAACCGCCGGCGCGGCGGTAGTTGACCGCTTTGGTCGTGCGAGAAACAGTTCCGGTGGCAGCAGGAGTGGCGGCAGGCGCCGGCGCCTGGCCGAGCGCAGCGGCAGTGCCGATGGCAAAGAGTCCAGTCAGTGCAAGACAAGCGGATGCAATTTTCACGTCATCTCCCCTAATCGCCGAGCAAGGCGATACCGTTCCAAGAGCGGCCGTGCGGCCACGTTGGGTGCAAGCAGATAGCGACAGCCCCCGCTTCAACGCAAAAATCGAGAGTCCACACCGTGGGGTATGCCGTTGCTTCTCTACAGGCTAACAAAAGGAATCGGAGAGAGAGGCGATGGAAAAGGGCCTTTGCGCAAATAATTACCGTACCTGCGCACTGGCCGTGAGGTCAGGTGGCAGTTGTTCGGCGCCTCAACGACAGACGCCAGGCAACCGGGGGCCGTTGGACTTGTTGTCGAAGCCGGTGGGCGCTTCGGGAAGCGGGGGGCAAAGAAAAAGATAGAAAGCAAAAGCACAGGAATACCAATGGGGACTTTCATGGATACCTCGGGGGGCTGGTTAATTTGGAATGTACTGGAACGGAAAACAAAAACCAAGTGAAAACAAGGTGAAATTCAGCGCGTCCGTTTCGATGGTGCGAGCGACTAAATAGGGCGGCGAATGCCGAGCTTGTGCATGCGGGCTTGCAGGGTGGTGCGTTTCATGCCGAGCAGGATGGCGGCACCTTTGGGGCCGGCAATGCGCCATTGGGTTTGTTTGAGGGCGCGGAGGATGTGTTGGCGCTCGGCTTCTTCGAGAGTGGGGATTGAGGAAGTTAATGAGGCAGAGGAGGTTAGGGAGGTAGAGGACGAAGAGGCTTCGGCGCCAACGATGGAACTTCCGGTGGCGGACTTGAGTTCGGAGAGTGGGACGCGGAGCTCTTTGCCGGGGGAGAGGAGCACGGCGCGCTCGAGGAGGTTTTCGAGTTCGCGGACGTTGCCAGGCCAGGAGTATTGCGAGAGGGCTTCCATGGCGTCGGCGGGGATGTATTCGACGGCTTTGTTGAGGCGACGACTGAATCTCTGGACGAAATAGCGGACTAAAAGAGGAATATCTTCGACGCGCTCGCGAAGTGCGGGGATTTGAATGGGGAAAACGTTAAGGCGGTAATAAAGGTCGCTGCGAAAGGTTCGCTCGGCGACCTGTTTCGAAAGATCTTGATTGGTGGCGGCGACGACGCGAACGTCCACGCGCTGGGTGCGATTGCCGCCGAGGCGTTCGAATTCCTGCTCCTGGAGAACGCGCAAAAGTTTGGGCTGGAGATCGAGAGGAAGATCGCCAACTTCGTCGAGGAAGAGCGTGCCGCGATCGGCGAGTTCGAAGCGGCCGATTTTCTGGCTGATGGCGCCGGTGAAGGCGCCGCGCTCGTGGCCGAACAATTCGGATTCGAGCAGGCCGCTGGGAATGGCGGCGCAATTGATTTTGACGAAGGTGCGGTCGCGGCGGGGGCTGAGATTGTGGATGGCGCGGGCGAAGAGCTCCTTGCCGGTGCCGGTTTCGCCGAGGAGAAGAACGGAGGTTCCCGCGGGGGCGGCGAGCTCGACTTGCGCGAGGGCGCGCTTGAGAGCGGGGCTTTCGCCAACGATTTCTTCAAAGTTGAATTCAGTGCGGATTTCTTCCTCGAGATAGAGCTTTTCTTCGGCGAGTTTGTTTTTCAATACATCGATTTCCTTGAAGGCCAGCGCATTCTCTACCGCGATGGCAACCTGCGCGGCGACTTGCTGGAGGAGCTCGACGTCTTGCGGGGTAAACGCGTCGAGGCGGCGGCTGGCGAGATTGAGCGAGCCGAAGGTGCGGCCCTGGGTAATCAGCGGGACGCAGCAAACGTTTTGCAAACCGTCCTTGCGGAGCGTGTGGATGATTTCGCTGGCGTAGCGATCGAGTTCCGCGCCACGGGCCAGGAGGGGCTGGCCAGTGGTGATGGCACGTCCGGCGGGAGA
Organism: Acidobacteriota bacterium; assembly: GCA_013289835.1. Classification (GTDB taxonomy): domain Bacteria; phylum Acidobacteriota; class Terriglobia; order Acidiferrales; family UBA7541; genus Acidiferrum. The sequence goes on along the minus strand of JABCZG010000024.1, from coordinate 18,755 downwards.
GCCATCGCGGGAGATGGTGGTTTCCTGCTGGAAAAAGCCGGGGTGGCCAGGAAAATCGAGGGCATGGATTTTGAGGAGGCCGCTGGAGGGGTCGAGGAGGGCGAGACTGGTGTAATCGTGATGGATGACGCGGGTGAGAGTGGTGACGATGCCGCGGAAGACTTCGGGGAGATCGCGGGTGGTCACGAGGACGTTGTTGATTTCGAGAAGAGCCTGGAGGCGGTCGCGTTCGCGGGCGAGTTGCGATTGATAGGCCTGGGAGGTTTCGAAATTCAGGGCGTTGTCCACGGCGACGGCGACCAGACCGGCGACGCGCTGCATGAATTGGAGCTCGGTGTCTGTAATGCGTTGGGGCTCGAGACGGCCAAAGCCCATGGCGCCAAGGCGGCGCTGCGCCGTCGTCAGCGGGATGATCGCGAGAGAACGGACGTTATGTTCGCGGATTCGATTGACGAACTCCGGGAAGCGCGTTTCTTCTTCAACGTCGGCGACGACAAAAGGCTGCTGCGTTTGCCAGACCCAGCCGGAGGGATTGTTTTCGACGGGAGACTCCGTGCCGGTGGCTTTTTCATTGGGAAGGCGGCTTTCGAGGACGTGCAGGCGCATGACGTTGCGCGCGGGATCGTGAAGGACGAGGCTGAGGAAGTCGAAGTCAATGACGGAGTGGAGGCGCGTGGCGAGGTCGTGGAAAAGCGCGGGGAGATCGCGCTGCTGGGCGATGGCCTCGCTGACTTCGAGCAAGGCTTCAAGCTGGCGCCGGGAGTGTTCGAGCGGGGAGGCGAAAGCCACTTCCGGCGGAGAAACGACGGGTTCCGCCATAGAAAGCAGGATAGCACCCGCGTTGGCGGGGGCTCAACTTAAGGTGTGATCGCGGGGACCGAGGCGGGGAGAACTTCATTGGTGCGGCGCCTGTTACGGCCATTGCAAAGTCCAGATCAGGAGGAGGCGGGCGCTGGCGGCGACGAAGGATTCGAACAAGAATTCCCTAATCTTTTCCAGTTCGACAAACTTACAGATTTGGCCCTTGGAGCGCTAGGTAGAGTCCAGGGAGGCCGCGACAAGTAGCAATAACTCCATGCCGTAAGGAGCTCCGAAATTGTTGACGCCGCAAGGATTAGCGGGGAATAGGTCCATCGCAAGAGCCGGAGGGCAAGTAGCAGATGCGGAGCTTTTTCAGGGCGCAATTTCATTTTGGAACACATGGACCGTGGTGGTTCACAATGGAACGATCTGGCGATGCGTAATGCCGTCAACCCTCATCCAGAACAGACAGGCGCGAAAATCCGTGCGGGGGATTGATTGACTCCAGACACGCGACGCAAGCTCCGGCAACTGCTGGTCGCAGTGTGCTTTGTTCTGGTGCACGTGCTACTGGACCGCTCCACGGTGGCATTTCAGATTTGGACGGAAATCAGCGCGTGGTATCCGCCCACGGGGTTGGCGTTTGCAGTGTTGATTGGACTGGGGCCGCGTTACGCCTTTCCCCTGCTACTCGCGGAATGCATCGCCTCGATCGTGAATTATCACCAGCCGGTCCACTCGTATATCTTTCAGGTGGGGAACATCGAATTCGCAGTGATGTATACAGCGGCGGCGCAAGTGTTGCGCCGCGTCGTCAAGATCGATCGTCGGCTGCGATCGGTGAGAGATGTGATATGGCTGCTGCTGATCGCGCTTTGCACGTCGTGCGTGGTGGCGTTCCTTGGCGCTGGGTTTCTGACGTTAGATCACTTGATCCCTTCCGGTGAATACTTGCACGCGACGCTGAATTGGTGGATTGGAGATGCTGTGGCGATCGGATCGATTGCGCCGTTTTGCCTGATCTACATCCTGCCGGCGCTACGGCGGTTCACGAGCGATCCTGAAATTGCCGGGGATTCAGAGGACCACGCCTTACGCGCGGTGGGCAGGCATGAATTGCAGGGATTCGGCAGGACCGTTGAATCGGGATTATTTGCAATCAGCATCGTGACGGTGCTTTGGGTGGCTCTGAGTGGATATTGGTCTCGCGGCAATGAGTTGTTCTATCTGCTATTCCTGCCGCTGCTCTGGATGGCGGTGCGACGAGGGTTGCGCGGGGCCACGGCGGCGATTCTGGCGCTGGACTCGGGAATCATCGTGGCGCTGCGGATTTATCCGCGGGCTCCCAGCGACCTTACAGCGCTGCAATTTCTGATGCTGATTCTGTCTCTAGCGGGATTGGTGCTGGGGGCGCTGATCAGCGAACGCGACGCTGGCGAGCAGAGATTGTCTGAAGAGGAAGGGCGGATGCGGATGCTGCTGGAATCCACCGGAGAAGCAATCTATGGAGTGGACACCAAAGGGGAATGCACGTTCTGCAATCTGGCGATGCTGCGGCTCTTGCGCTACGGTTCGCAGGACGAGGTGATGGGAAGGAATATACATGACGTGCTCCACCACACGCGGCGCGACGGATCGCCGTGTCCGCGGAACGAGTGCGCGTTGCAGAAGGAATTCCGGGGCGGCAGAAGATTTCATGCGGCGGACGAATTGTTCTGGCGCGCGGATGGGAGCAGTTTTGACGCCGAGGTGTGGTGTCATCCGCTGCTGCAACAGGGCAAGATGCTGGGGGCGGTCGTAACCTTCGTGGACATCAGCGAGCGGATAAAAGTGCAAGAGGCGCTGCGGCAGGCAAAGGAAGATGCGGAAGCGGCGAACCGCGCGAAGAGCAATTTTCTGGCGAACATGAGCCACGAAATTCGCACACCCATGAACGGGATTCTGGGAATGACCACGCTGACTCTCGAAACAAACCTGGACGAGGAGCAGCGCGATTACCTGAACATGGTGAAAAGTTCGGGGGAATCGCTGCTGACGCTGTTGAACGATATCCTGGATCTTTCGAAAATTGAGGCGGGCAAGCTGGACCTGGAGATCGCGGAGTTCTCCGTGGAAGACTGCATCGAAGAGGCGCTACAGCCGCTGGCTCTGAGTGCTCAGGAAAAGGGTGTTGAACTGGTATGGAATACCGGCCGGGACATTCCGGACGTGGTGCGCGGCGATTCCACGCGTTTGCGCCAGGTATTAATTAATCTAGCGGGAAACGCCCTGAAATTCACAAACAAGGGGCAAGTGGCCATTTACGGCCGGCACGCCGGGAATACGGAAGATGGTTTGATGCTGGAGTTCACGGTGATAGACACCGGCATCGGAATACCGGAGGAAAAACGACAAACGATTTTTGAGGCGTTCGCACAGGCCGATATGTCCACCACGCGGCGCTATGGCGGCACCGGGCTGGGACTTTCGATTTCTGAACGGCTCGTGCAGCTGATGGGCGGGCGTATCTGGGTGGAAAGTGAAGAAGGACGAGGGAGCGAGTTCCACTTCACGATGAAGGCGCACCTGGCGGCGGCACGGGGGGGCGGGATGCAGCTGGTAGTACAGGAGACGCTACGGCGCGTTCTTGTTGTCGAGAGCAATCCCGTGAACCGGGAACTGCTCGAGCGCTTGCTTCCGCGCAGGGGGATGACGGCGGTGACGGCGGCCGGGGCTGCGGATGCGCTGGCGCTGCTGATAGAGTCACGGCGCACCGGCGAAGATTTTTCAGCGATCTTAGTCGAGAAAGATCTGCCGAATCCTGGGGGATTTGCGCTGCTCGCGACTGTGCGCGAATCCGCGGCAGCCAATCTGTTGGCGATTCTCGTTCATGCGCGGCCGCTGAATATGGCGGACAGGAAGCAGTGCGAGCAATTGGGGGTGACACAAACGATTCTAAAACCGTTCCGGCGCTCCGCGCTCTATGAGGCGCTGCAGGAGGGCCATCCGGAATTGAAGGAAACCCAGATCCCGGCGGGGGTGGCGCCCGCGGGAGCGCGCGCTAGTTTGCGGATCTTGCTGGCTGAGGACAACGCCGTCAATCAGCGATTAACGGCGAGGCTACTCGAGAAAATGGGGCACGTGGTAACGATAGTGGAGAACGGACAGATAGCGCTTCGGCTCTTGTCCGAGCAGAAGTTCGACTTGGTGGCCATGGACATGCAAATGCCGATCATGGACGGACTGGAGGCCACCGAAAAGATTCGCGCTGGGGAAAGGAAATCGGGAAAGCACTTGCCGATCATAGCCATGACTGCGAATGCGTTCGAAGAGGATCGGCAGAAATGCCAGCGAGCAGGGATGGACGGGTACATAACCAAGCCAGTCACCGCCAAAGCGATTGAAACGGAAATTACGCGAGTGATGGCCGCGCACGAGAAAGACGAGAATCGCCTGGTGCCGCGAGCAGGATAGCCTGGTAGCCGGAAACTGGGTGAGACACCGCAAGCCATCGAATCGTGTTGGGGAATGCCCCTTTCATCGAGTGAGTGATCGCTTTGGCGTACGAGGTTTCGGGAGAGTTCTTCAAACTAGTCTAGGCGCGTCGAACGCGGACAAATGTCGAGCGCCGGTAGCGATGCAAACTTTAGTGAACGAATTTCAGGAGAAGCAGCCCGCCTACTAGCACCGCGACGGGAACCCAGAAATGGATGTCGGTCAGGACGTTGGCCATCCAGCTTCCTGAGGCGTCAGTTTTGTCCTCGAGCTCCATCGCGGTTCTCTCGATTTACTTGGAAAAGAAAATACACCGATTCGGCGGTGACGATCATATCGAAAAGAAGAAAACAATGCGGCGTGGAGTAGATCAGGCTTTGCGTCTTGCGAGGTTATGAACTTCGCCCCAGAGAACGAAACCGAAATAGACGGAGAGCAGAAGGAGTTCCGGCTCGATAGCGTGGCGATATTTTGCGACGGGATACGCGAAATAATAAGGAAGAGGATAGATGATGAGCGCGGCGGCGAGGAGAAACCAGCCGCGCGGGCGGCGGGTAAGCGCGAAAAGAAGGCCTAGCCAGCCAGCGAGAGACAGCGGCCAGAATTCCCAGGGTTGCCACCATTCCCAGGTCTGGTAGAGCAACGGTGTGCCGTCCCAGAACCACCAGGCGCGATGAAGTGTAAGGTTGATGAATTCGGCGGGATATTCACGGACGAAGCGCAGGCTATCGTCCTTGTAGTATTGGATGTAGCCCTGTTCGCCCATAGCGGCATATTTGCGAAACTCCGCAGGATTGGCGGTGGGATGCTTGCCGCTGTAGCCCAGCCCGTTGCTCAGGTGATAGTTGCCGAGATGAAATTCGAACCAGTAGTTGCTGCGAAAGAAAACTGGTTTGCCGAAGACGAGATCGTTTCGAATGAGCCAAGGAGAAACGAGGGCCGCGAACAGCACGCCGGCAAGCGCGGCGGAGGCGAACCACGGACGGTAGGCGCGATGATTTACGTAAGCGGCGTAGAGAAACGTGAACGGCATGACGCTCAGCAAGGCAGGATTGGTTAGCGCAATCAGGGCCCAGACCGCGGCGAGCCACAACCATAGTTTTCTGCTGTTTTTCTCGGCGGCGTCGAACGTGACGATTAAGGCTACAGAGAGCAGAAGTGCGCTGGCAGTAAAATCCCAAATCCATGAGACCGGCCAGCGGAAGAAAATGGGGCTGAGCGCCCAGATCCAGGCAGCCCAGAATCCGATTTGCGCTCCAAGCGTGCGGCGGCCGAGGGCATGGGTGGCGATGCCTGTCGCCGCAGCCATGATGCATTGAAGGAAGAGCATGACTATGGCGGAAGCAACGGAATAGACACCGAAAAGGCGGAAGACCAAGGCTACTAAGTAAGGATAGACCGGGGCGATCCAGGCGGTGGGGCCGGTGTCCTGGGAAAAGGGAGAACTAAAGCCCTGGCCGTTGACGATGCGAGCCGCGATATTGCAGATCTCGGTGCCGAAAGGAAGGATGGAATGCGGGGCGCACAGGTAGGTTTTCTTCCACAGGACGAAGCCAAAACGCGTAACGAAGCCGGCGAGAAAAAGGAGTGTGTATAGGGAAAAGTAGGAAGGGGCGGGTGGGCGCGAGTGGGGCGGTGTGGGGGCTTCCGGGGACAGGACAGGCATATAAATGATTGTGAGAGACAAGCTGGAACAGCCGCAAGGTGGAGTTGGCGAGGCGCACTCCTAATCGGCACTAGACCGGTGTGAACGCTTCGAGAGGAGGAACAGCGACAGAATCGAGGAGTGGGAGGTTAGAGGTCGCGCGAGGTAAACTCGGAGCGGAATGACTTTTACAACGCCCAAGGGCAAGGTTCGAGCTGGCAGGTGGGGTGATTCGGCCGAGCATCTCGAAGAAAATTCTGGATAGGAAGAGATGAAACTTCGACTGCAGGTAATGAAGTTTGGCGGGACGTCGGTGGGCGATGCGTCTTGCATTGCGCGGACGGCACAGATTATTGCGCGGGCGGCACGGGAGAACGGGTGCGTGGCGGTGGTTTCTGCGATGAGCGGGGTGACGAACCGGCTGATTGACGCGGCGAAGAACGCACAAGCGGGAAATTCGGGTGAGGCTGCGGCGGTGGTGGATGCGCTGCGGCGGCAACACGAAGCGGCGCTGACGAACTTGATCCAGCAGGAGGAAGAACGGGCGCGCGTTCGGCGGAAAATGGAGGAGGTGCTCGCCGAGGGACGCCGCTTGTGGGAAGGAACGGCGCTGTTGCGGGAACTCACGCCGCGGACGCTGGATGCGATTTCCAGTTTGGGAGAGAGGCTGTCCGCGCCGCTGGTTGCGGGGGCCGTCCGGGAGTTGGGCACGGCGAGCGAGGCGATAGAAGCCACGGAATTAATCGTGACGGACACGTTTCATGGCGGAGCGGAACCGTTGATGGAGGCGACGCGAGAAAAATCGCAGGCGCAGTTGCAGCCTCTCTTGGAAAAAGGAATCGTGCCGGTGGTGACGGGCTTTATCGGCGCAACCGCGGAAGGACAACTGACGACGCTGGGCCGGGGAGGTTCGGATTATTCGGCGACGATTCTCGGCGCGGCGATGGATGCCGACGAAGTGATTATCTGGACGGACGTGGACGGCGTGCTGACGGCGGACCCGCGGTTGGTGGCGGAGGCGCGCACGATCCCGGTGATTTCCTATCGCGAAGCAGCAGAGTTGGCTTACTTCGGCGCGAAAGTCCTGCATCCGAAGACGCTGAATCCCGTGGTACAAGCGGCGATTCCGGTGTGGATTCGCAATAGTTTTGCTCCCGAGCGGCCTGGCACAAAGATTACGCCGGAAGGGCGGAGCATCGGAGGCGGAGTGAAGGCGCTAACGGCCATCCGAGACGTTACGCTGATCAGCGTGGGCGGGCCGGGGATCGTGGGCTTGCCCGACGTTTTGGGGCGGACGTTTTCGACGACGGCGGAAGTGCGCGCCAATGTTTTGCTGATCTCGCAATCGTCTTCGCAGAACGATATCTGCTTTATCGTTTCGACCGGGGATGCGCAACGGACGGTGGAGGCGCTGCGCAAGGAGTTCGCGCACGACCTGGCGCATCACAAGGTCGAACACATCACCGTGGATTCGAACGTGGCGATCGTGGCAGTGGTGGGAGAAAACATGCGCGGGACGCCGGGGATTGCGGGGAAGACGTTCAACGCGCTGGGGCGCGAAAATGTGAATTTGATTGCAATCGCGCAGGGCTCGTCGGAGTCGAACATTTCCTTCGTCATCGAAGAGAAAGCTGTGAAAACGGCGTTGATCACCACGCATCGGGAATTCGGCCTGGACGCTGCGCCACACTGAGGAATGCATGAAAAAACTGGTTCTGGTTTTCGTTCTGGCGGTTGCGTCCCCCACGATCGCTGCGCAGGCCGCCAAAAACCCGGAAGCCGCGCGGTGGGAGCAAGAGGTCCGCAACGTCACCATCACGCGTGACGACTGGGGCATCGCGCACGTTTACGGGAAGGCGGATGCGGACGCGGTCTTCGGAATGATTTACGCGCAGGCAGAGGACGACTTCAACCGCGTGGAGACGAACTATATCAACGCGATGGGGCGGCTGGCGGAGGCGGAGGGCGAGTCCAAGATTTACCAAGATTTGCGAATGAAGCTGTTCATTGATCTGGAGGCGCTGAAGAAAGATTATGCGGCGAGTCCCGAGTGGTTGAAGAAGTTGATGAACGCCTGGGCGGATGGATTGAACTTTTATCTGTGGAAGCATCCGGAAGTGAAGCCGCGGGTGATTCAGAGATTTGAGCCGTGGATGGCGCTGAGCTTTACCGAGGGGAGCATCGGAGGGGACATCGAGCGAGTGAACCTGGGACAGCTCGAAGCGTTTTACGGCAAAGTTGCGGTGAGCCAGGCGCCTTCCGCAGATGATGACGACACCGAGGAACCGCGCGGATCAAACGGCATGGCCATCGCGCCTTCAAACACTGCCGACCATCACGCGCTGCTGCTGATCAACCCGCACACTTCTTTTTTCTTCCGGTCCGAGCTGCAGATGGTGAGCGAGGAAGGGCTCAATGCGTATGGCGCGGTGACGTGGGGGCAGTTTTTCGTGTACCAGGGATTCAACGACAGAGCGGGATGGATGCACACGTCGAGCGGAGTGAATGCCATTAGCGAGTATCTTGAAACGGTAGAAAAGAAGGGGGAGAAGTTTTATTACAAGTACGGAAAAGAGGAGCGGCCGTTTGAGGTGAAAGAGATTACCGTGCCTTACAAAACCGGCCAAGGGATGGCGGAGAAGAAATTCACGGTGTACCGCACCCAGCATGGCCCGATCGTGCACGAGATGGACGGCAAGTGGGTGAGCATCCGGTTGATGCAGGAGCCGGTGAAAGCGCTGACGCAATCGTACACGCGGACGAAGGCGAAGGATTACAAATCGTTCCGGCAGACGATGGAGCTGCATACAAATTCGTCGAACAACACGATTTTTGCGGATGCCAACGGAGACATCGCGTACTTTCATGGGAACTTCATTCCGAGACGCGACACAAGTTTTGACTGGACGAAGCCAGTGGATGGGAGCAATCCGGCTACGCAGTGGGGTCCGCTTCTTTCCGTGGACGAGACTCCACACCTTTTGAATCCGAAGAGCGGGTGGCTGTACAACTCGAACAACTGGCCGTGGTCGGCGGCGGGGCCGAGCAGCCCGAAGAAGGAGGATTTCCCGATTTATGTGGAGACGGGCGGCGAGTCCGCGCGGGGGTTGCACGCGATCCGGGTGCTGAAGGATAAGAGAGATTTCACCATCGACTCACTGATTGACGCGGCGTATGACAGTTATCTGACTTGGTTTGAGAAGCCGATCCCGTGCCTGGTGAAGGCGTGGGACGATGCGTCAGCCGAGAGTCCTTTGAAAACAAAAATGGCGGAGCAAATTGAAGCGCTGCGCGGATGGGATTTGCGGTGGGGAATGAAGTCGGTGCCGACGTCTTTGGCGGTCTTCTGGGGACAGGAAATCGAGAAGCGCGTGGGGGACGAGGCGAAAAAGGCGGGCTTATACCTCAGCGATTATATCTGCACAAAAGCGCCGGCAGAGTTGCTCTTGCAAGCGCTGTCGGATGCGTCTGACAAGCTCTCGACGGATTTTGGGAGCTGGGAGACGCCGTGGGGCAACATCAACCGATTCCAGCGGCTGACGGGCGATATCGTGCAGCCGTTTAATGATGCGGGGCCGAGCATTCCGGTGGGATTCACTTCGGCAGTGTGGGGCTCGCTGGCGTCATTTGGGGCGAAGGCGTACCCCGGGAAGAAGAAGTGGTATGGAACGAGCGGAAACAGTTTTGTCGCGGTCGTTGAATTTGGCGAGAAGGTGCGGGCCCGCGCGGTGACGGCGGGAGGCGAAAGCGGTAACCCGGCGTCAAAACACTTCAACGATGAAGCCCTGCGATACAGCACGGGAAACTTGCGGGAAGTGTACTTCTACCGTTCACAACTTCAGGGACATACCGAGAGGGAATACCATCCGGGAAATTGAGCTGCTAGCGATCACGCCAGCCACAAAGAGCGAATCTGTCAAGGGATGGTAGGCCCGTGGGGACTCGAACCCCAGACCTCTACCGTGTCAAATCTCAAAGCCGTCCGACATGAAGCGACACCGAAGGGGTCCGAGTGATAAGAAGAGTCAGTGTTCATGCGGGTTGCACGTATATTCCCTGCATCTCACTTGTGACTGAGTGAGTTCAAGCGAACCCCTCAGATATGGGCAGGGATGCCAGGGTTACGACACAATGCACGACACAAACTGCCACGCTGGAACAGGGTGGGCACAAAACTAGGCACAGTCGGCAGTGAGTGCGCGACTGAGTGTGCGGCTTGGACGGAGCACAGCGCGCTCAGCTGAACCAAGAGATCGTCTTACAACGGACTAGCCCAATTCCGTCCGCTTTTTGAAAGACTATTAAGTGCCTGTATTCGAAAACTGGTCTTTGATCACGCAGCATCCATCTGGCAAATTGGTGGGCTTATAACGAAGGGCTGTATCACTCAGTCGCTGCTTCACAGATTCGTGAAGCAGCGAGTCAGGAGAAATCCATCGACGCCGACCAAAGTTCAATCGAATCGAATTGTGCCACTTGCCTTGATTGCTCCGAAGACGAACTACTTTAGGCCACAGTTCAGCAATCCACCACCAGCCGTGAAGCGATTCGTGCTGGTTTTTCGTAAGGGGATCGGGCGAAACGTAAGGCGGCTTACCCCCGAGCACCTCAGCCTGTTTTTGCGGGTCAACCTGGAGTCCTGCAAGCTTCGCCTCACACAACATCCATCGCAATACAACCTGCGAGAGCTGGCTCTCGGATTCTGGGTAGCTGCCGCCCACGTCCGAATGCACTCCCGCAAACCAAACCTCCTTTACGTCTTGCTCGGAGTTGTTTGGCGCGCCGAATAGGTTCTGCCGAAAGAATGCCCGGCGCTCATCTATGGAAACTGCATGCCGTACAATGTGAAGATCGGGGTTGTTCGTTGCATTTGTGTACGCAAAATTGACGGCGTTGTAGACCCATCCAAGGGAGCTGACAGTATCCCAGACACCTACGAAATGTGGTTTGCATTCTCGAGAGAACGTCTCTTTGAAGTCCGCCGCAACCTTGAAGTCGATTGCGTCGCTCTTAGCCATCCTAATCGCATAAGGGATTAAGGCCTCGTTGTCCTCGCTAAGCAGCCCTACGAGGTGAAGCATGCCGCAGAGGGCGCGTGCCGTATAGGCTCCACGGCTAAACCCGAAAACGTAAACCTCATCATGGGGCCTGAACGTTTTCATTAGAAATTGGTATGCATCTGCGACGTTGTCTGAAATACCATAGCCGAAGGCGAGGCCTATCACACGCGTCCACCACTTCCCGATCGGACTGAGCGCATTCCGAGCACCCATCGTCCCCACGCCAGGATGGTAGTAGGCGATCTGCCCCCCGTCGCAAAGCAGTGTTTGGTAGAGCTTCACAACATTCGACTTCTGTGCGCCAAATTCATTTCGAGTGCCGTCGCAGCAGACCACTATTTTCTTGGCCATTTCCGACCTTCTTTCACGGATTGTAGAAGTTTGTTGCACGCTCATTTATTGGGAGCCTCAACAAACTGAATATCTGTCACGGGATGAATTTCCCATGCTGTTGCTCTCCGGTTGTTGGGGCCACCCGGTTTCGTATTCTCGGCGGCGTTGGCATGTTGAGAGTCGAAAGTTATCCAACCCGCCTGGCAAATTACTTACAAACGCCAAACTTTCCGCCATGCTATTTCCCCAGTGTTTTTTTGAAGTCGTCGATATAGTCGCAGGCGGCAGCGGAGAAGGGTTCTTCTCCTCTGCGATACTTAGCCACCTCTTGCTCGGCCCTCTGGACCTTCTCGCTGATCTCTACGCCACCGAAGCAGGCGGCGATATAATCCTTAAAAGCGGATTCTTGAGCTCGTTGCCGCGCCTTTTGAAGTTCACTGTGTCCGAGCTGCAAGATTCTTATCGAATGAAGCGCCTTCGGACTGCCTGCCACCGCTATCTCAATTCCTTTTGGGCCGAAGTGTAGATGTTGTCGCGGGTCATCTAGGTACGGATGGAGGAGCAATGGATCTTCAGATTCGTTCAAATCTTCTACCGAGAGGAAATAAGCTCCTGGCCACATTCTGCTCTCTATGGGCGGAGACTTGAGTTTTGTGATCTCGCTCGCGGAGAGTCGCACGCAGATGGCATAACAGTTGGACTTCACGAGAGGGAATTGGTTCTGTTTACCTTTACCCGAGTTGCACAACTCGCAGGACGGTAAGAGGTTTTTCCAGTTGTAAGCAAGCCAGAAATAGCCGGGGTGAGAGAGCTTCCTGCCTTTTTCGTCGCAAGACTGCGCAACGACCTGGTGAGAATTGTCCGCATACGTAACTTTTCCCTTGGGGCGGTGGTGCTCCGCATCGTTGTAATGGCGCGGCATGTGGATCTCACAGTAGGCACATTTGTAATGAAATACATTTTTCAGAAGCCATTCCTTGAGATCACCCCAAACACTACTCTTCCATTTAGGCTCGAATTTTCCTGCCTTCTGGGGGTCCTGGTCGTGCCGTTCCTTCCAATCTTCCCAATTGCTTATAACCTCGTCTGTTGCTTCGCGGGCCGCTGTGGACCAGTTCGCCCACCACTTGCGATCTTCTGAAGACTCGAGTTGGTCGGGATTAAAATCAATACGAATCATTTTGCTTTGTTCCTTGGGACTCGAAGTTCGGCGAAAATCTCCTCGGCAGCGGACAATGCCTTGTTCCTTGCCTCGGGAAACTTGTCGCCAAACTGTTGGAGCAGAACCGCGCTGATCAGCTCTTTTGCGCGGCTTTCCAGAGAATTACCGGTTTCCGGGATCCGGACATCAAGCTGTTCGTGCAGCCTTTTCAATTCCTTCTCTTGCTCGTTTGTGCGCGATGGCAGCCCGGCTAACTCCTGGTATCTTTTCACTACCTCTTCTTCGGTTTTCTTGTCCAACGTCGTGTCGAGTCCGAACAAACGACTAGTCAACAGTTGGTCCACCCGGCCCATCGTCGTTCGTTCGGAAAGAGAAACGTGTTCCACGATCCCTGACGCGTTGCGCACGAAGCGAATCACTTGTTGAGACTCCATTCCGCCGACAATCAGGGGTGAGTGCGTAGTTGCTAGGAACTGCACGTTCGGAAAAAGGGTCGAGAGTGCAGGCACAATCGTCTGCTGCCACATGGGGTGCATATGAGCGTCTATCTCATCTATCAGGACCAGGGCGGTTTGCTCCATCAATGGGATCGACGTATCGCTTCCGACGCTTTGCCGTGAGTCAGGTTCTTCTCCATAAAAATCGTTGAGTCTCTGCAGAAGAATCCCGACCCAACCAAGGAGAGATTGGGTGCCCTGGCTCACTAGTTCGATGCGTAACCTCCCATCGTCAGTCTGGATCCGCACTTCTCTTCTGTCGCTATCGATTTCCACTTCCCCAAGTCTCAATCCTGGGGTTAGCCTGCGAATGACCTCAAAGAATTGGTCGAGAAGACGCGTAAAGCGTGTTGAACCTTCTCCCGGACGGAAGTAGGACAATAAGTTGCGCTCTGACACTCTTTGGGTTTTGTCACGATAATCTAGGTCGAAAATCCAAGATTTAAGCTTGTCGAGACGTGGATCGAGATCCCCCCTGATCAGAGGCATTAAGTCTTCAGATGTGAGGCGATCTAGGCCCTTCGGCGGGAGTTCTCTTGTTGGCGCAAAGGTGAAGCTCCTCAGCGTCGGGAACCCTAGGGCAAGCCAACGCTCCGGTTCGAGTGGGCGTGACGGTTGGGATTGAACGATTGTTCGGTCTCCTTTGAGAATCTCGGTTACGTACTGCTTCCCTTGGTCAGTCGTTAGGATGATTCTTGCGCTTGGTTTGCCGACTCTTACTAAGCGGCCGGCGTAGTCGGCGGAATCCGGGCCAGCGATACCCACGGCTATGGCCCTAAGAATCGTAGACTTTCCGACGCCATTGTCGCCCAGCAGCACAGCCCAGTTCCGATCGAGGTCCAATTCTAAGTTTTCGAATGGTCCGATATTCTCCAGTCTTACGCTTTTCAGGCGCGACACCGGTCTGGCGGCACTTGAGTCTTTTGCGCCTGTTGCACGGACGGCATCCGAAAGCTCTTGTAGGAATCGTTCAACTTCTGAATATCCCCCTTGCGGAGTAAAGGCTAAGACCTGAATGCCAAATCGACGCGCCATGAGGTCCGCCTTTGCACGCCAAGCTCCGCCTTGGACCGCGACAACTGCGAAGTGCTTTTGGGGCATCGTTGTCGGAAATTTGATCCCCGCCAAGTAAGACTCAATCCCTTCGAAACCGGCTCCGATGAAAAACATGGTTCGTGACGAAAACAGTGATTCCATGAAACGTGAGAAGTGGAGGTTACGTGCCATTGCCTCGTAATACTGAAACGGCGCCAGGAGGACCGTGTCTGTTCTGTCCAGCGAGCCATAGAGTTTCAGGAGGAAGAATTGCCTCTTTGTGACCGCTCCAAGCAAGTTCTCGGCGTCTTCAGGCGTGTACACGGCCCCGATGCGTTCGCCGAACGTTGTTTCCAGCAGGTTATCGAAGTTGGTTGTAAGAACGGCCGAGAGATTCAAGGAACGTAGAAGGTTGTGGGCGCGACTTGGGCGGAGGCCTGGCCGCAAGAACGTACGCGACAAAAAGGCGTAAAGCACCTCTTCTTGGCCGCGGAGGCCACTGACTAGTCCGTCCGCCACGAGGTCAATTTGCCCATCGCTGAGTGCTTCCTGCAGCGACCGACTCTGTGATGCATCCAGTAGCTGACGGCTGTTAACCTCGTGTAAAAGTGCCTGGACAAGTGCACGCCAAATGGGCAGCCCCGCTTGCGCTCCCATTCCTGCCCCGATGAACGCCACACAGTCCCCAGCAACACAAGACTTAACAAGTTCCTTCGGTGGGTCCGGGAGGGAGAGCACGCTCGACGCTTCCGAGCCCTCAATTGGAACGGGCTCGAACGAGCGCTCAATTTCGCCTCGCACAAGGAGATCCCGCGTCCAGCGGGTTTCTTCAATCCAAAAGGCTGCGCCTGGGATTACAATTAGAATGAGAGTCCATGATCCGGCCCACAGGGCAACAATCCATCCACCCCAAGCGTTCATGGACTTGACTTGCGCAACTTTGGCGAGATTGGCCCCCTCGCTTGTGGCAAAGGCAAGATAGCCACTCTCGAGAATTCCTCCAGTCTGGTGCATCTCCTTCGCAGTTAAAAGAGATGTCCCGGTCACACCCTGAACTATCTGGCTGTATGGCTTGTCCAATTTATCCGGCTGCAATACGAAGATCCCGCGGAATCCGCCACCAACGAGGACAGTATTCGTGTCGTACGCTAGGGACTGAGCGACACCGGGGGACGGCAGTTCCTTACAGACACGCGTTCCACTGGCGTCGCTAGACCAGACGAAAACGGTGCCACGATCCGAAGCCACGGCCGGTGCACCATCTTGGGACAGCGCAGGCGAGGCATAAGGAAGGATTTTCTGCTGTGGAGAAACCTGAAACTCGGTCTGACTAACCGCTGGTGATGAAAAATCGAAAACGGTTACATCCCCCGAACCAGGACAAACTACGAGTGCTCGCTTCCCTGCAACGTTAACGGCGCAGCGGGATACGAGTTTGATTTCACGGATGAGGCCCCTCTTGTCGAGATCATAGAGGACAAGGCGTTGGTAGGTTTGGTCTTGCAGGATTAACCCCGAAGCTCCTACGAAACTTAATTCAATTGGTCTCAAACCCTCGGGTAGGTCAAAACTCAGTGCTTGATTCATAGCCATGTGTCTTGGATCAAGAGACGTGATGATTGTCCAATACAGTTTGCCTTGCACCGCCCATACGACTCCGACAAGGTCCTGTGAGACGGCTATTGCTGGTGCCTCCTGGGCTGTCTCCGCCGGTAGTCTGGAAACGTTGGGCGCGACAGAGCTCAAGGGGCTGCGCAGTGGAGCCTGCTCAATTGGAGGTTCAAGCGAGCTTAAAGCGCTCCCCAGCGAGGTGGTTAGTCTAGAGGTGGCTTGTGACTTCTTCGCAGTGGGGGTCAACGCCCTCAAATCAAGGTCCAAATACGAAGGCGCCGCGCCTTTTTCCGAAGTCCAGCGAAGGAGCGTCAACTTCCACCCTTCTTGTCGATATCCCAACAGGTCGCCCGTCGGCGAGAACCACAAGTTGGAAAGCCGAGCGCTTTGTTGCAGAGGAGATTCCGTAGCAGTCAGAAGGGTGTTTTCACCCCATCTCTTGATGCTCCACCATGCTAGGAATCCCGTAAGAAGAAGACTTGCGACGAGAAGCAACAAGGACGCCGACAAATTCAGGCGCTGGGGAAGAATCGGTAGCTTCTCGGTATATCGCCGCAGAAGATGTCCGGAGGCGTATGGAAGTCGTTGGGTTGAACGCGACACCAGAACCGCTCCGCTTTGAGAGAAGAGTGGAAGAGACTTTATAGCAGTAAGGATAATTTGTCAATCGACACTTAAATACAAATGGATACACATAAGTGTGAATCTAATTGGGAACTAATTGGCCTTTCCAACTTCGGTTGGGGTCGAAAATTCGTTCTGTCTTGCCTGTCCTCCACTCTAGATTTGACCTGGAGCAAACACACTGCTCACTGGAGAACCATCGCGCGCACGAGTTGGGAATCACTGCTGCTAGGGACGGGAACTAGATTTTGCATCGAAGCCGCTGCAGAGCAACGGGACTGGTGCCGGAGTCGAGTCTCGCGCTCAAGTGGAGATAAGGACCACGAGACAGGTCACTTTGGACACTTGGAAAGCGTCAGTGGATGCGTATTCAGGTCGTAGCGAAAACCTGTTAGGAACAGGCATAGAATTAACAAATTTGTCCAGAAAAACTGCTTGAACCTGACCGAAGGTTGTGGATATACTCACGCTCGAATTCTTGCCACTTGACGCCGATAGCTATAACTGTTTGGGGAGTACCTATCCATGGTAAAATTCGTCTTCCGTTTCCTCCTGTCTTTGTTGTTGTTCACAACCCTCTCGTTCGCCGACACCGCAGTCGTAAAACGTAACGTAACGCTTCGCCCCGATCCGTCTACGGACAATCAAGCGATCACGACACTCGCCCCCGGTCAACGAGTGACCCTTGTTTCTCTCCGGAAGACAAATGGCTATCTTCACGTTACCGTTGACAAACAAAAAGGCTGGATATGGGCGCGCAATGTAGAAGTTGAAGAATCAACCGCTGACGAAACGGAGGACCGTAGCGCAACCACCAAAGGCAGCACGGACGCTATCGACACCTGCACTGCAGGAAGTACAGATGGCGTCAATCACGTCGGTCCTCCGGAACTCTATCCCGATCCGATGAAAACACCTGGATGTGCGGCAACGCTGAAGGTCGATGATCTCACAAAGGTCTGGACTGAGAACTGCCCCGGCGGCAAGGAAAGTTGTACATATTCACAGGCCCATCGGAAGGTGTCTAAAGGCGAAAGAACCTTTATATACGAGGAGTACAACGTCCCATCAGCTAAACGAAACATCGATAACGGTGAGATTGATCATTTCTACCCCCTCTGCGCTGGCGGCGCGAACAGCGCGAGCAATCTCTGGTATCAGCCGATCGACGACGAATGGAACGGGAGGAACTTTGGGTTTAAGGAGAAGGACAAGCTCGAAGCGTGGATATGCAAGCAGATCAAAGCGCACAAGCTCGATCCCCAGGAAGCCTTCGACCGAATGACGAAAGACTGGGTAAAGTTCTACATAGAAGAAATCGGGGGCGATGATGAGCTGAAAGAGCAGCTCAGCGATGATGAGGAACCGGGAGGGCATTGAACTAGAAATCGAACTCAAAGGTCGAAACGGATTCCGGCGACGCATTGCGCGGTTGAATCTCCGAGGTGCTGAAACGGCGCATGCGCGGGAGGAATGAATGAAGTATCTGAAATGGATCGCCGTATTCTTCTGGTACGGTCTGCTTGTCGAATTGGGACTGACTTACTACGAGAGCGTTCTCAGCAAAAAGTGGGGGCAGACGATTCCATTATTGAAGGCAATCCTGGGACTTCTTCTGCTTGCAGCGTTCTTTTTGATTGTGCACGTCGCGATATGGACAGCGACTCAGCGAGAGAAAGTGTCGCTAACTGAGCCTCCGCCCCTTTCACCGAGGGCATATCCGTCTGAAGTGACCATCAGGGTTGGAGTTTGGCTCCTCGCCTTTACAGGCTTCCTGATCCTGGGACTCTTCGTTACTCTCAATTCGATTTCCTGGCCGGATTGGATAATGAAATCGCTGGAGAAGGCACCAGACTTCACCAATGGTGTGGCGACTATGTTTGGAGCTGGCATCGGAAGCTCGCTTGCGACAATTTTGGCCTATCTCGAACATGCGAGCGATAAGAAGGACTTCGATGTTGCCTATGTCCCGTGGTATATCGCACGGCCGTTGATGGGAATGTTGCTCGGGCTTATTTTTTACTTTCTGCTACGGGAGGGACTGCTCGCGGTGGTGTCTAGCAACTCAACGCCCGAGAGCCTGAGTGAGGCTGGTCTTATTGGCATCGGGGCTCTGGTCGGGTTGTTCAGCAAAGAAGCAATCGAGAAGCTGCGTGAGCTCTTCAACACACTGTTTAGCACGCGGAAGAATGTAGAAGAATCGCTTTTGGACCGCATGCCTCCAGAGCTAAGAGAAAAAGTGCGGGTCTATCTCGGCGGTGCACGCAATCCTAACGCTGGTAATACTAACGCGGGTAACATAAGCTCACCTGAGCCGAAACCGAGCGAGTAACAACACAGGATTAGATCAACATTAGACTGACAACTGCCTCTCAATTTCCGATTAACGCTAGTGCTTAATCGGACGCGCGTTTCGCGAAAGAGTTGGGGCGGGCAGGGTGTTCTGCGCGCGTTCGATTAAGCCGTTAGAAGGAAGCCGCCCGTGGTTGCGGCGGACGCGGGCCTTATGGAGA
>JABCZG010000023.1 GCA_013289835.1 Acidobacteriota bacterium | reverse complement strand
CCGTGGTTGCTCCCGCAGGAACCGCCGCTACGATGCTCGTCGCACTCCAGCTCGTCGGCGTCGCCGCGGTCCCATTAAACTTTACCGTGCTCGTTCCTTGTGTTGCTCCAAAGTTCGCTCCGCTGATGGTCACCGAGGTTCCCACAAGGCCGGAGGCCGGATTCAAGCTAGTGATGCTGGGAGCAGGCGGCGTTGTTACCGTAAAACTCACGCCGTTGCTGATCACGCCACCAACCGTCACCACCACGTTGCCCGTCGTTGCTCCTGTCGGCACTGGCACGACGATGCTCGTCCCACTCCAGCTCGTAGGCGATGCCGTAGTTCCGTTGAAGCTAACTGCACTGGTTCCCTGGGTTGTTCCGAAGTTAGAGCCGGTGATGGTGACGGATGAAGCGATTAGTCCGGATGTTGGATTGAGACTGGTGATGCTGGGAGCTGGCGGTGCTGTGACCGTGAACGCCACACCGTTGCTGGCCGCCCCGCCGACGGTTACAACTACGTTGCCGGTCGTCGCGGCGGCCGGGACGGACACAACGATGCTCGTTGCGGTCCAGCTCGTTGATGTTGCCGCGATTCCATTGAAGGTCGCTGAACTGGTTCCCTGCGTAGATCCGAAGTTAGAGCCGGTGATGGTCACGGATGCGCCGATCAATCCGGATGTTGGATTCAAGCTGGTGATGCTGGGGACTGGAACCGTGACCGTAAATGTCACGCCATTGCTGGCGATGCCGCCGACGGTAACGACTACGTTTCCTGTTGTTGCGCCGGCCGGGACTGGCACAACAATGCTTGTTGCGCTCCAGCTTGTTGGTGTCGCTGTCGTGGCGTTGAATTTCACCGTGCTGGTGCCCTGAGATGCGCCGAAGTTTGCGCCTGCGATGGTCACGGAGGTCGCTACAAGACCGGCGGCCGGATTCAAGCTGGTGATGCTGGGCGCAGGCGCTGCCGTTACTGTAAACGCCACGCCGTTGCTGGTCGCGCCGGCAACCGTAACAACAACGTTGCCGGTCGTCGCGCCTGTGGGGACTGACGCAACGATGCTCGTGGCGCTCCAACTCGCCGGCGATGCTGTGATGCCGTTGAACTTGAGGGCGCTCGTTCCTTGGGTGGCGCCGAAGTTGGCGCCGGTTATGGTCACGGATGCGCCGACCAATCCGGACGTTGGATTCAGGCTGGTGATGCTAGGGGCGGGAATCGTGACGGTAAAGCTCACGGCATTGCTGCTCACGCCGCCGACCGTTACGACCACGCTGCCTGTCGTCGCGCCTGCCGGGACTGGCACAACGATGCTCGACGCGCTCCAGCTTGTCGGAGATGCCGCCGTGCCATTGAAAGTGACCGTGCTTGTTCCCTGTGTTGCGCCGAAGCTGGAGCCGGTGATCGTCACGGATACGCCGATCAATCCGGACGTTGGATTCAAGCTGGTGATGCTCAACGCGGTGCCGCCACTGTTTGCAGCGCGGAACGCGGCCATCTGCATGATCCACGATCCTGAAGAAATTGACGCGGTCGCGCTGTAGGAGCCCGTCGCGGCGACAAGTTGGTCTTCCAGGAGATCTCCGTCGGGACTGGTGATCACGCGTTTCGTGAAACCTGTTCCCGGTCCATTGGTCATCGATTGCACCAAGGTCGCGCCGACCAGCAGGTCGTTGGCATTGGTTGTGGCCACCGTGCCGCTGCTGCTTGTCGAACTGTTTCCTTGGGCTCCTACGGAGACATCCAGCGGATTTAGCGCATCCGCACCGCTGTACTCCGCGATACGCACGTCCGGATAGTTTGCTGTCGCTGTAAATGTCACGGTAACAGCGTTCGCGTTGGCCGCGGCCGGGGCGATGTTTTTTGCGTAATAGATCGCCTGGGTTGCTACACCGGATTGGATTGTGGGGCCGACTGCCAGAGAGTATGCATTCCCGATCGAATCTATGACGGAGCTGATCTTGGCGTTCGAATCGCTCCAGCCTACCGCTACAACGTTGAGATCGCCGGCTTTCTGCGCCAGGGTGTAGTGCGTCGCCACCGTGGTCTGAGGAGACTGCGGGGTGGAAGAGTTGACCTGGACAAACGCAATGGGGCCTGGAGTGAGCACAGTAAATGCCGAGCCGTTGCTCGGTGCGCTGGAGGCAGTGACGACGACATTTCCAGTGGTAGCTCCGGCCGGAACTGAAACAACAATGCTCGACGCGGTCCAACTCGAGGGCGTCGCCGCTTTGCCGTTGAAGGTGACCGTGCTGGTTCCTTGCGTGGCGCCAAAGTTGGCGCCGGTGATTGTGACGGATGTGCCGACCAATCCGGACACCGGGTTCAGACTCGTGATGGTGGGAGTAGGTGCTGCCGTTACCGTAAAGGCCACGCCGTTGCCCGGCACTCCGGCAATAGTCACAACGATGTTGCCTGTGGTTGCTCCTACTGGAACTGGCACGGCAATACTCGACGCGCTCCAGCTTGTGGGAGATGCCGGCGTGCCATTGAAGGTGATTGTGCTCGTTCCTTGCGTGACGCCAAAGTTGGCGCCTGTGATTGTGACGCTGGCGCCGACCAAGCCGGACACCGGACTAAGGCTAGTGATCGATGGGGCAGGAAGCGTCACTGTAAAACTCACACTGTTGCTGGCAGCGCCCGCAACAGTCACGAAGACGCTGCCTGACGTTGCCGCTGCCGGGACTGGCACTGCGATGCTGGTCGGACTCCAACTCGTCGGGGCCGCCGCCGCCCCGTTGAAGGAGACCGTGCTTGTACCTTGGGCGGCGCCGAAATTCGTGCCGGTGATGGTGATGCTAGCGCCGACCAATCCCGAGGCTGGGTTCAGATTGGTGATACTGGGAGCGGGAACCGTGACCGTAAAGCTCACGCCATTGCTGCTCACGCCGCCGACCGCTACGACAACGTTGCCTGTGGTTGCTCCTACTGGAACTGGCACGGCAATACTCGACGCGCTCCAGCTTGTAGGAGATGCCGGTGTGCCATTGAAGGTGACTGTGCTCGTTCCTTGGGTGGCGCCGAAATTGGCGCCGGTGATCGTGATGCTCGCGCCCACTAATCCTGACACGGGATTCAGACTTGTGATGGTGGGAGCGGGAACCGTGATTGTAAAGCTCACGCCATTGCTGCTCGCTCCGCCGACTGATACGACCACGTTGCCTGTGGTTGCGCCAGCTGGCACGGGTGCTGTGATACTCGACGCACTCCAGCTTGTGGGAGATGCCGGTGTGCCGTTGAAGGAGACCGTGCTCGTGCCCTGCGTTGCGCCAAAGTTGGCGCCCGTGATCGTGACGCTTGTGCCCACTAATCCGGACACTGGATTCAGGCTCGTGATGCTGGGAGCAGGAGCCGTCACGGTGAAAGTCACGGTGTTACTCGCCACTCCCCCCACCGAAACAGCAACGCTGCCCGTCGTTGCGCCGGCTGGCACGGGTGCTGTGATACTCGACGCACTCCAACTTGTCGGCGATGCCGGTGTGCCGTTGAAGGAGACCGTGCTCGTGCCCTGCGTTGCGCCAAAGTTGGCGCCCGTGATCGTGACGCTCGCGCCGACTAATCCCGACGCTGGATTCAGGCTGGTGATGCTCGGTGCTGGAACGCTAACCGTAAAACTCACTCCGTTGCTTGCGACTCCGCCAACGGTCACGAGGACGTTGCCTGTCGTTGCGCCGGCTGGCACTGGTGCTGTGATACTCGTCGTGCTCCAGCTTGTCGGAGATGCGGCCGTGCCATTGAAGGTGACGATGCTCGTTCCTTGGGTGGCGCCGAAATTGGCGCCCGTGATTGTGACGCTTGCGCCGACCAATCCCGACGCCGGGTTGAGACTGGTGATGCTGGGAGCGGGAACGCTAACCGCAAAACTCACTCCGTTGCTCGGCGCTCCGCCAACGGTCACAAGGATGTTGCCTGTGGTTGCCCCTGTTGGCACTGACACGGCGATAGTCGACGTGCTCCAGTTTGTCGGAGATGCCGCCGTGCCGTTGAAGGTGATGGTGCTCGTGCCCTGCGTTGCGCCAAAGTTGGCGCCTGTGATCGAGACGCTCGTGCCCACCAATCCCGATGAGGGGTTCAGGCTGGTGATGCTGGGAGGGGGAACCGTCACGGTGAAAGGTACGCCATTGCTGGCCACGCCGGGATCTGTGAGCACGATATTGCCGGTGGTGGCTCCGCTCGGCACGGGCACTACGACGCGCGTGGCGGTCCAACTCGTGGGAGTCGCTGCGACCCCGTTGAAGGATACTGTGCCTACGGCAGTTCCGAAATTCGTGCCGGTGATCGTGACGGATGTCCCCACCGCGCCGGAGGCCGGACTAATACTTGAAATATTCGGGACCGGGGCTGCTGCACCGCTCGCTTTGAACCCTGCCAAGATCGCGCCCCAGTTGTCGGAGGATGCGAGCGAGGCATGCGCTGCTTCTGAGGCGGGTGCCGCGATTATCTGCTGCTCTGCCAACAGTTTTGTACCCGGCTCACTTGGGACGTTTTCGACGGTCGAAAAACCGTTGGTGACCGTAATGTTTGCAGAATTGGCGGTGGCGATTGCGCCGAGCAATAAATCCGCACCTGTGGTCGTCACGCTGCCGCTGTTCGGGGACGCGCCGTTTCCCTGGGCCATGGCGGTCACATCGAGAGAATTGGAGGTTGCGATTCCGGAATACTCCACGATTGCAAAACGCAGGGTCGACGAACTTGTATCAGACACGGCGATGCTGTTCGAGCCGCCGGCGATGTTTTCGGCGTAAAAAATTCCGAGCGTGTCTCCGTTGGGAGTATCCAGGGTGATGTTGAGTTGAGCTGCAGTGCGGTAGGTATTGCCCCTGGAATCGGTAACGGTGAAGGTTTCGCCGGAGCGCCCGGCACGAACGCAGACGCCAATCCAATTGCCCGCGGTGTTAGCGGAGTTGAAGGATAGCGTGGCGGAGGTCGCCGTGCCAGCGTCCTTGCTGGTGTGCTGAACCAATGCGATCGGTGGTGTTTGTGCGCGCGCGCCGAATGGCATGCACAGTGCAAAAAGCAAGAAAGCCAATGAAAGCGGGGAGAATTTCATGGTCTACGGTGCCGCCAATTCTGTGAGAACGTGCCGTCACAGGTCAGACCATAGCAAGAGCGCAGATTCGGAACCGTACGCTAGTGAACAGTTAGAAATTATTTCTTATTAATAAATGGGATGTGCCCAAAACAGAAACTGTTCCATTGCGGACATCGCGGAACGGAAAGAATCAGGAGCACTAAGCTTATCTGGGTGTTTCGCAGAAGGTAAGAGGTTGAATTTGAGAATCGAGAAGAGGTCGTCTGCGAACTTCCAGGCGTGCCGTATGTCATTTCGTTTTTAAGTGTGTTCTTTTGCGTCGTGGCAAGAGGAGAAAATGCCGCTGTGGCATTTCACGTCAAAGCGGTAAACGACCGCGAGACTGCGAGGGAAACACTTTTTTCGACGGCCACTCGGACGTTGCTCAATCATTTGGGTTGCAACACGAATCAAATTATTCGCAATTTGGTGTGAGGCTTGAGAGTTCGGGCGTGGGATTGTCGCTTGGCTTCCGTAGTGTTGGCTTCGATCGGTTGTCCGAGGGATCAGCAGTCAATTTTGGCCGCGAGGCGCGCAGGCGCGCTTTCATTATTTCGAATTCGGAGGTGGAGACGATGGCGTCGTCGCGGTGGGGGAGGATCTTGGCGATTTCCTTGTTCATGGACGCCACACGCTCGGAGACGGGAGGGAACGAGTCGAACGCAGGGGGAATGCTCTTGCCCGACGACTTTTGCGATGACATTCGTTCGAGGAAGCGGGGTAGGGATTCGGGGTCGTAGCCGGCCTTGTAGAGATATTGGAGGCCGAAGAAATCGGCTTCGCGCTGGGCGTCGCGGCTGAACTTCAAGAAGTTCAGAGGGATGGCAAGGTTCAGGCCTTCGTACAGAGCATAGTTCGCCATGGAGTAGGGGGTGAAAATCATTGCAGGAATGGAGCTGAGCTGTAGTATTTCACCTTTGGTTGCCTGCTGAGTGGCGTGGCGCAGGGCGGTGTGGGCGATTCCGCGCGCGAGTATACCAGCCAATTCTGCTTCGCTTTCCATCTGAAGGATCAAGCCCCTGTTGATGTACAGATACCCACCGGGCAGCGTGAAGGCGTTTACTTCGTCCGAAGCGATCACGCGGATGATGATCGGGAAGCGCGCGTCGGAGTTTTGGGCAATGGTTTGGCCGATGCGATTGACGTATTCGGCGACGACCGGGTCGTCCAGGAGCTTCGAGGAGCGTTCGACTTCTTGCGCCAACTGTTTACCTAACTCTTTTTCCTTGTCCAATGAATAGAAATTCGTGCCTTTGCCGACAGTGCGGTGGCCGATGGCGTTGATGTCCTCGATGGAGGAGGGCGGGTTGGATTGTGGGGCCGCGCGGGCGGAGGGTGCGGTTGCACAAACGAGCGCGGCAATCGCGAGCATCGCGGTTGGAATTGGAAGGCGAGGTTTCGGATTCATGGTGCCAACATTGGAGTGACGTAACTAAACTGACCCAAGAACGAAGAGGGGCACCCGCCGCGGCGGGTGCCCCCTACGAAGTCAAAACGTAAATACATTGGCGATCAGGGTTGGGAGTCGGGGCGGCGCTTCAGGGTGGGGCGGTCGTCGTCGCTGGTGGTGGTGCTATTTGGATCGTTCGTGGTGGTGGAGGTTGGGGACTTGGACTGTTCGGTCTTGGTGCGCAGGGTGGGCTTGTTGGGGCCCGGCTGAGCCTTGCGGGAGAACATGATGTTGTGGAGGCGCGCCTTGACCTGATCGAATTCGGAGGTGGTGACGATATATTCCTGTTTCGCCGGGAGGATGCGGGCGATTTCTTTTTGCGCGGCTTCGATGCGATCGGGCGTGGGTGGATGCGTGGAGAAAGCCTTGGGGATGGTGCCCGGGCGGCGCTTTTCATCGGCCTGGATGCGCTCGAAGAAAGTGACGTAGGCGTTGGGATCGTAGCCGGCTTTGTACATGTACTGGAGGCCGAGGAAATCGGCTTCGCGTTCGGCGTCGCGGCTGAATTTGAGGAAGGTCAGAGGAATGGCGAGGTTCAGGCCTTCGTACATGGCGTATCCGGCCATGCTGTAGGGAATGAAGATCATGGCGGGAATGGAGGCCAACTGGATGAGTTCGCCCTTGGTGGCCTGGCGCGTGCCGTGGCGGGCGCAGACATGCGAAATTTCATGGGCCATGACGCCGGCAAGCTCGGACTCTTCCTGGGCGCGGAGGATGAGGCCGCTGTTGACGTAGAAGAAACCGCCGGGGAGCGCGAAGGCGTTGACTTCGTCGGAGTCGATGACTTTGATAGTGAAAGGAACTTTTGCGTCGGAGTTGCGAACGAGATTCTGGCCAACGCGGTTGACGTACTCGGTGACGACGGGGTCGTCAATCATTTTGGAGGAGCGCTCGACTTCTTGCGCGAGCGACTTGCCGATGGCGATCTCTTTTTCGATGGAGTAGAAATTTACTTTGCCGCTGACGTTGCGATTGCCAATGGCGTCCACGTCTTCTTTGGAATTCTTGGGATTGACGGTGTCTTGCTGCTGGACGGGCTGCGAGCCGGGCGCTGGAGGCGTTTGCGCCTGAGCGGGTTGTTGCGCGGGGGCGGGTGTTTGCGGAGTCGTTTGTGGTGAAGTGGGCCGCTGCGCCGGAGGTTGCGTGCTCGGCTGCGCGGCCGGTGGATTCTTGGAGGGATCCTGGCTCGGGTCCTGACTTTGGCTTTGAGGCGCGGAGAGGGCCGGACCAGCCAAAAGTACACAGGAGAGCGAGAAGCTCAGGGCGATTCGCAGAGTCTCTTTCATAAGCGCCACCTCCGCCTACCCGCTAGTATACACCCCGAAAGCCGGGCGGGCGTCTAGTATTGTTCCTTCCGTGAGATGTTAGACGGTGCGGGAAGGTTTTCTATTCAGCGGGAGAGATTGGCTCATTTTTGAGGGTTAGCGTTGGCGGACGCCAACGAGATGGAGGGCGGGGCATATCGGAAGGGTTATCGAGTGCATCGAAGTCTGGAGGACGGATGTTGACAGTGTTTGTGGGGCACTCTACAGTCAAAGTCTGCCTTATGGGCGTTTCCAAGATACAGGTTGGCCAGCTTTGGAAGAAGGACGACACCAAGGACATCTACTTGGTGACCCGGTTGTATTCCGAGGCGCTGAGCACGATGGTGATCCTGCGGAAATCTGGCGCGGAAGACGAAGCACAAGTTCGCGTGCGGGTTGAACGTGCAGGGGCAGGCCATACGATTCCGGGCTTTTCGCCGGCGCAGGAAGACGAGAAGTTCTAGGCCTCAGATCGAGCGAACTTCCATCTTTACAACATCATCCACCTTGACTAATTCCCTTTGAAAGAAGGGTTCGCCGTAGCGGACGCCAATCATTTGGCCGAAGTGGCGGGAGAGTTGGTGCATGTCTTCGTCCAGTCGGTCGATAGCCAGGTGGACTTTGCTCTTTTTCTCGGAAGAAGCGGGGAGAAACTGTGAGCGAAAGGCGAGGATGGCCTTGCGGCGCTGCTGGTATTGCGAGGTGATGTCCACGACGAAGGTGGGGCGGACGTCGGCAAACAGGGTGTAATAAAGGATTTTGAAGGGACGGTGTGGTTCGCCTTCGAGAGGGAGCTGTTTGAGGCCGGCCAGGAAGCAGCCTTCGTAGCCGAGGGGTGAGGCGTTGTAATGGTCGGGGTGT
Source organism: Acidobacteriota bacterium (assembly GCA_013289835.1). Lineage (GTDB taxonomy): Bacteria > Acidobacteriota > Terriglobia > Acidiferrales > UBA7541 > Acidiferrum. The sequence goes on along the minus strand of JABCZG010000023.1, from coordinate 64,962 downwards.
CGGGCTTCCCAGTAGGGGAGGATGACGGTCGTGGGGCGAAGCTCGCGGATGACGGCGGCTAGGCGGAGTTTGTGCTGCCGGGAGGGCTGGACGTCGGAGTCGGGAACGCCTAGGGTGCCGCGCCACTTGACGCCGAGGAGTTTGGCGGCTTTGGCGGCTTCTTTGGCGCGGATCGCGGGGGTGCCGCGGGTGCCCATTTCGCCGGCGGTTAGGTCGAGGATGCCGGTCTTGTAGCCGCGCTGGGACATTTTGAGGAGCGTGCCGCCGCAGGTGAGTTCGATGTCGTCGGGGTGGGCGGCGATGGCTAAGAGATCGAGAATCATTGGTCCTCCAGCGAATAGTGATTGTAGGGTAGGAGGGGCGGTTTTGTCTGTCTCTGGCAGAGTTGCTCAAAGTTGAGTGGAATGAAAAGGAAGAGGACAGACAAGAGTGTCTGTCCTACCGGGATGTGCTACGGTTTTGGGATTGAGGATGATGGAAGAGAGCAAAAAATCGGAGGGATCATTGAAAGGGCGCGTCGCTCTGGTGACAGGAGCAGGTAAGCGGCTTGGGCGGGCAGTGGCATTGCGGTTGGCCGAGGAGGGGGCGGACGTTGTTATCCACTATCGTTCATCGCGCGCGGAGGCGGAGAGCGCGGTCGCGGAGATTCAAAAATTGGGGCGGCGGGGGGCGGCGATTTCGGCGGATCTGGGGAGCGTGACGGAAATTAAAAAGTTGTTTGATGAAACGGCTAGGCAGTTTGGGCGGCTGGATATTTTGGTGAATAGCGCAGCGAATTTTTTGCCTGCAAGCATCATTTCCACGACGGAAGAGATTTGGGATGCTTCGCTGGACACGAATTTGAGGGCGCCGTTTTTTTGTGCGCAGGCGGCCGCGCCGCTTTTGCGGCGGTGCAAGGGCGTGATTATTAATTTTGCGGATGCGGGCGGGCTATTGGGGTGGACGGGATATATTCCGCATTCGGTTTCGAAGGCGGGCGTGGTGATGTTGACGCGAGTGCTGGCGAAAGCGATGGCGCCCGATGTGCGCGTGAATGCGATTGCGCCGGGGACGATTACGATGGCGGGCGATCCGCCGGAGTGGGAGCGGGACTTTATTAAGATTGCGGCGCTACAGCGGTCAGGTAGGCCGGCGGATATTTGCGACGCCGTGATATATCTGGTGAATGCGCAATTTGTGACTGGTCAGGTTCTTAGCGTGGATGGCGGGCGAACGTTGTAGCGGGCGCGCGTTGCGTGCAATTTCGAAACGCTCTGAGAGAATTCCTAATCGGGCCGTGCAGAGAATCGCGCCGCGGTGTATTCTAATTAGCTTATCGCCCACATAAGTCCGCCACGTTTGGCGCAGGGCGACCGGGAAATCGAAAGAAGAGGAAGCGACGGAAGTCATGGAAAACGAAATAACAACCCAGCCGCATGGCATGGAAGACGTGGAGATTCAGGAGTGGCTTGAGTCACTGGACTCGGTGCTGGAATCGAGCGGGCCGGAGGTGGCCGCCGAGATTCTCGAACGGCTGCGCGCACACGCGACGGTGAACGGAATTGATCTGCCGTTCAGCGCGAACACGCCTTATGCGAATACGATTCCGGTGCGGTTGCAACCGCTTTTTCCGGGCGATCAGGAGCTAGAGCGGCGCATCAAGAGCTTGATTCGCTGGAATGCGCTGGCGATGGTGGTGCGCGCGAATCGCGTGGAACACAATATCGGCGGACATATTTCGACGTACGCGTCGGCGGCGACGCTTTATGAAGTGGGGTTCAATCATTTTTTCCGGGCGCGGACGGAGGAGTTCGAGGGGGACACGGTTTATTTTCAGGGACACGCTTCACCGGGGATGTATGCGCGGGCGTTTCTGGAAGGGCGGCTCAGCGCGCAGAAGCTGGAGAATTTTCGGCGCGAGCTGAAGCCGGGCGGGGGACTTTCTTCGTACCCGCATCCGTGGTTGATGCCGGACTTCTGGGAATTTCCGACCGTTTCGATGGGACTGAGCCCGCTGATGGCGATTTATCAGGCGCGGTTCAATCGGTATCTGGAAGATCGCGGCATGAAGCCCGTGACGGATGCGAAGGTTTGGGCGTTTCTGGGGGACGGCGAGACGGACGAGCCCGAATCGCTGGGAGCGATCACGCTGGCTTCGCGGGAGAAGCTGGACAATTTGATTTTTGTGGTCAACTGCAATTTACAACGGCTCGATGGGCCGGTGCGCGGGAACGGGCAGATTATTCAGGAGCTGGAATCGGCGTTTCGCGGGGCGCGCTGGAATGTAATCAAGGTGTTGTGGGGAAGCGAGTGGGATCCGATTTTCGAGCGCGACACCGAAGGGCTGCTGGTCAAGCGCATGGGTGAGTTAGTGGACGGGGAATATCAGAAGCTGGTGGTTTCCTCGGGCGCTTACGTGCGGGAGCACTTTTTCGGAAGCGATCCGCGGTTGCTGCAGCTTGTCGAGCCGCTTCCGGATGAGGCGCTGCGGCGGCTGCGGCTTGGCGGGCATGATCCGCGGAAGGTGTACGCGGCGTACAAGGCGGCGGTGGAGCACAAAGGCTCGCCGACGGTGATATTGGCGCGGACGATTAAAGGATATGGGCTGGGCGAAGCGGGCGAGGGGAAGAACGTCACGCACCAGCAGAAGAAATTGAATGAAGACGAGCTGAGAGAATTTCGTTCGCGCTTTGGGATTCCGCTGAACGACGAAGATTGCATCGAGGTTCCGTTCTACCGTCCACCGGAGGACAGTGCGGAAGTCCAGTATTTGCGGGCGCGGCGGGAAGCGCTCGGCGGGTATACGCCGAAGCGCAGCATTCGTTCGAAGCCGCTGGTTGCGGATCACGACGAACTTTTCAAGGAATTCCACGAGGGCAGCGAGGGCCGGGAAGTTTCGACGACAATGGCGTTCGTGGCCATGCTGCGGAAAATGTTGAAAGATGCGGAGATTGGCAAATTGATTGTGCCGATCGTGCCGGACGAGGCGCGGACATTTGGCATGGAGTCACTCTTCCGCACGGTGGGAATTTACTCGAGCGTGGGGCAGCGGTACGAGCCAGTGGATGTGAACACGCTGCTGTATTACAAGGAAGCGAAGGACGGGCAGATCCTCGAAGAGGGCATTACCGAGGCAGGCTCGATGGCGTCGTTCATCGCGGCCGGCTCCGCGTATGCCACGCACGGGATCAACACGATTCCGTTCTTCATTTACTACTCGATGTTTGGGTTCCAACGGATCGCGGATTTTATTTGGGCGGCGGCGGATATGCGCACGCGCGGGTTTCTGCTGGGCGGCACGGCGGGGCGCACAACGCTTTCGGGCGAAGGCTTGCAGCACCAGGATGGCAACAGCCATGTGCTGGCGTTGCCGGTGCCGAACATCAAGGCGTATGATCCGGCGTTTGCGTATGAGATTGCGGTGATCATCCAGGATGGGATCCGGCGAATGTACAAGGACAACGGGAACGTCTTTTACTACATCACGGTGATGAACGAGCCGTACGCGATGCCGCCGATGCCGGGGAATGTGAAGGACGGCATTTTGAAGGGCATGTACCGCTTCCGGGCCGCGAACAATCCGAAATCGAAGCTGCGGGCACAATTGTTGGGGAGTGGCGCCATTCTTAACGAGGCACTTCGTGCGCAAGAAATACTAGAAACGAAATATGGCGTGTCGGCGGACGTGTGGAGCGTCACGAGTTACAAGGAACTCTATAACGACGGGAATGAAACCGAACGCCTGAACCGCCTGCACCCGGCGGATAAACCGCGCGTGCCGTATGTTACAAAGTGTCTCGCGGACGCGCCGGGCGTGCTGGTGGCGGCTTCGGATTATTTGAAGACGCTGCCGAACATGGTTAGCAAGTGGATGCCGCGGCGATTGGCTTCGCTGGGGACCGATGGATTCGGGCGAAGCGAAGGGCGGACGTCACTTCGTGAATTTTTCGAGGTGGATTCGCGGTACATCACGCTGGCAACGCTGCACGAGCTTTTTGTAGATGGCAAGATCGAGCGGTCTGTCCTTGATAAGGCGATCAAGGATTTGGGCATCAACACGGATAAGCCGAATCCAGTAACCTCGTAGGAAGCGAGCGCGGATGTTTCGCTGGCGAATCTCCGTTGCAGGGCTTGCAGCTTTCACTCTCGCGACAGTTCTGGCGGTCGTGGTTTCGGCTCAACAAGCTTCCGCCCCGCCCAATCCAAGCTCGGAAGCGCGGCAACGCGAATTCACGCAGCGTCTGGTTGCTGCGGCCATCGAGCGCACCCACCACGTTGTGCGCTACGATCCTGCTTATGTCCGCATTCCTTATCCCGGGGGAGATGTACCCGCGGATACGGGTGTGTGCACGGATGAAATCATCCGCTCGTACAGGAGCGTAGGTGTTGATCTTCAAAAAGAAGTTCACGAGGACATGGTTCAGAACTTCGATCTGTACCCCCGAAAATGGAGATGGCTTTCGGGCGGACCGGATTCGAATATCGATCACCGTCGCGTCCCAAATTTGATGGTGTTCTTTGCGCGCAAAGGCCAGTCGTTGCGGTTATCGCCTCGCGCTGACGATTACGCGCCCGGCGAGATTGTCACCTGGGATTTGGGCGGGAACGTGCCGCATGTGGGATTGGTGGTGGATCAAAGATCAACCCAGAGCGGACGATACATGGTGGTCCACAATATTGGGCAGGGGCCGCGCATGGAGGACGTTTTGTTCAACTGGAAGATCACCGGCCACTATCAGTATTTTGGCCCGGGGTTGTAGGGTGGGTTTCAGTGCCGTGAGACTCGAGAATCTCAACGGGCTTGATGCGTCCGGTGGCGAGGTTGGCTACGAGTTGGGCGTTGGCGGCGAGGAAATCATATTGGCCCAATTCTTTTGGGAGCACCCAGACGACTTGTTCGAAGGCGCGCGGGGCGAGTTCGGATTCGCGAATCTGCGCGGCGTAAAAAAGGATTTCGAGTTCCTCGGAAGTTCCGGCGTATTGGTGGACCACGCGTCCGATGGGCGCGCTTTTTAGCAGGGTTGCGGCGAGTTCCTCTTTCAGTTCGCGGGCAAGCGCCTGCTCGGCGCTTTCACCGGGTTCAACTTTTCCGCCGGGAAACTCCCACTTGAGGGGGGATGTGTCATCGTGACGGCGCTGGCCGATCAGGATACGACGGTCCGCACGTTCAATTACGGCTGCGACAACAATTCGCATGTGGCAGGACCTCTCTCAGTGTCCTGGGACTTCTCTCTAACCATAATTGACTCTTATGGATGGAGGTTTATTCCCCGCAAGATTCGGGTCAGTTCCAGGGCACCTTGCAGCAACGGAGGGCCGGGCGTGTTCAGGAGCTCGTCGCTAATTACGTGCACGTGCCGATTGCGAATAGCTGGGACGTCCTTCCAGGCCGCGACGCCATACGTCCGCTTTGGATCGGCCTTCGCGCCTGTGGCCGCCCAAGCCAGCACGATAATGTCCGGTTTGGCTTCCGCAATTTGCTCGTCGGTGACTTTCTCGCCGGCCGGAACGACCATCTGGCCGCCTGCGATTTGCGCGAGTTCTGCTACCCACGGCGGGGAAGCAATTCGGGGATTGGGCCACGCCTCGCAGTAGACCCTTATCGGCCATTTGGCCTTCGGTGCTCGTTTCTGAACCAAAGCAAAGCCAGCCCGCATCTTGCGCACGAGATTCTCCGCCGCTCGGGCCCGACCGGTAATGGCGCCGAGCATGCGAATGTCATTTTCGATGTCCGCTAGCGTTCGGGGATTCATCGCCAGGAAATTCAAGGGCTGCGCGAGAAGCTTGGCGACGGTCTCCTGTTTGTAAGGCACGGAGCCGATGACGAGGGTTGGCTTCAGCCGCAGGATCGTGTGCACGGAATCCATGTGCCAGCAATCGCCGAGCTTGGGAAGGTCAGCGACCGGTGCGACGTCCGGGCACCACTTGGTCACACCGACCAGGAAGCGCTGTGCGCCGATGGCGCACAAAATGGAAGTCGCGCTCGGTGCCAGTGAAACGATGCGCAACGGAGTTTGGCGGGCCGGTTTGCTTTTCACGTGGAAAGAATAGCAGACAGTTTGTGGCTCGTCCGCGAGAGCGATCCGGGCGCGGCTGCGGATTGACTGTGACGGGAGAGTGTGTTGGACTTCGGTTTTTCGAGAGTGGAGGTTTGCGTGCGATTGATACTCAGTGTTCTTATCCTTGCTTCGCCGATTGCGGCGCTTGCGCAGACGCCATCGGCGGCGACGAAGCCGGAGGTTGTGCAGTATCACGCGACGATTGACGTGGTGAAGTATGTTTACGGGGTGGCTCCCCCGGTCGCGCGGCTGCGGCCGGGGAATATTCTGGAGGCCAACTCGCTGGACTGCTTTGGGAATGGGATCCGGAAGCCGGGTGATACGCTGGCGCTGGCCAAGGGAGACAATCCGCTGACTGGGCCGTTTTTCATTGAAGGCGCCGAGCCGGGGGACACTCTGGTGGTGCACATCCTCGATTTGCAGGTGGATGGGAATCAGGGGATTGGGGCGTTCGCGCCGGGATTTGGGGCGCTTAACGAAACCAACTACACGCCGATGCTGCATACGCCTTTGCCGGAGAAGATTTGGTTCTATCCCATCGACCACGCGGACAATACCGCGACGTTTCAGGCGCTCGACTCGAACTACAACGTGAAGATTCCGCTTCATCCGTTTCTCGGGTGCATTGGCGTTGCGCCGACCAATGGCGAGGCGCGCAGTTCGGTCGTGCCGGCGGAGTTTGGCGGGAACATGGACGCGCCGGAAGTGTCCGCTGGCAACACTCTTTATTTGCCCGTGAGCGTTTCCGGGGCGCTGCTTTATTTTGGCGACGGACACGCGGCAATGGGCGACGGGGAAATTGCAGGCACGGCGATCGAAGTTCCCATGAAGGCGCGGCTGCAGGTCGATGTGGTGAAAGGGAAGCGTACGAACTGGCCACGGTTCGAAAACGAGAAGGAGATCATGGCGGCGGGGATTTATCGCCCGGTGGACGATGCCGTGCGCATCGCGTTTACGGAACTGGTGGCGTGGATTCACGCGGACTATGGGCTTTCAGAGCTGGACGCGTACGAATTGCTTTCGAAGGTGGGCAAGATTCACCTCACGGAGATGGTGGATCCCAACTACGTAGTCGTTGCGTCGGTCGAGAAGAAATATCTGCCGGCAAAAAAGACGTCCAAGTAGCGGGTCGATTCCGGCGTTGAAGAAACAGCCCGTGGTTGCGATACTCGATGAGATGTTCAGCGAAGCCGTTCTCGATCATTTTCGGAACCCGCGAAACGCTGGGGAGCTAGCGAATGCCAACGTCACCGTCGAGGTGAGCAATCCCGTTTGCGGCGACATCCTGAAGTTAGCGGCACGCGTGGCCGACGGGCGCATCATGGAAGCGCGATTTCTTTGCCGCGGATGCACGACATCGATTGCGTGCGCTTCTCTTTTGACGGAAGAACTGCGCGGCCGGACCATCGCCGAGGCCCGCGCGCTCACGGCCGAATCTCTGTCGCAATCTCTAGGCGGACTTCCAGCGGCGACGTTCCATGGCGCGCAACTTGCAGCCGACGCGGCTGGTGCGGTGCTTCAGGAGCTCGGGTCCGTGAAGCGCTGATCTTTTTGCTGGACGGCTTTGTTCATGGTCTCCGGATCGTTCAAGTTCAGGACGCAGCCTTCTTCGTTGGTGGTAACTTCCTCCACGTCTCCGGGGTGTGCCCAGACCACGGCGCGAGCTCCCGTTTCCAAAGGAGCCCGCAGTAATTCGTCGTAGAGAGCAGAAGAAAAAATTATCGGATGACCGCGGCGGCCTTCGTAGACGGGCAGGACGATCGGTTTTTTGGACTTATAAAAGTGTTCGATCAAATCTTGGATCAACACGGTGGTGATAAGGGGATGGTCGATTAAGCAAAGCAGAATGCCGTCGGTGCCGGGGGGCAAGCTGCGGATGGCGGCTTGGATGGAGCTGAGCTGGCCCTTCTCCCAGTCTTCATTAATGACAATTTCGTCGGCTTTGAGATTGATGGCTTTGGCGATGGGCTCGGCGTGCGCGCCTAGGACGACTCTGCGAACGTTTATTTCTCTTCGCGCCGTTACTTCAAGGAGATGTTCCAAGAATGGGCGGCCCTGATAGGGAAGGAGAGCCTTCGGCGAGCCCATTCGGCTCGAGGCCCCGCCGGAGAGAATGACGGCGGCCAGCATGTGCCCCTTTCAGCGCTCGCCTTGAGAGAGAACGGGGGCTGGGCGCGATTCGTGCTGCAATTTCTTGTGGGACCCCTTTAGCGCGTTTCTGCGAACGGCAATTAATTCCGCGACGATGCTGATGGCGATTTCTTCGGGAGAGAGAGCGCCGATTTCCAGACCCATGGGAGCATAGACGCGTTCGAATTCATCGGGGCTATAGCCGTCTTCTTCCAGCGCCTTGTAGACAGACAGGACTTTGCGCTTGCTTCCGATCATTCCGATGTAGCGCGCCTCGGTGCGAACGGCCCAGGAGAGGACGCGCATGTCTTCTTTGTGGCCGCGGGTGACGATAACCAGGTATGTGGCGGCATTGGGATGGATTTTCTCGAAGGCATCCTCGTAGCTGGTGTGAACGTCCTGCGCCATCGGGAAGCGTTCTTTGTTGGCAAAGGATTCGCGGTCGTCCACGACGGCGATGCCAAAGCCGGCGGCGTGGGCGGCTTTCGCGACGGCCATGGAGACGTGACCGCCGCCGAAGAGATACACGACGGGCTGCGGCAGGATGGGCTCGACAAAAACTTCGAGGGTTCCGCCGCAAATGAGGCCGTTGTCGTAGGATGCTTCGTTGTTGAGATTGAAAACCATTTTGCGCGGGGATTCTTTTTGCATGACGTCTTTGGCTGCGGCCCAGACTTCGGCTTCGACGCAGCCGCCGCCGATGGTTCCGGAGATGGAGCCGTCTTCGCGGACGAGCATGCGGGAGCTTTCGTAACTGGGGATAGAGCCGTTGGTGTGCACGATCGTGGCAAGAGCTCCGCGGTGCCCGGCACGCCGCATCTTCACGATTTCTTCGAAGAGGTCCAAGTGATTCCTCAGTCTTGAGACTACGGCGCGCAAAACCTACTGTCAATGCGTGCTGCTCTCTGGACACTCTTTAACTTGGATGCTACCTTTCGAGTTCTTGTGTGCGGGCCGGAGGCTCCATGAACGCAATCGTTTTCTCCCAGCACGGTGGGCCGGAGGTATTGAAGTATATGGAGGCCCCGGAGCCGGTGATTCGGCCCAACGAAGTGCTCGTGAGGGTGAAGGCTTGCGCGCTGAATCATCTCGATCTTTGGGTGCGAGGAGGCATTCCTGGTGTGCCGATTCCGCTTCCGCATATTCCCGGCAGTGATGTTGCGGGGGAAATCGCGCAGATCGGGGCCGAGGTTTCTACGGTACGGGTAGGCCAGAAAGTTGTTCTCGCACCTGGGGTCACTTGCGGGAAGTGCGCGGCATGCATCGCCGGACAGGATAATCGCTGCCGCCAGTTCACCAATCTCGGTTACATGATTGATGGCGGCTGCGCGGAATTTGTACGCGTGCCGGAAGTGAACTGCCTACCGTATCCGGAAAATCTTTCGTGGGAAGAGGCGGCGTCAATTCCGCTGGTGTTTCAAACGGCGTGGCACATGTTGCTGACGCGTGCGGAGTTGCAGCCGGGGGAAGACGTGCTGGTTCTTGGCGCCGGGAGCGGCGTAGGAAGCGCTGCGATTCAAATCGCGAAGTTTTTTGGGGCGCGCGTGCTGGCTACTGCCGGGAGTGACGAGAAGCTGCAGAAAGCAAAAGAGCTTGGGGCAGATCATCTTATCAATCACAGGACGCAGAAAATTCGCGAAGAAGTGCGTCGTATCACTGGGAAGCGTGGCGTGGACGTGGTGTTTGAACACGTTGGCACGGCTACATGGGATGACAGTCTTGCGAGCCTTGCACCATCGGGGCGGCTCATCACGTGCGGATCGACCACCGGTTATGACGCCAAGATCGATCTTCGCTTTCTTTTCAGCCGGCAGTTATCGCTGCTTGGTTCTTACATGGGCACCAAGTCTGAACTGCATAGCGTGATGCGTCTCGTCGCCTCCGGCCGACTGAGACCGGTGGTGGATCGCATCTTTCCGCTCGCCGAAGCTGCTGCAGCACACGAGTATCTCGAATCCAGCTCGCAATTCGGGAAAGTCGTTCTTTCCGTCTGATTGCGGCACAAACGAGTGCGCGCCTTCGCTTGGAAATTTTTTCTTACCTGTACTGATGGCCAGTAATCGGGCAGTTGCCAGAAATCCTATTGACACCGTTATGACACTCGAATAAATTCGCGACGATTTCCCGCGGGTCCAACTGTCCCACCCTAGTTCCTCCCGGCGGCTAGAATCAAGACGGAATCGTTGTAAATATGGAAATACTCGCGATGTGGTCCAAGCGGCCGTCCCTCTACGTGTGTGAATTCACGGCCGGCATCCCGCTATACGCCGTAGTCAATTGGCGAACCAACGCTCCAGCTCTGCGACGGCGGCCAATTTGGGCCATGTCAAGCAAACTCAACCATCAAACACACGCGCACGTTACAAACAGCTCTTACTCATGCGCGTCCAGACCAAACCGAGTGCTTGCGGCGAACGATGCGATCTCCATGGGAGGCCCCAATGCCTGTTTTGAACTCTCGTGACGGCTTCGGGAGAAGGAATCGCGCGCACACTGCTACTCCCGAAGGCAGTATTCCCCCTACGGTAAGTGCCCTGCATTTGCCACTGATTCCCACGGAGGTGGAAGGTCGGGTGCAAAAAGTCCTGCAAATGGTTGAGTCCGGGACGACACTAAACATTCGGGAACTCGCGCTGGAGTTCCGCTTGAGTCCGGCGTATCTGCAACGATTGTTCAAACACCAGACGGGAGTCTCGATGGGCGAGTGGTTGAACGAACAACGACTGCAAAGAGCGGCGAACCTTTTAGCAAACAGTTACATGAGCGTGAAAGAGATCGCCTACACGATTGGATACGAGCACGCTTCGAGTTTTATCCGTGCGTTCGAAAAACGGTTTGCGCAGGCGCCGCTGCGTTACCGGAAGCAGTGCAATTACGCGAAATGCTAACGAAAGACCAGTTTTGCTAATCACTTCGGCTTGAAGGCACCTCGCAGCGAGTAGTACAACGAACGCACACTACCGCCCAGGTAGCGTCAAGGGAAGTCTCCCACCCGGCGCGAGATTTCCCACTTGCTCGAACGACGGTTGTTCGGAAGTGCGCGAAACAACAATGACGGCCACGCGCTTCTTAGCCGAAGGAGATCAGAAATGAAACCAAAGAAATTCGCCTTGGTACTGGCGTGTTTGGCAGCGTTGGTATTTCCGGGAAGGGCGTTCGCCCAGACGGATCCCGGTGTTCGACCCGGAGCAATTAACGGACAGCCGACGGCCACGGCGACAAGCCCGCTGCCGCTGGCGTCGGTGGCGGGAAACAATCCGACGGGTTCGCTGGAATTCTTCCAGAACGGCCTGGCCCGCTTTCAGGAAATCGAGGTTGTCTCCGGCGGCGCGAATAACGGGCTAGGACCGCGATTCAACTTCAACCAGTGCTCGGGATGCCATGCGCAACCGGCAGTCGGGGGCACGAGTCCAGCCAGCAATCCGGAGTTCCAGGTGATCGCCAATGGCATCGCCAGTGGATCTGCCAACACGATGCCATCGTTCCTTACCGCCAACGGCCCGACGCGGGAAGTGCGCTTTCCGTTTTTCTTTAATTCGAATGGCAATCCCAACACCAATGCGCCAAATGGCGGGGTGGAAGATCTGTTCGTCGTCACAGGGCGTCCTGACGCGGGCAGTTGCAGCCTGCCGCAGCCCAGCTTCTCGGTTGCTCAATCAACGAACAATATTATCTTCCGCATTCCCACACCGGTATTTGGTGCGGGCTTATTGGAAAACATCGACGACTCTACATTGCTGGCGAACCAAGCAGCGCAGGCCAGGAATAATCTGGGCATCAGCGGTGCGTTTAATCACAACGGCAATGACGGAACTATTTCGCGCTTCGGCTGGAAAGCGCAAAACAAGTCACTCTTGCTATTCGCCGCGGAGGCCTACAACGTGGAAATGGGCATCACCAATGAAATTTTCGGGCAAGATCGGCCACTGCCCGGCGAGGATCAGATGGGAAGCGGGCTCCCGGCAAGTTGCTTGAACCTTTCCAAGACTGGATACCCGGAAGACGCGACCAACTTCACCGTGGCGACTAATTCGGACCCTGCGGCGCAAAACGCGCAGGTTCCTTCTGACATCGTTTTGTTCGCGGAGTTTATGCGGCTACTCGCGCCGCCGACCCCTTCAACGACGACTCCAGGCGGGGCGGCTTCGATTTCTCGCGGGCAGGCATTGTTCAATGCGGTCGGCTGCGCGACGTGTCACACGCCGACGCTCAGCTCCACACAACCATCGAATGTCACCTCCTCGTTAGGAAGTGCGCCCGTGAACGCGTTTTCGGATATCGAGATCCATCACATGGGAACGGGACTAGCGGACAATGTCTCCCAAGGCGGCGCGGGCGGGGACCAATTCCGCACGGCACCTTTGTGGGGACTCGGGCAGCGCATCTTCCTGTTGCATGACGGGCGTACAACCAATCTGTTGCACGCCATTCAAGCTCACCAAAGCAATGGTTCGGAAGCGAGCCAGGTCGAAGAGAACTTTGATTCGCTTTCCACGAGCCAACAACAGGATCTACTTAACTTCCTGCGCTCGCTGTAGGTTTGTGCCAGCAGGTACCCGGGCGAGGCGCGCGAGTGGCTCGCCCGGTTTTTTTCAAGAGTGATGACGGCACTCTGACTATGCAGACTCGACTCTTGCGTTGCGGTCTGTTTTTTGGCCTATCTCTGATATTGGTGGCCTGGGCGCAAGGCGCTCCGCAGAGTGGGGGAGACTTTTCCAGCAATCCGGAGGCGAAAAAACTGCCGACCGGGGTCATCCTTGTAAAGGGCGCATGGTCCAGCGCCAGCGATTCCGTGACTCCTTTGCCGGAGGGCGGGCAGGTAGCCAACAACGTCTATCGGAACGAGTACTTTGGCATCTCTTACGCGCTATCGCCCGGTTGGACGGAGAAGTACACGGGGCCGCCTCCTTCGGACAGCGGTCACTACACGCTTGCGCAAATCAGGCCCACGGAAACGTCCAAGGGCGCGAGCCGAGGCAGCATTCTGGTTTCCGCGCAGGATCTTTTTTTTACGCCGACGCCGGCCGGGAACGCCATGGAGCTGGTTAATTTCATCAAAGACAATTTGACGGCGGACTTCGCCGTGGAGCAAGCGCCGACGCTGGTGCGGATCGCCAACCATTCCTTCGTGCGCTTTGACTACGCGTCTCCTGTGGCTGAACTCCATTGGCACATCCTGGCGACGCAAATTCGCTGCCACATGGTTCAGTTTGTGTTTACCAGCCGCGATCCGGAGCTGATCCAGCGACTCATCCAGGACATGGAGAGGATGACCTTGCCGGCGGAGGCTGGTCCGATTTCGGGAAGAGGCGGAGGAGAAGTTCCGGTGTGCATCAAGGATTATGCGCGCGACGAAAACATAATGGAGAGAGTGGATCCGGTCTTTACCGAACGGAAATTCAACCCTGTTCCTGTCCGAATCATCATCGATAAGGATGGAAAGGTGAAGCACATCCATTTTCTGAGCGCGTTTCCGGATCAGGCGAAAGCAGTCAGCGATGCGCTATTTCAGTGGCAGTTTCGGCCATACTTGCGTGACGGAAAGCCGGTGGAAGTGGAGACTGGCATCCTGTTTGGGCACGCGCCTCGTAGGCCAACATCCCCGGCAAACGAAGCGGTAAGCGAATGATCCGCTTTCGACTCTGCGTGAAGAACTTGTGCGGGCGCAAAATTCTCGCGGTGCCGGTTCTTACCATCTTTTTATCTACCGCGGCGCTGGCTGGAACAAACATTACTGGGACGGTCCGCAATGGCAGCCGCGGACAGGCTGCAGCCGGCGAAGAGGTGATACTGCTTCGGATCGACAATGGAGAGACCGAGGCACGCGCGAAGACGGATGACCGCGGAACGTTCACTTTCGCTGTGCAAGCTCCCGACAAGCCATACCTGGTGCGCGTGCTTCATCAAGACGTCAGCTACGATCAGCGGGCGGCCGCGGGCGATGCGCTGTCCATTCTTGTTTACGATGCGGCGCCACAAGTGACGGGAATAACCGGTAGCATCGAAATCCTCCGCGCAGGGACCAACGGCAAACGGCTCCACATTTCCGACCTTTATGAAGTCAAGAACGAGTCCAGTCCGCCTCTGACGCAGGCAGGAGAGCGCACCTTTGAAGTCTATCTGCCGCCAGGCGCCAAGATTGATTCTGTTTTGGCGGCAGGCCTCGACAGAATCGGCGTCATGATTTCAGCGTTGCCGGTGCCCGGCGAGCCGGGACACTACGCGGTAAATTTTCCGCTACGGCCGGGAGCCACGAAGTTTGCTTTCAAATACGAGTTGCCGTACGACGGCCACGCGGCGCTTGAAACCAGACATGCGTATGCGCTGCAGCAGTTGGCGGTCATGATTCCGCTGAGTATGCAATTTTCGTTGCGATCCCAGGCCTTCCAAGTGCTCGCGACAGGAAATAGCCGTTACCAAGTCCTGGCGGCCAACCAATTGAAGGCAGGGGCTGGACCAGCGTTTGAGATTTCCGGGGAAGGCCAGCTTCCTCCTCTTATAGATCAACCCAATTCCGTGGCGCGGTCCCCATCTTCCGCGATTAGCAGTGCGGCGGTGCAGGCTGCCGCTCAAGGCGTCTTGGCTTCCAGGGGCAATTTCGATTCACCCTTGAGGCAGATATTGCCCCCTTCACAAACACTGCTGATGGGCGGGGTAACGGCGGTACTTTTGGCCGCGTCCGTTTTCATGGTCTGGCGCGCGCGCAAGAACGAGCGCATCACTCGCGTCCGCCAGTGATCACTCTTTCGCATTCATAACAGCTTTCCATAGTTCGTTTGTGTCTCGCCTCTCGCTATGCGAAAATGAGCAAGACGAGGCACCATGAGCACTTCTCTCGGCAAACACGTTACGCTGACCAAACCGGATGATTTCGGCAGTCTGCTGCAGGACGAAGGAATTATCTTTACGCAGCTGGACAAGGCCGTGAACTGGGCGCGCAAGAGTTCCATCTGGCCGCTGGGTTTCGGCCTGGCTTGCTGCGCGATTGAAATGATGTCCATGGCGGCAGCGCGGTTTGACGTGGCGCGGTTTGGCGCCGAAGTGTTTAGGCCTTCGCCCCGCCAGGCAGACCTGATGATTGTGGCCGGGCGTCTGTCACAGAAAATGGCTCCGGTGATTCGCCAGCTTTACGATCAAATGCCTGAGCCGAAGTGGGTTATTTCCATGGGCGCGTGCGCGACTTCCGGCGGAGTGTTTAATAATTACGCGATCGTGCAGGGCTGCAATCAGGTGATTCCGATCGATGTTTATGTGCCCGGCTGCCCGCCGAGGCCCGAAGCACTGCTATATGCCATTCTCCAGCTCCAGAAGAAGATTGACAGTGAAAAGGGTTCCTTCAAGCGCGCGCTGAATCTCGCGTAGACGCTTCCAAGCGAATGAAACTCTCGGTCTCCCTCCGGAAGAAAATCACGACAAAGTTGCAGGACTCCCTCTCTCGCTCTATTCCGATCGTCATGCTTTTCGCGTTGGCGCTCGTGCCGCTCAGCGGTGGTGTCAGGGCGACTCTTCAACAACCGCCTTTCGCCAATTACACGCTTTCCTGGAGCGATGAGTTTAATGGCCCGGATGGTTCAGCGCCCGACGCGACGAAGTGGACCTACGATATCGGTGGCGGCGGATGGGGTAACAAAGAGCTCGAGTTCTACACCAGGCGCCCGCAAAACGTGGAGCTTAAGGGCGGAAACCTCGTCATCACCGCACAGAAAGAAACCTACACAGGAGCTGACGGCGTCACGCGCAATTACACATCCGCGCGCCTGAAGACAAAGGGGCTGTTCAGCCAGACCTACGGGCGATTTGAGGCGCGTATCAAAATTCCTGCGGGGCAGGGGATTTGGCCTGCGTTCTGGATGCTTGGCAACAACATCGGCTCCGTGGGCTGGCCCACGTGCGGCGAGATCGACATTATGGAGAACATTGGCAAGGAACCCGGCACGATTCATGGTTCCCTGCACGGGCCGAGCACAACGAGGCACACCAGCGATCTTACAGCTCCCTTCCGATTGCCTGCGGGGCAGAATTTTTCAGACGACTTTCACATCTACGCGGTTGAGTGGGAACCCGAAACGCTCCGTTTTTATGTGGATACGAATCTTTACGCGACATTCACGTCGGCGCAGTGGCCGGCGGGAGGCAAGTGGGTATTCGATCAACCGCACTTCATCCTGCTGAACTTGGCGGTGGGAGGGGATTGGCCCGGGCCGCCGGATAGCACGAGTGTTTTTCCGCAGCAGATGCTTGTGGACTACGTCCGCGTCTACAACAAGATGTGAACGGCGAGCTTTGAAGTACTGGCTTACTTTTCTCTGTGGCCTCTGTGTTCTCTGCGGTCTCTGTGTTAAAACTCTTCATGTTCGCTTTTTGGGGGAAAGGGAAACCTGCATGACCATCTCAGCTGATCCCGCACGCCAGCTTCTTCGCCACACAGTCGCTACGGTTGCCTACCGCGCGGGCAAGGCCCTGCGCGATGCTCCCGACCATTTCGGCAGCTTCCACATTGGAGATAAGACCCGCACACCCGCGCAAATTCTGGCGCACATGGGCGACCTCTTTGATTGGGCGACTTCCATTGCGGAAGGGAAGCAGACGTGGCACGATTCGACGCCTTTGCCCTGGAACGCGGAAGTGGAGCGATTCTTCGGCGCGGTGAAGAAATTTGACGACCTGCTGGCCTCTGGCGAGTCGGTGCACGCTTCCGCGGAATGTTTTTATCAGGGTCCCGTTTCCGATGCGCTGACGCACATCGGGCAGATTGCCATGCTGCGGCGGCTGGCGGGCTCGCCGATCAAAGGCGAGAATTTTTTCAAGGCCGAGATTGCCGCTGGCCGCGTGGGCCTCGATCAGTCCGCGCCGCGGCGCGAATTTGAGTAAGCACGACGAGCTCCCACAACAGAGTGCGCTCTCCGTATTCCACGGAATGATGTAGGGCATTTCCCCTTGCAGCGAAATCTTGACGCAGAATTTTCCACTCGGGGTGACCGCCGTTTTGCTGCATCGTCCAAAACTAGTGTCGCTGGCCGCGAATTCTCCGGCAGCCACGCCATCCCCGATCTAGGGTCATCGGTCGTCATGCAGGACATTCGGCGCAAACCGCAACGTCGTCCCACTCTCGAAATCTCCAGGGCCACGCCAGGAATCCCGTCGCAGCCATCCACTAGCGGTATCAATCCGCGTTACACTGTGAGGCCAAGAATCGCCCTGGGTTGATGAATCCCCGCGAACTCTTTGCGCGTCTTACTCTGCAGTTAAAGTTTTCCAGTTGGGTGAAGCAAGATTATGGTGTGTCGGCCGAAGGAGAAACTGTGATGCTCACGCGTGCGGCTGCCCTGGGACTCGCGGTTTTCCTGCTCGTCCCGCCGGTCTCGATCGCCGCTCCGCAGGCACCGCCGAATCTGCCCGCACCCCCGAAGCCGGGGGAGCCTCAGGTCATTCGATCAACTACGCGCCTTGTGCAAATAAGCGTAATCACACAGGATGGGAAGGGCGAGCCGATCAGCGGCCTCAAGAAAGAGAACTTCACCATTCTCGACGGGGACAAGCCGCAAAATATCGCGGTGTTTTCCTGCGAAAGCCCGGCTCCCGCAGCGCCTCCTGTTCACTTGCCCGCCAACTACTTCACGAATCGTTTTGATTTGAAGGGAGAAGATCCGGGAGCCGTTACGGTCATACTTTTCGACTCGCTCAACACCGCTTCTCAGGATCAAACGTACGTTCGCAGACAGATTCTCCGCCTGTTGGAAACGCTCAAGCCGCAGGATCACGTGGGCATCTACGCGCTCACCAACAACCTCATCATTCTTCAGGATTTCACGCAGGATGCTGCTGCTCTCGTCAATGCCGTGACCAAGTTCACGCCAAAGGAGCTCGCGGCGTTCGACGCTTCCACTGCCCAGCCTCTGGATTTCGCGAGCCTCACCGGAGACCCACAGTGGCAGGGGTTCCAGAACGCTCTCAACAATGCAGAAGGGCAAATCAACGATCAGAACACTCTCAACCGCATTGGCACCACCGCGGGCGCATTGGAGGCAATCGCGGATCATGTGGCTACCATTCCGGGTCGCAAGAGCTTGATCTGGGTGTCGGGGGGATTTCCCATTCAAATCGGTATGAGCAAGTTGGGAGCGTCCCAAATCTCGTCTCAGGCCGCCAACTCTTCCGGTAGCGGTGGCGATCCCAGAACGGCAGCGGGCCGAGGCCAGAGCCAGCCCGTCGGGGGCGGTGATCCAACAAATCAACTACCGCGCGCTGATCGTGAAACCGGCGAGCAAACCGGGAGCATCACGGAAGCTACAAGAGCGCTCAATCGAGTCAACATGGTCATCTACCCGGTAGATGCGCATGGGGTTGAACTCAGCGCGGGAATGGATCCCAACGGGCGTTCTGCAAGCCTTCAGCCGTCCCTTTCGTCCGGTGGTTTTTTCGGCCGCCAGGATACACACGATTCTTCGCGGTTGCTGGCGGAGGAAACCGGCGGCAAGGCTTTTTACGGGACCAATGATATTCGCGGAGCAGTGCGCAGCGCGCTCGACGATGGCCGTTATGCGTGCACCGTTGGCTTTTATCCGGATCACGGAAAGTGGGACGGAAGCTTCCGTGGGATCAAAGTAACGACGGATGTCGCGGGCGCACATCTTCGCTATCGCAAGGGCTACTATGCATTTAAGGATCTCGCGGACAGCCCGGAGGCGGTGAAGGCCGATCTGCAGCACGCCGCGCTTAGCCCTCTCGAAACCACCAGCTTGGGCATGATTGTCAATGGGAAACCAATGCAGCCGCTTTCCGACCGCAAGCTTCAGCTGCAGATCGCACTGGATCCCAAACAGTTCTTGTTGAAGGAGTCCGACAGCCACCAGAAGGGCGGGCTGGATATGGTTTTTCTCCAGCGCGATACTGCGGGAAACATTCTCGCCGCGGACGAGCAGCACTTTGATATCAATTTTGTGAAGCAGCAGTACGAATACTTGGCCAAGGCTGGAATTGTTCTTGAGCGGCATGTAACGGTGCAGCCCGGCTCCAATGAAATTCGCGTGGTGGTGCGCGATGCCGGTTCGGGAGCGAGCGGTTCCGTCACTGTGCCGGTGAAAGCGTTCTTTCCGGTGGAAGCAAGCCCCGCGGGAGTTGCCAAGCCCTCGAATTGATCCGTTGCGCCAAAGACTTCCGCCGCGATTCCTCTTCGTGGTAGCATCCCCGGCGTTCATAAGGATTTAGAGGAGGAACGTCCATGCCCACGAAGTCCGCAGTGAAATTGATCGTCGTTCTGGCGTTTGCGCTGTGCCTCTTGACCAGCGCCCTCGCGCAGATGCCGAATCCCTACGGGCCGCCCATCAGCCTTGAGAATGCGAAGAAAGTTACGGCGCCCGCGCTCGCCGAAGCTGCGAAGAACAATTGGACGATGGCCGTGGCAGTGGTCGATCCTGGAGGGAATCTCGTCTACTACGAAAAAATGGACAACACCCAGATCGGCAGCGCCAACGTTGCGATTGACAAAGCGCGCTCGGCGGCACTCTTCAAGCGCCCCACAAAAGCACTGCAGGATGCGCTCGCTGCAGGCGGAGATGGCCTTCGCATTCTCAAGATTCAGGGCGCTGTACCCGTCGAAGGGGGAATTCCGCTTGTTCTGGATGGGAAAATTGTGGGCGCAAT
The DNA here is from genome assembly GCA_013289835.1 of Acidobacteriota bacterium. Lineage (GTDB taxonomy): Bacteria > Acidobacteriota > Terriglobia > Acidiferrales > UBA7541 > Acidiferrum. Next base: position 45,151 of record JABCZG010000023.1, on the reverse strand, counting down.
CGGTGTTTCCGGGGGCGCCAGTTCGCAGGATGCGCAATGCGCCAAAGCCGGCGCGGAAATTCTGAAATAGTTGCGTACGTGGTACTAGTTTAAGTCTGGAACGGTCCGACGCTCACGGTTCCGTGGGCCCACTGCAGAGTGCTTCCGACAGCGCTGGCTTCTTTGCGGACGTATCCCATACCGATCACGCGTGCGGGAGCAGGAAGTCTTGCCGCGCGCGTGACGTAACCCACTTCTTTTCCGTCCATAGTGAGAGGTGTCCCCGCTTCCGGGGCGGCATCGCCAGTGAAAAGCAGTTGGACGCGAAGGCGGTTCACTTGGCCGCGAGAGCGCACGCGCTCCACGATTTCCTGGCCAGTGTAGCAGCCTTTTGTGTAGCTGATGTGGCTATCCTGCAACCCCGCTTCGTGCGGAATCTGCTTTTCGCCAAAGTCATATCCGAACCAGGGCATTCCTTGCGCAATGCGAATTGCGCTCAGGGCGGAATAACCGACGGGGCCACCGCCGTGTCTGCGCACGGCTTCTAAGAGGACTTGCCAAAGTTCCTGCAGCTTATCGCGCGCCACGACGAACTCGGCGCCGGTGATTCCTCCCGGCGAACGCTTCACGATTCGGCAGGAAATCGAAGCAACGGTGCCGTCCTGCGAAAAAAGATCCGCAATATGGCTGAGATCCACTCCCGCCAATTCCTGGGCAAGTGCGGCGGCCATGGGTCCTTCCAAAGCCAGCGTTCCGTAGCGCTCCGTTTCATCGGTTAGCATCACATCGTCCATGATGATGTATTTGTCGAGCCACTCGATGAGGCGCTCGCGAATCATGGCGTAGGACACGCAAAAGAGTCTGTCAGCGAAGGCGTACGTTTCAATCTCGGCAAGAATGTGGCCTTGCGGATTCAAGAGCAGCGAGACGATTCCTTGTCCGAGCGGCAAATCCTTAATGTTATTGGTAAGAATCGCGTTCAGGTAGCGTACGCGATCCGGCCCCGTAAACGAAAGGTACGCGCGGCGGTTTTTGTCAATCAGGCCCACACTCTCCCGCAGGAAGCGATATTCACGGGCCGCATCGCCAAAATCATCCGGCAGCGCGCAACCGAACCACACGCCCATTCTCGCGTTTGCACGCGCGTGCGTCGCGGCCAGGGGTGTTTCGATCGCAATGCCTGTCGAAGCGGTTTCCACGCGATCTTCTATCCTCCACCAATGAGTCTATCAAAGAGGGCGATGGCGAGCGCAACGGCCCCGCAAATCCGGACTCGTCCGATGCTATAATCCACTTCATGAGCGACAGTCCGCCCGCCCTAAGTGCCGCCAATGAAGGTTTGATCCATATCACCATCCCTGTGGGAATCCTGCAGTGCAACTGCTCGATCATTGCGGACCCCGTCACGCGCGAAGCGATGGTGGTGGATCCCGGCGACGAGGTGACCCGCATTTTGGATCTCGTGGGTCGCCACAAGCTGACCGTAAGCGTCATCGTCAGCACGCATGCCCACATCGATCATGTAGGGGGACTGAGCAAGCTTCATCAGTACACCGGAGCGCCGGTGCTGATGCATCGCGACGATTTGCCGCTCTATCAGGCTATGGACATGCAAGCGTCGTTTCTCGGCGTCCCTCCGCCCGATCTTACCGACATTGATCAACTGCTGAAGGAAGGCGACATTCTGCGTTGGGGAGGTTTCGAGGCGCATGTGCTTCATACACCGGGCCATACTCCCGGAAGCGTTTCTCTTTACCTGCCGCATGATGCCGGGAAGATTGCTGCTCCGGCGCCACAGCTTTTTTCGGGAGACACGCTTTTCGCCGGCAGCATTGGGCGCACAGACCTGTGGGGCGGGTCGATGGATCAGATCATGAATTCGCTTCGTACAAAGCTGATGGGATTGCCAGATTCGACGATCGTGCATCCGGGACATGGGCCGGTGACCACGATTGGCAAAGAGCGCGAGTTGAATCCATTCTTACAGCCCGGCTAGTTTGTGCGACAACGGCGGATGAAGACCGCCGTTTCGAACTTCCGATTTCACTTTTTAATTTCGCCTTCTAGTTTTGCTCGCCGCAGTTCTTCCATTACGGACTGAACTAACTCCTTCGCATGAACCAGTTCCTGGTTAATTATGCGAAGGTCCATGGCCGGCACTGCCGGGTTTCTCTGGCTGGTGCAATACACGCCGTGCTGGCCAACAAGCACCAGGGCATTCGTCAAGCGGTCCAGCGAAACCGCCAGCCGCCCGCGTTCTCGTCCGAACATCTGTTCGAAATGTTCCAGTTCGTCCTTGTGTTCCTGAAATGCCGACGCCATGCAGTTTCCTCGCGGAATTCAGTCGAAGCGAACCGCGGCAGGGTTGCACATCGGGCACACGCGGCTCGCACCAAACTTTACCCCATCGCGTGCGCGGAACATAATCCGCTGAAGCCATAGTGAAGAGATTTACGACCTTCGTGTGGCCGAAGTTCGGGGTTTGCAGTTAGCGCCTGGTCCTTCATTGCGATGGGGAAAGGATCGGGCTGGAGCAGCCAAACAATGCGACGTTCCGACCTGGTACAGCACAAAGAAAGGGAAAAAGGCGCGGTGACGCGCACCTCTCAAATCGTATTTGGCGAGAGGCAGCACCTTCTTCGCGTGCTGGATTCCCTGGAGGGCACGGACCTTCCGATCGCCCGCATGCAGCAGGAACGGCGCATTCTGGAAGAATTGATTCACGCACGCACACGGGAATTGAATCAAATCAATACCGCATGGGACGAAAAAATCGGCCTCGTGCTGAGCGCCGATGCCAAACCGGAAATGCTGGAAAAACTCGTGAAGCAAGCCCCGGCGGAGGACTTTTATTTGCTGCGGTTGATCAGCGAGCATCCGCGCGCGAATGCAAAAACGTTGAACAAACTGGCCAAGCATCCGTACGGAGCGATCCGTGAAAACGTTGCGCGCCATCCGAACGCCGATGCTCCGACGCTTACATGGCTGAGCAAGGATCGCAGCCAGCCGTTGTGGTATTTGGTGGCCTTCAATCCCAATACGCCCACGCCCCTGCAGCGGCGCTTGCGCGATCGCCTGAAGCGTCTCGGCGAAAACCAAGTTTCAAAATAAATCCCATTTATTTCATTGAACTGTGATGGAAACCGTGGCGGTGGTGCGTCCGAACGCGTTGGTGGCGTAGAGCGTGTACGTGGTGGATTGGGCGGGCGTCACGGATACACTGGTGCCGCGAACCGCGCCGGCGTCCGGCGAGACGATCACATAGCTAGCGCCGGTGACTTGCCACGATAAGGTGACAGGCGTGCCTGCAGAGATGGAGGTGGCACTAGCGTTGAAAGAAGTTATCTGGGGAGCGATTCCGCTGGGGACGTCATTTTGTGTGTACAGCGGGGTCATCTGGATCACTTCAAAGTTGGCAGTCGTGACCTGACCGAGATTGTGCAGGTCGTTGTTGTCCCAACGACTGTCCGGCGCGCCGCTGATGTACATGTTCGAACCGTTGTCAGCCATGATCATGCCGTATTTTTTCAGCGCGTTCAGAATGACCCGATTGACGGCGGAAAATCCGGAAACATCGAAGCTGGCCTTGAGGCGCATCCGCATACCCATGGGCGCGGCGAGAGTGTTGCTGGAAGTGGCCGCCCAATGGGACGCCGGAGGAATAAACGCAGCCTGGCTGTTTTGCAGCGTGAAGCGCAGCGCGTGGGTAATTTGTCCCGCGGCAACTTCATCATAGCGCGCAAGCCCCGGAAAAATTGGCAGCCCGGCGGCATCGGCGGACGTCCAGGTGTACGGTCGCTGCTCGTTCGAGAGAAGATCCCAGACGGCGCCGGAAGCCGCGTCCCAAGAGGACGCCTGCGGGTACGAGCTGTAGAGCTCGTAGAGCAAGCAATTCACGTTGTCGACCACTAGGACATGGCGATCGCCGGTGCCGGGATTCGGATAGCCTTCGATCGGCGCGGTGACGGCAATCGGCATGGGCCCGGGATCGCTCTCGGAGCCGTACGCCGTGTAGTCTATGACGATGAGCGGCTGCTGGTTTCCGACGACTGTGTAAGGGATGCCAATGTTCGAACCATTGTAGAGGCCCGAGCCAAAATCGGGATGCAATCCCGTGCCAGCTCCGATGAAATTGACGATCGCGGTGGAATTGGGGTCAACGGGCGCGGCCGAAATGTCCGTATTCCAAAGGCTGCTGGAAGGGAAGGGAACAAAGCCTCCAAGGCTCGCGCCTTGCCCGAGCGACATGCTGCTGCAACTCGAGGGTTGCTGCGATCCAGTGACTTGGAGATTGACACTGTTGGACGAACTGCTACCTGGAGCGGGGTTCACAACGCTAATCGCGTAGGTGCCGGCGGAATCTGCAGCGCCTGCGGCGGCAAGCTGCGTAGCTGAAACGAAAGTTGTTTGCAGCGGCGTGGTGCCAAAAAACACTTGAGCTCCGCTCACAAATTTGCTGCCAGTCACTGCGAGAGTGAACTTGCCCGTGCCCGTGCTTGCCGGGTTGATGCCGGTCAGGACTGGCGTGGGATTTAGCAGCGTGACGCTGCTTGGACCACTGGCAGAGGAATCTGCGGCACTCGTCGCGCGCACCGTGATCGTGTTGGGGCTTGGAAGAGTGGATGGAGCCGTATAGTTTCCGGTTGCGTTGATGGTCCCAAAAGCGGCGGTACCGCCGGTGGTGTCGTTGACGGACCAAGTGACGGAGGTGTTCGAAGTGCCCGATACAGTGTCAGTGAAAAGAAACGTGTCTCCCGCGCGGATGTTCGCGCTCGTGGGTGAGACGACCACACTGATGGAAGGCGGCGGAGGCGGGGGCGATTGCTGATTGCTAGGAGCTATGGCAGCGCAGCCGGCAAAGGATAGCGCCACGAATAGGCCTCCGATATCGAATAATCTGCGCATGGCCGCTGGCACACACCGAGAGCAACGTAATGCTGCTATCAGTGTGAGCGGTGAAGTGCGCCAGGGATACTGGACGAAAGGGCAGAAATGGGCCTATGCCCGCGCGATTAATGTGGGTCGAGAAGGCACGGTGCAAGTAAAATGTCGCGCTTGCGTAACGGGGCGCGGCGAGGATGGAGATGGGGCCACTGCAGGATATTTTCGAAACTTGGGCGCGCGGCTGGAACGCCGAAAATTCCCCCGCGATGTTTGTGCGCAAACGGCGCTGGTTGATTCTGGCGATCTCCGCCGTGGTTCTGATTCCGTGCTTCTGGCATCGGCGCATCGAAGCAGGAGACCTGGCGAGCCACGTTTACAATGCCTGGCTCGCGCAACTCATCGAAAAAGGGCAGGCGCCGGGACTCTACCTCGCGAAGCAGTGGGACAATATTTTATTCGACGTAGCTCTCAGCCGCATCGCAAAAGTGGTGGGTTTCCCCGCGGCGCAGAAAATCATCGTCGGTATCTGCGTCTTGATTTTCTTCTGGGGAGTGTTTGCTTTCGTTGCGGCGATCACAGAGAAGCCGCCCTGGCTTCTCACGCCTTGCATCGCCATGCTGGCCTACGGCTATTCCTTCAACATGGGCTTCATGAACTACTACCTCTCGCTGGGACTGGCGTGTTTCAGTCTGGCGCTTTTCTGCCGGCCGCGCGGAGTTGGCTGGGTGATTGGAGCGTTCCTTGTTCCCATCACATTGCTGGCTCACCCCATCGGGTTTCTCTGGTTGATTGGAACTCTGATGTACACCAGGCTCAGAAATATCGTGCCGGGTTGGTGGAAAGTGATTCTGCCGTTGACAGTTTTGGGGATCCTTGTCGCGGCGAACCAATTCATGATGTGGCATGCGGAGAAATATGTAGCGGATTGGTACCGCGGCCCATTCTATGTCTACAACGGAGCAGATCAACTGGCGCTATATGGGGAACGGTATTATTGGCTGGCTGGCGTGGCCTTCTTCCTCGGCGTTTTTTTCGCAGGGGCCGATATCATTGCGCGGAGAAAGGAAGTCGCTTGGTGGAAGCCGTTTGCATTGGCTTTCGAACTGTACGCGCTTGCGTTTTGCGCCATCATGCTTCTGCCAGAAAATTTTCATCTATCGCTCTATTCCGGCTGGATTGGGTTGCTCGGTTCTCGATTAACAACCGTTTCGGCCATTTTCGGTCTGTGCTTCATGGGTTCTCTAAACCCTCGCAGGTGGCATTTCGCAGGATTCGCGGCCTGCGCGCTGGTCTTCTTTGGCTTCTTGTGGCAGGACACAGAGTGGCTCAACCGGCTGGAGGCCAACGCGGAATCGATTACGAAGACACTCCCGGCCGGAACGAGGGTGATACCGACCGTCTGGGCGCCGACAGGGTCGCGCGTGTCGTTCATCGGGCACGCAGTGGACCGTGCCTGCATCGGCCATTGCTTCAACTACGCGAATTACGAACCGGCGTCCGGAGAATTCCGGGTTCGTGTGCGCCCCGGCAGCCGCGTTGCCACGGCTTCCTCCGACGATTCGGAGGAGATGGAATCGGGGGAGCATGAAATGCAGGACGAGGAGCTTCCACTCAAGGAGATTTATCAGTGCGATGCGGGCGACCTGACGAAGCTGTGCATCCGTGACCTGGTCTCCGGCGAGAAGAACGGCCGCATCGGCTATAAGCCGCCCTCTCCGTGAGCGCGAAATGAGGGGCGCAAGCTTACTCCCTTCCTGGAGACAAATTGGCTCTTGCATGAGGCCAATGTCTGGTAAAATTGGCTGAGGGTGAGAGACAATGCTTCCACTCCAACTCCAGCCGCAAAGCCACGTTCCGCTCTACATCCAGCTTCGCGATCAATTGCGCGCCCTCGTTCACGCCGGAGATTTGCGTCCCGGCGATCGCATCCCTGCCAGCCGTGAACTGGCCACCATGCTGGGCGTGCATCGCACGACAGTGGCAAACGCCTACGCCGAACTGGAATCGGAAGGACTCATTCAAGGGCACGTCGGCCGCGGCACCTTCATTAGAGGCAACGGCAACGGTTTGAAGATCACGCCTCCTGCGCCGCCGGTCTTGAATGGCAATGATGGAATCCGCTGGGAGTTGCTGTTTGCCGACGAACGCGGCGAAGAGATCCTCAGCCGTCTCACCGCCAACGTGCCGGAAGATGCCCTATCATTCGTGATGGCGCGTCCCGCGGAGGAATTTTTCCCCGTTGAAGAGTTGCAAGCCTGCGTAAACGCCGTGCTGCGGCGCGAAGCTTCGGAAGTGTTGAATCTTGGCCCTTCGGACGGCTATCCACCGCTGAAAGAAGCGTTGCTCGAGATGCTGCATCGCGACGGCATTCCCGCGAAAGACGAAAACCTGCTCATCACCGATGGGTGCCAGCAGTCGCTGGACCTGATCAGCAAAGCCTTTGTCCGCCCCGGCGATTCCGTGATCATGGAAAATCCGACGTATCCGGGAGCGGTGGCCATTTTCCACGGAGCACGCGCACGCTGTCTGAGCGTGCCGATACGAACGCATGCCGAGCCGGGTACAATACTCGGGCTCGACCTGGAGGCGCTGGAAGCGACCTTGGCCGCCAATCGGGTGAAACTAATTGTCGTGACGCCAGATTTCCATAATCCAACCGGAACTTCGATGCCGATGGCCTCGCGCCGAAAGCTCCTGGAACTGGCCGGGCGGCACCAGGTCCCGGTGGTTGAAGATCACATTTACGCGCGCTTGCACTCGCGTGAGGAGCGCGTGCCTTCCTTGAAGCAGCTCGATCGTTCGAACCTGGTCATCCACATCGACAGCTTCGCGAAGGTCGCGTTTCCCGGCCTGCGCGTTGGATGGATCGTTGCCCCCGCGGCGGCGATTGAACGGCTGCGCATCGTGAAGCAAACAACGGATCTGCACACCGATCAACTGGCGCAAGCCACGCTTGCGGAGTTTTTGCGGCGCGGGCTCTTTACCAAGCACCTCGCGAAGATGCGGATGGTCTATACCTCGCGGCTCGCGGCGCTGGATGAAGCTCTCCGCAAGAACATGCCGGAGGGCACGCGTTGGACGAAGCCCGAGGGCGGCATGTGCCTGTGGCTGGAATTGCCCCCCGGCTTCGATGCCAGCGAACTTCTCATTCACGTGAAAGAGCGCGGCGTGCTCTTCGCGCCGGGGCGCTATTTTTACGTGCAGGGGCCGCTGCCAAATACGCTGCGGCTCGGCTTTGCCAGTCTGGATGAGAAGCAGATCGCACGCGGTGTCGCGACGCTGGCGGACTTGCTGCGCATCGAGATGCGCAAGCGTCAGCGTGGAGTGCGGCGAGCGGAACGCAGCCGAGTGGCACTGGTCTGAGCATGGGAAGTAATGAAGTAACGAGATAAGGAAAGGCCGGCGAGGGAGCGATTTGAGCGAGACGATCAGGCTGGAGCCGAACCCGACGAACAAATGCTTTGGCTGCGGGGGGGACAATGCCGCCGGCATGAAATTGACGTTCGAACAAGACAATGCGAATCGCAAGATCGTAGGCCGCTTTGTTTTGGGCGAGAGATATCAGGGCGGGGCGGGATTTGGGCACGGAGGAATTATCGCGGTGCTTCTCGATGAAGCTATGGGCAAAGTCTGCCGGTTTCGAGAAGCCCGTGCAGTGACTGCCGAACTAACCGTGGAGTATCTGAAGCCGGTTAACGTCCTGAATGAAATTATCGTCGAGGGATACGAGACGGAACAGAAGGGAAGAAACCTGTTCATGGCCGCCGAAATTCGCGATGCAGCGGGCCAAGTCTTGGCGAGAGGCAGGGCCCGGTTCGTGGTGATCGGGCAGAAGTGAATCGAGATTTAACGGCCTACCGCCGTCGAAAAGTTCAAGGAACGAGAGGAGAAGCGAAATGGACGCGAAGAAAGTTAATGGCAGCGGCAACGGGAATAAAGGCTCGAACGAGTGGCGCGTGAAAGTCGGCTTGGCCGAAATGCTCAAGGGTGGCGTTATCATGGACGTGACCAACGCCGAGCAGGCCAAAATTGCCGAGAACGCGGGCGCCTGTGCGGTAATGGCGCTGGAGCGCGTGCCCTCCGATATCCGCAAAGAAGGCGGGGTGGCGCGCATGGCCTCGATCAAAGTGATTCGTGAAATTATGGCGACCGTGACGATTCCGGTGATGGCCAAGGTTCGTATCGGCCACTTTGCTGAAGCGGAAGTGCTGCAAGCGCTGGAGGTCGATTTTATTGATGAGAGCGAAGTGCTGACTCCCGCGGACGAAGAGAATCACATCTGGAAACACGATTATCGCGTGCCGTTTGTTTGTGGCGCGCGCAATCTGGGCGAAGCGCTGCGGCGCATCGCCGAAGGCGCAGCGATGATTCGCACCAAAGGCGAAGCGGGTTCTGGCAACGTGGTCGAGGCCGTTCGCCACATGCGCACAATCGTCAGCCAAATGAAGAAACTGACCACCATGCGCGAAGACGAGCTGATGCATGAGGCCAAGGAACTTGGCGCGCCGCTCGATTTGATCCGCCAGATCGCCAAAACGGGCAAGCTACCGGTGCCGAATTTCTCCGCCGGCGGCATTGCCACCCCTGCGGACGCGGTGCTCGTCCGCAAACTCGGGGCGGAAGCAGTTTTCGTTGGCTCAGGAATTTTCAAGTCCAGTGACCCCGAGGCCCGTGCAAAGGCCGTTGTCAAAGCTACGACTCACTTTGAAGATCCGAAAGCCGTCCTGGAAGCCCACGAAGAACTGGGCGAGGCCATGAAGGGTCTGGACATTCGCCAGATGGAAGAAAAAGACATGCTGTCCACGCGGGGCTGGTGAAAAAAGTTCTGAACCGCGTGTAATTGTTCTTTTGTTCTAAAGCTACGCTTCCAAACCCTCTGATTCATGGAACATGAAGTCTCCGCAATGCGTATTTCTATCTTCCGAGGAACTAGAGCAGGGGATGAGAAGGTGAAAATCGGTATCCTGGCCGTGCAAGGAGATTTTGAAGCACACGCTGCAATACTGCATCAACTCGGCGTGGATACCGTCGAGGTGCGCACCCCTGCCGGCCTGGAAGGCTGCAACGGTCTGATTCTTCCCGGCGGGGAAAGTACGACGCAATTGCAATTCTTGCAGGAAGAAGGCCTTGCGGAAAAGATCCAGCAGTTTGCCCGCCGAGGTGGTGCTATCTTCGGAACGTGCGCTGGTGCTATCTTACTAGCTAACGAAGTCCGTAATCCAAAACAGGATTCACTAAAACTTCTCGATATGACAGTGTTGCGCAATGGATATGGGCGCCAGGTAGCCAGTGATGTGGTCAGCGGCCCGTCGAAATTGAAGAAAGAACCTCTCGAGATGGTATTCATCCGTGGCCCCATCATTGAACACGCCGGACCGGACGTTGAAGTCCTGGCGGAATACGGTGGCAAGCCGGCCCTCGTGCAGCATGGGCACATCATGGCCGCCACGTTCCATCCCGAACTCACGGACGACACCACCGTTCATCAGCATTTTCTAAGTCTCGCGGCCAACGGCACAAGTCCCGCGACAGGCAGCGCTAAGTCCAAATGATGAAAAAGGCAAGCGATTCAAAGCCCGATGCGCACGCCTCAAGCCGGACAAAAGTTTTGTTCGTGTGTGTGGGAAATGCCTGCCGAAGTCCCATAGCCGAGGCCGTTGCCCGTTATGACGCGGCGGATGTCATGCAGCCATCGAGCGCGGGGTTGGAGCCGCTCGGCTCCGTCCCCCAGCTGACTAAGGACACTTTGGCAAGAAACGGCTACTCCGCGAACGGGCTCACGTCTGACGCGCTGACTCACAGTATCTATGAAGACGCGGACATCGTTATCAATATGACCGGCAAGCCCTGGGGTGACGATTTCGCGGGTCACACGAAAGTCGAGGACTGGATCGTGGAGGACCCCTACGGCGCCGATCCCGGAACATACCAGAGAGTGTTCGAGAGCATCAAACGGCGGGTAAACCAATTGGCTGTTGGCCTGCGCGAAAAGCGCCAGCACGGAATGTCTGCGAAATAGGAGCCCCTTTGCGGCGGGAAAAAACCAGCGTATCGCAGGAAGATTATCTTAAGGCCATTTGGGAAATGCTGGAGGAAGACCAGACGCCCATCAGCGCGCGCCTGGCCGAGGAACTCAATGTCACTCCCCCCGCAGTGACCGCCGCTTTGAAGCGTATGACCCGCGATGGCCACGTGCGAGTGGACCGCAGCGGTCGCATCGACCTCACGCAGAAAGGCCGCAAGATTGCCGAACGGCTTGCGCTGCGCCATCAACTCGCTGAGATGCTACTGACGGAAGTAATCGGCCTTTCGTGGGCGAAAGCGCACGATGAAGCCGAGCGGCTGGAACATGCCATCTCCCCCGAAGTGGAAGCTCTTCTGCTGAAACGCTTTGGCAACAAGAAGAGCTGCCCTCATGGCGTGCCCATGCGCGGAGGCATCGCCAAGCTCCGGGAGCAAGGAGCGGTATTGCTTGCGGATTTGCGCGCCAAGGAAGCGGCGGAAATCCTCTGCGTCTACGAAAAAGACGCCCAGTTCCTGGAATTTCTAGAAGGGCTTCGGTTACGCCCGTCCACAAAAGTAGAAGTTTTGAAGCGCGAGTACGACGAAACGATGACGCTGCGCGCGGGCGGAAAGACCATGCACCTTGGTAAGCCCGCCACCAGCCGGATTTGGGTCCAACGGCTGACCATCTAAAAAAACTCACGTTACGCCTTTGCGCTGAAACGTCACTTGCGCTCATCAAGCAATGCCTTCAAACGAGCATAGCCGGAGCGGCTGACCGGCAGCCGTGTGCCGTCGGCAAGAATCGCTAGTCGGCTTTCCTTTCCGTAGGGCTCGATCCGCGCAACGCGCTCAAGATTCACGATGTAGGAACGATGGATGCGGACAAAGTCGGCAGGGTTGAGGCTGGCTTCGACGCCCGCGATCGTTTGTTGCTTGAGATGCTTCTTTCCCTGGGTTGCTAATGCGACGTAGTCATCCTGCGCTTCGGCGTAATCGAGTTTTCCAACCGGGATGATGGTGACCTTCGTCCCGTCCTTGACGACGAGGCGCTCCGCGAATTGTTGAGGTGGCCGGGCGGCGGCTGCCAGATCCGCAGCCGCCGGCATTTTTTCTCCCAGCCGGTTCTTCGCGCGTTCCACCGCAGCGTCGAAGCGCTCCCGCCCTATAGGCTTCAATAGATAGTCGATGGCATGCACATCGAAAGCCCGCATCGCGTATTGGTCGTACGCGGTCACGAAAATGACCGGCACATCCGTACCAATCAATTCCAGGACATCGAAGCCCGTCAACTTGGGCATTTGTACGTCGAGAAAAATCAAATTGGGCTTGTGCTCCGCGACGGCCTTGACTGCTTCCATCCCATTCGCGCATTCCGCCGCGATTTCGATCTCCGGATGCGCTTGCAGGAATTCTCGAATGATGTGGCGCGCCAGTTCCTCATCGTCCACGATAAGCGCCTTCCATCGTTTGTCGTGCGAAGCACTCACGCTTTCTCCTCGCTTTCGGCAGGAAGCGACAGGCTGACTTGAAAGAGTTCGCCTTCGGTGCTTACATGCAGGCTGGCGTCCTTCCCGTAACGCGCCTCCAGCCGCTGCTCGACATTTTTCAAGCCGCGCCCGCCGGAGCGCCGGGGTGGCGCATCAGGGTCCCACGAATTTTCTACCAGAATCGCGAGGCGGCCATTCTGCCGCTCCGCGCTGAGGCGCACCTGGCCGCCTTCCGGAAGACTGGCAATTCCGTGCTTCACCGCATTTTCAACCAGCGGCTGCAGCAGCAACGGTGGAAGCATGCAACCCTTGGATTCTTCCTGGATGTTCTCCTGCATTTTCAGACGCTCGCCAAAGCGAACTTTTTCAATCGCCAGGTATTTTTCCAGCAGATCAAGCTCCTCCGAAAACCGCACCACCGTTTTTTCGCCCAACCCCAGAGTCATACGCAGGAAGTCGCCGAGCAGGACGCACATATCGCGCGCGCGCGAAGGATCGATGCTCGTCAACGCGCTGATGGAATTCAAACTGTTGAACAAGAAATGTGGGTTTATCTGAGCCTTCAGCGCTTTCAACTCTGCGTCGCGTGCATGGATATTGGTCTCCAGAACGCGGGCTTCCGCTTCACTCGAAGCCTCCAAAGACAGAATCACGTAGTGAGAAGCCACCGCCAGCAAGTAAAGCAAAAAGCCCGCGGCAAAAAAGATTCGCGTGAGCGGCGCAAAGCGCTGGTCCAGCCCCTGGAACGCAGCCGTCTTCGCAAGGAAATAGACCAATGCCAGCGCCAGCCCCACCCACAGAGCACTCACGAGCGCCGCAGCTGTGATGTGTCCCAGAAAAAGTCGCAGAGTGTTTTCCGGTTGAATGGGAGCGCCCTTGCTCGTATACCAGGCCGAGAGGCAGATGAACGCATAAAGAAGGCAAAGAGGAATGACAATGGCAGCGGCTTCAACCCAGCGTATCGTCCCGCCCGCGGTTGTAAGGAACGCAAGAATCACCGCCAGCGGAATCCACGCTACCAGGTAGGGCCCAAAGCGGTTGCGAGTGAGCAGCGGGTGCATCGGACGGGCTCAGTTCTTGATCTCCACGCCCCCGAAGATGACCGCGCCCGAGAGAATTAATACCTTTCGGCGAGGATCGCTTGGATCCGTGCTGCGCCGAATGCGTGTCTTGTCCGAGATACCCCCAAAAATGGGCGTCCCCCGAAACGCGACTTGCCAAGTCTCGGGCAGCCGAATCTCGATGCCACCAAAGATAGCATTGATGTCCAGAGTGGCTTCGTCGGCCTGCATATTGGCGTCGGTCAGGTCGATCTCGACACCGCCAAATACGGCGGTGATTTGGCCTCCCTGAAAATCCTGCGTGGTCACGCGCCGCTCAATGCCGCCAAAAACGGCGGATTCGTTCAGTGTTGTTCGCGGATCGCCTCCGCCCGCAGGCACGGGAGGCCGATTTCGCGCTTCGATGGCGCTCCACATCAACACCAACCCGACGGCGATCAAGAAAATCGGCCAAATATCGTTCCAGCGCAGGTGCCAGATGCCCAATTCGTTCAACTGGAGTAGCGCCCCTCCTGTGATCATCAAAATGCCCCACAGGCGACGCTCCTGCGTCATGATGTTCGGAATACCCGCGCAAATCAGGAGCAGTGGCCAGAACCGCCACAGCCGGTCCATGGAGAGGATTCCCATGTGATCGAGCAGCAGCGCCACTCCGCCCAGAACCAGAAGCCCGCCCCAGAAAAGACCACTTGTGCCTTGTCGGCCGAGATGGATGCCAACCACCATCGGCCCGCGCCGCGGACCTCGAGGGCTGCCCGCCGTTCCGATGCTTTCGTGAATCCGGTTATGGATCTGGTCGCGAAGATCCTCCCCGAATTTGTGCGGATCGAATTTGTTCTCGTCGCTCATGAGCGCGCTCTCCAGGCTGAAGAGCTCGAACTGCCCTCCACCGGCTCGAACCGGCCTCCGAACGCATATCGCAACAAAATTCCTCCGATGATGACCAGGAGCAGTGGCCAGAATGATACCAAGATCTGCTCAAGAGCAGAGAAAAACCCAGCGCGGTCTAACGTGTAGGCTTGCGCGGCATGCAACGCTGCAAGCCCCACCGCCGGAAGCGCCCCCAGGGTTTCGTTTGCCGAAATGCTGGCGAGGCCGTCCATGGAAGATACAACTCCATCCATATTGGCGAAGAACATCAGGAGTCCCAGTGCGACCAGCGCTGCTCCTGTGGTTGATTTCAGGCTTTTCGTCGATGGCTGCCGCGTTACCATGGTGGCCTCCTGAAGGGCGATTTCCTTGCCCTAAAGCGAGAATAGGGGGCTCGCCGTGGGCCTGCACCAAGGAATCGGCGGAATCGGAGCCACTACCGGCGAATGGCGGCTCTAGACGGGGGAATGGCGCTCTTAATTTAACCCCTGCCGGCGGTTGTTCGGAATTGCTTGCAATACGGGATCTTTAGGAATATCTTATGCGGCACGCGTTGGGTCTTCCTCCAGCAAACTTCTGGTCCCCAGGTTGCCTGGAGTCATTGAATGGACATATCTATGGAAAAAGCCCACAAGAATCGTGCGGAGCGTTGGCGCTGGCTTTTGTACGTGGTGCTCGCGCTGGCGGGCGCATCGCTGACTTTCGTCGGGGCGCGAGCCCAGCAGAAAGCCACCGATGAAGCCACCTTCCGCAAACTCGTGGACAATCTCTGTGCCGCATGGAGCACCGGAAATGCGGAAGCGCCGGCAAA
Source organism: Acidobacteriota bacterium (assembly GCA_013289835.1). Classification (GTDB taxonomy): domain Bacteria; phylum Acidobacteriota; class Terriglobia; order Acidiferrales; family UBA7541; genus Acidiferrum. The sequence goes on along the minus strand of JABCZG010000023.1, from coordinate 30,053 downwards.
GTTCTATGCGAAAGATGGTGGGCTTGTTTTCTACGATGTGGCCCCGTTCGAATACCACGGCTGGAAGGAGTACCACGACGGAGTCCAGAAGGAGTTTTTGGACAACGCCTCGGAGATCAAGCTAACGGCCGGCAAAGATTTGAAAGTGACCCGCCGCGGCATGATCGCCTGGACCATTGTGCCAATGCACCTGATGGAAAAAACGAAAGACGGAAAGACTTCAGAAATGGACCTCCGCTACACCGGGATCTGGGAGAAACGCGGCTCCAATTGGGTCATTGTGCATGACCATCTTTCAGCGCCCGTTGCCGGAAGTTAAAGTCTTGACGAAGAGGGCTGGGCGAATCTGCCCATTGCGGAAGAAATGTTCAAGACCATTCAGTATTACTGGAATGCTGCTCGAGGCTACCGCTTCAATCCGTGGAAGAGTCCCTACGTGCGATGGCGCTTTGAGACCTTTCTCGGCAAAGAGGCGGCCAACCTGACCGCCAGCAAGTTTTTCCACCTCGCCTGGAAATACCGAGCGCACATGGAGCGGTTTGTGGACTGGGCCGCGGAGAGACAGCGCTTCCAGCGTCGTCGCCACGCCTAAGACTACGCCTCAAATGAGTACTCAACCGTTTGGATGCCTTCGAGGGATCACTCTGCACGGGCGTATACTAGGGCGTGAGAGGAGGATCCATGCAAGAACTGAAGATCCTCCAGAAAACAGAAATACTGCACGAAGCCCGCTGGTGGGAACCTGAGCCAGACGGCCGCGTTCACTGCTATCTCTGCCCGCGTCATTGCCACATCCACCCCGGCCAAGCTGGATTTTGCTTCATCCGCATCAACGAGTGCGGAAAGCTTTATAGCCTCGGCTACGGCGCCCCGGCCGCTCTGCAAGTCGACCCCATCGAGAAAAAACCGCTCAACCATTTTCTGCCGGGCACTCGTGTCTTCAGCATGGGAACCGCCGGTTGCAACATGGGATGTTTTTTCTGCCAAAACTGGGACATTTCCAAATCGCGCTCCGACCAGGTGCGTTCTCAGCCTGTACCTCCCGAAGATGTGCCGTTGCTAGCGCTGAAGTACGGCTGCGATTCGATCGCGTTCACCTATAACGAGCCGACTATCTGGGGCGAGTACGTCATTGATATTTGCAAGGAAGCAAAAAAGCACGGCTTAAGGACCGTCATGGTCACAAACGGCTACGTCACCTATGACGCTTTCCATGACATCTACGACCACATTGACGCCGCAAACGTGGATCTCAAGGCCTTCACCGAGAATTTCTACGGCAAGATCACGCTGACGCATCTTCAGCCGGTGCTGGACATGCTGGAATGGCTGAAAAAGGAAACGAAAGTTTGGTTCGAAATTACAAATCTGATGATTCCGACCTTGAACGACGACCCCGCCGAAACTCGCAAGCTTGCCGATTGGATCCTCACGCATCTCGGCCCGGACGTCCCGCTGCATTTCACCGCATTCCACCCCGACTTCAAGCTGCAAGACAAGCCGCGAACTCCTGCTGTGACTCTGGACCGCGCGCGCCAAATTGCGCTCGACGCCGGCCTGCGTTACGTCTACGAAGGAAACATCTACAGCGATGGCGCCAACACCTACTGCCCGCAGTGCAGAGAACTGCTCGTCCGCCGCTCCTGGCATGACGTTCTGCAGAACAGCATCAAAAATGGCTCCTGCCCGAAGTGCGGCTTTTCCATCGCCGGCGTTTGGTCGAACAACGGTTCCACGAAGGTCCAACCTGGAAAAACTGCGATGGCAGCGGCACGGCGGTACAGCCACTTGAATCTCTAGTTCCCGCCTCGCCTCACGGATGGAAATTGTAGAATCCCGGCCCCACGCGCATGGCATGATGCCACGCGACGGGAAATGCCCACCACACGAGCGTCCCCAGGATCCCCTGTGCAACCGCCAGCGGAAGAATGTTGCGTTCGCGCGCGAACAGCCACGACATCGTTACTCCGCCAATGAATGTCAAAGGGATAAGCACCGGGTTGGGCCAATGCAGCCCTGCAAATATCACCCCGGCTAGCAGAGAAGCGCGGACCCGATTCTCGGTAGCCGCCAGCAGGCGGTTGGTAAGAAACGAATTCAGCCCTACCTGCTGAAGCAAACAAAATGCCATGTAACTAAAGAAGTGTTTTGGGATCAGAAGATGGCTGGGCGGCCGATGCAACGCCCCGAGAAAGAGGCCCACGATACCGAGTGCCGCCATCAACGGAATGAGAACCAAAGCGGCGCGCAAGGTGGCAGCCCACAAATTGTCAGCCCGCCAGCCGAGCGTCGTGGGAGTGTCCTTGTGAATCAGAAAACTGACCACCAGCCAGACCGGAAAAACGGCCCAGGATTGCCAGTAGGCGTCCTGGAGCTGCCAGATGTACCAGAAAATGTAGGCGCAGAGCGCCAGCGCCTCCGCGAGGTTCAAGACACGAGGAATCTTCATGCTTGCAAAGATATCATTCCGCGAGATGTTCCTCGTCCGGGTGGCTTTGGTCGAGAAGTTGGAGCGCGCTCTCAAACAATTCGTCTATGTCCTGTTCGCTGGCTTCGTATGGTGCGAGAAACTCGTGGAGATCAAAGTCTGGGAATCCGCGGTTTGTGATACGGGCCGGAAGAAGCTCCCGCAAACGTCGCGATTCAATCGTTCCGAGGTCTCGAATTTCCTCGAACACCACGCGCTGCAGCGGATCTTGAAATACTCTTGGATCGAGCAAATGACAGATCTCCAGTCGAGTCCCGCTCTTGATCAATACCGAGCAAAGGAGCCGCAGCGTATTTCTCTGCAGCTCGGCGCGCTCGTTTGGGCCGTTACTATGCATGGGAATTCTCATTGGCAAACAACGTTGAACTCCATCTTATGCAAAACGCTTGAATCTCAGCGTCAGGCCCGGGCATCAAAACGCCGGCACTACATTCAATGAGATGATACTAATTTAAGCGAGGTTGCGTTCAAGGGGGCGGAGCGCATGGCACAAAAACATCGGGTCGTCATTCTTGGCGGTGGATTCGGCGGCCTGGCTGCCGCGCAGAAGCTGAAGCGCGCCCCCGTCGAAGTTACGCTGATTGACCGCCGCAATTTTCATCTTTTCCAGCCGCTGCTCTATCAGGTGGCCACCGGATCGCTTTCCCCGGGTGACATTGCCGCCCCATTGCGCGGCGTCTTGAGCAGCCAAAAAAATACCCAGGTCCTGCTTGGAGAAGCGGTGGACGTGGATCCGCAAGCCAAGCGCGTGATTCTCCTCGATGGCGGAACGTTCGAATACGACACTCTTGTCGTCGCAACGGGCTCGCAATCGTCCTACTACGGAAACAACTCGTGGCGCGAATGGGCGCCCAGTCTGAAGTCCGTCGAGGAAGCCACCGCTATCCGCCACAAGATTCTCTACGCCTTCGAACGCGCCGAGCGCGCCGACGCGCCAGAAGAGGCCCGTGCCTGGCTCACGTTTGTCATTGTGGGCGCGGGCGCAACGGGGATGGAGCTCGCGGGAGCCCTCGCAGAGATTGCCCGGGAAACGCTGCGCCACGACTTTCGAAAGATCAATCCCCAGGAAGCCCGCATCATCTTGATGGAAGGCGCATCGCGCGTGTTGACTGCCTACCCGGAAGATCTTTCCTCCAAGGCGGAGAAACTGGTTACGGGTCTTGGTGTAGAAGTCCACAAAGGCGTCATGGTGACGAAGATTGATTCCGATGGCGTCGCCTTCAAGCGCGGGGACTCGACGGAGTCCTTCGCGGCGAAGACCGTGCTCTGGGCCGGCGGCGTTACGACCACTCCATTCGGCGTCAAGCTCGCCCAGAACACCAAGGCCGAGACCGACCGCAGCGGCCGCATCAAAGTAAATCCAGACCTGACCATTCCGAATTTCCCGGACATTTTTATCATCGGTGACCAGGCGAACTCCATCACCGAAAAAGGCCAGTCTTTGCCGGGCGTCGCCCAGGTCGCCATGCAGGGAGGCGCGTACGTGGCGAAAGCCGTTCGCTCACGCTTGGAAGGGAAGCGCGATCTCCCTCCTTTCCACTACTTCAATAAGGGAGACATGGCGGTCATCGGGCGCGCCGCTGCCGTCGCCAATATTTTCGGCATGCACATTTCCGGCCTGCCCGCCTGGCTGATCTGGCTCTTCGTCCATTTGATGTACATCGTCGAGTTTCAGAGTCGCGTGGTAGTTTTTGTTCAGTGGGGCTTCGAATATCTAACCTTCAGTCGTGGCGCGCGATTGATCACCGGCGCGGCCGCAACCGATTCCGTTGGAAAGTCTGGAGCGATGGGAAATATGGGTGACGGCCGGTGAAGACTTCTTCGTGTCTCGGAGGCTTTTAGAATGGTGCCGGGGGGGGCCTGCACGGTATTGCCTCAGCTAAGTTCTTTGCTGACTCGGCTGGTTGACCTGAGGTACTTTGGGAACCCGAGTAGCCCCTCCGGAGTCTATTATTTGAGTGGGTTCCTATAGTAGCGGGGGTCTGGAGGTGCAGGGTGCGGAGCCTGTATTCTGCCTTAGTTCTTGCGATTTTTTCGACGCTGGGGCTGGGGCCTTGTGTCCGCTCTCTGGCTCAGGAGTCCCCACCTGTCACAAAAACAGAAGAATCAGAAATTACCCTGGATAAATTCTGTTCCTCGTCCTTTGACCAGTTGATTTCCTCACTCGGAAGCAAAGAATCGATGATTCGTGTAGCCGCCGCCGAATGCCTGGGAGCGTCAGGCGACAGGAGAGCCGTTGAACCCCTAGTACGCGCAAGATTCGCAGAAGAATATCCTCGCTACGTTCAGGTATACGAAAACGCACTCCGGGCTATCAATGATCCTCGCACTGCTGAGTTGCTCTTGGCAGCACTCAACTCTCCGAAGACAAGGTGGGCAGCAGCATGGAGCCTCGGTAGGCTTCAGATCAGCGCAGCTGTTGATCCTTTACTCAAAATGCTCAATTCAGGTGACGCCGAAGACCGACGAACGGCTGCGGATTCACTAGGTCCTATGAAGGATAGTCGGGCAGTAGGTCCCCTGTGTGTCGCACTGGATGGAAAGGACGAAGTGCTGCGACGATATGCCGCAAGTGCCCTCGGGCAAATCGGAGACGCGCACGCGGTTGACCCGCTCATAGCCGCACTCCTTGATGACGATGATGGTGTTCGTTGGAATGCCGCTAACTCTTTAGGTGACCTGCGAGACGACAGAGCTGTGGAATCGCTGGGGCGAGCACTCAACGACGATAATGAAAATGTTCAAAAGGCGGCTGCCGATGCTCTCGGGAAAATACGTGACCCGCAAGCAACTGAAGCACTAACGACAGCGATCAAATCAGGTAACCGTGCTGTTCAATGGCACAGCGCCGCAGCATTGGCAGAAATCGGCGGGCCTCAGGCTGAGGAAGTCTTGTCCGCGAGTTTGAATGAGGGCAAGTTGACCATTGTCGCGGCTTCCTATCGCTTTTTTGTCCGCAGGGGTTCTTCCACTTCGATACCTATTCTAGTGCAGGCTTTGAGCGAACACGGTGACTGGGAAATGGCGCGTGATTTGATGTTTTGCGGGAACTCGCGACTTGAGGACGCAGCCCGTGAGTGGGCGAAGAGAAATAAACTGGAAGACTTGAACCCTCCGCAACCGCTGCTGGTTTGGGGTAGCGAAAAATAGGCGCGTCAGACGAAAAAGTTTCCAATATCGGTGGTGGTGCCGGGGGCCCGGCTCGGGTGTAACAGCCGCCTCGTAATTCCCGCAATTCCCTACAAAATCGAGGTTGCGGCATGAAGCCGCACAGGTCATCGGCCTGCCTGCCTCTCTGGTGTGCCACTCCGCGTAATTTTTGTTTCGTTCAGGTTCGAGCCATCTCCGGCCCCGAGATCTGTGATCTGACTGGACGTGACGTTGACGCCAACACTTTCACCCGCCATTGTGTTCTCCTCCCTGAAATAAAGTTTGGTTCGAGCCGCCGGTCGCGACCACACCGACCGGGGGGAGTGCCGGCGCTCGTAGCCGTATGCCCGCAACCGCGACCAGCCCTGGCGTCGCCGGACAATTCGCTTACGACGCGACGCACATCTACGTTTGCGTGGCCCCGAATAGTTGGGTGCGGGCGGATCTGGCAGTCTGGTAAAAAGCCCGCGGCCTCTTCGCTCCGCTGACGTGTGAGAAAGAGGGTGACCGCGGTGGTGTGAGAAGGCCCGCAGTTTTTTGGCGGAAGCGGCCGGCAACACCGTCCCGGAGGAAAAAAATGATCGGCACGATCGAGCTCGACGGCAGGAAGTTCTTGGGCATCACGAAGGCTCTCACCTCAGAGCAGGACACCTACATCCTCGCGCATCTCCGGCTCGCGGGCGCTATCGAAGTCATGAACGACCGCGACGGCGTGAAGCGTTCGAAGGAGAAGCGCGCGGAGGACCTGCTCACGCAGCTCATGCTCTCGGGCGAGACGTACCTAGTCCTGGCCGGCTGCCTTACCGAAGACGGCAAAGTGTGGAGCCGCGCGGAAGCCGACGCGAATGCGGCGCGCTTTGCAGCGATCACCGACGTCTCAGAGAAAGCGGAGATGCGGAACTCGATCGTGCAGGTTGTCATAGGTTTTTTCGACCTAGGGGCGACGGCGTCGGAGAGTTCTCAGGAACCTTCGAGCCAGGGCGAAAAAGGTCACGCGTAGAAAGGGTGCGGCTCAGTAGAACCACAACCGGAGGTCCGTCATGTCTGATGCACCAGAAATCAAAGTAAAACTTACCGCAGAGGACGCTGGCGTATCTGCAGCGATCAAGGAACTCACCAGCCAGCTCAAAACTCTGAAGAAGCAGCAGGACGAAACGGCCACGTCCGGCCTCTCGCTCGCAAAGGCTTTCCAGGGAATCGCTGTCGGTGCCGCGGCGATTGGTCTCGCGCGGATCGGGAAGGACGCATTCGACTCCGCCATCGAAATCGGAAAAATGGCGGACAAGACGGGCATCAGCACGCAGGCACTGAGTGTGTTCCACCACGTCGCCGAAGAACTCGGAACGTCCACGGAGTCCGTCGACAAGGCGCTGATCAAAGCGGCGAAGTCCATCACCGAGTTCGAGGCTGGAGGCACGAAGGCGGCGCAAGGATTCAAAATTCTCGGCCTCACCGCGAAGGATTTCGCCGGCTTGAACTCGGATCAAACAATTGCGCTGGTGACCACGCGGCTCGGCGGAATGTCGGCGGGATTCGCGAAGGCCACAGCCGCGCAGGTCATCTTCTCGAAGGCCGGGGCCGAGTTCATCCCCGTGGCAAACGCGATAGCGGGTGAGGGTTTCGACAAAATCACGAAATCGGTCTCGCGGCTCGGGCTGCTGCTCACTCACGACCAGACCGATGCCGCACGCGTGGCGAAGGCTTCGCTTCAAGAACTGAGCGACGCCGGCAAGGGCATGGCGACGCAGTTCGAGGCGGGCATGCTGCCGGCGATCACGGACGTCGGCGACGCTCTACTCAATGCTCTTGGCGATGACGGAGCGGGGAGTAGTTTCAAAAAACTAGGCGAGACCGCAGGGACGGTGATCAAAGACATCGCCTTCGGCTTCCTCTCCTTCGGTGCTTCTGCTGGCCACGCCGCGGCCGAGATTGAGGAGGTTTTCGACTTCGCGTTCAACCACACGAAGGAATTTGCGAAGACCACCTTTGCCGCAATTGGCGGTTACATCCGTGGAGGAGCAGGGGGCGCCGCCATTTCCGTAGCAACGCAGCTCGCGACCACCGGCGACAAAGCCACGCAGGAGTTCGCGGCGCGACTGAAGGCAATCGACGACGACGCCAGCAAGCAACAGCAGAAAATTTACGACGCTCTCTTTCCATCGGACGATGAGACGAAGCGCAGGGCAAAGGAACGCGCAGACCGGCTCCGGCCGGAGAAGCAGATAGATGCGCCGGCGGTCACCGCCGCCGTTGCTCCCACCGACGCCGCGGCGAAGGCCGCGCTCTCGCTGCTCGAGAAGCAGCTGCAGGACGAGCTCACGATCCACCGCGCGTACGCGAAGCAGACCGACCAGGTCGACAAGGAGATGTTCGAGAAGGGCGAGATTTCTCTCGCCACCTATTTTGACCGCCGCAAGGTTGCGGTCACCGCAGACGCCGAGGAGGAAATCGCGATCCTGCAGCGCGGGGTTGCGGCGGCCAACGCCGAGGCGCAGAAGGCCGCTGTCGCAAAGAAGTCGGCGGCGACTCCCAAGGACGCGGACAAACAGGAAGCCGCGCGCCTGCAGGCGCTCACCAAAGTGGAGGAGCTCGAAACGAAGATCAGCGAGATCACGATCAACGCTTCGACGAAGGTTCACGAGCTCGAGACCGAGCAGTTCGCCAAGCGCGAGGAGAACCAGCAGAAAATTCTCGAGTTCCACAGGCTGGTCGACACCACGCAGGGGAAGACGCTCGCCGCGGCGAAGGAACAGATCCAAGTCGAAGCGCAGAAGATGGCGATCATCCTCGCGCAGGCCGGCGAGTCGAAGGCGCAAATCGACGCGGAACTCGCGAAGTACACGCTGCTGAAAACGGCGGAGGCCACGTTCACCGAACAGGAAAAAGCCGGCAAGACCGGACTGACCGTGCTCGACGCGCAGCGCGCGGCGATCGAGGACAAGGTCAAGAACGGGAAGCTCTTTCAGGTGCAGGCCGACCAGCAGATTCTCGACCTCTACCGCGAGGAACTCCCGGCGCTGCAGTCCATCGCCACGCAGCTCACCGCGAATGCGAAAACGGAGGAGGAAGTGGCGCAGGCCGCGGAGTTCCAGAAGAAAGTCAACGAGTACAAGACCGCCTCGAATGTCGCCGGCCAGGGCATCGCGCAGCTGAAGCAATCGCTGCAGGGCGGCCTGCAGGGTGGCTTCTCCACGCTGTTCTCGAGCCTGGTTGCCGGGACGACGAGCGTCGGAAACTCGTTTAAGAATTTCGCAGGCTCGGTCATCGAGTCCCTCGGGAAGGTCGCCGCACAAATGCTGGCGACGCTGGCGATCAAGAAACTTTTTGGGGCCATCGGCGGCGGTGCGAGCGGCGGCGGGGGAGGCGGAGGTCTCGGCGGCATCCTCGGTTCGTTGTTCGGCGCGGCCGAGGGCGGCCTTGTCAAAGGGCCGGGAGGTCCGAAGTCCGATTCGATCCCGGCGCGGCTCTCTCACGGCGAGTACATCGTGAAGGCTGACGCGGTCAGCTCGTTCGGGGTTAACAACCTCGAGGCGATCAACCGCGGCCTGAAGATTCCGTCGCTCGAGCGGCTTGCGCTCCCGAAGTATTCCGAGGGCGGTCTCGTGGGGAACTCCGGCGGCGCCGGCGAGTCGAGCATCAATCTTGGAATCGGTCTCGACGAGGGACTGATTCTGCGGCACCTCTCGAGCAAGGCGGCGGGGAACATCATCATTCAGCATTTAGTTAACAATCCCAAAGCTGCCGGCAAAGCACTGTCGAGGAGCACCTAGGGCGGATTGATCGATGGCAACGGTCGACGTCACCAAAGTCGCCAGCGCGCTGAACCTCACCAAGCAACGCGTCCAGCAGCTCGTGAAAGAGGGGTTACCGCGCGAGGGACGGGGACAGTACGACCCAATGAAATGCATGCTCTGGTACGTCCGCTACCTGCAGCGGGCGCTCGAAAAGAAATCTGTGCCGACTCTCGACGGCGGATTCGTTGGCGAACGGGAGGAGCGGGTCCGGCTGCTCCGGGCCGACGCCGACCTTCGCGAGATTGAACTGGCGAAGGAGCGTGGTCGACTGATGGCGCTCCCGGACGTCGAGAAGATGCTTACCGACCTCATGCTCGCCACGAAGACGCGCATCATGGCGATCCCGCCGCGGCTCGCTCCCGAACTCATCGGCGAAACGTCGCGCCTGATGATTCAGGCGAAGCTCGAGAAGGCGTGCAAGGAGTCGCTCGCGTACCTCGCGAAGGCCGGCATCGATGTTCCAGGTCCAACGCCCAGGCGCGCGTGTTAACGGCACCGCCATCCCGCGGCTCTGACATCAACTCGGCGCGTGGGGAGGCATCACTTCAACCCGAAGCGCACCCGCGCGCCTGCCATCTTCGCTTTGATGTTGGCGAGCGTGAGGTCCGCCGCGAAGAGCGCGAGACAGGATTTGCACACCGGGTCGCGGAACAGAATCATGGGACCCGATTCCGTTTCCTGCACGCCAACCCACTGCGCACCAGAGAGTTCGACGATATGTTCCGGCGTCATGACGTCACCTCAGGCGGGTTCGGCATCACGCGTTCGTATTCCGCCGCCACCAGGCGAGCGAGCACTTCTTTCATGCTCGAACGGGTCACCGCCGCGATGATCTTCAGTTGCCGGCGGACTTCAAACGTGGTGAGCACCATCACGTTCGAGTCGTCAGTAGGCTCTTTCATTTTTCTCCTTTGGAAATCTCGGTGACGCCATCCCACGGGTCGATTTGGATCACGCGGCCGCCGGGACCGTAGGCGGTGATCCACTGGTGGGGGAGCAGGATCGGCGAAGAGTATCCCACTTCGTAACGTTTCTCGAACCGCCAGCCCGGAATGCGCTGCAGCCTCGCGCGCACGTAATTTGACTGCCAGCCACAACCCATCCGCGAAGGCTCGGCAGGATGAGAGACCGTCTGCCAGATGTTGTTCAGCATCCCGCCGGCGATGCCGTCGAGCGGGAGCCGCCCCTGCTCGTTCATTTCCGCAATCGACTGGCGCAGCACGGCGCGCATCTGCAGGAGGTCTGCCGTCTCCGCCTGTGTAGTAGAACTGGCCGGAAGCGCCCAAAGCGTGAGAACGGCGAAGGCCAGGCCGGCGGCGCGGACGGCTTTCCTTCTCTTGAACAGGCCGACAAACCTGCTCCACAGGGAGCGGTCAAACAGGATGACTGGCACGCATTCGGGAACCCTGGACCGCCCTTCCCATTCGCTGAAATTCTCTGCGGCTTTGGTCTTCATGCTTGCCCCCTCTAACCTAAGTGCAGTCTATACCCGTCTTGTGTAACAAGTCTATGGTACTTAGGTTCCCTGATATGCTCTATACTTCGTACATTGACACCAGACCTTCTAAGGGGTACAAAAGAGTGCTATGGAAAAGAAAAAGGCCAAGCAAGAAAGAGTGGCGATCTTCGCCCTCGTCAAACCTGAACAGAAGGCAGAGTTAGAGCGGCTCGGCCGGGAAACCGAGAGGTCTGTCGGGTTTCTGGTGCGGGAAGCCCTCGCGCAGTACCTGGCGAATCTGAAGAAGAAAAGCTAACCCCCCGCGCGGCGCCCTGGTCCCTGCGGCCCGCCACTTGGCTCGGTCGGGGCAGTCTGAGGGCGCGCGTGCGGACTCGGCAAACTCGGTTTCCTCGCGTCCAAAGCAATTCTTATCGCTTTTCTCTTTTCTATAAGTAGCTCCGTGGTGTACGTTGTGGGAAACTTGCTGCCTCAGATGCGGGAGGGCTCGCCGAAATGAGCAACCATCGTCAGCCAGCACGAACGCCACTGCGTTCTCGCGCGGAGAGACGGCGCGGAGTCCACAAACGAAAGCCAGGGCGGTGGAGGTCGAAATTCTCGCGCTTCATCAACGCCTATGGAGTTGATCGCCTCGCGCTGGGGCTGGCCATCGATCCGTCGGCCGTGTATCACTGGATCAGAGGCACGACCGCGCCCATTCGAACACGCGCCGCGATCATCCAGCGTCTGGCGCGTGAATCCGGCGTCAAACTCACACTCGACGAAATCTACCAGCACTCCCGCGACCTGCCGCCGGTGACACGAATTGAGGGCAGCCACGCTTCTCAGGCAATGACGCCGCATCGAATCGCCACAAACGGCGCGCGCGCACCTGCAAAATGACTCTTCGCTCTGAAGGAGGTTGAGACGTGCATTTCCCGGCGCCGATGGCCGACATGGTTCGCGGAGGTTACACGTTTCTCCAAACGAAAGAGTGCCGGGATTGCGGCGAGCTCATCTATCTGTTCCGAACGCCGCGGGGTCGCATAGGTCCGTTCGTGAAAACTTCGAGAGGCCGTTTCGTGTCCCACTTCGCCGTCTGCCCGGCTTTGCGGAGCCTGCACGCGGCGAGGGCCTCGGGTGCCGCTGGCCAGGGCGAACTTTTTCCGGTGACACTATATGCCGCGCGCGGCGCAAGACGTAACAGCGCGGCCATCGAAACCTCGAGCTGAAGGATTCGAGCAGTTCCGGTGTCGTGGTAGAGTCACTTTCACCACGCAGCGCCTTCCCACCTTTCGCGGCTCCCGTTCCCCCGAGCGGGAGCCGTTCTCATTTCGGCAGATCTCGCACGGTATCGACGAGGCCCAAGAACATCGCATCCACGGCCGTGAGATTGTTTTCTCCTTGCTGCAGCGCTCGACAGATCGCGACGAAGAAAGACCGGAAGGGCAGGAAATAGGCCGCATCGACGTCGTGCTCATCCTCCTTGGCGGGAGTGCTCGGCGCCCACCTCTCGCAGAGTTTTCCGACCTGGTCCCCAGTTGCATTCTGGAAATGTTCCTCGAGGAACGCGTAGTGCTCACGGATTCTCTTGAGCCCTCCGCAGCTAAGGCTCCAGTCCGGGTTGTCGCTGTTGCTCTGGTACTCAAAAGCCATACTCGCGTTGAGCATGATCTTCTGGAGGTCTGCTTTCCCCGATCTGTGGCCACGACCTCTCCCTATTTTCTTCTGGAAGTGCGTGACCAGTCCCTTCGAGGTGTTCCAGATGCGGTTGGCTCTGGAGAGGACGTTTTGGGCGCTCGGGGACAGCTTCCGGAACAGAATCTCGCCGAAACAGTCCAGGTCCGTGAGGGTCGAGTCGCCCACGTCCGCACGGTGTTGCTCAAACGTTGAGCGCAGCGCGGATACGATCCACAGGAAACGCCGCACGGACTTTTGGGCGAGCGAGGCGGCGAACATCTCGTTGGAGGCAGTCAACCCGTCCGCGAACACCATGGACTGTTCGCCGGTGACAAACCGGGGCATTTCTATTCTGGTGCCGTGGTAGAGCAACTTGCTTTCCCGAGACGCGATGGCGAAGTCGCCGGCGGACAGCAGTTGCGCGGCCGCGCTTTTCGCTTGCGACTCCGCGAAGGTGATGATCCTTGAGGGACGTGCGTCGACCTGATCCGTCGGTCTCAGAAGACTCAGAATGCCCTCGACGATTTTGGTGCTGCCCCCGCTAGAATTGATGAAAACGGTGATAGGGTCCCGGCTCGAGCGAGTGAGCTCGAGGATCTGTGGCCGGAGGCGTTTCTCCAGAGATTCATCCATGTAGCCGTCGATCGAGATGGAGCGGTGCGCGTTCGGAGTGAAGTCGACGTGCGCGACGTCGGGGCTCTCCATCATGGCGTCACCTTTCCGAATCAGTGCACGTTCCCGCTTTTATGAGGGCGCGACTCCCGTTGGGGAGTGGTCGCCGCGACCGCGCTCTTCAGCAGCGTTTCGCCAACCGTTTCCCAGGACGGATCGATGTCGTGTCCGAGGACGTAGAGCTTCAGTGCACGGTCTGAGTGAATCCCGAGCTGGTGCGCGAGGCACGCTGCGAGGATGCGCTGCCCGATGGTTGGCTTCATTTTGTCGTCCTTTCGCGTTTCATCAAAACGCCTGCAAAAACGCAATCCCTGTATCGGATATGGTATCCGATACACAACGCCCAAAAACTGTACTAGAACTCCACTTTCTCGGCCGCGCGACGAAGATGATCCGGGGAGAGGTGGGCATATCGAAGGGTGGTCTGAAACGATTTATGCCCGGCAAGTTTTTGGACTTCGAGCAGCGGGACGCCAGCAGCGACGAGGCGGCTGCAATAGGTATGGCGAAGGTCATGGTACCGAAACCGCGGCCGCAGCTCCGCGCGCTTCACCGCTTTTTCAAACCAGAAGCGCCGATCCAGCGGTCCCTGATTCCGCTCGGGCGTCAAATAAATTTGACCCTTCGGCGCTCGCTTCCTTAGCCGCGTCAGGCAATGGCGCGCGGCGCGGTTGATTCGTACCTCGCGCGGTCCCGTCTTTCCCTTGACGTAGAGCACGCCCTCGTGGACTTTCCAATCTTCCCATCGCGCACCAAATTGCTCGCCTCGTCGCATCCCGGTGAGAATGGCGAGCTCGAGTTCGAGAACTTTGTTCGGGGCGTCCTTCCGAAGCACAGCAACCAGCCGGCGCTGCTCATCGCGTTCGAGAAACCGAATGTGAATCGCGGCCTCTTTCGCCCAGGGGATACTCGAGCCCGCGAAGGGATTTACATCGGTGAGTCCCTGGCGCATCGCATACTTCCAGATGGAGGATAGCAGCGAGTGGAAGCGGTTGACGGTTGCACCCGCCAGCGAACGGTGCGACTCATCGCCGCGCCCGAGATCCTGGAGGAAGCGTGCAATCCTCCCCGCGGTGAGGGCCCGCAGCGTCAGGTGCCCGATGGCCGGCAGTATCCGACGCAGACGATCACGGTCGGTTTTAATCGAGCTTGGCTCGTTTTTCAGGAGTTCTTTTTTTGCCTCGAGCGCCGGTTCCACCAAGTCTCTGAATCGCAACTCGCGCTTGGCGTCCTTTGAGCCGCGCGTTCTTCGCACTCCGGCGCCGGCGCCCTCAGGAGCGAGGCGAGAAGTCGGTTTTGCTCGTGGAGTTTCTTTTTGCGGTTCACGTTGTGTGATCACGTCGTTCCATTCCTATCTGCGGATGTCCAGGATCTGCGGAATGCTTTGGGGTTCGACGCCTATGGCTGCAGCTCGAAACTTCAGCCGCCCGATGAGTTCGCGGACGTCACAGCCGAAGACGGTCTCATGCTCCCGGCCGGGGAGAAACGCCTTGAGATACCCACCGCCGACTGTGATCACCAAAATTTTGCGAACGGCACATGAACCCGGCTCGCCAACCCTGGTGCTCTCCCGTTCATCGAGACTTCCGCCTTCGCGTTTGTTTGCTGTCCACGCAGGTCTTCCGTCCGAGCAGATGCACGGAGTCGCGCCCGCGTCTGCACTGTGATCTTCCGGTCGCGGGGCGACCGGGCCTACGGGGATGGAGTGAAGATTTCATGCTCTCCCGATCCGACATTCGGACAAGTGGCGCGGAGGATCAAAGAGTTTGAGTCTTTGGTTGGCAATCCGCACCACTCGCCAGAAAGTTTTGCCGCGAAAAATATACCTCGCTGCCGGCGCGGGCGCTTCAAGAGATTTGCTCAGTGGCACATGCTAGAACGGACTCTGGCGGTTCTAGCGGCAGGGGCGGCTTTCGCGAAAGATAATTCACAGTTTATCAACACTGAGAGAAAGTAACTTTTTGCCCGCATGGTCGCGCGATGCTACTCCTGCCTCGTTGGACCAAGTTATGCGAAAGGGGTCGGCGATGAAAAAACTATCGGTCGGTCTGCAGGAAGCCCAGGAGTTGACGGGAATTTCCCATTTCACTTTTCGAAGAATGGTCAAGCTCGGAAAGATCAAGTCGGTCCGCGTGGGCCGGCGGGTTCTCCTTCCTGTCTCCGAACTCGAAAAGCTCGTGAAGCCTCGCGCGGTGTCGGAGACCGGCAGAACGCGGGCCTGAGTAACTCTCTGGTACGAGCCGCAATTCGCACGCCCCGGCGCGCTCTCGGCGATGGAAATCGAGTCTTTGCGTTCAGCCTGAGAAAGTCTCTTGTTTTTTTTTGGACTGTTGGGGAGCAGGGTACGGAACGGACAAACTTTCTGGCGAGTGGCGCGGAGTCCGCAAAGACTTCAACCTCTTTGATCCCCGCGCCAATCGTCCGAACGTGGATCAAAGAGGAGCATGAGATTTTCCAAACTTCATCTCCGTAGGCCCGGTCGCCCCGCGGCCGGGATCATCCGGCAGCGACCGATGCACAGGTGTGTGCCGTGAACAAGCCCCCGGCGTTTCAGTTCTACGTGAAGGACTGGCGGTCAAGCTCTAGGGTGCGTTCAATGGCAAGGGAGCAGCGCGGGGATTACATCGACTCGTTGGCTGCTTCCTGGGACCAGGACGAGCCGGGAACACTGCCGCTTCCTATCGAGCTTTCGGCAAAGATCTGCGGAATATCCGTCCGAAGTTTCCGGAAATTTGTCGAAACTTTTCCGGAACTTTGGCAAATCGATGGAGATCGATTGGTAAATCCCGAACTCCGCGCGCAGTGGGTGGAAATGCAGCAACGCCAGCAAGTGCTATCAGATGCGGGCAAGCGCGGCAACGCGAAGAAGTATGGACAGTCCTCGGGGGGCGAGTCGGGTGGCGACCGCTCTGCATCTGCATCTGCATCTGCATCTGCATCTGCATCTGCACTTCAAAATCAAGAACCTCTGCCCTACACAGTCTCCTCTAAATCAGCGGAGAAACAGGAAACTGCAGTCCCTGGGTCGGGGCACGTGGCTGCTAGGAGGAATCCCTTGATCGAAGAATTTTCGGAAGAGGTCTACCTGGCATTGCTCGAATTTGAAAAGTTCCGAAAACGGATTCGTAAGCCCTTGACGGAACATGCCCTCGATCTGCTTTTGCAAAGACTCGGTGAATTGCGAGCGCAGGGCCAGGACCCGGTGAAGGTGATCGACCAAAGCATCATGAACGGCTACCAGGGACTTTTCCCGGTGAGAGGACAAAATGGGCAACACGAATCCTTTGAAGAACGGCGCCAGCGAAAATCAGCGGAAGCAATTCGCGCAGTGCGTGGCCGTGCTGACGAAATACTTCGAGAAGTGGAGACTCCTGCCCGGCTCGAATCAGGTGAGCACAGCGCAGATCGCCGTCTACGCTGAAGCGTTGAAGGATCTCAGTCCCGAAGTCTTGGAGTTCGGTTGCGCCGAAGCATCGAAGACCATGGAGCGGTTTCCTTGGCCTGGTCACATTCGCACTGGCGCAAAAATGTACCGCGGCGCCGAGTATCTCGGGCCGCCACTGCTGGAGTATCCGCCGATCACCGATGGAGAGCGCGCGGAAGCACTTAAATTCTCCGAAGCACTGAAAAAACAACTTGCGGCGATCCCGGCAGAGCCGGCCGAACCGAGAAAGCTGGCGATCGTGCCATCTCTTCGTTCACTCGATGAACAGAAAGCAGAGTTGCGGCGAAAGGGCTTCCTGAAGTGAATTTGCAGCTCCAAGGAGGAAAAACGCAGATGCGCCAAACCGAGGTGAATGTGCTCCAAGCCATCGAGATGCTGGATGTCACCGAGGAAGTTCTCGGAAGGTTGGCTGAGGAAGGAAAAATAAAATCGCGGCGCGCCGCCGATGGATGTCTCTACTTTGTGCGCGAGGACGTAGAGAAAGTCATCCGTCGAGAAATCGAGGCCGCGCGCTCGCAGGCGGCCGATCAGTGAAGGTGAAACCCAATCTCGTCGAGGTCGTTCGCAAGGCAACACCTGACAAAGGCGCTGTCGCTGTGATCAGAATCGACGACTCGAAAATCCGGCTCTGGTCGGGCGGCTACTGTGACAACGGTGATGATTCTTTCGTGTGCGCTGTCTGCGGTTTGCCGATCGGCTTCTCAGACGACGATCCGAAATGGGACGGCAGAGACCAAGTGCCGATGATCATCTTCCGAGGCGCTGGCGAAGAGATGGAACACGCTACGTTTCATCACAAATGCTTCGACGAGGTTGCGGTGGTCATGGCGTGTTGGATGGATGGCTGGCCTGGTGCAGCAACATCGATCGGAGAAAAGGCAAAACGTTTATGAAATTTGATCTCACTCGAAGGCGTTCGCGACGAGGCGGCGTCACGAAAAAGAGGATTCGGCTCACGCGGTCGCTCCTCGTGAACGGCGAGCACGCGGCCGCTGGTTCGGTGCACGACCTTGCGGAGCCAGTCGCGGATGATCTCATTGGGGCAGACTCTGCAGTGCCGGTTCGAAGCGTGTGGTGGGTTGTCGCGGCGTGCCTCGTGCTCGGCGTGGGCGTTCTGCTGGTGTGGGGTGCGGTTCGGGGTTGGAGGTGACGGAACTGAAAGCAGTTACACGCGTGGGGCGAGCTGATGGCGGTTCGCGGGTGGGTGCGCCAAAGAGGGCGTGCCGGGTCATGCTTCGCGCAGGGTCCTGTCCAGGGGGTGGGCCCTTCGCGGGTGACGGCGAGCGCGGGGGGTGTCCAGCGACCGAAGTTTTTTGACTGACTTGGTTTTTCTTTTTCGTTTTTTGGGATTTTGGGAGCACCAGCATGAAATTCCAGCAGTGGAGCGCCGACTGCGACCCGCGACCACGGGAGCTGGCGGCTCGCAGGGCGGCACAGGTGGGTCTTTCGGGGGCTTCAGGGCGGAGGATGCGACCCAGGCGGGCGCCATCTGACCAGCGATTTCGAACCGAGAATTTTTTGTGGACGAAGTTTCCCGGACGGGGCTCGCTAAGAATGCTTTCCCAGGGAGGACGCGGCGATGGATGTAAATGAGAAAGCAGTTGAGCTGCTGAAGCGCGCGGAAAATGTCGGAATGCGGGTCGACTTCGATTCGGGTTTCCTCACCGTCGAACTGACGGACACGGATGATCCGGAGAACCAACGCGCCATCCTTGAGGCGTTGATGCAGTCTCTCCCCGAGGTTCGTCGGCTCACAGAAGTGCGAGCGATGGCTGTTCGCGCGAAAGAGTTCCTCGGCAAAAAGATTTTGTCATTTGATGGAACCGCCATGCTCGAAAAAGCAGGCGGCTACGGGGATGGAAAGATAATCGCGATCGTGAAAGAGGGCACGCTCGCAGGCATAGACGACCGTGGTGGATTGACGGTCTCAATCGTCAGCGAAGGTCGTTCGCAGAGGTTGACGTCCAAGGCCGAGGATCTGCTGGTCGTTCTGGAAGGGGCGGCCGGTGCCTCATCTCCGCAAAATGACAAACCGGCCGCTGAGCGTCGAGGACTCTTGGATCGGTTTCGACGTAGCCCGCGGGAGGATTGAAAACCATGCCGCTCACCGTCCAGCAAAGCTACGAACTCCTCGCACGGCACGGCTGCTACATCGCGGAGATTTGCGATGCGTGCGGCAGGGGCATAGGCCCGGTTCGGTTCACGCGTGAGGGCGAAGGAGCCGTTTGGTGTTCACGCGAGTGCCGAGGCGACGGGCCACGGCGCGTAGTACGGAAGGGAGGGCGGCCGAGGAAGTATCGGAACGGTGAAGAATGCCGAGCCGCAAAGACGCGACAGCAGCGGGATTATCGTTTGCGTCCTGGTGTGCGCGCCTCGTTCAAGAGGTCTTGCCGGCCTGCGGACCTCGCGGATGTGGAAAAAACAGTCTGCATTCGAGCAGAAACAAAAGACTTACAGGCGCACAATCGCCTCTCTCGACTATCCCCCCTTACCCCGTTGTTTCCGGCCCTGGAAAGGCTCCAGCGCGAAAATGGGGGTGCAAGGAAATTCGGGCGCGCAACTCGACCCCGCGGCGACGGTTGAGGACATGGCATTTTAGGGAGTAGCGTTGGGCAAAGTCGTCAAACTCGAATCGAAGCACAGGCCGCGCGCGGTGCCGTGCACGCGTCTGCGACGCGAGAGGGCGCGGAAGGACTCACCGCTCACGCCCGCGCTGAAGGAGTTCATCGATCGCGTAATCGTGCCCATTCTCGTGGAAGAGTATCTCTCCGTCACGGAGGGTGAAATCGAGCTTGCGAAACCAGCGCCACGTGCCACACACTCCCTACCAGCAACACGGCCGCACCGGGGGATCGGAAACGTGAGACCGTGACCAACATCGCACGCTGCGCGATCTACGCTCGCTACTCTAGCGAGAAGCAGAACTCTCTCTCCATCGATCAACAAATTCGGAAGTGCCGCGAATACGCGGAGCAGCACGGCTTGCGTGTCCTGGACGAGCACACGTACGCAGACGAAGCAATCTCCGGAGCAACGGACGACCGCGCCGGCTTACGACGACTCTTGTCTGCCGCACGTGAGCGGCCGCGGCCGTTCGATGTGGTGCTCGTGGACGACACAAGCCGTATGAGCCGCGATCTGGAGCGCTCCCTCGGAATCATGAAGCAGTTGAAGTTTGCCGAGATCCGCGTAGCGTTCATCAGCCAGGGCTTCGACACCAGCGCCCCGCAATCGCAAACGCTCCTCACCGTGCATGGCCTGGTGGACTCGCTTTATCTCGAGGAACTCGGGAAGAAGACTTTCCGCGGCGTCGAGCAGCTCGCGCTCAATGGATTGCACACCGGCGGCCGCGTGTTCGGCTATCGAGGCGTGCCGATCGAGAGCAACACGGAGCGCGACAGCCACGGCCGACCAGTAATCGCCGGCGTCAAGCTCGCGGTCGATCCGAACCAGGCAGCCGCGGTGCGAAGAATTTTCGAGCGGTACGCCGCCGGCGATTCGATGAAGCGCATCGCGATCGACCTCAACGACGAAGGAATCCTCTCGCCACAACCGCAGAAGGGAAGAGTGTCGCGGAGCTGGTGTCCGTCGTCGATCCGCCACATCCTGCACAACGAGCGGTATCGCGGCCTCGTGATCTGGGGGAAGACGAAGAAGGTGCGGTCAGAGGAAACCGGAAAGCGTATCTATCGGCGGAAACCTCCAAGCGAATGGCGCCGTCGGGAGATCCCCGAGCAGCGTATTGTCCCCGAGGAACTGTGGGCGGCCTCACGCCGGCGGATGCAGGTCGTCGAGCAGCTCTACGGTTGCGGACCTGGCCAAAGACCGCGGCGCGCGCGAAGTGCGGGCTCGCCCTATCTCTTCACCGGCCTGCTTGAGTGTTCCGTTTGCCACGGGAGCGTCACGATTGTCTCCGGCCAGTGGAAGGCGCGAAATGATTCGCGCTACGGCTGCTCGATGCACGCGTCCCGCGGCGACCGCGTGTGCACAAACAATTTGCTCGTCTCGCGGATGGCACTCGAGGAGCAACTGATTGCAGGGCTCGAGGCCAAGGTGCTGAATGCCGAGGTCGTCGACTGGACGTTCAAGCGCTTCGAAGAACATCTCGCGCGACGCCTGAGCCAGCAGAGTGGCGAAACAGCGGCATTGCGCCGCCGCCTCCAGGATGTCGAGGCGGAGATTCGTAACTGCACGGAGGCTATCGCCAGCGCGGGCCTGTCGAGTTTTTTCCGGACCCGGGTGGCATCGAAAGTGACCGACCTGGAAACGCAGCACAACGAACTCACCGAAAGGCTCGCCAGCTCCGAACCGCGAGCGGTAAGGTTGCAACTGCGGAACACGCGGCGATTTGTCGAGGCCAGGGTCGAGAATCTGCAGTCGCTGCTGACTGGCAAAACAAGGTTCGTCCGCGCGGAGATCGCAAAGCACACGCCGAAAATCAAACTGACACCGGAAGGCAGAACCTACATTGCATCAGGAGTGTGGGACTGGCTCGGAGATGGAGGCGTGGCTGTTACAATGGTGCCGGGGGCCAGAATCGAACTGGCTACGCCCGCCTTTTCAGGGCGGCGCTCTACCAATGAGCTACCCCGGCACAGTGGACTTTAGAAATTGTAGGGGTCGCACCGAATTGTGTCAATTCGGTGAAAAACAGGGTAGTGGGTCAGTTTGGGTCCTCGGTCACATCCGGCGATTTGCTGGCGCTCCGCTCGCGGACGAAATGCCGATACATGAAGTCAATGAGAAATCCCGTCGGCAAGAACAGCAGACCTATAGCGGCAAGGTAGCCTTGAGCGAGCCCATACCCTGAAATCCGCGTGTGCTTCTCCATCCACAGCGCGAATGGATAGAGCAGTGCGGCAGGAATCGCAGCCCACAGAAAGAACCAAAACACGAGTACTGCCAACTGCTTCAGCAGACGCATAACTTTATGCTAACGCGCTATTCACGGCGAAACTGACCCACCAAAAATAGCCCGCAGATCACTCTGAAGATTGATCGAACTCCCGCATCCAGTTGCGGTTCTTGAGAACCTCGCGCGGCTTGGTGCCGTCCGGTGGCCCGACGATGCCGTCCTTTTCCATGAGGTCAATCAAGCGCGCGGCGCGGCCGTAGCCAATGCGCAAGCGACGTTGGAGCGTGGAAGTTGAAGCGCGCCCTGCATCGCACACCACACGAATCGCGTCCTGGTAGAGGTCGTCGTCAACGTCCTCCGCCCCCTCAGGATCGCCCTCGGCCTCACCCTCCACCTTGCCGTTTTCATCCTTCGGTGCTTCGAGCAGTTCTTCCTGATACTTAGCCTGCGCTTGCTGACGCCAGAAATCGCACACCGCAGTGATCTCGTCCTCGGTAACGAGCGGCCCGTGAATGCGATGCAGCCGCGCCGAACCGGCGGGCAGATACAGCATGTCGCCCTTCCCAAGCAGCGATTCCGAGCCGTTCGAATCAAGAATCGTCCGCGAGTCCACCTTGCTGGCTACCCGGAAGGATATGCGGGCAGGGAAGTTCGCCTTAATCAACCCGGTAATCACGTCTACCGACGGCCGCTGTGTCGCCAGAATCAGATGAATGCCCACCGCGCGCGCCATCTGCGCCAGCCGTGTGATGGATTCCTCGACGTTATTGGTATCCACCATCATCAGGTCCGCCAATTCGTCAATCACGATGATCAAGTAGGGAAGCGGCTTGTGCTCCGTCTCTTCGAGATTGTCGAACAGCGAAAGCGACTGCTCCTTCTTGAACGTGCGGTTGTACTGGTCGATGTTTCGAACGCCGCGCTGCGCCAGCAGCTTCAAGCGGTTCTCCATTTCGCGGGTAGCATTCCGCAGCACGTTCGAAGCGATCTTCGGATCGGTCACCACCGGCGCAATCAAGTGTGGAATATTTTCGTAAAGGTTCAGCTCCAACCGCTTCGGATCCACCAGCACCATCTTCACTTCTTCCGGGCTCGCCTTATACAGAATGGACATCATCAGCGAATTGATGAAAACGCTCTTGCCCGTTCCGGTGGAACCCGCAATCAGTAAGTGTGGCATCGCCGCCAGGTCCGTCACGCGCATGCGCCCGTGCAAATCGCGCCCCATCGCCAGCGTGAGCTTGCTGGGCGAATTAATAAATTCCGGCGCCTCGATAATTTCCCGCAGCGCGATGGTCTGCCGGTTCAGATTGGGCACCTCGATCCCGATCGTGGACTTTCCCGGAATGCGCTCAATCAGAATCGATTCCGCCTGCAACGCAAGGCAAAGGTCCTCGGTCAGCCCGGTAATCCGGCTGTATTTAATGCCCGCCTCGGGCTTGAATTCGAACGTGGTCACCACCGGACCAGGATTAATCTGCGTCACGCGCCCTGCTATGTCGAACTCCAGGCACTTCTCCTCGATCGCCCGCGCGCGGTCCTTCAGTTCCGCTTCATCCAATTTATGGCTGCGCTCGCCCTCGCGCAGCAGCGTCGGCGAAGGAAGTCTGTAGTTCGGATGACCCTTCGCAATCTTGGGCTCTCCGACCTTTTTCGCTGCCGGTTTTTCCGCTTCGCGGTTGAAAACAAAAATCGGGGCCTTATGGGCAGCGTCCTTTGCTTCCTCCTCTTCCTCATCTTCCTCGACTTCGGTCTTCCTCTTGAAAATGTCGCTGGCATCAGCAAGCCGAATTGTCTTGCCAGGCTCGTCCAGCGGTTCGGCCTTTCCAAACGATTGCAGCGGCACAGACTTGCGCCCCGTGAGCCGCGACTCTTCCACTCGCCGTCTCATGCGCTGCTGCTCGCGCTCTTCACGCCAAGCGTGCCACCGCGCCTGCGCCTTCTGCAAAATGCCAAGCTTTTCGACCGCGCCAATCGGCCCCTTCGGACCGTGCGCCCAAGCATGCGCGCCGGAGAACGAAAAGCGCGTGGTCATGAACACCGCCGTCACCAGCAACGCCACGGCTACAAGATTCGCGCCCCACAAATTGAACCCCGTGCGCAACCCCCCGGAAATCAAAGTCCCCAGGAATCCACCGGGAGGAACCGCGCCGCGCACCTCGGGAAAGTGCCACAGAGAGAGCAGGGAAGGCAGTGACAGCAGCAGCAGTCCGTAGCCAACGAGCGTCGCCGTCTGCGAATCAATCGTCCGGCTGCGGAACCATCTCCACCCCAGCACTAGAATCGCCGCCGGCAACAGAAAGGCTGCGAATCCAAAGATCTGGAAAAGGATGTCCGACCCGTACGCGCCGGCCGGCCCAATCCAATTGCGTGCCGGGCTTCCGTCCGGCGGCGGAGCGCTCACATTGAACGCCGTATCCTTCGGCGAATACGACAGCAACGCCAGCGCCATCAATACCGCCAGCGTGACACACAAAAACCCGATCAGCTCGTTGAGCCGCTTATTTTCAGTTGGAGTCAGAAAGCGCACAAGTCTCTCCTCAGCATTGTTGGGGAAGGCTGAGTGTCGCGGCGGGTGCCGGCGCTATCGCAATCCCGCCAGGAGGAACGCTCAAACAGTGAAATCATACCAAACCGCGTCGGCCAGACAACAAATACTTTGAAAGTGTGTGTCACCAAGGATGGCCGCAAAACGGCGGAGTTGAATCGCGCGTCAACCTAGAATCCCATTCGCGCGGCCCAATACAGAACCGCGGTCCCAACCACAATCCGGTAAATCGCAAACGGAGCGAACCCATGCTTCCTCACCCACGCCAAAAACCACGCCACCGCCCCATACGCCACAATGAACGACACCACAAATCCGATCGCCAGCACCACCCACCCGTGCGGATCAATATGTGTCACTCCGATCGCATTCTCGCCCTTGCCCCGCAACGATTTCAGCAAATCATAACAAGTCGCCACGACCATCGTCGGAATCGAAAGAAAAAACGAAAACTCCAGTGCCGACGCCCGCGACATCCCCGCCAACTGCCCCGCTGCAATGGTGGACATCGATCGCGACGTTCCCGGAAACACCGCCGACAGAATCTGGCACGCCCCAATCCAGACTGCCTGCGCCATGCTCATATCTTCGATATGCCACGTACGAATGCGCGTCCCCGTTGCTCCGAGCCCCGCGGCCTCTGATTCGGAATTCAGCTCGTCCACGATCCACATCACCAATCCGCCGATCAACAGGGAACATCCTATGATGTACAGGCTCTCCAGATGTTTCCCAATCACTTTCGTCAGCAAAAACGCCGGAATTGCCGTAACCACAAATGCTACCATCACCAGGCTCAACGGATGCGTCAGAAATGTCCGGTCCCCACGCTCGCCATCCGGAAAACTGGCGAACAGTTTCGCAATCCGCTCGCGAAAATAAATTGGCAAGCACAGGATTGCCCCCAACTGAATCACGATCGTGTACATCTTCCAGTAACCGCTGTCGGCGCCCATGCTCGGGGCTAATCCAAAGCTGTGAAAGAGCGCTTCCGCTATGCGCAAATGCGCCGTCGAGCTGACCGGCAAAAATTCCGTCAGTCCTTCGACAATTCCCAGCAGCAGGGACAAAATATAATCGTTCAACTGTTTTCTCCGGGGTGCGTGCTGGTCCTGAGCGCCGGCGCAGGCAAGAGTTTGCGCATTTCGTAGGCGTCTAGCCGGCCCAGGTAATAGCGCTTCAACACTGCTTCGATACGATAGCCGTGCCGCTTCCAGAAGGCAACCGCTGCGTCATTCTCGATTGCCGTTTCCAGTAGTATCGTTCGCACCCCACGCGCCGCCAAGTTCGTTTCCAGCTCCCCCAGCAGCGCCGTGCCCACCCCATGCCGTCTCTGCGTCTCGGCAACATCCAGCGTCAAAATGTGCGCCAGCGGAGGATTTTCCTCGGACACAATGAATCCCGCAGCGTGGCTATCTTCCATCGCCACTACGCAGTCTGCCGAAGCCATCGTCAAGAAATGCCGCAGCGTGCTTTTCGAATAGGAGATCCCTGGAGGGAAGCAAGCCTGATCCAATTTATGAAGTGCCGCGAAGTCATGCGGCTCATAGGATCGCAGCGTCAGCGCCATGCCGCGATTGTAGAACAGTTCTTCCGTAGCGGCGGTTCTAGTGGCCCGCCGCAGGCATCTTCAATCCCAGCGCCTTCAGCGTGACCTCATCTGGCACCGGCTTGCCGTTCTCCTTCGTCACCACCCCGAACCCGCCGCTGTAATCCCACATCGTCCACCCGATGCCATATTTTTCCAGCGTCGTTCGAACATCGGAAATCCACGCCGCGCGATCCTGCGGGTTGGACGTCTTGCGATAAACCCCAAACTCGTTGCACGTCACCGGAACATTCCATCGTGTGGCCCACGCGCCCACTTGCCCGATCTCTCCCTCCATGCGCGCAGCGTTCCACCGATCCAGCCCGTAATGAATCGCCTGCAACCGGTTCACCGGGTCGGGAATCAGCGCCGCCGCCGCTTGCACGTTCTCCGGCGTCGAGGGGTAGGGAAGCTCTTTCAGATAGTGCACATAATTCGTACTCCACGTCGCGCCCTGATGCGTGAAAATGTGCGGATCGTAAAAGTGAAAGTTGTAAATGATGTTCGAATCGCGCAGCGGATCAAAAAACAGCAGCTCATTCTCCGACGACCAAAACGCCCCCGCCACAATGATCGTGTGCTGCGGCGCGCCTTCCCGAATCGCCACTGCCACCTTCGTCTGCACTCCCTCCCAGCGAAATCGATCGTGGAATTCCGGCTCGTTCAGCACCTCAAAGAAAACAAGCTCGGGATTCAGCGCCGAATAATGCCGCGCCAGCGCCCGCCAGTAGTCCTCGAACTGCTCCACAAAGCCATCGTCCGTCGCCAGCCTCTGTTTGAAATCACTCTCCGGATGCACATCAATAATCACCGCCAGCCCGTGATCCAGAATCATCTTCACCGCCGCATCCAGGTATCCCAAATAATCCGCCGGAATCTCATCCGCCTGTCCGCGCCGAAACATCGGCTGCGGATTCACGCTCAACCGCACGTGATCGAATCCCATCGCCTTGATCAACGCAATGTCCTGCGCCGTGTTCCACGTTTCGAAGTGCTCCTTGACATAGCCCTTCTGGTCGTAAACTTGCGCAAACCATTCGCTCAAATTGATTCCGTGACGCAAACGCGTCGCCCGGCGCTGCGCCAGGCTGGCGTCAGAATTGGCCTGCGCAAATCCCGCCGGTTCCGCAAAAAAGAACGCCCCGAGCAGCAGTGCAGCCGGAAAAAATAGGGGCACGATAAATCGTGCCCCTATTGCTACCTCGAATCGTCTTGTCCCCCTCATAGTTTTACGGTGACGGTCTTCACCTCGGTGTAATTCGCCAGCCCGTACTCGCCCAGCTCGCGCCCGATCCCCGACTGCTTGAACCCGCCGAATGGCGCGCCCGCATCGAACACGTCGTAGCAATTCACCCACACCGTCCCCGCGCGCACGCTATCGGCGATCTTATGCGCCTTCTTGATGTCCTTCGTCCACACTGCCGCCGCGAGCCCATACACCGACTTGTTCGCCCGCTCCACCACCTCGCTCATGTCCCTGAACTTCAGAATGGACATGACCGGCCCGAAGATCTCTTCCTGCGCGATCTTCATATTGTCTTGCACGTCGGCAAACACCGTCGGCTCGATGAAGTAGCCCTTGTTGCCCACGCGGTTGCCGCCCGCCACCAGCTTGGCTTTTTCCTGCTTCCCGGAGTCAATGTATCCCATCACCTTATTAAATTGGTCTTGATCCACCTGCGGCCCCTGCTCCGTAGTCTTGTCGAACGGATTGCCCACCGTGCGCTTCTTCGCCCGCGCCGCGCTCTTCTCCACGAATTCGTCATACGCCTTCTCTTCCACATACAGCCGCGAACCCGCGCAGCAGCACTGCCCCTGGTTGAAGAATAACGCAAAGTGCGCGCCCTCGATCGCCTCATCCATGTCTGCATCCGCGAACACGATGTTCGGGCTCTTCCCGCCCAGCTCCAGCGTCACGCGCTTCAAGTTCGTGTCCGCCGCCGCCCGCATGATCAGATGTCCCACTTCCGTCGAGCCCGTGAACGCCACCTTGTCCACGTCCATGTGCCGCGCAATCGCAGCTCCGGCCGTCGGTCCGTATCCCGGCAGCAAATTCACCACGCCTTCGGGGAACCCCGCCTCCAGCATCAATTCACCCACCATCAGTGCCGTTAGCGGCGTCTGTTCCGCCGGCTTCATCACCACCGTGCAACCCGTCGACAGCGCCGGCCCCAGCTTCCACGCCTGCATCAACAGCGGAAAATTCCACGGAATAATCTGCCCCACCACGCCCACCGGTTCATGCTTGGTGTAGCAGAAATAGTTGCCGTTAACAGGAATCGTCTTCCCCTGATTCTTGTCCGCCCACCCTGCGAAATATCGGTAGCACGCAATCGTCAGCGGAACATCCGCCGCCCGCGCCACGTGATACGGCTTCCCGTTATCCAGCGCCTCCAGTTGCGCCAGCTCATCCGCATGCTTCTCCATCAAGTCCGCCAGCTTGTTCATCAGCACGCCGCGCTGCGACGCGCTCATCTTCCTCCACGCGCCCTTGTCAAACGCCGCGCGCGCCGCCGCCACCGCCTTGTCCACATCCGCAGCGTCCGCCTCCGCCACCTGCGTAATCACTTCTCCCGTCGAAGGATTAACCGTCGGGAAAGTTTTCCCCGAAGCGCTGTCCACCCATTTCCCATTGATCAGTAATTTCGTCGGTCCAATCTTGACATTCTTTTCCAATACCGCCGTCGCCGTAGCCATTTTGCTTTCCTCCTCTTTCCGTGCCCGTAGTGGCCGGTCTTCAGACCGGTGCGTTTCGGTCCCGGCGTTTTCCGCCGGGAAGACCCGTGCTTCTCGGCGAAGAAGTGTGCAGGATAAAACCCCTTTTACCCTGTCGTCGCCGAAGGCAAGCCCCGCCAGGCGCGAGCCTGCCGCCACGAAAAGCCTATACCCGCGCAGCCGACGAGGCAAGCCGCTTCGCCTCGCGTAGTGGCAAGGCCTGCAGCCCGCCATTTCGGCTTCATGCTTTCCTAATAAAAGCCTCAGGATTTCCTCAAAGTCCTTTCCTTACCATCTGAAATGACGGTTGCTAGGGGAGGGTTTATCATGTCAACGGGTCCAAAGGGGACAGAGCAGGATTCCATTGC
Source organism: Acidobacteriota bacterium (assembly GCA_013289835.1). Taxonomy (GTDB): domain Bacteria; phylum Acidobacteriota; class Terriglobia; order Acidiferrales; family UBA7541; genus Acidiferrum. The sequence goes on along the minus strand of JABCZG010000023.1, from coordinate 1,315 downwards.
GCAGTGTAGTGTTTGTGGCCGTATCGAGCCATTATGCGAGCTTCCTGGAAGAACAGACAAATGCTGTCTGGAGTGCAGCGCAGACTTGGCCACGGCCATCCTGTTAAGTACGGAGATAGACGCCGCAACATTTGCCGGGAGGAGTACAAACGCATTAGTATCTGAATTTTCCGAAGTCACCTGCCGGATGCTGGAACGCTCTCAATCCGCGGAACTGGGCAATGGCTGAGCCTCTACCCGCTATAATAGCGATGCCGTTGCGCGGAATTTCACTCCGGGAGAGAAGTTACCGAACCCATGCAAGACGCGGCGAAAAATCTGCTCCTGGTCCTCGTTGCGCTTTTCCCCATCGTGGACCCGCTCGGAGGCAGCCCCTTCTTTCTGGCGCTGACTAGGGAATACGCGCCGGAAGCGCGAAAAGCATTGTCATGGCGCATTGCCATGAACAGTTTTTTCTTGCTGGTGGGGTCGTACTTTGTTGGGACATACGTGCTCGCCTTTTTTGGCATTTCGCTGCCAGTCGTGCAGGTCGGCGGAGGCCTCATCGTCATCGCCACAGGGTGGACGCTGCTCAAGCAGCGTGACGACGAAAAACACGACGTGCACAGAACCGTCCAGCCACAGGACACCTTCCACCAGGCCTTCTATCCCTTGACGATGCCTCTCACCGTAGGCCCCGGATCCATCTCCGTGGCCATCACCCTGGGTGCCAACGCCGCCCACCATCACGCGTACAATCCATTGACAATCTCGGCTGCACTCCTCGGTTTGGTCTTGATCGCCATCAGCATTTGGCTCTGCTACGGATTTGCCGACCGCTTGGCGCAAATCCTGGGAGCAACGGGCATGACCGTAATCACTCAATTGTCCTCGTTTTTCCTGGTTTGTATCGGTGTCCAGATCGCCTGGAACGGCATCAAAGCCTTGCTCGAGTCAGTGACCCTGCATATTGCCTGACCATGGCTTTTTTGCCCTTGTAGTGGCCGGTCTTCAGACCGGTGGCTTCATCAGGTGCTTCTTAAGCGCTCGCGGGGCGCACTCGTCAGTCAAAATTCTCATTTCAGCCGGGCGATCAAGCTGAGCCGTGCTTCCTCAATCGCGGCCACGGCAAGTTCGCGGCTGACGCTGGGGTACTCTTCCAGGAATTGATCCAGCGTGTCGCCTCCTTCTAAATAGTCCGTTAAGACTGGTGCATTCGACAAGTCGATGCAACACCATCTGATGTAAGTCTGCTGTGTAAAGGTGGTGTTGGCATGAGACCAGGACAACGATTTGGGCTTTCTGCGATCGATAAGCGTGACGTTTGGAGCCGGTG
>JABCZG010000022.1 GCA_013289835.1 Acidobacteriota bacterium | reverse complement strand
GGCCACGCCCGGATTCGCCAGCATGTTTCGCAATCGCCACCCCATCGCCAGCTCCGCGTCCGCCAAGTGCGCTACGATCTCGGCGATGGACCACTTTTCAGGTGCAGGACGCCGGATCAACTCCTCGGGCGCGACATCGCGCAGACGCCGATCGAGTTGCGATGGGGTGGCTTGTTGCACACCGATGGGCTCCTCATCGCCAAGATAGCTTAGGACTCGAGTTCGGTATGCTTCGAACGTCTCTGCCATGGGTCCTCCCCGGTAGACTGCATATGCGGCCGAAAATCTCGTGGAGTAGACCGAGCCACCCTGGTTCGCAATCATACGGGTGTGATGACCATTTTCAGTTCCCGCTTGACTCGTTATGGGAGCCCAACGTCATCACAGCCTCCACAAGCGGCGTGACATGACCGCCGACGTAGATGCCGTCAGCGCTCTGCTCTCCCTGAATCTCGACATGCAGGAAGCTCCGGCGGCCCATTTTTGTCCCTTGTTCGCTCACGAAGCGCGTGCCCGCTTGGGGTGACACCAGCTTGTGCCGGATCATGTAGGCCGCCAGGGGCCCGGTGGAACTGCCCGTCGCCGGGTCTTCGACGACCCCAAATTCAGGGGCAAACATCCGTGAGTAAGCCCCCTCGGGAGTTGGCGTGAACAAGAACACGCAGAAGGGGTCGCTCTCCCCTCCCTTAAGAGTTTTCAGGCCCGCCAGATCAAGCCAGGCACGATCAACTGCCGCTTTATCTTGAATGGCAACAATCACCGTGGGATTGCCGGCGTTCAGGAGCTGCGGTTCTATGGGAAGGAGGTCCTGCGGTTCCAGCCCGAGGGCTGCTGCACAGAGAGCAAAGTCATAACATCTTCCTTCGCGAATAGGAGGTGTGCGCAACCAAATCATCGGCCGCGGGCCGGCATCAATTCGGATGGGGATAGGGCCGATCTGCTCTTCCACGACGAACGCGTTGCTATCTTTCGGAACGATGCCCTCTTGCAGCAATACGAACGCGCTGCCAATCGTAGGATGACCGGCAAAGACCATCTCCTTTGCCGGCGTAAATATGCGCAAGCGTGCCGCGCAATCCTTGCGCGTCGCCGGAAGCACAAAGGCGGTCTCCGCCAGGTTGAGTTCCCTGGCGATCTTCTGCATGGTCGCAGGGTTCAGGTCTGACGCGACCGGGAATACGGCCAGCGCGTTTCCCTCCAGAGCCTCCGTCGTGAAGACGTCGACCACCGTGTAGCGATAGGACTTCATTTATCGTCAACCTCCGCGATCAAGTCGATCTCCACACAAGCTCCAAACGGAATCTGAGCGACCCCAAAGGCGCAGCGAACATGCATTCCTATCTCTCCAAAAATCTCCGCGAAGAATTCCGATGCGCCATTGGCCACCAGATGCTGCTCGGTGTACGCGGGAGTGCTATTTACGAGCACCATCAGCTTCAAGATACGTTTGATCTGGTTAAGGTCGCCGACCGCCGCGTGAAGTGTGCCCATCAGATCGATGGCCACGGCGCGTGCGGCGTTTTTCCCTTGCTCGGTCGTTAAATTCGCACCCAACTGACCGACCCATGGCTGGCCGTCGAGTTTGGCAATGTGACCAGCCAGGAAAATCAAATTGCCGCTGCGCAGGAACGGTACAAACGCTGCCACCGGCGGCGTGAGTTTTGGAAGTGCGATGTTGAGAGCCTCTAGCCTTTCGTAAACGGACACTTTCTTCTCCTTGGCAGTCGGTTACGTTTCTAGCCTGGCAGTTCTAGCTTTCATGCAAGGCAATGATTGGATCCACCATCGTCGCGCGACGAGCGGGAATGTAAGTGGCCAGAAAGGCGACAACCAACAAAATCAGCGGGACGGTGACGAAGACGATTACATCAATCGGATGAACGCCATACAGAAGACCTGCAATCAGCGGTGCTGAGATTGCAGAAAGGATCAATCCAATCGCAATTCCAGTACCGGCGATCAATAGCCCTTTGCCGAGAATGAGTTTGAGAATATCAGGCCGCTGGGCTCCCAAGGCGACGCGGATTCCGATCTCGCGAGACCTCTGCCCAACTATGTAAGCCAGCAATCCATAGATGCCAATGGAGGACAAAAGCATCGCGACGGCGGCGAACACTCCAACCAATTCCGCCGAGAATCGGCGCGGAGCAATAGAAACATCTATCACATCGTTCATGGAGCGGATATTGAATACTGGCAAGGTAGGATCCACTGTTTGTATCTCAATCCGAATCTGTGATTCAAGAAGTGATGCGGGAAGCGATGTCCGCGCCACGACGCTCATTACCCGCCCCGATTGCTGATAGATTGGTCTAAAAATGTGGGGGACTCCATCTGTGTCCAATCCGTCTTGCTTCATATCTTTGACAATACCGACCACGGTTACCCAAGGCAGGCTCGGATTCCCCCCTAACCGCAAGCGCCTGCCGACAGGATCAATGCCCGACCAATAGCGCCGCGCCGTAGTCTCATCAATGATGGCTACTTCCTGCTTTCCGCTCTCATCGCTTTCAAGGAAAAAACGCCCACGAATCAATGGGCATTGCATCAGCATGAAATAATCGGGACTCACTCGAATTACTTCCGCTGTTAACCCTTGCGATGAATCGGCCGCGCGGTCCTCAATCACCAGTGCGGCGGTTATTGTTGGACGTGCGCCTGGCAAATCCGAGGTCATGGCGGCCCGATCAATTCCTGGAATCGTGGCCACACGCCGGATGACGTCTCTGATAAAAGATGTCCTTTTTGAGAAGTCTCCATACACATCCGTCTTGGGATCGTTCGGGTTCGCTAGCCAGAAGCTTGCAGTAACTACTCTCGAAGGATTAAAACCCGGATTCTCCTGAAGCAATCCCCAGAAAGTCCGCAGGAGCAAGCCGGCTCCAACCATCAACACAACAGCAAGCGCCAATTCAGACACAATCAGCAGACTCCTCAACCGGAATGTCTTAGCGCTGTAACCGGAGCCTTGAGCACCTTCCCGAATTGCGGCAGTCATATCGGCTTTCATTGTCTGAAAAGCTGGAGCGAGCCCAAATATGATTCCGGTGAAGATGGAAATCAGAAGAGCAAAAAGCAGCACAGTCCGGTCGACACCCACTTCGGCAAGCCGGGGAACTGAAGCGGGAACAAAGTGAATGATGAAACTCAATGTCAATTTCGCCGCGAGCACGCCTGCCACACCTGCGATCAAGGAAAGCACCAGCGACTCCGTCAGCATCTGGCGCACCATGCGAAAACGGCCAGCCCCAAGCGTCATCCGCATTGCCATTTCTCTCTGTCTTCCTGAAGCGCGAGCCAGTAGAAGGTTTGCGATGTTCACGGATGCGATTAGCACGACTAGGACTACCGCGGCCATTAATACCAGCAGTTGGGGACGCACATTGCCTACGAGTGAGTCCTGCAAAGGTTGGATCTCGATAGACCATGTGGCCTCAGGAGGATAATCATTCGGGAAGTCAGTTCGGAGTTCGCTGGCCATTGCCGTCAGTCTCGCCTGAGCCTGCGTTACATCGATGCCAGGTTTCAGCCGTCCGATTGCCTCGGGCAGCACCCTCACGTTTCGCGCGGGTTTCGGCCAAGGATCCGCGCTGAACCCGGTCGTGACCCACACTTCCACATCCCTCGCGATCGTCTTTCCGGGGTGGCGAAATCCGGCAGGAAGCACTCCGACAATCGTGTACGGATCGTTGTCCAGCTGTAGATGTTTTCCGAGAATATTCGGGTCGCCGCCGTAAGAGCGGCGCCACAAGCCATCGCTAATCACAACTGCTTCTGCAAAACCCAGCGCAAAGTCCTGAGAGTCAAATAGCCTCCCGATTTGCGGCGATGCGCCGAGCATGGAAAAGTAGTTGGGGCTCACGCCGAGCAATTCAAGACGTTCCGGTTGTTGTCTGGCGCCGGTCAAGTTGGTGCTGCTGGGGAAGACAACGCTTACTTCCTCGAAGACACCGGCTGTTGACTTCAGATCCTCCAACTCGGGGACAGAGAAGCGGATGTCACGCAAACCTATTCCAGGATTGTTGAAAGTTATCTTCACCAAACGACTGGGGTCGTAGTACGGCAGGGAACGCAATAGCACCGCGTTTACGATGCTGAAAATCGATGTGTTTGCCCCAATTCCCAATGCCAGCGTGAGAATGATTATGAGAGTGAAGCCGGGACTCTTCCGCATGATGCGGAAGGCGTACCGGATATCATTGAATAGCACTTCCATGATTTCATTCCTCCGATGAATCAAGTTCTCTGACTGGTCCCTTCGTCCGGATCTCCGTTTCGACGTTTACAGATTTACAAATGGGAGAATCCGTGCCACATTATTTAGGGATTTAGCTTAATGTCAAATACCAAATTGGCTCGGAGAGAAAATGAAAGCAGATCGCGTGTTTCGGGCGCTGGCCAATAAGCACAGGCTCGGAATATTGTTCTGGCTGCAGAACCCCAGGGCGCACTTTCCTCCGCAGATCGCCGGGGACCTTGTCCGGGACGGAGTCTGCGGCTGTTTGATTGCCGAAAAACTTCGCGTCAGCCATCCGACTGCAAGTGAACACCTGAAAGTCCTGTCGCAGGCAGGCCTGATTCGAGGAAAGCGGATTAAGCAGTGGACCTTTTATAAACGCGATGAGAATGCGATTCGGAAAATAAAGAAAACGGTATTTCCCAATGTTTAGAATATATCGCGCGTGAAGAAAGAGGGATACCTTCGCCGCGTTTGAATGCTGTCCCTCGCCAAAAGCTCGGATAGAGACTTGGCGAGGGACACCTCAGTCAAAAGCACGGAGAATCGACATCAAAATTGTCGCATTGATTCTCAGCGCGTTCGCGATGCTCTCAACAATCTGCGAAGGATTAGTCACAGTCCGCGAAACGAGCAACGCTGGGTTTCAAAAATAATGTAAGTCCTTTGAAATCTGGTGGACGAGAGGGGATTCGAACCCCCGGCCTCCTCGTTGCGAACGAGGCGCTCTCCCAGCTGAGCTACTCGCCCACGAGCAGCAACCCAATTTTAGCAAACGCCCAGCAAGATGCCAATCAGCGATCTCGCCTGTTCACAAAAAAGGGGTGCAGCACGCTGCACCCCTTTTCCTAAAACGATTTTTAAAACCCAGCTTTACGGCTGGTCGAACGATCCGCCCGTCCGCTGCGCCACAATCTTCCGCGCATTCTGGTAAAGCGCCCGCGCCTGCGGAATCGCGTCCACAGCCTTTTGCACCTGCGGGTCCGCTTCGAGCAGCACCTTGAACCCCTCCTGCTGCCCGAACGTGGACATAAACACTTCCTGCTTGATCTTCCGCTTGATCCACTCGTGATCGTCGGCCATGTCGGGTTCCGTGTACCGCACATTGTGCTTGCTCAAGTACTCGCGGAAGCTCCGCATCACCGCGTCATCCACCTCAAAATCTTTGGTGATTGTCGGTTTCGAACCAAGGAAGAATCGTGTAAATCCACCCACCCCCGTCTCCGCAGGGAAGAACACATCATCGCGATACAAAAGTTGTTCGAACTTCGTCAGCTTGGGCGCCGGCACCGCGATGTCCGGCGTGATCCCTCCGCCGCCCGTAACCTGCCGTCCGCTGTCCGTCAGCTTCACTTCCGTCGGATGCTCCGGCACTTTCCGCTCATAGTGATACTCATAAAGCGAAACCGATTTGTAATCGCGCTGAATCAGCCGCCCGCTCGGTGTGTAATACCGCGCCGTCGTCAACGCCAGCCCGGTGTTCTCGCTCAACGGCGTAACCGTTTGCACCAGCCCCTTGCCAAACGTCGTCTCGCCGACGATCAGCCCGCGGTCATGATCCTGCACCGCACCGGAAACAATCTCCGTGGCCGATGCTGAATTATTGTTCACCAGAATCACCAGCGGCACTGTCACGCCCTGGTTCCCGCGCACCGCGTAATACCGCCGCTCCGGCGAAGTCCGCCCATGATGCGAAACAATCAGCTGATTCTTGTCCAGAAACATGTCGCCCACAGCGACCGCTTCGTTCAGCAACCCGCCCGGATTCCCGCGCATATCCAAAATTAAACCATCCAGCGTAGGCGCGTTCAGTTGCCGCAAGGCTTCCTGAATCTCATGGTCCGTAGTCTCGTTAAATCCGGAAAGTCGGATGTATCCAATCCCCGGCTTCAGCAGAAAAGCAATGTCTACCGAATGCCGCGGAATCTCGTCGCGCGTCACCGTGAATGTCAGGTTCTCCGCATACCCTTCGCGCGATACCACAATCTTAACGACCGTCCCCTTTGGCCCCTTCAGCATGTCCGCCACTTCCGGAGTGCCAAGTCCCTCGGTAGATTTGTCATCCACCTTCAAAATCACGTCCCCCGGCCGCAACCCTGCGTTGTACGCCGGCGCTCCCACGTAAGGAGCCATCACCACCGTATGATTTTCCCTCGGCGCAACGATCATGCCCACGCCGTAATACCGGCCGCGCTGGTCTTCGCGCAAGAGCGCAAACTGCTTGGCATCAAAGAAATTCGAGTGGGGATCGAGCATTCGCAGCATGCCCGGAATCGCGCCCTGGTATACGGCCTTGTCCACGTCCACCGGCTCGGCATAGTTGTTCTGGACCACGTCCAGAACTCGCGTAAACTCCCGCACCGCCGTCTGATAATCATCCGCCGATGCCGTGGTGGCCTTGACGTTGGGGCCGTAAATGCCCCCCAGAACAGCGGATAACAGCAGTACCGCCACAACGATTACAAGTCCGCGACGCTCTGATCTCATTCGTACCTCGCGTGAGCTCTGTCCCCAAAATTATAGCACACCGCAAACTCCGGTTTGACAGCAACTAGCGCCCTTTCTATGATGCCAACGGACCTTTAGACGGCTAACAATCGCAATGTTGAGCGTCCCTCACATGATCGTGGTGTTTATCGTGGTCCTGGTCGTTTTCGGGCCACAGAAGCTGCCGGAGCTCGCCCGTAGCCTAGGCAAGCTCATGGCCGAGTTCCGCAAGGCCTCTACGGACTTCAAGAGCGCCTTCGAAGAAGAGATGCGCGACCTGGAGCGCCAAGCCCTGCTGACAGAGCGCAAAAAGGCCGCAGAAGCCGCAGCCACCGCCGCTCCAAGCCAGCCCGCTACTTTGGCCACACCCGCAGGCGCAGAGACACCTGCCCCCGACGCCCCATCCGAACCCGGCGCAACCGAAGCCCCCGTGATTGCCCCGGTCGCCGAAGCGATCCCTCACTCATCCGAAGGATCGGCTGAAATCAAAGCCGCACCCGACCTGGTAACCGATTCCCATGACGTCCCGCACGACACCCAGCAGCCCGCCTGATCCCGTGTCCGAACTCCTACCCAACACGCAGATCACTCCGCCCGAAGAAGAAGCCACCGGAGCTATGACCTTCTTCGAGCATCTCAGCGAACTCCGCAAACGCATCATCAATTCTCTAATCTCCATCGCCGTCGGCGCCGGCATTGGCTGGTTCGTGGCCCCTCATTTCGTCAACTGGATCACCAAGCCCATGCTCAAGGCGCTGGCTCAGGCGCACTTAGACCAAAAGCTGGTGTACACGCATCCCGCTGGCTACCTGAATCTCTTAATCTCCCTGAGCGTCTACCTGGGGCTGGTCATCGCTTCGCCTTGGATCCTCTATCAAATCTGGCTTTTCGTCGCCCCCGCACTCTATAAACATGAGCGCAGCGCCATCACCGGATTCCTCTTCTCCACGGTTTTTCTTTTTCTCGCCGGAATCGCCTTCGGCTATTTTGTTTCGCTGCCCTACGTGTTGCGCTTCCTGATCAGTTTCCAGGGACCAGTCGTTCCGCTCATTAGCATCAACGAGTATTTCGATTTGATCCTCATGATTCTCCTCGGCCTCGGTCTCGTCTTTGAATTGCCCATCCTGATTTTCTTTCTCTCTGTTTTTGGAATCGTCACCCCTAAGTTCTTGATCAAGAATTTTCGTTACGCCATTCTGGTCATCGCCCTTCTCGCGGCCATTCTTACGCCCACACCTGATGCCACGACGATGCTGGTCTTTATGGCAATATTGGTTGCCTTGTACTTCGTTGGTGTCGCAGTATCCTGGGTTGTCGTGCGGCGGCGCGAGCGCCGTCTGGCCGCTCCAGTGGAGGCACCATAAATGCATTCGCAGCACAGAAATCGTTGTTCAATCGCACTCTGTGCCGTTCTGGCCTTCTCAGTTCTAGTCGGCTGCAAGTCCAAGAGCACCGAGGCCAGCACCGCTCCGTTCATGAGCACCGTGGCGACCGCCCCGCCTCAGGCAGCCGACGTCGCTCCCTTGTCCGACAAGACCGATGGCTTCGACGGCAATCGCGCCTTCTCCCACGTTGCCAAACAGGTCGGCTTTGGCCCGCACCCCTCGGGCTCGCCTGCCATCGCACAAGTTCAAGACTATCTGCTCTCGGAACTGAAAAGCTACGGCTGCACCGTCGAGACGGATGCATTCAGCGCAGACACTCCCGCCGGCCGTCTGCAAATGAAAAACTTCCTCGTGAAAATTCCCGGCGAGAAGTCCGAAATCATTCTTCTCGGCACACATTACGACACAAAAAAGCTGGAAAACTTTGTCGGCGCCGACGACGGCGGCTCTTCTACCGCCGTAATGCTCGAGCTTGCCCGACTTCTTTGCCATCAACACGGGCGCTACTCGATCTGGATCGCCTTCCTCGATGGCGAAGAAGCTGTACAGAATTGGAGCGACACCGATGGCCGCTACGGCAGCCGCCAAATGGCCGCGCGCCTCGCCGCCAGTGGCGACCTCAAGAAGATACGTGCATTTATGCTCGCGGACATCGTTGGCGGCCGGACCGCCCAGTTCCCCCGCGAATCCAGTTCTACGCCTGCCTTGATCGATCTCGTTTGGAACACCGCGGCCAGGCTGGGTTACTCGTCCCTTTTTCTAGCCGAATCCGCGGCCGCCGAAGACGACCACGATTCCTTCATGAAGCGCGGCGTCCCCGCAGTAGACGTCATCGGAGACTTTGAGCACAACGGTTACTGGCACACCCCGCAAGACGCCCTCGACAAAATCAGCCCACGGACGCTAGCCATAGTCGGCCACGTTTTCCTCGAATCCATAAAACAACTCCAGTCCAAGTAGCGGCCACCTTCAGGTGGGCCGTCCCCCAATCCTCAATTCTCAAACCGCAGATCCTTCCCCTTCTGTACCACCGAATGCTTCCCGAATTTCTCATCATCCCGGTAAGGAAAATCCGCACGGTAATGGCTCCCCCGGCTCTCTTCCCGCGCCAACCCCGACCGCGCAATCAACAAGGCCAGCGCGTGCAAATTCCGCAATTCGTACGCGGCTCGCGTAGGCTTCTCGCACGTTGGCAGCTCCATCGTCTCCAGTTGTTTGACGACATCCGCCAACTCTTTCCCGCTCCGCAGAACCCCCGCCTCGCGCGACATCAGTTCGCGGATTTTCGCGAGGGCCGCGCAACTCGGCGAGGAATTCGCCGCACCCTTCGTTGATTCCTTGCGCGCCACAGACGAATTGCCCGGCAGCGGCACCGGACTCCCCGGCATCGCGCCCGGATGCCGCTTCCCAGCCGGAGCATCCTTGCTCATCGCCTGTCCCGCCCGCGCCCCGAATACCAATCCCTCCAGCAGGGAATTGCTTGCCAGCCGGTTGGCCCCGTGTACCCCCGTCGCCGCAGTTTCCCCCGCAACATATAGCCCCGGCAGGGAAGTCCTCCCCCAAACATCGCTCTTCACTCCCCCAATGGCGTAATGCGCCGCCGGGCAAACCGGCGCGAGATCGCTTGCCAGGTCCAGCCCGTAGCTCTCGCAAGTTTCATAAATCCGTGGGAACCGTTTCTTCAAAAACTCTTCGCTCTTTTTGGTCAAATCCAAATACACGTGTGGACTCTGCGTGCGGTGCATCTCCATCGCAATCGCGCGCGTGATGATGTCCCGCGGCGCCAACTCCTGCGCCTCGCTGTACCGCTTCATGAATCGTTCCAGGCTGATGTTCCGAAGGACCCCGCCTTCGTTGCGCAAGGCTTCCGAAAGCAGAAAACGCGGCGCTCCCTTGACCGCCAGCGTCGTCGGATAAAACTGCACGAACTCCATGTCGGACAACACCGCGCCCGCTTCATACGCGATGGCCATTCCATCGCCAGTGGCCAATTCCGGATTCGTATTCTCGCGATAAATCTGCCCTAGCCCGCCCGTCGCCAGCAGCACCGCCCCCGCTCGGACTTCATGCTGCGAACCGTCAGCCTCATCCAGGAAATGAACGCCTGCAACACGGCCTCGTTCCACGATTAATTCCGTGGTGAACGCATGCGCCCGCAAATGCAGATGCGGAATCGTATGCGCGCGAGCCAATAGTGCCCGCGTGATCTCCCGCCCCGTCGAATTCCCGTTTGCGTGCAGGATCCGCGAGCGGCTGTGCGCGGCCTCGCGCGTAAACGCCAGTTTTGTCCCTTCCCGATTGAACTCCGTGCCCCACTCCATCAGCTCCGTGATGTACTTCGGCCCCTCTTCCACCAGTAGCTGGACCGCTTCCGCACGGCACAGCCCATCCCCAGCGTTGATCGTGTCCTGCGCGTGAAGCCCGATTTCATCCTCATCGGACAGCACCACCGCAATCCCGCCCTGCGCCCAGGCCGTAGCCGAATCATTCAAATTGGATTTTGCAAGAACCAGCACGCTCCCCGCGCCGCTCAATTCAATGGCCGCGCGCAAACCCGCCACGCCGCTGCCTACAACGGCATAGTCTGCGTGATAGGTTTTGTGGGAGTGCGTCATGGTCGTGCGGGGCTTGCCGTCCCGTATGGTAGCACGAAGAAATTGCACGGATGAATATGCGGCACCGCGGTGCGGCCCGAGTGGGCCGTGTGTTACATTGAAAATGCCTCTCCAATGAAAATCAAACGCATTTCTGTGAAGTCCTCGGGCGGCAACTACGTCGTCGTGGCCGGCGCCATCGGCCGCGCATCGCAGGAGATTTCTGCGCTCGGGAAGTTCTCAAGCGTCCACGTCGCGTCGTCTCGAAAAGTTTGGCGCGCTCTCGGAAAAACCATCCAGCGTGGGCTCCACCTTTCGAAACACAGCGCCGTTCATCTCTTCGATGACGCCGAATCCGCAAAAAATCTTCACAGCGTGGAGCAACTCGCGGGCTCCTTGAGCCGCGCAGGTGCCGATCGCAAGGCACTCTTGGTCGCCGTGGGTGGTGGCGTTGTCGGCGACGTCGCTGGTTTTGTAGCTGCCAGCTATCTCCGCGGCATCGCGCTGGTCCATGTGCCCACTACCCTGGTCGCCCAAGTGGATAGCTCCATCGGCGGAAAGACCGGCGTGAATCTCGCGGAAGGCAAGAACCTCGTCGGCGCGTTCTATCCACCGCGCCTGGTGCTGACCGACCCGGAGCTGTTGCGCACTCTTCCAGACCGCGAATTTCGCGGCGGCCTCGCCGAAGTCATTAAGCATGCCATCATCGCCGACGCGCCGATGTTTGCCATGCTCGAAAAAGACATGGATAAGGTTCTGCGCCGTGATCCCAAAACGCTCGATGAACTAATTCCCCGCAACGTGCAAATCAAAGCGCGCGTCGTAAGCCGCGACGAACGCGAGTCCGGCTTGCGAGAAATCTTGAACTTCGGCCACACCTTTGCCCACGCCCTCGAAAGTGTCACGAAATACCGCCGCTACCAGCACGGCGAATCCGTTGCCTGGGGCATGATGGCCGCAGCGTTCCTCGGCCATGAACTTGGCTTGACCCGCGCCGACGAGGTTTCCCGCATCGTCGCTCTTGTCCGCCGCATGGGCCCTCTTCCCGCCTGGCCGAGCGTCTCTTCCGCCAGCCTGCTCAGCGCCATGCGCTCCGACAAGAAAACGCGCAGTGGAATTCTCCGCTTCGTGCTCTCGCCCCGCATTGGCGAGGCCCGCTCCTATGACACCGTCCCTCTTCACGTCGTCGAGCGCGTCCTGCATTTCACCCCGCGCCTGATCGCCGCAAGCGAACATCTCTTGGGAACGCATCGTGCCTGAATCGTCCTTGCCCGTGAAGGGCACTCTTCCCGAAGGTGCCGCAACCGAAGCCGAGGCTTCGAAAAAAGTCCGCGAGATGTTCACGCAGATCGCGCCCCGTTACGATCTGTTGAACCATCTTCTTTCCTTGCAGTTCGATCGCCTTTGGCGTGCTCGCGTCGCCAGCCGTCTGTGCTACATCCTCGCCCGTCGTGACGCCCTGGTTCTCGATCTCTGCTGCGGCACTGGCGATCTTGCCTTCGCCCTTGCGCGCGCAGGAAATGCGCGCATCATCGGCGCCGATTTCGCCCACACCATGCTAGTCCGCGCCAAACAAAAAAGTGCTGCCCTTGCCGCTGGCACAAGCGAAAACTCTGGCGTCCTCGTCAACTTTTTCGAAGCGGATGCCTTGCGCCTACCATTCGCCGATGCCTCGTTCGATCTCGTCACCACCGCGTTCGGCTTCCGCAATCTCTCCAACTATGAATCCGGCCTCCGCGAAATTCACCGCGTCCTCAAGCCTGGCGGCACCATCGCCATCCTCGAATTCACTGAACCACCAGAAGGATTGTGGGGGGATCTCTATCGCTGGTATTTCTGCAAGGTCTTGCCAAAAATCGGCGGCCTAATCTCCGGCCAAGCCGCCGCCTACAAATACTTGCCAAACTCCGTAGCCCGCTTCTTCCGCCCGCCCGAACTCGCCAATCTCCTAAGCGGCGTCGGCTACGAATCCGTTTCCTTCAGCGTCTGGACCTTCGGCACCGTCGCCCTCCACACTGCCATCCGTCCAGCTACCACGCCCAAATCTTCCTAACGGCGACTACCACTCAAGGCGAGCTACTAGTCGTGGAGACAAAACTGCCGTCGGCAACTAAATGAAATTCTTTGTGACTGTCCACTGTAAACTGACAAATGAAAACTTTTGCCCGACCCACCATTCACTCTTCCAATCCCGCGCTCCGCAACTTCCCCAGCAACGTCTTCGGCGAAACGCCCAGCTTCTCTGCCGCCCGCGTCTTATTCCACTTGAACTCGCGCATCGTATTCTCGAGCAACGCTTTTTCGACGTGAGCCGCGGCGCGCCCAGTCACTTCCTCCAGCGTGCCCTCCCAGCTGAAAGCCTCCGGCAGCATCCCCGCCGGCAAATGCTCCGCATCCGGCTTCGTCGCCGGCAGCTGCAGCCCGTCCGCGCGAATACTGAGCCCATCCGCCAGAATCACCGCGCGCTCCAGCGTGTTCTGCAACTCGCGGACATTCCCCGGCCATCTGTAATTAAGCAGCCGCTCCCGCGCATCCGCCGCAAGCTCCAGACCGGCTTTCGAAAACTCCTTGCTGAATTTTCCCAGAAAGTGATCCGCCAGCAGCAGAACATCGTTCCCCCGCTCGCGCAAAGGCGGAATCGTCATCGGCACAGCCGAAATCCGGAAATACAAATCCTCGCGAAACAGTTTCTCTTCCACCATCTTCTGCAGATTCCGGTTAGTCGCCACCACGATCCGTGCGTCCACTTCAATCGACTGTGTTCCACCCACGCGTTCGAATCGTTTTTCTTCTAGCACGCGCAAAAGTTTAGCTTGAATCGCCAGCGGCAGCTCCCCAATCTCATCCAAAAACAACGTCCCGTGATGCGCCAAATCCATCTTCCCGACTTTTCGCGCGCCCGCCCCCGTGAACGCCCCGCGCTCGTGCCCAAACAGCTCGTTCTCAACCAGCCCCTCCGGAATCGCCGCGCAATTCAGCGCCACAAACGGCCGTTCGCGCCGCGGCGACAAATGATGAATCGCCAGCGCAAACAATTCTTTTCCCGTCCCGCTTTCCCCCAGCAACAAGCACGTGGAATCCGTCGCCGCCACTTTCTGAATCTGCTGGCTCACCTCCCGAATTGCCGCATGCTCGCCGATGATGCGCGGAAATCCGTACCGCGCCGCATAGTCTTCCCGTAGCAGCAGATTCTCCCGTAGCAACTCCTGCTGCCCCGCCGCTCGCTGCACCAACAACTTCAAGTGGTCCAAATCCACCGGCTTCTGCAGAAAATCGAACGCCCCTTCCTTCATCGCCGCCACGGCCTCTTCCACGGACCCAAACGCCGTCAGCAGAATCACCGGAATCGTCGCATCCGCCTGCTTGCTCGCGCGCAAAACCTCCAGCCCCGAAGCCCCCGGCATCTTCAAATCCGTAATCACCAGCAAATACCGCCGCGCGCGCACCTTCTGAATCGCAGCCGCGCCATCCGGCGCCTCGTCCACCTGATATCCCGCGCGCTCCAGCGCCTTCCGCAGCATCGCGCGCAGCTCGTTCTTGTCTTCTACAAGTAGGAGGGGTTCCATCTCTTTCGTTTCTACCATGAATCCTGTTGCCGTCAGGGAACAACGCGAGACACATGTGCAGAGAAGGGAAGCAGCCTATGCCACCCTTCGATAAAGTATGCATTCTCTTTGGTAATTGCGGAGGAGCGCCTCAGCCGTGCAATCCCTCAGCAGCCGTCGAGATTCTGCGAATCATGCACATGTGGCATGTCAGCCGCGCGAGCAAACAA
The DNA here is from genome assembly GCA_013289835.1 of Acidobacteriota bacterium. Classification (GTDB taxonomy): domain Bacteria; phylum Acidobacteriota; class Terriglobia; order Acidiferrales; family UBA7541; genus Acidiferrum. The sequence goes on along the minus strand of JABCZG010000022.1, from coordinate 69,440 downwards.
CGCACAGCGCTGCGCCGAAGGCATGGTGTTTGTAGGAGGAAACTTCTTCTAAAGACTAACAGCTAACAATCCGAACTACCGCGCCCACCCCGGATCCCCGCCCGACTTCCTCAGTTGATCCTCGAGATCATCCAGCCCTTGCTGCAACTGCACGATCTCCTGCTTCTTCGCCTCAATCTTCGCCTGCTTGTCATTGATGTCCTTGCGTGTGTTCTGCTCCATCAATGCCTTCGTCGGGTCGGAATAGTATTGCACCTGAGCCTTGTCTTCCTCGCGCTGCAGCACATCAAGTTCTTTCTGCGCCTTGTCAATCTTGTCGTGCTGCTCTTTAAATCTCTTTCGCCACGCCGCCTCGCTATTGGGATCCTTCTCCGCGTCGTCCGCCTTTTGCGTCCCCTCGGCCGGGGTAGCCCCCGGAGCGCCCGCGCTGCTCGCGGGTGCGCTATTCGCCGGCTTCACATCATCATCCGTAAACACTCTCTTCGGCTTCGGAGCCGTCTTCTTTTCCTCACGCGCTTTCCGCGCCGCGTCCGCCACCGGATCGCCACTCGGCTGTTGCGAAGAGCCCTGCGCCTGCGCACGCCCCGGCACACCCGCCAGGCAAACCACGGCAACTACGATCAGCGCTGAAACCCAAGTTTTGTCTCGCATACGGCCCTGCTTTCCCGGAGCGGCTGGCAGACCCCGATACTCCCTTAGATGCTGTCCTGCCTTGATTCTACTGCTTCTGGCACCCCCCGCGGCAAGGGTAGCGTAACGATAAACGCAGCCCCTCCTTCCGCACGGTTTCGCGCCTCCACCTCTCCCCCGTGTTGCACGATGATCTTCTGCACCACCGCCAGCCCCAGCCCAGTCCCATTCGCCTTCGTCGTAAAAAATGGCCGAAAGAGCTTCGTCAGCGCACTCGCCGGAATCCCCGGACCGTTGTCCAACACGCTGATCCGCTGGAACTCCAAATCCTCCCCGTGAATCACCTCGCCGCGAACCACCACACTTCCGCCGTCCCCCGCCAACGCGCACGCTTCCGCTGCGTTCCGCGCTAGATTCAGCAGCGCCTGCCGCAGTAGCCCTTCGTCCCCGCCCAGATCCAGAAACTCCCCCTCACTGCGAATCTTCACCTGCGGAATTGCTTCCGCCACTTCCGCGACCACCCGGTCCACCATCGTCTCCAGCGTCACCGTCTCGCCAGAAATCTCCAGTGGCCGCGCGTACTTCAAAAATTCGGTCACAACATGCGTGATGTTTCTCGTCTGCTGTAGAATCCGCCCGGCATAATCCGCCGCATCTTTTTCCGAAACCTCCGGAATCATCTGCGCATACCCCGAAATCGTCGCCAGCGCATTCTTGAACTCATGCGCAATGCCCGCCGAAAGTTCCCCCAGCGCCGCCAGATTTTCCTTCAACTGCATCCGCTGCTGCAGCGCCGCCAACTCCGTCAAATCCGTCAGCAAACAAATCGCGCCACTAATCTTTTCCGTGCCGCGCCGAATCGGAGAAATCGTCACGCCCAGCCGTCGCGTATCCCCCGCTGGCGGGCAATGATCGACCTCCTCACGTCGGAAAATCTTTCCCGACGTGAGGCATTCAGCCACCAGCCTGGTCAGGTCCGACTCTGCTCCTAGCGCCTCGCTGTAACGCCGGAACCCCAGCCCGCGAATCCCCAACACCTGCTCCGCCGCCGGATTCGCGCTGGAAATAATTCCCGTCGCATTCACCACCAGCAGTCCCGCCGGCATGTTCCGCGTAACTTCCTCGCTCAAACGCTCCGTTTTTTCGGCGCGCTCTTTTTCAATTTTGTGCAGCCGCTCCAGTTCTCTTTCCTGGTCCCGCAGTTTCTGAATCACCCCTTGCATCGACGCCGTCATAAATGCCGAAGGATTCTGCGTCCGCGGCGCCGCTTCCAGCACTTCCTCCTGATGCCCTTCGCGCGTCTTCTGCAGGAACCGCCGCATCAGAAACACCACGAACCCCGTAATCGCTAGGAATCCAATTCCCAACGCCGCGGCAATCATCCAAAGATGCTGTGTGTTCCCTCCGCCTTGGAGCAAAGCAAACATGAATTCTGAGCTTTCCTTCTCGCGTCTCTTCCTCTGCGATTCTCTGCGCTTCTCCGCGTCTCTGCGTTATCCTTGTTTCTTTCCTTCTGCTTCGATTTGGTTTTGAACCGTATACTTTCAGTTCTTAATCCGCTCCCCTAAACAACGATTCCACTAAAGATCGGCCAGTGCGCCGCAAGCAACGGCACCGCATATACAATCAATAGCGCTCCCGCGCCCAAAAAAGTCCCCAGCGGCAACTGGTACTGGCTTGCAATCGACCACCGCAGCGTTCTCTCCGCCCCCAACCCGCGCCGGCTAGCCCGTTTCGCCAGCGCGCTCTTCCAGCCCCCGAAGTACAGCGCCAGCACCAAGCTAAGCCCAATCACGCTTCCCAAGAGACTTCCCACAAGGATGGTCAGAAAAGTCCCGCGCAACCCCAGAAACGCTCCCACCATGGCCATCATTTTTACGTCCCCCATCCCCATCCCTTCACGCCCACGCGCCACCTTATACAGCGCCGCCAGCCCCCACAGCAGAAAACTTCCAAACGCCGCACCCAATGCGGCGTCAATCAATCCCGCCGCATACTCAGGAACAACCCGGTGCGATAATCTCCACAGCAGATACCGCATAAACCCATGGTCCGGCGGCACAAACGCAGAGAACAGCAGCCCCGCCGCAAATCCCGGCCAATTCACCAAATCCGGCAGCAGCCGCACCCGCAGGTCCGTGACCGTCAGAACCAATATCAAACACGTGAAAACCAGCCACTTCAGCGTGGTCTGCGTCAGCCCAAACTCGTGAAATGTCGCCACAAACAACAATCCCGTAGTCAGTTCAATCGCTGGGTACATCGCCGAAATGGGCGCCCCGCAAGCCCGGCACTTCCCGCGCAGCCACATCCAAGCAAACACCGGCACATTGTCATACGGCTTGATCGGCGTCCCGCACCGTGGGCAGCGCGAACTCGGCGAAACAATTGAGATACCTTCCGGAATCCGCGTAATGCAGACATTCAGGAAGCTCCCAATCACAATCCCAAATAGAAAAAAGAAAATATAGAGTAGCGTGACCACATTTCGACTTTCTCACACTCACCCCGCCCCCTCAACAAACCCCGCCGCCCCCGTGCCCCATCCCTAACGCTTTCTTCTCCCTGGCTCTCCGTCTTCCCTCGCGAACTCTGCATTGAAATCCCTTCGCTTGGCTTTCCGAGCCCGTCTGTCGTCCAGTTAGGCCAAGGTTTTTGGATTTTGTGCCGAGGAGAATCTGAATTCTGTCGCATGCTCTCCGCGCTCCTCTGCGTTCTCAGCGTCTCTGCGTTATTTTTTTTCTTTTCATTCGTTTATTTCTCGTTTTGCCCGGTTTTTGTCTTCTCCCACTGACAACTGTAAACTGACAACTGACAACCGCCTCTATGAATTGGTACGAACGCAAGATCCGCCGCTACGAGCACCGCCGCTGGACCACCGACGACAATCGCCGCGTCCAACCCTTCCACTGGGGCCTAGAGCACATCGGCGGCTCCCCCCACGACCCCGATCCCGCCGCCTTCCTTCGCCGCTACTCCCAAAACGCCATCGAAACCAGCAAAGACTGGTTCGCTACCACTCCCGCCCCCGACTACCGCCTCGACCGCGAAAACGTCCTCACCTTCACCAGTTCGCTCGAATCCCCCTGGCCCGAAAACAATACCGTCCACGCCCAATTCTTTTCCGCACACGAGACCGTTTCCACTCGCTCGCGCGGCAAACGCTTAGGCGCGGGTCCCGCCGTCCTCCTTCTCCCCAATTGGAACGCCAAATGGCTCGGCCAGGACGGTCTCTGCCACTGGATCCAGCGCATGGGCATCACCGTCCTCAAAATGAGCATGCCCTACCATGATCGCCGCATGGTCCAGGGCCACGAGCGCGCCGACCAAATCTGTGGCCCGAACATCGGCATGACCCTTCAAGCCAACCGCCAGGCCGTCCAGGACGCCCGCCGCTGCCTCCGCTGGCTCGAGCAGCAGGGTTACACCAAACTCGGCATCCTCGGCACTAGCCTCGGTTCCTCCGTCGGATACATCACCCTCGTCCACGACGAAGCCGTCCGCGCCGGCGGCTTCTTCCACGTCTCCACCTACTTTGCCGACGTCGTCAGCCAAGGAATCACCACCAACCACGTTTGGGCGGGTCTAAAAGAGCACGTCTCTGTCGACGAACTCCGAGAATACTGGGCACCCATCAGCCCCATGCCCTACGTCGAACGCGGCATGGGCGCTAACCGTGCGTGTTTTATGGTCTACGGCAAATACGACCCCACCATGCTCCCTGAACTCACCCGCCAGATGCTCGACTCCCTCCGCCGCCACGGCGCCGACCCCCGCACCCTCGAACTCCCCTGCGGCCACTACTCCCTCGAACTCGCCCCCTTCTCCTACGTCGCCGGCTACCGTATGCTTACCTTCTTCCTCCAATCCCTGGCCTAAGTCTTTAGTAGTGGCAGGTCTTTAGACCCGTTCGTTTGAAGCAAACCCTAAAGACGGGCTAAAGAAGGTTCGCTCTTGAGTTTGAAGGCATGCGAAAGTAAACTAGAAGGGTAGAAAACATTCTGTAAGGGTAGAAAATGACTCTCAACATCAAAGACCCAGAAGCACACAAGCTCGCTCAGCAATTGGCCCGCGAAACCGGGGAAACCATGACCGCCGCGGTGACCCAAGCTATCCGTGATCGCCTCGAAGCCGTCCGCCGCCGCCGCAAACAGGACGCAACCTATGATGCCCTCATGGAAATCGGCAAGCGTGGCGCCGAGATGTTCAAGGGTCCCTATATCGACCATGCCGAGCTTCTCTATGATGAAAAGGGCCTTCCGAAATGATTTTGGATTCGTCCGCTGTCCTCGCCGTCGTTTTCGGCGAGCCTGAATTGGAAGCTTTCGCTCGCGCCATTACAGCCGCCCCTGTGTGCCGCGTCTCGGCAGCCTCACTTTTTGAGGCCTCCATCATCGCGGAGAGCCGCGCAGGGGATCTCGCCGTACGACAATGCGACTCTTTTTTTCGGAACTCAAGAGTTTCCGTCGAGCCGGTCACCGAAGACCACGCCCTTCTCGCTCGCCAGGCATATTCCGACTTCGGCAAAGGCCGCCATCCCGCTGGTCTCAACTTCGGCGACTGTTTTTCCTACGCCCTCGCCAAAGCCACCGGCGAGCCGCTACTCTTTAAAGGCGACGATTTTCGCAAAACCGACATACAACCTGCCTTGCCGTAGCCCCGAACGCCAGCTCTTACTGATCCCCTGGCCTACAGCCCATCGGCGGTTCGCTCCCACTCCTAATAGCCGCGGAATGTTTTCCTTGACGTTTTCTATATCGGTGACATACTTTTTTCAGGCAAGTTTGCGTTTGGAGTGCGGCAAGTTTACCCCGACCGGGTCGGGGTCCGACTGCCGCAGTTTCGTTTTAAGCCTAATCTCGCTCTACACCGACGGCGTAAAGCGCCAATGGCTGGGATCTACGGACGATTCCCAAGAGTTATGTAAACCCCTAACTCGTTTAGAAGCAACACTTGCGATATCTCCCCATAAGTGTTGATTCCAAAGCACTTACTTAAACATCAACTCCTTTAGAATCAACACTTACGAAAAACGGGGGAGGGGCTCTTCTCTGTGATCTCTGTGTCCTCAGCGCTCTCTGTGTAAAGCTCTTCTCAACTCAGGATTGCAGCGAAGTTGCCCTCAGCCACAAGCGCGGACACCGCCTCGATATCCGCCGCCAACGGTCGATCCTCGATAACCTTGGGTGACTTGGCACGCACGGCCTCATGCGCCTTCTTCGCCAGCGTTCCAGTCTGCAGCGGCGCCAGTAAATCAATCCCCTGGCACGCGCAAAGCAGCTCAATGGCGATCGTATGCCGCAAATTGACCAGCATGCGATCGAGGCGCCGCGCCCCGCTCATGCCCATGGACACGTAGTCTTCCTGATTGCCCGAGGTCGAAATCGAATCCACCGAATGAGGAGCCGCCAGCGTCTTGTTCTCGCTCGTCAGCGCCGCCGCCGTCACCTGCGCGATCATGAATCCCGAATTCAGCCCCGGCTCCGGCGTCAAAAACGCCGGGAGCATGCTCGTCAGCGGATTCGTCATCTGCTCGATGCGCCGCTCCACGATTCCGCCGAGTGTGGCAATCGCTATCGCCACCTGGTCAGCGGCCATAGCCAGCGGCTGCCCATGAAAATTTCCGCCGCTGATGATGTCGCCGTGATTCGCATCCCGCACAAATACCAGCGGATTATCAGTCGCGCTGTTCAGTTCCACGGCGGCCATCTCCCGCGCCTGCGCCAGCGAATCCCGCACCGCGCCGTGCACCTGCGGCGTGCACCGCAGACTGTACGCGTCTTGTACGCGAGTATCTTTCTCCGCCGCGCGGTGCGACTCGCGAATCTGGCTGCCTTCATTCAAGTGCGCCAGATTTCGCGCCGTCGTCGCCGCTCCCGCGTATGCGCGAGCGTGCATGATTCGCGCATCAAATGCGCCCGGGCTCCCGCGCAGTGCATCCAGCGAAAGGGAAGCAGCCACATCGGCGGTGTCGACAAGATTGTCAGCTTCGCGTAACGCCAGGCTAAGCAGCGCCAGCATCCCCTGCGTGCCATTCAGCAGCGAGAGTCCTTCTTTAGCTTCAAGTACAATCGGCGTAATTCCCGCGCGCTTCATCGCTTCGCCGCCGGAAAGAACTTCTCCGCGGAAGTTTGCCCGGCCTTCACCAATCACCACCTGCGCCAAATGTGCCAGCGGAGCCAAATCACCTGAAGCGCCCACGGATCCCTGCGAAGGAATTACCGGATGCACCTTCGCATTCAGCATCTGGCAAAGCGTTTCAACGACGCGTGGGCGAATCCCACTCAAGCCTTTGGCGAGCGCATTCGCGCGCAACAGCATCATCGCGCGTGTTTCGACCTCGCTGAGCGGAGCGCCGAGGCCGCACGCGTGTGACCGCACCAAATTCACCTGGAGTTGCCGCACTTGTTCTATCGAAATGCGCACCGATGCAAGCTTTCCGAACCCAGTATTGATTCCGTACGCCGTCGCTCCTGACGCCACCAGCCGGTCCACGACCGCGCGCGAAGCATTCATCCGCTCGATCGCTGCCGGAACCACCGAGACGGATTCGCCGCGCAGCGCAACGGCATAGAGCTGTTCAAAGGTGAGATCGTTGCCGCTCAGCACGACGTTCATGCCGGACTCCGGTCGGGTTGTGGCACTGCGATCAAATTGAATACGCTTCGGTATTTTTCCGGCAGCAATTTCGGACGGCCGTTGCTTCCGCAAATCACGTGGGTCGTTTCTCCGTTGGCTAGAACTTTTCCGTCCGCGTCGCGTAGCACTTCGTAGGAAAACTTGATAATGCGGTTTCGCGACTCGGAAATCCGTGTGCGGATGCGCAAGACTTCATCGTAGAGCGCCGAGTCGTGATACCGGCAGTGCGCGTCGGCCACCACGATGTGGCAATCATCCTCAATCTCCATGCGCTTGTATTCGATGCCCAACGCGCGGATGAGTTCGACCCTGCCCACCTCGAACCAAATGAAATAATTCGCGTGATACACCACGCCCATCTGGTCCGTCTCGGCATACCGCACCCTTACGATCGCGTCGTGATATTCGATTCTTCGCATGTCCATTATTTTTCGGTTTCGCCGTGCCACACCGGTTTGCGCTTTTCCAGAAACGATGCGAGCCCTTCTTTGAAATCGGGTGTGCAACGAATCCGCGCATTTTCGAGGATCGCGCGCTCGAGATCGTGGTCTATTCCGGCCGCCGCGGAGAATACCAGCAGCCGCTTGGAACGAGTCAGACTGCTCGGGCTCGCCGCAATCAATGTTTCCGCAAGCTCGTGCGCCCGTTCCATCAAGCGGTCCGCCGCAACGATCTCCGAGACGAGGCCAAATTCCTTCGCCTCGGCCGCTTCCAAGATGCGCCCGGTGAGCAACAGATCGCGCGTACGCTTTTCCCCGATCTGTCTCGTAAGAAACACGGAAACAATTGCCGGAAGAAAACCGATCTTCACTTCTGTGTAGCCGAACTTCGCTTCTGGAACCGCAATCGTCAAATCGCAGAGCGTGGCGATGCCGCATCCTCCGGCGTACGCCGCGCCGTTCACCGCCGCGATCAGCGGCCTCGGAAAACTCCAGATGCGACGTAGCATTTTTGCAATGCGCCGCGAATCCTCCTGGTTTTCCGCGGGAGATTGTTTCGCAATGTTCGCAAGCATGTCCAAGTCCATGCCCGCGCAAAAGGCTTTTCCAGCGCCAGTTAGAATCACCACGCGCGCGTGGCTCTTTTCGATTTCGTCGAGCGCCGCCTGAAGTTCGGACATCATCTGCGTGGAGATGGCGTTGCGCTTCTCCGGCCGGTTCAACGTGATCTTCGCGAGATTGTCAGTCGTTTCGAGAAGGAGTGTCGAATACATTTTTAAAACACCTCCTCAATTTACAAGTGGAGCATGCGCGTATTTGGTGCGGATTTCGTTGGTCATTTCTAGAACTCGCTTTAGCCGCGACGAATCAATCCCTGGATCGGCCCCTGCTTTGCGCAGCGCCGCGAGCACGTCTTCCGTCGCGATGTTGCCCACCAGATTGTCTCCCGCAAAGGGACATCCGCCAAGCCCCGTAAGCGCGCTGTCGAATCGCCGGCATCCCGCCTCATACGCCGCAAGAATCTTTTCTTCCGCCTGTTCCGGCCGGCTGTGCAAATGTACGCCCAACTCCACGCCCGCAACGTGATCTTTCACATCGCAAAGCAATCCGGCAATTATTTCCGGAGTGGCGACTCCCGCGGTATCCGCCAGCGAGACGGTACGCACGCGAATATCCTTCAGCCACTCCAGCGCTTCTTGCACGATCTCCGCTCCCCAGGGCTCGTCATACGGATTCCCAAACGCCATGGAAATGTAAATGACGAGATCTTTTTTCGCAGCGAGAGTTTCCTTGCGCAGTTTCTCCACAAGCAAGCGCGATTCGTCCCGCGTCATGTTGGCATTCGCCCGCCGAAAATACGCCGAAATCGAATACGGATATCCAATCGTCGTAACGCCCGGGGTAGCCAGCGCCCTCTCGAGGCCTTTTTCATTCACAACAATCCCGATGATTTCCAGTGGCGCTTGCTCAGCGGGCGGTGTTTGCCCAATGTTGCTCAGTGCTTTCGCCTCACTGTGTTGGATGCGCTCCCTGACGACTGCGAACTCGTTCAGCTTAGCCATCACCTCTTCGCTGTCCGCCATCTGCTTCACATGTTTCGGCGAAACAAAACTCACCGCGTCAATGTGCTTGAACCCCGCAAGCAAAAGCTCTTTCAAGTACTCGGCCTTGTACTCCGTGGGAATCTGTTCCGGCAATCCCTGCCAAGCGTCCCTGGGACACTCAACGAGTCTAACTGTGTCTGGCATCCGTCCTCTTGGACCGCAGGTAGTCGGAGAGAATTGAAATAATGGCAGTGATTGCAAAAAGCAATCCGGCGTAGAACACGATTACGAGGGCGGGAATATACCAAGGTGCTTTCCCGTCGATAAACTGCCAACCTGGATAGGCAGCCTTCAGCGATCTCCGGTGCAGCCAATCGGCTAGAAAGCCGAACCCGAGGCCGAGTGGCGCCAGTAAGGCTCCGGTAGCAAGCCGCTTTGAACGCAAACTAATCATGTTTGCAGAACTCCCGTCTTGAATTCGCGGATGTCAGGATTCAGCGCGGCGGCTTCGAGGGCCCAGATTAGCGCGTCGCGGGTATGGGCAGGATCGATGATAGCGTCTACCCACAAACGGGCGGCGGCGTAGCGCGGGTCGGTTTGGTGTTCGTACGTTGCGCGCACCGAGTCGTACAATTCCTTCTTCACTTTCTCGTCGACTTTTTTGCCTTCGCGTTCGAGTTGCTTCAATTTAATTTCGACTAGCGTGCTGGCGGCGGCGTCGCCGCTCATCACGGCGAATCTTGCCGTGGGCCAGGCAAACATGAAGCGGGGGTCGTAGGCTTTGCCGCACATGGCGTAATTTCCGGCGCCGAAGCTGCCGCCGCAAATCACCGTGATTTTTGGCACAACGCTATTCGCGACGGCGTTCACCATTTTTGCGCCGGCGCGGATGATGCCGCTCCACTCCGCGTCTTTGCCGACCATGAAGCCGTTTACGTCGTGCAGAAAAATAAGCGGAATGCGGTTCTGGTTGCAATCCAAAATAAACCGCGCAGCCTTTTCCGCGGACTCGGTATAAATCACGCCGCCGAATTCCATGCGTTTCTGATCGGAACCGCGCGCGAGAGTTTGCACGTGTTTTTTCTGATTCGCGACGATGCCGACGGCCCATCCGCCGATTCGCGAGTAGCCACAGAGCAGCGTTTCGCCGTACTCCGCACGGTACTCTTCGAACTCGCCGGCGTCCACGATGCGCGCGAGAATCTCGCGCATGTCGTATTGTTTTGCCGGATCGCTGGAAAATATTCCGTAGATCTCTTCCGCGGAATGGAGTGGCGCACGCGATGCAACATGGCTGAACGGCGAAGGATTCGGCGCTCCAATCTTATCCACCAGCGCACGAATCCGTGCGAGGCAGACATCATCGTCCGGCTCGCGAAAATCCACCGTGCCGCTGATTTGCGCGTGCATTTTTGCGCCGCCCAAATCTTCGGCCGAGGTTTTCTGTCCAATTGCGGCCTGCACCAACGCGGGCCCGGCGAGAAAAAGTCCCGAGCCTTCGGTCATCAAAATGTGGTCGCACATCACGGGAAGATACGCGCCGCCCGCGACGCACATCCCCATGATCGCGGTGATTTGCGGAATGCCCATGGCGCTCATCACGGCGTTGTTTCGAAAGACGCGGCCAAAATCATCGGTGTCCGGAAAAACGTCTTCCTGAAGCGGCAAAAATACTCCGGCGGAATCGACGAGATAAATTGTGGGAATGTGATTTTCGATGGCGATGTTTTGCGCGCGGATTACTTTTTTCGCGGTCATCGGGAAAAACGCGCCCGCCTTCACGGTCGCGTCATTCGCGATAATCATGAAGGTGCGGCCGCACACTTTCGCGAGCCCCGTGACGGTTCCCGCGGAAGGCGCGCCGCCCCATTCTTCGTACATTTCGAACGCGGCGTAGGTCCCCAGTTCGAAGAGATGCGAACCTGGATCGATCAGCTTGGTAATGCGCTCGCGCGCCGTCAGCCGGCCCTTTTTGTGTTGCGCGTCGATGGCTTTGGCACCGCCACCCTGGAAAATGCGCTCTTCCTCGTTCTTGATTGTCGTCAGCAAATCGACGACGCGGCGGGCATTCTTTTCGAAGTCGGGGGATTTCAGATTCGCACTCGTTTTCAGAACCGAAGCAGACACGCTACGACCTCGCGCACAAGAATCGTCCTGCAGCATCAGCAATCCAGACGGCTGCAAAAGCCAAGCGAGACAGTATACGAGGTTTGGCTAGGGTGTGCGAATTGACTGGGCCTCGTTCGAATCGTATAGAATCGCAAAGTACTTGCACTCCGCGGATGGAAAGGTAAGCTGTTTGGCAGGCTTCCGCGGCCGCCTACACCGCTGCCATTCGCCTAATCACCGCAAATGCCGTCACGAGAGGACAACGTTATGAAAGGCTTCACCAGGAAATTCATGTGGCTCGGGCTCTTCGGAGCGTTGGCGTTCGCCTATTTGTGCCAGGCACAAACACCGGCGCAGCAAAAGCCCGCGCCAAAAGCGGCTGCAAAGTCGGCCGCAGCGAAGCTCGCTCCTCTCGAAGTTCCGCAATTGAAATTCGAAAAGTATCAGCTGGAGAACGGGCTGGAAGTGATTCTCTCCGAAGACCATCGGCTTCCGATGGTCGCGGTAAACCTGTGGTACCACGTTGGTCCGGCGAACGAGCTACCAGGGCGGACCGGGTTCGCGCATCTTTTCGAGCACATGATGTTCGAAGGTTCGAAACACGTTCCCGGCAACGCGCATTTTCATTTTCTGGAAGGCGCAGGCGCAAGCGACATCAATGGGACGACCGATTTTGACCGCACGAATTATTTCGAAACGCTGCCTTCGAATCAGCTGGAACTTGCGCTTTGGCTGGAGTCCGATCGCATGGGGTATTTGCCGGACAAACTGGACCAGGCCAACCTTTCGAATCAGCAGGACGTGGTTCGAAACGAGCGGCGGCAGAGCGTGGAAAACGCGCCGTACGGCATCGTGGAAGAGGGATTGTTCCACCAGCTCTTCCCGCAGGGTCATCCGTATTACGGCGACGTGATGGGCTCGCACGGGGACATTCAGTCTGCGAAGCTCGAGGACGTGCGAAATTTCTTCAAACTCTACTACGCGCCGAACAATGCGAGCCTGGCGATTGTTGGGGATTTCAATCCGGAGAAAGCGAAGGAGTTGGTGGAAAAATATTTTGGGCCCCTGAAGCGCGGCGAGACGGTGCCCAAGATCACGGCGCACACGCCGCCGATTGCGGCGGAGCGCCGCGCGGTTATCCAGGACAACGTCCAGCTTCCGCGTGTGTACATGGGATGGCTGACGTCACCGATCTTCAAGCCGGGCGACGCGGAAGCGGATCTCACCTCAATGATTTTGGGCGGCGGGAAATCCAGCCGGCTCTACAAAAAACTCGTTTATGAAAAGCAGATCGCGCTGGAAGTCTCGGCCAATCAACAGTCGCTGATGCTTGGCTCGGTCTTTGAGATTCAAGCCACGGCGCGGCCGGGAGTCAAAGCAGAGGATTTGGAAAAAGCCATCAACGCGGAGCTCGATACCTTCCGTAAGGAAGGGCCAACCGCGGCGGAACTGGCGCGCGCGCGCAATGGAATCGAATCCAGAATCATCGAAGGCTTGGAAACTTTAGGCGGGTTCGGAGGCGTCGCTGACCTGTTGAACAGTTTCAACCACTATCTAGGAACGCCGGACTTTCTTGCGGCGGATATCGGGCGGTATGAAAACGCTTCCGTCGAGTCCATCGAAGCGTTCACGCAGGGCCAACTGAATACCAATCAGCGTGTGGTTGTGTATGGCGTTCCCGGCAAACAGGATTTGGGCGCGGAAGTTCCCACTCCGAAGGCAGAGCAGAAAGACACCACGAAAACCGGTGGCGAGCCGGTGAATGCCGATGCGGCCTGGCGCGCGGATGCGCCGAAGCCGGGCCCACAGAGCCCGCTGCACCTTCCGGTTCCCGAACAGTTCAAGCTTTCGAACGGGCTGACGGTGCTCTACAGCGAACGTCCCGGCTTGCCGCTGGTAGCCGCAAGCTTGGTACTGCGTTCGGGCAAAGGCGCGAACCCCGTGGACCGGCCGGGCCTGGCGAGCGTGACCGCGCGGATGCTGCAGCAGGGAACTACGACGCGGTCGGCGCTGCAGATTGCGGACCGTGCGGCGGACCTCGGGGCATCACTCACTTCGAGGGCTGTGGCTGACAATTCGCTGGTGGCGACGCAGTCTCTGTCGCGGAGTTTTCCAGAAACTCTGGAACTGTTGGCGGACATCGCGCAGCACCCGAGCTTTCCGAAGGCGGAGATTGAGCGCGTGCGCTCGGAGCGGCTCGCGGCACTGGTGCAGGAAAAAGACGAGCCCTTCTCTGTGGCGCTGCGGGTAGCGGCGGCGGCGCTCTTTGGGCCACATGATCCCCTCGGCTACCCAGACAGCGGGACCGCAGAATCCCTGAAAGCGATTTCGCGAGAAGACCTGGTGCACTTTTGGGAGCAGAATTATCTGCCGAATGAATCCGCGCTGATTGTCGCGGGAAACATCAGGCTGGCGACACTGAAGCCGTTGCTTGAAAAAGCGTTTGGTGCGTGGAAGGCGGGCAAATCGTCCGCTGCTGCGATGCCAGCGCCAGAAACCACGGACGCCAGGCTGATTCTGGTGGACCGCGCGGGAGCTCCGCAGACGACGCTACTCTGTTTTTCGCTTGGAGTGCCGCGCTCCACGCCGGATTACGCGCCGATCGAAGTGATGAACACGGATCTGGGCGGGCTGTTTTCCAGCCGCATCAACATGAACCTGCGCGAGCAACATGGCTATACGTACGGCGCGAGTTCGTTTTTCGGCTATCAGCGAACGACGGGAACGTTTGGCGTTTATTCTGACATTCGAACGGACGTGACTGCTCCCGCGACGACGGAAGTTTTCAATGAGTTGCGGCGGATGCGCGACACGGTGATGAGCCCGGAGGAGATGCGGCTTTCCAAAGATTCCATCACGCGATCGATGCCGGGGCGCTTCGAACGTGGAACGGATGCGGCGGGGAGCTTTGCCGAGCTGTTTACTTACGATTTGCCGCTGGATTATTTTTCGAGGCTGCCGGATCTGGTCAATGCGGTGACGGTGGAACAGGCGCAGGGCGCCGCGCAGAAGTACATCCATCCCGAAAAGGTGATCGTGCTGGCGGTAGGCGACCGCGCGAAGATCGAAGAAGGTATGAAGAACCTGAATCTGGGCAAGGTCGAGATTCGCGATTCGGACGGGAAGGTTATACCCTAGTTGTCGGAACCAGAGTTGGTGACGAATCCGCAGAAAACGATGAAAGATAGCGTTTGAGACAAACTGTTCAATATTGAACAGTTTTAATAGAAACTTCAAAATAATCTCCTCCAAGGCAGGGGACCGTGGTGCGCTTAAAAACGGTTCCTAGGGTCTTGTTGTGCCCGTTCGACAAACTGCTGATGAACCGACACCGGGGAGTGGCCTTGGTCTGTTCAGCACCGAGGAAACGGCCACCGGGATGGAGACGAACGGATGAAAATTCTGCTTTACAACCCGGACAATGGGGTTACACGCAACTTTATGCCGCATCTGTGGATGTTTCTGCTGCAAGCGTTGACTCCGGAAGGGCACGAAGTGGTGCTGATCGATGGCAATGCGCAGCCGATGGATGAAGCCGGAATCGCGAGCTATGTGCGGGAGCACAACATCGGGCTGGTGGGGATTGGGGCGATGACGCGGATGATCGCAAAGGCGTACCGCATGGCCGACGCAATCCGCGCCGTGGGCGTTCCGGTGGTCATGGGTGGGCCGCACGTTACGGAGGAGGCTGACGAAGCGCTCGGCCGAGACGGAGGGCTGCGGCACGCGGATGCGGTGGCGCTCGGAGAAGCGGATGAAACCTGGCCCAGGATAGTGGAGGATGCCGCGCGCGGCCAGCTCAAGGATGTTTATGCTCCCGTGGATGCATTTGGGCAGGAGAGCAAGCCAAGCCTGAAGAAATATCCCGTAATTCCCTGGGACAAGATCAATCTGAACCAATTTAATTTGGTTCCGAAAATGGCGGCGCGCACGCTGCAGAAAATCGGGGATGGCTGGGGTACTTTTCGAATTATTCCGATGGAGTCTGGGCGCGGCTGCCCGTATGGGTGCGAGTTCTGCACGGTCACGGGATTTTTTGGGGACTCCGTCCGTTTTCGCACCAATGAAAGCGTCGTGAATGAACTTCTGCTTTTGAAAGCTCGTGCCAAAAGCGAGGGCGGACAGATTGCCGTCTTCTTCATTGACGATAATTTTGCGATCAATATCAAGCGCACGAAATCGCTGCTGCGCGACATCATCGCGGCGGGCGCGCAGGTGCACTGGGTGGCGCAGATCAGTGCCAATCTTCTGCGCGATGAGGAACTCGTGGACCTGATCGCGGCCTCCGGTGGGAAGTGGGTCTTCATCGGCATGGAGTCGATTGATCCCGCGAATCTCGCCGACGTGAATAAGGGTTTCAACAAGCCGGGGGAGTATGCCGCGGTGCTACAGAGGCTTGCTCTGCGGAACGTGTATGCGATTACGTCCTTTATTTTCGGCATGGACAACGACACGGTGGGCGTCGCGGAGAGAACGTTGAAGGAGATCCGGACTTGGCCCGCAGGCTTACCGATCTTTGGCTTGCTGACGCCCTTGCCGGCGACGCCGCTTTACAAACGACTGGAGGCCGCTGGGAGGCTGACGCGGCCGAAGCACTGGCAAAAGTTCATTCCGTTTGAGATGGCACACACTCCACTAAGGATGAGCATCGCGGAAGCGCACGCCGAGGTGAAGGCCGGATGGGCCAGCGCGTACAGCCCGGAGGCCATGGCGCAAGCGGTCGAATCGTTGAGGGACAAGCCGGTGGGGTACCGGATCAATATTTTTATCGCTCGAATGTGTTTCCGTGGAATTTATTTTCCGCAGATGGGGCCTTTGGCGTGGCTGAAATTGATTTACCAGAATCGGCGGACGATTTTCAGTCTGGTCAGAGAGGCTTTCACGGCTTGGCACGGCCATCCAGTACGGGCTGGCGCCAATCTGACGCTTGGAGGAAGGGTTGACGGAGACTGACTCGATTGCTACGATCTCCGCGTGAGCAGTTCCGTGATGCTTGGGAAGCTGCTTATTTCAACCGAGGAGGCGCCTGTGCGAACCATGAGCAAAGTTCATGCCGGCGGGTGTGCCTCCGCGGATCGTTTGTTTTAGCCGAGTCCCTCCCTCCCGCTCTTTTGATCCAACACAGTTCGTGATGTTTTGAATTAGCACGAGCGGCAGCCGTGTGTTGTGTCAGGCTGCGGGAGGATTTCCAGTGGCTGATTTTCAAGCGAATTTTCGATGGGGATGGAATTCGTACTTTGATGCGATCTGGCACGATGGAGCGGTAGACGGCGCCGTGCCGGCACGAGTGATTGCGCAGCAACGCGGATTCTGGCGGGTGGCGGGAGGGTTTGCAGAATGTTGGGCGGAAGCAAGCGGCAAACTGCGGCTGGCGGCGGACGCGGATGCCGAATGGCCCGCTGTAGGCGATTGGGTGGCGGTCGAAATTCGCGATGGGGAAAAGTCCGCGCTCATTCTCGAAGTATTGCCGAGGCGCAGCCGGTTTGTGCGCAAATCGCCGGGAAAGAAGGTGGAGGAACAAGTGATCGCCGCAAATGTGGACACAGCTTTGCTGGTGTCCGCGCTGGATGGCGATTTCAATCCACGGCGCATGGAGCGATACCTTGCGCAGTGTTGGGAGTCCGGGGCGAAACCGGCGCTGGTGTTGAACAAGGCGGATGCGTGCGCTGATCCGCTGGCACGGGCGGCAGAGATAGAACGCGTGGCGCTGGGCGCGCCGGTGTATCTCATCAGCGCCAGGACAGGGGAGGGATTCGAAGAACTAGAGAAAATGCTCACGCCGGGGCAAACGTTTGTGCTGCTGGGCTCTTCGGGAGTGGGGAAGTCTACGGTGGCTAACCGGCTTCTGGAGGAATCGCGGCAGGAGGTTCAGGCTGTGCGAGAAGGAGATAGCCGCGGGCGGCACACCACGACGGTGCGGGAGCTATTTGTTCTGCCGGGTGGCGCGCTGCTGATGGATACGCCGGGGCTGCGGGAAGTGCAGTTGTGGGACGCGGAGGAGGGGCTCGCCGAAGTTTTCGCGGATATTGATTTGCTGGCGGCGCAGTGCCGGTTCGGCGACTGCAAACATGAAGCGGAACCGGGATGCGCGATACGCGCGGCGGTGGGAGCGGGAACGCTGGACCAAGCGCGGCTGGAGAGTCAGCGCAAACTTCTGAAGGAACAGGAATTCTTGAGACGGAAAGTGGATCCGGAGGCGCGGGTGGAAGCGAAGCAGCGGATCAAACATATCAATCGTGATATGCGGAAGGTTTACCGGGAACGGAACACGAGCGGGAAGAAGTGAATTTGAGTGGAGCGGAGGTTACTACTGGCGCGGGATGCGTTTGTGGATGAATTCGACAATGTCCTGCGTGGAAGTTCCGGGGAGGAAGACTTCGGCGATGCCGGATTGTTTCAGGGCGGGAATGTCGGCGGCGGGGATGATGCCGCCGATGAGGACGGTGACATCGGTCATGCCTTTGTCGTGGAGGAGTTTCATGAGTTGCGGGCAGATGGTGTTGTGGGCGCCGGAGAGAATGGAGAGGCCGATGACGTCAACGTCTTCTTGAATGGCGGCGGAGGCGATCATCTCCGGGGTCTGGCGGAGGCCGGTGTAGATCACTTCCATGCCAGCGTCGCGGAGGGCGCGCGCGATGACTTTGGCGCCGCGGTCGTGGCCGTCGAGGCCGGGCTTGGCGATTAGGACTCTGATTTTCTTTTCGGGCATGAGTTAGGTGATGGCGACTTCTTCGTAGGTGCCGAAGACGTCGCGCATAGCGTCGCAGATTTCGCCGAGGGTGGCGTAGGATTTCACGGCGTCGTAGATGAAGGGCATGAGGTTGTCTTTGCCTTTGGCGGCGGCGCGCAGGGCGGAGAGGCGGCGGGCGATTTCGTCATTCGAACGGTCGGCTCGGAGTTTGCTAAGGCGTTCGGCCTGGCGGTGGGCAACGGTTTCGTCAATGTGGAGAACGTCGAGCGACTTTTCTTCGGAGACGAAATCGTTTACGCCTACCATGATTTTTTCTTTTTTGTCGAGGGCCATCTGGTAGCGGTAGGAGGCTTCGGCGATTTCGCGCTGGGGGTAGCTGCGCTCGATGGCGGCGACCATGCCGCCCATGGCGTCGATTCGGTCGATGTACTCCCACGCGCCATGCTCGACTTCGTTGGTGAGGGTCTCGACGAAATAGGAGCCGCCCAGAGGATCGACAGTGTTGGTGACGCCGGTTTCGTGGGCGATGATTTGTTGCGTGCGCAAGGCGATGGTGGCGGCGAATTCCGTGGGCAGCGCCCAGGCTTCGTCGAGCGAATTGGTGTGCAGCGATTGCGTGCCGCCGAGGACTGCGGCGAGAGCTTGAATCGCGGTGCGGACAACGTTGTTGTACGGCTGTTGCGCGGTAAGGGAGCAGCCCGCGGTCTGGGTATGGAAGCGCAGCGCCCAGGAGCGCGGGTTCTTTGACTTGTAGCGCTCGACCATGGCTTTGTGCCAGATGCGGCGCGCGGCGCGGTACTTGGCAATCTCTTCGAAGAAGTCGCTGTGAGCGTTAAAGAAAAAGGAGAGCTGCGGGACGAACTCGTCCACGTCGAGGCCGCGGCGCATGCCCCACTCGACATATTCGAGGCCGTCCCGCAGCGTGAACGCTAATTCCTGGATGGCGGTCGAGCCGGCTTCGCGGATGTGATAGCCGCTGATGGAAATCGGATTGAACTTCGGCGTGTTCTTGACGCCGAATTCGAATGTGTCAATCACCAGACGCATGGAAGGCTCGGGCGGGTAGATGTATTCCTTCTGCGCGATGTATTCCTTGAGGATGTCGTTTTGCAGCGTGCCGGAGAGCTTCTTCCAATCGGCACCTTGTTTTTCGGCGACGGCGAGGTACATGGCCCAAATCACCGCGGCGGGCGAGTTGATGGTCATGGAGGTGGTGACGTTGGCGAGAGGGATTTTGTCGAAGAGGACTTCCATGTCCGCGAGGGAACTAATGGCCACGCCGCACTTGCCGACTTCGCCTTCGGAGAGCGCATGGTCGGAGTCGTAGCCCATTAAGGTGGGCAAGTCGAAGGCAGTGGAAAGGCCGGTCTGGCCCTGCGCGAGGAGGTAGCGGAAGCGCTGATTGGTGTCGTCGGCGGTGCCGAAGCCGGCGAACTGGCGCATGGTCCAGAGGCGGCCGCGATGCATCGTCGAGTGGATGCCGCGGGTGTAGGGAGGATCACCGGGGAAGCCGAGATCTGTTTCGGGGTCCCAGTTCGGCAGATCAGCTTTGGTGTAGAGCCTGCGAATCGGGTGGCCAGAGATTGTGGTGAATTCTTGTTGGCGCTCGGGGCTTTTTTCCAGCGTGGGTTGAAGCGTGTTTTTGTCCCAGGCGAGTTCTTTTGCGGAAGGCGCGCGAGGTGTCGAAGAAGTTTCCGCGGGGGGTGCGGTTTGCGTGGTGCCTTTGGATTTTTCGCTCATGCGGCGTCGCTCCCGGGGAAAAGCTCAAACGGCGATTCGAATCGGTACAAAGTTAATGCTATTCGAAAGGATGGGGAGGGGCAAGCGTTGGCTGGCAGCGCAGCATGGAAGAGGGAAACACGAAAGATCGGACGCAAACAAAAAACCGGCCCGAAACTGAGCGTCCGGGCCGGCTCGAGCAGGATACGCGCTCGATTATTTCTGGCCTGCGTCGGAGAAGAGTCTCTCCGTGCCAACGACGTGACCGTGCAAAGTTCCGGGGATGAGCGTCTGGCGCTCGACTTCGCCACTCTTGGCGTCGGCGATGCTCACGCGATTGACTTCCAAGGTGCGTCCCAGGGCGCGTTCATAATTGGCCTTGGCCTCTTCCAGATTGGCCAGGGCACGCAGTTCGGTGCCTTGGGCGGAGATGAGGTCGCGTTGGGTCTGAATGACGAGATAAACGGTGGAGGCGCCGAGCTGATACTTTTTCTGTTCGGCATCGAAGGTTTGCTGTTGGAGTTCGCGCGCCTTGCTGGCGGCGGCGACCTGAGCGCGGTCCTGTGTCAACGCGATGTAGGTGTTGCGCACATCGAGGAGGGCGGCATTTTTGAGCTGCTGCATTTGCGTTTCGAGCTGGCGCTGAACGAGAAGCGAGCGAGCATTGTCGGCTTCGGCGGAGCGGTTGCGCAACGGGAGAGTCAGTGTCAATTGAGCCGCGTATTCCGGAAATTGGTTATGGAAGATCTGGCTCTGTGCGGTCGTGAATCCCGCCTGTGTTGTGCCAGTCGGCGTAACCTGCGGTGCGGGTAGAAACAAGCCCGGAACCGGATTTCCGGCGGCGTCGACGACCGGCGTGCCGGCAACGGTTGTGGTTGTGGACGTTACCTGATTGCCGGCCAATCCCGTGGATTGGTAAAAGCCGCCGACGGCGAGTGTCGGGAGCAAAGCGTTGCGGGTGGCCTGCACGTCAATTCCGGCGTTCTTCAGATTCAGAAGCTGCTCCTGAAGGTCGGGGCGCTTGTCGAAGGCTTCCTTGACGGATTCTTCGAAGGAGGCTGTCTCGATGGCCGCCGGCTGCTTCGGTTGATCCGTGGGAATAATTTCGACGTTGATCAGATTGGCGGCCAGCGGGTCCTTGGAAATGGCGTTCTTCAGAATCTGTTCATCCTGCAACTGCACAGTCTGGGCGACGATGAGATTCTGGCGGTCGGTGGCGAGTTCGGATTCCGCGCGAGTCACGTCCAGCGGCGCCATGCTGCCGATCTCCAGCTGCTTCTTGTTGTCGTTGTAGAGCTTTTCGGAAACGGTGACGGCTTGCTGATTCACGCGGACGTTCTCACGTGCGTAGACCAACTCCCAATAATCGGTGATGGTGTTCGTGATAGTGGTAATGGCCTGCTGCGCGAAAGCCCAGTCGGCAATTTTGCGGTTGTTCTTCGCGATGCGGATGTTGCGGGTGCCGACGGCGAGGCCGAAGCCGTTCAAGAGCGGTTGGGTAAAAGAGAAGGAAAGCGTAGAGCTAACGGCTGGGTTGAAAAAGTTGGCGGCAGAAGAGGAACTGCGCGTGTTATTCCAGCTCACGGTGATGTTCGTGCCGGTCTCGAACGTCTGCGAGTACTGGTTGTTGAACTGCGTGGAGTGCGAAATAAGACCAGTGAGGGCGGCTGTGCCTGTACCGGAAAGGAAAGGGTTGTTGATGGGCGTGGAGATGTCGGCGACCGATATGGTGCTAAAGATCAGCGGATCGTACGTCACGATGGTGAGGGCAAATGGGTTGATGCTTGCTGACGAACCAGCGATGGCCGCCCCCGGAGTGCCATAGCCAAAAGCGCCGGAATTGGCTTTGAGGATGCTGTCGTCCGCGATCCATGGGTAATAGCGCTGCACGGCGATGTCCAAGCTGTTCTCCAAGGCGAGTTCGACAGCGTCCTGAAGGCTGATTTGTAGTTTGCCGTCTTGGACGAGCTGGTCAATGCGCGGAGAATTGGTGAGCACCGACGGCTCGACGTGGATGGACTGATACGGCTTAAGGATGTTCGGAAAGGCGCTTGGACCCTTGGAAAAATTGTGTTTGCCGAGCCCCAGCGAAGAGACCGGAGCGATTGTGGACTCCTTGGGTTCAGGGGCAGAATTGGACGGAGGATTTTGCGCGAAGGCCGGGGAGATGGGCCCGGCGACAAGCAAAGCAGCCAGGAAAGCGGCCAGAAGAGGCTTGGCGTGGCACATACGGAGGCGCTGCGCTGTGGTCCGCCGGATGAAACGCCTGGTGGTCCCCCAGAGAGTTGTCATAATTGTCTTCACCCCTCGATATTTCTGTCCCAAAGGGACGTTTTATTTGTTCTCAACTCTGTAAAACGCTCTAACGATGGAATTTGTTTCATCCAAGTGGCTGGTTTTGAGGCACGCCTGGTGATTGAGGCTGCGGTGCGAACCCAATGCGCGACCACCCCACAGCGATCAGGGAAGCCAGCCGGAAGAGCCACTGCTACGGCCCCGGCCTGGTCCGGAAACGGATGGGAAAGTTTAGCAGGGGCACTGTTCCTTGACAATGCGTGAGACGGCGGCTAGGCTGCTGACACTTCGACGCTTAGGAGCTGCCAGCGGTTAGCTGGGCCGCATGCTGAAACGCGAAGAATTGCTGAAGATGTTCGAGTCCGCGGGGGCCATTCGCCACGGCCACTTTGAACTGTCCAGCGGGCTGCACAGCGGCACTTACGTGCAATGCGCACTGGTGGTGCAGTACCCGCGCTTTGCGGAGAAGCTGGGACAGGCACTGGCGGGGCTCTTTTCGGACGCCCGGATCGAGGCAGTGGTTTCGCCGGCGATCGGAGGGCTGATTATTGGGCAAGAGGTTGCCCGCGCGCTCCCGGAAGCAAAGAACTCGATTGGCGGTGGGGTCCCGGCACTTTTCGTCGAGCGGGACGCCAGCGGAATGATGACGCTGCGCCGCGGATTTTCACTCGCACCTGACCGGCACGTTTTAGTTGTCGAGGATGTTTGGACAACGGGCGGTTCGACACAAGAGGCCATACGCGTGGTCGAAGAGGCGGGGGCGCGGGTGGTTGCCGCCGGTGCGCTGATTGACCGCAGCGGAGGCAAGATCGAATTTGAAGTGGAAGCGCAATCACTGATACAGCTTCCCATCGCCAGTTTCGAGCCGGAAGATTGCCCGCTCTGCCGGCAGGGCAGCACGGCAGTCAAACCTGGGAGCCGCTTCGCACGGATCGCTTCGTAGACCGAACCCCCTTCCGCATGCGTTATTTCAAGTTAACCATCGCGTACGACGGAACTGGTTTCCACGGCTGGCAAATCCAGACGGGGAAGCCCACGATCCAAGGGGAGATCGTCAATGTGCTGCAGCGGCTGACGCAGGAAAAAATAGTGTTGCATGGCGCGGGCCGCACGGATGCGGGAGTTCATGCGCTGGGGCAAGTGGGGAGCTTTCGAACGCAGTCAGGGCTATCGGCGCAGGATTTTCAACGAGCACTGAACGCGCTGCTTCCGCCCACGATTCGAATTGCGGCGTCGGAAGAAGTTGGTCCGGATTTCAATGCGCGCTGGTCGGCGCGCGGAAAAACGTATCGCTACCGGATTTATCGCGGCAGAGTCCTGCCGCCCATGCTTTGGCGCTATGTCTTGTACTATCCGTTTCCGCTGGATGAAGACGCTATGCGCGATGCGGCGGCGCGATTCGTTGGGACGCACGATTTCGCTTCGTTTGCGGCGTCCACGGGGTCCGAGGAAGACGATAAAGAGCGGGCCACCGAACGCGAGATTTATTCCACGGAGTTGGAACGCACGCCGGACAACGAAGAGCTGCACTTCACCGTTCGCGGGCGGTCGTTCCTTCGTTACATGGTTCGAAAGATGGTTGGCACGCTGCTGGACGTCGGCCGCGGCAAGCTGACACCGGCGGACATCGATCGTCTGTATGAATTGAAGGATAGGTCAAGGTCCGGTCCCACGGTCCCACCTCACGGGCTGTTCATGGTTGAAGTGCAACACGAGGAAGCGTGGCGGCTGGGCCAGCCGTAGGGCATTTCGCAACGTTTCAGGAAACTATTGCGGGCTTTGCCTCGTATTGCGCCAGGAGCCCTGAAAGAAACCGGATACTCGAAATTTGCGGAGACTGAGAGCGATGGTATGTAGACTCTCCAGAAAACCGGGGATACAGGAGAAACGATGAACTGTCGGAAAATGAAATTCGCTGGCCTGGCGGTGCTCGCGATGCTGGTGTTCGCGAGCGCGTTCCACGCTCAGCAAACGCCGGGCCCGGGAGAGAAACCAACCACGGCGATGCCGGACTTAGTGCAAGTGCCCGCTGCGGCGCAACCCTCGGCCCACTTTGACGCGGACGCCGCAACCGAAGCGTATTTGGCGCAGATTCCCGCGAGCGCGCGGTCGCGTTCGGACGCGTACTTCGAGGGCGGTTACTGGCTGATCCTCTGGGATTTTCTGTATGGAGTCGCCATTTATTTTATGGTGCTGCATTTTGGATGGTCGGCTGGGATGCGGAATTTCGCCGAACGCATCACGCGCTTCAAGCCGTTGCAGACACTGATTTACTGGACGGAGTTTTTGATCGTTACGACGATCCTGGGGGCGCCGCTGGGGATATACGAAGGATTTTTCCGGGAACGGCAGTACGGACTGGCGACGCAGACGTTTGGACCCTGGCTCAGCGACCAACTCATCATTCTGGTGGTGAACCTCATACTCGGGGGCGTTGTGTCGATGGTGCTCTTTGGTGTCGTCCGGCGGCTGCCGCGGACGTGGTGGATCTGGGGCGCGGGCGTTTCCATTTTCTTTTTCACTTTTTTCATCATGATTGCGCCGGTTTACATTTTTCCGCTGCTCAACAAATACACCGTTCTGGATGATCCGAAGATCACGCAGCCCATCTTGAGTCTTGCGAGGGCGAACGGCATTCCCGCGCAAAAGGTCTATCAGGTGGATGCATCGCGGCAGACCACGCGGATGAGCGCGAACGTCAGCGGCTTTGGCCATACCATGCGAATCACTCTGAACGACAACCTTTTGCGAAGGGGCTCGCCGGAAGAGATTCAGGCGGTCATGGGCCATGAGATGGGGCATTACGTTCTCCATCACATCCCCAAGGACATTTTGTACTACTCGGTGGTCATTGTGATTTTCTTCGCGTTTTTGCGATGGTCGCTGGAAGGGTGCCTCGCACGCTGGGGAGCGCGCTGGCAGGTGCGGGGAATTGGAGACACGGCGGTGATCCCGCTTGTTTTTCTTTTGGGATCGCTCCTGGGATTTGTGTACACGCCGTTCCTGAATACGCATGTGCGCACGACCGAGCATGAAGCCGATATGTACGGTTTGAACGCCAGCCGGCAGCCGGACGGCTTTGCGCAAGCCGCGATCCACCTGGGCGAGTATCGCAAGATGAATCCTGGTCCGGTCGAAGAGTGGATTTTCTTTGATCATCCCAGTGGACGGAATCGCATTCATGACGCGATGCGTTGGAAGGCGGAAAATTTGCAGCTGTTCACACAGAAAGCAGATCACTAGTTCGAACGGCTTTCCGCTCCCGCTGGAAGAAAGCAAAGTTGGCAGAAGCTCGAGTGTCGCGGCATCCCTCCGGGCGGAAAATCGGTTAGAATCGGGCGTATGGCGGCCACGGCCATCCCTGTTGATACGCTTCCCTCCATCAACCCCGCAAGTGGGGAAGTCGTAGGACATTTCGAAAGGACCTTGCCGGGCCGGCTGGCGGAGATTGTTTCGCGCGCGCGAGCGGCGCAGAACGCTTGGGCAAAGGTCGAGATTCGCGAGCGGTGCGCGAAGTTGCGCGCCTTGCGCGAACGTATGATGGCTTCGCGCGAGGAGTTGGCTGACGCCGTTGTGCGGGAATCCGGCAAGCCGCGGGTCGAAGCGCTGTTCGCGGACATTTTCGTGGCGCTGGACACGGCGGAGTATTTTTCCAGGAATGCCGAGCGGTTGCTCAAGGCGGAATCGGTTCCGCATCACAGCATTGCAGCGAAAGCGAAAAGTGGGCGTTTGCTGTATGAGCCGCTGGGGGTCATCGGGATCATCAGCTCGTGGAATTACCCGCTGGCCATTCCTTTGAGTCAGATTATTCCCGCAGTCGTCGCGGGGAATGCAGTTGTTTGCAAGACGAGCGATTTCACTCCGCAGTGTGGCGCGCTTATCGAAAAGCTTTTCACGGTCGCGGGCTTCCCGGCTGATCTTGTTCGCGTTGTTCAGGGCGGCGGGGAAGTAGGGCAGGCGTTGATTGATGCGGCCCCGGACAAAGTTTTGTTCACTGGAAGCGTGGTTACCGGACGCCGCGTGGCGGAGGCTTGCGCCAAAAAGCTGATTCCCTCTGTCCTAGAGCTTGGCGGCAAAGATGCGATGATCGTGCTATCGGACGCGGACCTCGATGTGGCGTCTAGCGCGGCGGTTTGGGGGAGTTATACCAATTGTGGGCAGGTCTGTTTGTCCGTCGAGCGCCTTTTTGTTGAGCAGACCATTGCCGAGGAATTCATTGCGCTTTGCGTGGAAAAGACGAAGAAGCTGCGGCTTGGCCCCGGGAAAGATTCGTCCAGCGATGTTGGACCGCTCATTCGGCCGCAGCACGTCGCGCGCATGAGCGAACTGATTCACGACGCCGTTTCTCGCGGCGCGAAGGTTTTGTGCGGCGGCAGTGCGCGCCCCGATTTCGGCCCGAACTTCTTCGAGCCTACGGTGATCAGCGGCGTGGATTCATCCATGAAACTATTTCAGGAAGAAACGTTTGGCCCCATCTTGGCGATTCAAACCGTGCGCGACGCGGAAGAAGCTGTCGCGCACGCGAACGATTCGCCGTTTGCGCTTGCTGCGAGCGTGTGGACCAGCGATACTGCGCGCGGCGAAGCCATTGCAAAACGGTTGCGCGCGGGCGCGGTGATGATCAATGACGCGATCAGCTATTTTGCGATTGCCGAAGCTCCGCATGGCGGCTCCGGCGCGAGCGGCTGGGGCCGCACACACGGCAAGGCCGGCCTGCTGGAAATGGTGCAGACAAAATATATGGATAGCGACCGGCTGGAGCACCGCGAAAAGCCCTGGTGGTACCGCTACGGGGCGGACCTGGAACGGGCGGCCGATGCGTTCCTGCAATTCGAATTCGGCGGCGGGCTTGCCGCCAAGATGCGGAATGCTCGCGGCGCCATGAAGACGTTTTTTCGCGACCACGGATTTTAGAGAGGAGCACCATGCCCGAAGAGACCGCGGCGTCACCCAAAATCAAGACGCGCAAGCCGAAGCAGCGCGCATGCGACGAAAAAGACGAGAAGGGCAAGCTATGCAACGGCCACTTGAAACGCTATTACGATTATCCGAAGGAAGTGGTGGCGCTGATCGGTGCGAAAGCGGAAATTTATCGCTGCGAATTTTGCAAGACGCTCTACCGTCCGGACCCCGCGCAGCAGCCGCAGAGCTATACATTGCGCAACTAGAACGATCGCCGCGAAGCTCACGAGGCTACCTTGCCGAAGGATGAACTGGTGAATAGCGACGCACAGCAAAACGAATGGATTTACGACTGGAACGTCGCCACGCCGCCGCAAATCGCTCCGGGCACGCGCGTCCTCTTAGACGATGAGACGCTGCGCGACGGCTTGCAGAATCCTTCCGTTTTCGATCCGAGCATCGAAGAAAAAATCGAAATTCTGCACTTGATGGAAACGCTGGGGATTGACGCCGTCAATATTGGCTTGCCGGGAGCTGGTCCCCGCGCGTTTGCGCACACGGAAGCGCTGGCTCGGGAAATCGCCACGCAGCGCATGAAGATCAAGCCGAACTGTGCGGCTCGCACGCATGAAAATGATATTCGCCCAATCGTGGAAATTTCGCAGCGGGTTGGCATCCCCATCGAAGCCGCGACGTTTCTCGGCTCCAGTCCTATTCGGCGGCTGGTGGAAGATTGGACCGTCGACCATCTGGAGCGCACCACGGAAAAGGCAGTGAAGTTCGCGGTGGAGAATGGGCTGCCGTGCATGTACGTCACCGAGGATACCGTGCGCACGGATCCGGACACGGTGAAGCGGCTGTATTCGACAGCTATTCGAAACGGCGCTCGTGCCATCGTCCTTTGCGATACGGTTGGTCACGCTACTCCAAATGGTGCTTTCAATTTGGTCAAGTTCGCCATTACGGAAGTCGTGAAGCCGTCTGGCGAAAATATTCGCGTGGACTGGCACGGGCACAATGACCGCGGACTCTCGATCGCCAATTCGCTGGCCGCGGTTGCTGCGGGCGCGCACCAGGTGCACGGCGCGGCCAACGCTCTTGGCGAGCGTGTCGGGAATACGCCGATGGAATTGATGCTGGTGAACCTGCGGTTGATGGGGTTGATTCATCAGGATCTATCGAGGCTCATGGAATATTGCGAAAAAGTTGCCAAGGCCACGCAAACGACCATTCCGCCGAACTATCCTGTCGTCGGTCATGATGCGTTTCGAACGGCGACTGGGGTGCATGCCGCGGCGCTCATCAAAGCGTTTCGAAAGAACGATCCCGCGCTAGCCAACGCCGTCTACAGCGGAGTGCCTGCGCACCTGTTCGGGCTCGAACAGGTGATCGAAATTGGTCCGATGAGCGGAAAATCCAACGTGCTCTTCTGGCTGGAGAAGCACTGCATCCCGGCCGACGACGGGATCGTGAATCGCATCTTCGACGCCGCCAAACAATCCGCCCGCGTCCTCACCGATGCGGAGGTCCTCGCTCTTTGCGCCGAGGCCGCACGCCGTTGAAACGAAAACGGCTGCGAAAGACGACAGTGAAACCCGCTCTCGTTTGCGTTATTCTTCTGGCTATGCCGGTTCGCTCCGCGGTTTCACTGCATCCGCACCGTCAAGCCCATGCCGCGCCGCTGGCTGACGATCCCCAAGTGCGCGCTGCTCTCGATTGGTTTTCGCCAAATATTTCCTGGGTAAACGAACAGCAGGTGCGGCTTACGGAAATTCCCGCGCCGCCATTCCAGGAAGGACCACGCGGCGCGGCGGTGAAGGCGTTCCTCACGGAGGCGGGCCTTCCGGTGCAGATCGACAAGACGGGAAACGTCATCGGGGAGTGGCGTGGGGCAAATGAAAAGGAATTGGTGATCGTCGCGGCTCATCTGGACACGGTTTTCCCTCCCGGCACAGACGTTAAGGTTCGGCACGAGGGCAGCCGCATGAGCGCGCCAGGGATTTCGGACAACGGCACAGGCTTGGCGGCGATTCTGGCATTCGCGCGCGCGGTGCAGGCCGCGGGTCTGCGACCACAGCGGACGGTTCTTTTTGTGGCCGACGTTGGCGAGGAGGGCGAAGGCAATCTCCGTGGGATGCGCGCCCTCGTGGAAAGCTACCATTCGAAACTGAAAGCCGTGGTGGTGCTGGATGGTTCGGGCACGGATCATGTCACCACGAAAGCGCTTGCGTCGCGGCGGCTGGAGGCGACGATCAGCGGGCCGGGTGGCCATAGCTGGTCTGATTTCGGCATGCCGAATCCGATCAATGCGTTGGTAAGAGGGTCGGTACGCTTCATCAATACTAAAGTTCCCGTCACTCCGCGCACGACATTCAACATTGGACAGATTGAGGGCGGCACATCAGTGAATTCCGTGCCTCACGAAGCGCGGATCAAGGTGGATATCCGCTCGGAAAACGAAGAAGAGCTCACGCGTCTCGAATCATCGCTGCGGGAATGCATTTCCGCCGGTGTCCGCGACGAGATGGATTCCGCGCGGGACCGCTCCAAGGGCAAGCTGGAATGGAAGGTCGAGCTGCTCGGCAGCCGTCCTGGGGGCGAGCTGGCGGCGGATTCGCCGCTGCTCTCGGCGTTGCGTGCCGCCGACGAATACACCGGCAATCAATCCCGTCTCGAGCGCTCTTCCACCGATGCGAATATTCCGTTGTCCATGGGCATAGACGCGATCTCGATCGGCGCGGGCGGCAACGGCGGCGGGGCGCATTCGCTGCTGGAATGGTATGACCCCAGCGGGCGTGAAACGGGGCTGAAGCGGGCGCTGCTCACCATTCTCGGAATATCTGGAGTTGTACAGGAGAAATCACGGTGACGCTGCGACCCGCGCGTTACGTTGCACTTGCTGGTGTCATGTCACTCGGCGCGGTCGGCGCCATTTCCCTGTTCCATGCCAAAGCGCGCGCGGCGCAATCCGCCTCAGGCACCACGTATTACGTTCACGGGCACATTTATACGAATGATCCGGAGAACCCGTGGGCGGAATCCATGTCGGTGGCCGACGGGAAGATCAGCTGCATCGGCAAAATGGATCACGTTTTCCTGGATTGCGGCGGCGGGCAAGAGGGCGCGGTTACCGTCCAGCTGAAAGGCCAGTTCGTCATGCCTGGCTTCAATGACGCGCACGTGCATCTTGGTAGCGCGGCGGCGGACATCCTCGCGGTGCCCCTGACCGGTGTCCCTTCAGTGGAGGAAATGCAGAAACGAGTTGCCGAAGCTGTAGCTCAGCACAAACCAGGAGAGTGGATTACCGGCGGCGGCTGGGACCATACTCTCTGGGCCGATAAAAAATTTCCGAATCGTCAGCAATTGGATGCCGTGGCGCCGAAGAACCCGGTCATGCTCACGCACGTTTCGGGTCATGTGGCCGTCGCAAATTCCCTGGCCCTGAAGAGCGGCGAGATTGACAAGAACACGCCGAATCCGCCGGGCGGTGAGATCGAACGCGACGCGCTTGGCGAGCCGACGGGCATGCTCAAGGAAGACGCGGCGATGTCCCTGGTGAATGGCAGGATTCCCGATCCTTCTCCCGAACAGCGACGCCACGGAATCGAACTGGTGCTTGAAAATGTCGCGAAGAACGGCGTCACGTCGGTACAGGATTTTTCAGACTGGGAGAATTTCGCGGTTTACAAGCAATTGAAGGAGGAAGGGAAGCTGACCGTTCGAATCACGGAGTGGCTG
The DNA here is from genome assembly GCA_013289835.1 of Acidobacteriota bacterium. Lineage (GTDB taxonomy): Bacteria > Acidobacteriota > Terriglobia > Acidiferrales > UBA7541 > Acidiferrum. Next base: position 38,733 of record JABCZG010000022.1, on the reverse strand, counting down.
CCGTTTCTGGCTTCGCTTGACGACCTTCAGAACATGCGCGCGCAGGGTGGCTGGACGGATCAATGGCTGAAGACCGGGGCTTTGAAGGCGTTTACCGATGGCGCTCTGGGTTCGCGCACGGCGGCGTTGCTGGAACCGTATTCGGACGATCCTTCTACTAGCGGGATTCTTACCAACGATCCGGAAAAATTGAGGAAGATGGCCATCGAGCGCGACAAGGCGGGATTCCAGCTGGCGTTCCATGCCATCGGTGACCGCGCGAACCGCATTGCGCTGGATGTTTTCGAAGCGGTGGCCAAAGCCAACAAGCCGCGCGACCGCCGTGACCGCATCGAGCACGCGCAGGTCGTCGCACCGGAGGATTTCGCGCGCTTCGCGAAGCTCAACGTGATTGCTTCGATGCAGCCTTCGCACCAGACCACGGACATGCGCTGGGCGGAAGAGCGGCTCGGGCGCGACCGCCTCAAGGGCGCGTATGCCTGGGCGACCATGATTAGGAACGGCATCCCGCTGGCCTTTGGCACGGACTATCCCGTTGAGCCGGTTAGCCCCTTCCGCGGATTGTATGCGTGCGTGACGCGCGAGCGCCCCGAAGGCGGCCCCAGGAACGGCTGGGAGCCGCAGGAGAAGATTTCGCTCGAGGATTGTATTCGTGCGTACACCTCAGGCTCGGCATACGCCCAATTCGAGGAGGGGAAGAAGGGCCAATTGAAGCCCGGCGCGTACGCCGACTTCATCATCCTTTCGAACGACCTCACCAAGGTTTCGCCTGCGGAGTACGCCAATACCAGCGTGCTGCGTACGGTGGTCGGCGGCCGCACGGTTTATCAACCGATTCAATAGCCCCGCATTCTTGCACTCAATACGCAATCGTAGCCGTCCGGGTCTCTGTGGTGGGCTTCTTCGGCATGGAATTGTGTCGCACAAAAAAATTGAGGGGGCCTTTCGGCCCCCTCGGTTGAACAGATTGTTGTTTTTGCTTGTACGGTTTCCGCCGTCCTTACCAGCGGAACCGGATGGCAAGCTGCAGGATGCGCGGCGTTACTGTTGCTGCAGGGCCACCCAGCCCCAGGAAGTTCTTCGCCTGGTCAAACGTCGCTCTCTGGAAGTTGTTGATATTAAGAAGCTTTCCATCATTTCCGAGATATTGGCCATTTATAGGATTAATACACCCACCCGTGCAAGTGTAATTTGGATTGGGAATCAAGGGGCTGTTCGGATCGTTCGGATTCGAGTGAACTTGCAACGCCGGCATCGAGAAGAAGTTCAGCACGTCATTAGCGTCATTGGAGATGAATAGTGGATGGTTGAAAACGTTGAATGCCTCGAATTTGAGTTCCAGGCTACTGGACTCCCACTTGGGAATCTTGATGGCTTTTGTCAGGGAGATGTCAAAACGGTAAAGCGGGAGAGTCTGGCCCATGTTGCGCGCAAGGTTTCCGCTGATGTACTGGAAGTCCACGGGGATCGCATTCTTATGGATGCCGTCGTGGCAAGGACCAATATTCCCCAGGGAATCCGTGCAGGCCATGTTGTCCAAGGGGCCACTCGTGCTCGCCCCTGCAGGTGCCGCAAACGTCGTCGCCGTTGTCGGACAACCAACGAGGCCCAGACTATTGCAGACGGTGATGCCCTGCTGGATGATCTCGTAGTTGCTGCCGGAGATTGAGCCGATGTTGGTGCTGACGAGCGTCCCGGCCGGCAGCCCCGCGCAACCTGGTATCGTCGTGTTGGGTTCACAGATGTTGGGCCGCTGGTTCGTTTCCGAACCCAGGGCCGGGAAGTTGTCGCCAGTAAACGTTCCGTCGCCGGTCGACACGGGATACGGTCGGCCGGATTGCAGCGTTCCAGTCATACCGAAGGTCCAGTTGTTGAGGACTTGGTTTACGATCGGTGTGTGGAAAAGGCTCTTCGTATCCGCTACGAAGCTAAAGTTTGCCAAATGACGAATATCCTGTTGTGACAGGGCACGATCCAGGCTGAGCGGGGCCAGCGGGTTCGCAGGTTCGGAGAGGCCAAAGAAGTCCTCGCCCGTCGCCATCGTCTTCGAATAAGTGTAGCTGCCCTGGAACTGAAAGTGGTGCGACAGCCGCTTTTGGGCAGTGACGTACGCTCCGTTATATCCGGAGGTACGGTTGCTGAAGTTGGTACGGATTGCTCCGAATAGAGGATTAGGCCGATCGTTACCTCCGGTAGCTGGGAAGTAGAAGTAGCCGGGATGGGCTGGATCAGCCACGGGGGTCGGGAAGTTCTGATCTGACTCGCCGAAGAGTCCGTGGCCGAATACACCCTGATAGCCAACACTCCACACGAAAGAGGGTCCAATCTGTCGGCTGATCGCCAGAGATGCCATGTATATGCTCGGGTTCTTGATTGTTGGCGAAATCGGGCGAACGCGGCCAAAATTGCCTGTGGAAGTCGTAAACGGCAAGAGAGCCGTCTGAGACGGCGCGTTCGGATAGGCGGTCAAAACAGCGCATGCCTGAGCGTCCGCTGCCGTGGGAGCTGGATTTGGCTTGCCGTTCGCTAGGAAACAATCGGAAGCCGGTGCCGCGATGGTGGCTGTATTCAGGTTCTTGCCGTCAAAGTTCAGCGAGTCCAGGGCGACGTTCAAATAGGCCATTTCCGTCACAACCGCTCCCGACGCCCGAATCACAGACTTGCCCGAATCGCCAAAGAGTGTATGCATGAAGCCAGAGCTGTAACTCGGGCTCCAGGCGACTCCTAGCCGGGGTTGCCAATTGTTCTTGTCTGAACCACAAGCTGGGATGAGGCCGTTCGATTGGAAACAGCCGCTACCGGGGACGGTTGGATTCACGATCGTCCCGCCTTTAAAGGCGCCTACCTCCACGTCATAACGAAGCCCATAGTTCACCGTGATGGTGTGGGTCAACTGCCAGGTGTCCTGGGCATAAACTCCATAAATGTTGTCGGCGCTAGCCACGTAGCCCGGTCCCGATCCAAATGTAAACTGGTTCGGGCACAAGTTTTGGGCACCCGCATTGGAAAAGAGGGAGTTCGTGCAGCCACCTGTCGAGAAAGACTGATAGGCGCCGTAATGATACTGCTGGAAGATCGAATCATACGGAAAATGGCTGATGTTCGCGCCGAACTTGAAGGTGTGTGCGCCGCGGGTCCAGGAAAGGTTGTCTATGTATTGGAAACGGTTTTGCAATGCTCCTTGCGGGCAGCAGAAGTCCGCTCCCACATAGGCCGAGGGTAGAACCTCTCCCGGTAAGGTGGAAGCGTCAGGCGTTTGAGACAAGAATCGATGCCAGTAGAATCGCGCTTCATTGACGATGTGCGGAGACAGTGTCGAAACCATGCCGATATTCAGTCCGTTGTCGTGGACTACGGAGGAGACGAAGCCGCTCGGGTCGGTGTTCGGGCCGGTTTGCACCAGCAAGTTGCCGCTTGTATCTCGCTGCAGGTTGTAGCGGATCGTCAACATGTGCTTGTCGGTGAGTTTTGCATCAACTTTGGCGGACCCAAGGATTTCGTTGGTCGGTTGACTCACGGTGACCGAAGATCCAAAGGGCGTGGTAGTGGTCGGCGCACCCTCGGCGACCTTCTCCCAGCTGCCGAACCAGAACACACGATCCTTGATGAGTGGTCCTCCAACAGTGAAACCATTCTCATGCTTGAAGAACGGCGCGCGGTCCACTGGGTCGTTAAGATTGTAAAAGAAGTCGGAGGCGCCCAAGTTCCGGCCACGGAAGTAGCTGTGCCAATCACCATGAATCTGGTTCGTACCGGATTTGGTAATCACATTCAAAACGATGTTTCCGGCCTGTCCATATTCCGCGTTGTAATTATTGGTCAGAACCTGGAATTCTTTCACTTCCTCCACCGTGGCACCGAGAGCGTCGCGCGAGGAAACAACTTGGTCGGAAATGTTTCCGCCGTCCAAGTTGACCGTGATCCCTCGTGAGTTGGTGGCGCCGGGGCCGACGATGTCGGCCGAGTTCCCGGTATAGTCATATTTGACTCCCGGTGCGGTAGCGGCCAAGCCTTCATAGTCATTGGCGACGCCGCCTATGTTGCCGAACGAAGTCGTCGTGGGCAAGTCAGCGACGTCTTTATCGTCAATCACCGTCGAGACATCGGTCTTGGTCGTTTCGACCAAGGGCAGCTCCGAAGTGACTACGACTGACTGCTTTTGCCCCGCCAATTCGAGATTAAAATTGACGTCGCGCATCTCACCTACCTGCAACTTGACGGATTTAGCTTCCGCCTTGTTGAATCCGCTGGCATCCAACGTTACGTCGTAGATTCCTGGCGGCAAATTATCGAAGCGGTAGAGACCATCCGAAGTCGTCTTGGTCTTGCGCTCGATGCCAGTTTCCGTATTCGTTGCCGTTACATCCGCATTCAGTACCGACGCACCCTTCGGATCGAGGACACGGCCAGTGATTGTGGCAAATGCGCCTTGACCATACGTCCCCTGGGCCGACCAAACCAACAGCAGTACTGCAAATGAGATGACTACACCCCTGAGCCATCTACAGTTTTCGAGACTCATATCTCCCCCTTTTGAGTTAACTAACGGTCTGAGTGAGACCTTGTAGTTCGGATTTCGACACGGTCCCCCTCCTGGTTGGAGGTACCTTACGCCGGCCTTAATTGGGAGTCAACTAGAATGACGCTATTTAGAAAGGATTTAGAAAAAGAAGTCCAGGAAGAGAATCGATTTGCTACAGCAGAATTTTGAGTTTGAAATCGCAGCGGGGAATCCAACAAGCTCTCCAAGTACTGGTACGCAAGCGCGGTCCATATCGATTTTGTCTGAGTTCGATGTAAGGCCAGCCTAGGAGTGCTTTTAGAGATTCAATCTAACTTCAGCGGCCGTTGGAGTAATACTTCACATCCACAGCGTCGTACATGGTGGCCGAAGCGGCGTGCGATTTCTCGTACTCCGTGATGTCCGGCTCGTGCAGCAGCGTGGTGCCGATGTCATCGAGGCCTTTGAGCAAGACTTCTTTTCGCGACGGCGCAATTTCAAATTTGAACATGAGGCCGTGTTTGTCGGCGATGGTCTGGTTCGGCAGATTGACGGTCAGCGAATAGCCTTCTTCCTTATCGGTGCGCTGGAAGAGTTCCTCGATTTGATCTTCGAGAAGCGTCGCGGGCAGAATGCCGTTCTTGAAGCAGTTGTTGTAAAAAATGTCTGCGTAGCTCGGCGCAACGATCACGCGGAAGCCGTAATCCTTCACACCCCAGGGAGCGTGCTCGCGGCTGGAGCCGCAGCCAAAGTTGGCGCGCGCCAGCAGGACCGAGGCGCCCTTGTAGCGCGGAAAATTCAAGACAAATTCGGGATTCGGTTTCTCGCCGGGCAGATAGCGCCAGTCATAAAAGAGAATGCGGCCGAAGCCTTCGCGCGTCAGCGCTTTCAGGAATTGCTTGGGCACCATCTGGTCGGTGTCCACGTTGACGCGGTCAAGCGGCATGACCATGCCGGTGTGTGCTGAGAACGGTTGCATGCGATCGTGGCTCCTGGCACAAGAACAAGGCGGACTGAAATCCGGCCCAACAACAGAAACAAGTCAAAGGCGCCGTGGGCGTTACGAAAACCTACTCGACGGAGGAAACGTCGTCGAGCGAACGAACATCCACGAAATGGCCGGCAATGGCGGCAGCAGCGGCCATGACTGGGCTGACGAGATGCGTGCGGCTGTCCTTCCCCTGGCGACCTTCGAAGTTGCGATTGCTGGTGCTGGCGCTGCGCTCGTGCGGCGGCAGGACGTCTGCATTCATGCCGATGCACATGCTGCAGCCGGCGTCGCGCCATTCGAATCCAGCGTCGCGGAATATTTTGTCGAGGCCTTCTTTTTCGGCTTGCGTCTTGATGCCGCGCGAGCCGGGAACGATCAGCGCTTGCTTGATGTTCTTCGCCACGTGCTTGCCCGCTACAAAATGCGCAGCCGCGCGGAGATCATCGAGCCGCGAATTGGTGCACGAGCCGATGAACACGCGGTCCACGGGAATATCCACGATGGGCGTGCCGGCCTTCAGCCCCATATATTTGAGCGCGCTTTCCGTCGCTTTCTGATCGTTGAGATCCTTGAAGTCATGCGGATCAGGCACGCGAGCGGTGACGCTCGTCACCATGCCGGGATTCGTGCCCCAGGTCACTTGTGGAGCAATCTGTTCGGCTTGCAGCTCGACCTTCATGTCAAAGTGGGCGCTGCCATCGCTCTTGAGCAGTTTCCAACGCTCGACTGCCTCTTGAAACGCTTTTCCACGCGGCACAAACGGCCGGCCCTCGAGATACGCAAAGGTAGTTTCATCCGGCGCAACCATTCCAGCGCGCGCTCCGCCCTCAATGGTCATATTGCAAACAGTCATGCGGCCATCCATGGAAAGAGAACGGATAGCCTCGCCACCGTATTCCGCAACGTGCCCGGTGCCACCTGCGATGCCCGTTTTTCCGATGATCGCAAGGATAAGGTCCTTGGCGGTGACACCCTTGGGCCGCTTGCCGTGAACAAGAATGTGAAGCGTCTTCGAGCGCGATTGCACCAGGCACTGTGTGGCCAGGACGTGCTCGACCTCGCTGGTGCCGATGCCGAATGCCAGCGTGCCGAACGCACCATGCGTGGAGGTGTGGCTGTCGCCGCAAACGATCGTCTGGCCGGGCTGGGTAATGCCAAGTTCCGGGCCGATGATGTGCACGATGCCCTGATTCTTGCTGTTCATGTCGAACAGGCGGACGCCCGATTCGCGGCAATTTTTTTCCAGCGCCTCGAACTGCAGCTTGGCGTCGTTGTCGAGGATCGGCAGCGTCCTGTCCGTGGTGGAGACGGAATGGTCCATCACCGCAAAAGTAAGATCGGGGCGGCGGACCTTGCGGCCTTCGGCGCGTAGCCCGGCGAAGGCTTGCGGCGAGGTGCCCTCATGGATTAGGTGGCGGTCAATATAGATGATGGAGGGCTGTCCGGTCTCCTCGCGAACCACATGGGAGTCCCAGATCTTTTGATAGAGCGTTTTCGGTGTCATGGGCGTTCCAAGCGATTCTAGCACTCCTCGAAGAAAGGAGCCAAAGGCGGGGAGCCTACCCAGGATTGTTGCGGGACCACTACGAAGACATTACTGTAAAGGCTGGCTGCCGTTTGTACAGCCCGACCCAGACGGATCGAAGTAAATCACGCCGCCCTGATCGGTGCAGAACATGCGCTGCCCCGACGAACCAACCACCTGAGGTGTAGCGGTGAGAGCAAACGCAACCGAGGGTGTGGCCCCATCGCCCGCCCAATCAAACGAATAACCGCCCTTGATTCCTTGCGCTAGCACGTCGTCAATCAAGCAAGATGTCGTGGAACTGGCGGTACAGGGATTGACCCCGCCAAGACTCGTGAGTTGGGCCGGGAATCCTTGGTCCGGGTAGGTCATGGAGTAAGTCACGGCGCCTGTTTCGATTACCCGCAGCGAAGCAACGGCGGATGCCTCATTGGCCCGCAGACGGGAGCGAAGAAAATTCGGAACTGCGATAGCGGAAATGATTAAAATTACCGATACCACGAGAAGCAGCTCGATGAGCGAAAAGCCTTTTTGAGTTCGCATGACATCCCCCGAGGCGAATAGCTGGCCCAAGCATCCTGCGGAGATACCCGCCGCCAAAATCGCGAGACAGCACACTGCAAAACGCGAATATTCTATTCTATTTTTCAGGGGGTACTGCAAGAAAAGTAAAATAATTTGGAGTAAGCAGAAGTGAGTACTAGAACTCCGTTAGGGAGATTCAAGGATTGCCCGCATGCCTGAGGTTTGCCAACCCGGAGTTCCACCTGAAGCCGCTGAATCTGCTGATGGTTCAATAATGGTTCAAGAAATGGTTCAAGGAAATGTGAATGGAACAAACGCTCTTCGTCCTCGGCAGCAGCAGCGCAGCGGTCGGACGAAGAGCGTTTGGTGGTGTTCGTCTCCGGCTACTCCGTGGACTTGCGGCGCTCGCACAGCGTCACAAGCTTCGTGGGATCCACTGCCTCGCTGTCAATTTGCATTTCGACCACTTTGCCGCTCTTGTCGATCAGATAATTCACGCGGCGCGCCGCTTTGTATTTGGAATTGTACAGACCGTATTGCTTGGTGACATCGCCGCCCCAATCGCTGAGGAGGGGGAAAGTGACGGCGATTTTTTCGGCCCACGCGGCGTTGCTGAAGGTGCTATCCATACTTACACCCAAGACTTGGGTGTCTGCAGCTTCCAGCTTCTGCAAATTTTGCTGGAAGTTCTGCATTTGCTTGGTTCAACCACCGGTGAAGGCAAAGATGTAAAACGCCAGCGCGACGTTTTTCTTGCCGCGGAAGTCATGCAACGACACTTGGTTGCGATGTGTATCCATCAGGGTGAAGTCCGGCGCCATGTCCCCTACCTTTACGGCCGGATCGGGCATGGCATCTTTCTTTTCGGCCTGTCCCCAGAGCCGGTTGGCTGCGGGCGGCGTACACAGAGCGAGCATCCCAAAGAGCAGGATGGTCATTCCTTTGCGCATTCGATTGGTCCTCCTCAGATTTGCGGGAGCGTGGGTCTGTACATTGAAACTCCCGCGCGGAATGATACCGCGACGAGAGCCGATGGGCACGTTTTTGGAGTGACTTTTTTAAGTGCTGGCAAGGTGGTCCGCAAGTCCTGCATTGGACGCCGCGAGAATGCGTGATAGAACGGAATGGAAATGAGGCGAGAGGAACGATCGTGAATCAGGGCAAAGTGAAATGGGGAGTGCTGGGAGTAGCAGGAATCGCCGTCCGCAAGGTCATACCGGGGATGCAGAAGGGGGAGTGGAGTACGGTGACGGCGATTGCCTCGCGTGATTTGGCGAAGGCAGAAGACGCCGCGCACCAGTTGGGAATTTCCAAAGCGTATGGATCGTATGAAGAACTGCTAGCCGATCCGGAGATTGAGGCTACTTATAATCCGCTGCCCAATCATCTGCATGTGCCGTGGTCGATCAAAGCGGCGGAGGCTGGGAAGCATGTTCTTTGCGAGAAGCCGCTGAGCTTGACGGTGGCGGAGGGGCGCACGCTGCTTGCGACGCGAAACCGCTGCAGCGTTAAGATCGGCGAGGCATTCATGGTGAAGACGCATCCACAGTGGCTGCGAGTCCGCGATTTGGTTCGGCACGGTGTCGTCGGAGAGTTGCGCGCGATCGTCGGCGCGTTCAGCTACTTCAATCGCGATCCGAAGAATGTGCGCAACGTGGCGGACTGGGGTGGCGGTGGAATGATGGACATCGGTTGCTATCCGATCACAACTTCGCGCTGGATTTTTGGCGAAGAGCCCCTGCGGGTGGCAAGTGTCATGGAGCGAGACCCGGAGTTCGGCACGGACCGGCTGAGTTCCGTGATAATGGAGTTTCCGGCAGGGCAGGCGGTGTTCACCTGTAGCACGCAGATGGTGCCGTACCAACGGATGCAATTCCTGGGAACCAAAGGGCATATCGAGATTGAGATTCCGTTTAATGCTCCGAACGACCGGCCGACGCGGATCTTCGTTGATGATGGCCGAGATGTCTTGGGCACGGGAATTCGAACGGAGACGATTCCAGTCTGCGACCAATATACGGTCCAGGGCGATTCATTTTCACGAGCGATTCGCGAAGGCGGCGAAGTTCCCGTGCCGTTGGAGGATGCCATTGCCAACATGGCGGTGATTGAGGCGGTTTTCCGATCGGCGGAATCGGGGAGATGGGAGAAACCCGAGCCCGTCTAAGGTGATTGAAAGACCATGGCGATTCGAACGGTATTGCAACTGGGAAATCCGGGGCTGCGCGAGGTGTGCCAACGTGTGGAAAATCCCGCGGTGCCGGAGATTCGAGCGCTGGTGGACGATCTCGCCGACACGCTGGCGTACTGGTGTCAAACCACAGGATACGGCCGTGGGATTGCCGCGCCACAGATCGGTTCAAACCTGCGCGTCATTTTCTTGCGGCTGCCGGGAGAAAATGCCTGGCCGCTCGTGAATCCCGAAATCACGGAGCGCAGCGCAGAAAAAATCGTAGTCTGGGATGCCTGCCTGAGTTTTCTGTCTATCTTCATGCAAGTAGAAAGGCATCGTGAGATCACCGTGCGCTATCAGGATTTGAAAGGAAGCTGGAACGAAACTCGCGCCGGCGAAGAACGCAATCTGGGCGAGCTGCTGCAGCATGAGATCGATCATCTGGATGGAATTCTCGCTGTGGATCGCATCGCCGACATTCGAACGATGTGCACCCGCGAGGAATTCGAAAAGAGATTCCGGGCCTCTAGCCCGTATTCCCTGAAATCGTAGGGTAGGGAGCGAAGATTTGGTGAGCCCTCAAGCTGAACAACGCTTGGATTCGAAGGGATAAAGCCTGTGTTCTACACGTGGATGAAAAGCCCCGTCGGAAGACTCCTGCTAGTTGGCGACGACTGCGGGCTGCGGCTGGTAAGTTTTGAAAACAGCAAGCGAGCCGCCGCGGTGGAACCGGGCTGGAAGCAGGACGAATCGCCGCTTGTCGAGGCAGTCCGTCAGCTTAAAGCGTATTTCGGAGGTGAGAGGAAGGAATTCGATCTTCCTCTCTCGCCCCAAGGAACGCATTTCCAGCTCGAAGTGTGGCGAAGCCTTCGCACGATTCCCTATGGAGAAACGATCAGCTATGGCCAGTTGGCGGAGCGCATTGGCAATCCCAAAGCCGTGCGTGCAGTTGGCCTGGCGAACGCTTGCAATCCTATGCCGATCATCATTCCGTGTCATCGCGTCATCGGGAGCGACGGGAGTCTCACAGGTTTCGGCGGTGGTCTTGCGAACAAGAAAAAGCTGCTCGATCTCGAAAACAAGCAGATGAGTTTGCTTTAGTTAGTAGCCCATTAAATGGAACGGTCAATATCCCGGGGGCTCGCGGGAAACTAGACCTCGCGGACGTCCGAGAACAGGGAAACCACCGCTCGCACTGGCGCATGACACGCCAGAAGAAGCAGGGAAGCAATCGCGTAGATGAGCAGCCTAACTCTCATATATGCGCAAACACGATCTAGCGCCGAAAGTTGCGGTCTGCCTATCAATCCTGAGCGCAACGAGATGTGAATCGCCGGCACTTGTTGTCGGTCTAGAAACTCCCGGTCGATGGCGCGTCGCTGCGGCGGGTTCCAAAACGATAGAGCAACAAGCCGAGCGCATTCGCGCCCAGCAAAACTGCCGCCGTCTTCATGATGTAATTTGTCTGGTTTTCCACCGAGATGATGGGAAATATGGAAAGCAACACAAAAAGTAGAGTGACAAGGAGCCCGGACCCCGCCGCAACGCGAAGCCAAAGCTGGGGACGAAGGCCGCTGTCCCGCTTCACCAGCAGAGGAATGGCGAACAGAGCAAGATACGCGAGGCCGTAAAACGTGAAACTGATGTTCAGCAAAAACTCATACGCCTCTTGTACGCCGACTCCGATCAGCACCGCGAAGGACGCCAGCAAGCCGACCACCCCGACAAACAAAATGGAATTGACCGGTGTTCGGTGCTTCTCGTCGAGTTTCGTAAACCACTCCGGCAAGAGCCGGTCCCACCCGGCCACCATCGGAAGCCTGGAGTTGCCGCTGAAGTTGAGATTAAACGTAGCGAAATAGTTGGCCAGCAACAGAGACACCGAAATCGGAACGATAAATCTCGCAAAGCCAGACTGACTGAATCCCAGGCTCAGCGCTTGCGGGATGGGGCCGATGACGTCCACCGCACCGGGCGAGACGTAAGCCAGAATCGCGCTGGTCCCGAATACATAGAGCAGCACAATGAGTGGCGCGGCGAAAAAAATGGAGCGAGTCACATCGCGCACTGGTCGCCGGGATTCCCCCGCGAAGATCGCGACATACTCGATGCCGCAGAGCGCGCCGAACGTCATCTTGGTGAACACGCTGAGGCTGAAAAAATTCATCGCTGGCATCGCCAAGCGCAGCGGGTGGTACTCGTGCAGCGTCCCGCGCCACACGCCGGCCAGCGGCATCAAAATAAGAACGCCTATGGTCACCACGCCGATCGCGCCGCCAACGTTATTCACCCATTTCCCGATGCCCAGGCCCGCGCGCGCCACAAGGATCAGCGCGCTGATGCAGGCAAACGTCGCGGCTACAACGAGCCACCGGTTCGATGCAATCCACGCCGCCTGCGAACCTATGGCGTAAGACAAGAACGTCATAGTCACCAAACCGATGACCGCCGTATACAACGTGGCAAAGAGCCATAGATTCCACGCCACTAGAAATCCAATCCGGTCACCGAATGCCAGTCGCGCCCATTCGTAAAGGCCGCCTTCGAGTGGCATCAAGCGATTCAGGTGAGACACGACCAGCGAAAGCGGAATGAAGAAAAGTACAATGGCCAGCAACCACAGAACAACATGAGAAGGGCCGGCTTTCACCGCGGTGCCAAAAAAATCGGGCACCACCACCAACAAAATCTGTGCCAGAACCAGGTCCGCCAATCCGAGTTCTTTGCGCAGCGCGGCGCTATGCGCCTGCATGGGCGCTTCTCCGGCAGACAGCTTGATGGAAGCCCCGATGGACAATGTCAGCGCGGCGCAGACTCAGCCGCAGTCCTCCAAGTGGAAAGAAGTTGCGGTAGTCTGCATCGGCAGGGAACGAGAAGCAATTGCTTTCGCGCAAAACGGAGGAATCTCGAAAAACCTGGATGGGCTTAGTAAGGAAGGACTTAGTCAAATCAAATGCAAATGTCCCGGCCGACCCTAGCCGGGCGTGTTAGCTTCCTGAACCGCCCGCGATGGAGGGAACCAGAAGAACACGATCGCCGTCCTTGAGCGTGCAGTTTTCTCCACCCAGAAAGCGGATGTCTTCTTCATTGAGATAGACGTTGAGGAACTGGCGAATCTGGCCCTGATCGTCGCGCACGTGGCGCCCGAGATCGGGGAAGCGTGAGGTCAGCTCATTGAGAGCTTCGGCGATGGTGGTCGCGCTGCAGTCCACCTTCGGCGAGCCGTCCGTGAAGCGACGGAAGGCCGTTGGGATTTCGATGGTGATGGGCATTTGCATGTGGCTCCTTGGCTGTGAAAAAGTCTTCAGTTCTTAGTTTTCAGTGCTGAGTAGAAAATCAGCAGCAACGGGACAAGCGGCTCCTTCTCGATGCAACCGAATCGTCCATGGTATGGCTGCAAGTCATTATGCCTTCGCGCTAACCGTGGCCGGTGCCGTCGTCCCGATTTGCGTTTCCAAGTACGCTTCGAAAGCGTCGAGGCGCGGTGCGATGGCTTCAGTGGCCGGGTACTCAGCGGCAATCGCGTCCGTGGTTTTCAGGCCGTTGCCGGTAATGCAAACGACGGTGGTCTCGTGTGCCTTGATGCGATTTTGTGCGATGAGCTTTTGCGTCACGCCTGTGGTGACGCCGCCCGCGGTCTCCGTAAAGATGCCCTCGGATTCCGCCAGTAGCTTGATGGCGGCGACGATCTCCGGATCGGAAACATCTTCAGCCCACCCACCGGACTCGCGGATCAGCTTGATCGCATATGGTCCGTCCGCAGGGTTCCCGATAGCCAGCGAGCGCGCGATGGTATTAGGCTTTTGCGGCTCGAAGCGCTGCAGGTTGCGCTTCACGCCGTCGGAAATGGGCGAGCAGCCCGTGGCTTGCGCGCCAAAAAACTTCACCGGCTTGGCTTCCACCCAGCCCAGCGTCACCAGTTCGCGGAAAGCCTTGGCAATTTTTCCGATCAGCGACCCGCCGGCCATGGGCACCACCACATTGTCGGGAAGCCTCCAGCCCAACTGCTCCGCGATTTCGTACCCGTGCGTCTTCGAACCCTCGGAGTAATACGGCCGAAGATTGACATTGACGAGTCCCCAATGAAAACGGTCCGCAATTTGTGAGCACAAGCGGTTCACCTGATCGTAGTTGCCGTTAATTCGCACGATCCGCGCGCCATACACCGCGGTGTTGAGCACCTTGGCAGGCTCGAGGTCCGCAGGAATAAAAACGCAGGCATCAAATCCTTGTTGCGCGGCTTGCGCAGCGACCGCGTTGGCGAGATTGCCGGTGGAAGAGCAGCCTACCGTCTCGAAACCGAAGCGCCGCGCCGCCGCAAGGGCCGTCGCCACCACGCGGTCCTTGAACGACAAGGAGGGAAAGCAAACCGCATCGTTCTTGAAATAAAGTTCTTGGAGCCCCCATCGAGAGGCAAGCTTCCGCGAAGCCACCAGCGGCGTGCCGCCGACGGCGCCAGTAGGGGCAAAGTCTTCAGAGAGTGGGAGGAGTTCCGAGTAGCGCCACATATTGAACTCGCGCGAGGCCAAATCTTCGCGCCGCACGGTTTTCTTGAGAGCATCGTAATCGTAGGAAACCTCGACGGGAGAAAAGCAGTCTTCGCAGAACGAGCGGGGCGAATTGTCCCAGGTCTTTCCGCACTCTTTACATCGAAGTCGGTAATGAACAGCCATTGGAATTCACCTTTCAGGAAGCGCCAGGTTTCAATCGCGCGGGCTCAGCGCCTCGCTGCGAGGTCGGAATAAACCCCGGCCCCTGCAAATTCGACAGATCAGCGTGGAATTCATTTAGGGCAGCAGGGAGGGGGTAAACGAAAAACCCTCCGTGCCAAAGTGCTCGGAGGGTCTCAGAAAATCTTCTGGGATACTCGAAAAGCTCTTTAGCAGTTTTTTACGTGGAGCAAGTTGCCCTAAATCGCCACGTGTCGCCGCAACCGCAGCTACGTCTTTTATGCCTGAGCCCGCCGCAGATGTCAAGAGCGCCGCCTGCCGCCTGCACCATGCGAAAGTATTGTCCCCCGCGAGCCGAGGCGCCGCCCGAGGGCGGCGCCTCTGTACCAGCCCCGTTTTCCTTCAGTTTGTAACTTCATTCTTGGCCAGCACCTCGGACATAGTCTGCGTCTGCGGCCCGGTGAAATGGGTGGCAAGATTCCGCGCCAGCAGGGGATCGCTCTTTGCTCCGGCAATGGCTCTTTGCGCGTGTTCCGGATGTTCGCTTGGATGGCCGGAGAGGGTGATGAGCGCGGCTGCGAATTCCATCTGAGGGTCCGGCCCGCGTAATGCGAGCGCCTTCTCGACCAGCGCGTAGCCATCTACGCCAGCCCCCGGATTCTGTTCATCCTTGTTAACGCGCATCCACGGTCGACCGATCCACTGCGAATACGTTTCCGCGAGATATCCAACGTCAAACCACGCGAGTGCGTCGGGGTGCCCCGATGCTTCCGCGGACGCCGCTCGCGCTTGCAGCCGCGCGAGCAGTTCCTTCGCTGCCACGGGATCTTTGCGCGCGTACAGCGTGGCGCGTCGCAGCGTCTCCATTCGAACGAGTACCGGCGTATTTGGGCCGAGAAGCTCCAGCGTATCCCTGACCAGGTTTTGCGTATCGTAACTTTCGCCGCCGTCGAGGTTCCAACTGTGACTGATCCACGGCAAGGACCGTGCATCTCCGATTTCAATGGTATGGCAAATCAACGGCGGCCCCGCCAGCGCAACGTTTGCAAAGCACAGCAAAACGGCAAGCGCCAAGCCCAATCGCAAGGCGCGAATCATTTGAGAAGTCATTGATTTCTGATCTCCTTCCCGGTCTTTCTACCTACAGGAGACAAGACGTCTTAATTGCGGCATCTGTTAACGACAGTCCCCGCAAGTAGCACCTGGCTTAACGAGCAATCCAAATCTTGCCTGCTTTTGGCGCACAACTTACTTGGTTTCAGACTGCGGTTGCGACCAGTTGCGCTCGTACGTCCGCCACACGAATACTTCTCCGTAGCCGAGCGAGTTCCACCAGGCGTCCAGCATGGGGCGATCGAGACGCAAGATGCCTTCGCGCGTAACGCCTGCTGGAGGAGGAGCGAGTGAAGCGAGCCGGTCAAAAACGCCTGGGCGATCCGCATCGCTGACCCGCGAAAGCAGGTGCCATAAAGTAAGCGCATCTCTTTTTCGCGCGTCGGCGATAAGTACGCCAAGCAGTGCGCCGCGTTCTCCACCCATTGTGGTTTCAAAGTCAAATCGCGATAAGGCTTCGCGAAACGCCGGCAGGGCATCTTCAAAGTAAGGCGTGCCCGGACCGATCCTCGGCCGCGTGGCGCATACCGCGCCGGCGGGGATAAAAGACTCGTGTCCATTCAGCTTGAACCCCACCCAACCCATCGTGGTGCGTAGGAGGCCGGCGCCGGAATCATCCACATGCAGCGTGTAAACGCATCCGAGATCCACCGCAACAGCGGAAGGTGTATCCACCACGAATTCTCCCGGAGGCGCCCAGATTCTCGCGTGAATCGTCCCCCGTTCCAGCGAAAGCCGCTTACGGCCCGGCCCGTTGGTGACAAGCCGAACGCGCGAGCCTCCGTCCACTTCAACGCTCCCGGTTTCGAACAAAGAGATCGCTGCGCGTGACGAACTATCCGTTTCGAGTAATTGCCCAACGCCCAGTTTTCCAACTCCGGCATTTGCGCCGAGTGTTTTGGAACCAACCCGCGGCTCGCCCGCCAGGCGTGCCACTTCCCATGACGCACTCTGCTGAACACCCGGTTTCGAACCAAGGTAGAAATACGTTGTTGCGGCAAGCAGAATCCCCGTCGCGACGGCCGCGATTTGGAACGAAAGCCGCCAAGTGAAAAACCATGAGCGCCGTTTGTCCGGTAGAAGATCAGCGACCTGATCAAACGCGGGCGCCGGTTGATTGTGGCGGAAACGCCCCAGCGCACTCTCGAGTTTTTGGATTTCAGGGTCCGGCTCGCCCGAGCTGTCCCACAAGTAGTCATCTTTCATTTCTGCTTCCTCTTCCGTACGGCCTGCTTCCAACCATTCGCATCCCTTCCTCGCATCACACTGGCCTGGAGCGCTCGACCGGCGCGCCCTGCCCCAGTTTTTCTCGCAGCAACTGCATTCCCCGGCAAAGGTTGACGCGCACCGAGCCATGCGTGAGCCCCGTCCTCTCAGCGATTTCCGGCCCCGTCATTCCTTCGACCAATCTCAGAATTAGCGGCTCGCGATAGGTCTCGGGAAGGCCGCGAATCAATTCCAAAATGATCGCTGCCTCCTGTTCCTGAGCATGGTCGTTCCCGCGTTCTGCACCCTCTTTTTCCAAGACCGGCTCGGTCCGGGCCGCCTCCGGTCCAGCCTTGCGGTAATAGTCATTGGCACGATTGCGCGTGATGGTGGCGAGCCACGCCCCAAATCGCGCGATGTCTCGCAGTGCATGAAGTTGCCGAAGCGCCGAGAGGAATACTTCCTGGACAAGGTCGTCCACTTCCCGCGGAGGAATGCGCGAGAGAAGAATGCCGTGCACCATGCGCGCGTAGCGATCGTAGAGGCGGCCGAACGCCGCGCGGTCGCCTTCGCGGGCCGCACGCACCAGCCCGTGATCCTCGGTCGGATTGGACACCTGCGGGATCGTCACATTTTGACGTTCCATGCTCGCCATTCGGAAGTCAACTCTATACCCCACGTCCAGCCCGCAAAGAGAAAGGCGGCTAACCATTAAAGACGGAACCCAACGGGAAAGTGTTAACAAAAATCAGAGTGTGCAGAACCGATAAGACCGCCAAATGTCTTTGAGAATCCATACGGTTACGCAAGTAAGCAAGAGTTTTTCCAATCTTTGACAACAAATTTAGGGTTTCCTGCGTCCAATACAGTGGTGAACAAAAATCGCAAGGCACCCCGGCCGTTTGGGCAGGTATTGCTCTGGCGCATCGCTAAGAGACGGCAACCTCACGCAACTAGCGGTGTTATACTCTAAGGCAGGACCCGGAACGCTCGGGCCCCGCCGAAGAACAGTCGACTGACCCAGCCAGGGCTGTGGTGCCAGAAAAACAGGAGTAGCCAAAATGGGAGAGCAGGTTAAAGAGCTTCTCGATTGGGCGCGCCGGCGCAAAATCGTTGTGTCGGTGCTGGTAGTGTTCACGCTGGGGGTCGGCATTTTGATCGGGTCGGTTGTTTCCGGCCGCGTCTCGGCGATGAAAAATCTGGGATTCTCGGGCACAACGGCCACCGCGCTTGCGGTGCCGGATCCAATTCCGTCCTCAAACTCCTTCGCATCCATCGTCAATCGTGTGGAACCCGCGGTCGTGAATATAGCGACCACGCAGGTGCTGGAGCGCAAGCAAACCTCTAAAAAGCGCCGTGTGCAGCCCAACGATCAGGACGATCCCATGCAGGACTTCTTCGATCGCTTCTTCGATGGCCGTTCGGACGGGCCGCCCCAAGCGGAACGCAGCTTGGGCTCCGGTGTAATCGTGGACAAGCGCGGGTACATCCTCACGAACAACCACGTTGTCGAGCAGGCTACCAAAATTCAAGTCCAGTTGAACGGCGACACCAATCGCTACACCGCAAAAGTCGTGGGCGTGGATGAAGACACCGACCTCGCGGTCATCAAGATTGATGCCAACAAGGAATTGCCTACCGCCAAACTCGGGAATTCCGATGGCGTGCAGGTTGGGGATTGGGTCCTGGCCATCGGCAGCCCCTTCGGGCTGCAAGCCACGGTCACCGCTGGAATCATCAGCGCGAAGGACCGCGGCGGAATCGGACAGCAGTTCCAGAGATTTTTGCAGACCGACGCCGCCATCAACCCAGGCAACTCGGGTGGCCCGCTGGTGGATCTTGCCGGACAAGTGATCGGCATCAACACAGCCATCATCACCGGCAGCCGCGGTTATGAAGGAGTCGGCTTCGCGCTGCCTTCCACCACGGCCATCAACGTATACGACCAAATCGTCAAGCAGGGTCGCGTAACCCGCGGCTCCATCGGCGTCAGCTTCCAGGAAGAACTGAGCACCAATACCATCACCCTGAAATCCCTGGGCGCGCCGTACGGCGTAGTGATTGAAGGAGTCGAGCCGGGAAGTCCCGCCGAGAAGGCCGGACTGAAGGGCGGCGACGTAATCACCAGCGTGAATGGCAAGCCGGTAAAAACCGGCAACGACCTCGTGAATCCCATCGCGCAAGCACCCATCGGCAGCAAAGTGGCTCTGACGTTCGTTCGCGACCGCTCCCAAAAGGAAACCACGGCCACCGTCGAAGATCGCACGCGCGTCTTCCCGAACGCGGCAGGCCGCATGGGCGACCAGCCGGGCGAAACCGCGCCGGCGGAATTCGGCTTGCACGTGGAAGAATTGACTCCCGATCGCGGCCATCGCGTTGGCGTGGAAGCGCAAAAGGGCGTCCTGGTTACCGAAGTCGATCCCGCGACGTTTGCGGATGATCTCGGTTTCGGCCGGGGAGACGTGATTGCCGATATCAACCGCGTCGCCGTGGCTACCGTGGCCGACTACCGCAAAGCGGTCTCTACCCTGAAGCCGGGCGAAGAAGTCGTCTTCAAAGTTCTGCGGCGCCAGGATAGCGACCGCGTCCTGACTCTCTATCTGTCCGGCAAAGTGCCGGCAGACAATCAGCAGTAGTGGCGGAACGGCAAATAATACCAGCGTATGCGAGTCCGAAAAGCGACCCACCTGGCCCTGACGCTGCTCGTAGCAGCAGGGCTGGGTGTGTCGGCGGGCTCCGCAAAGGCGCAAACCACGCCGCAAAAAAAGACCACCCCTTCCAAGTCTCGTGGAACTTCGCATCGCTCGAAAGTGTCTAGAAAATCCAGCCGGCGGGAGCGAGGGCAGAAAGCCCCCACTCCCGAACGCATTTCCGAAATTCAGCAAGCGTTGGGAAAAGATGGCTCGTACACGGCCACGCCAAACGGAAAATGGGACGCTTCGACCGTGGACGCCCTTACGAAATTCCAACAGTCGCATGGGCTGACTCCCACCGGGAAGCTGGGTGCAAAAACGCTTCAACTCTTGGGCCTTGGCTCCAGCACGGCAGGTGTGGCGCCGCCGACGCCTCCCATGAGTTCTTCTACGGCAACGATTGCACCCGCACTGTCTTTGCCTCACCAGCAGTAGTCCTCGTTTCGGTGGTGACGCATTCTCGCTAAATGAGTCACTACCCTCGTTTCTTCCTGATTGCATTCCGTCCTCAACTGATTTAGAAGTCGTTCACCGTGCGGCCAAGCTCTGCGCGGGAAAAGGGGCATGCGTCATGAAACCGCTGAGGATTTTCGCTGGAATTGTCTTTGCCGCATTCCTTGTGTGCGGCGTTTTCGCACAGGAAAAAACAAGCGCGAAATCGGTGAAGGCCGTGCGTTTCGGCAAGTTATGGGACGCCAAGGGAAAACTGTGGACGAACGCCATCGTCATTGTGGAGGGTGACAGAATTCGTAGCGTCACGACGGACGCCTCCGCCATTCCTGCGGGCGCGGAAATCATCGACCTCTCGAAATTCACGGGACTCCCCGGCCTGATTGACGTCCACACGCACATGACTATGTACACCGACGAAACTCCCGGCGAGCCCATGCTGAAACAGCTCGTGAATAATCCGCCAGCCGTGGAAGTTTTTCTCGCCCGCAAAGGAGCCATGCGCACTCTCGCAGCAGGCGTGACCACCGTTCGCGATCTCGGCTCGGATCAATACATGGATATCGCCATGCGCGATTTGATCAATCGCGGCGAAATGGTCGGCCCGCGCATGTTCGTCGTCGGCTACGGCCTCTACATCACCAACACCCCGTACAAGACAGGTTTGAATCCTCCCGCAGGCGGAATTGCCGACGGCGTTCCGGAAGTGCTGCGAGCCGTGCGCCAGCAGGTCGCAGCGGGCGCGGACTCAATCAAGATGTACGCCTCCACCGGCACCGACGATGATGTAACCGGATTTCAGACCTACAGCTACGAAGAGATTAAAGCAGCCGTGGACGCCGCCCATCAGTTCGGAAAGAAAATCGCGATTCACTCCTACGGCCCGAACGGCGCTCGCGATGCCGTGCGCGCCGGCACGGATTCGCTCGAACATGCCACCGATATGGACGACGCCACCATCCAGGAGATGGCGAAGCGCGGAACGTTCTACGTTCCGACCATCGATCACAACCGCTATTACCTGGACAACTGGCAGAAGATTGGCTATGCGAACGGCTTTCAGGAGAAGACCAAGGCGTTCATTGAGCGCAATCTAGAGACCGCCCGAAAGGCGCACAAAGCCGGAGTGAAATTCGCCATGGGCTCCGACGCGATTTATACCATGTTCGGAGAGAACACGAGAGAGCTTGGCTGGTTCGTGAAAGCCGGCATGACTCCGGAGCAAGCGCTGCGCACGGCAACGACCAATGCCGCGGAGCTACTGGGGAAAGAAAAAGAGCTGGGCGCAGTCGCATCAGGCTATTTCGCGGATTTAGTCGCGGTGGAAGGCGACCCGCTGGCAGACATCAACGTGGCCATCAACAATGTGCGTTGGGTAATGAAAGGAGGGGCAGTAGTTGCGGACAAGACGAAGATTCAATCACGTTAACTTCATCGTTCCGGAAACTCAACCTCGCAGTAGGTGCCAGGCTCTGCCGCGTTTACAGCCGCCACGATTCGATCCACATGGTGACGCAGCACCGGCCACTGCGGATTTCCCACGACGACGATCGCAATTCTGTAATTCTTTAAATTCTGCTGATAACGGATGTTCTTGTCGGGAGTGACCAAGACTTCGAACCCAGCTTCCTCAGCGGCTTTTAGCAAATCGCCGTTCTTGAGCTTGCCCCATCCTCGCTGCCAGGTTGTTTCGACTTTATGTTCTCTGAGGAACGGACGGATAGGGACCGGAGTGCTTTGGTCGAAAAGAACTAGCATCAGCGGGTAACAGGCGATGAGGGAGTCACCTCAAGGCTGCGGGCGGCAAATTCGATGACGGCTTCGACTTGTTCGCGGTCCAGACCTTCGAACCATTCCATAATCTCGTCAAGGTTGGCGCCGGCTTTCAGATTTTCAAAGATGACGGAGACGGGCATGCGCGTGCCCTTAAGCACCCAGGCGCCGCTTACCTTGCCCGGGATGCTCTCCACCGCAGGACATTGTGACCAATCCAGCGCCGCCATGGAAGGATTCTCCTTTCGATCATTCTATACCCGTTCACGGGTCAGTGCCGAGTCTGCAGGCCCCACCCTGCCAACTCCCGCGAGCCACCCGCCCAAGGGAGAGCGGCTCTGCGCCGTTCCTTCCAGTGGGCGAATCCCACATGACAGCGGGAATGTTTTGGATCGTCACGCCACTCCCCACTCCTAAATAACGTGTTTCCGCCCCTTGACCCTACGTGAAAATTTGTCAAAAAAAGTGTCGATTCGCGTCCCACCCGTTCGACGCGTAAGTGGAGACAAGACCCCGCGCCCAGCGCCCCGGTACATTCGGTGCCCAGCGCAGTCCAAGCTCCTATATAGTAGCGGCACTGATACGGCGTCCGCTCAAAACTCAAGGAGAACACCATGCGTTTCATGATGATCATGTATCCGAAAGACTACGTAAACGCAAAACCCGGCTGGGCACCCGACCTCAAAAGCATGGAGGCAATGGGCAAGTACAACGAGCAACTAGGGAAAGCCGGCGTGCTGCTCGCGCTCGACGGTCTAACCCCGCCCGCGACGATGCGCGCGCGCGTCACCTTCAAAGGCGGAAAGTCGAAAGTTACCGACGGCCCGTTTACCGAAGCGAAGGAAGTGGTCGGCGGCTACTGGATCATCCAGGTGAAGTCGCGCGAAGAGGCGCTCGAATGGGCCTCGCGCATCCCCGGAAAGGATACCGAAATGGTCGAAGTCCGCCGCATGTTTGATCTAACCGACTTCGATCCCGAGGTCCAAAAGGAGATCCAAAAGAAGTTCGGCGACGCCGCCGCTGAGATGAGCCAGTAAGAGGATTCGACAGATATGGAAACTTAGAACTTCATCCGAAACGATTGACTAGCGTGTGGGTCGAGCCGGAATTTTTGAAACTTCGTGCAAGAAAACGAAAACCAAATGAACCTTTGCGCTTAGAACCAAGGGGACAGACGGGAATCAAGGGGACGAATCAACGGGACAGACGGGACGATTTCTGATATTTATCTGAACGATCTCGTTGGGCAAGTACGGATTGGTGGTTCTAGGAGAAGGGGAACTTCCCGTCTGTCCCTCGCTCCTCACCGATGCTGTGATCTTCAGAATCAGGAGAAGTCATGAAACGAAAAAGCACCAGGACGAGCGCATTAGCGAGCATCGCTGTGGTCGTCATGTTCGTTGCCGCGTGGGAAGCAAAAGCTCAGGACACGAAAATACCGTATCCCAGCATGGCCCCGCTCGAACAATACCTGATTCCAGATCGCAACGAGGAGATAAAGCTGGCGCGCAGTGCTGCGCCGGACTCCATCTCAGGCGATGCCGGCGTCTTGGTCCTCGGACGACATGGCTACGAAACGGCGATCAAAGCCAAGAACGGTTTCGTGTGCGTCGTGGAGCGATCATGGATGTCTCCATTTGACTTCCCGCAGTTCTGGAACCCCAAGATGCGCGGTCCGATCTGTTTCAATCCGCCGGCAGTGCGCTCCATCTTGCCGCTCACCATCAAGAGGACGGAGTTGGTATTGGCTGGACTGTCCAAACCTCAGATTATCGATGGTATCAAGGCATTCGCTACGAAAGAACTGCCAGCCCTGGAACCCGGCGCAATGTGCTTCATGATGTCGAGCCAAGGGTACCTAAACGACGCCGCCGGGCATTGGCTTCCGCATTTGATGTTTTACATCCCCCTAACAGATCCCAAGGTTTGGGGTGCGGATCTGCCTGGCTCCCCGGTTATATTGAATCCACAGTTTCAGGGCGCCCCGGAGCCCATAACCGAGTTCATGATCCCAGTCGGCCATTGGTCAGACGGGACGGCCGCTACTCCCAAAGATGAGCACTGACGTTTTACTTTGCTGCGGCCGACTCGGGCAAACAAGCCCAATGGCTACTTTCTCGGCTCATACCGCATCGCCACCGCCCCCGAGCCGAACTCCAGCCGGCTCACGAGCCTCAAGTCGACACGCTTCGATAGCCCCGCGAACAACGTCGGCCCGTGGCCCGCTAGCCTGGGATGCACCACAAACTCGTACTCATCGATCAATCCCAGCTCCGCCAACGTCAGCGGGAGCTTCACGCCTCCCACCAGCAGTCCCTTACCCGACTCCCGCTTAAGCTGCTCAACGGCCTTCCCCAGATCCCCAGGCACGAGCTCCGCGTTCCAATCAACCCGGTCTAGCGTGCTCGACACGACGTACTTCTTCGCCGCGTCGATCGTCCGGGCGAAGGGTTCCATCCAATCGGGTGCCGGCGGTCGAAACGCTGCCTCCATCATTTCGTAAGTCACCCGGCCAAAGAGGAGGGCATCGGCCTGCTTGAGGTTCTTGATCCCGTGGCGATGCAAGTCTTCGTCCGGGAGGATTGCTCGATGATCGCAGCACCCATCCAATGTGACGTTGATGGAATACCGAAGGGGTCGCATTGCGCGAGTGTACAGCCGATAGGCTCCCACGAGCTAATATAGCCGTTCCGGGTCGAGATATCGCAAGCCGCACTCGATGCCCAGAGGAGACAAGCCCAGAGGAGACTAACCATGTCCTACAGCATCTCGACCTTGCTGATCCGCAATCTTCGTGATGTCTTCGGTGAAAACGATCCCGCTCGCCGGCGCGCCGCCATCGACGATCTTTACGCCGACGATTGCATTTTCTACGACCCCAGCAAGGGAGCCTTTCGTGGCCGTGACGAAATCGACCGCATCGCGGGCGCGATCAAAGCGACTCACCCTGAATTCCGATATCAGCCAACTACCGAGCCTGCGGAATCGGGCAATGGCGGGCTGGTCCGCTGGATATCAGGCCTCCCGGGTGAGGCGCCAGCGTACTCCGGGACCGATTTCATCATTGCGCAGGACGGCCGCATCGCCGCCATTTATCTCTTTTTCGACAAACTACCCTGATCTGGACTTCTCTTGTCCCTTTTCCAATTTCTGGTTTCTGCTTCCTAGTTTCTGCTTTCGGGTGCCCCAGGTTGCGCTTTTCTACCTGGGGCTCTTGGTTTCCTGCCAAGCGGCCGTGTTGCGCGGTTGACAACAGGAAGATCCCACCGTAAGCTCAGCGCAAATACAGCAATACTCTCGCTGGCATTTCGTAACCGAATACTAGGTGGATTCGGGGGAATATGCCCACTTACAACACTGCGGCCTTTCTTTGCGATCTCATCCTTTCACTTCTCGTCGTTGTTCTGATTTATAAGCTTATTGCGCCAAGCTTGCGCGGGCTGCTAGATAGAATCGTCCGTTTGCCCGAAGGAACAACATTTTACATGCGCGTACTTGGACTTGTTCTGGCCTGTCTCGCCTTGTCCCGGACGATTGTGGGAATTCACGAGAAGCCAGAGGCGCACGCCATCGAGTACGTGTGGGCGGTTGCTGCGCATCTTTCCGATGTGTTCCAAGACACGCTCATGGTTCTGCTGGCCTACGTCTTGGTGGTCACGGTTCTGGTGGTCGTGCTGCGATTCAAGAATGGACAATAAGACCTACCTGAATATTTCGTATTTCGTGGTGATTGTAATTTGTCTCGGCGCCGCCCGGGTAGCTTATTTTTGGCTGAGGCGGCCTGTTGAAGGGATTGTAAACGCCCTGCCACGACAGAATCTGGGAAGTTTCATAAAGTGCGCGTTTCCTTTGAGCATCCTTCTTTTCGTTCTGTCGGCATGTCTTTCGGTGAGTTACCCCGGCGGGTGCAATCCGACGCCCTATGACAAAATCGTTGCGGACCGCGCTTATATCATTTCGAAGAATGAGGAGCAGATATCGGCCTCGCTGCACGCGGTTGCTATTGGCGCGCTCTTATGGACTGGCATTATTGCCTTTAGCCTTTTCACGGTTCAGCGTGGAAACACCAGAAGAAAGGTTAAAGAAAAGAAAGATGGCTCTTGGGTGGTTTGACGGCGGGTGGCAGGCTCGACGGTCCCGAATGACAAGTAAAGGCGCGACCGCCAGGAGGTGCAATCATGCAACTGGAAGATCGCAGCCGGCTGCAAGTGTGGTCCTGTCTCGCCGCTCTGGTTGGAATGATGGGTCTCCTGTCTGATTTTGCACCGTCGCGGTCTCAAGCGCGGAATCACCCTGATGCCTCCGACCTGGGTGCGATAGCTCGGCAGGCAACCATCGAGATTTTTCGAAATCGAGATTCCACTGCCATTGATCGCTTCTTTTCCGAGCCCTTCGTGCAACACGATCCGAACATTGCGGACGGACTGCCCGGCCTGCGGGCCTTTGTTACCGAGCTGGCGAATTCTACGACCACGAACATTACGATTTATCGCACGGTTGTGGATGGCGACCTCGTCATGCTTCATTCCAAATACGAAGGCTGGCCCGGCTTTTCGGGGCCGGTCATAGCGTTTGATCTATTTCGTTTTAAGGACGGCAAAATCGTCGAACATTGGGGCGGACAAACCCCCGAGACCGGTCCCAATCCTTCCGGGCATACGCAGGTGGATGGTCCGGCGGCCGTTGTTAGTCGCGAACGCACCGAAGCCAATCGCGCTCTCGTTTCCAGCTTCAAGCAAGTCGTGACCGTTGAATTGTGTTTCGATCGTGTTGGTGAGTTCATCGACGGTGATCATTACACCCAACATGCCTCCAAAGTTGGTGATGGTGTCGCTCGGATGCAAGCGCGGGTCTCCGGCGTGGTGAAGCCCGGCGCCGCCCAGGTGCTGATTCCTCGCCGCTACATCGCGGAAGGCAATTTCGTGCTTGCCCTCGTCGAAGCACGCACCGAACCGCCCACGGCGAACTACGATCTTTTTCGAGTGGAGAACGGCAAGATTGTTGAGCATTGGGACGTGCTCTCTGTGATTCCGCCGCGCGCTCACTGGAAGAACGCCAACGGCCCCTTCTGAGAATCAGTCCCAGGGTTCCCGGGTTCCAGTGAAAAACTGAAGCGCCGAGCGACCCACCCTTTCAAAAACCAAACCCGAAAGGGTAGGCGAAGCGTTTTTCGGAATTAAGGCGCGGCCATCCGCCTCCGTCTCCCCTTGACTTTTACTTATCATGTATGTCGATGTTCCCCCCTGCGGAGGGCTCTAAGCGTGGCATCATCCAACCCTTGTAGGGCAGCCGAAAAATCTGCAAACGCTTCTTCTAACTCGGGATGCCGTCGGAGGCGTCCCTCGACGAAGTAAACGGCGCATGGAGCCACACTTCGGCGTGGTGTGTGGATTTTGTTGGCCATCGCATCTGCAAAAAGCGGCGACAAGTGCTTCAGGCATAGGGCAGCCTCAGGCTCGCTATCGGAATATGCTTCCAAGAGTCGCTTCAGCCTGTTGCTGCGTGCCTGAAGAAGAGGGGGATCGATTTTTGGCTGAGTTGACATGTCTGCTGATCTCCATGCGCGCTCTGTGGCCTCGGACCATATGAATCCGTACCGATCGTCGTACCGTTGCAGCGGCTCCATCGGCAACCATTCGGATGGGATGTATGGCGAATCGACCCGAACCTCGTATCCGTGGAACCAGGCAATCTTGGCGTAAATCACCGCCGCGGTGGAAATCAAATCCCTCGCGTAGCCGATGTCATCGTTGTTGCGCACCTTGACCATCTTGGGCGTTACGAGTTTGTGCAATGCTTCGGTCATCGTTCCGACATCGCGACGGGCCAGCGCCAGATAGAATTCGTGATCCGGCAGATACTTTTGCTCCGAGGCCGCACGCGGAGGAGTGCGCATGACCCTCTCGCAACGCTCGATGAGACGGGGCCACTCGCCACGCAATGCGACAATCGCCTGGTACGCCCAAAAATCATGTGTGGTCTGTTCCTCAACACGATCCAGGTAATAGACCTGGTCGTAATGGGCGAACCATTCGATCAGTGAGCGGTCATTCGACACCAGCGGCTTGATGAGCTCCAGCATCTTCGAGCCGGATCCCTGTTTGTCCTCCTCCATCTGGTACCACTTGCGATCCAGTTTGGCGGCCGTATGGAACCATTGCCGCATCGACGTCAGATCTCGCTCTTCGAACCAGGCATAGAACCCACTGGCTTCGGCATGACGCGACAATGACATCACGCACGCTCTCGGGTTACCGAGGCCATTCTCGATATTGCGGACGAGCTGATCGAGCTTGAATCCCCCATCCAGATGCGATTTGATGTGGGCAATTCGCTTGACTCGCTCCGGACTCAGTTCCCCATTCATAGAACCACCTCGTACCAACGCAACATCTTGGACAGGGTATGTGCGCTTGAGGGGACTCCCAACTTGGTACTTAGTCGCATAGCCGGGATGAATAATGACGGTTCCAATTTTCCATCATGTTAGTTGGTGCCAGTCTGGATTAAAGACTGGCCGGAAACTTCGAGATCGTATTCAGTTCCAGCGCGAACAAGAATATCGGCGCCCTTAATGAGCCATCCTAATGCCGGTCGTGCTTCGGCCGTCGATTGGAGCTGCTCAGATGTTCGGCCGCCTTTGATTTGTTGGATTTCACCAGTAACGGGAATTTGCCGGCCGTCCACTGCGGTGGCCGTATCGAAAGTGAACTCAAGGGTTGCGTGCCGGCCATATCCCCCTGCATTCTTAAAATCCGTCAGATGGCCCACGGCAAGGGCTCCACGCCGAAAAACAGTGGCGCCGTCCACCACAGCATCTTCGGCCACCTCAAACTGAATAGGCCGCCCGACATTGCCCTTCTCATAATCCTTAGAGTACATCGGGGCGAAAAGCAGTACTTTCACAGGTGTTCCTGCCGGTAATGTAATGGCTCGCGCAGAACTACTTTTCTCCGGGGCGTCTCCCCGCGGATTTTTTGACGGGTCGTTCGTGCCCAATAGCTTTACAAGGCATTCTGTTTCCGCAGCGAGGGGCCCGGCGTTGGAACCTTTATGGCCCATAAAGCCCGTCCTAAATTCGATTGAAAGCTGCGACCCTATGCGTCCCCGCCTGGTTGGCTTCCTTCATGTCGACAAAGACGGGGCCGGAGATGATACCTGCGTCGAGTCCGCGGCCTCCGGCATCAACGCTCGTCTGCCGGAGGCTGTGTACTCGCCTTATGTCCTGCATGGCTTCGATGTGAAGCCCCTGATCTTTGCGAACTATATAGCCAAGCGCCGGCAGTACTTTCAAGAGGTCTTGCTTCACAACTTCAGGAGAAGCGGAAAGAAATCGCTCGTCGGTTTTCGGACCGTCCGATGATTGAAGAACTGTAACGCCGCAAGGCGGAGTCTGTGCACGAAGAGATAGCGGGGATACGATTGCGAGAAACGATACGATTGCTATGGACCCGATTGCGGTGCGCAACTCTTGCGACCCTCTTTTTGTCAATAAGTCTCAATTGGGCCAAGGCGTCCTGGCCGCGCCATTCTACCTACAGCACTATCTTATGATCAATGGCGGGTGGCCGCGCCTTGATTCCGAAAAACGCCTTTGGGTGCCGCATCCTTGCGGTTTGTTTCATGCAAGGGTGGGGGTTTTGGCTTTTCCTTTGCCTGGTGCCGCTATACGAGTTTCAGTTCCGGAAAATCCCGTGCATAGCGCTTTGGATCGAGCGTCATAAAACGATCCGCATGCACCATGGCATGTGATCCAATGATAAAATCAGCCAGCAAACGCTTCGCTCCCCGACCCGCAGACTTGCGACGACCCGCAGACCTGCGACGCCGTTTCGCATAACGCGCAAAACGACGGCCGGCCTCAATCCACACGGGCTGTTCAAACGCAAAGTCCACCGTGATGCCCGTGTCTGCAAGGAAATCATTCACGAAGGATTCTGTGGCCTTCGGATAGGCCAGCAATTCCGCATACACCGGACCGCAGACGACAAGACCTCCATCCGCCTTGGCAGTGCCAAGAATTCCTGCGATGTGTGAAGCGGACGGTTCCTTGGACCACAGGGCGGAGAGGACATTCGTATCGATTGCCGTTCTCACCGTCGCTCAACTTTCTTCGTCGCGCAACGTGCGCACCCACGCATTTGCCTCACGGATGCTGGAGAAAGCAGGAAGCGCCCCGACATACTTCTCGAAGGGATTTTCCGGCGAGCGTGCGGGACGGATGGTGGTTCGATCCTTGTCAACCACAAATTCCACACGGTCTCCCTTCTTCAGTCCAAGCCGATTGCGAATCTCGAGTGGGACCGTGATTTGCCCCTTGCTGCTGATTGTGCTGGAAGGTGCCATCTTTACCTACCTCCTTTACAGTAAGGATATCATGCTTTACAGCGATTCGGATGGGCTCATTGGAAGTCGGGGGACGAAGTCGGGGGACAGACGGGACGTTTTCTGATGTTCATGTGATATCGATCGTTTGGCTCGTAATGATTGGCGACTTTCAGGATAGGGGAAACTTCCCGCGTGTCCCGCGCACCCAGATTCGCCAGTTTGACACTTTTTGCGGCGGTTGTTTCTGAGGGATGAGATAATCGAAACACGGAAAGGAGGCTCGCCATGGCCGCAAATTCGCAGAGCGTGATTATCCAAGACCCGGAGATCCTCAGCGGTGAACCTGTCTTCCGAGGCACGCGCGTGCCTTTCCAAACGCTCCTCGACTACCTGGAAGCCGGCGATACGCTCGATGAATTTCTGGAACAATATCCCGGGGTGAGCCGCGAACAAGCCATCGCCGCGCTGGAAGAAGCGAAAGCGCTTATGCTGGCTCGCTTTGAGAAATGAAGATCCTCATTGACGAGTGCCTCCCAGCGGCGCTGAGAGGCGCGCTCACCGCCATGGGCCATGAGTGCGAAACAGTGCGGAGAGCGGGATACGGCTCCAAGAAGAACGGTGAGCTGCTTACGCTTGCAGAAGACGTGTGGGATGTTTTGCTCACCAGCGACCGAAGAATGAAATACCAGCAGAATATGACGGGACGAAAAGTGGCTGTTGTGGTCCTCTGCGCAAAATCCAATCGTATGAAGGACGTGCTGCCGCTAATGCCCGCTTTTGCACAAGCTCTTCTTTCTGTCTCACCGGGTAAGGTCGTCGAGGTCGGACCACTTTAACCAAAACTAGTCTCCTTGCCGCCTTTCCTTACTTCCGCACCCCCTTTCCCTTACTTCCGTCACTTCCTGCGTCGCCCCGGCCCGGAACTGACGGAAGGAGCTTCCCGGCGGCCAGATCATCGAGGGCGCGCAGGCGGCCGCCCAGCTCTGCGTCGCTCAAACGCCGCCCGCGGAACAGCCAACGCAGATACTCCTCCGCCGTCTGCTCTCCTTTTTGTGAATTGCAATCCACGCAGCAAGACACCAAATTGCGGTAGGAATTGCCGCCGCCTTGCGCCTGTGGCACAACATGGTCCAGGCACTTGCGGTCGCCGGGGCTTCGGCGCAAACAATAAAAACAGTGCCCGCCCTCGCGTTCGTGCAGCGAAGCGCGCAAGACCTGTTTTTCCATGAAATCGGCCTCCTCGATTTTGGCAAAAGCAGGGTGCGCTGGGGGAAGCGACGTTTTTCTCGGGGTCCGAACTCCTTTGACCTCTAACGGCAGACGCACCCGCACCACGTGCTGCGATCGGCAGTTCCGTTCGACCAGACCCAGCACGCCCCGCGCCACCAGCCGTCGTACCGACCCGCGCGTGGCCTTCATCGAGAGGCTCACTCCACGTGCCAGCCAGGCAATCGAGAAGCGGAACCGCAGTTTCCCTTCGAGTCGGCTATGCCGGAAAAGATGCGAGTAGATCGCGCGGTCGGTCCTCGAAAAATTGAGCTTCGGCGCTAGCAGGTCTTCAAATTGTTTCCACACTTGTGCCGCATTGACTTTTTGTTTTTCATCGTTTTCCGTCCTGAAAGAAGAAAGGCGAACCCTTTCCTCTGTAGTGGCGGGTCTTCAGACCCGCCTGTAATGCCGGATCTTTCGCGGTTTTTGCGTCCCGGTTCTTACCGGGAAGACCTGTTCTTGAGGGCAAAGCTCCCGAAGTTTGTCATCCCGAATCCCCGCGCCCATCACAAAAGAATCGTCGCGGGGTGAGGGATCTGCTTTTCGGTTTTGTTCTGGCCGGATTGCAGATAATCGACAGAGCCAGTTAAAAGTCGAGACCTAACAGCAGAAGAAAAAGCGGAGGCTTAACACAGAGACCACAGAGAGAAGAACACGGAGAATAGCGCCGGAGGCGCGTCACAACATTAGCCCAGCGCGTAAGCGCTGGGAATAGTGCCCCTCCTGAAGCCAAGCACCGTAGGTGCGTCACAGGGAACAGGCACGGGAATTCTGGCCCGCTGCGCGGAATCGGCGCCGTAAAAAAAGAAAAGCCCCGACTGGCGTCGGGGCGGACTTTTCTACAAGAAATGCAGTACCACAATCGCGATCGCATTGTGCAAGACCAAAATGCGTTACTGTAAACTGTTGATGGGACGTACTTTAGGCTGCCTGCGAGCCGGGCAGGTGGCCCCGCCTTGATTCCGTAAAACGCCTTTGGGTGCCCCATCCTTGCGGGTTTGCTTCATGCAAGGGTGGGGGGGGTTGATTTTTCTTTCCTCTGCCTCGTGTCGCTATACGAGTTTCAGTTCCGGAAAATCCCGCGCATAGCGCTTTCGATCGAGCTTCGCCGAAGCTCCGCCCGACTCGTAATCCATTTGCGCGCGTGGCTGCCGTTGTGGATTGCGCCTCGGCAGCGCCGAAAGGGAAACAGGGACCGGGTTTGACCGCATCGTGAGGCAACGGTAGAATTTAGATTCCACGCGGTAGCGTCTCGCGTTCGAACCTGCAGAGGACCAGACGACCAACCAAGCGGCACGCTTCAGAGATGGAGGAGGAAGTATGGCTACAGCAGTCGCCCCCCGGATGTTCAAAAATTTCATCAACGGCGAGTGGGTTGATTCGCGCAGCGGCAAAGCCTACGAGAACCGCAATCCCGCGAACACCGATGAGTTGATCGGCATGTTTGTCTCCTCCACCGATGAAGATGTCAACGCCGCTGTGGATGCCGCGAAACAGGCTTACAAGTCCTGGCGCCTGGTCCCCGCGCCGAAGCGCGCAGAGATTCTGTTTCGCGCGGCGGAACTGCTCCTGCAACGCAAGGAAGAGTTTTCCAAGGACATGACCCGCGAGATGGGCAAGGTCCTCGCCGAAACCCGCGGCGACGTCCAGGAAGCCATTGATATGACCTATTACATGGCCGGCGAAGGCCGCCGTCTTTTCGGGCAAACCACTCCCTCCGAGCTTCCCAACAAATTCGCCATGAGCGTGCGCCAGTCCATCGGCGTCTGCGGCATGATCACGCCGTGGAATTTCCCCATGGCCATCCCTTCCTGGAAAATGATGCCCGCGCTCATCAGCGGAAATACGCTAGTGCTCAAGCCCGCCGAAGATACGCCACTCTCGTCCTATCACCTCGTCCAGATTCTGACCGAAGCCGGCGTGCCTCGCGGCGTCGTGAATTTGGTGAGTGGCGACGGCCCAGGAGCAGGCGCCCCTTTGTCGCAGCACAAGGAAGTTCCGGTAGTGAGCTTCACAGG
The DNA here is from genome assembly GCA_013289835.1 of Acidobacteriota bacterium. GTDB lineage: Bacteria > Acidobacteriota > Terriglobia > Acidiferrales > UBA7541 > Acidiferrum. The sequence goes on along the minus strand of JABCZG010000022.1, from coordinate 5,498 downwards.
TTCGTCATCCGTGGGCCGCATCATCGCGCAAGCATGCGCTCCCGATTTCAAACACTGCAGCCTCGAAATGGGCGGCAAAAACATCATCATCGTCATGGAAGACGCGAATTTGGATTTGGCCGTGGACGGCGCGATCTGGGGCGGATTCGGCACCACCGGGCAGCGTTGCACCGCCGCGAGCCGCGTGGCCGTGCACAAGAGCATCTACAAGGAGTTTGTCGATCGCTTTGTAGATCGCGCGAAATCCCTGAAAGTCGGGAACGGCCTGGACGCCTCCACCGACATGGGCCCGTGCATCAACGAGCAGCAATTGAAAACCGTCATGAGCTACGTGGAAATCGGCAAGAACGAAGGCGCAAAATTGCTCACCGGCGGAAATCGCCTGGACAGCGACGCCTACGCAAAAGGATGGTTCCACTCGCCCACAGTGTTCGGCGATTGCTCACCAAAAATGCGCATCGCGCAAGAAGAAATCTTCGGCCCCGTCGTCTCAGTGATCCCCTTCGATAGTTTCGAACAGGCCATCGATATTGCCAACGGCGTGCCCTACGGATTATCCGCCTCGATCTACACGCGCGACGTGAACCGCGCCTTCCAGGCAACTCGCGATCTCTACACCGGCATCGTCTACGTGAACGCCCCGACCATCGGCGCCGAAACGCACCTTCCCTTCGGCGGTACTAAGCAAACCGGTAACGGCCACCGCGAAGCCGCCATCGCCGCCATCGATTTCTTCACCGAATGGAAAACCATCTACATCGACTATTCCGACAAACTCCAGCGCGCCCAAATCGACAACGCCTAGCCGTGGCACCGCCTTGGGTAATGCTTCAGTTTGAAGTTCCGCTTGTGTAAACTGAAGCACTGCCCCGCGTTGACCGCGCTTGACACCCTTCCTACAATATAGGTAGCGCTCTTTAGCACTAGGAGTAGAGTGCTGCTATGAGGAATTCGGCCTTACAAGAACGACGCAACCGCCAAATTCTGGCCCATATTGTCCGTGCTTACATCGAATCGGGCGAGCCGGTGTCTTCGCGGGCGATTTCGAAGGGGTTCGAGGAAACGCTGAGCACGGCGACGATTCGAAACGTTATGGCGGACCTGGAGGACGGCGGATTTTTATACCAGCCCCACACTTCGGCGGGGCGCGTGCCGACTGCGGCGGCGTATCGGTTTTTTGCGCAGGAAATCGCTTCGCAAGCGACCATTACTGCGGTGGATCGCGAGTGGATTCAGCGCGAAATGGGCGGAGCTACCAGCGCTTCGGAAATTACCGAACGCGCCGGTCACGTGCTGGCGGAGGTTTCGAACGGGCTCGGAATCATCGTTTCGCCGCCGCTCAGCAAAACTGTCATGGAACACGCGCGCATGTGGCTGCTCCCGGATGGTCGCGTGGTTGTCGTTCTGATTTCTCCCGGCGGTAACACGCGGGACAAAGTTCTGCGTCCGCACCGCCTGTTCACTCAGGCTGAGCTGGACGCGACCGCCGATTTTTTGAACCAACAATATTCCGGCTGGACGCTCGAAGCCATCCGCGCCGACCTGCTGCAAAAGCTGGCCACCGAGCGCGAGCGGTACGAAGGAATTGTGCAAAGCGCTCTCACGCTCTGCGATCCTGCGGTGCTCGGCGATGAATCGGCATTGCACGTCCACGTGGAAGGCACGGCACAAATTGTCGGCGCCGCTGATTTTGCGAGCCAGGCGCAATTGCGCGATTTACTCGCGGCAATCGAGGAAAAGCATCGCCTCGTAACGGTGCTGAACGCCTGCATCGAAACGCCCGAGCCTGTTCACGTGCAAATCGGCGTGAAGGAAATTTCCGAGGCCGGAGAAAACCTCGCGCTGATCAGCGCCGCTTATACGCGTAACGATCAGGTGCAAGGCTCGCTCGGCGTCCTGGGTCCGACGCGCATGCACTACGAACGCGCCATGACCGCGGTGGCTTACGTGGCCCAGCTTTTCAGCGAAGCGTTGAGCAAGACGTGAAGAATTATTGGCATAAGAGAGGGACGAAGGTGGGAGACAAGGACGTTAAAATTAATATTGCTACGAACGCTGACAGCGCCGCTGGCCAGCAATCCGCGGAAGCGCAGGCTGTAGCTGCGGATGCCGCAAAAGCCGACGCCGAAATGGCCAAGCTGGCCGCGGACTTTGACGAACTGCGTCAGACAATGCTCCGTCGCCAAGCCGACTTCGACAATTACCGCAAGCGCATCGAGAAAGAACGGTCCGAAGATTCCAAACGCGCCACCGCCCGCGTCATCGAAGGACTTATCCCCGTCATCGATGGTTTTGAAAACGCTCTTGCCGCTCATCGCGAAACGGAATACGAAAACTACCGCAAAGGCTTCGAGTTGATTTACAAACAGCTTCTGGACAACATTACGAAGCTCGGAGCCGAGCGAACTGATCCTCTCGGAAAGCCGTTCGATCCGCACCTGCACCAGGCCCTCGATCGTGCCGAAACCACAGAGCACGCCGATGGCACGATCCTGCAAGTTTTTCAGCCCGGATATGTTTTTCACGGACGCGTGCTGCGTCCCGCGATGGTGCGTGTAGCGGTGCATCCCAATCCTGCATCAAAACAAGCTGTTAACTAAAGGAGACTGAGGGTTTTCATGGCCAAGGGAAATCAACGCGATTATTACGAAGTGCTCGCCGTTTCGCGCACGGCATCGGTCGAAGAAATCAAAGGGGCCTACCGCAAAGCCGCGCTCAAGTGGCACCCGGACCGCAGCCCGGAGAACAAAGCCGAGGCGGAAGTAAAATTCCGCGAGTGCACCGAAGCGTACAGCGTCCTCAGCGACCAGCAGAAGCGCCAGATTTACGACACCTACGGGCATGCGGGCCTTTCCAGCGCAGGCGCCGGACAGGGATTCGACAACACTGTCTTCCAGGATTTCCACGACATCTTCGGCGATTTTTTCGGCTTTGAGGATCTCTTCGGTGGCGGAGGAGGGCGGCGGGGACGCAGCCGCGCGCAACGCGGCGCCGACCTGCGCTACGACATGACCCTCTCCTTCGAGGAGGCCTCCGCGGGCGTCACCACCAAAATCAAATTGCCCCGCCAGCAATACTGCGAGGCTTGTAACGGCACCGGCGCGAAAAAAGGTACCGGCGTGCAAGCCTGCCAAACCTGCGCGGGCCGCGGCCAGGTGGCCTACCAGCAGGGATTCTTCACCATCACGCGCACGTGTCCGGCGTGCCAGGGCGCGGGCCAGATTGTTCGCGAGCGCTGCCCGGAGTGCCGCGGCCTGGGACGCTTCGAACGCGAAAAGACCATCGAACTCCGCATCCCTCCGGGCGTGGACACCGGAACGCGTCTCCGTGTTGGCGGCGAAGGCGAGCCCGGCCCGAACGGCGGACCCGCCGGCGATTTGTACGTCGTGCTCGACGTGAAGGAGCACCCCTTCTTCGAACGCCGTGGCGCGGATTTGTACTGCACCATTCCGCTGAGCATCGCACAGGCCTCGCTCGGCACCGAGTTGCAAGTGCCCGGTTTGGGCGGGGAAGAGAAGCTGAAGATTCCCGAAGGGACGCAGAGCGGCGCCGTATTCCGCATCAAAGGCAAAGGCCTTCCGGACCCGCGTGGCGGCGGCAAAGGCGATCTGTACTATCACGTGCGTGTGCTGACGCCGACGAAGCTCACACGCGAGCAGCGCAAATTGATGGAACAGCTTGGCTACACCATACGAGTCGACAACAAGCCCGCCGACCGCAACTCCTCGATCTTTGATAAGGTCAAAGATATCTTCGGGTAGAGAAGCGAAATTCGAAAATCGAAATTGGAAAAGGGACAAAAGAAAGACCCACCCTTGCAAAACCCGCAAGGATGGGGCACCCAAAATCTTTTTTCGGATTGAGGCGCTGCCACCCGGCGTAGAGTTCCACTCCAACTCCCATCGGCCGCATTCGGGGTTCCGTGTGAATTTGAAGCTCTCGGAAATGATCCACGTGGACGTGTGACGCGCTTACCGGAAACTGACCGACAGGCCAGAACGGTCAGCAAAAACCGCGAAACGAGCTGGACTTGCGCACCCAACCCTGGCCCAGGCGGTCTTACGTTGACTTGAGAGGGAGGCAGGCGTATGTTCACGTCGAAGCAAATATTGAAGTTGGAACCTTCAACGTAACAACAAAAAAAAGAGAAAAAATGAAAAGAGGAGGACTTATGCGAGCTCCACCGCTATTGCAAAAAACCGTTCTGATTGTGCTTTCGTTGGCGCTGATCGCCGGAGGGACTCCCGGGCCCGTCTCCGGTCAAGCGGCGCCGTCCTACAAACCAGCCGAACTCGACAAACTGGTCTCCCGAATCGCACTTTATCCTGATCCTCTGCTAGCACAAATTCTCGCTGCGGCTACCTACCCGGATCAAATTCCCGACGCCGCCAAATGGGCGGATGAACATCATTATCAGACAGGTGATGATCTGGCCAGAGACATCACCGAAGACCACCTCGCGTGGGATCCCAGCGTGCAAGCGCTGCTGCCGTTTCCATCCGTGCTGGAGATGATGGCTTCGGACATGGACTGGACGACCCAGTTGGGCAACGCCTTTCTCGCGCAGCGCCAGGACGTGATGGAGGCAGTGCAGAGGATGCGGAAAAAGGCCAAGGAATACGGCTACCTGAAAAGCAACGAGCAGGTGGTAGTCTCCGGCGGTCCGTATATCGAAATCCTGCCGGTGAATCAGGGCTTTATCTGCGTTCCTGTGTATGATCCGCTGATCGTATTCGCTCCGCCTGTGCCTGGGTTCTTCGTTGGCGGCGCCATCGTCTTTGGATTTGGCGTGACGCTCGGCTTTGCGTTTCGCCCCTGGGGATGGGGCACCACGCGCTTCATATGGGATAGACACGAAGTGTTCATCGCGGGCGGGCGCTGGGAACGGACTTGGGTCAACCGCGGCTCTTACGTGCATCATTACGGCGATTTCCATCGTTGGACCGGGCCTCGTGGCGTGGAGCACCATGAACTGATACCGCGCAGTGCGGCTGAGCGTAGCGCGGCTCGTTTGGGTCATGCGCGACCACACGAGGAGCATCACCACCACTAGTTTCGGCCGCCCTGTTTCGAGTTGCGCCGACCGTAACTTTGCGACTTGCCCGGTGCGCTCGTGGGGATCAGCATGATCTTCAGGGGAATCTCTCGCCTGATGCTTTCTTTGGCCGCGCGCCGTGTGATGGACAAATTGGCTTGAGTTGTCAGCTGCTCACTCGCGTGGCCGCCAGAGAGGGAAGGTGCCACTGCATTGCGCAACGTCGTTGGAGTTCTCGCTATGTTGCTGTGTTTCACGCCGACCGAAATCGACTTGCCTCCTGCGTCTCGACCGTCGGCCGGGCAGGTCGATACTCAGAATCAGGCTTGGGACATCCTCGTGGGAGGTGCGCACGGCTCGAACATAGACAAGCGCGCAAACGCCATCCAGGCGCTGGGCCTAGCCGCCGGAGACCCGGCGGCAGTGCGATTGGCGGAAGACGCGCTCGGGGATAAAGAAGCCT
>JABCZG010000021.1 GCA_013289835.1 Acidobacteriota bacterium | reverse complement strand
AGTCCTACAGCAAGGAAGAGCTAATTGCAGAAATGGGTAGCGCCATGCTGTGCGGCGTCGCTGGCATCGAACAGAGCACTCTCGCCAACTCCGCCGCATACCTCAAAACTTGGATTGCACGTCTCAGAGCCGATTCCAAGCTAGTGATTTCCGCCGCTAGTGCTGCGCAGAAAGCCGCCGACTACATCCGAGGCGCAGTCACGGCGCAAACCGGGGGTGTGCAATGAGCACACCCGCCATCCCAGAATTGCTCTCTGACCCCTGCATCACTTTTCGCCTAAAGAACTGGCTGCGGGAGGCACTCGCAGCCGACCCTCTTGATTCGTGCTACGACGCCCAGTTGCTCGCCGATGTTCTCAGACAGCGAGTCGATGAAATTCTCGGAACGGATTCCGGTCATGCAAGCTGATCTCGCATTCCCGCAATCTCTCGTCGAGAAGTATCGGCCATTGCGCATCGCCGATTTCGTCGGGCTAGAACGTCCCAAGAAGGTTCTGGCCGCATTCTGCAAACGTCCCGTGTCTGGCGCTTGGTTGTTTGTTGGGCCGTCTGGCGTGGGCAAGAGCACGATGGCGTTGGCACTGGCCATCGAGCTACGCGCGGAATTACACAAGATTCCCTCGCAGAAGTGCAATGCACAAAGCATCGACGATACCGTGCGGCAATGCTGGTACGCGCCGATGACTCCTGGCGGCTTCCACATCGTACTGGCAGATGAGGCGGACCAGATGACAGACGCAGCGCAATTGTCGCTGCTATCCAAGCTGGATTCGACTGATCCGGCCCCCAACACCGTCTGGATTTTCACCGCGAACGATACCGAACGGCTAGAACGCAGATTTCTCTCCCGCTGCAAAGTCTTAGAATTTTCGAGTTACGGCCTGGCCGGGGAGATTGCAGCCTACCTCGATAGGGTTTGGCACACCGAAGGCGGCAACGGCAACGGGCCAGACTTCGAGCGACTGGCCAAAGACTCACGGAATAACGTCCGAGATTGTCTGATGCGCCTCGAAGTCGAGCTAATGGCTCTTTGATGCGAGACCACTGAAATCCTGAGTACAGGTTTCCGCAACCGATGCTCAACCCTAAACAGTTCAGAGCGCAGAGCTTATTCATCGCTTTGCACTCAATTTGCACACAAAGGAGCAGTTCCACCCCACATGGAAGAAATACTCACCCCCACGCAAGTCGCCCAACGCCTGCAAGTAAAGCCGTCCTGGGTTTACGAGCAGACGCGTGAACGCGCCGAAGTCCGCAATTCTGACCCCCTCCCCCACATGAAGATGGGCCGTTATCTCCGGTTCGATTGGAAGGATGTAGTTCACTGGCTCGAACGCCGGAAGAGCGATTTTAAGACACGGACGCCAAGTCATACGGAAGGAAACTAAGAATGGCTCGCCAACAATCAGGATATATCTGGAAGGTAGGAGGTTCTTGGTACGGCCGCTGGCGCGATGATGTCCTCGAAGACGGTCAAATCGTGCGGAAACAACGCTCCGCCAAACTCGCGGACTATTGCGACCGCTACCGCTCGAAGGCCGATGTCCGGTCATTGCTCGCGGAAAAGCTGCGTCCAATCAACGAGGGCAGGACACGGCCAGAAGGGACACTACCAGTAGCGGAGTTCGTCGAAAGTTTCTACCTGCCATTCGTCGAGGAGAACTTCAAACCCTCTACTGCGACGGGGTACAAGACTCTCTGGGAGACTTATGTCGCCGCGCGCCTTGGAAAAACTGTGCTTCGAGACTTTCGCACAGTGGACGCTGCTAACGTGTTGGCCGACATCCATCGCCAGCACAAGTTGGGTCGGACAACTCTCAAGCATGTTAAGTCCCTTCTAAGCGGCGTCTTCACCTACGCGAAGAACCAAGGTGCATTCGACGGTGTTAACCCTATTCGAGACGCGATGATTCCCAAAAAAGCTGCCAGGCCCGAAGAGACGCACGCTGCGAGTCCTGACGAAGTCTTGGCCATCATTGACGCCCTGGACAAGGCAGGTGAACGGAAAGCGTCCGCTGCTGTGGGGTTGATGTTCTTCGCTGGCTTGCGCCCTGGCGAGGCACGTGGTGTATGTTGGGAAGACTTCGATGGCAAGCGGCTAAATGTGCGGCAATCGGTGTGGCACACGCACACTACCACGCCTAAGACCGAGGGCAGCGCAAAGCCAGTCCCTGTAATCGAGCCTCTTGGCAGCATCCTCGCAGACCTTCGGGTGGCGGACAAAAACCCTTCCTCTGGACCAATCCTACGCGGCCCATCTGGGAAACCTCTTGACCTACACAACCTCGCCAATCGTGTGGTAATTCCGACCCTCGAAAAAGCAAAGATTGCCTGGCACGGATGGTACGCACTACGGCGGGGAGTTGGGACGGCAGTGACAGCGCTCTCAAAAGGCTCGCTAGCCGCGAAGGGATTGTTGCGCCATTCCAGCGTGAGCACCACTGAGCGCCACTACATTAAAGATGTGCCAGAAAACACGCTCGAAGCAATGAAACAGCTAGAAGCACTGTGCAAAGACCGTGCAAAGCCTGAGGGGAGCAAACCTAGCTAAGTCATTGAAAATTATGGCGCGCCTGGGGCGATTCGAACGCCCGACCTCTGGTTCCGGAGACCAGCGCTCTATCCAGCTGAGCTACAGGCGCGTGGTGAGCGCTTCTCCATTTTACGAAGCGCGCAGCATGCTTGAACAACATCCGAGCTAACATTCTATCCGGTATGGTGACCTTACGCTAGCGCACAATCGCGCACGCGATCGCGCTCGCCTGTCCGCCCGCGACGCTTCATCCTTTTGCGCGCGCCCGGATCTCTTTCGCTAGTTTTTCAATGTCTTCGGTTTTTTTGAGCATCGCAAGGGAAAGCACCTGCACGTTGTCCGTCTTTTCTACTTCGGCCTTCAGTTCACCGGCCAGCTCGTAAAGCTTTTCGACGTCCTTCTTAATGTTCTTCTGATTCTCCTCCAGGACGAGCTTGGGGTCCGGCTTGAGCGGAGTCGGTCCGTCATCCTTTACGTCCGGATCATGCTGAGACCGCACAACAGGCGCCTGCGCCAGCAACGAGCCCGCCAGGAACCCCGCCGGCACGCTTGCAACACAAGCTGCAGTCAGAAACTTGCGTCTCGATTCCTTCATTGGAATGCCCCTCGCTTGCTCGGCTTTTCCCAGAGCGCCGGACCACACTGTCTACGTCCTCTTCCAATGTTATACTCCCTCTCTCACTTAGATTATGTCCAGTACCTTCAATCATTGGCTGGAGTTCACGCTCCCCCACGCCCTTCATCTTCTGGGGATTCTCGTCATCGCGCTGCTGTTGAATCGGCTGCTACGCGCGGCGACGAATCTGGTGATCAAGACCGCGGGAACACAAGGCCGCGTGGCGCAGCTCCGCGAACAGCAAACTCGTACGGTGGCCGGGGTCCTTTACGGCGCGGGAAGCAAAATCGTCTGGGCCGTGGCGCTGCTGACCTCCCTCAGAGAATTCAGCATCGACGTTACTCCAGCGGTCGCCTTAGCCGGTCTGGGCAGCCTCGCCATCGGTTTTGGCGCGCAGTCCCTCGTGCGCGATATCATCACCGGCTTCTATATCGTCCTGGAAGATCAGTACGTCGTTGGCGACACCATCCAGATCGCCGACAATATCGGCCGCGTCGAGCATCTCACTTTGCGCCGTACCGTGATCCGTGACGCTCGCGGCGCCCTAGTCACCATCGCCAATGGCGAGATTCGCACGGTGAGCAACCTCAGCCGCGATTGGTCCCAAGCCTTCGTGGATGTTTCACTCTCTCCAGAGACACCCATCGAAAAAACTCTTCAAGCGCTGGAGTCCGCTGCGGCGGACTTGCGAGGTGATCCGGCCTGGTCACAAGCGCTCGTGGATGGTCCCAGGATCCTGGGTGTCCAGCACTTTGACCGCACTTCATCCACGGTGCGTCTGCAGGTGCGCACCGCGCCGACGCGCCAGGATGAAGTGGCGCGCGAGCTGCGCCGCCGCATCCAGCTCGAGTTTCAAAAGCAAGGCATACCCGTTTCAAGTGTCCAGCGCATCGAACTGGCAGGCGTTTCTCACTCCCCGCAAGAAGCGCCCCAGCAAGACGCGATGAGTTAACGCGAGGAGATTCCGTCATGGCCCAGATTTCGTTTGAAGAAGTCAATTTGATGCTGCGGCTCTACGACATGCGTCGCGAGACGCGCATCCGCCAGGCGCGCGCCTGGTTTGTCGAACACTTTCACCCGACTTCGCCCGAAGAGATGACGGAAAGATACCCGCAAGGCAGCGAAGAGAATACCTACATTCGCATGGTCATCAGCTATTGGGAGATGGTGGCCAGCATCGTGAATCGTGGCTTAATTAACGACGAGTTATTCTTTGAAAGCAACGGGGAGATCTGGGTCGTATGGGATCGCATGCGCTCGATTGTGCCGACGTGGCGGTCAGCGTTCAAGAATCCCCACTTATTCCAGAACATCGAGGATACCTGCAAGCGCCTCGAAGTCTGGCGCGAAAAGCACGCTCCCGGTTCTACGGCGGCGATGCGGCAGATGATGGGCAAGGCAAACGCGAAGATATAAGGGCACTCGATTTTTCTCGCTGAAATATTTTATGTTCGCAAGTGCACCCGGTAATCATCGTCTCTGTTTGACCGGCTCGCGCACCCGGTATTCCGACACACTCGCGGCCGCTTTCGGTTTTGCCAGCTTCACGCAATTGCGCCCCGCCTCCTTCGCCCCGTACAGCGCTTTATCGGCTTCGTGAAGAAGTTCCTCGACCGACCGTGTAGCCCATTCGTGACTGAGCAACAAGCCCAGGCTGATCGTGACCGAAACAGGACCGCCTGAGGTTTTCACGGGACGCTGCGCAATGGTGTTTCGAATCTCTTCCGCACGCGCGAACGCAAAGGCGGGATCGCAGTTGTTCAAGACCACGAGAAACTCCTCGCCGCCATAGCGGCCCACGAAATCGTACGATCGCACGGAGGCAAGCAACCGTTTCGCCGTTTCCCGCAAGACCTCATCTCCAACCAAGTGGCCAAAGGAATCATTCACTGCCTTGAAGTGATCTAGGTCGCAGAGCACCACGACCGTCGTCGCATTCTCGCGATGCGAACGCGAGAGCTCCTGCCCCATCAACTCCAGTATTACCCCGCGATTCCAGAGAGTAGTCAGCGTGTCATGCGACGCCTTGAATCGCATATCCTCCCGCGCCTCCACCAGCCGGTCTTCCAGATCGAGGATCCGCAATCCCGTCCGTAAGCGCGCTTTGAGCTCTGCGGTATCGAACGGCTTGACAAGATAATCGTCGGCTCCGGATTCCAGTCCCGCCACGATGTCTTCTTTCGCCTCCTTCGACGTCAATAGCACCATGTAAATGTAGGACTGCTCTTTCGCTTTCCGGACCTCCCTGCAGACTCCCGGCCCATTCAAAAGCGGCATCATCCAGTCCAGCAACGCAAGCTTTGGCCCATCCAGGCTGCACAGGATATCCGCCGCCTGGCGCCCATTCTCCGCCGTACATACCTGATAGCCCGCGCGTTCCAGCGTTTTCTGAAGCAGCCGTCGCGACATGGCTTCATCATCCGCAATCAGGATTCTCACCGGCATTCCTCGGCCATGCACGCTTCTAAAAGCGGTATCACCTTGCTTGCATCGTCCTCGAAGGCCGCAAAAGCCTCGTCAAATCCCTGGGAATCTCCCTGGCATCCCATCTGCTCCAGCCGGGCCACGGAACTGGCCGCTTGCGCAGCCGCAAGATTGGAAAGCATCCCCTTCAAGGTATGGGCCGCAATTGCAACGCTTTTGCCATCACGAGCTTTCACCGCTTCACGGAGGTCATGAAGATGACTTGGGAAGTCTTCCTTAAAAATCGTAATGATGTCACCCAGCAATTCGCAGTCGTTCTCCACGCGCGCCAGAAGTTCTCCGCGATCGAATATCTGGCAAGGCGAGGCTTGTTCGGCTTCTTTCATGACCTGCCTCTTCCATGCTTCTTTCCCCCGGTTGGCCGGTCCATTTCGACAGTGCTAAGGATAAGCACACAGCTTCCTCCAACCGACTAGGGCACGCTGAGGACCAGCTTCGCTCCTTGCTCGCCTTCTAAGTAATTGATAAGAATTGAGTTTAGCTGCAGGCCTCGGAGGGCTGGGTGGACACTAGGTCTGTTGCGGTACTGAGATGGAACGAAGGCATTCGAACCGTTCACTTTTGGAACTATCTGGTGCGGGAAGTCTCGCTTCGCCGGGTTGCAGAAAACCTTGGAGGCGCGGGTGGGATTCGAACCCACGAATGGAGGTTTTGCAGACCTCTCCCTTGGGCCACTTGGGTACCGCGCCGAATCTCTTAGTATAGCAAATTTGCCGAGACTCTCCGGCCAGCCTAGCCGGACGTTGATCCGCAATTCTACTTTTTCTCGGAAGCCGCAGGCATGGAGATCTTTGCCTCGCGCAAGAAACGAGCCGACTCTTCCGGCGGTGTGGGATTGATGTAAAAACCCGTGCCCCATTCGAAACCCGCCACCTTCGTCAGCTTCGGAATAATCTCAATGTGCCAGTGGTAGTGATCGTTGATCTCTTCCCCGATCGGCGAGGTATGAATCATGAAGTTGTATGCCGGCCGGTCCAGCACTTCGTCCAGCCGCATCAGCGTATCTTTCAGCATCCGCGCCAGACTCGCGTACATCGAGCTCTGGTTGTTTTCATACGACGATCCGTGCACTTTAGGCAGCAGCCACATCTCAAACGGAAACCGCGACGCATACGGAGACAGCGTAATGAAATGTTCGTTCTCGCCGACCACCCGTTCGCCCGTGTCACGCTCCTGCCGGATGATGTCGCAGAATATGCACCGCTCCTTCTCGTCGTAATAGTGCCAGCAGTTGTCCACCTCTTCGCGCACGCGCCGCGGCACGATCGGCAGAGCAATCAGTTGCGAGTGCGGATGCTCTACGGTCGCGCCCGCCGCCTCTCCATGATTCTTGAAAATCAGCACGTAGCGGAATCGCTTGTCATTCTTCAGGTCCAGCATGCGGTCGCGGTAACCCCACAGCACATCCTCTACCGCGCGCTCCGGCAGTGATGCCAACGTGGCGGTATGCTCGGGCGATTCGATGATCACCTCATGCGCGCCGATGCCATTCATCTTGTCGAAGAGCCCTTCGCCCTCCCGGTCCAGGTCGCCTTCGATCCCCAGCGCTGGAAACTTGTTCGGCACCACTCGAATATTCCAGCCCGCGGTATTTGCCCCGCCGCCATTGCGGCCATACACCAAAACCTCCGGCGGCGTTTTGGCTTCGTTGCCCGCGCAGAACGGGCAATTCTTCGCGTCCTTCGCGAATACGCTCTCGCGCAAGAAATCATTCGGGCGCTTCCCGCGCTCCGTCGAAATGATCACCCATCGTCCCGTGATCGGGTCCTTCCGCAACTCCGGCAAAGAAATCCTCCTCGACTGTGCTGTGCTTCATCCCGCGTGGGGATGGCTACCCTCTGGTATTGAATTGTACTCCGTCTGGTGCCCGAGTGAAGTGGTCCTGCCAGCCCGAGGTCACATCTGGGGGCTAAACGCGTCCTTGTGCAACCGCACCGCCGGTGCCTGTCCCGGCCGGTTGTCAATCGCCACAACGTCAAAACGGCACGGGCACTCACCAACATGGCGTTCTGCCAGGAACCGCTGCGCCGTGCGAACCACAACGTGCTGTTTTTCTCTGGTCACGCTGAGTTCCGGCAGTGCGCTCAAGTCCTCTCTCACCGTACGCGTCCGCACTTCCACAAAAGCCAGTGTCTTGCCATCGTACCCTACCAGATCGATCTCGCCCTTGATCCCCCTCGGCGTGTAATTCCGCGCCACAAACACGTACCCATTCCGCCGCAAATACCAGTACGCATACGTCTCTCCGCGCACCCCCGCCCGCCGGGCTTCCTGTTTCCTGTCGTCCGAGGAAAAAGTATCTTCCTCGCGCAGGCCCCGCCGCGCCGCCCAGCGCACTGCTTGAAACATCAATTGCGAAAAAATCGGCATGGTCCTGCTACGAAGGCCCTCTTTCTCCGCGCAGTATAAACAAAAATCCCGTGGATGCCATGTTTCTTCTTCGGCAGCCACGGGATTCCTTGCGAATCCACGGCGAACGCGAGGAAATCAACGCGTTCGCAGCATTAAATCTTCCTCTCCGCCTCGCAGAAGCATTCCTCGAGCGTGTCCAAAGCGAAGTCCGCCTGCTCCTCGTCAATCAAGAGGGGCGGTGAAAGTCGGAGTGTGTTCTCGCCCGCGCCAAGCAAGAGCAATCCCTTGTGGAACGCGAGATCAACAATCGCGTTTCGCAGATCCGCGGCCTTTTCCTTCGTCCGCTGATCCCGCACGATTTCGATTCCGATCATCAATCCGCGCCCGCGCACGTCGCCCACGATTTTGTAGTTCTTTGTCCACTGCGCCATGCGCGCGAAGAGGTACTCGCCCATGCGCCGTGCGTTTTCCTTGTATTCATTGCCGATCAATTCCATGGTGGCCAGTGCGGCCGCGATGCAGACGGGGTTTCCGCCGAACGTCGTGCCGTGCGAACCGGGCTTCCAGCGCATCACGCTTTCTTTCGCGACGATTGCGCCTAGCGGCATGCCGCTGGCAATTCCCTTCGCGGAGCAGAGAATGTCCGGCTCGATCCCGGCAAATTCGTGCGCCCACCACTTTCCCGTGCGACCCATTCCCGATTGCACTTCGTCCACGATCAACATGATTCCGTGCTGCCGGCAGATTCGCTGAAGTTCCTGCAGGAAGAAGTTCGGCGCCACGACGTATCCGCCCTCGCCCTGAATCGGCTCGATGATGATCCCAGCGACGTCCTCGGGATCAAACAGTCGCTTGAAGATCTGCCCTTCGAGTTGTTCCAAAATCTCCGCGCCGCACGTCTCCGCCGTGTGCCCGTGCGCACAGCGGTACGCATACGGATACGGAATATGCTCGATTCCACTGAGCAGCGCTCCAAATCCTTTGCGTTGCGTGGATTTCGACGCTGTCAGGGAAAGCGCTCCCATGGATCGTCCATGGAAGCAGCCGTAAAACGCGATCATTTTGTCGCGCTTTGTCGCGTAACGCGCCAGCTTGATGGCGCCTTCCACGGCTTCCGTGCCCGAGTTGGTAAAGAACGTCTTCTTTGCTTCGCTGCCCGGCATTGTCAGCGCCAGACGCTCTGCCAGCTGCGGCATGCTCTCATAATAGAAATCCGTCCCGGACATGTGAATCAGTTCCGCCGCCTGCTTCTGAATCGCCGCGACGACTTTCGGATGGCAGTGCCCCGTCGAGCACACCGCGATCCCTGCCGCAAAATCGAGAAACGCATTTCCGTCCACGTCTTCGACGATGGCCCCGTGCCCCCGTTTGGCCACCAGGGGATAGTCGCGCGTATATGACGGCGACATGAATTTCGCATCTTGCTCCAGCACTCGCTTGGCGTTCGGCCCGGGGAGCGCAGTCACGAGCCGGGGCGTTTTTGCTTCCAATGTGGTTGGCATCTCTTCCTCCAGAAAAGACTTCATACGGTTCGTGTGGATAGAAAACGACGGAGTGCAAGCCGGCAAGCGGACGAATCCACAAGCAGCCTGCGAAGGAGAAAGAAAGGTTAGTTAGTCAACGCCAAACAGACCGGGCCGTTGCGCGGCCGGCGAGAGGAACCCCGGGGGGTACTGAGAACGAATTTGCAGCTTAATAGTCACTTGCGCTTCCAACGGACACTTCCATCCTTCGTGTCCTCTATGAGTATACCACGATCCGCGAGTTCCTTGCGGATGCGGTCCGCAGTGGTAAAATCGCGTTTTTTCTTTGCCGCGTTGCGCTCCGCCACCAACTTATCGATCTCCCTGTCGTCCGGCCCGCTTTCCGCACTGCCGTAGCCCAGTGCGCGCAGCTTTTCCGCGTCGTTGTCTTCCAGCACCGCGAATACCTTGTCAAAATCCGCCAAAACCCCCTTCACCGCAGCCACATCACCCTGACGGAATTCGCCTTTATCCATCGCGATATTAGCTTCGCGCACGAGGTCGTACACCGCCGCCAGCCCGCGTGCGGTATTCAAATCGTCCGAAAGGCCTGCATCGAACTCTTCCGCGGCTTTGACAATCCTTTCGGCCATGCCTTTCTGCGTGCCCGCGGGAAATTTGCCTTGCTTCAGCCGGTCCGCGAAATTCCGCAAACGCTCCACCGAACTCGTCGCCTGCTGCAATCCATCAAACGTGAAATTGAGCTGCTTTCTATAAGGAACGCTCGCCAAGGCGAATCGCAGCGCCGAAGGCTTATAGCCCTTTCCAAACAAGTCGCGCAGCGTGAAAAAATTCCCTAGCGACTTGGACATCTTCTCGCCTTCCACCAACAAGTGCTCCGCGTGCAGCCAGTAGCGCACAAACGGCTTCCCCGTCGCCGCCTCACTCTGCGCGATTTCGTTTTCATGATGAGGAAACGCCAGGTCAATCCCGCCAGTGTGAATGTCCAGCGTCTCGCCGAGATATTTCATCGCCATCGCCGAGCATTCAATGTGCCAGCCTGGACGCCCGGGCCCGATCTCCGTCTCCCAGAAATGCTCCCCCGGTTTCGGCGCCTTCCACAGCGCAAAGTCCCGCGCACTTTCCTTTTCGTAGCGGTCGTTGTCCACGCGCGCGCCGGCTTGGATTCCCGTCAGATCGATCTTCGAAAGCTTCCCGTAGTTCGGAAATTTCGCGATGCGGTAATAAATCGAGCCTTCGCTCGGATACGTGAACGTTTTCTTCTGGAGCCGCTCGATCAGCTTCACCATGTCTTCGATATGATCGGTGGCCCGGATCCAATGTTCCGGCGATTCGATGCTCAGTGTTTTGCAATCCTCGAAAAAGGCCTGCACAAACTTCTCCGTGTAGTCGCGAATGCTCTTCCCAGCCGCGGCCGCGTTGGCGATGATGCGGTCGTCCACATCCGTCAGGTTCATTACGTGAAGCAGCCGATAGCCGCGCAGCTTCAGGAAGCGTCTCAGAATGTCCTGAAACACAAACGTCCGGTAATTGCCGATGTGCGCGTAGTCGTACACCGTCGGCCCGCACGTGTACATCCGCACTTCGCCCGCCTTTTGCGGAACAAACGGTTCGACTTTTCCGGTCAGCGTATTATGCAGCTGGATTTCGGCCATATGCCCTAGAAGACGATCTCTCTTCCCACGCAAAGAAACGCTAGATTGTAGCCGAGCCCTCCGAACCGTAGCAATCTCCAAGCATCGCGCATGTGCCACGAATTTTGCGGCAATGCGACTCGTTTAGTCCTAGATGACGGTTACTCCCCGCAGTTATGGTTCGAAGCGCGGGCAGAGTTAGTTCAGTGTCAGGACCGGTGAGTTCTTCTGCGGGAGGTCCTTGCGATGTGGCGCTGATCCAATCCTTGTCGAATCAGGGTCTTGATGACCGCCTGGCGGCTCACGTTCAGTTCTTTCGCGGCATTCTCCAATTCTTCCAGCATCGAAGCCGTGAAGTCTACATTCACGCGCTGGATGGGCTTCCTCATCTGGCCGGAATTGGTGAAAAACCGCGAGACATCCTTACCGCGGTCCGCCATTCGCGCAATGCTCTCGGCCGACGCGGGCCTCTTCTTACGCGACGTGTTCTTCATAAAGTTTTCGTTCTTCCCGGGTCGCTTTCCATAGGGTCACCAGATGGTAGCACTCCCCTTCCTCGTCTTCGCGAATCTCATAGATCACTGAATAAAGCCGATCACCCACCCAGCCAATCGCGCGATGCTGAGCAGGAAGATCGGAACGCTGGTCGGCATAATAGGGATGGTAGAAAACCTCCTGTACCTCCTCGAAACCGATTCCGCGTCTCGGATTCCGCCGCAGGCTCTTGCTCTTCCGCTCATCGAAGTGAAACCGCACGATGGTATAACTGTTATATCACACCTTCTGTGCATTTTAGTGCTTGATTCGCGGAAGACACTGATTCCCGCCGAAGGAATGGTAGGATACGCAGCCACCAAGAGGTAAATTGGAGTCCACATGAGTTATTACGTCAGGGTTTTAGCTTTGAAAACGGCCACCCCCTCTTTGGCGGAGCTAAGGAGTAGCTTGCCAGAGGGGCAAAAACTACAGCTCGAGACAGGAGAAGAAACGGAGTGGTCGCAGTTAATTCTTCGCCACAAAACCGGAGAAGAGATCGCGCTCATTGAAAGGAATCCAGTACTTCCCGGAGAGCTCGGAGAAGAGGAGTTGAATGAGTTCATCGAGGACGTAAAGAGTGAGAAGCCCGAATCCGCAGCGAACTGGTTGGGTCAATTCTTACCGCGGGTGAAAACGATCTTTGCATTTCAGTTGCTGAGCGGGACCGATATCAAGAACGGTTGGGATGGAGTCAGTTCGCTGCAAAGATCGATTAGGCAGAAGATGGGCGGCGTTCTCCAGGCCGATCTCGAGGGTTTTTCAAACGAACATGGTCATCAGATTCTGTGGCGATTCAGTAGCGACCATGACGGTCCGTGGGAAATGGCAGTGCTTGATGCCCAGGGTAAATGGATTGCTTTCGAGATGGATTTGGGAAATCCAAAGCACAAGCAAGCTTTTCTGGACGGACGTGTTCCCGAAGGAGTTAGACGCCTGTAGTATCTAGACTATAGATACTTCCAGTTTTTCACGCTTGTGGCCCTGCCAAAACAGATACAACTTGTAGCGCAACGCTTTACACCACTTCCACATCGTGTTACAGTTTTTCCCCGTACCGCCATCCTTGCGCCAGGCGGCTGGGCCTCTGACTGAGAACCTGCCAAACGTTTTTGCGAACGACCCCGTTCAGCTCGGGGTCGGCATGACAGGCGACCGGAACACTGTCGCTTTGTCGCTCGAAAGCCCCTCCCCTCGAGGAATGCAACGTCGTCTCTCTTCGCGCCTTTTGCCCCCGGCTCGTTTGCTTGGCTTGGATTCGGCGCGTGGGACGACACAAAGGGGACATCTTGCTTAAGCTCCGAAAAGTGGAAATCGTTGGCTTCAAGTCATTTTGCGAGCGCACCGTCGTCACGTTCAGCGGCTCCGGCACCACCTGCATCGTCGGGCCCAACGGTTGCGGCAAATCCAACGTCGTGGACGCCATCTCCTGGGTCCTGGGCGAACAGAGCCACAAGTCTCTCCGCGCCGAGCGCATGGCCGATTGCATCTTCAACGGCACCACCAAGCGCCCCCCGCTCGGCCTCGCCGAAGTCACCATCACCATGGAAGACCCCGAGCTCGCCGAAGCCGCTCGCTTTGTGTTGGAAAATGCTGCCGCAGATGGAATCCCATCCGGCACAGAGATAACAGAACCCACCGATACCACCGAGATTCTCTCGCTCGACCCCGCGCAGGCCCCTGAATCGCAAGAAGCTTCTGCCGAAGGCTCGGCTGAACCCCTGACAGAAATGGGCGGGAAGTTCAAGCGCAAGAAAAAGTCCGCAGACAGGCCCGTCCTGGCCACCAAGCCCGGCGAAGTCGTCGTCAGCCGCCGCCTCTATCGCTCCGGCCAAAGCGAATACCTGATCAACGGCCGCGTCGGACGCCTCCGCGACATCCAGGAAATGTTCATGGGCGTCGGCCTCGGCCCGGATTCCTACGCCATCATCGAGCAAGGCCGCATCGGCCTGATCCTTTCCACCAAGCCCATGGAGCGGCGCGCCATCATCGAAGAAGCCGCCGGCGTAACAAAGTTCAAAACCAAGAAGCGCCTCGCCGAAGCCAAGCTCGAATCCTCCAAGGTCAATCTTTCGCGCGTCAACGACATCGTCATCGAAGTCGAAAAACAACTCGGCTCTCTGAAGCGCCAGGCCGCCAAAGCCCGCCGCTACTGCGAAATTCGCGACCAGATGCGCGGCATCGTCCGCCAAATGCTGGCCGGTAAAGCCCGCGAACTGGATGCCGAAGCCGAGCGCGTCGCGCGACAACTCGAAGAACTCACCGCGTCCGAATTACAGCGCGCCACCGCCATCCAGCAGCAAGAAGGCGAGCAGGATCAACTGAACCAGCGCATTTACGGGCTAGACTCCGAGATTCGCCAGAACCAGAACGTCCTGAATCTCACCGCGCTTGAAGTGGACCGCAGCGAAAACCGCATCGCCTTCAATCGCCAGCGCGCCGAAGAACTCGCCGGACGCCAAACGCAGCTCCACACGGAACTGGCGCAAGCCACCGCGCATGCCGCCGAGTGGGAAGCCCGCAGCGCTTCGCAAGTCCAAGCCGTTACGCTGCTGCGCGAAGAGTCCGGCATTTTGTCCGCGCGCGTCGAAGATCTAGCAAAGCGCTCCGAATCCCGCGCCACGCAAATCACCGAATCCGAATCTCGCATCGAAGCGCTTCGCCGCTCCGCCTCCGAGGCCGGCGAAAGCCTCCTCCGTCTGCACGGCGAGCAAAAGCAAGCCGAAGAAGCTCTAGTTCACCAGGCCGAAGCGCTCCGCAAGCTCGAAGCCACCGAGCACGATGTCCTCGAAACCTCCATGCGCGCCCGCGATGATGCCGAACGCGCCGCCTATGATTTCGAATCCGCTTCCACGAAGCTGAATTCGCTAAAGCAATCCGCCACCGAGCTACAAACAAAAATCGCCGGCTTCCGCGAGCAGCGCGATGCCATGACCAAACAGGCGGACGCGTTTCGCGATTCCCTCTCTGGCCTTCGCGCGCGCCATTCCACGCTCACGCAAATCCTGAATGATCGCTCCTACACCACGGACGCCGTTCAGAAGCTTTTTGCCGCCAATGAGCGCGGCGGCGGCCAGGGCTTCCGCGCTGTCGGCGTCCTCGCCGACTACGCCGAAGTCGAAGAGCAGCACGAAGCCGCCATCGAGCAGTTCCTGCGCGACGAACTCGAATACGTCGTCGTCGAAACCTACGATCACGCCCGCGCCGGCGTCTCCATGCTGCGCGATGAAGTCGGCGGCCGCGCCACTTTCTTTGTCGACTCGCTCCGCAATTTACGCCTCTCCTCCGACTACGAGCCCATCGTCAATTTCCGCCTCGAAGACGGCGTGATTTCGCGGCTCGACAAACTCGTGGAATTTCGCGATCCCCTCGGCGCTGCCGCCAAACAATTCCTCCCGCGCCTGCGCTCCGCCTATTTGACCGACGGCACCGCCGCCGCCGAAAAACTAGCCCGCGAAAACGCGCAGTACGCCTTTGTCGCGCCCGATGGCACCTGCTATCAAGGCCGCATGGTCACCGGCGGACGCCCCGACGAAGTCGGTCCGCTCGGCATGAAGCGCGAATTGCGCGCCCTCGACGCCGAAGTGATGCAGCTCGAGCACGACATGAGCGAGAAGCAAGCCACTCTCGAAGCCGTAGCCGCCGAATTGCGCTCCGCCGAACAGTCCCTCGAAGAAATTGATACCCAGCAGCGCGAAGCCGAACGCGAAACCATTTCCGCCACGCACCGTCACAGCCAGATGCAGAGCGAACTCGCCCGCCTGGGTCTCGAATTGACCGTCTGCCAGAACGAACTCGCCCGCATCCGCCTCGACGTTGAAAATGCCCGCCAGCGAGCCGAACGCGCCAAGAACCAGCACGCCGCCGCCGCCCTCAGCCGCGCCGAAGCCGAATCTGAAAGCGCGCGCCTCGCCGAAGAACTCGTCCTCCTCCGCGGTTCCGTCCAGTCCGAGCAGAACGACCTTGCCCGCGCCCGCGCCGAACATGCCGCCATGACCGAACGCCTTACCGCCGCCGAAGCCCTTGCCACGCGCCTCACAGAAGAGCGCGCCGAGCTCGAACGCCGCGAAACCGCTCTCCAGCAGCAAGCCACTTCCATCACCGACGAAAAAGATGCCCTAGCCAAGCAAAGCGAAGAGTTAGCTCTGCAGCTCGAAGGCCTGCGCGGCGAAAAGCTCCGCCTCGAAGTCCGCCAGCGCGAACTCGAACAGGAATGGGAAGCCGCTCGCACCCGCGTCACCCAAATGGAAGACCACCTGCGCATGGGCCGCCAGTCGCTCCAGGATCTTCGCGAGCAGCGCAGCCGCGCCGAAGTCGATCGCGCCAAAAACGACTCCGACCGCCAGCACCTCCGCGAGACCTGCATGAGCGAAGTCAACGCGCAGCCCGAAGACCTCATCGCCACCGAAGCCGCCTTCATGACCGGTGAGGAACTGGCCGTCGCCGAAACTAACTATCGCGAAATGAAGCAGCGCATCGAAGCCATGGGCCCCGTCAACATGATGGCCCTCGAGGAATTCAACGAGTGCGAGCAGCGCTTCACCTTCCTCACGCGCGAGCGCGACGATTTGCTGCAATCCATCGCCGACACTCAGCAAGCCATCGCTGAGCTCGACCTCGCCACCAAGGAAAAATTCGAACTGGCCTTCCACTCCATCAACAAAAATTTCTCCGAAGCCTTCCACACCATTTTTGGCGGCGGCATGGCGGAAATGCGCCTCACCGAACCGGACAGCTCCGGCGACGCCGGCATCGACATCGTCGCCTCACCTCCCGGCAAGCGCTTGCAAAACGTCCTGCTCCTCTCCGGCGGCGAAAAAGCCATGACCGCCCTCGCGCTGCTCATCGCCATCTTCCGCTACCAGCCGAGCCCCTTCTGCATCCTCGACGAAGTGGACGCTCCGCTCGACGAAGCCAACGTCGGCCGCTTCACCCGTCTCATCGGCGACATGAGCGGCCAAACGCAATTCATCATCGTCACCCACAACCGCAAAACCATGGAAATGGGCAGCGTCCTCTACGGCGTAACCATGCAGGAACCCGGCGTCTCCAAACTCGTCAGCGTCCGCTGGGAAGGCTCCGAAGCGCCCGCGCCCAAACAACAAGCCGCAGCCGCCTCCGCCGCATGACTCGTTAGTCGCGGATCAGCCCGAACTTCGAGACTCGTCTGTCCTTTGATGTACAATCAGTTCTCGCGGCGGAGAATCGAGCCCAGTCATGCAACGCGCAGTCGCGCGGATATCCGCCGCACTCTTGTTTGTGTTTGTTTTCTCTACTTCCTCAAAAAATCAAATCGAAAATCCTCCCAGCGAACGAGTGTGGTTTGCCGTGGAGGAACGCCCTCGCGGACGCTTACGCGCCGAACCATTTGCGGTCGTGACGGACGGCAAACTTACTCCGTTTCCCTCCGCGTGCACGGACGATAGTTCTGCGAATTCACAAGAGCAGCAACCCGCTTCGAGCTACCTTGAGCCAGGGCGAATCTACACCGTGTTGTATGGCGGCGCCGAGGCCGGCCAAGTCCGGCTGGGTGACAAGCTGCAGAATCTGGCTGCAGCGCAAGCCTCCTATGATGGAGAGTTGAAAATCCAAGGACGCTTGCGCGCGCTGGCGACAAACCAACCACCAGCAGCCTTTCGAGTGGAATCCCGCCAAGCGGCAACGCACGAAGAGCGAACCGAAGCGGTGGCGTTGGCAAAAGAGATTTTTCGCCAGCACGGAATCCCCAGCAGCGTCACGTCCAAAGTGCACGTGGACTTTCTGACTCGGACGGTGCTTGAACCCTCGCCCCTTTCCTCTTGGATTGGCGCGTTCACCCTGGATTCCGGTAGCGAAGGAGACCTCCAGCACAACCTCTTCTTCATCGCGGAGCAAGGATCGCAGGGACTCCAAGCGGATTTCATATGGATCCGGCTCTCCGAAACGATGGACGAGGATGAAGCCGCCGAGTTCGTGGACCACGCGGATCTTTTCGGAGACGGACACGATGAAGTCGTACTGAGGCTCGCCTCCACACCCAACCATCGCTACGCCGTCTACCAAAAATCCCGCGACGGCGCGCACTGGGAGCAAATCTTCATGACCGAAGCCTTGGAGTGCCGCTGAAAAACAAATCCCTGCGAACACTCCAAAAAAGTTTTCCAGAAAAATCCACCGCTCGCTCCTTTGACTTCCCCTTCCCCTGCGCTAGAATGCTTCTCACTTAGTCGGGGGAATGTTTTCGGTGTCTGCCACACCCGCCATGCGCGTTCTTCGTGAAACACAGTTTGCCGGCCTCTCGCCCGCCGCGCGGGGAAAGGTCCGCGACATCTACGATCTCGGCGACCAGCTTCTCATCGTCGCCACCGACCGCCTCTCCGCCTTCGACGTAATTCTTCCCACGCCCATTCCCGACAAGGGCCGCGTCCTCACCCAGCTCTCTCTCTTCTGGTTCAATTTATTAAACGACGTCATCCCCAACCACGTCCTCAGCTCCACCAATTTTCCGTCGCCATTCAATTTGCACCTGGACGATCTCGTCGGCCGCTCCATGATCGTCCGCAAAACCCGGCCTCTTCCCATCGAGTGCGTAGTCCGCGGCTACGTCTCCGGCTCCGGCTGGAAAGACTATCAAGCCACCGGAAAAATCTGCGGAATCACCCTGCCCGCCGGCCTGCGCGAATCCGACCGCCTGCCCGAACCAATCTTCACGCCCGCAACAAAAGCATCCACGGGCCACGACGAAAACATTTCCTTCGAACAAGCCGCCGCGTTAATCGGCAATGACCTCGCCGAAAAAGTCCGTGCCGTCAGCTTGGAAATCTACCGTCGCGCCGCTGCCTACGCCGAGCCCCGCGGCGTCATCCTCGCTGACACCAAATTCGAATTCGGCCTCCTCCACAACGACCTCCTCTGGATCGACGAAGCCCTCACCCCAGATTCCTCTCGCTTTTGGCCCGCATCGCAGTACAATCCCGGCGGCCCCCAGCCCTCTTTTGACAAACAATTTGTGCGCGACTACCTCGAACGAATCCGGTGGCCGAAAACCCCGCCTGGCCCGGAACTTCCTCCCGAGGTTGTCGCCTCCACTCGCGCCAAATACCGGGAGGCCTACCGCCTCCTCACTGGCCGCGAACTGGACTAGCAAGCCGGCCCATCAAGAAGGAAGTTCATTGCGGAGCGTGCGATCGTGAAAGATCAACTGGAAGGGCTCGTCAATCAAATGGTGGAACGCGGAATTCTTTTTGATGAGGCCGTCGGCGAATTCGAAAAGCGTTTCATCAAGCGCGTCCTGGACCGTTCCAACGGCAACCAGTCCCGCGCCGCCGAAGTTCTTGGCATCCACCGCAACACCCTGAGCCGCAAAATCGGTGAGTACAAGCTCGATTCGAACGGCCATCGCCGCCACGCACGCTAATCATCGTCCAAATCCCTCTTATAAAGCAAAACAGCTCCCGGCGACGGCGGAAGCTGTTTTGCTTAAAGCGAAAAAGTGAGAAACCCGAACAGGATCTACTTTCCGCTCGGCTTCTTCCGCACGGGCTTCTTTGGCGCGGCCTTTTCCTTCGGAATGTCCTCTTCCTTCACTTTGGCCTTATCCCAATGCAGGAAAAACGCGGGATCAGGATCGAAGGCCGTCAACGTCCCCGTAAAATGCACCGCGCTATCTTTCTCAACGCGTGCCGCTTCCGGCTGCCCAACGACCTTCACGTCCATGTTGGCCGTGGTGGCCGCGTCAAACTCCGCATCGCTCGTAACGAAAGCGATCTTCAGCACGATCGGATCCGTCGGTGCTGCGCCAGGCACCACCTCAATCACCTTCCCAGGCACTTCCGGAAACTCCAGGCCGCAAGACGCCAGCCACGTCAGTTTACCTTTGTCCCCGCCGGCCTTGAGGTCCGCGATCACCGAAGCAATCGTCATGTCTTTCTGCGCCGCCGTCAGGTCCGCGGCGCTGGCCAGCGTGTAGCTCCCCGGCCGGTCCGGCGAACTTCCCGCGAGCTGCAGCAGCTCGTTCAGTTCCGCATCCGTCAGGCTGTCGCAGACCGAACCACCCTGATAGTTGGCGATCAGCTTCCGCAAATAATCCTTCACTTTCGCCGACTGCGCCTGGGTCGCGCTCTTCGCCGTCACCGCTCGCGCGATGGACCAGAACGCGTCCATCTGCTGCGGCGGATTCACGCACATGTAGGCCAAGCCCAGCCGGTAATTCGAAATCGCATCATCGGGGTTTATTGCTAGCACTGCCTTGTAGTCCGCTATGGCGTTCGCGCAATCCTTGGCAACCGTCGCAGCCTGGGCAGCAACACCCTCAAGGAAGACCTTGAATTGTATGATTTGCTTTGCCCAAGCGTCGTCCGCCGTCGTGTCTGGTTTCTTTACATCGGGCAGCACTTTCAAAGCCGCGGCCGCCGCATCCTCGGCGCCCTTCGCTAGCGCAGGGTCTGCCCCGGCGGTCTTGGGCTGATCGGTTAGTAGCCCGCTGTACGCAGCGACGTGCGTGTAATACGCAGTGAATCGCGTGCCAGCATCGACTTTGTCGCCCATGGCGGCGAGCTTGTCAGAGTATTCGATGACTTTCAGATAGTTCTTCTGCGCGCCGTAGCCTTGCGAGTAAAGCTGATACACGTAATTGAGTAGCGTGGAATTCGGATACTTCGAAACAAAATCGTCCAGGCACTTGATCAGTGTGGCGGGAACCTTCTCCGCGGCGCACGCCTGATAGGCGTTGTACTCCGCCATCGTGTACTTTGGCGCGCTCGCATCCTGGCTCGCCCCAGCCGCTGGCGCCTGTGCGTGCGAGATCAGCGCGCCGCCGATCAGCAGGCCAAGCGCCGCTGCCATCGCGAGTCCCGTCACCCTTCGTGTTTCATTCATTCCCATTTCTCCTCGCTCAATCCGCGCGTCTGAGTTTTGTGCTTCCGGTACACCCCGGAACGCTTTCACCGGGAATCGCTTTGTTTCGGAAAACCTTGGGATTATAGGAAATGCCGCACCGCATCTGCAAGCCGTTATCATGCATGGACTTCATGATCTGAGGATATTTCTTCATGCCGCGGGCGGTTTCTCTTCTGTTTTCCGGCTTGGCCTTCTGGGATCCCAAGCAATGCAGAAAACGCTGGTGATAGGATGAGTGTCGCATAAAAACAGTGGCCCGTACGAGGAAGAATTCTCATGGGTTCAATAAGCAGAACAAATGATAAAAATCCCGGGCAGAAGCCGCTCTCCGGAGCCGTGGCGCTGGTCACCGGAGGGAGCCGCGGCATCGGCCGCGCCATCGCTCAGCGCCTTGCCGGGCTCGGCGCTTCCGTCGCCATTTGTGGCCGCGATAGGGCGGCCCTTGCGGAGTCCGCCGCGCTTCTCGAGAAATCGGGAACACAAGTCTTTTCACAACTTGCCGACGTTACCCAAGCTTCGGAAGTCACAAATCTCGTCGCCAAGACAGAAGCCGACCTCGGCGCCATCACCATCCTTGTCAATAATGCAGGCATCGGCCTCTTCGGTCCCGCGCACGAAAAAACCGAAGCCGACTGGGATCGCGTACTCGATACCAATCTGAAGAGCGTCTTCCTCGTCTCCCGCGCCGTCGTCCCTTCCATGATCCGCCGCGGCGCCGGCGACATCATCAATATCAGCTCCCTCGCCGGAAAAAACGCTTTCGCAAACGGCGGCATCTACTGCGCCTCCAAATGGGGCGTGATGGGCCTCTCTGGCTGTATGGCCGAGGATCTCCGTGAACACGGCATCCGCGTAAGCGTCATCTGCCCCGGCAGCGTTGCCACCGAATTCTCCACCCGCGGCCCCAAGGACCCTTCAAAAGCCCTCATCGCGGAAGACGTCGCCCACGCCGTGGAATCCATCGTCACCCAGCGCCCGCAAAGTTTCCTCAGCGAAATTCATCTCCGCCCATTGCGCAAACCCTGAACCCTCGGCTTTGGAGTTCCCATATTCCCTCTTGACAATAGTCGTTATAACGACTAAGCTGGTTCTATGAATTCCCGGTCCAAACTCAGTGCCGCCCCTCTCGAAGCCCGCCTCTTCGTCGCTCTCTTGAAAACCGCCGATTCCCTGGGTCAAGACGCCGAGCAGCTCGTGAAATCCGCCGGCCTCACCGGCGCTCAATATAATGTCCTGCGCATTCTTCGTGGCGCTGCGCCCTGCGGTCTGGCTTGTAGCAACATTGGCGACCGCATGATTTCTCACGACCCGGATATGACCCGTCTGCTCGACCGCATGGAAAAGCGCGGGCTCATTTCCCGCGAGCGCCAGACCGACGACCGCCGCGTCATTAAGACCCGCGTCACCTCGCAGGGCCTCGATCTTCTAAAAACGCTCGACCAGCCCGTCCGCGAGCTTCACAAGCGCCAGTTCCGTCATATGCCCGCCGCGCGCCTCAAAATTCTCGCCGGGCTCCTCGAGGAACTCCGCCCAGAAAAACAGGAGTAACACAAGTTTGGGACACGTTTCGAATCGCTAACAAAAACCAATAAAGAAAGAGGAGAAGCACCATGGGCCACCATCTATCTCGCATCGCAGTAGCCGCCGCAGTCGCAGCCGTTCTTTCCCTCCCCGCTACTGCCGGCACCTCAACTTGGCAAATCGATCCGCAACATTCCTCCGCGCAGTTCTCCGTCCGTCACCTGGCCATCGCCACCGTTCGTGGAGCGTTCAGCAAAGTCACCGGCACGCTCCTTTTCGACGAAAACGACGTCACCAAGTCCACTGTGGACGTCACCATTGACGTTTCCACCGTGGATACTCGCGAACCGAACCGCGACAATGATCTCCGCAGCGACAAATTCTTCGACGTCGCCCACTACCCTTCGATGACCTTCAAATCCAGAAAAGTCGAGCAAGTCGCTCCCGGAAAACTCAAAGTTACCGGTGACCTCACAATCCGTGGCACCACCAAGGAAGTCGTTCTCGACGTGGACGGCCCCACCGCTCCCGTAAAAGATCCCTGGGGCCACCAGCGCGCCGCCGTCAATGCCACAACCAAGATCAACCGCCAGGACTTCGGCGTGAAATGGAACGCCACCATGGACAACGGCGGAGTCGTGGTTGGCGACGATGTGCCCATCACCATCGACGTGGAAATGGTCAAGCAGGCGCCGCCAAAATCCGGTAACTGACCTCGTGACACTCGCAGCACTTCGGCGGGAGGGCGCCGTCCGCGATGAATCGCACGCTCCGCCCGGATCATCTAAAAGTCGTATTCAAAAGAGAGGCTCGAACTCATGCACAAGCCGGCACCAAGCGATTTTCCCGTTCATCAGTTGATCCTAGATCGCTGGAGCCCCCGCGCGTTCTCCGACAAGCCCGTCCCCCCGGACGTTCTTCGCAGTCTCTTTGAAGCCGCGCGCTGGGCGCCCTCCAGCAGCAACGAGCAGCCCTGGGCCTACATCGTAGCCACGCGCGACGACCATGAGAATTTCGCAAGAATGTTGAGTGTGCTCGTCGAGTTTAACGCGGGGTGGGCAAGAAACGCCCTCGTCCTCGCTCTCGCCGTCGCCGAGCTCACCTTCGCCAAAAACAATGCCCCTAACCGCAACGCGCAATACGACACCGGCGCCGCCACCGCTCTGTTGTCCGTGGAAGCCACCGCGCGCGGGCTGTCCGTTCATCAAATGGCTGGCTTCGATCCCGCAAGAGCGCGCGAAGTTTTCGCAATTCCCTCAAACTGGGAAGCCATCGCCGCCATCGCCATCGGCTACCCCGGCGATCCCAATTCCCTGCCTCAGCCTTTGAAGGATCGCGAGCTGGCTCCGAGGACACGCAAGCCGCTCAGCGAATTTGTCATGTCGGGCCACTGGGGGCATACTGCTTCTTTCGTAGCAAAATAACTGGAGACCGCAACCCCGGCCACGCATGCACCGCACACTCGAATTCCTTCTTCACCATGGCTACATGGTCGTGCTGGGCTGGGTTTTTGCCGAGCAAGTCGGCCTTCCTCTGCCTTCCATGCCGCTTCTCCTGGCCGCGGGCGCGCTCTCCGGCACAGGACAGATGAGTTTTTTTCGTTCGCTCTTTTTCGCCATGCTGGCCTGTGTGGTCGCGGACTCCATCTGGTACCAGTTAGGCCTGCGCAAAGGCATCCGGGTTCTTCAGCTCATTTGCAAGATTTCGATCGAGCCCGATTCCTGCGTTCGCCGCACCGAAGGCGTTTTCTCCAAGCAAGGCGCGCGCTCCCTCCTCTTCGCCAAGTTTCTCCCTGGCCTCGGCACCGTCGCCCCCCCGCTCGCTGGAATTTTTCACATGCGCGCTCGCCGCTTTCTTCTCTTCGACGCCCTCGGCTCGCTCCTCTGGGCCGGCACGTTTCTCGGCATCGGCTACATTTTCAGCGGCCAAATCGAGCTCGTGGCCGAGCATCTCGCCGCCCTAGGCAGTCGCCTGCTGGTACTGCTCATCGGCGTTTTTGCCGCCTACATCGCCTACAAATACTTCGCCCGCCAGCGTTTTCTCCGCGAGCTCCGCATCGCCCGCATCACCGTGGACGAACTAAAATTAAAAATCGACGCCGGCGAGGATCTCGTCATCGTGGACTTGCGTCATTCCATGGATTTTGAAGCTGATCCCGAAACCATCCCCGGCGCCTTCCGCATGGACGCCAAAGAGCTCGAAGAAAAAAACGACAGCCTCCCGCGCGATCGCGAGGTCATTCTCTACTGTACTTGACCAAACGAAGCCACCAGCGCCCGTGTGGCGCTGCTCCTCAGAAAAAACGGCATCAAGCGCATCCGCCCCTTGCAGGGCGGCCTTGACGCCTGGCGCAAACGCGGCTTCCCCCTCGTCACCGTCACCCTCTCTTGATCAAACAAACGAAAAAGCGAGGGGGGACTCAGTCCCGTCCCGCCTCGCCTTTTGCTGCGGATGCGTTCGAATTGGCAAGCTCGCTGCTTACAGCCGCGGCAACACAATCCCGCTCTGCGACTGATACTTCCCCTTCTTATCCTTGTAACTCACTTCGCATTCCTCATCCGACTCGAAAAAAATCACCTGGCAAAGCCCCTCATTCGCATAAATCTTCGCCGGCAACGGCGTCGTGTTGCTTATCTCCAGCGTCACGAAGCCTTCCCACTCCGGTTCGAACGGTGTCACGTTCACGATGATCCCGCACCGCGCGTACGTGGACTTCCCCACGCAAATCGTCAGCACGTTCCTCGGAATCCGGAAATATTCCACCGACCGCGCCAGCGCAAACGAATTCGGCGGAATCAGGCACACCTCGCTCTTGATGTCCACGAGCGATCGCGCATCGAAATGCTTCGGATCCACGATCGTCGAATTCACATTCGTAAAAATCCGGAACTCGTCCGCCACTCGGATGTCGTATCCGTACGACGACACTCCGTAACTGATCACTCCCTCTCGCACCTGCCGGTCCGTGAACGGCTCGATCATCTTGTGCTCCAGCGACATGCGCCGGATCCAGCGGTCTGGCTTTACGGCCATCCATTCCTCCCCTGTCCCTGACTTTTTTTCTGAAGTGCGATGCAAACGCAAAAATTTTTTCGTTGCGCGCGTTCGAAAGATGTTCAGTGTAGATTACCCCTCACGTCTTGACAACCCGCTCCGCACCCTCTAGCATCTGCCTCGGAACCGCTGGAGGTTTGCGTGATCAAGCTGGACATCGTGAACGCTGTCGTCGCCCAGACAAGCATCAGCCGCACCAAGGCCGAACAAGCCGTCGAGACCGTTTTCGAATCCTTGAAGCAGGCCCTTGGCCGAGGGCAGCGCATCGAACTCCGCCGTTTCGGCGTCTTCAGCGTCAAGCCCCGCAAAACCGGCATCGGGCGCAATCCCCGCACTGGCGAGGAAGTCAACATCCCTCCCGGCAAGGCCGTCCGCTTCAAGCCCGGCAAAGAACTCCAGGGCATGGAGAGCACCAAGTAGTCGGGCTTTTTTCTCTGCGGCTCTCAGAAAATTAAGCTAACTCCCTCTCAAGTTCTCCCTGCGCTAGCGCGATCATTCCAATCTGTGTTGTACTTGTAAGTGCCGACCAACTTTTAGGCTCCAAACATCTCGTGACCACCCCGCTCCCAGAAAATCCGCCGCCCTCCATTCCGCTCAACTTCGATTGGCGCGCCATCCCTCCCGGTGAATTCCAATATGCCCAAGTCCCCCATCGCCCTTCTCCCAAAACCTTGCTCCTCGCAGTCGTTCTCTTTCTCCTCACACTCTGCACCTGCCTCGTAGCCGGCACGCAATTCGCCGTGGCCTATGACCAAAACGAAGCCGTTTCCTTCGACGAATTCGTCCGCGCCTTCAAACTCTTCTACCAGCATCCCGCTGGCCTGGCTGCCGGCCTCCCCTTCGCCCTCACGCTGCTCACTATCTTACTGGCCCACGAACTCGGCCATTTCTTCGCCTGCCGCCACCATCACATTCGCTCCAGCTATCCATTCTTCATTCCCTTCCCATCGCTCATCGGCACTTTTGGCGCGTTCATCCTCATTCGTTCCCCAATCCGCACCACCCGAGCACTCTTCGACGTCGGCGCCTCCGGCCCTCTGGTCGGCTTCGTTCTCGCCGTCCCCGCCTTGGTCTACGGCGTCTTACACGCAAAAATTGTTCCCGGCCTAACCGACCTGCAAAACGTCGACCTCGCCTTCGGCACGCCCCTCTTGTTACGCCTTATCGCCGCTTGGTTCCATCCCGGCGTCGCTCCCGGCTCTCTACTGCTTCATCCTGTCGGCCGCGCCGCATGGGTCGGCCTTTTTGCCACTTCGCTCAATCTCCTGCCAGCCGCCCAACTCGATGGCGGTCACATCCTTCGTTCCGTCAGCGCTCACCTTCACCGCTACTCGTCCATTCTTCTCCCCGTCGCTCTCATCGCCCTCGGCATGCTCCGTTTCTGGGAAGGTTGGTACATCTGGGGCGCTCTGCTCCTCGGCATGCGTTTCCTCCGCGTCGCGCCCATCTATGATCCCGCCCCGCTCGACCCGCCTCGCCGCTGGGGAGCCTTTATCGCCCTTCTCGTCTTTCTCCTCTGCTTCATGCCCGCCCCGCTATACATCCCTCCAGGTTCACACTGATCGCTTACACTCCCGTCCCTCCGCTTCTCGGCTCCGGGCGAACCGGTGCGCGGGACTCTCCCCATCATTCGGCGGATGACTCCCCGGTCTTTTTTTGAGTTGTAAGTATGAGTAGAAGTGCGCCTTGCTTCGCGCGATCGGTTCAGGATCACTCTTGCGGCTTAGGCTCGCCTAACATTTTCAATGCGACCTCGCGCGCCTGGTGCACAAGATCGCTCGCAGGACCGTTCGGCTCGAGCTGCAAATACGCGTCCAGATTCTGCAGTTGCACTCGATACTCGCGCCGGTGCGCATACACATCCGCCAGCACAAGATATGCCTGCGAAAAGCCGGGTTTGTGGAGGATCGCCTGCCGGGCGCATTTCTCCGCCTCCTCCAGACGATTGAGCCGCAACAATGTCATTCCCAGAATGGTGTATCCATCGGGTGAATTACCATCCACTTCCAATCCCCGCCGGAGGACCGCCTCCGCTTCCTCGGTTTTCCCCTCCAAATAAAGGACATATCCGAACCCGAACTCCGCCCAAGCATACTTCCCGCCGCTTAAATCAATCGCCGTTTGAAAGGCTTGCCTGGCTTCCTCCAGCCGCCCCAGTCTCGTTTCCGCCGCTCCCATGTGATAAAACGCCTCGAAGTACTTGGGGAACGCTTGGGTCGCCTTCGTAAAGTGATTTAGGCTCCCCACCTCATCGTTCTTCCCCATGCACTCCAGTCCCTTCTGGTATTCATTCCGCGCCTTATCCGGAATCTTCAATTCCTGGACGGAAACGGTGTAGCTGCTCCGGAAGGGTTGAGAGATCTTGGAGGCCATCAAGTGCAGCACCAGCTTGACCGGTGAGCCCTCAAACTGTGCTTTCGTCTGTAACGATTCGTAACCCGGTTGCTCGACCACCACCTCGTACGTGCCCGGAGGTAGGCCACGCACCTCGAATCGCCCGTCATAATCCGTCAGTATGCTGCGGAACACTCCAAGGCTATGCGATTTCACGCTGACCGCCGCCTGCTCCACGGGCCGCTCATCCAATTTGGAAAGCACCGTCCCGGAAATCATTCCGTCTGTTTTCTCAATGTTGGAGACTTGCGCCACTGCCGCGGGCGTACAAACGGCTAGCCCCCCGAGGATCGGGGCAAGGCTCAGGGAAATCTTTAGCAAGAGGATCGGGAGGAAACTCGCCTGCAGACGTGACTTCTCGAACTTTGGTAATTCGCACAGCATCTCGACCTGCCGCACACCCTGGAGGCCTTCCCTCTGGGGGCTGGGCGGTTGGGAGAGTTAATCCGTCGGGCCGCGTTCAACCATTTCCACCCGTCGTTTTCGAGCTAGGGTTGTGGGTTCGCCAGCGCCGCCGGTGCACCTTAACTCGTCGATGCCAACCGCTGCGTGCCCTACAATCTTCTGCCGGGGAAAACCTCTTGTCTGTCCTGTATTGAACTTTGCACTGTGCGTACCAAAGTCTTTGTCTTCTCACCCACTACTTACTTCAACTTCCTGAAAACGCTTTTTGTGATCTCCACACCACGCCATCTTCTTTCCTTTCAATGCGCCCCCCTTCAACGTTCTCCTCAACCCTCTTTTTCTGTAGCCAATCGAGCACTAGCAACCAAACGGAAATCATCCGCTGCGCTTTCGGAAACCGTCTCAACCAGCGACATCTGTGCCGTCCCGGCTCACATTGAGATTTGTAATCTGGGATCTTTTTCCCTCAACTCCCCCTTGACCAAGCCTTCTTTTCGGCCTAGCATTTTAGTTGGGAAGAATTGTGGAGTGCGGGAGCCCTGCTCCCGCTTTTTCTTTTCCGGGCATCCTGGCTGTCGCTCAGTCTTGATTGGACGGCCCGGCCACTCTGCCCTGTGCCGCCACGATGTCACTACTCTATCGGAGCCTCCGCTTTGCATGTATCCGGAAGAGCGCGAGTCCTCGTGCCCAACACTTCGCCAACGCAAACTCTTTATAATCAACACTTCTGGACTTTCCCGTAAGTGTTGAAACGAAATGACTTACCCGATTTCTAAACTCTTTAGAATCAACACTTACAAAAAACAGGGGGGAGGGGCCCTACTTCGATTCGCCAGTCAAACCAATCGCGGAGAGATTGAAGTCCAATCCATCCAATCCAGAAGGGAGATGCGAAGCTCTGCGGCGCTTACAGCAAGCTCAGCGGATCCATATCCACCAAAACCGCCGTCTGCGGAATCTCCTTCGCGTCGCAGTAGGCCATCGCCCCGCTCAGCACCTTCGTCAGCACCGACCGCTTCGGCGACTTGAGCAGGAATTGGAACCGGTGTTCCTTCTTCAAGCGTGCCAGCGGCGCCGTGGCCGGTCCCAGGATGCGCACACCTTTGTCGTCGTACGGCGAAAAGTACTCCGAAAGCCGCCGCGACCAGCGGATCGCCTTCTCCAGGCTCGTGTCCCGCACAATCACGTTCGCCAGCGACGTAAACGGCGGGTACGCCATCATCCGCCGGAAATGCAGCTCGCGCTCAAAAAACGACACGTAGTCCTGCTTGACCGCATCCTGAATCGCGTAATGCTCCGGATAAAACGTCTGGATCAGCACGCGCCCCGCAAGTTCGCCGCGCCCCGCCCGACCCGCGACTTGCGTCAATAATTGAAACGTCCGCTCCGCCGCCCGAAAGTCCGGCAGGCTCAGCGAAGAATCCGCCGAAATCACGCCGACCAGTGTCACCCGCTGAAAGTCGTGCCCTTTCGCAAGCATCTGCGTGCCAACCAGTATGTCCAGCGCGCCGCCCGCGAATGCTCCGAGAGTTTCTTGATACTGGCGTTTCGTCCGCGCTGTGTCCCGGTCCAGCCGCGCAATCCGCGCGCCCGGAAATTCTTTGCGCAATCGTTCTTCGAGGTGCTCCGAGCCTTCTCCGAAAAAATAAACATACTGCGACTGGCACTTCGGGCATTGCCTCGGAATCTGCTGAATCGATCCGCAGTAGTGGCACTCCAGCCGGTTGCGCTGCTTGTGATGCGTCATCGAAATACTGCAATTCACGCATTGCACCGAAGCGCCGCAGCTTCTGCAAAGCACCGACCACGAGTACCCGCGCCGGTTGATGAGCACCAGCGCCTGCGTTCCATTCGCCAGGCATTCTTCAATTCCCGCGTGCAGCTTCGCGGAAATCGGGCTCGCTTTGTGTGTCTGCTGAAACTCTTCGCGCAAATCTACAATCTCCACGCTCGCGAGCGATCGCTCCGCCACGCGCGAAGCCAAGGTCAGCAGCTCGTATTTTCCGTTGCGCGCGTGATGATACGTTTCCATCGACGGCGTCGCCGAACCCAATAGCGCCGCCGCGCCTTCCATCTTTGCGCGCACAATCGCCACGTCGCGCCCGTGGTATCGCGGCGTTTCTTCCTGCTTGTAACTGTTCTCTTGCTCTTCATCGACGATGATCAATGCAACATTTTCCAGCGGCGCAAAAATCGCCGACCGCGTCCCCACCACCACGCGTGCCTCGCCGTTCCGCACGCGCCACCACTCACGCGCCCGCTCCACGTCGCTCAGCGCCGAGTGCAGCACCGCCACGCCCTCGAATCGCGCGCCAAACCACGCCCGGCACTGCCGCCCAATCCAAAGTGTCAGCGCAATCTCCGGCACAAGAATAATCGCCGTTTTTCCGCGCGCCAACGTTTCCTGTACCGCGCGCAAGTACACTTCCGTCTTCCCGCTCCCCGTCACCCCATGGAGCAACTGCACGCCGAATTCACCCAGCTCAAATCGCGCGCGAATCGCTTTGAGTACGCTCTCCTGCTCCGCATTCAACTCATGCGCCGCCGGCGTATACCCCGCGTCAAACGGATCCTCCGCCGGATCGAGCGGCTCCTCCCAACTCTCAAGCAATCCATCGCGCAGCATTCGCTCGATAAAAGCTCGCGTAACCTGCGCCAGCTTCAACAGCCGCGGCAACGGAAGCGGCCCGCGCTCCGCCTCCAGCAATTCTCTGATTTTTTCTTCTCTGCGTTTCCTCTGCTCACTCTGCGTCTCTGCGTTAGGATTCTCTTCGCTTTTCTCTGCCGGCTTCTCGTCTGGCTTAGTTCCGCCGCCTCTCCACGCAATCACGCGCTGCGTCTTCCTCTTTCTTCCCTGCACCATCTCCCGAATTTCGACAAGCCCGCGCCGTTGCAATCTCTGCAACGCCGAAGCATCAACCCCCAGCTTGGCCGCCGGACCAAACACCAATGCTCCTTTCTTCTCTTTCAACTTCGCAAGAAACCCCGCTTCACTCGCGGTAAGTCCATGCGACAACTCTCCCCCGCTCAAACTCTCAGCCGCTCCGCGACCCGCGTCAGTCAAAACAATCTGCCGTTGCGATTTCAGCTCCGTCACCGGCGGCAGCATCGCCCGAAACACTTCGCCAACCGGCGCCAGGTAATATCCCGCGATCCACTGCGCCAGTTCGATCAACTTCGGCGTCAGCGCCGGAACCAGATCCAGCACGCGGGTGATTTCTCGCACGTTCGTCCCAGCCGCCGCGCTCTCAACAAATTCCACGACGACGCCAACCATCGCTTTTTTCCGGAACGGCACCAGTACGCGGCTCCCAGGCTGTACGGTTTCCCGCAATGCCTCCGGCACTGCGTACGTAAACGTCGTACGCAGCGGCACGCTCAGCGCCACATTGCAAAATGCGGAATTCATCTCGTCGTGTAGTGTATCAGCAGGTGGAAACGTCACCGAAAATCGGAAGTACAGCTCCTCTGGCAGAAAGAAAAACTATCGGCTGATCAAATAAATCCCGGTAAAAATCGTTACGATGCCAACCCACTGCCAGCGCGAAATATGTTCGCGAAGAAAAATCGCTGCGAGCCCCACGGTCACTGCTCCATAGAGCGATCCCAGCACGCTGATGACGGCCACTTGTTCCATCCGCATTCCGTGATTGCTGAACACGAACGCGGCGGTATCAAACAGCCCCATCCCCAGCGCCATCCAGCGCACCTCGCCGCGCGGGAGTTGGAGCGGTTGCTTCGCAATTAGGATTGCTGCCAATCCCACCACACTGCTCGTCAACCGAATCAGCCACACCGCTTGCGTCGCGCCGACGCGAGGAACAACGCGAACTCCCAGCAGCCAAAACAGCACCGCAAATCCAAACGCCGCAGCGATCGCCCAGCCGAGTCCTCGGCTATTTTTCAGTGCGCCCGCCGCAGCACTTTCCGGAGGAACTTTTTCCGCGCTCGCAACAATCACGACGCCCAACAGCGTAAGAACAATTCCCGCCACGCGCACCGAAGTCAGCCGCTCCCCGCCGATCCACGAAATCAGCAGCGTCAGCGCCGGATAGCTCGCAGAAACAGGACCGACCACCGCAATCTTGCCGATTTCAAACGAGCGGTAAAACACTAGTGTCGAACATGCATTAATGCACCCAGCGAGCACTCCCCACGCCCACGGCTGCCAACCCGATCCGTCCGCCAGGTGCCCCCAACCACCAAGCCACGGCAGAAAAATCGTGAGCAACGTGAATCCGGTCACCTGCATGTACAACATCGTTCGCAACGTACCCACGCGATGCGTCGCAAAACGCGCGATGAAATCCGACCCGCCCCACGCGAGCGCCGTCAGCAAGCCCAGAAGTATTGCCATGGTGGGTTAGGAGGACTTGCCCTTTTTCACTTCGAGGCCGAGGACGGCCATTACTTTTTGGAGGTCTTTCCAGACTTCGCTTTTTGCGGGCGGATTGCGCAGCAAATACGCGGGGTGATAGGTGGCCAGCAATTTTCTTCCGCGGAATTCCAGCCACTCACCGCGGAATTGGGAAATTCCGCGATTGGTTTGCAGCAATGTTTTTGCGGCAGTGGCGCCGAGGCAGACGATGACTTTTGGCGCGATGGTATCGATCTGGCGCAGCAGAAATGGCGAGCAGGTACTGACTTCATCTTCTTCGGGCTGGCGGTTTTCGGGCGGGCGGCACTTCACTACGTTACAGATGTAAACATCTTTGCGCTGGAGGCCCATGGCTTCGATCATCTGCGTGAGCAATTTTCCGGCGCGTCCGACGAAGGGCAAGCCTTGGGCGTCTTCATCGGCGCCCGGGCCTTCGCCAACGAAAACTAATTCAGCTTTGGGGTTTCCATCGCCGAAAACAATTTTGTGGCGGGTGCTGTGGAGCTTGCAGCGCGTGCATTCGCCGAGATCTTCTCGAATTTTCAGAAGCGAGTCGTCCGCAATTTTCTCGGTGGATTCGAATAGAGATGGCCCAGCCACCACTGGCAAGGGCGGGAGTGAAATCTTCGAACTGGCTGTCGCCGGAACGGGCGCGCGTTTGGGCAACTCGGGCTTGCGAGCGGGTTTGGGCAATGTCGCTTCCTCACGGGGGATCGCGTTCGAATGAGTTGAGAAGCTGGAAGTGTTCAATCGTTGTTCGGCGCCGGGCACAAATTCTGCCGCCCGGTTTCTATAGAACTGCCGGATTCCGATGTCTTGGTAGAAAGCGAGGCGGTCTGCGATTTTTTTCTGGAGAGGCTCAGGAATGCGCTCGGGCATGGCGGGATTAGACGCGGGAGCGTTTCGCTTCAGCCGTTCCGTGCAGGACGCCGCGCAGGCGCAAGACTTCATCCAAGATCCGCTGCGCCACTTCGTTCTTCGTTAATTTTGGGAGCGCAAGGTCGCGGCCATCGCGGGAGAAAAGCGTCACGATATTTGTGTCCTGATCGAAACCTGCGCCTTCGGCGGTGACGTCATTGGCCACGATCAAATCCGCGTTTTTTGCGGAGAGTTTTTTTCGCGCATTCTCGGCGACGCGGTCCGTTTCCGCCGCGAAACCCACCACGATTCTCTGACCTTTGTTTTTGGCGACCTCCGCAAGAATGTCGGTGGTCGGCTCAAGAGAAATCGTCAGAGCCGCGTAGCTCTTCTTGATTTTTTCCGTGTGCGGTTCCACCGGGCGATAGTCCGCTACCGCAGCCGCAAAAATAGCTATGGAGGCGTGCGCAAATCGATCCACGACGGCGTTATGCATCTCTCTCGCCGTACGTACATCAATACGCTCGACACCCGCAGGGACTTCCAAATTCACGGGGCCGCTCACGAGAATGACTTTCGCGCCGCGCCGCGCCGCCGCTTCCGCGACCGCGTAGCCCATTTTTCCGGAGGAGCGGTTGCTGATATAGCGAACCGGATCGAGGTCTTCGCGAGTCGGGCCCGCGGTGATCAGTACCGTCTCTCCGTCCAAATCTCGCTGCGATTTCAGCGTCTCGCGCACGGCGGCGACGATCGCGTTTTGGCCGGCAAGACGCCCGGCGCCAGTCATTCCGCAAGCGAGATAGCCTTCGTCCGGATCGACGATTTTCACGCCGCGTGCGCGAAGCTTCTCGACGTTCTCCTGCGTGGCCGCGTGATTCCACATATTGACGTTCATGGCCGGAGCCATCACAACGGGCGCGGTCGAAGCGAGATGCAATGTGGTGAGAAAATCGTCGGCGATGCCCCGCGCAAATTTTGCGAGGATATCCGCCGTGGCCGGCGCGACCAGCAAAAGATCGGTGCGCTGCGCAACGGCAATGTGTTCGATAGCGCTTTCGAGATTGGCTTCACCGCCGGAAGAATCGCCGAAGAGATCGGTAATGACTTTCTGTCCGCTCAACGCCGCGAAGGTAAGAGGGGTGACGAATTCGCGCGCGCCGCGGGTCATTACCACCTGCACGCTGAATCCGTCCTTCTGCAGGAGGCGCACGAGTTCCGCGGCTTTGTAAGCCGCAACTCCTCCGGTTACACCCAGCGTGATTCGCATGCTTGCCTCAGCGGCCCGCTACTTGCGCCGCTTGTTGCCGTCCTTATCGGTATCGATCGAATCCGGTTCGGTGAAATCATATTCGATCAGGCTGTTTTCCAACTCTTCGCACGCAATGCGCGTGGGTTTTTGGGTTCTTGGATTCTCGAGGAGCGGCGGCGCACCGGCCATAATCTGGCGCGCGCGCCTCGCCGCGAGCACTACGTAGGCAAACTGGCTCTCCGGAGCTTTGGTCAGCACGGTCATCTCAGTCATTCCCTCCCAAACGATGCCAGAAGATTTTCCACTGTCGCCCTCCGCCGCGCGCTGGTGCAGCGCAGGGCGATCACAATCGCCTGCGCTTCACGGCCCGCGCGTTCCACATCCTCATTCACCACGCAAAAATCGTAGTACTTCTCGAACGCTGCAATCTCGTCGCGCGATTTCGCCAGCCGCCGCGCAATTTCCTCGTCTGAGTCCTGCCCGCGCCTGCGCAGCCTCTGCTCCAGCGCTTCGCGCGACGGCGGCAAAATAAAGATGGCCACGGACTCCGGCAACTTTTCTTTTACCTGGGCCGCGCCCTGGACGTCAATCTCCAGAACCAGGTCGAGTCCCGTCTTGCGCGATTCCTCCAGCCACTTCTTCGGCGTGCCGTAGGAATGTTTTCCGAAAACTCGGGCGTACTCCAGGAATTCGCCGCGCGCGACCATGGCGTCGAATTCGGCTTCGGTGACAAAATCATAACACTTCCCAGTGGCCTCGGTCGCGCGCCGCGCCCGGGTAGTACATGAGATCGAAGGCATGGTGCCGGGCAGCTCGAGAATTTTCTGCACCAGCGTGGACTTGCCCGATCCCGAAGGCCCCGACACAATCAGCACCAGCGGCGCGATTTCTGTCCCCGTGCTCATTCGATGTTCTGCACTTGCTCCCGCAGTTTTTCGATCTCCGCCTTGATCTCCAGCGCCAGGCCGGTGATGGCGAGCGCCTCGCTTTCGACGCCGGGCGTCTTGGAAAGCATGGTGTTGGCTTCGCGATGCATTTCCTGCAAAAGAAAATCCAGTTTCTTTCCCAGCTCGCCGGCGCCGTCCAGCAATTTTCCGAACTGCTGGAGGTGGCTTCGCAGGCGGTCTAATTCTTCACTGATATCGCTGCGTTCCGCAAGCAGCGCGGCCTCCTGCGCGAGCCGCGCGGGATCGATGCCGGTGCCGCCGAGCAATTCCCTGAGCTTCGCGTCAAGACGGCGCGAGAAGGCCGGGCGCAAGGTAGCGGCGAGCTCGCGCACTTTTACCGTGTCCTCACTGATTTTCGCAAGGCGAGTA
Source organism: Acidobacteriota bacterium (assembly GCA_013289835.1). Lineage (GTDB taxonomy): Bacteria > Acidobacteriota > Terriglobia > Acidiferrales > UBA7541 > Acidiferrum. Next base: position 50,805 of record JABCZG010000021.1, on the reverse strand, counting down.
CGCAACTCTTCGACGAGATGCTTGCCCTCTGTGCGGCGCATATCATCGAGCTTGGAAAGGGCTTCGCGCAAGCAACTGTCCAGGGATTGCCCGAGTTTCTTTTGCTCTTCTTCGCTCTCGGGTACCGCGGTAGTCACACCAGTGATCACGCCGGGCAAGCGCAACAGCGCGACGACGTCCATATCCGTTGCGGCTTTGGTTTCCTGGCGCAGGGCTTCCGCGGCTCTCAGATACGCTTGCACTATTTCGCGGTTCACTTGCACGGGCGCGGATTTCCCGGGCTCGACGGAGACGGTGACTTCCACATGGCCGCGGTGAATGCGATCGCGCACAATCTGGCGGAGGCGAAGTTCGTAGAGATCGAAACCTTCCGGGATTCGCAGCTTCAAATCGAGGAAGCGATGATTCACGCTCTTGACGCTCACACGGACGGCCCAGCCGTGCAGCTCGCCGCGCGCCTGTGCGTAGCCGGTCATGGAAAGGCATTCGCTTTTTTTCGTGGGTACTGTGGTTGTTTGGGTCATAGGGAATCGGGTGAGTCGTTCATTTTTGCCGGATTGGCTTGCGCCGTTGCCAGCAAGTCATCGTCGGCAAATTGCAGATCGTGAAGCCGCGCGTAAATGCCGCCGCGCGCGATCAATTCCGCGTGCGTTCCGCTTTCGCGAATTTGTCCATCTTCCAGAACTAGAATCTTGTCCGCGCGCCGGATGGTAGCGAGACGGTGCGCGATTACGAAGGTGGTGCGGCCCACCATGAGGTTAGCCAGAGCCTTCTGGACGTAGAGCTCGGATTCGGCGTCGAGTTCCGAAGTCGCTTCATCAAGAATCAGGATGGGAGAATTTTTCAGAATGGCGCGCGCGATGGCGATGCGCTGGCGCTGGCCTCCACTGAGTCGCGTTCCGCGTTCGCCGATGATGGTGTCGTATGCTTTTGGAAGTTCCTGAATGAAATCGTGCGCGAGGGCGGCTTGCGCTGCGGCGACAACTTTTTCTTTGGGAACATTCGAAAGGCCATAGCAGATGTTGTTCCAGACGGTGTCGTGAAACAGGATATTTTCCTGGGAGACCATGGCGATCTGTTCGCGCAGGGACTTGATGGTGACATCGCGAATGTCCACGCCATCCATTCGAATGGCTCCCGAGGTGGCTTCGTGGAAACGAGGGAGCAAATTGGCGAGCGTGGTTTTACCGGCGCCGCTGGAGCCGACCAGGGCGATTACTTCGCCGCGCCGCGCGCGGAAGTCAATGTTTTCGAGCACGATGACGGCGTCATCGTCGTAAGCAAAGCCAACGTTATCGAAAACGATTTCCTGCGAAAACGGCGCTAACGGCTTTGCTCCGGGATGTTCGATTTTTTCTTCCTGACGATCAAGGTAGGCAAAGACTTGCGTGCTGGCACCGAGCGCGGCCTGGAATTGCTGATAGATGTAGCCGACGCGCTTGATGGGCATGTAGCAATTGAACATCGCGTAGATGAAGGCGAAGAAGGCGCCGATGGTCAGCTCTTGGTGATGAATGCGGCCGCGCGCGTAGAGGAGAAGGAGCGAGATGATGACGGCGCCAAGAATGTCCATGATCGGGCCGGTACTCAGGGCGGCGCGGACCCAGCGCATGTTTTCGCGCAAGAGCTTGCGGGAGGCTTCACGAAATTTTTTGATCTCGAAGTCTTCCATCCCGAAGGCTTTTACGGCGCGGTTGCCGCTCACGGTCTCTTGCAGAATCTGGCTCAAGTCCGCCAGGCGGGTCTGGCTGTTCTCGGAAGAGCTGCGGATTTTCCGGCCGAATTTGACGACCGGGAAGACAATGAGCGGGAGCAGGACGGCGGCGCCGAGGGCCATTCTCCAATCGAGATAAAACATCATGGCGACGAAAACGAGGAAGGTGAAACTCTTCTGGAAAATATCAGCCAGATAGTCGCTGAGCGCGAGTCGGGCCTTCTCCACATCATTGATGACAGAGGAAATGACTCGTCCCGTGGAGTGGCGCTGGTAGAAGCCGATGGGCTGGCGAATCAGGCGTCCGTAGACTTGATTGCGCAGGTCGGTCACCGCGGCCTGGCCGACATATTGAATTTGGGTTGTGCCCAGGTACTCGGCGAGCGCTTTTGCGAAGAAAAGGGTGACCAAGGTCAATGCGAACATCCTTCCGACGTTATGAATGCTCGCTGGAAAGAATTCATTGAGATAGATTTGGCGCCCGCCGGGAAGGGTCAGCAACGGAAGACGCGTTACGTAGACGGAAGGGTCCAGCACGAAGTCGATGGCAATTTTCACCATCAAGGCAACTGCGCCTTCCGCGACGGCGACAAACGCCACGAGAAGCACGCCGAGCGCCAGGCGGACCGAGTACGGCCGCTCGTAACTCAACAGCCTTTTCAACTGTGGTGAAAACCACGAGGCCACGCTGGAGGCTCCAGACTAAGTCCATTGTTACGCTATTCGCGGCGTCGCGGCGTGTCAAGTTTTCGGGTGTGTGCAGAAGAGTAGTTTTGCTTAGCGTTCGCCGGATTACTTTTCGATGTCGCGGTGGATGACTTTTGCGGAATAGCCGTGCTTTTGGAGCGCTTTTTGCAGCCACTCGGACATCATCACGGAGCGGTGCTTTCCTCCGGTGCAGCCAAACGCGATGGTCAAGTAGCTTTTTCCCTCGCGGATGTAGTGGGGAATAAGATAGGTCAGGAGACTTTGGATGCGGCGCAGGAATTCTCCGGTTTGCGGGAAGGAACGGATATAGCGGCGCACTTTGGGATCTTGCCCGGTGAACGGGCGCAGGCGCGGGACGAAATGCGGATTGGGGAGAAAGCGGACGTCGAAGACGAGGTCTGCGTCGGAGGGAACGCCGTAGCGGTAGCCAAAACTAACGACGGAAACCAGCATGGGGCGCGTGTCGGGATTTTTGAAGCGGGTGGTGACGAAGTGGCGTAGTTCGTGGACGTTGAATTGGGTGGAATCGATCACCACGTCCGCGAGCTTTCGAATGGGGTCCATCAGGGCGCGCTCGTGCTTCAGACTTTCGCGCACGGAAAAGTTTTTCCCCAGGGGATGCGGGCGCCTGGTCTCGCTGTAGCGGCGCAATAAAGCGTCGTCGTTCGCTTCGATGTAGACGAGCGTGATGGGATGATTTTTTTTCAAATGCTTGAGGAGCGGGGGGAGCTTCTGTAACTGCATTCCTTCGCGCGCATCTACAAGCAGAGCCGCGCGCGCGAAGTCGCCTTCGCCGGCGGCATGGAGCTCGGCAAAAATCGGGATGAGTTCGACCGGCAGGTTGTCCACGCAGTAAAAACCCATGTCTTCAAAGGCGTGGAGAACGGTGCTTTTTCCGGAGCCGGAAAGTCCGGTGAGGATGACCAGTTGGCGGGAGTCGTGTCTTGTGGGCGGCTTCACGGGCGGGGCGGACTCAGTTCTTCTCGCGGCGCTGGTGAGTGCTGGGAATTCGCATGTCTTCGCGGTACTTGGCGACGGTGCGTCGGGTGACGTGGATGCCGGCGTCGTCGAGTTTCTTGGCGATTTGCTCGTCGGTCAGCGGTTTGGTCGCGTCTTCTTCTTCGATCATTTTCTTGACGAGGCGCTTGAGGGTCAGCAAGGACATGCCGTCGCCCTCCGGGCCATTTACCGACTCACTGAAAAACGAGCGCAGCTCGAGCACGCCCTGCGAAGTGTGTGCATACTTGCTGGCCACGGCGCGGCTCACCGTCGAGGGGTGGACGCCGACTTCTTCGGCGACTTCCTTGATCATCATGGGCTTCAGAGCGTCGGGGCCGTGGTCGAGATATTCTCCCTGGCGGGCGATGATGGACTGGCAGACACGCAGAATGGTGTGCTTGCGCTGCTCGATGTTTTTCATGAGCTGGACGGCGGCGGTGAAGCGCTCTTTGACGTAGTTGCGGACGTCGCGGTCCGCGGCATCTTTCACCAGCAAGCGCCGGTATGTGGGGCTCAGGCGCAATTGCGGCATGTCGTCTTCATTCAGGAAGGCTTGCCACTGATCGTCCACTTTGCGGAAGTAGACGTCGGGCTCAACGAGGCGGGGCTCGGTCTTGTTGTAGCGCAGGCCGGGACGGGGATCGAGCTTCTTAATGACTTCCAAAGAGTGCTTTACCACTTCCAGAGGGCGGTTCAAGGCTCTGGCAATCTCTTTCAGCTGGTTCGATTGCACTTGCTTCAGATGCTCGGAAACGATCTGATGCGCGAGGGTGTTTTGCGGGTCGAAGGCTTTCAGTTGCAGCAGCAGGCACTCGCGCAAGTCCCGCGCGCCAACTCCGATGGGATCGAAGTCCTGCACGACGGCTACCGCGTCGTCCAGGTCGTCCTGGGTATATTTCCCATTCTGCAGCAGTTCTTCGAGCGAGGCGGTCAGGTAGCCGTTTTCATCCAGGTTGCCGATGATATTTTCGGCAATTTCTTTTACGGCGTCCGAGCAGATGGTGACACTCAACTGCCATTCGAGATGGTCGGAAAGCCCGCTAGGCGAGGAAAGAAACTTTTCGAAAGAGGGCCGCTCGGAAACTTCGCGCTCTTGCGATTGGCCGCCGTCACCGCCGGTATCGAGGTATTGGTTGAAGAAAGTGCCTACGTCAAATTCGTCGAAGGGATTGGCCTCGGGCTTCTCCGGAAGTTTTTCCGTTTCGGCTTTCAGAAAGTTTTCGTCGCTGTAGTTGTCGGTTTGGGTGGGCTCTTCGTTTTGCTCTTCGAGGACGGGGTTGGCGATCATCTCCTGGTTGATCATCTCGCGAAGTTCGAGGCGATTGAGGGCAAGGACACTGACCATCTGCACGAGGCCCGGAGTCAGAATCTGCTTCTGCGAAACTCTCAGGTTGAGTTTGAGTCCCTGCCAAGCCATGGATGGTCCCGTCTGTTCCCTTCTGTCGTTCTAGTTTAGGCGGAAATGATCGCCCAGGTACACGCGGCGCACTTCCGGATCGTTGCTTAACTCGTCTGGGCGGCCCTTACGGAATATTTTCCCACTTTTCAGGATATAAGCGCGATCCGTGACGCTAAGAGTTTCCCGCACGTTATGGTCGGTGATGAGCACGCCAATACCCGATTTCGCCAGATCGCGGATGATTTCCTGCAAATCCTTCACGGTTAGAGGGTCGATACCGGAAAAAGGTTCGTCGAGAAGAATAAAAGAAGGCTGTAGAGTCAGGGAGCGTGCGATCTCCAGGCGGCGGCGCTCTCCGCCGGAAAGAGTGTAGGCCTTGCTAGTTCGAACGGTTTCCAGGCCCATCTGCACCAGAAGCTCCTCCAGCCGGTCGCGCTGCTGTTCCGGCGTAAGCGGCAGCGTCTCAAGAACGGCGAGCAAATTATCCTCGCTGGTCAGTTGACGAAAAACCGAGGGTTCCTGAGGAAGATAGCTGATGCCGCTGCGCGCCCGGAGGTACATGGGCAGGTCGGTGATTTCTTCTTCGTTGAGGAGAACGCGGCCGGAATCGGGGCGGGCGAGGCCGACAATGATGTAGAAGGTGGTGGTCTTGCCGGCGCCGTTGGGGCCAAGGAGCCCCACGACTTCGCCTTGCCCAATCTCCAGTGCCACGTCGTCAACGACCTTGCGACCACGGTAGGACTTGCTTAGATCGACGGCCTGGAGCTTCAGCATACCTCTTCACGGGCGGCCGCGGAGCGGGCACCATCATTTGTCGACTCGGTGTTTCGTCAACGTCCGCGTGCCATTTTCTGAGTCGACGATGATCGTATCATCCGCTAAAAAGAAGGTCAATTGATGGCCCTTGGTTGTGCCTTCGGAAGCGTCAAAAATGGTGGGGTCTCCGCCGCTCATGATGAATTTTCCCTGGGTGGCGAGGTACTCTCCGCGCTCGGCGGTAGCTCTGCGCGTACCTTGGTCCACGATTACGCCACCGGTTCCGACGGCGCGGGAGATTTGCTGAGCGCCGGAGATGGCCTTGGCGGGAGCTGGAGTGCTGGGCGCCGGCGTATTGGCTGCAACGCTCTTGGTGAAATACAAGTCCACCAGCGGAGCGCGCATGGTTTGCTCGGTGGACTGTGCGACTACGTTTTTTTCAAGGTGCGCGAAGCTTTCTGTGTCGTGATAGGTGAGCGTGCCGGAGGAGACGTGCCACAATTCTGGTTTTTTCGGCGCGGCCTGCACTGCGGCGGGTTGCTGGGAGGCCGGAGTGGAGGCGGGGCCTGGGGCCTGGGGAAAAACGGCACGGACATTTCCGGCGGCGTTCAGAATCTTCGTGTCGCGCAGCAGTTCAATGGAATCTGCTTCCATCACGGAGTCGCCTTGCCACAAGCGCGCGTGGCCGGTGTAGAGGGCGCGACCACCTTTCGAATTTCCCTGCATGGTGTTGGAGGTGACATTGGTGGGCACGGGAGCAAGTTGTGTGGCGCTGCTTTTTGCGGAGAAATCGGTGGAGCGCACTCCGCCTTCGGCGTGAATGTCGCCATTGGACTGATTGAAGGTAATGCGTGGGGCGTGGGTTTCGGTGGTGGCGTCGCGGGCGATTGCTTTTCCGGCCAGCATGGCAGTCTGCGTGGCTTGAACAAATACGGCATGATCGCCTTGGCCGGTTTGGTCACCCTGTTTCAGCTTCACGTCTCCCTGCAGATCCATTTGCGACCACGAGCCACTCGGCAACAGTTGGGCGACTCCGCTATGCGAAGTCGCCGTTTGCAAGGGTTTCCCGGTCGAGGCTCGTTCGGTGCGGACATTGCCGTTGGCAAGTAATTGCTTGGCCTTGCCATCGCTGCTAAATTCCATTTCCAGTTTGTCGGCATCCAATTTCGTGCGCGCCGCCACGCTGTTCGCGGTAGTGCCTGAAGCTCCCATTTGCGGCGTTGCGTCCAGCCATTCGATGGTACCGGCGCCGAGGGTTTCGGCATGCTTGGGTATACTGCCGGCGCTACTCCGGTTCTCGGCAAACTCGACGAGCAGAGCGCTAGTCTGCAGAGTTCTGGCGTTGCCGGTTCCTTGCGTGCGCGTTTTCAGCAACACGCTCCCATTCAAGGTCAATTTCTCCGGCTGATCCACTTTGGGGCGGAGTTCCATCGTTCCGGTTTGCGAACTGAATTCTTCTTGCTCTTTTCCGCTCTGTCGCGATCCCTGAAGGCTTCCGGTACCCTCGATTTTCGTCAGCCATCCCTCGGGAGCAAAGTACGCGGTCAAGGTTTCCGCGCTCACGTTTACGGGATCATCCGCGGATTGCGAGGAGAGCATCGGATTTCTCTTGGTTCCGCCGGGCGTGGCGATTAATTTTTGCGCGCGAAAGGCTACGTCCAGGAGCAGCGTCAGCTCTCCGGCGAGAAGTCGCGCCGTTTGCGATTGCGCTTCGACGGGACCTTGTAGATGCAGGGTTCTGGTGTTGCGGCCAAATTCGAGGCTTCTTCCGGTGACGTGCACAGGATTGCGCGCGTCGGTCGTCACCGGCTTTTTCCCGGCGGCGCCGCTTGGCTGGGGTTCCAGCAGCAAATGCACATCGCGCAGCAAACGCAGAGTGCCTTCCTGGGAGTGATACTCGACTCCTATGGCATCGCCGCTGCCGCTCGGAAAATCAAATTTTACCGGTTGATCCGTCTGCGCGAGCCCGGTGAGACGGTTGAAGAGGATGCCGCGGGTTTCTGCATGCACTTTTTGCGCCGGAGGGCCCGTGGGATTTTTGACGGCGCGGTCGGCATCGGCGGCGCTCTCCAGTTCGATTTGCACTTCGCCGCTACAGTTGACGCCACCGCCTTCCTTCTCGTACTGGCAGCTTTGGGTGTGGATGGTGTCGTGCCGATCGCCGTTCTTGCCGAAGATGGTGATGCCCACGTCTTCGAGCAAACTCGCGTCCTTATCTTTGTAGTCGGTGGATTTCGAAGCGGCTACCGTGAAAATGGCGCGATTTCCTTCGACCTTGGAAAACGTCAGCCCGCTGGATAGACGCGAAACGTCTTTTGGCGCGGACGGCGGGGCCTTTTTGCTTTCTCTGTACGACACCCATTTGCGCTCGAAATACACCCCAGCCGTCAGGATCGCCAGCACCAATGCGGCGGCCGCCGACCAGCGCGCATACTTCGCGGCTTCACTTCGCTTCATGCGTTTAGTTAAGCAAAATTTCGAAGGGCTGTATAGAAGAGGCCCGGACTTAAAGGAAACGGAAGAAGCTAGCCCGCGGACTCCGCAGCGGCCGCGGTGTCCGGAAGAATTCCGATGTTGGCGGCGGCCACGCAATCGCGCCGGGTATTTTTCACCAGGTACATGGCTTCATCGGCGAGGTGCAGCAGCCCTTCCTTGGTGCGTGAATCCACGGGGTAGGAGGCGACGCCGACGCTGGGCGTGAGCTTGATGTTCAGGCCTTCGGGCCCGAGCCAGGTGGCCTCGCGGATTAATTTGTGCAAGCGGCGCGCCACGTTTAGCGCGCTTTCCTTCGAAGTCTGCGGCAGCAGAATGACGAACTCGTCGCCGCCATAGCGGAAGGCGAAATCGATCAGGCGGCAATGTTCCTTCAGTGCGTTGCCGATCTCGGCCAGCAAGCGCGAGCCGACCAAGTGGCCATGGGTATCGTTGACCTGTTTGAAATGGTCGAGGTCGATAAAGACGATGGAAAATTCGTAGTTGTACCGCTGCGAGCGGTAAATCTCTGTCTCGAGAATAAAGCCCATGTGACGAGCGTTGTAGAGCGAGGTGCAATCGTCGGTGATGGTGAGTTCGTGAATTTTTTTGACGTGGCGCGCGTTTTCCAGCGCGATGGCGGCGAAATCGGAAAGCGCTTCGAGCAGCTTGAGGTCGCGCGGATCGAAGCCCTCGGGGCCGATACAATTGATCAGTTCGATGACGCCCAGGCAGGTATCGCGAAATTTTACAGGGACGGCGACGATGGATTGCGTTTCCGTTTTGGTTTTTTCGTCGACCTTGCCAAAAAAGCGCGTGTCTTTCGAGGTGTCCGGCACGACCACGGTCTCGCCGCGCTGCGCCACCCAGCCGGCGATGCCTTGGCCCATCTTGATGCGCACATCTTTTAAGGCCTGCGAGGCTTTTCCTACGGCGAGTTCGAAATAAAGTTCCTGTTTGGCTTCGTCGAGCAAGAGCAGCGACCAATTGTCCGGGCGCAGGAATTCGTCGATCTTCTCCATAATCGTGCGGAGAACTTGATCGAGCTGCAGCGAAGATGTGAGCGCCTTCCCCAATTCCTGGAAGACGGCAACCTCGCCCTTTTCCCGCTGCTCGGACGGCACCGCAGGATTGCGGCGGCGTTCGACGGCTGGAAATTGCTTTACTTCCTCCACGCTCGTTTCAACCTGTTCCTTCAAGATTTTTGACCCGCTGTAACCCGCTTCTCCTGCGGAAGTGCCGACCGCACTGAAATCCCTGAGAACTTGTGTAGCGTTTCCGAGCAAAAATAAAAGGGTCCGCCAATGCGGACACACGCCCACGAATCTCCGCCAGTATGGGCCCTCTTAAATAGGGGCGCAACACGCTCGTGGTACAGGCGTGGCCATCTTGCTATCCTGGGGCCGCGGGCCAGCGGCTAGCTGCTTTCCACAGGCTCGCAACTCCTTCGTTTGACAGTAGCTTAGGACGCCGCCTATAGTCCGTTCAGGGGTCCCACGCCGCCGCGTTGCGAGCGCCCACCTTTAGTTGTTGAGGACAGGTTCGGTCCATGGCCAGGGGAAATTTCGGTGAACGCCTGAAGCGCGAGCGCGAACTGCGCGAAGTCTCCATGGACGAACTCACCAAAGCCACGCGCATCAGCGTGCGCTTCATCGAAGCACTGGAAAATGAAAATTGGGGGCGGCTGCCGGGCGGAGTTTTTGGACACGGGTTTGTGCGCACCATCGCGCGGTATCTGGGCCTCGATGAGGAGGCGCTGCTCGGCGAATATGATTTAGCGCGATCGGAAAAATCGCCAGCCGCCATTGCCAAGCCCGAGGAACGCATTCCTTCGCCGCCAAAATGGGTTCCTGTTGCCGCGGTATTGGTTCTGGTTCTAATCGTCGTCGGATTATTCTATGCGGGGCGTTACGGTTGGCGGCGCTATATGGCTCACCGCCATGCCAATTCGTCTTCGCTCACTTCCCTTCCAGTCCAGTCTGGGCCGCTTGATAATTCCACCGTCCCCGCAGCTGCTTCCACATCGGCAGTCATGCCGCTGGATCTTTCCGTGTCCACTTCCGCCGCCACGCGCGTGCGCGTTGTGGCGGACAACAACCTACTTTTGGATACGGAGCTTCCGGCGGGAGAGACGCGGCACTTCTCCGCCAAGCAGCAGTTTGAGGTCAGCGCCGGGGACTCATCCGCAGTATTGCTGGAATTGAACGGGCAAGCGATGCCGCCGCTCGGAGCGCCCGGCGCTTCCGGTACAATAGTGCTTAGCCAGAAGGATTTGAGGCAGGCAACGAGTGGAAGCTCTCAGCCCTGAGGTACTGGAAGATCTGCGTCACGGACGCGCGCCGCGCGAACGCAAGATGGCGGTTTGCACCGGCGGAGCGCATCTTGCTCCGGCCGATCGCGCGGAAATCCTGGCAGTTCTTGCCGGCGACGTCGACGAGATGGTCTCCTCCCGCGCGCAGGACGCGCTGCTCTCGCAGCCCGTCGAATCCTTTGTGGAAGCTTTGAAGCGCGAGCATGCTTTGCCCGCGCTGTATGCCTACGCGGCGAAGAATCTCTCCGACAAGCCTGGCGTTTGCGACGCCATGGTGCAAAACAAGAATTGCGGGGCGGAATTTCTGGTTCCGGCGGTACGACATCTCTCGACGCTGGGGATCCAGGCGCTGATGGAAGAGTTGGATCGCGTCAGCGAGTCTCCGGCGCTGGCTTCCGCGCTCGAACAATCGACCGCTCTGACTGCCGAGCAAAAAACTCAGCTCCACGAACTTCACGGACCTGGCAATCCCATTGATGAAGCCGCTCTCGCAGAGGCAGCAGCCGCGGCGGAGTCCGACCTTGCGCGGCGGCAGACGTTGATTCAACGCCTTGCCAAAATGACTGTTGCGCAGCGCGTGCAATTCGCGATGAAGGGCGGATCGGAAGCGCGGCGCACACTGATCCGCGACAATAACAAGGTGGTGCAGCGCGCGGTGCTGCAGTCTCCCCGCTTGACGGATCAGGAAGTCGAGGCTTTTGCGGGCATGACCAGCCTCACCGATGAAATTCTTCGGGCCATTGCGGGCAACCGCGCCTTTCGAAAGAACTACACTGTGGTTCGAAACCTCATCAACAATCCCAAGACACCTCTCGATGTCACTTTGCACATGCTTCCCATTCTCAATGCCGTGGACCTGAAGCGGCTGACCACCAACAAGAATGTGCCGGAAACGCTGCGCACCACGGCGCTGAAGCTGCAGAAGACGCGCACGGAACTCAGGAAATAGCGATTACCTTCCGCGAGAACAAGCTCTTTTATAACTCGGCCGTTTGTCCGCTCCATCGTTTTGGTTCTACAATGAAACGCGGAGGCCAATCGTCATGCGTTTGCGAATCACGGCGACTTACTCGGCCACTGTGTTCGTTCTTGCATTCCTTCTCTCGGCAGCCGTAGCGCTGCTTGTCGTGCCAACGCGCGTGGCCAATGCGGATGAGGCAAAAGCCTCCGATCCATGGACCGCCGCGCAAAGTGTCCAAGCAGCGGAACTCGCGCGCGAACTCACAGACAAAGTTGTTACACCGCCGACCATTCTCTATGTCGGGTTCCGGTCACTTTTTGCCGGGGGGCATGTCCCTGGCGCTGTTTATCACGGAACTGCTTCGACGGAGGAGGGGCTCGCCGAGCTGAAAAAATGGGCGGACGGCCTGCCGCGCTCGACGAATCTGGTGATTTATTGCGGGTGCTGCCCGCTGGAGAAATGTCCGAACATTCGTCCCGCGTTTACGGCTCTGGGCAGCATGGGATTCAAAAAATTGCGCGTCCTGATTCTTCCGACCAGCTTCGCTGCGGACTGGGCCGGTAAAGGCTACCCGATCGCGAAAGGCATGTAACGTGTCCGTTCCAAACCTCATTCGAATGGTGCGCGTGAAAAAACTAGGGCGCGGGCGTCAGCGTGGGGTGCAATAGGTGAAAGCCCGTCGCATCCTGGTAGGCGCGCGCGAACGCAAGCAGCGGCGCTTCTCCGTACAATTTTCCAAGGAACGTCAGGCTCGCCATCGTGCCTGGCCCACCTGCATTGCGGAAATCGGCAGGATCGTCCGATGGCGGCTTGGGCGCATCGCTTCCGCGCAATCCGTTCGGTAAAATCACGGCGGGATTGCCGGTTAGATTTGTGATGACGAGTTGCTGACCCTGCGTGGGCGCGACGATCACGTCAAAATCGTCGAACACTTTCGCGACGGCGTCCATCGCCATTCTGCGCGCTCGCGCGGCTTGAATATATTCGACCGCAGGGATAAAACGCGCGGAGCGAAACCCGTTCGGCCAATCAAATTCGCGCTGCATCGTCAACAGCTTGTCCTTGCCGGAACGCGTGAGGTCGTCAAAGGCCGCGGCGGCTTCTGACGTGAGCATGGCGACCATGGCGTCATATGGAAATTTCGGCAGCTCCGCGGGGATTAGGTTGACGCCCATGTCCCGGAGCTTCGCCAGCGCGGCATCGTTGTATTTTCTATCATATTCGGCCCGGGCTTGCGCGGCTTCCTGGCGTTTCTTTTGTTCGTCGCGCCGCTTTTGCTCTTCGGGAGTTGCCGCCGGTTCTTCTATTGGTGGCTCCTGGCCTTCGCCGGGCTTGCGTTCGAAATCGGCTTTCAGGTAACCGACGCGCAGTTTTTTCCAGTCCAAAGTTGCATCCCAATTGAAGGCCGCGGGTTTTACGGTGCGATCGTGGCCGTCCGGTCCGTAGATGGCGTCCAGCACAAGCGCGCAATCTTCCACTGCGCGGCAGATGGGGCCGAGTTTGTCCATGCTCCAGGAGAGGGCCATCGCTCCCGTGCGCGGAACCAGTCCGAAGGACGGGCGTAGGCCCGTGCAACCACAGCGCGTGGAAGGCGAAGAAATCGAGCCGAGCGTTTCTGAACCGATGCTGAAGGCCACGCACCCGGCGGCGGTGGCTGAGGCGGGTCCAGCGGACGAACCGCTCGAACCTTGCTTCGTGTTCCACGGATTACGCGTCACACCTCCGAACCAGATGTCACCTTGCGCGAGCGCGCCAAGAGTCAGCTTTGCGACCAGCACGGCGCCCGCTTCGTCCAAGCGCTTCACGACCTCAGCATCTTCATCAATCATCTGATTCTCGAATCCGCCGGCGCCCCACGTGGTTCGATAGCCCTTCACGGCCAGCAAATCCTTCGCGCCCCAAGGCAAGCCGTGCAGCGGGCCGCGATATTTTCCGGCGGCGATTTCGGCGTCGGCTTTTTTGGCTTGAGCGAGCGCACGCTCTTCCGTCAGCGTCACGACAAACTTCAGCGTCGTGTCATATTTCTTTAGCCGTCCCAAGTACATCTCCGTGAGCGCCACCGAGGAAACTTTTTTTGTTCGAACGAGCTCAGCGAGTTCCCGGACGCTCGCAAATGCCAACTCTTCCAGATTCTTGTGCGCTCCCGAAGCACTGCTGGCCGGCGCTTTGGAAACGCGCATCGGCTTTCGCATAGTATCGAGCTTCATTCCCGGAACTACGGGATCAAAAAGGAGCGCCGGTTCCACGGAATTCGGGATATGCAGTTTGTAGATTTCTTCGAAGCCCTTGGCATGATTGTTCAAATTCTCGAGCATCATGTCTTTGTATTCATCCGAGATCGGCACATCGGCGATGGCCGCGGCATTTTCGATCATTTCTTTGGTGATCTTTTTCGAGCCTTCGGCTTGTGCTTGCGCCCAGAGCACTCCGGGAAGCAGCGACCCCGCCAAACCCATTCCCGAGCAGGTCTTCATGAAATTCCGGCGATCCAGCATTGTTCTTCTCCCTTTTTCGCGCGAATTCCGGCGCGCGTACGATAACACATCATCGCCCCCGTCCACTTCGTCTACGGATCGCTTCGAAAAAAGCAGGGCCGCGCCCAGGCGCGGATGGCACTAGATGGCCGGATGGGCTGCACTTTTCGCCAGAAGGCAGGAATGATGTACGATTTCAGCATCCTGAAAGGAGCCTCCATGACGCGATTCGCAAAATACGCAGTTCTCTTGCCTATGCTGCTTTTAGCTTTTTCCATTCGACATCTGCCGACAACGATGGCCGGCAGTCCTCCCGCAGAGGGAAAAGAAGTTATCCTCAAGGCCGCCGAAATCACCCCTAAGATTTTCCCGGAGAGAGTCTTTTTCCGCGGGCAGACCGCTCCGGCACAGATGCGCAACACCGGCGGCGTCCACTTCGCGGATGATTTTTATGTGCTGGCGGGACTTGTGGACAATTCCGGCTACTCCACGGGAATTCGCGAAAAGTACCAAGCCTACTTGCTGAATGAAGAGACCCTGGAAATTGGCGGGCAGACACTGAAGCCCGGCGCATACGGCGTGGGGTTCATCGAAGCAGGAAAATTCGTAGTAATGGATCTGGCGGCCAACGACCTCTTCCGCGTGGCCTCGGCACGCGACAGCGAAATCAAGCGCCCTGTTCCACTGCAAGTGCTTGCCGGCGCCGTTACGGGCGGCTACCGGCTCTACGTGGGCCGGGATTATGTTGAGTTTCACCGCGTGCAGTAATTCGCGTTTGCTCCAGAAAAGAGAACCCGGACCGAAGCAGCCTCGGTCCGGGTTCTTGTTTTGAAGTTCTGCAGAAACGAAGATGGCCGCTCTGAGTTCGGTCTCTTAATACTTCAAGCAAATTTCGAGCTGGTGCTTGGCTTCATCGATGGCATGAATGGCATCCACGCGGTGACCGCCGAAATCGTGCGCGGCATGCTCCAGATGCTCCTTAGCGCGATTCAAAGCGCCAATGGCATCGCGAATTTCCGGATGGGGCTCCGCTGGAGTTGCTTCCGTGGTAGCCGGCAAGGTGCTCGCTGCGGTGGCCGCCGGTGTATTCGCCTTGTTCGGAGCCGCGGGCGCCGAAGAGATAAACGCAAACGCCAAAAGCAAGGATGCCAAAGCCAAGAGACTCACGATTCTCATTTTCATGAACCACTCCTCCTCGTCCGAATTTCGGCTCGGACCGCCGATTTGCGCCCCCATTCCCCATCCGTGTGAGTGCCCCCGGTTTCACTGAGAAACCCGCGGCGGATCACATACCTTCCTGGAGGCGACCATGATTTTTCCGAGTTGCTGGAAACTCGGTATACTTTTCTTTTAGGCTATCGCCCCTCCATTGTATAGAAAAATTTTCGCGCCATGCTTCCTACAAGGGACTAGCGTTTTTTTCGCTCCCCGGTCGAGAAAAAAGCTTTTCGCGCCTTCACTTCAGCGGCACTCTCGATCACATTTCTTGCTTCACTCTTCTTGCCTTTCGGCGCTGGCACTCGCCCTTCGCGTTTGCCTTGCGGCCGCGGAAGCCTTAACCTACCGTCCGCGGAACTCGCGGAGTGCGCATGAAATCCATACTTTTGTCGGCGTACATCTTGATTTTTTCCGGAGCTACGCTTCTCGCGCCACCTTCCCCTCAACAGACCGGAACGCAAACACTGGAAGGCACGTGGGAGGGCACATTGGGGGTGGGCTCCGGGAAGCTGCATTTGGTTTTGACAATTTCGACGGCGAGTGGCGGAGCGTACGCGGGGCAGCTCAACAGCAAAGACCAGGGCGCGGTGCTTCCCATGAGCGAAATCACCGTAACGAGCGATGCCGTGCGCTTCACGGTAAAACCAGTTGGCGGCGTCTATGAAGGAGTGCTGAGCAAGGACGGTTCAGAAATCCGCGGCACGTGGATACAAACCGGCGTTCCTCCCCAGCCACTTTCTTTCCAACGCGTTGCGCAAGAGGCGCCTTCGAATTCGAGCGCGCCTGCGACGAAAAATCCGCCGCCTCAGCAGGAATCGGATAGGGAATTCATCGAGCCGCTGGATATTTCCATTCCCGTGCGTCCGGCTCCTTTCAAGGCCGACGGCGGGTGGAATCTTCTTTATGAGCTTCACGTGCGTAACTGGGAGGATACGGACGCGACGATCACGCGACTCGAACTCGTGGATGCCAACCACAAGTCGCTGCTGAGTCTTTCGGGACAGCAGCTCGAAAGCATGTTCTATGATACCGGGAAGCCGAACGCAACTACCATTGGCCCGCGCAAGTTCACTTTTATCTTTATGTCGCTGGCGATGAGCCAACGCAATGAGCTATCCCCCGCGCTTCGCCATCGCTTCACGGTAAAAGTCGGGAATCCTCCGGAAGAGGTCACAGTGGAAACGCTTCCGGAACTCATTGACCAAGATCCCGTGGTGGTAATCAGTCCGCCATTGCGCGGCGAAAACTGGGTCGCCGCAAATGGTCCTTCCAATACGTCCTTTCACCGAACTTCGATTCTTCCCATTGACGGGCGTTCGTGCATCCCACAGCGATTTGCCATTGACTGGATCCAAATCAACGCGGAGGGGAACACGCACAAAGGGAATCCCAAGGACAACAAGAATTATCTCGCGTATGGAGCGGAGATTCACGCGGTGGCGGATGGGGTCGTGACCGAAGTGCAAGACGGCATTCCGGAGAACATTCCTGACGAAACCGCCAGGGCCGTGCCCATGACGCTGAAAACCGTGGGAGGCAACCACGTTATTCTGGATCTGGGGAACGGCCGCTACGCGGTCTTCGCTCACATGCAACCTGCTTCAGTGCGCGTCAAAATGGGAGACCACGTGCGCCGCGGCCAGGTCTTGGGGCTGGTTGGCAATTCAGGGAATGCCACGGAGCCGCATCTTCATTTTCATCTGTGCGATGCGAATTCCGTGCTGAGCTGCGAAGGGTTGCCGTACGCATTTCCTTCGTTCGAGTCCTCTGGGCGGTGGAAGGCCGATTCTAAACAAGCCACCGTCAAGCGCGAAATGGAAATTCCGGTGGAAGGCGAAATCGTGCGTTTCCCCGCGGAGCCGTAGCCTTTTCAAGACGGCGCATCACGCTCTAGCCAATCTGCTTTCGCAGTTCTTCTCCTTTACAACGCAGGGCGGCGCGCCTAGGATAGCGCGCACAGTTTTGCGCGCTACACAATCGGAGGGTGCCCTTCATGAATCTCCATCATCTGAATTTTCTCGCTATTTTGGTCGCCGCGATTTCCACCATGGTGGTCGGATTCTTGTGGTACTCGCCCTTGCTTTTCGCAAAGCCATGGATGCGCGAAATGGGCTATGATCCGAACGACAAGGCGAAAACGCAGGAGATGCAGAAGAGCGCCGGGCCAGCGTATGCGGGCTCTTTTGTCGCCAGCTTACTCGCCGCCTTCACCCTGGCTCTCATTCTTGATGGGCTTCATGCGGAAAACGTCCACCACGGATTGATGGTGGGCTTTCATGTGTGGCTCGGCTTTGTCGCCACAGTGCAATTCACCGGCGCGCTCTTTATGAAGCAAAGCATGAAACTTTTCGCGATCAACACCGGCTACCAGCTGGTCTGCTTCCTGGCGATGGGGACGATTCTCGCCATTTGGCACTAGGGAATCGTTTTTGGGGTCTAGTCTGAGTTAGTCCTTCGAACCGTCCGGTTGGGTTGAGGCATTACCTCTATCGATCTCCCTATATTATCTCCCGGTGAGAATCCCCTTATTTGGAAGGACGGGTGCGCCGGTCGGGACAGGGCGCTTGGGCAGGCCTAGCTCGAACAGAGGCTTGCCCTGACACATCCGGCGCTCCGTCCTGACTCGAACTGGCCGCCGCGGTTCGCACGTGTACCGCAAGAAAAATCGCGTTACAAACTGGCTTGCAACATTCCGCGCGGGCATGGAGAATGTCCGGCGACCCATTTGTCCTCTTCAGCCGCCAACGAGAAAAGCAGCCAATCGCGCGTGATCAACCGGGTAGTCGCGTTGCTCGCGATTTCCATCCTTATTAATTATATTGATCGCGGAAATCTAGCGATCGCCGCGCCGCTGCTGAAGGGCGAACTGGGTCTGTCCGACTGGCAGCTTGGCAAACTTCTGGGCTCTTTTTTCGTGACCTACTCTTTGTTTCTTCCATTATCTGGCTGGATGGTGGACCTCTTCGACGTCAAATGGGTCATGGCCGCCGGTTTTTTTCTGTGGTCCGCGGCCACGGCTGTCACGGGCATATCGCATGGATTTGCTGCATTGCTTGCCGCGCGCTTGCTGCTGGGCCTCGGGGAAACGGTCGCCTATCCTTCTTCCTCAAAAGTCTTGGCGCAATATGTTCCGGAGGTTCACCGCGGATTCGCAAACGCATTGATCGTTTCCGGCGTCGGCTTGGGTCCCGCGCTGGGCGCTTATTTCGGGGGAATGCTCGTGGCCGGCTATGGCTGGCGCCCGTTCTTTCTCGTTCTTGGATTCGTCAGCATGCTGTGGCTGATTCCCTGGCTGAAATGGATGCCGCGAAGAGGCTCCGTCACCGCGATTTCCACGGTTGGAGACAGCAGCGCGGAGTTTGCCGAAATCATGATGCAACGTTCCCTGTGGGGAACGTGCGGCGGCCTTTTTGGCGTGAATTACGTTCTGTATTTCGAAATCACCTGGCTGCCATCGTATCTCACGCGCGAGCGGCACTTTTCGCTGGAGACAATGGCGAAAATCGTTGGGCTGGGATATTTGTGCTACGCCGTAGCCTCGATCCTATCCGGATGGATTTCCGACCGATGGATCGCTTCGGGAGCGGCGCCCACGCTGGTGCGAAAGACGTTTACTGGCGTGGGAGTCGGTGGCGCCGGAATCCTTTTGTTGGGCTGCGTGCTCGCCGGTCCAACGGCTTCCGTGATTCTGCTCCTCATGGCCTGCGCTTGCGGCGGTATTTCCGGCTCCAATGTCTGGGCCATCACGCAAACACTTGCGGGGCCAAAAACGGCGGGCCGCTGGACGGGGCTGCAGAACTTCTTCGGAAATCTTGCGGGTGTGATCGGACCGGCACTGACGGGATTCGTCGTGGGCCGCACGGGGCGATTTTTCCTGGCGTTTGCGATCATGGCCGTCGTCTCGCTGCTGGCGGCGCTGTCCTGGATTTGCGTTGTCGGCCCCGTAAAACCGATAGCCTGGAGACAACCAACCACGGCCCCTGACCCGTTGAGCTAGAACCGCCATTTGTCCTAGACTCTTGCCCATGGACGTCGAATGGCTTCGCGGGCTGTGCTTGTCATTTCCCGGCACAACGGAACAGATTCAGTGGGGCAGCGATTTACTTTTCAAAGTCGGTGGAAAGATGTTTGCCGTCACGCCGCTTGAGCCGGCGCCCGTCTGGCTTTCCTTCAAAGCTTCGCCAGAAAATTTCGCCGAACTCACGGAGCGGGCCAGCATCATTCCCGCGCCTTATCTGGCGCGTGCACAGTGGGTCGCGCTGGAAAACAAAGACGCTTTGCGGCCCGACGAACTCGCGCAACTGCTCCGCGATTCCTATGACATGATCTGCGCCAAGCTGCCCAAGAAAATGCGCGACTCTCTGTCTGGCACCATTACTTCCGTCCCCAAGCCTGCTGCACGCAAGCCTCGCAGCAAGAAATCTGCGAAAAGGAAAGCCCGCCGTGGCCGTTGACTGCTGGAAAAGATATACTCCGCAGAGTTCTCCGTATTCGAATGCGAAAGATGATTTGTCGAGGTGGTCCATGATTGCACGCGTATCCTTGCTTCTTATCGCAGCGTTGCTTCTAACTTCTGCCCGGCTCGGCAGCGCAAACTCGCCCTCGCCTTCTCACGGTCTACTGGTCGTGGCCAATCAATACGAGCACACACTGCTTATCGTCGACCCAGATGAGCGCCGCGAACTGGCAAAAATTGTGGTTGGCGTAAACGGCCACGAAGTCATCGTCTCCAAAGATGGCAGCTTGGCCTACGTTCCCATCTACGGAAATTCCGGAGTTGGCAGGCCCGGGACGGATGGCAGCACCATTGATGTGATTGATCTGCGCGAGCGGAAACTCGTCTCCACCATCGTACTTGGCAAACCGCTACGCCCTCATCGGGCCGAAATCGGACCCGATGGCTTACTCTACGTGTCTGCGGAACTCGCCAATGCCCTCGACGTGATCGATCCCTCGACGCGCAAGGTGCTCGCGGAAATTCCCACCGGGCAGCCGGAATCCCACATGTTTGTTATCTCGTCCGACGGCCGCCGCGCGTACACGGCGAACGTCGGCGCCGGCACGGTCAGCGTCCTGGACTTGGTGAAGCGCAGCCTCATCACAACGATTCCTGTCGCCAAGACAGTCCAGCGAATCTCCATGTCGCCGGATGGGCTCCGGGTTTTCACGCACGATCAGGACGCCCCGCGCATCGCCGTTATTGACACGGCGACCAATAAAATTGCGAGTTGGATCGCGCTGCCGAATCCCGCCTATGCTTCGGAGCCAACTCCTGACGGCCGCTGGTTGCTGGCCCTCAGTCCAGGCGCGAATCTCGTCCATGTCGTGGATTTACAATCACTGAAAGTCATACGCTCGATTGAGGTGCCGAAGAAGTCGTCCGAGATCCTGGTTCGTCCGGATGGACAAATCGCGTACGTCAGCGGCACGGGAGCAGGCAAGATTGCGGTCCTGGACCTGCATTCCTGGGAAATGCATCCTCCCATCGAACTCACTCCCGGCGTGGATGGCCTCGCGTGGGCTCCCGCGAAACCGTAAGGCCAAAACCGCGTTGCTTTCCCGAGATTAGAGAGCATTCCTACGCTTCGATGGAGATTACTACCGCAACCGTCTCTGATTACAGGCCCAGAAATAAAAGAGCACGGGACTTACGTCCCGTGCTTTTCGAAACTAACCGTGGCCAACCGCAGGCCGCAGTCTTGATTCCTTTACAGAGCCGCGTCCGAAGCGCTAGCAGCCGCGGTCCCGTTGTAGCGGATCACGCCCGACTGGTCGGAGAAGAAATAACGCGTGCCGCTCTGCCCAGGAACGCTCGGGCTGGCGTTCGACACATAGGTAACCGCCGGAGACGTGGCGCCTGCCGTGGTCACAAACGTGTAGCCGCTCTTGACGCCAGCTGACAAAACGTCATCGAGCAGGCAAGCACCCGTGGAAGTGGCGCTGGTGCAAGGTGCCGTTCCGCCGAGGCTGGACAAAGCCGCAAAGCCGATCGATGGGTACGTGGTCGAATAGGTCACTTCCGCAGTGTTAATCGTGCGGAGGGAACCTACTGCCGAAGCCTCGTTTGCGGCCATGCGGGACCGGAGGAGGTTCGGAATTGCGATGGCCGCGATGATTAGAATGATCGCCACGACGATCAGCAACTCGATAAGAGAGAATCCCTTTTGTCGTTTACTCATTTCTGCTTCTCCTATTGCCTAAGATTTTTCGTCCAGCTCCGTCTCGATCTTGAGCAAGTATGGCGTTGCGCACGAAAACGCGCAATGGGACAGCTGACCCATTTTAGGCCGAACCCCTGTCCTATGGCCGAAGGGGTACATTTCCGCACCTAAGTTCTAGTACTGTGGCATCATCGGCACTGCCCTCGACCCGCAGCTGTAATGTAACCTTAATTAAATCAGTAGTTTACGTTGTGCCCGTACCTCGTGCCAGCCACCGTCGAAGATCTTCCCACCGAACTGAGTTTGTGAACGACCTGCCCTTTCCAGGACCCGACCTGTCCCTCGAAGCATCTACACCCCGACCGATTCCATCGAGTTCATGGGACAGGTAAGCCCACGAAACCGGCGCTCGCAATTCCGCTTGGCCGAGTTCGCCTGTTTACGGCAACCGCGGTTTGCCCTATTCTTCTGCTACTCGCACACCGACATTCCGGAGGGGATTGGCTCCAATGAATAAAGAAGAGGTTCGCGCGCGAATTGAAGAGATCGGCATCATCCCCGCCGTTCGAACGGCAGCCGCCGAAGAGGCGCGCTTTGCAGCCGAGGCGGTTGCCAGCGGTGGCATCCCCATCGTCGAAATCACCATGACCATCCCGGGCGCGCTTGACGTGATTGCCCATCTGGCGAAAAACACTCCGGACGTGCTCATCGGCGCGGGCACGATCCTGGATACCGAGACGGCGCGCCGCTGCCTTGACGCGGGCGCCCACTTCCTCACGGATCCGGGCCTCGACGTGTCTACTATCGAGCTCGCCAACAAACAAAATATTCTGGTTCTTGCGGGCGCATTGACGCCAACGGAAGTCATCACCGCATGGAAAGCGGGAGCGGATTTTGTAAAGGTTTTTCCCTGTGCGCCGGTTGGTGGGGATCTCTACATTCGCGCGCTCAAGGGGCCGTTCCCGAAGATCCCGCTTGTAGCTGCGGGCGGCGTCAATCAGCAAACGGCCACAAATTTTATTCTTGCCGGAGCCGCAGCGCTGGGCATCGGCGGTGAATTGATTCCCAGAGAAGCCATCAAGAAACGCCAGGGCGAGCAGATTCGCGAACTGGCGCGTCGCTTTCTGCGGCTGGTCCACGCCGCGCGCGCCCGCATGGTGCCGCGTGCCGAAAAAGAGCTCAGTCACTGACGTTCGGAATCTTCACACTCGTGTTGGAGGGGGCCCGCCCGCCCGAAGAGGCGAAGCCGCCCTCAAAGCTGCCGATGCAGTACGAACATCATTGCAGGCATCCGTTAGACGTGGAGCTCCACGAATTCGACCGCGAACGACGCCGTTTCCAAATCCAGCCGCGCCACTGTTACCGGTAATTGAAATCTGCGCGGCCCGGCGCTTCCTGGATTGACGTATAGGACTCCGTCGCGCTCCATTTTCGCCGGCTTGTGGGAATGCCCGCTCACCACCACTTGAAATCCCACTGCCTGTGGGCTCAGATCCAGGGCATTTAGATCGTGCAGCACGTAGATCATCACCGCGCCTGCTTCCGCAACCGCGGTTAGTGGCAATCTCTGCGCCCACTCCCCCTTGTCGACATTGCCGCGCACCGCTACGACCGGCGCAATTTTTCGCAGCGAACCCACAATCTCCGGATTGCCCGCATCTCCGGCATGAACAATCAGCTGCGATCCTTGCAGTGCCGCAATCGCTTCCGGGCGCAGCAGTCCATGCGTGTCCGAGATCAACCCGACGCGCGTGAGTTTCGTTTGCACACTCGCATCCTATCTCGCGGTTTTTCAGCGGCACACATAAATTTAGAGATGAAGGGTTTTCAATGCGTCGATGCTATGCGGATACTTTGGTAGGAACGATCCGGCGCAACGGTTTGGATCCGGGTATTGGAAACTGCATGTGCCAGAAATTCGTTTCCGGCGACAAGAACTCCACTCCGATGTAGGTCTTCCCGTCACGCGCCCGGTGAATGGATACTACGCGGCACTCCATCGATTGCGCGGTGTGATCGTTTACGAGAATCAGCGTCTGACCCACAAGCACAATCTCTTCCAACGGAAACAGCGCCCCGTGCCGGTTCACGGATTGCGAATTTGTCTGCGCGCAGAATTTCTCGCCGGAGTCCAGTTTCCCATGGACCGTCAGCGGCACGGTCAAAGCGACTCGTAGCGTACGCCGGCGTTCTTTGCACCGAAAATGAAGTAGAGACATTTCGAGCTGCAACCTCAAATCGGATTTCTAAGATACGGGCCCTAAAACCATCCGCGATAAATGGGCTTAAACCGAATATGTCGTGTCAGCAGGGTGCCGAAACGTATCAATGACAGAAGAGATGAGAACAGCACGAACCTTGCCCACACAGCCCCAATTCTGCTGGCTTCCCTCAGCAGAGACAATGGCGGAACGGTACCATATATTTCAATCCTGGAACAGTACCGACGTACTTCCCTTTCTCCGACCGCCCCTTACCAAGGCTCAAAACAGTCGTAGTTCCTTTGCCGCACGATTTTACCGCCTCCAAACTCCAAAAACACGGCAAAATGAGCCTTCATTTGCCCTCCCACCGGGACTGAGCCAAAGGGCACCGCCAAACCTCCAGCCCATGCGATCTCCATTGCCACCCGGTCACCATCTGCTATCTCATGCATTATCTTATAGATCTGGGAAGCCATGATCTTCTTGCCACGCTCGGCGTCCTCCAGCGCCGCCTTTAGGTCCTGTCGCCCGCTCTAAGGTTGCAGCCGGTTCGGAAAGACCGCGAAGACTACATCTGGGGCAAAAAACTCCTTTGACTCTGCCCCAGTCGCGCCTCGTTCGATGGCCTGGAGATAACTCCTAGCAACAGCAAGATTGCTAGCCAGATCACTCATTTCCGTCTCGCGAGCCGCGGCATCTGGCCGCTTGGATGGCTGGCAACACTGGCCTCACATAGCTAGTGAGGGCGCCAGCCAAATCGTTTCAAAATGGAACTCGATGCTTTATCCGCTGCGGTGGTCCGGGCATTCCGTCAATCAATCCTCATTCGGAGGATTTTTATCCTGGAGCAAGGGGGGATCACCTAATCCTTTAACTTGAGAGATGGTCTGGGGGGGGCCTTAACGCTACACTGCAGCGCTCATTCGTTCGCCAGCAGCTTAACAATTTGCAGCGGGTTCACCCTGGCTCGCTCGACCGTCAGTCCCCAATGGAGATGCGGCCCCGTGACGCGGCCCGTGGCTCCCACCTTTCCGAGCACGGCGCCAGCTTCCAAAGTGTCTCCCACTTTGACGCCGATCTCGGAAAGATGGCCATAAAACGTGTAGATGCCGAGCCCGTGATCCACCACCACGGTATTCCCAGAGAAAAACAGTTCTTCCGCCAGCACCACTCGCCCGCGTTGCGCCGCGTGTACCGGCGTTCCCGTTGATGCGGAGAGATCTGCTCCGCCGTGCGGCGAGCCGGGATTGCCGTTCAGGATTCGCCGTTTACCGAAATTCGAGCCGGTCGTCACCCCATCGAGCGGGATACGAAACTTCCCATCCCACAGGCGCTCCGGCGTCACGCGGTCGAAAATGTCACGCAATTTTTGACGTTCTTCGTTGGCGCGCTTGACCTGCTCCGGGCTCGGCTCGACAAACTGCTTCCCCACGGTCAACTTCTCCGTCGCAAACTTTCCTTCTTTCACTTCCAACTTCGTGCTGCAGGCGAACTTTTCGCCGCTTGCCGTTTGCCCCGTCACTTTCAACTCGTACTCGCCTGGTGCTTTCTCCAGGTCCACACCGACGAAACCTTTCCGGACCGCTTCCGCGCCAGCTTCCTGCCAAAAGGGAACACTGCGCCCGTCCCAGTCTCCTTTCACGTCCGTCAACGGTTTCTCGCTTTTGACTTCCACCAGCAACAAGCTGCCCTGGCTCGATTCTGGCGCACTCACCTGCATTGTTATTCCCGCATCGCAAGTCGCGGCCTCGTTCGCCATCCCACGGGCCGGGAACAGCAGTGCCCCCAACCCGAACCACACCACGACGCATCGATTCCGCCACTTTCGAATTCGAATTGCGTCCCGCATACTCATCACTTCGGCCGTAGCATCGCCACGCGTGCTTCTGCTTTGGCAAATTCCTCGCGCCCGATTTTCGATCCGAGGATGGCCTTCTCCGACAGCAAGAACAGATCGGGATTCTTCGCCTTTTCGCGAAGCTCCTTCAGAAAAGGCCGTACTTTCGCAAACATGAAGTACAGCTCTCCACAGAACGCCGGTTCAAAGAACAGTTTTTCGCTCACGATTCCATTCAGCACAAACGACGTGGCAATACCCCAATAGCTCCCCACCTGCCGCAGCCAGTTGTTTTCCTGTGAGCCAAAGTCCATGGCCACTTTCATGAAGTCATCGGCGTCCTTGGGCCAGAACGCCGTCAACCACCATTGGCGCGCCTTGCGCAGCTCCGGCTCGCGCCGCAGGTTGTAGAGTTCCAGAATCAGATGGGCATCATCGGCATCGGGCTTCTTCGGCATCGCTCCCTCCGGGAATTTTACGCATCTTGATTCTACCCTAGAAGGCGCCAGCCCCTTTTCCAACAATTCCAAGTGTCCGGCAACGCGACACTTTCATCCCACGCGCGGACGCACCCTCGGCGTCCCCTTGAGTGGTTCCCCGCGCAAATCCTTATTCTGCAACAAGTTCGGTTTGGGATCGCAGCGGCATTCGAATTGCCACGACGACTGTGGCTAGTTTTGCCCCAGCTCTCTGTTCCTGGGAATATCGTGGAGGCTTCATGAAGAAGATCGATCACATGCGCGAGAAGGTGACCATCCTGCCGACTTCCACTTATCTTTCGAAGATGCACGATGCGGGCTGGAGCCTGGTGGCCCTGGAATGGGAGCGCGAAGTGGACTCTTCCGCCACGTCCGCGGAGCAGGAGCCTCCCGCTGTCTCCGAAGAAATTCCCTTTGGCCTGCGTATCTCCTCCGACTGCCATCATCTGGAAGACGATCCCCTGGAAATGCAAACCCTCAAATTTCTCGCCGAAATGATCGTCCAGGACATCTCCTTCACCAGCATGGCCGAAGCCCTGAATGTACGCGAGTATCGCACCCGCGACGGCCGCCCCTGGAACGCCGCCGCGGTCTTCCAGCTCACGCCGCGCCTGATCGAGGTCGCCCCCCGCATCCTCTCTGGCGCCGAATGGGAAACCCGCAAGAAACAATTAACCCGCGTTACCTGGAACTCTTGAGGCAAACAGAGAGCCCAGCCCCAGTTCCGCAGTGCCCCATCCTTTTGAGGCGCAACGAAAACTGTATTAAACTCCCCGCGCGTAGTTCGCCACACTGTCATGAGCAACTCCAGCATCCGGGAACCTCGCTGGCCCGCGTTCGTCGCGATGCTAGCCGCCGCAGGCGTCTACTGGGCCTTGCCGGAGCCCCTCTCCCTTGGTCCGAGTTGGCTGCTGCTAGTCATCATCTTCCTTTTGCTGATCCCCACGGTGGTCTCCTATCATCGCGGCCGTTACGACGTAACCAGGATTCTCACCCTTACCGCCAATGCCGCAATCACCCTCGCCATGATTGCTTCCTTGATTTTTCTCATCCAAGGTATTCCTCTCCACCGCGAGCCGCCAACCGCCATGCTGCGCTCCGCCTGCGCACTTTGGATCACCAACATTTTGGTGTTCGCGTTGTGGTACTGGAAGCTCGATGCCGGTGGCCCCACAGGCCGCGATCGCTCTGCGGGCCGGGTAAAAAGCTCATTTCTTTTCCCCCAGATGCTCACCCAGCAAGGCAGCGGCTCCTCTTGGACGCCACAGTTCATGGACTACCTCTTCCTGGCCTTCAACACCAGCACGGCTTTTTCTCCGACCGATACCGCGGCCCTGTCGCGCTGGGCCAAAGCGGGCATGATGCTTCAATCCGTGATTTCCTTGACTATCGTTGCCCTCCTCGCCGCCCGCGCCGTAAATATTCTCTAAGCCCTTGTTGCCTCTCTCCCATTTCACAATTTCCAATGTCAAACTTCGCTCTTCGAGATTCTAGTTTCGATTCTCACGCTCTGCTCCTCACCTCCGCATGCACGCCTTCACGCACTGATCTGTGATTATCGTTCAATGGAATAGGCAGCCGCAGTTGTGCCGTGGCGGCCCTGTGCTTGCCGAAGAGCCGAAGAAAAGAGGCATTGCAAAATGAAATTGCTGGCACCCTCGATGGTGATGCTGGCAATTTCCATCCCTGCCGCCGGGAAATTGCGCAGACCGTCGTCACGCAGGAACTTCTCATGCCCGCAAAGGGCGCTGGCAGCAAGGGCCTCGATGCGCGGATAATTCGCCTCAACGAGCCCGGCCCGCATCCCCTCGCGCTTTTCATTCACGGCGCTCAGTCGATGTGCGCGATGGCCTTGACGAGACCCTCCACCACAGACCCCGCGGGTGGGACGAAATATCCAGCCAGGGAGCCGCCCGTCTTCTTTCCATAAACCGCGATCTCGCTCGCCGTGGAAGATTCAGCGTCGGTGATGAAGTTGTATCCACTGTAGGTAGCCGTTGGCCATCCGGCAGGAATGGAAGCCAGCGCAGTCTTCAATTGCTTGAATTTCGAGTGACGTGCCTTAAACACTCGCACGGTTACTTGTTCCAAACCCTGCCCTAGCAGCCAGCACTCGCCGTTCTTCAGGATCAAACAGTGAGTAAAGAAGTCGTCGTCTCCGTGGTACCAATTTCCGTAACGCGCGATCACGCCGATTCCCAGTCTTGCCATATTCTTTCTCCTTCCTACGAATCCACGAAGTGAGCGGGCCGCAGACACGCGAGGATGCACGTTTCGTCGTCAAACCGCGAAGCCGTTGCCATGCGGCCCACAACGTAGTTAGGAAGCGCCAACAAGCTGAAGGGCGATGACGTATCCGGCATGGTCAGAGGTCTTGTCCGACGTGAAAACAATATTTTTGCCACCAGCGCCGTCAAATTCCTTCAGGTACTCCACCCTGAAATCCAGGTTCGCCGGCAGCCCGGGAAACGCTCCGTTCATGGAAACCTTTCCCGTGTTCAGATCGAATGCAAAGGTAAACGGCACCTGATTGATGGTCGGTACGGCCCCGCCAAAGTTATCGAAGTAGGCGATCGGCGCCCCGGTGTCTCCGACGGGTTGGCCGTGCAAGGTGCCGCGGTGGCCGCCGGGAGTGAAAGGCGTGCAGTCTCCCATTCCCATGAAGGCATCGCTCGGGGCTCCCTGTCGAGACACGGAGAAACCGATGTTTTCTCCGCCGTCAATGTTCGGGTTTTTCCCCCATTTGGTCAGCGTCTCTAATGCTTTTTCCGTCTCTGCGCGTTCGTATTTCTCGGTTCCCGGTGCTGGCATATCGTCCTCTCCTTCTTGGATTTCGCTCGATGTCAACGTGCGAAGGCCCTCCCGGCGAGGCTAGGACGGCGTGGCCGTCAAGAAGAACCCTCGTTATCGTTCCTTGGTTAGTGATAATGTCCGTATCTTCGTATCATCCAATCATTCCGCGAGATCATTGTCGTTTGTGTGGCACCAACAAAAAGGGGCAACGCAAAATGAGTTGGAAGGCAGTGTTCGTAATGACTCTGGCAATTTCCGTATCCGTTGTGCAAACCGCCGCTCAGACCATCGTCACGCAAGAGCTTCGCATCCCCACAAAAGGCACCGGCAGCAAGGGCCTCGACGCGCTGATGGTTCGCCCCAACGAGCCCGGCCCGCATCCCCTCGCGCTTTTCACTCACGGCACGCCGCGCGAGCCCACCGACCGGTCCGGCATGACCCCCTTCGGCTTGCAGCCCCAGGCGATGGAATTTGCTCGCCGAGGCTGGACTGTCGTGGTGGTTTTGCGCCGCGGCTTTGGCGATTCCGGCGGCAGCTACGACGAGGAGTCTCACTCCTGCGCGAACCCGGACTACGTCGGCGCCACGAAGGAATCTGTAGTCGATCTCCGCGCGGCCGTCGCTTATCTTGCCACCCTTCCGGAAATCGATGCGTCGCGCATGATTAGCGTTGGCATTTCCACTGGCGGCCTTGCCATGGTCGGCCTCACCGCGGACCCTCCTCCCGGCTTGCTCGCGGCTATCAGCTTTGCAGGCGGCCGCGGCTCGCGCGCTCCAGACATGGTTTGCAATCCCGATGCTCTCGTGGACGCCTTTGCCACCTTTGGCAAGAAATCAAGGATTCCAATGTTGTGGGTGTACTCCGAGAACGATCACTTCTTCGGCCCGCAACTCGCACAACGCTTTCACCAGGCGTTCACGCGTGCCGGAGGCAACGCTACCTTTATTCTCGCGCCACCCTTCAGCAATGACGGCCATCACCTGTTTTCCCGCAGCGGGACCTCCATCTGGGCGCCCATGGTGGACACCTTTCTGCAAAGCCAGAAGCTCACCCTGCGCGCCACGCTCCTGCCTCTGCCCGAACCGCCGAACATCGAGCCGCCCAGCGGCCTTCCCGACCGGGCGCGCGCGGAATTCCGCAACTATTTGACGCTCCCTCCCCACAAAGCTCTCGCCACTTCCGAGCAAGGGCACTACGGCTTAAGCTTCGGCCGCCGCACCGACAAAGACGCCGAAAACAAAGCCCTCGATAATTGTAAGGAAGCCGCCCCTAAGAAAGACCGCTGCAAGATCGCCATGCTCGGCGACACCCCAATCCCTTGACAATTTCGCGGAATCCGTCCTCGCTATTTTCCCTTGATCCGGCTGATGAAAAGATTCAGGAATCGCTCTGCATCCGAGCCAAGACATACCCGCGCATTGATCGGCAGTGCGTCATACCCCTCAATCTCATAGTGGTCTCCGTGCAATACATTTCTTTCATTTGCACCCATGCGGTTCGCGAGGGTTTCCCCGCGAGTGAATTCGCCTCGCGTTTCAACGTCCACGTGCATTTCCTTGAGTGTCACCAACGTCGGATCCACAACCGTGCCGACGGCCAGCGGATCGTACATCGCCGCGCCGCTGTATCCGCTCTTCTCTGATCGCTCCACATAAAACCGCGCGATGCCGGTGACCACATCGTTTTGCGGACCATGGCTGGAGGCCAGCGCTTCCAGATGTTTGCGTGTCATCAGCGTGCGTTCGCCGACGTCCGATCCCACCATCGTCACGATCCAACCAGCATTAAAGACGATCTGCGCCGCTTCGGGATCGTTGTAAATGTTCGCCTCGGCCGCTCCGTTGACATTTCCTCCGGTGATCGATCCGCCCATGATGACGATGTCTTTCACCAGCTTGGCGATCGAAGGATCCTTCGACACCGCCAGTGCGATGTTCGTCAGCGGCCCCACCGGTATCAGCGTAATTTCATGCGGATATTTGTGCACCAGTTCGATGATGAGGTCTGGACCAAATCGCGCATCGGCTTTGCATTTGGAGGGCGGCAGCTCTATGTCCGCAAGCCCGTTTTTCCCGTGCCAGTATTGAGCGGTAATCAGCTTCTGATTCAGTGGATGCGTTGCTCCGCGCGCCACCGGAATGTCGCAGCGGCCCGCCAAGCTCACCAGCTTCAGGGCATTCTCCAGCCCTTGTGCGCTGTCCACGTTTCCCGGCACCACCGTGAACGCTTCGACTTTCAATTCCGGGGAATTCAGCGCCAGCAAGATCGCCATCGCATCGTCGGTGCCAGGATCCGTATCAATGATCACTCGCCGCTTTTCCGCTTGCCCATAAGAAGCAGTGACCACGACCAACAGCATGGTCACCACCATCGCAATTCGTCTGAATATCATGAGTCCGTCTTTCCGCCGGATGCGTTTTGCGTTTTACTTCTTATAATCCGGACGCAGTATACAGGTACACTCAACCTAGCTCTAGTGTCTGCACAACAAGTTTTGGAGTGACGGAATGGCGGATAGCCTGCCAACTGCGCAACTGTTCCCTCTGGGCGCGCGCCTTGGCGTTTTAAACTTGGGTTTTACAATTTTGATTTTCGATCTTTCGATTTCCGTTGTTGCCGCGAATCGTCAAAAGCGATAGTTCAGCTCGGTGTAGCCCAGCGCTCCATCGGAATTGACCGTATAAATTTTCTTGATCACATCGCCGCCAACCGCATATCCGAAGTACAGCCCAAACGAAAACCCGTGCTTCCACGTGTAGTCGCCGCTGATGTCATAAAGTGTGGCCAGGTGATTCGCACCGTTGGAAGGTCTCCCATTGAACCCAAACGTCGACGGCTGGAACGCGCCGCCTCCCGTGTACCACAAATCATTGCGATTGCTCAGCCACAGCCCATGCACGTCACTTCGCACCGTAAATTTCTTGGTCGGCCGCAACATCACTTCCTCAAAAACATCCGTGTTGTTCATGGAATTGAAAAACGGAAAGCGCGCATAGATGCGCGGCGTTGGCAGGATGGCGAAAAATGTGCCATGTACTCCGTCCGCAGCATTCCCGTCACCGCTGGAATAGTCAATTCCACCGCGCAACCACGGACGCACGCGGCTCGCAAACGTCGGCTGCCAGCCGATTTCGCCTGAGCCCGCGCCAGCTCGCTGGGTTAGTTCTCCCCAAGCGCCGTTCTGGAACGCGGCCCATCCGAGCAAATCAAACGTTCCCACGGAACTCGGCGTGGCCAGGATGAAGTGCCCGCCATACGTGCCAATGTTGATGCCGCCAAGATCGGTGGCGCGCGCAGCAGCTGACCGGTTGTCCGTTTTCACCAGCGGGCGATCATCGTTGTAATAGATTGCAAAAAGGCGCCACTCCGCGCGGCTCGTTCCGAACTCCTCCTGGCGCGTGAGTGCCACGTACGTGACCGGAGTCTTCACCCATCCCCAGCCGTCCACCTGAAACACGCCGCGAGTTGGTATCGCGCTCACCGCGGTGAACGTCCACGGACCATTCGAATAGGCAAATTGCATGCCGTCAAAACTCCGCATCACATCCGAATAACCAAAATTTCCCAGCAACCGCTGGCCGATGCGGTCCGCCTTCAGTGATGCGAGCGTTGGATCCTTCGGTTTCACCTCGCTGCCATCGGTGAACTCCATGCGCCCCACTCGCAGGCTGGCGTGATCGCCCTTTACCCGGAAAAAAGCCTGCTTCGGGAAGATGAACGCTGAATTCTGATTCTTGTCGTTCGCCGCATAGTACGCTCCCCCCAATCCGTATTGGCCCAGGGGAGCCGGATTTACTGCCGTCGTCGGGATACCCAGCAGGATGGGCGCCTCAAACTCGATGTTCCAGTCGTAGTTCTCGTGCTTTTGCGAAAATCCGAAACGCACTACAGTCCCGGAGTAACTGTATAGATTGTTGCCGCTGGCCGGCTCAAACCAGTTCCACACCTCGTACCGTTCGCGCACGCTTCCGGAGAACGTGACGTCGCCAAGCTGGATCGGCGGCGTTTCCGGCTGCTGTGCCTCTGTAGCAATCCCAGCGAGTAAAAGCAATGCACATGCGAAGAGACTTCTCACGGAATCTCCAGTTCTCGGTGATTTCAAGCAGTGCAAACGCACCGCGCCCGGGCACAACTCGACGCAGGTTCGCTCTGTTCCACGCGAACCGCGTCTTTCTCTCGACGTTTCAGTTGTCATTCGCCTCGCGGCTGCGGAAGTCCGAGGCGCACAAAAAGTTTCGCGTATTCTAGTTCCCTGGAAAGCTCACGCAATAGTTGAAAAACATTAGTCCGAGCGGTCGTGCCTTCTGGCGCTGTCATCTAAGGGGCGGCGCTTGTCCCGGCGTCTTAACGGGACTTGGTCAGGAAGGATGGCATCTTCGTCTTCCGGGCTTTCGCTTTTCCGATTTCAAATTTCCGTTTCTGCCCGCCTTGCGAATCCATCGTGACGGCTCACCACACTTTCACTATAATCTGACATCGTTTATGTCTCTCGCTGAAACCCCGATCACCTACCGCATCAAATTTGAGAAGGACCACGCCAGCGTGAAAGTCACCTACGACCTCAGCGTCCCCATGGCTGGCCCAGCGCTCATCGCAGATTTTCAGCTCTCCGTGGATGGCGCCAATTTGATCAGCAACTTCCTCCCCGGCCAGTCCGCCTTCAACGGCGCGCAGTTCCACACCCTCCCTCATCCCGACAATGACGCCACCGTTTCCTTTTCCATCTCCTCAAGTGAAGGCTGGACCGCCAGCGACAGCGACGTCTTGCGCGGCAGCAAAACCTACGACGACGCCGATTTCTCCGGTTAGCGATAGGCAGGCGAGGGTCCGCACAAGAACGCTTTGCATGTGCTTTTCAAGGCATTGCGCATAGATTAGGGTGCGACGCCCGATTGTTGGGCACTCAACGATATAAAGGTGTATAATTTAGCCATCAATCTACACCTCCCGTCGCGCTCCCCAACGGCGACGGTTCCTGTGCCGCAAGACGTCCAACGGGCCGAACGCGTTTAACGCTACGAGTGTTGCCACTCCGGTAGAACGCTTCGCCGACTCAACTGAAGGGATCCGATGATCGAGAATGTAACCGTCCAATACGTCGGCTTCAAAGCAAAAGCGCTCGTGCGCGAGTATAGCTTTGTCGTTCGCCGAGCCTTAAACCAGACCAGCGAATTTACCCTGACCATCGGCAACGAAGCATTTGGAGCACGGCGCGTGCGCTTTCAAGACGCTCCCGAGATCTGCTCGCTTCGCCTCCATCGGGAGCTGGCTGTTTTCGGTAACCAGCCCCCGCAGACGCATTACAGTATCAGTGAGACAGACTTGGAGGAGTACCTAAGCTCTCACGCGCCCAAGACTTGGGGCTACCCTTATAAACCGAAGCCCCCGCAGGACCACTAATTTGGCTGCCGGCTCTGCCCGCGCGCCAGCGCCCACGAACCTCCCCACAACGCCACGGCGATGAACAAACTGGACCACTCGTTGGGATTGTGCGGTGCTCCCGGAATCCCGTAAAGCCCCAGAACCCTGGGGAGATGCAGCGTAAACACCCAAATCGCAAACATCAGCCCGATCCCCGCAGCGCCCCATCGTTGCAGAAAATTCAAGCCGATGCTCAGTCCGGCCGCGATGAACCCCACGCCGAAGAATCCAATCCAGAACACGTGCCACGGAATCCAACTCGGTAGGAGCGACCCGATCGGCGCGAGGGCGATCAGATGATCCACTCCAAACACGATGAACGACACTGCCAGCAGATAGCGGCTCCTGCGCATAAGCCAACTCGGCGTCCCGCCCGCGCCTGGCAGCAGCCACGCAAGTGCCGCCAGCGCGATCGGTTCGAACACTCCTGTGCGCAGCGACATGCTGCCGATATCTTCCACATTTTTTGGCACTTCCAAAACTATAGCGCACACAAACAGCACACTGCCCACCACCATCGCAGCCGTTCGCACTGTGCTCTTGAAAAGCAGCCCCGCCCCGCACACCACCCACACCGCGCCGAACACGTACGCCAGCCAGGGAATCGCGGGCAGCCAGGGGATAACAGGAATGACTTTGTGCTGAGCGCCGAATGGCGGAGAGTCAAAGACATAGCGTGCGCACACCATTGTCTCGCCGCCCAAGGCCATCATCGCCAGCGCGAACACCGCGCGACCTGGGCTGACCGGCGCATCCACCACCCGTTCGAATGAGCTTCTTTCCTTAGCGATTGCTTCAGGCATCTTCGGCTCTCCAGGAAACTATCATGCCCCCACACCCTGTCACCAGCTCGAAACGAATCCACACGCAGGATTGACGCGTGAACCCCGCAAGTGGATTCTCCCCTCAGTTCACCTCCCATCCACCCACAGTTCATCCCCGGTGCATTGTTCCTCAGCTCGGAACGCGAGAGAGTGCACCTCGTTGTTGATGCATGCGGTGGTTGGGATCGGAACCGGGGCAAAGTACCAGGGCGCAAAAATCAGGAGGCTGCCGTGCAAGCAGAAAACAAGGACAACCCTCGGAAATGGCTTTGGAGCTTTCTCGTAATCTTCGCGATGTCGCAGATCTACTTCGTGCGCGAACTGCTTGCAGCCTTCGCCCTCTTCGTGGTGGCTTTTGCAGCGATGGCCCTGGTGGTCGTAACCTTCTATACGCTCCAGAATTGCTGCAAGCTGGCGGTAGCGCGCCTCGCCGAGTTCCGCCAGCCCGTCCTGAACATGGCCCCCGTCGGCCGCGAGCATCAAAAAGCGGCATAAGCAGCGGCGAAGGAAGCCCGCGTTTTTTATCGTCGTCCGCCAGGACGGTGCGACAGCAGATTCGCGGAACCATCGCAACCAGTCCTCAGTGCAGTCATGAATGACCAGCGTGCGCTGAACAACCGTATAAACTGCGAACTGGCCCTACACTCCTTGCGCGAAATGCCGTTCCCCATTGAACAGTCTCAAACGCGAGGCCACCACCTGTCTTACTGCGTCCACCGCGGACGGCAGAATCTTGTACGGCACGACTTCGTCTGGATTCTTTGCTAAACCCTGCTCCAATCCTTTTCTCCACGCCACCCGCAGTTCCGTATTGATGTGCACAATGTTGATTCCCGCCACGATGGCTTTCCGGAAGTCATCATCATTGGTCCCGGAGCCGCCGTGCAACGTTAGGAAGACCCCGGCCGCGTGTTTGATGGCAGCGATTCTCTCGATATCCAGTCGCTTCTTCGTTTCTCCCTCGACCATGCTCTTGAGCATGCCGTGCATATTGCCAACCGCGGGAGCGAGGATGTCCACGCCCGTGCTCTCCACAAACTGTTTCGCCTCTTCCGGCGTCGAAAGCCCCTTTTTCAGGTCGGGCGCTTTGTCGTGAATTTCTGAGCCCGTTCCGATATCCCCGATTTCTCCCTCGACTAGCATCCCAGGATGGATCGCTTTCAGCGCCTCCACCGCCTGCTTCGTTTGCCGAATATTTTCTTCAAAGGGCAGCGCCGACAAATCAAAAACAATCGAGTCAAACCCAGCTTTCGCCGCTTCCACGCCCTTCGCCAGGGAGTGCGTGTGATCGGCATTCAGAAAAATGGGAAAATCGAATTCCTCGCGCAAAGTTCGCACGAACGCCGCAATCGGACGAGTTCCCACAAACTCACGCTCGCCCTCCGACAATCCAACCAACACCGGCACATTCTGTTCCCGCGCCGCCGCGAACACCGCCTTCAATAGCACCAGGTCCGAAATATTGAAATGCCCGATCGCCACCCCGCCCTGTTCCGCTTTCTTCAAAAGTTCCCGCAACGATTGCATAAGATTCACGTCCTTTCGTCCGCCCACTGCCCTTATCCCGCCATTGCCTGGCCTGTGGCGCACAAACTAAGAAAACAACTACAACCTGCCTTCACCGCAGAGTCGTGTATGCCCCACAAGGAAACAGATGCCCGGAAGCCACAAAAGTTCTATCAATCTCGTATCTGATGCACGGGAAAGTACGGCTGCAGAGCAAACTCAAGTCCCGGCGGGCACATACGAGGTAATCGTACGTTTCCCTACTCCTTCATTCGCTCCTCCCACAGGACTTGCTCTGCTATCCTACCTCCATCGCTAGCAATAATTGGGTGGAGCTTCGATGGCACCACGTTCCCACGCGCCGACACTCTCATCCCATGCTGCCCTGGCCGAGATTCGCAACACCCTGCTCGAAACCTACGCGAGCAACGACGCCATGAATCAACTCATCTTCTTAAGCCTCGACCCGCGTGCCTGGCGCGCCCAGCCGCCCGGTCCAAAAGGCGGGGGCCGCACCATCGCGGCCATCTTCGCGCATCTGCACAACTGCCGTCTGAAGTGGCTGAAGCGTTCCGCGCCACATCTGAAGTGTCTGCCGCCACTCGATCCCCACCGCTGCACCATCAAGCAGGCTGCCTCCGCGCACCGGAAAAGCGCCGCGCAGTGCCTGCGCATGTTGACGGACGCTCTCTCGGCCGCTCCGCATCGCCGCGTCACAAAATTCTTCCGCGATAGTTGGATGCCAACGTGGCCCGCCGGAGGCACCATGTTCACCTACATGTTCGCGCACGAGGCCCATCATCGCGGTCAAATTTTAATGCTCGCCCACCAGCTCGGCTACCGCCTCCTCGACAAAACTCCCGGCATCTGGCACTGGGACAAGCTCTGGAAACAAGCCGGCCTCACGACCCGTCCACGCTGAGCGCGACGTACCACGGACTGCTGCGGCGTGCGAATCACAGTCTGATCTTCTCGGTCCGGATGCACTGGTATAAAAAACGCGCAACAAAAAAACCCGGGAGGCAACTTCGCCTCCCGGGTTCGGTTAATCAGACGCTCGCCAAATTCTTTTGCGAATGACTATAGGTTCTATTCTTTACCTTTCTTGTCTTCCTTAATCTCCTTACTCGTCTTGTTCTGTTCCTTGTTCACCTGTTTCTTTTCCTTGTCAGTCAGCTTGCCGCCGTTGGCCTCGCGATCCGCTTTCACTTGCTTATTGATGTGCTGCTCCTGCTTTTCGACCTTGGCCGTCTCGCCCGGCGTCATTTTCCCGCTGGCGACGCCATTGGCGATTCGCTTCTGCTGATTTTCGGCGCGTTCCCCGACTTTGCTCATCGCAGGATTCGCCGGCCGCCCGTGATTCATCGATGCGAAATTAGACTTGTCCATGCTGGCGGTATGCTCATGGGACATCTGTTCGGACGTCGGTTGGAAGTGATGCTCATTCTCGGCCGCGCGCTCCTGCGTCGTCGCGACCGCGGTCGTTCCGCCGGGGCCGCCGTTGAAACTCGCATGGCTGACCACCGTCGTGTTCACTATAACCGTCTTGTCGACGAAGGTGTTGTGGATCACCGTCGTGTTGACGTTCAGCACCGCAGTGTTATACGCGAAGTGTCCGCCGCGCCATTCGCCGCCCACGAAGCCCGCTCCGCCATAACCGAATCCGTAATTCACCCCGCCGTAGAATCCCACGTGCGGTCCCCAATACCCGGCATGAAACCCATAAACGCCACCGGCGTAGCCCCAGTATCCGGGAGTCCACAGCAAGCCCGGGCTCGGCGGGGCCACCCATACGCCGGGCACCCAGTAATAGCCGGCGTCGCCATACGCCCAATAACCCGGCGTCCAGAGAAACCCTTCCGTCGGGCACGGCGGTTGAACATAAACCGGCAGCGCCGGCGGTCCAACGTGCACCGAAATGCCCACCGAGATCTGCGCCGACGCACTAGACGCCATGCACATCAGCCCTAACGCCAGGCAGAACGCAAGAAGAAGTCCTCGAACAAATGTTAGCTTGCGCATTACAAGTTCCTCCCTTAATCGAATTTGTTCAGCGCCAGTTTTCAATCTGTAAAAGCCCATCAGGAATTCAAACCGGCCCGCCTTCTACTACAACTACTAACACCGGATTTCGAAGGAGGTTTTGCGCCGTTTTGGGGCAATCTTAGGTCCGATTAGCCGCCGCATGGGACAATTATAGGGTCGAGGAAAAAGGTGGGAATCCAATCCGGAAAAAGTACTCCCCGAATCGGTAAATACCATTCTAAACCGCTCATAAGAAAAGCCTTACCAGTACGACGCGAATCACCGCCCCCCGTTGAATTTGCCCTTGTTAATACTTCCCGGGCGGGTCGGCCAGCCTCCCTTGGTGGCCGGTCTTTAGTAGCACAGGCACTCTTGCCTGTGCTCTTTTTCCGACGGTTAGTAAACCCCCTCGGGAATAGCCGATTGCCGCAACCCTGCGCTTCTCAGGCCTGCCCGCGGTAGGAGGGGTACAGCTTTTGCCGCAATGCTGAAGCCCTAAGCGCTCTTCGTCCCCGCGCCCGCCGCCGCCGCTCGCGAGGCAACGCCCTTGTTCGCTTCCTCCGCCGCGCCCCTGTCAATCTCGATCGATCCTTTGAAGTCCGCACCGTCCTCAATCATGATCTGTGCCGTAGTCAAATTACCGATCACTGCGCCGTCCTTCTTGATCTCCACTCGCCCCTTCGCGCGCACGTTCCCCTTCACGTAGCCGTACACCACCACGTCGCGGGCATTGATGTCCGCCGTGACCTTCGCCGCCGGTCCCACCGTCAGCTTCCGCCCATCCAGCTGGATTTGTCCCTCGACCAAGCCCTCGATCATCAAATCCTCGGTCCCGGTGATGTCGCCTTTCACGCGCAGGCTCGACCCCAGCCACCCCGTCGCATGCTCCGCAGCCGCATCCACGGCACTCATCGCCTCGGTGCTCTTCTTATTCCACATCGAACCCTCCTGGAGACAGCACACCCGCGCCGTTTTCCCGGCAGAGTGCAGCAATCTTACGTTGTGTCTCGGGGATAGGCTGGAGGGGTTCCGGCGAGATTCAGCGTCGCCCAGCATCCTACTCCTGCGCCCCGCCCCCAGCAAGCCGCCGCTCCCGGGAGCGCCAACCTCTTCTCCATCCCGCGAGGTTGACGGGATGAATCTCCAGATTGGCGCTGCGAGGGTACTGCCTTTGTTATGCGTAGGGGCACGATAAATCGTGCCCTCTCTTCGCTTTTCCAATTTTCACTTTCCAATTTCTAGTTTCTGCCTTCTGCTTTTCTCTCCCCCCGCCCCCAAGTCGTTCTTCGCATGTAAAGCGCGGCCACCGGCCTGGTCAATCCTGCACGGTGTAAATCCAAACCTCAGCGCCGTGATCTGCTCGTGCGGGAACTGCCAGGAAAAACCGGTCGAAGCCCTTCTTTCCCTTGCCGAAATATCCGGCCGTGCGCGCGCCCAGCGCCGTGGGAATCTTGGCTAGCAGTTCATAGTGGTCAGGGTCCCTCTGTTGAAACGCGTAGATGAAGCCTTCTCCCCCAGCCACATAAACGCGCTTCCTCGCGGCGTCGTAGTACAGGTCATCAGCGTCCTGGACGCTCGGTAGCGCGGCAATCAACTTCCCCGATCGCGTGTCAAAGACCGCCAAGCGCGCCGGTTGGTGAGTGCCAATGAACAACCTGTGATCCGCCTCATCGAGCGCCATGGGAAAATTGTGTTCCAGGGATAAGGGCCACCGGGAAATCGTGTGAGTGCTGCGATTAATAACGGCAATCTGCTTCAGGTCGGGCAGATTGACATAGATATTCGGCCCATCCGCTTCCAGCTGAAACGACTCCGGGTGGGCTCCAAGCTTGTACTCCTCGTCCGTACGTTTGTTGGTCATTACGTCCACGGCCCCAATCGCAGCCGTCTCTTCGTCGCC
This sequence comes from Acidobacteriota bacterium, assembly GCA_013289835.1. Classification (GTDB taxonomy): domain Bacteria; phylum Acidobacteriota; class Terriglobia; order Acidiferrales; family UBA7541; genus Acidiferrum. The sequence continues at coordinate 10,643 of JABCZG010000021.1, read as the reverse complement.
ATATCCAACATAGACGCGCTTGTTCGCCGCGTCGTACCGCAGGTTGTCAACGTCTCCGTGGAAGTCAATCGCCGTCAACAGATTGAAAGAAGACCCGTCATAGATGTATAGCTTCCCTTTGCTGCTCGCGACAAAGAGTTCGTTCGCGTCAGCTGCGTAGACAACTCCCTGCGGGTTCGGCACACCCGTAATCGTTTGCTCCAGCGTTCTTCCGCTGACATCGATGACCTCGACCGTATTGTTGCCAAGCGCGGAAATAAACAGTTTTCTTCCGCTGGTGCCGAAGTGATCGAAGCGGCCCTTGATGTTCTCTAGTGGAATCGCCTCCGTCAAAACCAGTGGCCGCGCATCCTGAGGCGGCGAGTTTTCTTGCGCGCGCAGCGGAATCGTTCCGCACAAAACGAGGAACACCATTGAGGCACTTCCGCGTCCCATTTTCATCATCCCTCCTGAGAATCTTGGAAACTTTGGCAACCACCCGCAAATGACTTTGCGTGCGGCCCTCATTCCATGCGCCATGGAGAACGCTCCGGCCAGTGACGCAGGGCTTCGCTGGCCCACGCGGTGGACTTGTCAGCGTGGCAAGAGGTACACGGATTGGGTATTTTGTATTTGTCGGTCATGGCTGGGGTGACAAATGCAAACGTGTGCGCTCGCACCGTGACGTTCGCGATCGTGGTCTCGATCTTCGGCATATGGCATGCCACGCAACTGCTTCCTGCCGACCCCTTTTTGTGATGCGTATGCTCTTCGATCGTAGCGGTGCGCGGACCGTTCAGCGAAAGCGGACCGTGGCAATCCAGGCAGAGTTGCTCCGCGGGGTTTCGCAACTGCGCGTAGTTCTTCGTTCCATGCACATCATGACAGCTGAAGCATGTCACTCCACGGCGGTACATCACGCTTTGGACAAAGTCATTTCCCTGCATGCGATTCTTGTGAGCGGTGCCATCCGCGTAATGCGTGAAGCTCGTCTGCCCCAGCGTATGTTCCTCAAGGCTCCAATAATCGCCAAGATTCAGTCCCACACGATAGCCGACGGGCCAGTCGTAGTATTTCCCTTCAATTGGGCTGCTGAGCGGCCGCCCCTGGGAATGGCACTGCATGCAGCTGTCGTTTGCCTGCACGTAATTCATCCGCGCCGGATTCAGGATATTTCCCCGAGCGGGATGCTCCGCGTGTTCGCTTCCCGGGCCGTGGCACTTCTCGCAGCCCACGTTCCACTCCGCCACCTGCTTGGTGCGGATGTTGTAGTCCACCGAATGGCAGCCGTCGCAGGTTGGGCCCGTGGGCCGTTGCATGTTGTCTGGCGGATAAAATGGCTCCCACCAGTCGGTGCCTTTTGCAACGAAATAGGGACGCCACACTTTGTTGGTCACATCCCACTGCGCCGGCTCTGGAAAATAATCGTCACCGATTTTTGTGAAGTAACGCTGCTTCCAGATGCTTCCGTAAACCAGCGCGACCTGTTCCTTCGTAAATTTGGCAATGTGATTTGTCGAAAGATCGGGAAGGATGGCCTCTGGATGCTCACGCGGGTCGCGGACGATGTTGGCCATCGGCGTTTTTTGCCAGTGTTCGTAGATTTGCTCGTGGCACTTTTTGCAGGATAGCGAACCGAGGTAGCGCGCGGAAGCCGTTGTCGTTGCCTGTTGCTGCTCTTCTTCCGCCGTTAGCTGACGCAGGTTCCGAATGAACAGAACCAGCTTCCAACTGTCGTCGCTCTGTTCGTCGTGGGGCCTGGCCCAGCCCGGCATGCCCGTCAGCCGCACGCCATTGCGAATGATGTAGCGAATCTCACCGTCAGTGAGGTTCTGAGTCTGCGGCCGGCGCAAATCCGGTACCTTTGGATATAAGTTGCGGCCAACCTCGCTCTGTCCGGAGCCGTCCTGACCGTGGCATACCGCACAGCGGTCCAGGAAACTCTCCCGCGCTTCTTTCAGAACATCGGGCGTGGGTTTCCATGGATTTGCTTCCAGCCGTGCTTTTCGCGGAATCGCTAAATTCCGGGCAGCTCGAGCAGCCACTCTCTCGACATAAGACGGCTCATCCGCTGTGCTAAATCCATGCCAAATCACCCGCGCCAAATAAAGGACCACGGCGATCGCTGTGATGGTGCAAACGAAAAGAGCTGGCTTCCATGCTTTCATTCAGAAAAACATTACAGCGCACCACTCGCGAGAACGCAAATCCGACCGCCCAATTTTCTTCCCGCTGGCAATGGCCGGGCGACCGGGCCAGCCTCCAGCCGTAACTCCAGCGAAAATGGCCCACCCACTCTCCTCCTACTTCTAGTTTCTGCTTCCTAGTTTCTAGTTTTATCCCTTCTCCCCGCCCACTCTCTTCCCATTTCGATTAAAATGGTGCAGATCGCTGCGACGTGGAGGCAGATTCCTGTGAAGGCCACAAGCCCCATCCTGATCGCAGCTTTGTTTCTCTGCACTGGTAACGCTTTAGCGCAATCGGTGGAGAAGGAGCCTACCACCATCGTCGAGCTAGGGGGAGCCGCTAGCTGGAATATCAAAGACGGCGGATCGAGCTTCGGCCCGAGCGTCGCGGTGGAAGTCACGCCGATCGAGAAGTGGCTGGAACTGGAAGCGGGAGTTACGCCGCTTTTCAGCAGGCACTCCACGGAATGGAACACGGACCTTCTGTTCAAGAAGCCTTGGACCCTCTCGAAAAAAGTGGAGTTCATGTTCGGCGTTGGCCCGGAATGGGTTCATGCAACGAAATACGGCGTGACGACGAACTCTGTGAGTGGGGAAGTCGTTGCGGATTTTATGTTCTGGCCCTCCGCGAAGCATAGATTCGGTTGGTACCTTGAACCGGCCTACGACTACAGCTTTGCGCGAGGCCATGAGCAGTCGCTCGGCATAACTGGCGGTCTATTGATAGCGATCCGATGAGGCGAGTGGGCCGGCCTCCATACATCGCCCACCCGTGGGCAGCGCAGCGCTCCCCACTCGCCATTTCCTAGCTTTGTCCTTCCTCCATTCCCCAACCTTCAAACGTGCCACGTGCAAACGCTTTGCTCTAAACGCTTTACAACTTTTAATTGACAGCCATCATACCTATATGGTAATATATGTCGTGATAGTCAGCCGTCGCACTCGCCGATCAACACCGCACACACGCTCCTCTCCCCGCGCTCGTAAATCCTTACCCCTCATATTCTTAGCAACCTCCTACCCACTAACTCCTTTCCTGTCACATTCCTACAAAAACCATAGGGGGGTGGGGTGCGACTCATCCTCATTCCCCTGCCACTAAATTCTTGGCGCCCCTGTGTTTTCATTCACTTACAAATTGCCCATTTTCTATCCCCTTTGTTTTGACATTCATCCATCTAATGGGGGGTGTACCCCCCCTCATGTTGCAAAACGCTCCGGGGGGCGGAGGGTTCCCATGCTAAATAGACCCCCATCCCTTCGGCACGCCGATCTACTTCTGTCCGCCGGTTCCTCTGTGAGCTCTGTGTCCTCTGTGTTAATTCCGAATCTTTCCCCCACCATCCCCTTTCCTCCCTACCCCCCTGCCCCTCTTTCCTCTGCTATCCTGAACCCATGCAGTCACTTCGCCTCAATCCCATCCTCAACACCGACTCCTACAAGCTCACCCACTGGTGGCAATATCCCCCCGACACACGCCACATCTATTCCTATGTCGAATCCCGCGGCGGCATGTTCGACGAGACTATGCTCGCCATGCTCCAGTACATCGTCAAATCCAATTTTGCTGGCCAGGTCTTCACCCTCGACGACGTCGAGCAGGCCCGCCGCCTCGCGCACGCCCATTTTTCCGGCCATCCCAAATCCTTCAATTACGACGGCTTCCGCTCTCTCTTTGCCAAGCATGGCGGCCGCCTTCCGTTGCGCATCCGCGCCATCAAGGAAGGCACCGTCGTCAAGAGCCACAACGCCCTCATCACCATCGAAAACACCGACCCGGAATTTTATTGGCTCACCAACTGGGCCGAAACCGTCCTTCTGCAAGTCTGGTATCCCATCACTGTCGCCACACTCTCCCGCGCCATCAAGCAAGTCATCGGCAAAGCGTTGGTCCGCACCGGCGATCCTTCCCTGCTTGCCTTCAAGCTGCACGATTTTGGATTCCGTGGCGTCTCCTCCAAGGAATCCGCGGCCATCGGCGGCGCCGCCCATCTCATCAATTTTCTTGGCACCGATACGCTTGCGGCCATTCAGCTTCTCAATCAGTTTTATTCCGCGGATCTTTCCGCCATCGATCCCGCGAACTGTGCTGGCTACAGCATTCCAGCGTCCGAGCACTCCACCATCACCGCCTGGGGCGAAGCCAACGAGCTCCAAGCCTACGCCAACATTCTCGAAAACTGCCCCGAAGGAATCGTCGCCTGCGTCAGCGACTCCTACGACATTTATAACGCGGTCCGTAATCTCTGGGGCGGCGCCCTGCGCGACAAAATATTGCAACGCAACGGGACGCTTGTCATTCGCCCCGATTCCGGCGATGCCGTCACCGTCCTCGAGGAACTTTTCAAAATCGTCAGCGAAGTGTTCGGCTACGAAGTCAATCGCAAAGGCTGGAAGACCACCGTCCCCTGCGTGCGTTTCATCCAGGGCGATGGCGTCAATTTCTATACCATCCAGAACATCACCGCGCAGCTCACGCGCCGAGGCTGGTCGCAGGATATCTGGAGTTACGGCATGGGCGGCGCGCTGCTGCAGCAAGTGAATCGCGACACGCTGAGATTCGCGCTGAAATGTTCCGCGATCGATCGCAAAGGCACTTGGCATAACGTCTACAAAAATCCAAAGACCGATCCGTCCAAAGCCAGTAAAGGAGGCCGCTTCAATTTAATCCAGAGCGGCAAGGAGTTCGCCACCGTCGAAGTGATGAACGGCGATCCGGCAGTCCCAGGTAACGCGCTCGAAACCATCCTCGAAGATGGCACCCTGATGCGCGACCAAACCCTCGCCGAAGTCCGCGCCATCGCTGCTTCCTACGACGCCTATCTCAAGGAACCCTAGAACGGAGATGGCAAAGCGCTACATTTGAGCGTGCGGAACAAATGTTGCTGATAAACCTTCCTCAACATGTCCCCCGATCAGAAAAAACCTCTCAGCAATCCAGCCGACGCCCGCCGCACCCAGCGCGTGCTGTTGCAGATTCCGATTCTCGTTCGCGCGCAATTTGCCGGCGACGATCCCATCACCGAAGAAACCACCACGCTCGAAGTCAACGCGCATGGCGGGCTAATCGCGCTGGCGATGAAAGTGCGCCCCGGCCAAAAACTAATTTTGAAAAATTGGGCCACCGCACATGAGCAGGAATGCCGCGTCGTCCACATCCGCGATAAATCGATCGGCAAAAACGAAGTCGGCATTGCGTTTCCGTTTGCACTTCCGAAGTTCTGGAACGTCACGTTTCCGCCTCCGGATTGGGAAGCGTTTATGGAATGACTTGCTCTGGAATTATTTTTTGCGAATGATTTTTTCGCACTGCGTGCGCTTCCGCATTTCGAAAAAAAACCGCGAATGTTTGCGAACGCAATTTCCTGTGGGATTTAGGTTCCGCGCAATTTGAAGCGCTGGATTTTTCCAGTTACTGTTTTCGGCAACTCGCCGCAGAAGCGCACTTCGCGCGGCACTTTGTACGAGACGAGCCGCGCTTTCACGTGCTCGCAAATTTCGGCGGCCAGTTTTTCCGAACCTTGAGCATTTCCGCGCAGCACGACGTGCGCCACGGAATACGATAAGCCGCGCTCATCCGTCGCTCCCACCACGGCGGCCTCCGCGATGAGGGGATGCCCCAATAACGCGTTTTCTACTTCGACAGGGGAGACCCACATGCCGGCGACTTTGAGCATGTCGTCGGCGCGGCCGCAGTAGTGGTAATAACCGTTCGAATCGCGGAAGAATTTGTCGCCGGTAACGACCCAGTCGCCGCGTTTTGTGCGGGCGGTTAATTCGGGGATGCGCCAATATTCTGAAAAAGCACTGGCGCCGCGCACCCAAAGATTCCCGGTTTCTCCATCGGCGAGCGATTCGGCGGCGTCGTCCACAATTTTGACGTCGTAACCCGGGACGGGAAATCCGCAACTCCCGGGCTTGCATTCTCCGGGACGACTGGAAATAAACATGTGTAACATTTCCGTGGAGCCGATTCCGTCGAGGATTTCGAGGTCGAATTGGCGCTTCCAGCGATTGAAGATTTCGGCGGGAAGCGTTTCGCCGGCAGAGACGCACATTCGAACGGAAGAAAAATCCAGGCCGCAGCCTGGTCGCTCCCCTTCGCGCAATATTGCGGCGTACAAGGTGGGCACCGCGAAGAACACGGTGGGGCGATGACGCGCCACCATTTCGATGATGCGCTCGACTTTCACGCGCTCCGGATTCAAGAGCGTGCGCGCACCGACGGACAAGGGGAAATACATTCCGTTTCCCAGGCCGTAGGCAAAAAACAATTTCGAGACGGAAAACGTGAGATCGTCCGCACGCAGGCCAAGAACATTTGGCGCGAAACCGCGGCTGGTAGCCAGCATGTGGCCGTGGCGGTGCACGGCTGCTTTCGGCGTGCCGCCGCTTCCGGAGGTGTAGAGCATGAAAGCGCTATCGCGAGCGGAAGTGTTTTCCGCCGCGAGGTGCTCTCTGGCCGCGGCCGTCCACTCACTCCACTTTGCGAACGATAAGCCGTGCATTTCCAATTTTTCCTGACCGACAATTACCATGGGCATTTGCGTTCGAGCGCTGGAGGCCGGCAAAAATTCCTGGAGCGTTTCCGAGTGGACGATCGCGGAGTGTGGTTTACAATTCTCGATGTAGTGAATGTAGTCCGTTGCCCGGGCGAAAGGATTCACGGGCACGGCCACGGCGCCAATTTTTGCAGCACCGAAGAAAGCGGCGATGAACTCCGCGGAATCCGGCAAGACGATCAGGACGCGATCGCCGCGAGAAACGCCCTGCGCACGCAGCGCATTCCCAACGCGATTAGTGAGAGCTGCCATTTGGCCGTAGGTAACCTGGCGCGGTTCGCCAATGATTGCGAGCCGCTCCGGATGCGACGCGGCGGGCGCGTCCAGAAAATGAGCGGCAATATTGAAATGTTCGGGCGATTCCACGGGCATAGATATTTTTGACAGCAGTTCCGTTTGCCTTTAATCCTCGCCGATATCTTCTTTCCAAACTTCTGGATGGTCGGCAATGAATTTCGCGAGCATTCGAACGCATTCCTCGGAACCCAAATCAACGACTTCGATTCCGTTTTCGCGAAGCCAATCGATGCCTCCTTGAAAGTTCACAGATTCCCCGACCACTACGGTGCCGATCCCGAATTGGCGGACCAGGCCGCTGCAATACCAGCATGGAGCAAGAGTTGTGACCATGATTTTGTCGCGGTAGGTGCGCTGGCGTCCGGCCTTTCGAAAGGCGTCGGTCTCGCCGTGGACGGATGGATCGCCTTCTTGGACTCTGCGGTTGCGCCCCTTTCCCAGCAAGCGCCCTTCACGATCAAATAAGGCGGCACCAATGGGGATGCCGCCTTCGGCTAGCCCAGCGCGCGCTTCCTCCACCGCGACCATCAACATGGCTAAATATTTCTCGCGATTCTTTTCAGCACTCGGATTCATTTTGTGATGTTCCCATTTTGTGGATTCATTTTGCGGCGCTCGCGGCTGGAAATAGCCAGCCGAGGAACAGATGTGCCGGCCAGTAGAGAACCAAGACGGTGCCGACAATCATCCCGGCAAGGTGAAGTGGCGCGGGGCCCCATGGTCGATGGTAGAAGGGATCCTGATAGGCATAGTTGACGTTGAGGGACGCCGGCAAGAAGCGCGCGGCAAGAATGAGTGCGGCGGCGATTGCGGATTGCAACGCGAGCGCACGGTGGTCGTAGCCGACTTTTCGCATGGCCCAGAGAAGCGCCAAAGGAAGACCGAGGTGAAAAGTCGAGAGCAGGCGCACCCAGAGGGGGGCGCGGGAATCCCACATATAGGTCGTGCCACCCAAAAGAAATCGCCCGGTCAAGAGCCGGCAGCCCACGTCCAAGCCCCAGGCAATACCGGGAATGAGTATGCCGACCGCCTGGCTGGAAATCAGAAGCGAACTCCCCCACCACAAGCCGGCGCATCCGAGGATGACGGCTACGTCACATAAATGCAGAAGATTGGCCCATCCCCAAACGCGCATGTACGCAGGAAGCCAGACGACGACCCATAGCAGTCCGACCCATCGCAAAACTGGAAACGCGGCCGTGCCAACGCTCATGCTTCTTCTCCGCTTGACGATTCGAACGCGGCCAAGCCTACCACAGGGCAAACTTCCTGCAAGCAGGGACCGGAAGAGTATTGCTTCGCCAATCGAGCTCCGCCGGTAGCCACCAATATGGAGCTTGGTATAACGAGCCAAGGCTCTTAGGATGTGGCGCGATGAGCGATACGGAGAGTGACGGCGAGGAACGGACGGACGCACTGCTGTCCTGGCTGGGGCAGCGCGAGGAGCAGATGGCCGCGCTTTTGGCGGAGCTTGTGGCGGTGCCGACGGAAAATCCGCCGGGGAACAAGTATCGAGTTTGCGCGGATCTTCTTGAGAAGCGCTTGCGCGAGTCTGGGCTTGCGTGCGAGCGATACGAACCAAGTGGGCAGGAGAAGGATGAGGATGCTCCGGTCTGCCTGCTCGCCAGTTATGGGAGTGGGAGCAGGACTTTTTACTTTCATGGTCATTACGACGTGGTTCCGGCGCAATCCGCCGCGCAGTTCCGTCCGGTGCGCAAAGAGCATTTCCTGTTCGGGCGGGGCGCGTGCGACATGAAGGGCGGAATCGTGGCCATGCTTTATGCGATTCTCGCGTTGAGGGCGTGCGGGGCGGAGTTGAACGGCAAGATTGGGCTGATGCTGGTTCCGGACGAAGAAACGGGTGGCGAGAGAGGCTCGGCGTGGCTGGCGCACGAAGGCTTACTGGGGCGCGATGGTGTGGGGATGCTTTTGGCAGAGCCCACAAGCGGAGTGGTGTGGAATGCAAATCGCGGGGCGATTACGCTGCGCGTGCGAGTCTTCGGAAAGTCAGCGCACGTTGGTCTGCAACATCAAGGAGAAAACGCGTTTGAACGAATGCATCGAGTTGTCGAGCGGCTCCAGGAACTGAAACGGGAAGTGGAACAGCGCACGACGCACCTTAGGATTGGCGCCGAACAGGCACGCAGCTCGATCCTGATGCTCGGTGGACAAAGCGGCGGTGGGACCAACTTCAACGTAGTGCCGGAAGAGTGCTGGTTTACGATCGACCGGCGGATCAATCCGGAGGAGGACCTGGAAGAGGAGAAGTCCAGGTTGGTAGGTGTTCTCGAGGAGTGCAAGAAGGAGGGGATGCGCCTGGAGTGGGAGGCCCTTCAGGTAGGCCGGGCCGCCGCCTGCCCCGAAAATGGCGTGCTCGGTGTGGCCCTGGCTAGGAGCGTGGAGGCGGTAACGGGGGAAGTGGCCCGATTTGAAACGTGCCCGGGGCTGCTGGAGATTCGTTTTTATGTGGCCCGGGGAATTCCGGCGTTCGCGTATGGGCCCGGGCTGCTTTCCGTGGCGCATGGCCCCAGCGAATACGTAGATCTGCGCAAAATGATCGAGTGCGCGGCGATCTACGCGCTGACGGCGGCCGAAGTGCTCAAACCTTAACCAATTTAGCCATTCATCTAACCCATTGATGTTCAGTAGCTTCCGAACGGACGCGGAGTCCTTTCCCCGCCGAATGGCCGTCCGTTTGGACACCTGCACAGAAGTACTATTCAAGCTGGGTTGTCTTTTGACGATGATCTCTAAGTATGCCAAACCTTTACTTTTGCCAACCTCACGCGAAAAACCAGGGTATGCTGCGGGCCGTTCTATCCGTGAACGAGTGTGACCGGGTGGTAAGCAAGCATCCGGCTACGTATGTGGGGGAAAGCTTCCCAGCAGTGGCGAATGGCCAAGGATCCGCACACGACTTCGCGGTCCTGAGCGTCCGGGCCGACGAAACGACGGCGGCGTGGCGACCGGGGTATTACCGGTTGGACTCCGACCTAACTAAACTCAACGAAGCAATACTCGCGCTTTCGCGCTGAGGGCCCGGCAGACCAGGCACACCGAACACATCTATTTCCAATTTCCCACCGTAGCGAGCAGCTTCAGTCCAATCGCAAATTCATCCCGACCCAACGGTTCGCAATAGACCACGCGAGCGCGGGCTCGAAAGCCCGGAAGTGAGCGAACGTCCAAGCGCTGGTTCTTTCTCCACGGCCGGCCGGAAACCACGCGGGCGCCATGGGTGCTCACGTTCTCGGTGATGGCCTCTTGCGGGCGCTGGCGGATGTCCAGGCTGCAAAGGTCTACTCTGATTTTGAGAGGGAGCCGTTCGTCTAACCGGTGCGCCACAGTTTGCATAGGACCCCACGCGATCTTCCAGGGCGGGAGAGGACGGGCGCCGGGACCGGTGGGCGGCGACGGGGGCCATCATACTCCTAGAGGCAGCCATCTTGGCAAGGATTCTGTTTGCTGGGGGTGGGTCAGTTTCCGGATAGCCCGTGAGAACGAAGCCGCCCGGCGGCGGACGCTGCGCGTGAAGTGAACGGAGCAGTGTTGCTCGATGGTTGAGATAAATTTTGGGTCACAAGGAGGTCCCTGTGACCCATCTCAGAAAAATGATGTT
>JABCZG010000020.1 GCA_013289835.1 Acidobacteriota bacterium | reverse complement strand
CGATTCTGGTGGTGGCGGCGACGGACGGACCGATGCCGCAGACGCGGGAACACATTCTTTTGGCGCGGCAGGTGGGCGTGCCGGCGATTGTGGTGTTCCTGAACAAGTGCGACATGGTGGAAGACGCAGAACTGTTGGAGCTCGTGGAACTGGAAGTACGCGAACTGTTGAAGAGCTACCAGTTTCCTGGCGACACCATCGCGGTGGTGAAGGGTTCGGCGCTGCAGGCGCTGAACGGCGACGCCAAGTGGGAAAAGACGATTGATGAGTTGATGGACGCGGTGGACAAGAACGTGCCATTGCCGGTGCGCGACATTGACAAGCCGTTCGCCATGCCGATTGAGGATATTTTTTCGATTTCCGGACGCGGCACCGTGGTGACCGGGCGCGTGGAGCGCGGCAAGGTGAAGGTAGGCGAAGAAATCGAGATCGTGGGGTTCCGTCCGACGCAGAAGAAAGTGGTGACGGGCGTGGAGATGTTCCGGAAGCTGCTGGACGAAGGGCTTGCGGGCGACAACGTCGGGCTCTTGCTGCGCGGCACGGAAAAAGAAGACGTGGAGCGCGGGCAAGTGGTGTGCAAGCCGGGGTCAATCACTCCGCACACGAAGTTCAAGGCGGAAGCGTACGTGTTGACGAAGGAAGAAGGCGGGCGGCACACGCCGTTTTTCACGGGGTACCGGCCGCAGTTCTACTTCCGCACGACGGACGTGACGGGCGACGTGAAGTTGCCAACGGGCGTCGAGATGGTAATGCCGGGCGACAACGTAAGCTGCGAAGTGAGTTTGATCACGCCGGTCGCTTTGGAGAAGGGCTTGCGCTTCGCGATTCGCGAAGGCGGGCACACCGTCGGCGCCGGCGCCGTAACCGAGATCATCGAGTAAGTTTTCTCCGCCGCGAAATGGCGGACGCACCAAGAAAAGGGAATTAAGTCATGCGCGAAATCATTACCTTGCAGTGCGGCGATTGCAAAAACCGCAACTACACAACGTCGAAGAACAAAAAGAAGCATACCGAGCGGATGGAAACGAAGAAGTTCTGCAATACGTGCCGCAAACAAACGGCGCACAAGGAAGTGAAGTAAGTTTTCGTTTCGCAGGGTGGGGGACAGGCCGGTTTTGATTTTAGGGGAGTCGTCCAACGGCTAGGACTCCGGTCTCCAAAACCGGGTATGGGGGTTCGAATCCCTCCTCCCCTGCCAGAGTTTGGGAAGCGCTTAGCCAGCGCAGGCAAGAGCGGCAGCGGTTTTTTGCAGTTTTTGAATGAACGAGGATCCATGACCACGCAGGCGGTCAAAGTGAAGAACGAAGAATCGCAAGGCAACGCCATCACGGGAGCAGCGGCCGGGGTCGGCCAAAAAGTTACCGGCACGGTCGCCGACACGCGCGAGTTTCTGCACGACGTTCGCGTGGAGATGAAGCAAGTGACCTGGCCAAGCCGCGAGGATGTCATCTCGACCACCTGGGTTGTGGTGGCCACGGTGGCCTTCTTCGGCGTGTTTCTTGCCGTCGTTGACAAGCTCGTGCAGATGGGAGTCGCTTACGTTTTCAAAAAGTTTGGGATCTGAAGAGGACCAGAAAACGATGTCAATGCAGTGGTACATCATCCATACCTACTCCGGCTTCGAGAAGAAGGTCAAGGAAAGCTTGGAGAGCCGTGTGGCCGCGTTTACGCTCCAGGACAAGATCGGCCGGGTCATGATCCCCATGGAGGAAGTGGTCGAAGTGCGCAACGGCAAGAAGGTGGTTTCGAATCGCATGTCCTATCCCGGCTACGTGCTCGTGGAAATGGACCTCGACGAAAACACCTGGCACATCGTGCGCTCGACGCCCCGCGTGACCGGTTTCGTCGGCTCGGCCACGTCGCCGTCGCCGCTGACGGAAGCGGAAGTGGACGGCATTATCAATCGCGTGCACACGCCGCAGGACCGCCCGAAGCCGAAAGTCGTCTTCGAGCGCAACGAGCAGGTGCGCATCGTGGACGGGCCGTTTGCGAATTTCAACGGCAACGTCGAAGAGATCGACAACGATCACAGCCGCCTGAAGGTTTCCGTAACGATTTTCGGGCGCTCGACGCCGGTGGAGCTCGATTTCGCCAGCGTCGAAAAACTGGGGTAAGCCGCGCAGCGCGCGAACTAGAAAAGAGATTGAGGCAGGAACATGGCAAAGAAGATTCAGACCACCATCAAGCTGCAGTTGCCCGCGGGCAAAGCCACTCCGGCGCCGCCAGTCGGCACCGCGCTGGGCCCGCACGGCTTGAACATCATGGATTTTTGCAAACAGTTCAACGCCAAGACTGCGAAAGAGCCGGACGGGATGATTTTCCCGGTGCTCGTGACGGTCTACACTGATCGCACCTTCACCTTCATCCTGAAGACACCGCCGGCGTCGGTGCTCTTGAAGCGCGCCGCCAACATCGCGAAGGGTTCGCCGGAACCGAACCGCAATAAAGTCGGCAAAGTGACGAAGAAGCAAGTCGAGGAAATCGCGAAGATTAAGCTTGTCGATCTCAACACCACCAATCTGGAGTCCGCGGTGCGCACCGTGATGGGTACGGCGCGCAACATGGGTCTGGAAGTCGTGGAAGCCTAGAAGTTCAGGCGCTACGGGATCGAAGGGGTGGCAGCGATGACAAAGAAGGCAGGAAAGCACGTCGAGAATGCGCGCAAAAAAGTAGAGGCGCGTCCGTACAAGCTCGCCGAAGCAGCCGAGCTTTTGCAGAAGACGCATCACACCAAGTTCAACGAAACCGTTGAGCTGGCCATCAATTTGGGCGTGGACCCCAAGCATTCCGACCAGGTCGTTCGGGGCACCGTCGGTCTGCCCAATGGTCTTGGCAAGACCGTTCGCGTGCTGGTGATAGCCAGCGGCGAAAAAGTTCGCGAAGCGCAGGAAGCCGGAGCGGATTTCGTCGGCGGCGACGAAATCGTCCAGAAAATCATGGAAGGCTGGACAGACTACGACGCGGTCATCGCCACGCCGGACATGATGCGCTCCGCCGGAAAACTCGGAAAGGTGCTCGGCCCGCGCGGCCTGATGCCCAATCCGAAGACCGGCACAGTCACTTTCGAAGTCGCCAAAGCCATCAAGGAAGTGAAAGCTGGCAAAGTGGAATTTCGCGTCGACAAAGCAGGAATCGTCCACTGCGCCATCGGCAAAATCAAATTTGACGCCGCGAAGCTTGCGGAAAACGCCCACGCGGTGATTGAAGCCGTGGTGAAGGCAAAGCCGGCGGCGGCCAAGGGCAAGTACGTCAAGAAAATCACCATGACCTCGACGATGGGGCCGGGCATCCCCATCGATCTGACCGAGTTGGAAATATTGGCGGCCGCCGCGTAGTCGACCGAGCAGGCCTAGCGGAGCGAATTTATGAAAAAGCGCAGCGAAAAACAACAAGACCTCGACAAGCTGAAAACAGAACTTGCCAAAGTTTCGACCGTAATCCTCACGACATTTCAGGGGATCACCGTCGAAAACGACACCAAGCTCCGCCGCGCGGTGCAAGCCGCGGGCGGCAAGTACCAGGTCGTGAAGAACACTCTTGCGGAGCGCGCTGGCGCCGGCACTCCCGCGGAGAAACTGCTCAAGAACCTGAGCGGCACGAATTCGATTGCCTACACCATGGCCGACCCCGTCGCCCTGGCCAAGGCGCTAACCAAGGTCGCCAAGGACGTTCCGGCGTTTCAGTTCAAGTCCGGAGTCGTCGAAGGCCGCGTCATCTCCATCGCGGAGATTCAGCAACTCGCGAATCTGCCGTCGAAGGAAGAGCTCATCAGCAAGATCATGTTCCTGCTGAATGCTCCGGCGCAACGCATCGCCATGGCCCTGAATGCATTGCCGCGCAATTTGGCGGTGACCGTCAGCGAAGCCATCAAGGCCAACAAGTTTGGGTCCGGAGGGGCTCCGGCAGCACCGAGTCCCGAAGCGGCCCAGTAAGTTTAATTTCTTGATTTGAGAGGAGAAGAAAGAGTCATGTCGAAAGTTGAAACGATCCTGGAAGAAATCAAGGGCCTGACGCTGCTCGAGGCGTCCGACCTGGTGAAGAAGATGGAAGAAACCTTCGGCGTTTCCGCAGCCGCGGCCACGGTTGTGGCAGCAGGCGGAGGCGGCGCGGCAGCGGGTGGCGCGGCAGCGGCGGAAGAGAAGACGGAATTCTCCGTCGTGCTCACCGACGTTGGCGGCAACAAGATCAACGTCATCAAAGCGGTCCGCGAAGTCACCAGCCTCGGCCTCAAAGAAGCCAAGGACCTCGTTGACGGCGCTCCCAAGACCGTCAAGGAAGGCGTCAACAAGGACGAAGCCGCTTCGATCAAGAAGAAGTTCGAAGAGGCCGGCGCCAAGGTCGAGATCAAGTAGTTTTCGCCCCGCAAGGGGCTTCCGAACCGGTGCGGCCTAGCAGGCGGCGGGCCGCGCCAAAGGGATTCGCGTACGCAAATCGAGTCCGGTACTAGTTACAACGTCACGGGCCCTTTTGGGGCCCCCCGCAGCCGTGTGTTTGCCGATCCCGGGCAGATCGTCAGGCACCACGGTGTTGTGTCCTTTCTTCTGTTCTCCGTTTTTGCCCGAATGGGATGTCGGCCGTCTTACGGTCGCCAAGAATAAAGAGGATCACGCATGTCGAACAGCAATCAGCACGTCCGGGAACGTCAGCGTCTGGATTTCGCGAAAATCCAGGGCTCGATTCAGATTCCCAACCTGATTGAAGTCCAGATGAAGTCGTATCAGCGCTTCCTGCAGATGGATCTTCTGCCGAGCGAGCGCGATGATGGCGGGCTTCAGTCCGTGTTTACGTCGGTGTTTCCGATCAAGGATTTCCGCGAGATGTCGCAGTTGGAATTCGTGGACTACGCGATCGGCAACTGGGAGTGCAAGTGCGGCAATCTCAAGGGCCTGCATCATCTGCGCGCCACCTGCCGCAATTGCGGCGCGTCCGTAGTCACCAATCCGTATCAGACCGGCGACGTTATTTGCCACAAGTGCGGCACGTTCAACAAGAACACGCCGACTTTCTGCAACAAGTGCGGCGATCCAGTCGCCATGCAGCTCAAGTACGACGTGAACGAGTGCCAGGAGCGCGGCATGACGTATTCCGCCCCGCTCAAGGTCACCATTCGCCTGACCATTTACGACAAGGATCCCGATTCCGGCGCGAAGACCATCCGCGACATCAAGGAACAGGAAGTTTTCTACGGCGACATTCCGCTGATGACCGAGAACGGCACGTTCATCATCAACGGCACCGAGCGCGTCATCGTCAGCCAGTTGCACCGCTCTCCCGGTGTTTTCTTTGAGAGCGCCAACAACCGCTCCTACTTCCTCGGAAAAATCATTCCATACCGCGGATCGTGGGTGGAATTCGAATACGACACCAAGAACATTCTGTACGTGCGCATTGACCGCAAGCGCAAATTCCTCGGCTCGATCTTCCTTCGCGCCCTGGGCATGAAGTCCAACGAAGACATTTTGCGCACGTTCTACCAGGTCGAGCGCATCTCGCTTCGCGACAAAGACCTTTTCTGGAACGTTTCGCCCGGCATCGTGGACCGCAAGCTCACCCACGAAATCCGCAACCCCAAGTCCGACGAAACGATTGTCGGCGCGCACAAGCGCATCACCGAGAATCTCTTCAAGGAACTGATCAAGGCCAAGATTTCCCAGGTGCGCGCAGCGCTGGCCGACCTCGAGGGCGCTTACAGCGTCGCCGACGTCGTCAATCGCCAGACCGGCGAAGTGCTGCTCGAAGCCAATAAGCCGCTTACTGCCGAGCTGTGGCAGGCCTTTGCCGAAGGCGGCATCACCGAAGTGGACGTCTTCTTCCCGGAGCGCGATGACATCGGCGTGGTGCTTTCCCGCACGCTGGACAAGGATTCCATCCGCTCCTCCAAGGAAGCGCTCATCGAAATCTACCGCAAGCTGCGCCCGGGCGATCCTCCGACGCTGGAGACCGCCACGAATCTTTTCCGCGGCATGTTCTTCGATCCGCGCAAGTACGATTTCAGCCGCGTTGGCCGCCTCAAGTTCAACATCAAGATGGGGCTGGACACGCCGCTCGACAACCGCACGCTGGATACGCCGGACTTCGTTTCCGCGATCAAGTATCTCTTCAAGCTGCGCAAGAATATCGGCGTAGTGGATGACATCGACCACCTCGGCAACCGCCGTGTTCGCGCGGTCGGCGAGCTGCTCGAAAACCAGTTCCGCATCGGCCTAGTCCGCATGGAGCGCGCCATCAAGGAAAAGATGAGCGTGTACCAGGAAATGTCCACGGCTATGCCGCACGACCTGGTGAACGCCAAGCCGGTCATGGCCGCGATTCGCGAGTTCTTCGGTTCGTCGCAGCTCAGCCAGTTCATGGACCAGACCAACCCGCTCAGCGAAATCACGCACAAGCGGCGTCTGTCGGCCCTTGGACCCGGCGGTCTCTCGCGTGAACGCGCCGGATTCGAAGTTCGCGACGTGCATCCGACGCACTACGGCCGCATCTGCCCGATCGAAACGCCGGAAGGACCGAACATCGGTCTGATCAGCTCCTTGAGCTGCTTCGCGCGCATCAACGACTACGGCTTCATTGAGTCGCCTTACCGCAAAGTCAAAGGCGGCCGCATCATCGACTACGTCCAGATCGTCAACGCAGGCGACAGTGAATTCAAGGCCGGCGAAATCGTCGAAAAGGACAAGGTTGAGGAGCTCAACGAAGAGCTCAAGCGCCGCAAGGTCGTCTACGAACCCTACTGCTTCTATCTTTCCGCGTGGGAAGAGGACAAATACGTCGTCGCGCAGGCCAACGTTTCGCTCGACGAACGTTTGAAGATCACCACCGAGCTGGTCAACTGCCGCCAGGCGGGCAACTTCGTGCTCAAGAGCCGCGAGGAAGTGGATTACGTCGACGTCTCGCCGAAGCAGCTCGTCTCCGTCGCCGCCAGCTTGATTCCGTTCCTCGAGAACGACGACGCCAACCGCGCGCTCATGGGTTCCAACATGCAGCGCCAGGCCGTTCCGCTCATTAAGGGCGAAGCGCCGCTCGTTGGCACCGGCATGGAGCGCGTCACTGCGCGCGATTCCGGCGCGGTCGTGCTCTGCAAGCGCGAAGGCATCGTCGATCAAGTCGACTCCGAGCGCATCATCGTGCGCGTGGAATCCGATCACTCCGGCGTGCTCAGCCGCGAAGTGGGCGCGGACATCTATCAGCTCATCAAGTTCAAGCGCTCGAACCAGAACACTTGCATCAGCCAGAAGCCGCTCGTTCGCGTAGGCGACCGCGTGAAGAAGGCCCAGGTCCTTGCCGACGGCCCCTGCACGGAGCGCGGCGAATTGGCCCTTGGACGAAACGTCCTCGTGGCTTTCCTCCCGTGGCGCGGCTACAACTTCGAAGACGCCATCCTTGTCAGCGAAAAGCTGGTGAAGGACGACTACTACACCTCGATTCACATCGAGGAGTATGAAATCGAAGCGCGTGATACCAAGCTCGGCCCTGAGGAAGTCACTCGCGACATTCCCAACATCAGCGAGTCGTTCCTCCGCAACCTCGACGAAAGCGGCGTCATCCGCATCGGCGCGGTCGTGAAGCCCGGCGACATCCTCGTCGGCAAGGTCACGCCCAAGGGCGAAACGACCCTCACGCCGGAAGAGAAACTGCTTCGCGCCATCTTCGGCGAAAAGGCCGGCGATGTTCGCGACGCTTCGCTCTACTGTCCACCGGGCATCGAGGGCACCATCGTGGACGTCAAGATCTTCACCCGCAAGGGCGGAGAAAAGGACGAGCGCCACAAGGCCATCGAAGCCACGCAGGTCTTCAAGCTGGAGAAAAACCTCGCCGACGAAATCCGCATCCTCACGGATGAGCGCCTCAAGCGCCTCTCGGATTTGCTCGGCGGAAAGATTCTCCAGGCCGACCTGCACGACGAGAAGACCAACAAGCGCCTGTTGACCAAGGGCGTGGAGTTGACGCGCGAGATCATCGAAAAAATCTCCACGCGCAACCTCAAGCGCCTAAAACTCAACGAGAAGGATCCTCTGCTCATCGAGAAGATCGAGGAAGTCGAGGAGATGACCTCGCGGCAGATTGACGTGCTGCGCAAGATCACCGAAGAGCGCAAGGAAAAGCTCAAGAAGGGCGACGAGCTGCCTCCGGGCGTCATCAAGCTGGTCAAAGTCTATATCGCCATGAAGCGCAAGCTCTCCATCGGCGACAAGATGGCCGGCCGCCACGGCAACAAGGGCGTCATCGCCCGCATCGTGCCTCAGGAAGATATGCCCTATATGCCCGACGGCACTCCCGTCGAGATCGTCCTCAATCCGCTCGGCGTTCCTTCTCGTATGAACGTCGGCCAGATTCTGGAGACGCATCTCGGCTGGGCCGCCAAGGAGCTGGGCAACAGCCTCAAGCGCCTGCTCAGCAAGGAAGTGAAGGCCGAGGCTCTGCGCCGCTGGTTCCGCGAAGTCTTTACCGAAACAGCGGTCTGGAAGACGCTCGCCAAGCTCAGCGACGACGAGTTGCTCGAGTACGCCGAAGGCTTCCGCGAAGGCATTCCCTTCGCCACGCCGGTTTTCGACGGCGCGCGCGAGCCGGAAATCCGCCACCTGCTCGAAGTCGCGGGTCTGCCGCACGCCGGCAAGATCAACCTCTTCGACGGCATGAGCGGCGACCAGTTCGACCAGCCGATTACCGTCGGCTACATCTACATGCTCAAACTGTCGCATCTCGTCGACGACAAGATCCACGCGCGCTCCATCGGCCCCTACTCGCTCATCACCCAGCAGCCGCTTGGTGGCAAGGCGCAGTTCGGCGGCCAGCGCTTCGGCGAAATGGAAGTTTGGGCGCTCGAAGCGTACGGCGCAGCGCACATCCTGCAAGAGCTGCTCACGGCGAAGTCGGACGACGTCTATGGCCGCGCGAAGATTTACGAGGCCATCGTCAAGGGCGAACCGGGCATCGAGCCAGGCGTGCCCGAGTCGTTCAACGTTCTCGTCCGCGAGCTGCAGTCGCTCTGTCTGGATGTCGAGTTGATGAAGCGGCAAAAGCCGGCAGGCGACAAAGCCGCGGATTAGTAGCACAGGCACTCTTGCCTGTGCACTTTCAGCGGGACACAGTTTGTAGTTTTCCGTAGTTGGGTTCTCAGCCGTCCCGGTCAGCATCTTCGAAAATGCTGACCGAGGGCGCGGCCCTGGCGAAAGCCGGGGAGGGAGGAAACAACCTTGTATCGCAGCAGCCCTTATGATCGCGCCAGTTTGATCGCCGATTTCGATTCCATTCGCATCAGCCTGGCGAGTCCTGAAAAAATTCGTTCCTGGTCTCACGGCGAAGTCACCAAGCCGGAAACCATCAATTACCGCACCTTCAAGCCCGAGCGCGACGGCCTGTTCTGCGCCAAGATTTTTGGCCCCGTCACCGACTGGGAATGCCTGTGCGGCAAGTACAAGCGCATGAAGCACCGCGGCGTTATCTGCGACAAGTGCGGCGTCGAAGTCACTCTCAGCAAAGTCCGCCGCGAGCGCCTCGGCCACATCGAGCTCGCTTCGCCCTGTTCGCACGTGTGGTTCTTCAAGGGCTTGCCGAGCCGCATCGGCTACTTGCTGGATATTTCCATGCGCGATCTCGAGCGCATCCTGTACTTCGAAGCCTTCGTCGTCGTGGACCCGGGCGAGGTCGCCATTCTCCGCGAACGCGAAGTCCTTCTCGAAGACAAATACCGCGAACTCCAGAAGGAATATCCCGGCCAGTTCACCGCCAAGATGGGCGCGGAAGCCATCAAGGAACTGCTCCGCCGCGTCGAAGTGGAAAAGCTCTCCGATGAACTCCGCGAAAAAATGAAGACGGATCCGTCGCTGCAGAAGCGCATCAAGTTCGCCAAGCGCCTCAAGGTGCTCGAAGCCTTCCGCAAGAGCGGCAACAAGCCGGAGTGGATGATTCTCGACGTGATCCCGGTTCTTCCGCCGGAGCTGCGCCCGCTCGTGCCTCTGGACGGCGGCCGCTTCGCCACTTCTGATTTGAACGATCTCTATCGCCGCGTCATCAACCGCAACAACCGCTTGAAGAAGCTCATGGAACTGCGCGCGCCAGACGTCATCGTGCGCAACGAAAAGCGCATGCTTCAGGAAGCCGTTGACGCTTTGTTCGACAACGGCCGCCGCGGCCGTGTTCTCCGCGGAACTAACAATCGCCCGCTCAAGTCTCTTAGCGACACGCTCAAGGGCAAGCAGGGCCGCTTCCGCCAGAACCTCCTCGGCAAGCGCGTGGACTATTCCGGCCGTTCCGTGATCGTCGTCGGCCCGGAGTTGAAGCTCCACCAGTGCGGTCTTCCAAAGAAAATGGCGCTCGAGCTCTTCAAGCCCTTCATCTATCACAAGCTCGAAGCGCAGGGCCACTGCACCACCATCAAGCAAGCCAAGGAAATGGTCGAGCAGCAGGAAGCCGTCGTTTGGGACATCCTCGAAGACGTCATCCGCGAGCACCCCGTGATGCTCAACCGCGCTCCGACGCTTCACCGCCTCGGCATTCAGGCGTTCGAACCGGTTCTCGTCGAAGGCAAAGCCATTCGCATCCACCCGCTCGTCTGCACCGCGTTCAACGCGGACTTCGACGGCGACCAGATGGCCGTGCACATCCCGCTTTCCCCCGAATCCCAGGTGGAAGCGTCCGTGCTCATGCTCAGCTCGCACAACATCCTGTCGCCCGCTCACGGCTTGCCTCTGGCCGTGCCGTCGCAGGACATGGTCCTGGGCATCTACTATCTGACCAAGAACAAGCCCGGAGCCAAGGGCGAAGGCCGCGTTTTCGGCGCCACTGACGAAGTCGTTCTCGCGCTGGAAGCCGGCGAAGTCGAGTTGCTCACGCCCATTCGTCTGCGCTACACCGGTGAAGTCATTGACCTCACCACCGCGTACGACAACCAGGACGTGCCGCACACCGTGCCGGTGAAGATGGAGCGCCAGTTCATTCAAACGACTGTCGGCCGCGTCATCTTCAATTCGCACTTGCCGGAGAAATTCCCGTTTGTAAACGGCTTGCTCAAGAAGAAGGGCGTCCAACAGCTCGTCTATTACGCCTACTTGCGCTTCGGCCTCGAGGACACCGTCGTCCTGCTCGATCATTTGAAGGAGTTGGGCTTCACCTATGCCACCAAGTCCGGCATTTCGATCGGCATTGATGACATGCTCATCCCCAGCGACAAGTACAAGCTCGTGGAAAACGCCGAAAAGGAAGTCGTCAAGGTCCAGCAACAATACCTCGACGGCGCCATCACCAACGGAGAGCGCTACAACAAGGTCATCGCCATCTGGGGCGACGTCACCGAAAAAGTGGCCGACGAAATGTTCAAGGCCCTCGAGAACCAGGACAAAGAGGGCAACATCAACCCCGTCTACGTCATGGCGGACTCCGGCGCGCGCGGTTCGAAGCAGCAGATCCGCCAGCTTTCCGGTATGCGCGGTTTGATGGCCAAGCCTTCCGGCGAAGTCATCGAGACGCCCATCACTTCCAACTTCCGCGAAGGCCTCACCGTGCTGCAGTACTTCATCTCCACGCACGGCGCGCGCAAGGGCTTGGCCGATACGGCGCTCAAGACCGCCGACTCCGGCTACCTAACCCGCCGCCTCGTGGACGTCGCGCAAGACGTGATCATCAACGAGCGCGATTGCGGCACCACCGACGGCATCTTCGTCGAACCCATCGTCGAAGCCGGCGTCGAAGTCGAGCCGCTCCGCGACCGCATCGTGGGCCGCGTTTCGCTCGACAAGATCAAGGACTTCGAGGGCACCGTCATCGTGGACGTGAACCAGGAAATCACCGAAGAGCTCGCCAACCAGGTGCAGGGCGCGGGTATCGAGCGCGTGCGCATCCGCTCGGTGCTCACCTGCGAATCCCGCCGCGGTGTTTGCGCTCTCTGCTATGGCCGCAACCTCGCCACCGGCCGCATGGTCGAGCTTGGTGAAGCCGTCGGCGTCATCGCCGCGCAATCCATCGGCGAACCCGGCACGCAGCTCACCATGCGCACCTTCCACATCGGTGGAACCGCCACCCGCGTTTCCGAGCGCTCCACGCTCGAAGCGCGCAACAACGGCGTCGTCAAGTTCGTGGACCTCAAGCACGTCGAGGGTCGCGGCGGCACGGCCATTGCCATGAACCGCGCCGGGCTCATCGCCATCGTGGACGAAAAGGGCCGCGAGAAGGAGCGCTATCACGTTGTGTACGGCGCACGCCTCCGCTGCCAGGACGGCGAACACGTTACCCACGGCCAGATCCTGGCCGAATGGGATCCCTTCACCTTCTCGATCCTCACCGAAACCGCCGGTTCCGTGAAGTTTGACGACCTGCGTCCCGGCCTGACGATCGAAGAGCAAGTGGACGAAGTGACCGGCCTCTCGCAGGACGTTGTCACTCTGCCGCCGGGCGATGAAAAGCATCAGCCCGCGATTCTCGTTCGCGATTCTTCCGGCAAAGTTCGCAAGAAGTACCTCATGCCTTCCCGTGCCCACTTGATGGTCAAGGATGGCGATGACGTGCAGGCCGGCGACGTGCTCGCGAAGATCCCGCGTGAAACGACCAAGACCAAGGACATCACGGGAGGTCTCCCGCGCGTGGTCGAACTCTTCGAAACCCGCAAGCCCAAGGATCCCGCCGTCATCAGCGAAATCGATGGCAGTGTCCGCTACGGCGATATCGCCAAGGGCATGCGCAAAGTCTACGTCGAAAGCGAGGATGGCAAGACTTCCAAGGAATACTCCATCCCGCGCGGCGTGCACATCAACGTTCAGGAAGGCGACCACGTCAAGGCTGGCGAAGCCCTGATTGACGGCCCGCTCAACCTGCATGACTTGCTCGCCGTTCTCGGCGAAAAGTTCACACAATCCTATTTGGTCAACGCCATTCAGGAGGTCTACCGCCTCCAGGGCGTCAACATCAACGACAAGCACATCGAAACGATTTCTCGTCAGATGATGCGGTGGGTCAAGGTCGAAGACGTTGGCGACACACAGTTCCTCCTCGAGGAGCAGGTAGACAAATTCCGCTTCCGCGAAGAGAACGACCGTGTCATCGCCGATGGTGGCCGTCCCGCAACGGGCCGTCCACTCCTGCTGGGCATCACCAAGGCCTCCCTCTCGACGGATTCCTTCATCTCCGCTGCGAGCTTCCAGGAGACTACTCGCGTCCTCACGGAAGCTGCCGTGGCCGGCAAGGTCGATTATCTCCGCGGCCTCAAGGAAAACGTCATCATGGGCCGCCTGATCCCCGCCGGAACGGGCCTCGAGCACTACCGCAGCATTCAGTTGCTGACGGAAATGCCCGCACCCGTTCCCGTCGAGGAAATCCCGGAAGCCGCCGAGCTGACCGCCGAAGAAGCCGCCGCTCTCGACTTCCTCCAGAAGGACACCGAAGCCGACGCCGCGACGGAAGGCTAATCGCTCAGAATAAAGGTCCTTCGCAACCTCTGGAAATCACCAAAAACGGCGCCCAGTTCGGGCGCCGTTTTTCTTTTCTAACTCTCCTGCCGTTATCCTTCAGGAACTGTCATCCGCAGCTTTCATTGCTGTAGGCCAGCCGAACTTCTTACAATAGACAGTAGACCTGTTACAGACGGATGCCTCTCGATGCTTCCGGGTCTCATCCACGCGCATGCCCGAAAACCAGCCCCGCCCACGACGCAAGACCGACAGCTCATCGCCGGGCGCGGACGGCCGTTCGACCATTTCGTCCCGCTTCGCGGAATTTGAAAAGCGGCAAAACGAGCTCTGGCGGCTGACCTTCCTGGTCCTGTTTGTCCTTGCGTTGTTTTTTGCCTGGCTCTCCTGGGATTCCATCCGCACCTTCGCGCATCGTTACGAAGCTCTCGAAGCGCTGGCCAAGAGCGTAGGCCTCGTGGTGCTTGTCGTTTTGTTTGGCGCCTACATGTGGAAGAAGACCCACGAGATCTCCGAGCTGCGCGGGCTCATGCGCGGCCTCGAGCAGCGTGATGCTGCGCCTCCCAGCGACACGCAACTCGACCAGCTTTTTGAAATGATTTCCCGCTCCCAGCAGGGCTACCGCGACTTGATCGACTCCTTCGACGACGTCCTTCTTGCGCTCACTCTCGACGGCCAGATCCGCGCCGTCAACCGCAGCTTTTCCGATCTTGTGGGCACGCCCTTCCAGCAGATTATCGGCAGGCCGATCGCGGACTTCGTCCAGGAAGGCACCGGCGAAGGCCCCGAACTGCTCAAGCGCGCCATGCCGCGTTTCATGGAGCGCCGACAGTGGGCCGGTGTCATCCAGGTTCGTTTGAAGAGCCAATCCGCGCCGTTCTTTTTCGATTGCGTCGCTCACGCCATGATGCGCGATGACCAGATTCAGGGCATCACGCTGCTCGGCCGCGACGTTTCCGCCCTGCGCCGCAATGAAACCCGCTTCACCGAACTTTTCGAGTCGCTCCAGGAAGGCATCTACATCACCACCCCCGACGGCGCCATCCTCGACGCCAATCCCGCCCTCGTTCGCATGCTTGGCTATGATTCCAAGGAAGACCTGCTCAAGAGAAAAGTCCCGGAAATCTTTGTGGATCGCGCGGAGAGAAAAACGACCAGGGATGCGATCGAGCGCCAGTCCATGATTCAGGGCCGCGAAATCACCCTCATCCGCAAGGATGGCACCTCCATCGTTTGCTTGAACACCGCTGCCGTCGTTCGTGATAACAGCGGCCGCGTCCTGCGCTATCAGGGTGCGGTGATGGATATTACCGAGCGCCGCGAGATTGAACGCCGCCTCCATCAACAGCAGGAACTTGCCCGCCGCTTGGTGGACAGTTTCCCGGATTTGATCCTCGTCCTGGACACGGAGGCCCGCTACACCTTTGTCAGCCCCCGCTGCACCGATATTCTCGGTTACGACCTGGAAGAAACGCGGAACATGGCGTTTGGCGGCCGCACTCATCCGGAAGACTTGCCCGCCACTTTAGCGCTCTACCGGGACATCGTCGCCGGCAAACAGACCTTCGCTTCGCTCGAAATCCGTGTCCGCCACAAACTGGGGGAATGGCGCCGCATCCGTTTTAATTTCAGCCCGCTCTGCGACGAAAAGGGAATCATCGAGGGTGTCGTTCTCTCCGGCCGTGATGTCACCGACCTCAAGCGCCTCGAGGAACAGCTCATTCAGGCCGAAAAACTTGCCGCCATGGGTCAGATGCTCGCTGGCGTCGCTCACGAACTGAACAACCCCCTCACTGCTATCCTCGGCGTCACCGAGCTCCTCCGCGAGCGCGAAGGAACCGACGAGTCCACCAAACGCCAACTCGAACTGACGCACCGCCAGGCGCGCCGCGCCGCGCGCATCGTCCAGAACTTGCTGGAATTCTCCCGCCCTGCTTCGCCCCAGAAAAAACCGCTCGACGTAAACAGCCTCATCGAGCGCACCCTGCAATTGCATGAACACTCGCTTCGCCGCAGCGGCATCGAGGTAGACTTCCGCGCGGAGCCCGGGCTCCCCGGCATCATCGGCGACGCCAACCAGCTTATCCAGGTTTTTCTGAACCTCGTCACCAACGCCGAGCAAGCCATTCGCGAGGTCCGCGACTCCGGCCGCATCCAGGTCCGCCTCAACCGCAATGCCGAGCGCCTCATCGTCACTGTTCAGGATGACGGCGTCGGCATTCGTCCCGAAGCGCTACCTCGCATCTTCGATCCTTTCTACACCACCAAGCGTCCCGGCGGCGGCACCGGCCTTGGCCTCAGTATCTGCATGTCCATCATTCGCGAACATGGCGGAAACATCGAAGCCGAAGCGCTTCCCGCGGGTGGCTCCGCGTTTACCGTCTATCTTCCCATTGCCTCTGGAGAGCAGACCGAAGCGCTCGCCTCTCCCTCGGAGCTTCGCGCCGTCCCTCGCGAACCGGTGCCCTCGACCGCCGAGTTGCTCAAGGATCGCGTCGTTCTCGTGCTTGACGATGAAGAGAGCCTCCGTCTCCTGCTCGAAGAAGGGCTCACGCCTCAAGGCTTAGGCGTGGATTGTGCCGCCACCGTGGAAGAGGCGCTTGCGCTCGCCGCGCGCTCTGCCTATGACGTGCTGCTCTGCGACCTGCATCTGTCTTCGGGTGGTTTCGCCGTGGACGGCAGGGAGGCCGCAAAGCGCATCCTCGCAGCGGCAGGCGCGCATAAACCGGTTGTCATTTATATGACCGGGGATTTAATTGACCGCGCGGCGGGTGGTACCGGCGGCGCCGACACAATCTGTCTGCAAAAGCCTTTCCGCATTTCGGACGTGCTCGCTATGCTGCGCGATGTCCTGTCCGATGCTCCCGCTGGAACGCACCGGAACTAGCCGCTTCTCTCTGCTTTCCTTCTTTTTAAGTTTGTTTCTGCCGCGGCCGCCCGATCAGTTCTTAGCTTTCTCCGCTGTGGCCTTCGCGCTCGCCGTTACTTCCACACCAAAGTCCCATACGAACAGGTTCATCCCATCCTGCAATATCTCCGCCAGCGCATACTCGCCCGGCGGAAGCGGCTGGCTCAGCGTAAAACGATACACATTGGGAGCAACTTCCCATCGCTCCACGGAAATCGTCTTCCGTTCCGGGTCCAGCTGCTCTCCAAACAGGCTCCGGATGGATTCCAGCCTTCGATTGTTGCCCTTGACCGTCGCCTTCACCAGTTCCACTTCCGGTCCGGATTCCCCGGGACGGCTGCTTTTTATGATCGGTGATGTCCGCTCGGGATCAGGAGGCGCCTCGCGCAGATAGAATTCCGTCTGTGAAGTGGTGACGCGCACCTTGGCTCTCGCCCCGGGGATTTCCACGTTGATCTTGCTCGGCACGATCGGAATGGGGGAAAGCACCTGCTTGAGGAACTGCTTTTTATCCGTCTTCACTGCCGAACCCACCTGCTCCAGCTGCGTCACCGATTTCCCTGCCACCACAAACATTCCTTCGCCCTGTGGCAGGAATATACCCGGCGCTACCTGCAGGCTGGCGTCCACGTCCGTTACCACGATCACGTTTTGCGCTTGCTCCTGCGTATGAACTTTCTTGGCAAAAGCCTCCTCGTTCGCCTTCTCGGCCGCCTCCGCTTTCGCCGTCGCGTCCCAATCCACCATCGCCGCGGGAATCTCATCCCACTCGCCGCGCTCCACGCTGTAATAACGCACCCGGTCCCCGTTCCGCTCGTAGCTGCGGATCACCTGGAAGCTTCCATCCTTCAGGACCAGCTTCTTCCCTCGCGGCAGCATCGGCACTCCTGCGGAATCGTCTTTCCCGCCCACCTGTTTCGCCGTCGTTGATTGGTCCTGTGCCGCAAGCGCGCCATTGGAAGCCCCACCGTGCCCAGCGGTACCCATCCAACCCAAAAAAGCGGCGCATCCGACAAAAAGAGGAATTCTGGCGAGACCCATTAGCTTTCCCTGTGAACTGCGATGCCTGCCCAGCGGTCCGGTTTGCCTCTACCGCGAGCTTACGCCGCCCCTTGCGAGCCTGCAACTCGCCGTTTGGACGCCCCGAAAACAAGAATGACTCCCCAATCCGCTTGGGGAGCCATTCGAAACTCAAATAAATGTCAGCAGCTTAGTGCGTGCACTTCGGAAAGAGGGTCACCAGCACCATCAAATCCGAAAGCGTGAACAACCACTGGTCCGCGTTGATCCCGGCGGCTTCCGCGGCCCGCGCGATGAACCCCAGGTGCCGGCTCTTTGCAAAATTATGCACATGCTCGACGCAAATTCCCGTCAAGCTCGCGATTTCCGAATCGGTAAAGATCTTTTGGCTCGATTTTACGGTAACCATGGCCCTGGCTCCTCGTACTCCACCAATCTATCTCCACATTTCCTTTGATGCTGTCAGCATAATAAGCGCTGCATCTTATCTCCAGCAATAGTCGTTCCGTTCTGCATACCAAAAACCTTCCGCCTAGTACTTTCTCTCTAAAGCCCTGTAAAAGCGCCCTTTTTCCACACTTTTCATGCCTCGTAATGTTTGGTACCACGCGGAGAAATCAGAGTCAGATGGGAAAAAAAGTTCTACTTTTGCAAATATGCTACGGCTTTCGGTAGCCTCGCCGCTATTTCTTTCATCTGTTTCGTGTGCCGGATCTCATGCGACGCGATCAATTGAAACCATTCGTAGGTGTTCAGCGTCCCAAGAAATGGGTGCGGCATATGGTATTTACTGAGGTCGCGCTCAGTGGTTTCCTCGATGAACGCCAGGGTTCTTTCCCGAACTTCCCGAAGTTCCGCCAGCATCTCCTCCTTTCCGCGCAGCATTTCGGATTCGATCGGGATGGGCGTCTTCAGTCGCATCATCCGCGCCTCCACGATTGCCATCGGAATGTGAAAACGCTTGTAAAACGGCAGCGTTTTCGGAGCTTTTTGCAGCAGCCTGTCGGTGCTTTTCAGAATCGCCCGCTCGATGATTATCAGGTGGCACACGACTTCCCCGGCCGACCATTGTCCCTCGCCGGGAACCGCCCTCCACTGCTGCGCAGGCACGGCGTCTGCCGCGCGCAGCAAGCACTGTTGTGCGTCGTTCAAATTCTCGACGATAGCCTTAAGGGAAGACACGGTCGGCTTACAACCTCAAGAAATTCTAAACAGTCGCTCCGCCTGCCTGCTCAAACGCATGAGCTAGTTGCAGCACCCGCGCCTCGCCAAAGGCCGGCCCGAAAATTTGCAGCCCCACCGGCAACGTGCCGCCAATCTTTCCGCAAGGCACGGAGATCCCCGGCACCCCCGCCAGCGATCCCGTAACTGTATATATATCAGCAAGATACATCTGCAGCGGGTCAGCCGTGCGCTCCCCCAATTTGAACGGTGGGACCGGCGAAGTCGGCGTCAGTATCGCATCCACCTTCGTAAACGCATCCCGGAAATCCTGCGCAATCAGCGCCCGAACCTTCTGTCCCTTCAGGTAGTACGCGTCGTAGTAGCCCGCCGAAAGCACGTAGGTCCCAAGCACGATCCGCCGCTTCACCTCCGCGCCGAATCCCGCCCCGCGCGTCTTGCGGTACATCGAAATCAGCGAATCCCCATCCACCCGCAACCCATACCGCACCCCGTCATACCGCGCCAGGTTGGAACTCGCCTCCGCCGTCGCGATGATGTAGTACGCCGCAATCGCGTAGTCCGTGTGGGGCATGCGAATATCCACCAGTTCGCAGCCCAGCTTCTTGAAAATCTCGATGCCCGCCTCGATCTTTTCCCGGACTCCGCTGTCCATTCCTTCCGCGAAGTAATCCTTCGGAATCCCTAGCCGCAGCCCCTTCACCGGCTTCTCGATTTCACTTCGATAGTCCGGCACCGCCGCAGTCGTCGAAGTCGAATCATTAGGGTCGCGCCCGGCAATCACTTGTAATATTGCCGCAACATCTTTCACCCGGTTCGCGAACGGCCCAATCCGGTCCAGCGACGAAGCAAACGCAATCAATCCATACCGCGAAACGCGCCCATAGCTCCCCATCATCGCGGGAATTCCGCAAAAGGACCCGGGCTGCCGAATCGACCCGCCCGTATCCGTTCCGAGCGACGCCACCGCCAGCCCCGCCGCAACCACCGCTGCCGAACCCCCGCTAGACCCGCCCGGCACGCGGTCCAACGCCAGCGGATTCTTCACCGGCCCATACGCCGAGTTTTCGTTCGAACTCCCCATCGCAAACTCATCGCAGTTCGTCTTGCCAAGAATCACCGCCCCCGCCACTTCCAGTCGTTCCACCGCCGTCGCATCGTAAGGCGGAACGTAATTCTGCAAAATCTTCGACCCGCAAGTGCTCGTAATCCCCCGCGTGCTGATCACATCTTTGATCGCCACCGGCACGCCCGCCAGCGGCGGCAGCGGCTTGCCCTCCGCCACCAGCGCATCAATCCGGTCCGTTTGCCGCCGCGCCCGCTCCGGCGAAAGCGCCAGGAACGCATTCAGCTCAGGATTCCTCTCCTCAATCCGCTTATAGAAATCCCCCGCCAGTTCCCGCGCCGAAACCTTCTTCGCCGCCAGCGCCTCCTTAACCCCGTCAATCGTCCAGTTTCCCGTCATGAGTTCTCTTTGTGCAATCTCACCTTCGGCACCGTAAGTAGGACAGGCATTCCTGCCTGTCCTCTTCGCTTTCAATCAATTTCACCCAACCGGACAGACAAGAATGTCTGTCGTACTACCTCTCAATCACCTTCGGCACCCGAAAATACGGCGCCTCCGGATCCGGCGCATGCTTCAACACATCCTCCGCCACCGCGCACGGCACAATCAAATCCTCCCGAAGCGTGGCATCCGCCGTCTGATCGTCGCTCAACACCTGCGCCATCGGCTCGACATTGCTCGTGTCCAGCTCATTAAGCTTCCCGATGTATTCCAGAATCTCGTCAATTTGAGCGCGGTACATCTCCAGCTCCGTCTCGTTCAAGTCGAGATAGGCCAGCTCCGCCACCCGCAACACATCGTCCCGGCTGATTTTCAAATGGAAGCTCCGTTGCTACTACTTGATCTAGAGATCATGAATTCTAGCACAGCGAGATTTGGCTTCCACGCCCAGAGAACCCGTGAAATAGTCTCGGAAAGGAACTAGGCATGCCCAACTCGTTCAGATTCAGCTATCTATGCTGCGCCGTCGCTCTCGCTTCACTTGGATTTCCTGGTCTGGACGCATCGCAGACGATTAGCTCCAACCGTTTGCCCATGTGGGAAGAGGCCCGCAAGCCCGCGGCAAAGGGCACACACGTGAGACTCCCAAAGGACATCCTAGTCAGACTAAGGTCCGCCGCCGAGTTGATAGCTCCCTGTGACCGCGAGGAAAGCGCGAAAATAGATGCCTATCGAGTAACTCTTAATTCTCGCAGCCCAGCGGTTGCGATCATTGCTTGGGGAAGGGGGTTTTGTTACTGCGGGGCGACGGGTAACTGTCAATTTTGGGTTTTCGTCAACGATCACGGGAAGAATCGGCCCGTTCTTGAAACGGATATGGTGCGCGACTTTGGTTTCCTCAAAGCCAAAACCAACGGTTATCGTGATCTAGCGGTCTGGTCTCACGACTCCGCCATGCGCTCTCCAGCGCGACTCTTTCAATTCAACGGCAAAGAGTATTTAGAGGAATGCGGCTGGCAGGAAGAGTACGAATTCCAGGAGCTCCCGAACGGAATCTCGGTGCAGGTTGGCGCTCCTAGAATTATCGACAACACTTGCAGTCTCTCGCCAACTCGGCTTCGCTAACGTCGAGATAGACGATCTCTCTGCCATGGCTCTTCAGCCTCCTACTTGGCCGCCTGCACCGGCTCCAATTTCGTTACGCTATGGTGCATGCTGGCCATTCGCCAGTGTCCTCCAGACTTCCGGCACATGGCCATCCCGCGCCCGTGCAGCACTCCCCGCGCGGATTCGATGGTGAATTCGTACTCATACCAGACCGCTTCTCCGATCGGATGAAAATCACTCTCTCGAATCTCCAGTTTCGCCGCCGGCTTCTGGTGAAAGTAGCGCTCGTGGAAGTACCCCACCACCTGCTCGCGCCCGTACAACTCGGCATCCATGCTGAACAGGACAATCTTCGGATCCAGGCACTCGCCAAACGCCTTCTCGTCCGAAGCGTTGAACGCTTCCACGCAGTGATGCATCTCTCCATGCATCTCCGCCGCATGCTCCGAGGCGTGCGCCTCACTCACCGTGGTCACGTGCACCGTCTGTTTTTTCAGGTCAATCGTCGCGCCCACCGTCGCCAGCAAATCCACGCCAAGAATGCCGTCGATTTTCTTCCCGCACGCGTCTCCCACCGCCGAAAGGTCCACCGCCGGCAGTTTCAAGTTCAAGACTCTCGTGCTGCCGATGACCACCTCATTGAGCGTGACTTCCCGTGCGCTCGTCGCCAGCGTCCCCGACCACGACGTGATGTGCACATCCTGTGCTTTTCCCTCCGCAAACGACTTGAGGTTCAGGAAAGATGTCGCCGCGGTATCCACCAGAAACCGCATCGGCTGCCCACCCACGCTGACCTCAATCACCGGCAGTGCGTCGCAGCGCTCCAGCGGAATCTCCTGCCCGCAAGCCCGGAAGGGAACCGCTCCTGCAAACAGCAACACCGCGACTAGCGCGGCCCAACGGGAGAGAGAGCGAATTCTCATAGCCCACCTCGGGTTCGAAGGAGCCTATCACAAAATACGAACGTTCGTTCTATTTATTTTTCTGTGGTACACTCCCCGTCATGCCTGCCTCCCTCCGCGCCTCACGCAAGCCCGCCACGCGCCACCAGGCCCGCGGAATCCGCACCCGCGACGCCATCCTCCGCCGCGCCGTCAACATTGCCTCCATCGAAGGCCTCGAGGGCCTCACCGTTGGCCGCCTCGCCGAAGAACTTCGCATGAGCAAGAGCGGCCTCTTCGCCCATTTCGGTTCGAAAGAAGACTTGCAGCTCGCCACCGTCGAAACCGCCCGCCAGATTTTTATTGATCAGATCACGCGCCCCGCGCTCGCCGCGCCCAAAGGCTTGCCTCGTTTGTGGAATTTGCTCGACCGCTGGCTCGCGCACGTCGAGCAGGAGCTTTTCGCCGGCGGCTGCTTCTTCACCGCCGCTTCATTTGAATTCGACGGCCGCCGCGGCCCCGTGCGCGACCGCATCGCCGCCATCATGCGCGAATGGGTCGCCGTCCTCGACCGTGCCGTTTGGGAAGCCCAGAAAGCCGGCCACCTCAGTTCCAAAGCCAGCCCCACGCTTTTGGCGCACGAAATCCAATCCATGGCCATCGGCGCCCACTGGGCCCACCAACTCCTCGACGACCGCATGGCCTACGCGCGTGCCCGCTCCACCATGCGCGAGCGCCTGCGCAGCGTCGCCACCCCGAAGTCTCCGCGGCTCCCCTGAGTTGCGCGCACTTGTCCCGTCTCCTCCAGAGGAGGAAACCTTGCCGCAACACCACAATTCTGAGGCGCGACATCGACACTGCAAATTCGTAAAAAAGCCTTGAAAAACACTTGACAACAAAAGTTGTCAAGGCTAGCATCTCCCCGTGCTCGACATCCAAATCATCGATGATCCGGCAGCCGCGACGGCCGCTTTGGTGCCCATGCGCAGTCGACTCCTCTCCGAGCTAGCCGTGCCCGCTTCGGCGGCGACGTTGGCCACGCGGGTTGGCCTGGCTCGGCAGAAAGTCAACTACCACCTGCACGCGCTGGAGGCGCACGGGCTGGTGCGGCTAGCCCAGGAACGCAAGTGGGGTGGGCTGACGGAACGCCTGCTCGTGGCGACGGCCGCTTCCTACGTCGTTTCGCCGAGCGCCATGGGTCCGGTTGCCGCGGATCCGAATCGAGAAATCGACAGGCTGTCCGCGAGCTATCTCATCGCCCTGGGCGCACGGGTCGTTCGCGAGGTGGGCGATCTTGTTCGTCGTGCGAAAGAGGCGGGCAAACGCCTGGCGACCCTAGCGGTGGATACCGAGGTTCGCTTCCGGTCGGCGACGGACCGGGCGGCTTTCAGCAACGAACTCACCGATGCTATTACGAAACTGGTTTCGAAGTACCACGATGAATCCGCCCCCGGCGGCCGCGCGCATCGCCTGGTGGTCGTGGCGCACCCTCTGCCGCAGAAATCCGATCCCAAATCCCATCCCAAGGAGCCATCATGAGCGTGAAGAAAGAAGCCTCCGGACGCCGTTTTGTCCAGGTCGAAGTCGAGGTCCCCGGCACGCCGGAGGAAGTCTGGCAGGCCATCGCCACCGGGCCGGGCATTTCGTCCTGGTTCGTGCCGACGGAGTTTGAGATGCGCGACGGGAAGCCCGTTGCGGTGAAGTTGGACTTCGGCCCGGGCATGGAGTCCCGTTCCGTCGTGACCACCTGGGATCCGCCGCGTATGTTTGCCGCCCAGGGCGAGGGCTGGGGCGGCTCGCCGCCCATCGCGGACGAGTGGCACGTCGAAGCAAAATCCGGCGGCACCTGCATCGTGCGCGTTGTCCACAGCCTGTTCGCCGAAACGGACGACTGGGACAACCAACTCACCGGCACCGAATCCGGCTGGCCCGGATTCTTCCGCATCTTGAAGATCTATCTCACCCACTTCCGCGGCCAACGCTCTGCGATGATGCAGTGGATCGCCCCCGCCGCGGGAACCGTAGCGGAGGCTTGGGAAACGCTGACCGCGGCATTGGGGATGAAAGGCGTGAGCGCCGGGCAGCGTTGGACCGCTCCGGCGGGCGTCCCGACGCTCAGCGGTGTGGTGGAGCACGTCACTCAAAATCCGTGCAACGCCCTGCTACGGCTCGACAAGCCGGGGCCGGGTACCGCCGCCCTTGGTGCCGTCAACTTCGGCGGCCAGAGTATGGTCACGCTAAGCTTCTACCTCTACGGCGATCAGGCGGCCGGGACCGTCGCTCGCGAGACACCGCTCTGGCAAGCGTGGATTCAAGAACGCTTCCCAACGCCGTCGGAGACTAGCAACAGTGAATGATCGCGTGGTCATGGGAGTGCACTCCCGTCGTTGCGCTCGCCCTCTGATTCCCTCCCCAGTACTCGGGGAGGGTCGGGGTGAGTGC
Organism: Acidobacteriota bacterium; assembly: GCA_013289835.1. Lineage (GTDB taxonomy): Bacteria > Acidobacteriota > Terriglobia > Acidiferrales > UBA7541 > Acidiferrum. The sequence goes on along the minus strand of JABCZG010000020.1, from coordinate 68,037 downwards.
ATGATCTCTGTGACGAACTCGGGTTCCGGTGCCAGATGGAAATCAGTTCCAGCCTAGACTTGAGCTGTGGAGAAACAGTTCTTAACTGAGTATTGGGGAAGATCCTGAAATGCTAGCGGGAAAGAGGAACTTCTGCAGTTTTGCGTGGATATTTCTTCTGAATGTAGTTGTCCACTAGTGCCTGAAATGCCACCGCCAGCTCATCATACGTCCCTTCGAGCGTGACGTCTTTCTGCCCATCAATATAAACCGGGCATCGCGGCGCCTCGCCCGTGCCCGGCAAGCTGATCCCGATATTCGCGGCCTTCGATTCACCAGGACCATTCACGATGCAGCCCATCACCGCCAGCGTCATCTCTTCCACGCCTTCATACTGAGTCTTCCACACCGGCATCATGTTGCGAATGTAACCCTGAATGGCCTCGGCTAATTCCTGAAACGTCGTGCTAGTCGTGCGCCCGCACCCCGGGCACGCCGTCACGCTGGGCGCAAACGAGCGTAGCCCCAGCGCCTGCAGCAGCTCGCACGCCGCGTACACTTCTTCGCGCCGGTCGCCGCCCGGCTTCGGCGTCAGCGAGATTCGAATCGTATCCCCGATGCCCTCATACAGCAGAACGCCCAGTGACGCCGCCGACCAGATCTGCCCCTTCATCCCCATCCCAGCTTCCGTCAGTCCCAGATGCAACGGCTGTTCCGTCTTCGCCGACAAATCCCTGTACACCGTAATCAAGTCGCGCGGCCGCGAAGTCTTGCACGAAATAATAATCTGATCCTGCCGCAGCCCGGATTCGAGCGCCAGCTCCGTGGACTCCAGCGCCGAAAGCACCATGCAATCATTAATAATCTCTTCCGATTCCTTGCCCAGATTCTTGTCCGTGTTCTCCTGCATCTTGCGCATCACCAGCTCTTGATTCAGCGAGCCGCCATTCACGCCGATGCGCACCGGCTTGCCATTGTCCCGTGCAATCTTGCAAATCGTGGAGAACTGCTCGTCCCGCCGCTGCCCCGCGCCCACATTCCCCGGATTGATCCGGTATTTGTCCAGTTCCTTCGCGCACTCCGGATATTTCGTCAGCAGCACATGCCCGTTGTAATGAAAGTCTCCGATGATCGGCGCGATGCATCCCGCGTCCCGCATGCGCTTCTTGATCTCCGGCACCGCCGCCGCCGCTTCCGGCACATTCACCGTCCAGCGCACAATCTCCGACCCCGCCTCCGCAAGCTCCAGCGTCTGCTTCAACGTAGTCTCCACGTCCGCGGTGTCCGTATTCGTCATGGACTGTACGACAATGGGCGCGCCCCCGCCCACGCGCACGTGTCCCACCTTCACGCCATACGTCTTCCGGCGCGGATGGCGGCTGGCAGTCGCGTCAAACCCTTCGATCTGTGTAAGCATTCCTCTTAATTCTAACGTGAATCGCCCTTTCCGCGAAATCGCGTGTGCGCGCAATTGCCGACTCAGATTGCGATGGGCCGACTACTCCCCGGAAGCAGGCGATCTAAGCCGCGCGACCGAAGGCTACCCACGCATCGGCACGCCGTCAATTCACTGAACAATGCTTCTTCTGGACTCCTCGAACGTCGAGGCGTAATCTTTGTTCCATGACTCTCTCAGCCCGAAATCGCCTCGAAGGAAAGATCGTAGAACTTCAATTGGGCGGCGTTATGGCCCACGTTGTCATCCGCGTTGGTGAGAATCTAATCGAAAGCGTCATAACCAAGCGCAGCGCCGATGAGATGAAACTAAAGGTGGGAGACGTGGTTTTTGCCATAATCAAATCCACCGAAGTGATGTTGGAAAAGGATTGAGCGTCACTTTAACCCTCAATGGTCTGGAGAAGAGGCTCTACTGTGAATCGCAACATCCGAGCACTCTTTCCCATGCTGCTCGGTCCCGTTTTAGCGCTGCTCCTTCTGTTGGCTCCGAAGACGTTTGGTCAAGCCATCGCAACCCCTCCGGAGCTCCGAATCAGCGGAGCGGTTTCTACCCCCCTCGTTTTAACCCTTGCTGATCTGAAAAAGATGCCGCGGAAGACTCTCTCGGTTGTGAATCCGCACGCCAATAAATCGGAAACCTATGAGGGTGTGCTTCTGGAAGAAATTCTCCGCAGAGCCGGCGTTCCGCAAGGCGAAAAGCTACGGGGTTCTTCGATGGCTATTTACGTTATCGCCGAAGCGGAAGACGGCTATCGCGTGGTTTTTTCCTTAGCGGAACTCGATTCGGGGATTATGGAGTCCGAGGTGATCGTGGCAGATACCATGGACGGTTCACCCCTTGCCGCCAAACAAGGTCCATTTCGGCTTGTTGCCCCGCACGAGAAGCGTCCCGCGCGATGGGTCAGAATGCTCAAAACGATTACTGTCGTAGCCCCTTAGTATTGTTGGCGTTTCAAATTCACCTGCAGTCCCGACTCTAGCCCCGCGCATTCTTTCTCGCCCAGCAATCCCATCAAACGCTGGCAGCCACCACGGTCCCATCCTCTTTCCGCGGTTCCTCAAGCTCCACCACAACACGAGCGAGTTCTTCCAGCTCGCTTCGCAGCTCATCCCAATATTCCGCACCCACCGTGGAGAGAAAGCGCTCATGCGCTTTTCTCCAAGCCGCCACGCCGCGCCCCAGCGCTCGCTCGCCCTTGGGAGTCATCGACAGAAATCTTTGCCTCATGGTCGAGCGGTCGGAAATGGTGATGAGCCCTTCTCTCTCGAGCAGTCGTAGGCTCCGCGTCAAAGTCGTGGGGTCCAGGATCAGCACGTCCGCGAGCGCTCCGATGGCCACCGGTTGATTCTTCGCAATTCCCACTAGAATGCTGAATTGCGTCGAACGGATCCCCGTGTCCTGCAGCACCGCGTCATACATCCGCGTGACGGCTCGCGCCGTTCGCCGCAAATGGAACGACGCGCAGTAGCCCGTCCCGTTTAAATCCAATGTCGTATCCGTCCGCGCCATTCGAATTCTCCAACACTTGACTTGTATATGCACCTTAAGATATAACTCTCCATAACAGCTTGTCAAACGTCGGGGTCGATGGCCAGGTCGGACGCCATCCTGCGAGTGGAATAAAGCCAATATTGAATCGGTCTAATGATTCGATGAAGGGTTGAATCCATGAGCACGCAAATGCTCCCCATGTCCTTACCGCAACCTCAAGAAAAACTAAATACGCCTCCGCTCGCTCCCGCGCGCTATCTCCGCTTCGGCGCGTTTCTTCTCGACGTGAAGCGCGAAGAATTGTTCAAGGACGGCGCGCGCGTAAAAGTGCAGGGCAAGGTTTATCAGGCGTTGCTCGCGCTCCTGGAAAAGCCCGGCGACGTTCTCACCCGCGAAGCGCTGCGCACGCGCCTGTGGCCCGCCGACACCCACGTCAATTATGATGCCAACGTCAACACCACCGTCAACAAACTCCGCCAGGTCCTGGGCGATTCGTCGGAAGAGCCCGCCTTCGTGGATACCATCCCACGCAGAGGCTACAGCTTCATCGCCAAAGTGGAATACTCGGATCGCCTCGTCCCGCTCCCCCAGGTCGCGCAGGCCGAACTCTCATCCGTTTCCCCGGCGAAGGATCTCGCTGAGCCAAAATCTTCTTTTTTGAGTTTGGCGCGTTCCTCGAAATGGTTCACTGTCGGCGTCGTCACCCTCTTGGTCGCCAGCATGCTCTTCGGCGCCGCGCTCATGCTCTATGCGCACCGCGCCATCTAGTTTTTTCACCGACTTGCACTAACACTCGAATCGTTCGCGCTCTTGCTCAAGAAACTGGCGCCAATTCTTGCGCTTCGCCCGCGTCGTCCTCCACCGTTTTTTCCGCCGCGCGATGAAGTTGACTCTCGCAAACCAGCGAAGCCGCAACCGTAACCGCGCACGCCGTCCACGGCAGCACCGGCGAAATCCAGAACACCCGCACCGCAAAGCGCAGCGCTGCGAGCCACGCAAGCGTCCCCAATAATCCGAATACCAGCGCCGTGATCCGTCTGCGGTCCATCCACGCTAACGAAACAGCGCAAAGCGCTTCCATCATCAACGCAAAGGGAAACGCAACTACCAAATCCACAAAATAATGTTCCCCCGTTCCGATCGTGGCTAGCACCGTGAAAAATAAAAACGCAAACGCCACGCCGCGTTCCCACCACGAAAGCCCCCGCGAGTACCACCACACCAGCAAAACCCAAGCCATGTGCAAAGAGGGAATCGCGTTCGGCGCCCCGGAAAGCGCAATCGGTTCCACCAGAAGACGCGCCGTTTGCGACGCCGGCAGCGGATGCCACGGGAATCCGTTTCCAAATACGTGCGCCGGCCCAAGCGCGGGAAGCATGTTGTAAAAAATCACGCCGGCTGGGCCTGTCGCCAAGAATGCCACAAACGAGGGAATCGCTTTTTCGCGCATGCGAAGAACGCGTCCCGCATAAATCAGCGCGATGGGAATTGCCAAACCGATGTAGAAAATAAGTCCGGTGGCGCGCAGTGCCGGCCACATCGAGAATGCTTGCCCGACCAAAAACGGAAGCTGCACGTACAAGCTCGAATCGAAGCTGAACAGATACAGATCGAAAACTTTCGGATGCACCGTGGACGTCCAGCGCAAAAGGCTGTCGGCATAATATTCCGACGTCACAAAGAGCAGCGACGGAACGAAACCCAGCAGCAGCAGCTTGCGATTCGCGTCGCTGGCCCACATCGTGCGCAAGCCGAAGATCAGCAGGCTGCTTAGCCCGGCGAACGAAAACCACGCCATGATCGCGGGCTTGAAGTGCAGCAGCCGGAAGTCCACGGAAGCGAAAAGGAACGTCCCGGCCAGAATCAGCAGCGCGTCCTGCCACGAAGGACGGATCCGCAAGTGAATGATGATGACGCTGGCGAGCGCGAGCCCGAAGAACGCGGAAACCAGCGCTTCGTTGTAAAACGTTGCGCTGGCGCCCAGCCACGCGGCCGCGGCGACGAGCGCGAGTGTCAGCAAGATTTTCATGGCGCGGTTGAGAGGCATGCTGGGATGCGGCCGTTTTTTCTCGCGTGAAAAATGCCACGCGGATCCTGCGGCGCGCTTGCCTCTCTATGTCACCACAAATTGCTTGTCGCTATGCTCCTTCTCCCGGGGCACTGTGCCCAATCCGCGAATGAAAACCACGCCGCAACAGAATTCGTTCTTGAAGTCCTTCACTCTCGCAATGGCTCGCTCGTCAGCTCCTGCTCTGTGCCCTCCGTGGACTCTGTGTAAAGCATTTTTCTGCCGCGGCAAAGGATTTCACTCATCAGAGCGAGCCGCGAAGGCCGAGCGCATCCGCGCGTTCGCGCAACGCGCCGATGCAAAACGTAATGTGCTCCTCGAGCGGGATGCCCAGCTCTTCCGCGCCTTTGCGTACATCGTCGCGCGAAACGCCTTTGGCAAACAATTTGTCTTTCATGCGGCGTTTCACGGAGTCCACCTCGAGATCGAGGATGCTTTTCGACGGCCGCACATACGCGCACGCGGTAAGGAAACCGGCCAGCTCGTCGCAGGCGAAGAGCGTGTGCTCCAGAGCCGATTCGCGCGGCACGTTGGTGTAGTCCGCGTGCGAGAGGATGGCGCGGATGATCTCCTCGGAGTAGCCCTGCTCGCGCAGAATCCTCGCGCCTTCCGACGGATGCCCCTGATCCGCGGCGTGTTCGTGATTGGGCCAGCGCTCGTAATCGAAATCGTGCAGCAGCGCCGCCAGTCCCCAGGTCTCCTCATCCGCCCCGGCCTTGCGCGCATAGTCGCGCACACACGCCTCCACGGCCAGCATGTGTTTGCGCAAACTCTCCGAAGCGGTGTACTCGCACAGCAGTGTCCAGGCATCCTCGCGTGTCGGCATGCGTATCCCCCAACCTAGCGGCGGTCTTCAGACCGGCCCTCCCGGTCTTCCCCAAAAGGAACAGTAGTCTAGCAAGGCGCAGGTACGCTTGAAAACCGATGCGCATGGCCTCTGATGCTGGTCCAAAAATGGAAATGAGGACACGATGGACGGGGTCAAAACTCGTCATCGATGCGTCCAACTGGCGCTGCGTCTCCGAACTAGAAGCAAATTGCTCCTGTCGAGTGTATCCCTGAGATTCGACAATTGCTCTGCCGTTGGGAATCGCAAAGCTCCAGTTGTTTGCGGGTGATGTTTCATTGGCGCGGGGAGATCGCACACGCCTGCTGCGCTGGCTTGCGGATGAAGAATCAGTGGCGGTAGGACAGACAGGAATGTCTGTCCTACAGGGGAGCGTGCGGAAGACTGGGCTGTGGAAAACTTTGGGCGAGGGGACCACTAGGGGTGTGGTGAGTGCGGAGAAAAAGCGCAAGGGTTCGTGGAGAGGTGTGCGCAAGGAGACACAACTGCCCATGAGGACAGGCGAAAACCGGGCGTAGAACGGCGAAGCGCGGAAAGAAAAAATGAAAAAAGTCTAAAAATACTCTTGACAGAAAATGGCAAGCACACGATACTCCGGTTGCGCCAGTCACTGCCTTCCCAGCGAACGTTCCAGCGTTCCTCTCCTATCCGCACGCCGGACAAACAGTCAACAAGGAGCACCGGTGTCGGCACAATTAGAAAAAGAAACCATGAATTCGCTAGAATTGGATCGGGAAGTCATCCGCTGCAAGACATGTGGTCTCGTCCAGTACCGTACGCGCACGGGGAATTGCCGCCGTTGCGTGCGCGCCCTGCCTCAGCGCTTGGAGTTCCTGATTCCTCCACCGGCACCTGAGGAGGAAGCAGTCGCTGAACCAGCGTCGGAAAAGTTCGTCAACCAGGAGACGGTCGAGAATATCGGCCAGCGCATTCGCCAATTGCGCGAATCGCGTGCGATGACCCAGAGCCAGCTGCAATCGCGCTCGAAGGTCTCGCGGTCTTATTTGTCGCGCATCGAAAGCGGGCAGATGACGCCGAGCCTCGGCACTTTGGAGAAAATCTCCGAGGCGCTGAACGTCGGCTTGAACCGCTTCTTCATACCGGAATCGGATGGCGAAGCGCTGCTCGAGGATCCGTTCATCCTGGGATTGCGGCCGTTCCTGCGGCAACTGGATTGGGAACAGTGGCAGTCTATCCTGAAGCGCTTGCAAGCGATCAGCGACCACGTTCACGCAGCGCCCGTTACTCTCCGCCCTATCGGTAATCCGGCGCGGCTGCCGCAGCCCGCGTCGGCGAATGGCAACGGCAACGGACACATCGGGGCCGGGCATTCGAATGGGCTTGCGCATACGCTGGCCCATGGTCACCCGCAGGGCTATCCGCTGCGGCGTCCGGGCGCGCCTTTTGGTTCGCAGGGCAAGCCGGCGTTTCAACGGCCGCTCGCGCGGTAACGTTTTTTTTCACGGCAGAGCACAGATTGACGCGGTGTCTCTCGAATCGATTCGGGGGACGCCGCGTTTTTCGCTTTGTGGGCACGATGCGGCAGACAGTGGTTAGTGATCAGTAGTCAGTGAGAAAAGAAAAATTGGCGGTGGCAGGCTCGTCGCAGTTCTGAGCGTGCGTTACGATTTAGTGCGATCGCGGGACAGACAGGAATGTCTGTCCTACTTTTTTGCGCACATGATTGGGGAGAGATGATTATTCGCGGATTACGGAGACTTTGGCGGAGGGGACTTCGAGGCGCATGAGGCGGTGGTTGGTGTCGAGAAGCAGAAGGATTTCGAGGTCCGCGGTGGTGACCTTGAGGCCTTCAAAGGACTTTCCGTCGGCGGTGGCGGAGCCGGTGGACTCGACGGTGATGGAGCCGGGAGTGAGTTCCTGAGGGATGAGGACGGGGAAGGTTTGCGTGCCGCGCTTCGTCCAATCGTAGACGCGCGCGAGTACGGCATATTGATAGTAAAGATTATTGTCCAGCACAGCGATTAACGGAGAGTTGAACGTGAGATCTTGTTGGAAGGGGCGCGCGCCCTGCATCTCGAGGATGATGCTGGCGACGCCGTTGGCGAAGGTGATGTGCGCGCCGTTGGTTTTTTCGGCTTGCGCGGTCCACTCGTAGCTGATGGGCGCGCCATTGGATTGCAGCGTGAGCGTGCCGGTAACTTTGCTGCTGGCGCCGGTGGGAAGCTTGATATCTGAAGTGCCTTTGGCGAGCCAGCCGCCGCCGTTGGGGCCGATTTCGAATTCTTCGTGGCCGACGGTTTGGCCGTCGAGCTTGATGGTGAATTTCGCCTTGTCCTGAGCGAGGACCCCTGGGACGGAATTTGCGGCGCCTTTTTTTTGAGCGGCGAGAGTTAGCGCGGCACAAGCGAAAATCGCGAGAGCCAAGACAAGCGATGGTGTTCTGAATTTCAAAGTACTTCCCCCCGCGTTTATTGTCTCTCAGGAGAGGGGTTTCTCGACGACGAGATACGACTCGTTTCCACCAGACGCAACAATGCCGCGGCGCAGAATTTCCGCGACGACTTGGGCGGGGTCGCCGGAACTGTCCACGCGATGGTCGGCCAGTTGATAGGAAGGCAGGCGCTGGGCGTGGAGCGCGCGAAAGCTGGACTCGTCGCGGAAAAGCGGTCGGCCAGTCATGGTCATGCAGCGCGAGAGAAGAATTTCGATCGGCGAATCGAGCCACAGAACGGGAACGCCGGCGGCGCGAAGAAATTCGGGGCATCCGGGTTGCGCGTAGGTGCCGCCACCGAGGGCGAGCACGGTGCTTTCCTTGAGCTCGGCGGCGCGGCCGAGTGCGGCGCGAAGCTGATCGGCTTCGATCTGTCGAAAAGCAGGTTCGCCTAAGCGTTCGAACATATCGGGAATAGTCAGGCCGGCGGCTTCTTCGATACGTTCATCGAGATCCACGAAACGCCAGGCGAGCTGGCGAGCGAGGAGCGTGCCAACGGTGGTCTTGCCGGAACCCATGAATCCGGCGAGACAAAGAATCGGGACGCGAGCTTGCAGCCCGCGCGAAGAAGGAGTTGTTGCCACGAGATTGTTGCGCGAGAAACTAATCGCGCTTCAGGATGCGAATTGTACCACTGTAGGAAGAGAGTTCGACTTTCGCGAGGCCCTGGCCGAAGGTGCCGAAGAAACCCTTGGTGAACTTGGAAGCGATGTGCTTGACGCCGTGGGAATCGGGGCGCAGGAAAGCAGCGGCTTGATTGTCCACGGTGCCCATGGTGGTTTGCGCCTTCAGATCAAAGGAATCGTTGCCGGAGAAGCGAACTTCCACGAGGCCTTTGCCGCTCTTCATGGTGTAAAGACCGGTGCGGACAAAATCGCCGTCGAAGAGAATATTCCCGGTGGTGGTCAGAAGGTTGACGTTGGTGAGGCCGGGCTGAAGAATTTGCGCGTTGCCGCTGATGGAGCTGAATTCCAGCTTGCCGGCGCACTGCGTGCAGACCAAAGAGCCGCCGGTGGTGCGGACGATGATGTAACCGGAGACTTCTTTCAGGTGGACATCGCCTGCGACGCTCTCCAGTTTCATGTCACCCATGACCTGTTCGACATAAATAAGACCGGTCTGCGTGGTGAGTTGGAGTTCGGTTTCTTCGGGCACGGTAAGTTGCAAGTTGGTTTCGAGCTCGAGAGGCTGAGCGGAACTGTCAACGATGCTGGAGGTGACGTCAATGCGATCGCCGGCTTGCTCCATGTCCACGGCGACTTTGTCGGAAGAGCGCGTTCCGGTGATCACGACTTCGGGGTTCTTCCAGGACTTGACTTCGATACGGCCATTGGCGACGTTGTGAATCGCGACAACCGGGCGGCCCTGAACAGAAAAATGTTTTTCGATGTGCTGTCCGGCGGCAACGGCGGCAGCCGGCCAGAGGAAAAGACCGGCGCAAAGTAAGGGCAAGATGCTCGAGTTCACCTGCGAGCTTGCCCGCGCGGGAGACAGCTGCATGCGTGGCCGCAAAGCGACCAACATATTCGCTCGGATACCCATGTTAGTTAACGCTCCCACCACGATCCATCATCGTGGACAGTAATTCCGCTTTTTGCTGGTAGGCGTTGGCCAAATATTCGCGCGCCAGATCGTCCTGCGGCTCTTCTTTGACGCGGCGCTCGCAGTCAGCAATAAAATCGTCAACAGTTTGAAGATTGTCCCGGAGAGAAGCATCCACGGGAGAAGTGCTGGCAAGAATCATGCCACGAGCGACGGGCTCCTGATCATTGAGGGTAGCGCGCGTGGCGGAGAAGTCGTTAAGAGCAACCACCGAAGGCTGCGGGGAAGAAGGTTCGATCACGCGATTGTCATTGGTGATCTGCAGAACCGCGGCGGCGGCGATCAAGACACCGACGGTGGTGGTGGCCAGCGCGCGGCTGCGGAACAAATCACCGAAACCACGCCACCAGGAGGCGCGCTCGACACCGGGTTCAAAGGGGGGCGCAAGAACCGGTTCCTTGATAATTCCTTCGGACTCCAGCTGTGCGCGGAGAGAAATCCAAATACGCTCGGGAGGCTCGATTTCGGAGGGCATCTTGCGGGCAACATCCACGATGCTGGTCAAGTCCGCGAGAAAATTGCGGCACTCGCGGCACTCGGAAAGATGCGCGCTAACCGCCGCTGGCAGCGGCGCCAAACCTTCCTGTTCAACAACAGCTTCCACGTCCTTACACAACATGGCCATCACTCCAAGAGGCCGGCCGCTGGAGGCCGTCCCGTACGACTTCATTCAGACCTGACCGGCGCATGACCCTAGTTGCGCCGCGAAGCCGCTACCACACCCCGAACTTACGCCCATTGTAGCTCAGTCGTCGTGCGCCGTCTGGGCTTTCGCCGCATGCCGTACCTGCCGGGCCTGCTCGCGAACTTCCTCCTGAAGAAGTTCACGCAAACGAGTACGCGCCTTGTGCAACTGCGACTTCGAATTTCCCACGGAGCATCCCATGATGTCCGCAATCTCATTGTGCTCGTAGCCCTGAACATCGTGGAGCACAAAGACCGTGCGATACCCTGGCGGAAGCTTCCCGACGGATCGCTCCAAATTGACCCGGTCCACCGCGCCGCTTAGACGCAAATCGGGAGCGCCGATATCTTTCCTTGGGCCACCTGTTTCTTCGTCGGGCTCCGTCGTTTCTTCCAGAGAGGCCACCGGAAGAGATTTCTTGCGCAAGCGCATGAGCACTACGTTGACGGTCATGCGATGCAACCAGGTTGAAAAAGCCGACTCGCCCCGGAACGTCCCGATTTTGCGGAAGAGCTGCAGAAATGCTTCCTGCATGAGATCTTCCGCGTCGGACGGGTTGTTCACCATGCGCAAGCACAACGCGTAAACGCGACGGCCATGGAGTTGATACAAAAACTCAAAGGCCGCGGCATCCCCGGCTTGGGCCAGACGTATGGCATCTGCTTCAGTCACCGGCTTGGTAGACCGAGGAGAAGTCGCTGCTTTGGAATCGCCTGGTCGGTTACGGGCCAACGGTCCAATCGCGGCGCATCCACCACTTCGGATGCACCGTGTACCCCCTAGAGTTGTCCTGGCAGAAACGCGTATGTCTAAAAGAGACACCCCGGAAAAGGGGTTTATTCCCGGGGAGTTACCCGGGGACAAGCGCGTACGCCGGCGAGACTATTGTCCCGCGATCGCGGTCATCCGTCTATGGCGGAGCAGGCGCTGGCGGGCGAGAGCTTCCGTCCTCTGAGACTCGGACTGGTCGGAGACGGTCTGGCGGAAGGCCGAAAGCTGGTCTGCCGGAAGGACGATCATAAAAGATTTGAACAAAACCACGGTTTCCCGGAGACAGGTATTGAGGTCAAAATGAGTCGAATCGACCTCTTCCCAGATGATTTCCGGGTCTGCGGCGGCGCCTTCGGCAAGATGCTGGACGGCATCATGGAAGTCCTTGCCCAAATCCTCAACCATATCTCCCAAAGTGCTGACCTTATGAAGGAACTGGAAGCGATGGGAGAACAGGACACGATTTAGCAGGCCACTCATGCGCGCGTTATGGCGGCCTTTGGGGCCACGGAAATTCTCAGGATCGAGAGGCGCGGCGTTTGGAATGGTGCCGTAATGCTTGGCGTGTTCGGAAAGGGCGCGGAGGAGTGCGGCAAGCGGTTCGGTGAGCAGCCTGCATAGTTCCGAGGAAACACCTACTGCCAGAAGGGATTTCCCGAATTGACCCTCGCGGTGGAGGCTGATGGCCTCATCGAGGGAAATGCTCCACATGTTGTAGTTGGATTCGAGTTCCTGTTTGTTCCTGTGGAAAAAATTTTCTTTCTCATCCGGCAGCCAGGCAGACCAATCATCTCTGACAGACATGCCTCGGGCTGAGGGGGTGCGGGCACAGTCTTTCACGGGAGTTCTCCGTTTGGGGCAGCGGGGGGAGTATATCAAAAAACGATTTTTACGGTGAAGAATGTTATTTCCCATAGTAAGGGAAAAAGAATGCTCATCCGTTGACGTCATCTGAATGCTATCGGATGACGACTGTGGGACGTTAGAAGGCTTTCCCCATTTGGTCCATAAATTGGGAGGGGCGGCTACCGGGCCAGACGGCGGCCCCAAGCGGGACAGAGTCCAAAACTCGTATCCTTCTATATAATCCAAGTCCCGCGAGCGGGGTTGATTGACGGAAGAGCTCCGGGGAAGCAAAGACAGTTCACGGGAGCAAGCATGAACCAGGGTGGTCGGCAAGGGGTGTCCTCACCGGAAAATCATTCGAACGCAAACCAAGGGGATTTTGGCGGAAGCCGGGATTCGTTCCTTTTTGGGAGCATGAACATCGCCTGGCTTCTGGCGGGGGCGGCGGTTTTGCTGCAGATGGCCACGAATGGGCGGTATGGGTATTTCCGCGATGAGCTTTACTTTATCGAGGCCAGCAAGCATTTAGATTGGGGTTATGTCGATTTTGCGCCGCTGGTGGCTTGGCTGGCGCGAGGCACTATCGCGCTGCTGGGCGATTCGCTCCATGCCATCCGGGTTTTGCCGGCGCTGGCGCAGGGCGCGGAGATTGTGCTGACCGGGCTGCTGGTACGGGAGTTGGGCGGGAAGCGGTTCGCGGTATTTCTGGCTTGCCTTTCGGTGTTCGCGGCGCCGGTGATTCTGGGGAATGCGACGCGGCTTTCGATGAATCCGTTCGAACCGCTGTTTTGGATGGGCTGCGTTTATTTTCTGTTGCGAGCCATCAACAGCGATCAACCTAGAATCCTCGTTTGGTGCGGCGTGATGCTCGGCATTGGCCTGGAGAACAAGCACTCTACGGCTTTTTTCCTGGTAAGTCTCATTGCGGGCTTGCTCGTTACTTCCGAGCGGCGGCTTTTGTTCACGAAGTGGTTTTGGATTGCGGCGGCAGTGGCGCTGCTGATTTTCCTTCCCAACTTGGTGTGGCAGATCCAGCATCATTTTCCGACGCTAGAGGCCTTGCGGAATGTGAAGGCCACGCACAAGAACATTGAATTGCCGCCGTTGGCGTTTTTTCGCCAGCAAATACGAATGCTCAATCCGGCCAGCGTTTTTGTTTGGCTCGCGGGACTCGGCTATTTGCTGTTTCATGGCGAAGGGAAGCGCTATCGCAGTTTGGGGATGACGTATCTGGCGTTTCTGGCGGTGATGATGGCGCTGAAGGGGAAGGACTATTATCTGGCGCCGATCTACCCGATGTTGTATGCGGCTGGCGGAGTCTTTTGGGAGAAGCTGACGGAGGCTCGCGAGGGGCTGCGTTGGGTGCGAGTGGCTATCCCCGTACTCGTAGTCGCAATTGGGGCGATTGCTCTGCCGCTGGCGATTCCCATTTTGCCGGTGGAGAAAATCGTTCCTTATATGGAGGCGCTGGGGATCAAGATGACGCGGACGGAGGTGCAGGATCACGGGCTGCTGCCGCAGCATTTTGGGGATGAGTTTGGCTGGCCGGAGATGGTGGCGGCGGTGGCGCAGGTGTATGACGCGCTGCCGCCGGAGCAGCGGGGCAAGACGGGGATCCTGGCGGGGACGTACGGCGATGCGGGGGCGATTGATTTTTTTGGGCCGCGGCTGGGGCTGCCGAAGTCCATCAGCGGGCACCAGAATTATTATCTTTGGGGGCCGAGGGAGTACACCGGGGAGAGTTTGATTTTTTTGCACTACGATCTGGAGGACGTGCAGAAGTGGTGCCAAGACGTGCGCGAGGAGCCGAAGATGGAACCTTATTATGGGATGGCGGAGGAGCATTACACGATATTGATTTGTACGGGGCTGAAGAGGCCGCTGGCGGAGGTGTGGCCGCGGTTCAAGGTTTGGAACTAAACCCTGCCTGGAGTGGGTTCACTTCGTTCCTCGGTGAGCCGCGTTACAGCCAAGTGTGTCCAATGGTACAGAACGCTCTTTGCGTCGGAGCTAGAGTTGTGACAGTTCGGGCGAAAAGGAGAGCTAAAGTGCCAAACACAAAAACCATGAAGGCAGCCGTAGTTGAAAAATTTGGGGAGCCGTTGGTGGTGCGAGAAGTTCCCATCCCAACGCCTGGGCCAGGGCAGGCACTGGTAGAAGTATTTGCCACCGGCGTATGTCATACGGATCTACACGCGGTGGACGGGGATTGGCCCGTCAAGCCGATCATGCCACTGATCCCAGGCCACGAAGGAGCAGGAATCGTCGCGGCGCTCGGGCCGGGCGTTACGCACTTGAAGGAAGGCGACCGCGTGGGAATCGCGTGGCTGCACAGCGCGTGCGGGCATTGCGATTACTGTCTTGCGGGTTGGGAAACGCTCTGTCCGGAGCAGCAAAACTCCGGTTACTCGGTGAACGGAAGTTTCGCGCAGTACGCGCTGGGGCAAGCGGATTACCTGGGACGAATTCCCAAGAGCCTTTCCTTTGTGGATGCGGCTCCAATCTTGTGCGCGGGCGTCACCACGTATAAAGGATTGAAAATGACGCAGGCGCGGCCGGGCGAATGGGTGGTGATCTCCGGAGTAGGCGGCCTGGGCCACGTGGCCGTCCAGTATGCGAAGGCCATGGGACTGCACGTCGCGGCGGTGGATCTGGGGCCAGAAAAGATGGCGCTGGCGCGGAAGCTCGGAGCGGAAGTCACGATTGATGCAAAGACACAAGACCCTGTGAAGGAAATCCAAAAACAGATCGGCGGAGCGCATGGAGCGCTGGTGACGGCGGTTTCTCCGATCGCGTTCAAGCAAGCGGTCGGGATGCTTCGCCGCGGCGGGACTTGCGTGCTGAATGGTCTGCCACCGGGGGAGTTTCCGGTTTCGATTTTCGACGTGGTTCTGAATGGTTACACGATTCGGGGATCCATTGTGGGAACTCGGTTGGATCTGGAGGAGTCGCTTGCGTTTGCCGCGGACGGCAAAGTGAAGGCGACGATTGAGACCGTGCCGATGGAATCCATCAATGACGTGTTCAGCCGGCTCAAGAAGGGGCAGGTCAATGGGCGCGTGGTGCTGGGAATCCGGGAGGAAAAGCGTGCGATGCCGGCATTGGAACGGCTGGCGAGCTAGGCGAGTTTACATGGGCAGTCTCTTGGCACGGAGCTGAAGAAGCTGCTGGCGGAAGTGTGGCCGCGGTTTAAGGTTTGGAACTGAGTGAGCCTCCCGCGGTTGGCGAGTCGAGCCCAAATCTACCTCACCTTTAAGCGTTAGAAAAAGAGCACAAAGTACCTGAGTTCTATTCCTAGCTGCGCTCTCGTGGCCTAGGTTGGAAGATGTCTGCCTTTTTCTTATGAATTGAGGAGGGTCACGGGGATGATCAAGGCACGCATGCTAGCTGTTTGTCTGGTCCTTGCCAGCGTTTGCGCGGCGAAGGAACACGACTACCAAAAGGGCACCATACTTCGCATGGATTCGGCTTCGTGCGGGGTGCAGGCGAAGGACTCGAAGTCCATCACGGGCGAGCTACTTGGCACGGATTCGCAAAACAAAAAGACCCAAGAGGTTTTGTGCCAAGAGTACGTCCTGCAAACCGATAAACTGACGTATCGCATTCGCCCCAAGGATGACAAGCATCCCGCGCTGTTGCCGATCGGAGAGACGGCACAATTCCGGATTCAGAAGGACAAGTTTTTCCTGCGCGTTCCGGAATCGGATGGAAAAGAGCGGGAGTACGTGGTGGTATCGATGACGCCGCGGCAAGACGCTCCGACGCAAGCGGCAAGCTCGAACTAGCCAGATGCGCGCCGCTTGCTTTCTTGGCCTGGCGTTTGTGCTGCTTGTGGCCCCAGCTCGCGCGCAGGAGCAGGAATTCGGCATTTTCTTTGGCGGGAGTCTTGCGCAAAGCCGCGCCGTCCAGGGCTCGCCCGGAGAAACAGTACAGATCTCGGGAGCGTACGCGGCTGGTCTGCACTACGACCACGCGCTGTGGCATTCGCGGTTTTTCGAGCCCAGCATCGAGGCCGAACTCACTGTTGTGCCGCCGCGTATGGTGCAATCGGTTGCGGTCGCGGTTCCGCGAAATTATTCAGCGCTGTATTTCACGCCGGGATTTCGCTTGGAGTTCCTGCCATTCGCGCGATTGCGTCCGTGGGTCGTCGTGGGCGGCGGATACGATCTGTTTCTGCAGAGCCAGGTGCTGACCAACGGGCAAAAGTACAGCGTGCACGTGAAGAATGGAGCGGCACTTGACTACGGCGCGGGGCTGGACTTCAGTCTTTGGAGAGCGAGAAAGTCGACCTGGGCCATCAACTTGTTTGGACAAGTGCGTGACTTCGTTTCGGGGAATCCGGAACTCAATGTGCCGCTACAGTCCGGAGTCCAACACACGGTAATCGCGAGCGGCGGCATCTTATTCGCGAAGTAGTTATCCTTCCTTAAAGACTTAATCCGAACGGCAGGCCACCGCTATGTGGTTTGCGAGGGGTGTGATTCCTTGCTCAAGCGATGCGCGCGCCGCTATACTCGAAAGCCATCACTTCTGAAAGGAATTTTCCGTTGCAATTTGAGCCGCGCGACCAGTTTGAGCAGCGCCAGAAGAAACTCGAGCAGATCCAGGCGCTGGGGTACGAGGCGTACCCGCGGGAGTTTCGCTGGACGGAGACGGCCGCGGCGCTGGTGGAGCAGTACGGGCAGACAACGGGCGCGGAGTTGGAAGCGAACAAGCGCGAAGTGCGCGTGGCGGGGCGCATCGTTTCGTACCGGTTGATGGGGAAGGCGGGGTTTGCGCACCTGCAAGGGTCGGGGAAGCGGATTCAGATTTATGTGCGAAAGGATGTGGTCGGCGAAAAGGCATTTCAACTTTTTCATTTGCTGGACCTGGGCGATTCGATTGGCGTGCGCGGGCACCTGTTTCGGACGAAGACCAATGAGCTTTCGATCTGGGTGGAGGAGCTGTTCTTTCTTTCGAAAGCGCTGCTGCCGCTGCCGGAAAAATGGCACGGACTTACGGACGTGGAGCTGCGGTACCGCCAGCGATACTTGGACTTGATCGCGAATGAAAAGGCGCGCGAGGTGTTTGTGACGCGCGCGCGGATCGTTCAGGAGCTGCGGCGGTTTTTTGACGCGCGGGGCTACATCGAAGTGGAAACGCCGATGATGCACCCGATCGCGGGAGGGGCCACGGCGCGGCCGTTCACCACGCATCACAACACGCTGGACATTACTTTGTACTTGAGGATTGCGCCGGAACTTTATTTGAAGAGGCTGACGGTCGGAGGATTCGACCGCGTGTACGAGATCAACCGGAATTTTCGCAATGAGGGGATTTCCACGCAGCACAATCCGGAATTCACGATGCTGGAGTTTTATGAGGCGTACAGCAATTATCGCGATTTGATGGATATGAACGAGCAGCTGTTTGCGTTGGTGGCGAAGAATATTACCGGGTCGACGACGGTGAAGTACGGCGAGACGGAGCTGGATTTTTCGAACATGCAGCGGCTGACGATGCGGGAAGCCATCGTGAAGTATTGGCCGGCGGATGCGGGGGAAGCGCCGGCGCTGGCTGAACTGGCGCGGCCCGGTGGCGCGCAGGAAGCGACGAATCGCTATAACGCTTGGGCGAAGCGAACGGGCGCGCCGTACGCGGCGGCGAAGGGCACGCTGGCGGATGGCGAGTGGACGGGGCTGCTGTTTGAAACGATGGCGGAAGACAAGCTGGTGCAGCCGACGATTTTGTACGATTTTCCGACCGAGATTTCGCCGCTCTCGAAGCAGAAGCCGGAGGATCCTTCGCTGACGGAGCGATTCGAAATTTATGTGGCGGGGATGGAAGTGGCGAATGGATTTTCGGAACTGAACGATCCGGGCGAGCAGGAGCGGCGCTTCCTGGCGCAGATTGCGCAGGGCGGCGAGGAAGTGCCGAAGCAGCTCGACGTGGACTACATTCGCGCGCTTTGCCACGGCATGCCGCCGACAGCGGGCGAAGGCATCGGGATCGACCGGCTGACGATGCTGCTGACGGATTCGGCTTCGATCCGCGACGTGATTCTATTTCCACTGCTGCGGCCCGAAGCGGGCGGGGAATCATCTTCCACTACCGAAGCGCACGGCGCGTAACGTATTCTTCCCACTACGATGAGATTCGAATGGTTTGTGGCGCGGCGGTACCTGCGATCGCCTTACCGGCCGGCAGTGCTGCGGCTGGTGACGCTGTTCTCCGTGGTGGGCGTGGCGGCCGGCGTGGCCACGCTGGTGATCGCG
The DNA here is from genome assembly GCA_013289835.1 of Acidobacteriota bacterium. GTDB lineage: Bacteria > Acidobacteriota > Terriglobia > Acidiferrales > UBA7541 > Acidiferrum. The sequence goes on along the minus strand of JABCZG010000020.1, from coordinate 49,583 downwards.
CTTTCCATGAACACGGGATTTCGCGAGACGCTGCAGGAACGGCTGCTGGGAGTGACGGCGCATATTTCGCTGACCCGGCCGGGGTCGAGCGGGATCAGCAACTATGAGGAGCTGGCGAAAAAGCTGGCGGCGACGGCGGGAGTGAAGTCGGTGACGCCGGCGGTGTATCAGACGGTGTTGATGTCGTTCGCGGGGCAGGCGCGCGGAGTAGTGACGAAGGGGGTTGACCCGGAGCGCGAGCGGGCCAGCGACGAAGCGTTGCAGCGGATTGTCGAGGGGCGGCTGGATTTTTCGGCGGACGCCGACGGCATTGATGCGCTGCTGGTGGGGAAGCAACTGGCGGACGAATGGAAACTTTCGCCGGGGGACTATGTGACGCTGACGAGTCCGCAGGGGCGGCTGACGCCGTTTGGATTGATGCCGCGGACGCGGAGATTTCGCGTGGCGGGCGTGTTCGATTCAGGGTTCTACGATTACGACGAAAATTGGTGCTTCATGACGCTGGCGGCGGCGCAGGGACTTTCGGGGGCGGGTGACGTCGTGAACGTGCTGGAATTCCGGTTGAAGCAGCCGGAGCGCGCGGGGGTGATTGCAGACGAGGTGCAGCGATCGTCGGGACCGGGATTTTCCGCGGCGACCTGGATGGAAGAGAACCGCGCGCTATTTCGTGCACTGCGGTTGGAGAAACTGGTGACGGCGATTTTCATTGGGCTGATTACGTTTGTGGCTGGGCTCAACATTTTGGTGGTGCTTTCGATGACGGTGACGGACAAGGCGCGGGACATTGCCGTGCTGGTGTCCATGGGCGCGCGGCGGGAACAGATTCGCACGATTTTTTTGTGGCAAGGAATCGCGATTGGGGCGACGGGGACGTTGGCGGGACTCGTCGTGGGATATGCGTTCGCGGTTGTGGCGGGAAATTACCATTTGATTCCGCTGGACCCGCAGGTATATGCGGTGCCGTACGTGCCGTTTCACCCGAGCGTGATGGATGGAGTGTGGATTACGGTAGTGGCGATGCTGATTTCGGTTGGCGCGACGATCCTGCCGGCGCGGGCGGCGTCGCGGCTGCTGCCGGTGGAGATTCTGAGGTATGAGTAGGAAATAGGCCCGAGTGCAGAATCAATCATTCTAGGGACAGAATGGTGCGCCGTTTGCTCCTACTCCGGGGGAAGGGTGAGTGGATTGCGCCGGCAAGAGAAGCGGAATCCCCGGTATGGCAAGGAACCACTGCAAGTTATTGAAAATAGAAAGATTATGAGAGATGGAAGTCCGCCAAGAATTGCCCTCTTTTCGGCAGGAGAGCGGACGGGCAAAAATGGGAAACAGTTTGCTTCCCCTGAGCCACGGCCGTTGAGGTGAGCAAAGACACAGGGAGGGGCAGACTGGCATCTAAGCAGAGTAGAGGACGAGGAACAGGCAAGACAATTTCGAGGAGAAACAGAAGAACGGAATGACGCCCCAAGCCCAAGACGCGAAGCACATTGCCGCAGGCGATTTGCCTACCGCGAATGTCGTGCTGGAAACGCGCGGGCTGAAGAAAACGTACGGCAGCGGCGAGAAACTTCTGTCGGTTTTGGTGGACGCCAATCTGGTTTTGCGGCAGGGAGAGATGGTGGCGATCGTGGCGCCATCGGGAGCGGGCAAAAGTACTCTCTTACATTTGCTGGCTGCGCTAGACACGCCGACGAGCGGTACAGTATACTTCGCAACGAAAGCCATTGAATCGATTAACGAACGGGCGCTGGCGGAATTCCGGAATCGTGCCGTGGGATTTTTGTGGCAACGCCACCAGTTGCTGCCAGATTTTACGGCTACGGAAAACGTAGCCATGCCGCTGCTGTTGCGCGGCGACGATTTTACTTCTGCGCTGGGGATGGCGCGGAAGTGGCTGGCGGAGGTGGGCTTGGAAAATCGAGTCGATCACCGCGCAGGGGAACTCTCCGGAGGGGAACAGCAGCGCGTAGCGATTGCCCGGGCGCTCGTCACTGGGCCGAGCGTGCTGCTGGCAGATGAACCTACCGGAGATTTGGACGAGCAGAATGCTTGGGCCGTGTTCGAGTTGCTGGAGCGGCTGCACCGCACGCACAAATTGACGTCGCTGATCGCGACGCACAATTTGGCGCTCGCTGCGCGGTGCGACCGTATTCTGGGATTGGAACATGGCGTTCTGCGGACTCGCGAGGCTACGGCCGCCGCGAGCGGGGCCCCAGGGGGAGAAGCGAGCTAACGTGTTCGAACGTTATACGGAAAAGGCGCGACGCGTCATATTTTTTGCGAGGTACGAAGCCAGCCAGTATGGCAGCCCGTACATCGAGACGGAGCACTTGCTGCTCGGCTTGATGCGCGAGGACAAGGCGCTGGCGAACCGCTTCCTGCGGCAGCAGGGCTCGATCGAGTCCATCCGCAAAGAGATCGAGGCGCGCATCACCATCCGCGAGCGCATCTCCACGTCGGTGGAAGTGCCGCTGAGCGCGGAATGCAAGCGCATCCTCAATATGGCGGCGGAAGAAGCAGAGCGGCTCGGGCACAAGCACGTGGGGACCGAGCATTTGCTGCTCGGCATTCTCCGCGAAGAGAAGTGCTTTGGCGCGGAAATTTTGATGGAGCGCGGGCTGCGGCTGTCCACGCTGCGGGAAGAGCTGGCGCGCACGTCGGGTGAGAAGACGGCGGCGGCGCGGCCTAAGGAAACGTCATTGCTCGCGGAATTCAGCCGCGACCTAACGCAGGCGGCTTCGGAGGGATCGCTCGATCCGCTGGTGGGACGCGAAGGCGAAGTGGAGCGCGTCATTCAAATTCTGTGCCGCCGCACCAAAAATAATCCCGTTCTTATCGGCGAGCCGGGCGTCGGCAAGACGGCCATAGTCGAGGGCCTTGCGCAGCGCATCGCGGATGGAGATGTTCCGCCGTTCCTCGCGGACAAACGAATTCTTTCCCTCGACCTTTCCTTGATTGTCGCCGGCACGAAATACCGCGGGCAGTTCGAAGAGCGGCTGAAGACCATCATGAAGGAGCTGATGGAGAGCCAGAACTCCATCATCTTTATTGATGAATTGCACACGCTGGTGGGCGCGGGCTCGGCGGAAGGTTCGCTGGACGCGGCAAATATTTTGAAGCCGGCGCTATCACGCGGAGAGATCCAGTGCATCGGGGCAACGACACCTGGGGAATACCGCAAGTCGGTGGAAAAGGATCGTTCGCTGGAACGGCGCTTCCAGGCTGTGAAAGTTCCGGCTCCAAATGAGGAAGAAGCCGTTCAGGTGATCAGCGGAGTGCGCGAGCGCTACGAGAAATTCCACGCCGTGAGCTACACCGATGAAGCGCTTCGTTATTCCGTCTATCTTTCGAATCGCTACATTCCCGACCGTTTCCTTCCAGACAAAGCCATTGACCTGATTGACGAAGCCGGGGCGCGCGTGAAGCTGCGCCAAGCCACGGTTCCCGAAGAAGTCGGCGAAGTGCAGAAGCGCGTGAAGTTCATCACGCACCGCATGGAAACGGCGATCGCCAATCACGAATTCGAAAAGGCGCGTTTCTATTCCGAAGAAGAGCGCAAGGAAAAGGAAAATCTGCGCGGGCTGCGCGAGCGCTACAAGCTGGACGACGCCTCGACGGGCATCGTAACGCGGGAAGACATCGAAGAAGTCGTTTCGCGCTGGACGGGCATCGGTGTCACTTCCATCAAAGAAGACGAGCAACAGAAGCTGTTGCGCATCGAGCCGGAATTGCACAAGCGCGTCATCAGCCAGGACAAAGCCATTACGGCGCTGGCACGCGCCATTCGCCGAAGCCGCGCGGGCCTCAAATCGCCGCTGCGTCCGGTGGGCTGCTTCTTTTTCCTGGGGCCAACAGGCGTTGGCAAAACGGAAGTCGCGCGGCGGCTGGCGGAATTCCTGTTTGGTTCGGAGAAGTCGCTGGTGCGTTTCGACATGTCGGAGTTCATGGAGAAGCACTCCGTATCGAAACTCATCGGGGCGCCTCCAGGGTACGTGGGCTACGAAGAAGGCGGGCAGTTGACGGAGCGCGTGCGCCGGACTCCTTACTCGGTGATCCTGCTGGATGAAATCGAGAAGGCCCATCCGGACGTCTTCAATATATTGTTGCAGGTGTTTGAAGACGGGCAGTTGACGGACGGGCTCGGCAATACCGTGGATTTCCGGAACACCATCATCATCATGACTTCGAACCTTGGCGCGCGGCATTTGCAGAAGCGCACGTCCATGGGCTTCCAATCCGGGACCGATGAAGCCGGACAGAAGAGCATGGAAGAGATGGTGATGAACGAAGTAAAGCGGGTGTTCAACCCGGAGTTTTTGAACCGGTTGGACGAGGTGATTATCTTCAATCCGCTCGGCGATGAAGATCTGCTTCGCATCATTGATTTGCTCGTGGGCCAGCTGAACGACACGCTGATTCACCGGCAGGTCCAGGTCGTCCTCTCGCCGGAAGCACGACAGTGGATACTCGAGAAAACGTGCGCGGACCGAAGTTATGGGGCTCGTCCGCTACGCAGGGCTTTGCAGAAGTACGTCGAAGACCCGCTCTCCGAGGCGCTGATTCAGGGTGGAATCCAAAGGCCGGCGACACTCCAGATTTATGTCGCAGGGGAAGGCCTGTCGTTCCGCCCGGTCGGTGAGGCAACCCCGGTCGTCCACTAGCGAATCTGACACAACGCATGGGAGATCCCAACCGGGTTGGGGTTAACGCACGGCCGGCCCACACCGGGTCCGGCGGGAGATAAACATCTTGAGTTTGGGGGGCGCGGCCTTGATGACCTCAACGGCCGCTCAAAGCAGAGTCTGTTCGCCGTTTGCATTTTTAGCGGCCCGGATGACGCGAGTTTTCGCGGTCGTTTTGCTATTGGCGGCTGCTTCGCCCGGAGCCCGGCCGCAAGATCCGCAATCGACTTCCGATTCAAATTCAAAATCGCGGGCCTATCTCTTCTCCGCTTCGGTCGATTTAGTCAGCGGCAAAGAAGTCCTCGAGGATCATTCTGCTGCCGACCAGCAAGCTGCGCAGCAACAGTACGTGATTGACCGCATCGACTTTACCGGCAATCGCCGGGTGCGCAGCGACACTCTGAGGGCCCGCATCTTCAGCCGCGACGGCGATACGTACAATGAGGAAACCCTGCGGCGCGATTTTCAGGCGCTATGGAACACGCAATTCTTCGAGGACGTGAAGCTGCGCGTCGAGGATTCACCGAAGCGTCCGAACGGCAAGATCATCATCTTCGAGGTCAAAGAGCGCCCGCAAATTCGGCGCATCCGCTACGACGGCATTCATTCTGTTTCCGAATCGGACATTCTCGATCGCTTTAAGGAACGCAAGGTCGGGTTGTCGGTAGAGAGCCAGTTTGATCCGACGAAGATCAAGAAAGCCGAAGTGGTCTTGAAGGAACTACTCGGTGAGCATGGCCGGCAGTTCGCGAAAGTGACCCCGCAATACGAACGCATTGCATCGAGCAATGCGGTGATTCTCGTTTTCAAAATTGACGAAGGGCCGAAGGTAAAAGTCGGCCGGATCAAGTTCACCGGGAACCACGCGTTCAGCGACCGGAAGCTGATCCGCGCCATGCGCCACGACCGGCCGTATGCCATTCCCTTATATTTCATGGAGATCAGCGTACTGACAAAGACCTACGACCGTGAGAAATTGAACGAGGACCTGGAAGTCGGCGTTCGCGGGCTGTATCGGGACAACGGATATTTCAAGGTGTCGGTGGGCGATCCCGTCCTCGAAAACGTGGATACGGAAGGGTATAAGCTGGGAATCCCGCTCACGGGACGCAGCCACGGCAAGGCCGTCAACATCACCATTCCCATTGAAGAGGGCGACCGCTACCGGATGGGGACGTTGAAAATCGTGAGCGCCGATCCGGACAAGGCGCTGACGTTGAAGGTCGATGCCCTGAAGAATTATTTTCCGCTAAAGCAGGGCGACATTTTTTCGACGGAAAAAGTGCGCAAGGCCCTGGAGAATTACGGGAAGGCCTACGGCGAATTCGGTTTCATTGACTTCACGCCGGAGCCGGATACGGATGTAGACGACGAAAAAAAAGTCATTAACATGACGCTGAAGTTCGACGAGCAGAAGCAATACTACGTGAGGCGCATTGATTTCAGCGGGAACACCACCACGCGCGACAAGGTTATCCGGCGCGAACTGCTCATCGATGAAGGCCAGCTCTTTAATAAACGATTGTGGGAGCTGAGCATCCTGCGCCTCAACCAGCTCGATTATTTTGACAAGATTGAAGCGGACAAGGCCGCCGAGCTGAAGAAAAACCCCAAGGACGGCACGGTCGACATTACGCTGAAGCTGAAGGAAAAAGGAAAACAGTCCATCGGTTTGCAGGGCGGCGTGAGCGGACTGGCGGGCAGCTTCATCGGGCTCACCTACCAGACCAACAACTTCCTGGGATTAGGCGAGAGGCTGACGCTATCGGCGCAGTTTGGCGATTTGTCGCGCACGTTGAGCTTCGGATTCACCGAGCCCTATCTGTTCGACAGACCCATTTCGTCAGGCTTCACGATTTTCTCGAGCCGTTACAAGTTCGACCAGGCACAGCAGGAAGCGATCCTCTTGCAGCAATCGGTGAGCATCAATCCGCAGTTCGTGCAGAACTATACGCAGAACAGCGACGGCTTTACGATTTTTGCCAGCCGGCCAATCCGCAAATTGTCTTTTGCGCGCGTGAGTCTGACCTATGGGTTGACCCGAACCAACATTACGGCTTTTAACGCGGCGTCCAGCCTGCTATTCGAATCGTTGCAATTTCGAAGCCTCACGGGCCCCAGCGCGCTGGACGGCATCGTTTCCAGCACCATTACGCCGTCCATCAGCTACAGCACGATCGACAATCCGGTCAACGAGACGCGCGGCAAGAGCTTCTTCTATTCGGCGGCCCTATCCGGGCTGGGCGGAAACGTGGATACCATTACCAATGTTTTTGACGTGAAGTACTTCCACCCGGTCCGCAAGCGCCGCAACGTTGTGGGTGTTCACTTTAACATCGCGGAAACCACCGGTTACGCGGGCCATGAAGTTCCGCCCTTCAGCCGGTTGTATATGGGGGGAGAGAACGATCTGCGCGGCTTCGATATCCGGTCCATCTCGCCGGTCACGTTCATTCCGGAGGCCACCGCCCAACAGGTTTCGTATCCCGATCCTATGGCAGGCGGAGCTCTAAGGTCGTTTACCGTGCCGGTGTTGTCCTATGTGGCGACTTTGCCGGGCGGCGACTTGCAGAGCTATGGCAATTTCGAATACCGGATTCCCATCGTCGGTCCCGTCACGGCGGGATTGTTTGCGGACGTGGGTACGGATGGAGTTCTCCGCCGGAGCGCGCTGCAGCTCAATTCCTCGGGGTTTCAGAGCCTGATTAATCCCGCGGACGGCGGGCAATTTCCCAATGCGGTAAAAGACGCGGGACTGACGCAACAGCTGGCCATCGCGCCGGGAACCAACTTCCGAGTGCGCGCTTCCACGGGAATTGAGTTCGTTGTGCAACTTCCGATCATTCAGGCGCCCTTCCGGATCTACTATGCGTACAACGTGCACCGGTTGCATGAGCAAATCATCGCCAAGCAGCCGTACATCGAGCTGACGGAGATTCAGAGTCTGTGTTCGCAGTTTGGCGGTGGGCCCGGTTGCCTTTTGAACCCCGTGAAACCGCTCGAATCCAGCGTATACAATCTGGAAATTGCTCCTCAACTTACATTCGTGCAGAACAATCCGGGGCGATTGAACTATTTCGAGCCGAATACCACTTTTCGGTTCACGGTCAGCCGGACCTTCTGATGGGCGCGATGCGTGGGAAACAGCCGCCGGATACCGGCACAAAGGAATTTGTGAAAAATTATAACGTAAGCGCTCGCGGGCAATCCGCGGAGCGCGCTAGCGTGGGGGAAATCGTGGGAAAGAATTTGCGGAGGAAAATCAAACTTGCCGGCTTCTGCCTCGCCGCCGCGGGCCTCCTTTGGCTGAACGGCTGCAGCAGCGGCAGCGCGAACGTGGTTAGCGTGTCGCTAAGCCAGACGACGGCTACGGTCATCGTCAGTCAATCGCTTACGCTGACAGCGACGGTGAGCGGCGCGACGAACTTGAATGTCACTTGGAAATGCACCTACACGACCACCACGATCACGGGAACAACGAGCAAGACCTCCGCGGCGGCGGCTTGCACTTCGGACACCGGGAACATACCCGCGAACTCCACCGCTACCACCGTGACATTCACGGCGCCCAACAAAGTTCCTGATCCGACCACGTTTCCCAATCTCCAGGTCACGATCACCGCTACCTCGGTGCAAAATACCAGCAAGACAGGGACATGTGTGATCACCCTCGATTCGGGCATCGCCGTAGGTATCGGTCCACAAACCGCCACTGTGCCGGTTAAAGAGCAACAGCAGTTTGCAGTGCAGTTGACGAACGACCTCCAAAGCAAGGGCGTAACCTGGCTGGTGACGCAGTCCGTACCGACAACTACTGGCACCACGACTACTACCTATCCGCAGTTGCCCACTTGCACCGTGTCGGGCAATGCCACCGGCTGCGGCTCGATCGATGCGAATGGACTTTACACGGCGCCGGCGGTCGTCCCCACAAGCACGACGGTTACCAGCACGCCCGCGAACGTTACCGTGGTGGCTACTTCGGTTGCAGACACCACGCGCTTTGCTCTTGGCACGATCACCATCATTGCCGGCGGCCCGATTACGTTCAGTGGGATTTCGCCGACGATCGCTCCCCAGGGCGGTACCCTGTGGGATATCTACCTTGCTGCTCCGAATATTTCGTCTGCATCCATCATCACGCTGACGGGCACAAAGGGCGGTGCGCCGACCACGCTCACATCGTTATCCAGTCAAGTCAAAGTATTGTTTCCGATTCCCAACACGACGGTAACGAATCCTGCGTCCACAGGGGCGCGCATCCGGCTGAATGCCGGGAACCTTTCGATCGCAGATACCTACACAGTCTCCGTCAGCGATCCCGCGCAGCCGGTGACGACTTCGGCGACGGGCTCATACGCGTTCACCGTGTTGCCGGTGCGGCCTACCACGGTAGCTTCGGTCCCGGACGATGTTGTACAAGGGACCCTGAACAATGAAATCAAGCTGTCGGTAGATGGCGGTTACTTTGGGCTAAACGGCCAGCTTGCGAATCTATTATTCGCGGGCAATTCGGTGCCGGCCGACTCGACGGCGATATCCGGTCCACGCCAGTTCAATGCTGCTTTTCCCAGCGCGGGCCTCAATTCGGGGAACCCAGGGCTTTACCAGCTTTCCCTGTCACGAACCACACCGCCGCTTCCGGTGCCGGACAACCCCTCGGTGACCAATCTCGCGGTGTTCCCCGGTTATTCGGCCAATCCGCCAGCGGTGGTAGGCTCCGTAACTGCCGGAACAAATCCCAGCGCGATCGATATTGATCCGACGCTCGGTGTGGTGGTGGTAGCCGAGACGGGTTCGAACGCCATCCAGTTTTTTACCATCGGCACCGGAACGTTGACGCCGCTGGGTGCACCGATCACGAGTGCAACGACGCCCGGGGTAACCATTAACGCGCCCACGGGCGTTTCGGTGAATCGCGCGAATCATACAGTGGCCGTGGTGAACTATGGAGATCAGAGTGTATCGGTTCTGCCGATTCCTGGCGCGCCACTGCAGGCGCCCGGGACGCCATTCAACATTTCACTGGCGAACGCGATCACTGCGCTGAACACTACGACCACGCCGTATGCCATTGGCTTGGACCCCGATACAAACCTTGCGCTGGTGGCCTATTCCAATCCTTCGACCACCAACCTCGCGAATATCGGCTTGATTGTGAATGCAAATCCAAACTCAGGGACCAACCCGTACGGCTGTGCGCTGGACCACACCGTCAATCCAGCATCCACGAAAGTTGGTCAGTGCCTGTTTGCGCAGGTCTCATTGAACACTGGCACGTATCCGCAGATCGCCATGGCGCCGCATGGGCATTTGGCGTTTGTTACTCCTGGAGGGTCGGGAGCCGTACTTGGAATCGATGTGACGAAACCATCGGCCTCGGTGGGAATCACCGCGGTGTCGCTGGTGTCAGGAATCGTGACGGTGACAACCAGCAGCGCGCACAACTTGAATCCCGGGGCCCCCGGTACCGTGCTGATTAGCGGTGTCAAATCCGCGGCCACGAATTCAGTTAGCAATGAATTCAACGGGGCTTTTCCCGTAAACGCCGTTCTGAGTTCGACGCAGTTTACGTATTCCATAACCTCCACAACCAATGACACGGGCACCGGCGGCACGGTGTTCTTCAGCAGCCCGAACTTGGTGTTTGGAATCTCTCAAACGTCGCAAGGCATTGCCGTCAATCCTATCACAAGGATGGCCGCGATTGCCGATGCCAATGCGACCGGTCAGAACGGGCCGCAGATCAACTTGCTGAATTCTCTGGATCAGTCCGTCAACTCGATTTTCTTCAACGCGGATTGCACTTTTTACGTCGTGGCTCCTACTCCTTGCTTGAATTCCGCGGAACTTCTGGGCACGGCAGACGTGGCCTGGCAGCCGTACTCGAACGCGCTGGTTTCTTACAATCCGCAACAGAACCAAGTTTCCGTGTCCGACCCTGTGTCGCTAAAGCGCTATGCGTTTGCCTGCCAGAGTGCCGCCGCTTGTCAGATCAACCCGATCATTCCAAGTCAGATCACTCTGACCGGTTCGGGCACGGCCACCATTACTGTGCAGTTTAGTGGGGGAAGCAGTGGTTCCCTGAATCTCTTTGGCGGGCTCACGGTTGATCCGGCGACGAACCAGGCGTTCGTGGTCATGTCCGGGAGCGGCACAATCGACGTCATCAATCTTGGGCCAAGCGCGGCAAATACCCTCAAGACCGCTCAGATTACCGAGCTCGTTGTTCCCAGCGCAACTCCTGGACCAGGAATTATTGGAGGCATTCCGAACGCGATCCTTCCGCAGGGGGCGCTCACGTGCATCCCAACGCCTCCAGCGCCTGCTTCGTCCTGCGATCTCGCGGGTGTGCAAATCTACGGTTCGGGATTCGCCGCCGGCGCGCAGGTGCGTCTCGATGGGACTTCCATTCCGGCGGGAGACGTACAAGTCGTGAGCAGTCGGCAAATGACGGTGACAATTCCAGCGTCTTTCCTGGCGTTTCCGCACCGCTATGCCGTGGATGTCATCAGCAGTGGCGTGCAATCCAATGCCACCGACTTGATGGTGCTTCAGGCCATAGACGTGTCGCAGATTTGCCCTGGCGTCACGAATCCGCAACCGAGCTCGGTGGCAATTGCCGATCAATTGGCGAACGGGCCCTTTTCGCCGGTCGCGGTGGTGAGTTTGAGCGGATGCAATAGCATCACGGTCATCGACATCAATCCGGGAAGCGCGACGTTTGGCGCGGTGAAAAACACCATTGCTGTTGGTACCACGCCAATGGGAGTCGCCATCAGCCAGCATTTGGGAATGGCCGTAGTTGCCAACAATGGCAGCAGCAGCGTCTCGGTCGTGAATTTGCTGACCGGCGCTGAAGCGGTCCCCGACATTACCAGCAGCCAGGGAATTGGGACGAATCCGACCGGCGTGGCCATCAACGATTCCACGGCCGCTGCCATCGTTACCAATACCGGGTCCAACACCGTCACGGAGATTGATCTCTCCCCGCTCTTCGGCACAACACCGCCTACGAGCCTCACGGGGATTTCGATTGCCGTCGACCAGTCGCCGATTGCGGTTGCCATTGATCCGGACCGCGGCACCAACAACATGGGCCTGGCCGTGGTGACCGCCTTGGAACTTCAGAGCGGTGCCGCACCGCAAGGCGCGCTGGATTCGGTGGACATTGGCGCGGCTACGCCGATCAAGAGCACCACGGGCACCGTCGGCAGCATTACTGCGGCGCCGACCGACGTGGTTTACGATCCAACGGTAGTGCCGGCGCTGTTTTATGCCAATTCCAGCGGCGGCAACGTGATTGCCTCTTTTAATCCGGACAACGGGACTGCTCCCATCACCAGCGTGGGCATCAATCCCACGTCACTGGCGTTGAATCTGCAGACTGGCGCGATTCTCACTTCCAATTCGGTGAGCAACACGATCTCGATCGTGGATACCATCTCGAATCCGTTCCGGACGCGGCAAACGTTGGGTCTTCCGGGTTCTCCACAGTTTGGCGTGGCCATTGACCAGTTCACGAACCTGGCGGTGATCGTGGATCAAGCGAACAATCGTATCTTCTTGTTCCAGATGCCGAACTAGACGGAGAGCGCGCCGGGAAGGCTGCCCGAACGGCCGCTAGGCCGAGCAGCAAGAGCAGTTTCGGATCGAAGTAGCGAACGTGCATTAGGATGCCGTGAGTGAAAAATGCACGCAGGTGAAATCGCGCTTTGGGATTGCGGGATAGAAAGCGCGTCGGTTATACTTTCGAGTTTGTTGAACGCCCGCAGAACCCGCCGGGGAGCGGAAGCAGTTTCGACAGAGCCAAGCTGACTTGGCGCCGGTTTGTCCCGGTTTCATCGGGGCGAACCACCACAAGGAGAAAAAAGTGAATTCCAGACTGTTGACCGCACTGCGGTCGCGCAAAATGTTGACTCTTACGGCGGCCTTGGCTGCGTCGTGCGTTCTGAGCACGGCGACCTGGGCGCAGGCACCAAGCACGGCGGCCTCGACCACGAACTCCGGAAAAGTAGGCGTGATCAATATTCGCCAGGCCATCGTGGCTACGGCGGAGGGCAAGGTGGCGTCCGCGGAATTGCAATCGCAGTTCGCCTCGCGCCAGACGGAACTCGAAGCCCTCAACAAACAGATCAATGATCTGCGGCAGCGGCTCGCGACCTGCGAGGGCAAGTGCAGTCAGGAAGAAATTGCCCGCCTGACCACGCAGGGGCAGCGGCAAGCGCAACAGCTCGAGCGCAAGCAGACCGAATATCAGGATGACGTCAACGCCGCGCAAGGCGACGTGGTGGACCGCATCGGGCGGAAAATGGTTGATGTGCTGGACCGCTACGCGCGCGAGAACGGTATCGCGTTGGTGCTGGACTCCTCGTCGCAGAACACTCCGATTCTCTATGCGTCGAACCAGATTGACGTGACGCAGGACATCATCCGCCTCTACGACCAGAACTACCCGGTCAAGACGGGCGCGGCTCCATCCAAGCCGGCGGCACAAAAGCCGGCGGCGAACCCTCCGGCCGCCACGCCGACGAAACCGTAAGATTCAAAATTTCTTCTGTCGGTTTTTGATTCTTGTAAAGCGTCCCGACTTGTTCGGGGCGCTTTTCTTTTGTGCGGACTCAATTTTCGAGAAAGGTGGATTCAACTTCCCCTGCGACGCCGCGGTACTCTCGTTCCTCGGGCCGGGACCGCGCTCGCACTTTGCAATTCCTCTGCACTAAGGCACAATTCCTGACGTCGCCCCCTATCCGCACGGAGGCTCTTATGCCTGAAGCAAAAGTTCAGCAAGAAAAAGCCGCTCCGCAGAAAAGCATCCTCGATCGCGTTCCTCGTCCGCCCGTCTTTGCCACTCCTGCCGAGGAGCGGCGTCATCGCAAGGAACGCCTCGCCGCCAGCTTCCGTCTCTTTTCCAAATGTGGCTTCGATGAAGGCGTCGCCGGGCACATCACCGCACGCGATCCCGAGCGGCTAGATCATTTTTGGGTGAATCCGTTCGGTATGCACTTCAGCCAGATCCGTGTCTCCGACCTGGTGCTCGTGAATGACGCCGGGCAAGTTGTGGAAGGGAATCGCGAAGTGAACCTGGCCGCGTTTGCCATTCACTCGCGCATCCACAAAGCCCGGCCGGACGTGATCGCAGCTGCGCATGCGCACTCACTGAATGGCAAGGCCTGGTCTTCGCTGGGAAGATTGCTCGACCCCATCACGCAGGATGCCTGCGCGTTTTACGACGATCACGCCGTTTTTGAGGATTACTCCGGCGTCGTCGAGGAAACCTCCGAAGGCGACCGCATCGCGATGGCTCTGGGCGGTAAAAAAGCGGCCATCCTGCGGAATCATGGCCTGCTCACCGTTGGGCGCACGGTGGACGAAGCGACGTGGTGGTTCATCACCATGGACCGGTCATGCCAGGCGCAATTGCTGGCAGAGGCGGCCGGGCAGGCGCACAAAATTGCGCACGAAACCGCGAAGCTCACCTATTCGCAAGTGGGATCGCCGCTGGCCGGTTGGTTCCAGTTTCAGCCGCTGTGGGATCGCATCACGCGCGAGCAGCCGGACCTGTTCGACTAACGCCCGCCGCGCAACAAACTGACGCCGATCAGGGTTTCGCCGGCGCTGGCACTGTGCTCGGCGCGGCCGGTTTGCCGTAGTCGAAATTCACCTTGGGAGCCTGGCGCGCGCCTTCGTCGGTCTTGAAGTAGGCATCGTTGCGGGTGAAGCCGCCAAAACTGGCGACCAGGCTATTCGGGAACAGCGAGATATACGTGTTGTAATCTTGCACGACTTCGTTGTAGCGCCGCCGCTCGACCGCGATGCGGTTTTCCGTTCCGGCCAGCTCATCTTGCAGGCGCAGGAAATTCTCGTTGGATTTTAACTGCGGATAATTCTCGACGACCACCAGCAGGCGTCCCAGCGCGGAATCCAATTGGCCGTTCGCGGCGATTTTTTCTGCCGGAGAATGCGCGCCCAGGAGGGCGGAACGCGCCTTGGCGATATCGCCGAACACAATCTGTTCTTGCACTGCAATACCCTTTACCGTCTCCACCAGATTGGGGATCAGATCCGCGCGGCGCTGCAGAACGACATCCACCTGCGCCCATGCGGCGTTCACGGCTTCCCGCTTGATAGCCATCTGATTCCTGCGGCCCACAAACGAGCCGCCAAGCATCAGAGCGATGATCACCAGAACGATCAAAACCACTAGAACTGCTTTCATATGCACCTCGAATGATTCAGGATCACGAATGGGCATTCTTTACGCGCTGCCATTCCCGCTTGGGGAGATGTTTGTCCAGCGCGCTCGAAACTTTTTCCAATGCATTTAAATACGCACCATAGGCGGGAACAATTTCGCCGTGGAATTCTCCGGTTTCACGAAGTTTCAGCAGGGCGTTGAAGGCCGCCGTATCGGATCCTGTCAGCGCCACGGCACGCGCAATGATCTCATGCGGCGTTGCCGGCGGTTCCTCGCCGAAGGCCATCACCGCGTGGCGCAGAAGCGTCAGCACGCCGGAGAACGATTTGCGCAGGACCGGGGTGAGCTCTTTGGCATTGCCCGGCGCGCGCAGATACTGCTGCCGCAGCTTCAAGATCATCGTACGCAGGTCGTGTTCGATCTGCACGCGATGAAGATTCATGGGCACTTCAATTTCCGCGACGACGTCTTTTCCATACAGCACGCGCCGGCCGTGCTTCATATCGAGAATCTCGATGGAAAAAACGTCGGCAGCCTGATGCAACTCATCTCTGGTGAAGAAAAGAGGCGCGGGTTCCTTCTGGTCCACGCACCACCACTTCACTACGTGCGCCAGGCGGCCCAATTCTTCCACGCTGAGGGAGTGCAGAATGCAGGCGACATTGAGATCCGAAAATCCCGTGCGGAAATCGCCGCGTGCCGCCGAACCGAACAAAATGACGCACTCGAGATTCGCCGCCGCGAATTCCTTCAGCCGGTTCACCAATTCCGATAGTTTTGCATCCGTGGAAAGCATTTCTGTTGCGTTCCTTTCCTTGCGTGCTACCAACTTCCGGAGGCGCCTCCGCCTCCACTACTCCCGCCGCCAAACCCGCCAAATCCCCCGCCGCCACCAAAACCCCCACCTCCACCACCGCCCCAGCTACTTCCTGACCGGCCCCCCGGCCCGCCGCCCGCCATCATGCCCAGGAGAAACCAGAGGCAGCCGCTGCCGCCTGCTCCGCTGCCCGGGCGGCCAGACATTCCGGCAATCAAGCGAAAGAAAATAATCACAATCAGAATGACCCAGAATACGGGGAATCCCACGTGCCCGCCTGAGTCCCGATAGTGCGTTACGGGAGGCTGGCCGCTCAGAGTGACGCCAGCATCTCCCGCAATGTAGTTTGCCAATTGCCAGGCGGCAGCTTCCGTGGCCTTGCTGTAGTCTCCTTGCCGAAGAAACGGCACCATGGCGCGGCCAGCGTCGCCGGCTCGCGCATCGTTGATCACCGGCTCGAGTCCGTAGCCGACTTCAATGCGATACTTGCGCTCGTGCGGCGCGACCAGGAGCAACACGCCGCGATTGTCCTTCTTGCTTCCGACACCGAGCTGTTTGTACACATCCACCGCGTAGTCTTCGACGCTTCGGTCATCGAGCGAATTGACCGTCACAATCGCCATTTGCGCGCCGGTTTTTTGCTCCACTTCCGTGCATAGCGCTTCCAGTTGCGCCTTTGTGTTTGTGGCGACGACTCCGGCTAGATCGGTGACATAACCCGTGGGATGGATTTTCGAAATGTCTTCCGCGAAACCGAGGCATGCTCCGAGGAGCACCAGGCAGGGAAGCAGCGCGATTCGAAAGAGGGAGGACTGTTTCATTCGGTACGGGAATGTGGCCGTCGAACGACTATACGGCTAGACACGAGCTGCTGTAAAGTTTCTGCCCGCTTTTCTCCTGGACCAAGAACGACTTTGCGCTCGGCGCATATTCTAATTCCAACGTCAGGTCTGAAAAGAGACCCGAAGTACGACATCACAATCTCCGGCTCGCCAAGGATTTCGCTACGTCCATCCAGCAATTACCGAGTTACAGAATGTTCTCCAACTGTTCATCGCAAATTCGCACGGCGGGCGGTCTTATCCCTGAGGGCAGAGGGCGGCAGGAACGCCCTGGCCCGAGACGAGAACGGGAAAGGTGCGACCGATGCGTAATTTTCAGATTTTAGAACGAATTACATTGTGGGGACTGCGAGGAATTCTGCGGGCAGCGCTGGTGCTGCCGTTATTGCTCGGACTGCTGGCGGCGAAGCCCGTGAGGGCTGACGGCGATCTAAGCAAGGTCAAGCACATCATCGTCATCATGCAGGAGAACCATTCCTTCGATAATTATTTTGGCGCCTTGGCTTATGCGCCGGGAAGTCCCTACCGCAACGGAATCGGCGGGTGCCGCAAAGACGACCACGATTGCGTGGATGGGCTGGCTTGCAAGGTGAACCAAGACGGCACGCTCACGTGCTTCAATTCCAACCGCGAAGAGGACGGGAGCGTAGTATTCTCGTTTCACGATCCGAAGCGCTGCGCGGCTCCGGACCTGAATCATTCCTGGTTCGAAACCCACGAAGAAGTGAATTTTTTCCACCCCAATAATACTCTGCGCGATCCCGACGATAACGGATTTGTGCGCGTGAACGACGCCACCGAGCAGCTGGACAACGGAGTGGAAAGCCCGACGGAAGATCAAACCATGGGCTTTTACACGCAGGACGATATTCCGTTCTATTACGGCCTGGCGGCGAACTTCGCAGTGAACGACCGGTATTTTGCCTCGGTGCTCGGTCCCACGTTTCCGAACCGCTCGTACCTGGCAGCCGCCACTTCTTTCGGGCATCTGACCACCAGCGACACGTTTCCCCCAGTTGGCGGATACAAGCCCATTACCGGAACAATTTTCGACCTCTTCGACAAGAATAATGTCACCTGGGCCGACTATTTCCAGGACGCACCGCAGGGCGGAGCATTCCGTCCATTCAGCGCGACGGCCATCGATCCGCATTTCCTCCCGTTGAAATTGTTCCTCGCGCAGGCCAGTGGCGTGCCCGGCGTGGGTCCGTTGCCGAGCGTGTCCTTCGTGGATCCAAATTTCGGTCTCTTCGGAATCGCGTCGGAAAATGACGAGCATCCGCCGACAGACATCCAGCGCGGGCAGGCCTACGTTTCACAGGTACTCAGCGCGGTGCGCAATGGTCCCTTCTGGAATGACTCCGTCATATTCATCACCTACGACGAACACGGTGGTTACTACGACCACGTGGCGTCGCCCGCGGCTCCGCAAGGGCACGCAAGGACTCCGGACGGCATCTTCCCCGGACAGTGCGCCGATCTTTCCAACGTGCCGTTGAGCCTGCAACCGGGCGGCGGAGCGGAGTGCAGCCAGAACCTTCTAAGCACGACGGACACGACAGTAATTGATGCCGGCAAGCTCTGCCCGGAATTCACCACCAATCCGGCCGGGCCGTATCCGGATGACTGCGCGTCGTTCGATCAACTCGGCGTGCGCGTGCCCTTCCTGGCGGTGTCGCCATTCTCCAAGCTCCATTACGTTTCTCACACGATTGGCGACCACACCTCGATTTTGGCGTTCATCGAAAAGCGCTTCTTGAGCTTTGCGGCGAGCGTGGACGAAGACAGCGACAATGACAACGATGACATGATTGCCACCAGGCTCCATTTGACCAAGCGTGACCAGCACGCGCACACGCTAGAAGACATGTTCGACTTCGACCGCGCACCGTCGTCCGGCACGCCAATCACGCCAGTCCCACCACCGGCGCAGGATTGCACGCCGAAGTAAGTTGTTCCATCGGAAGGGAATACAGGGCGGCCAGGCTTTGCGAGCCTGGCCGCTTCTTTTCTGGTATGTAAGAACTCGTGAGGCTCAGAAGGCCCGTATCTTGCTTTTGCCGTGCAGCGGGAATATACTCTATTTTCGCTCTGAAGCGGGTCGGACGGATAAGTGGGCGCAAGCCCACTTTTTTGTTGGCGCCGGACGGAGTGCAGTGCGGACCGGCGAAGGTCGGGGAGTCTCTGCTTGGATTTGGAGAAAATCCGGGATGCCGCCGAGCGGGTAGCGCGTTCGGAAGGCCTGGAAATCGTTGACGTCGAATGGAAAATCGGCAAGCAGCGGTTCCTGCGGGTGTATATCGACCGGGTGCCAAAGCCGGCGGCGCGGTTGAGCGATGCGGCGGGGGAAATTGGCGGGGAAGAGACCGTAAGTGACCCGTACGCGAAGATCAGCCACGCGGATTGCGAGCGCGTCAGCCAGCAATTGAGCGTGATCCTGGATGTTGAAGAACTGATTCCGGGGCCGGGATACGTCCTGGAAGTAAGTTCTCCGGGGATGGACCGGGCGCTGAAAAAGCCGGCGGATTTCGAGCGCTTTAAAGGGCGGCTGGCGAAAATTTCGACGGCCGAGCCGGTCGGTGACGCAAAGTATTTTGAGGGCCGGCTAGCCGGTTTTGCGGACGGGAAAGTCCGCATGGAGTTGCAGGGCAAGCAAGCGCGGACGGTTGAGGTGCCGCTGGAGGCAATCCGCAAGGCGAATTTGGTTGTGGAGTTTTGAGAAGAGTTTTCAGTTGTCTGAAAGCGCCAGAAAAAAGAATTAACAGAAAGTGCGCTGAGGACACAGAGGTCACAGAGAAAAGATAGCCGCGAAACGCGAAGGCGGCTTGCGGGATCAGGGACCGGAGATTTCAGGGACGATACATGGCGAATTTGCTCTACCAACAGATTGAAATGCTGAGCCGCGAGAAGCATATCGAGCCGGAAGTCGTGGTGTCTGCGATTGAAGACGCGATGGTGGTGGCGGCGCGGAAATATTACAAGACGGAAGAAGACCTCCGCGCGAAGTTCAACCAGGAAACCGGGCAGGTGGACGTGTATTCGGTGTACACCGTCGTTGAGGAAGTGACCGACCCGAAGAAAGAAGTCACCCTGGCGGAAGCGAAGAAAAAGAATCCGGCGGCGGAAGTGGGCACGGAGATTGTAACGGCGAAGCCCACGGACGTCCTGGGGCGCATCGCGGCGCAAACGGCGAAGCAGGTAATTCTGCAGAAAGTGCGCGAGGCCGAGCGCGACACGATTTTCAACGAATACCATACGCGCGTCGGCGAGTTGGTGACCGTGATCGTCAAGCGCGCCGAAGGCCCGGACCTGATCGTGGACATGGGACGCACGGAAGCGCGGCTGCCGAAGCGCGAGCAATCGAAGCTGGAAACCTACAATATCGGCGAGCGTCTGCGCGTGGTGATCAAGATGGTGGACCGCGCGGCAAAGGGGCCGCAAGTGATCGTTTCGCGCGCGGATGCCAGCTTGGTGCAGCGTCTGTTCGAAATGGAAGTGCCGGAAATTTACGACGGCACGGTGCAGATCCGCTTTGCAGCCCGCGAAGCCGGCGAACGCACGAAAGTAGCAGTGGCGAGCCGCGACAAGGACGTGGATCCCGTGGGCGCGTGCGTAGGCATGAAGGGCATGCGCGTGCAATCGATTATCCGCGAGTTGCGCGGCGAAAAAATCGACATTATCCCCTACAACGAAGAGACGGTGGCGTTTGCGCAGAAAGCGCTCAGCCCGGCGAAGGTGACGCGCGTGCAAATCACCGACCCGGAAAATAAAAAGCTCGAAGTGATCGTCGAGGATTCCCAGCTTTCCCTGGCCATCGGCAAGAAGGGGCAGAACGTCCGCCTGGCCAGCAAGCTCATCGGCTGGGACATTGACATCAAGAGCGAGGAAGAGAAGCGCCAGGAAATCGAAGAGCAAATGACCGCTCTGACCGCGCCGGCGACGCCTTTGACCTCGCTGGCCGGCGTGGGTGCGAAGACCATCGAGAAAATCGAAGCCGCGGGGATTACCTCCGTCGAGAAGCTCGCCGGGATGACGCCCGAACAGTTGATGGAGATTCCGGGCATCGGCGAAAAGATGGTGGACAAGATTTATCAGGCGGTGAACCGCTTCTACGAAGGCGGCACGGAAACTGCCGCCGCGACGGGCGAAGCCGCTGCGGCCACGGACGAAGCTGCTGCGACCACGGACGCTCCTGCGGAAGAAGGCGAAGCTGCAGCTGTAGAGACTACAGAGACTCCTGCAAGCGTCGAAGCGCCGCAAGAAACCGAAGAAGCTTCGCAAGCAGCCGAAGAAACGCCGGTGGCGGAAGAAAACGCCGCCGAGGCCGCGCCCGCTGACAGCAACAAGGATGCGGAGAAAGCGGAAGAGGCAAAGTCTTAAAAGGATTCATGACCGACGCAAATCAAGTCCGAATCAACGAGCTGGCCCGCGAACTCGAGGTCAAGGCGAAAGCCATCATTGACCTTTTGCCCGGGTACGGGGTAACCGAAAAGAAAACGCACTCGAGCTCCATCCCCGTGGATGTCGCCGAGAAGGTTCGCAAGAATCTCCTGGGACAAGCAGAAGCCGAAGCGGTTGCCGAAGCCAACGCCAAAGCGGAGAAGGACGCCAGGGATGCTGCGGCGAAAGCCGCGCGGATGAGGCCCGCAGCCGCGCCTGCCCCTCCTCCACAAGCCAGCGTTGCGCCCGCTCTTGCAAAACCAGTTGCGCCTGTAACACCGATCGCCAAGCCCGCAGCGCCGGTAGCGCCTGCGGCTGCTGCTCCCGCCGCTGCACCGGTTGTGCCTAAGCCCCCCGCACCAGCCCCTGTCGCGCCGGCTGCAGCGAAGCCCTCTGCGCCGGCCCCTAGTGCGCCTGCGCCAACGCCAATTCGTCCCCCTGCCCCCGCAGCTCAACCATCCGCCCCTGCCGCAGCACGGCCCGTCGCGCCTTCCGGCCAGCCGTCCGTAGTGCGCCCCGCAGCTGCCGCGCCCGGCGCTGCTCCAGCCCGTCCTGGTGCTCCGTCTCGTCCTGGTTCTCCCACTCGTCCCGGTGCCCCGGCGCGCCCCGGCGCTCCCTCGCGGCCTTTGCCAACTGGAAATCGTGGACCTTTGCCGACTGGCAATCGCGGTCCAATGCCTGACGCTTCGCGAGATTCACGCCCGAGCGGCCCTCGCCCGGGCCAGCCGATGCGCCCGCAGCAACCCGGCCAAGGTCGGCCGTTCACCCCGCGCTCCGGTGGACCTGGAGGTCCTGGAGGAGCGCCGAGCCGTCCCTTTGAACAGCGCCGAGGTTCGTTGCCCACCGGCACGCGCCCCGGGCCCCGTGCGCCGGGCCGTCCCGGCATGCTGCCGCCGTTCCCAGAAAAATTGCCGCCCAAGGCGGAGCCCGGCAAGCCGCTGTACACGCGCAAACCGCCGCAGCGCCAACGCCCAGTCGTAGACAAACGTGAACAAGAGGGCGAGCGCAAGCTGCACCCCACGCGCCAGCGTCCAGGCGCCGGACGTAGCGTAGCCGCAGTCATCGCTCCGCCGGAACCGCGTGCCCCGCGCGAAGTGACCATCACCGAAGGCATCACCATTCGCGAACTCGCGGAAAAATTGGACGTGCGCGCCAAGGAGCTTTTGAAGAACCTGCTGGACCGCGGCGTTTTCGCCAGCATCAACCAGGCTCTGGACGTGCCGACAGCCACCACTCTCGCGGAAGCCTTCAGTGGCGTCGTGAGCGTCGTGTCTCTCGAAGAAGAGATGGTGCTCGAAGTCGCGAAGGAAGAGACCAAGGAAAGTTTGAAGCCGCGGCCGCCGGTCGTGACCGTCATGGGTCACGTGGACCACGGCAAGACGAGCTTGCTCGATGCCATCCGCCAGGCGGATGTCGCGGCGGGCGAAGCGGGCGGAATCACGCAACACATCGGCGCGTACAAAGTCATGGTCAACGAGCGTGCCGTCGTGTTCGTGGATACGCCCGGTCACGAAGCGTTCACGCGCATGCGCGCGCGCGGCGCGAAAGTCACGGACATCGTGGTGCTGGTTGTTGCCGCCGACGACGGCGTGATGCCGCAAACGAAAGAAGCAATTGACCACGCCAAGGCCGCGAAAGTGCCCATCATCGTGGCCATCAACAAGATTGACAAACCCGAAGCGCAAGTGGACCGCGTCAAGCGCCAATTGTCCGAAGTGGCCCTAATGCCCGCGGAATGGGGCGGAGACACGGAATTCGTGGAAGTTTCCGCAAAGCAGAAGAAGGGCATCGAGAAACTTCTCGAAACGATTTTGCTCGTCGCCGACCTGCGCGAACTGAAGGCCAATCCCGACGCCCCTGCGACCGGCACGGTGCTCGAATCGCGCGTGGATAAAGGACGCGGCCCAGTCGCCACCATCCTCGTGCAAAATGGCACGCTCAACGCCGGAGACTTCTTCATCTGCGGCTCGGTTTTCGGCAAAGTCCGCGCGATGTTTGACGATCGCGGCAGAGTCGTGAAAGATGCGCCGCCATCAACTCCCGTCGAAGTGCTTGGCTTGCAGGGCGTCCCCGATGCAGGCGACCTCTTCCAGGTCACCGACGAAGCCAAGGCGCGGCACATCGTCGAATACCGCCAAGGCAAGCAGCGCGACGCGGCAATGGCCCGCATCAGCGGTTCGCGCATCACGCTCGACCAGCTCCACGAGCAATTGAAAGCCGGCGACGTCAAGGAACTGGGAATCGTCATCAAGGGCGACGTGCAAGGCTCCGTGGAGGTTCTCAGCGAAATGTTGCCCAAGCTTTCGACCGACCAGGTGAAGCTGAAGATTATCGGCTCGGGCGTTGGAGCGGTCACAGAGAATGACGTTTTGCTGGCGTCCGCGTCCGGAGCCATCGTCATCGCCTTCGGCGTGCGTCCGGACCGCAAGGCCCTGGACCTGGCGCAGCAAGAACACGTGGACATCCGCACGCACAACATCATCTACGAAGTTTCCGACGAACTTAAGAAAGCCATGGAAGGCCTGCTTGAGCCGGTCGTCACGGAAACGTATCTGGGCCGCGCGGAAGTGCGCAACACGTTCCGCGTCAAGGGCGCGGGAACCGTGGCGGGCTGCTACGTAGTGGATGGCGTGCTGAAGCGCGACGCGCAAGTCCGCGTACTTCGCGACGGAGCGGTGATCTACACGTCGAAGCTGAGTTCCTTGAAGCGCTTCAAGGATGACGCCAGCGAAGTGCGCACCGGATTCGAATGCGGCGCCGGCGTCGCGAATTTCAACGACGTCAAGGTTGGCGACATCCTGGAATGTTTCAGCGTGACGAAGATGAGCGCCGCGGAAGCCGCTGAGAAGAGCACGCCCGCGGCGATGTCGCGCAAATAACTGCTAACGGACCCGCGGAGCCGCTCATGCCGGTCGGCCTGCTTACTCTCGAGCTGCATATCCCAGACGCGCAATCGTTGAAGGACAAGCGGCAGGTGCTTCGCAGCTTGAAGGACAAGTTGCGCCGCGATTTCAACGTTGCCGTGGCGGAGTTGGAGCATCACGAGGCGTGGCAGCGATCGGTGGTGGGAGTCGTGACGCTTTCGAATGAAGAGAAGCACGTACGAGAAATGCTCCAAAAAGTTCTGGATGAAGCCGACGATATCCTTGGCTCGTTCTTGATCAACCAGGCAGTCGAGATTATTTAGAAAGTCTTGCAGGGACCCCGATGAGTCCAGCCAATCACCGTCATGAACGCGTGGGCGAGGAGATCGCGCACGAAATCAATGCCATGCTCGCGGGCGAGCTAAAGGACCCCCGGCTCGAAGGCAGCGTGGTGGCCAGCGAAGTTCGCGTTCAGCCGGATATGAAGCACGCACGCGTGTTCATCAGCGTAAAAGGAACGAACAAGGAGCAATCCGACGCGATCAAAGCGCTCGAACATGCCTCCGGTTTTATCCGGCGCGAACTCATCGAACGCCTGCAGCTTCGCCGCGTGCCCGAATTGCATTTTGCGCTGGACCTTTCTCAAGAGCACGTCGAGCGCATCGAGCAACTGTTAAAGGAAATGAAGAAAGAGAATCCGCCCGCGCCATCCGAGTAATCAACTCTCAGTTTACTGAAAACTTCTAGCATGCCACGCCAGCCGCAACCCGCGCCCTTTGACGGCGCCCTCGTCATCAATAAGCCCAAGGGAAAGACGTCGCACGACGTCGTGGATGCGGTGCGTCATCTCGCCGGCTTCCGGCAAATCGGACATCTCGGCACATTGGATCCGCTGGCCACGGGAGTTCTCGTGCTGCTCCTGGGCCGGGCGACACGGCTGGTCCAGTTCTACGCCGGGCGCCGCAAGCGCTACACGGCGGGCTTTCGTTTCGGGTTCGCGACGGACGCCTACGATTCCGACGGCGAGGCGCAGGGGCCGGATACGTCGCCAACGCTGGATGCGGCAACCCTCGAAAGATTTGCCGCCGAGCGCGTCGGCCGTTTCGAACAGATGCCGCCATCATTCTCCGCGAAAAAAGTCCAGGGGCGTCCCGCGTACGAACTGGCGCGCAAAAAACAGCCTGTCGAGTTGAAGCCCGTCGAAGTCGAACTATTCGAATACCGCCTCACCGGCATTGAAGGCAGCATCGCGCGCTTTGTCATCGAGTGCTCGTCCGGCACCTACATCCGTTCGCTGGCCCACGAAATTGGCCAGAAGCTGGGCTGCGGCGCGCATCTGGCGGAGATTGAGCGCACGGCCGTCGGCGAGTTTTCTCTGGAGCAGGCCATCTCGCTCGAAGAACTTGCGGAAGCCAAGGAGGCCGGAAAATTCGCCGATCGCGTAATCCGGCTGGAAAGCCTGCTGCCCAATTTTCCGCGGATCAACGTGCTGCCGGTGATCGAAAAGCGTGTACGCCACGGCTCGAAGTTCAACATTTCCATCGCGCAGCTTCAGCCCGGCCGTACCGAAGTTCCTCCCGGCGCCACCACGCAGCTCGATGGCGGGGAACCGAAACCCCCGCGACTTCGCGTCTTCGGCCAGCAAGACAAATTAATCGCCATCGCCGAAGCCGTTGTCCCCCGCACCTACCAGCCAGTCGTGGTTTTCGAGCCGCTCCCCTAAGCCGCTCGCGCGCGAGCCTGCCCGCTCTGCGAAATTCAAGTCCAGATTGACGGACGCAGATGCACGAAGCCGTTCGGCTTTGCGCGCACTACGGCGGGGGCTGTTGTGTTGGTGGAGGCTGCTGCGTTGGTGGCGGCTGCTGGGTCGGCGGAGCGGCCGGCGGTTGCGCTGGAGTCTGCGGCGGCGGTCCCGCAGGCGATGGCGGAAGTTCCCGTCCACCCGCTCTTGACGTCCCGGGATCACCACGGCCGGCATACACACTTCGCGTGACGTGATCCACAAGACGCAATCTCCGCGGAGTGATCACAATCAGCAGCTCGGTATCCTGCAAAGACCTGCTTCTCGACCCGAAGGCGTATCCCAACCCTGGGATCTCGGCAAATCCCGGCAAACCCGTGATCGATTTGGTTTCTTCCACATCCGTGATGCCGCCGATCAGCGTCGGTTCGTTCTCTTTCACGCGCACGGTTTGCGACAGCGTCCGATTCGAAATGATCGGGATGCCGTTCACGTTGTTGCCCGTCAGCGCGCGAATCTCGAACTCCAGTTGCAGCGTTACTTCACCGTTGGGATGAAGCGAGGGCGTAGCCTTGATTTTAACGCCGAGGTCGATGAACTCCGAGCCGGGATACGGTTGCTGGCCGGCGCCCCCGGCGATGCTATTGGCGAAGGACGAGGAGTCCTGGATCACCACCACCGCGCCCTGGTTCGACGCCTGCCCCTGCGCCACCAGGGCCACATCGGGAAGTCCGCTGCTGGTCAAGACAGAGGTGATCAGCGCGGTTGGAGCGGTAGCATTCAAGATGTTGATCTCGACGGCCTGCGCGAAGGTGCCTTGTCCCGTCCCGATGAAAACGCTGAGCGTGTCGGAGCCCTCGTTGCTCACGGCAATGTCAGGGAAGGAGCCGTTCGCAAAATTTGCGATGGCGATTCCTGCGGGAGTCGTGGCGGTCGCCAGCGGCGATCCCTGTGCCGCGGTGAACGTGCCGTCCAGATTGGCACTCGCCAGCAAAACCGAGACGGTGCCCGAAACAGTAGAGCTGCCTTGATTTACCACGGCAATGTCGGGAATGCCGTCCCCATTCAAATCTCCCGAAGCAATGGCCACGGGATCGACTCCGACTGCAATCGGCGAGTTGACGGCCTCCGTAAAGGTTACATTCTGGTTTTGATCCACCGCGCTGAGCAGAATGGTCACGTTGTTGGACGTTTGATTGACGATGGCAAGATCCACTTCCGGGGCATTGTTGTTGGTGTTGATGATGACGTTGCGAAAATTCGCGCTGACCATCGCCACCGGCCCGGTCTCGGAAATCGTGCTGGTGTTCGTGAGCTTGAAGGGCGAGCCGGGAAATTCAGTGAAGGTGCCGTCGCCATGCCCTTCGAAAAGCGAAACGGTATTGTCGACTTGATTCGTCACGGCAATATCAAGAAACGTGTCGCCGTTGAAATCCGCGATCACCACGGAACTCGGATGATTTCCGACCTTAAAAGGGGACCCTGGCGCTTCCGTAAAAAGACCGTTGGCTTGTCCGTTCGAATTGGCATTTCCCAATAAAACGGAAATGGTATTCGAAGTGGAATTGACCAGGACCACGTCCGGCGGCTGCGTGGTCGAAAACTTGGTGACGTCGCTTCGGAAGATGCCGGTGCCGATGGCCACTTGCCCGGTTTCGTTGGCGCCCAGAGTGATCGGCGACGGCGTCACCTGAAGAAAATTTCCATTGTCCTGATTTTGTAAAATGACGAATGTATTGGCGCCGGTTTGGTTGAACACCACCGCGAGATCCGGCAGGCTGCCACCCGTGAAAGAATTTGCCGCCAACGCGGACGGATTGGCTCCCACGGCAAAGGAGGTCTCCGGGAAAATCGTCGAGCCAGGGACTGCCGTCAATGTTGCCCCGGTGCCAAAGCTTCCGGAAAGCAGAGAAAGCGTTACGGGAAATCGATCCCCGACAAACAGCGTGGCGGGCTTTCCGTCCTGCGCGCGCAGCATGGCCTGCCGTCCGCTTTGCACCAGCGAGAGCGAATCGGAAAAATTGGCGGCCACCGTGGGCAGAGTGAGAAGAAACGTGGAGAGGCCTCCGCCCACGGGTATCACCGATGGAACTGTCGAAAAACCTTTGTTGGAGAAGACCTGCTGAAGGTTGGTGAGCAAGTTCGTGAGGTCGGTGGAGGCCTTAAGCAGGTTGAGGTCGCTGGTGCTCAGGGGGATGAGACTCTCGGTGGAGGGCGGAGTAATTCCAAGATTGCGGGCCTTGTCGCGGTCGACCTCGAGCAATTCGAATTCAAGCAGGACTTCACCACGCGCCTTTTCCACTTGCTGGATAATTTCCCCGGCAAGCGCCAGTTTCTCCGGCGTATCGCGCATGGTGATGGAGCGGCTGCTGGAATCAAGCTCGATGTGCGTCGCTCCGGTGATGTCGCGCAGGATGCGCAGGAGTTCCGTTACGTCTTCGGGGCCGACGGCCGCGGAGAGCCGGAACGTTTGCTGGGCTTCCAGGTCGTATTGTTTTCGTTTCTCCTGGGTGTCCTGCGCGACAAACATCAGGGTGGAATTCTGCGGGCGCCAAAATGTGCCCGTTTGCGCGCCCAGGACGGAAACGGCGGTTGCGAAATCAACTGCGTCCAGGTGCAAGCGCACATTGCGCGGAGTCAGATCTGGATCAAATGTCGCTTTGACACCAAACTGAGCGGCCAGCTGTTCGTAGACTGCTTTTGTGTCGCCGCGCAGATCCAGGTCGCGCTTTCCGCTTTGCGGCTCGAGCTTTGGGAGCCCGGAGATTCGCGCGCCCAGGTTCGCCGCAGGTTCGTCCTCCATCTTTTTCAGTTGTGCGAAGCGTTCCTGGACGTTGGGGTTTCCAGGGTCGAGCATCAGAGCAGCCGCCAATTCCTCCGTCGCTTGCTCCATACGCCCTTCCACTGCATTGCGTTCCGCGGCCTGGACATGATCACGCACCAGCTTGGAGCGCAGCGCGGCCATGCGCTCAATAAGAGCGGCATCCGGCGGCGCGGAACGTGCAGCTTCTTCGTAGAAGACGAGAGCTTCGTCCAAGCGGCCCGCCGCTTCGGCCTGCTGGCCCAGTTCGATGGCCTTCTTTGCCCGCTTGGGATCGGTGCGAAAGCTGCCGGATGGAGAGGGCGCAGCCGAGGGCGTCTGCGCCACAGCCTGGGCGCAGAGCAGCAACACGGTCACGAGCAGAGAGGCGGTGTGTCGGAAGGTGCGCATTAGCTTGAAACAGGATACCTTATCCGCGCATCCAAGTAATCGGACCGCATTGGTCCGGTTGACGGAAGTCCCTCGTTGCGATACACTTAAAAGGTAGTTGCAAATGATTCACAACTGGAGATTGTGTGCTTTCCGCTTTTCTCATTGCCCTTCGCGAAGGCGTTGAAGCCTCTCTCGTCGTCGGCATTATCCTCGTCTATCTTTCCCGCACGGGGCGTGGGCACCTGGCGCGTTTCGCCTGGTATGGCGTGGCGGCCGCCGCGGCGCTCAGCTTGGGCGTTGCGGTCGCCCTGGAGCGCTTCCGCATCAGCGAAGACGGCTTCGAGGGGCTGATGCTCCTGGTCGCCTCGGTGTTCGTCATTACGATGATCGTATGGATGAACCGAGTTGCGCGCCACCTGAAAAAAGAAATCGAGGCCAAAGTGGAGGCCTACGCCGAGCGGGCCGGCAAAGCCGCGGGCTGGGGGATCTTCCTGTTCGTGTTCCTGATGGTTCTGCGCGAGGGCGCGGAGCTGGCGCTGATTTTGCGCGCCGTGGAGCTATCGAGCGAAGGATTACAGACGTGGATTGGCACGATAGCCGGCATCGGCGCGGCCGTTGCCGTGGGCTTGTTCTTCTTTAAGGGCACTCTTCGCGTACCGCTGCACCGCTTCTTCGCGGTGACGAGCGCCATCTTGATGCTCGTGGCCTTTCAGCTGGCGCTGACCGGTTTGCATGAGTTGAGCGAGGCGCGCTGGCTCCCATCGAGCAAGCAAGAAATGGCGCTGATCGGCCCCATCGTCCGCAACGAGCTGTTTTTCTTCGTGTTCATTTTCGGAGCGGCGGCCTTGTTGATCTTGCGCGAATGGCAATCGGCCTCCAACGCCAAGGCCGCGAACGAAGCCACCGGTGAGGCGGAGAAAAGGCTGCTCGAATCGCAGAATCGCCGCCAGGGCAGCTGGATGATCGCCGCAGTCGGCGCATGCTTGGTGGTGATCCTCGTGCTGACCGCGGATTTCATTTACACGCGCGCGAATTCCGCGCCACCCTCCGCGCGAGCGCTTTCCGCTGACGGCAACGTAGTGCGCATTCCCATCAGCGAAGTGCAAGACGGAACTCTTCATCTTTACACCATCACCGCCGGCAATCAGTCACTGCGCTTCCTCATCATTAAGAAGCCCAATGGCTATGGCGTAGGTCTTGACGCTTGCCGCATCTGCGGAGCCGAAGGCTATCGCCAGGACGGCCAGAACGTCATCTGCCGCCACTGTGGCGCGGCCATCTACGTCCCTTCGATCGGCGACCAGGGCGGCTGCAATCCGATTGGAGTGTCCTCGCACGCCGATGGCGGTGATTTAGTGATCGATATTTCGTCGTTGACCCAAGCCGCAAAGGAGATTCCTCAGTAGAGGTTAATGTGCGGCTGGAAGTTGGAACTACGTCCAAGGGCAAAAGATTTTCAGTTATTAGTGGTCAGTTTTCAGTAAGAAGACAGAAAGCAAAAAAAAATATTCATCAAAAAATCTTACTGAGAACTGAATACTGAGAACTGAAAACAGAAGCTATTTCCATAACTATGTTCTTGAGGCTAGTCGCAGATTCCTTCGGACGCCGTCCGCGCCACAAGCTCCTGACCGGAGCCGCGCTGGCACTCGGCATGGGTGTAGCCACCGCAGCCCTGAGCGTTTCGCTCGACGTGGGCGACCGCCTGGCCAAGGAATTCCGCAGCCTCGGCGCGAATCTCCTCGTGACGCCGCAAGCCGATTCCTTGCCACTCGAAATCGGCGGCGTGGACTACCGCCCCGTGAACGCCGGCGCCTATCTCCCCGAAGCCGACCTCCCCAAACTGAAAACCATTTTCTGGCACAACAACATCATGGCCTTCTCGCCAGTCTTGGAGGTTTCCGCCAATGTAGCGGCGGACTCCAGCGAGCTAACCTCCTCAAATGCTGGAACAAAAGTCCAATTGATTGGAACTTGGGGCTCGCATCCGCTGCATCTTGAAGATGGCAGCACTTTCGCAACAGGTATTGAGAAGACGAATCCCTGGTTTCGAATCGAGGGACGTTGGTTTTCGGAAGAATCCAGCCAGCCGCGGCGGGTTAACGTTGGTCCCAACGGCCACTATTACGTCGACGCTCCTAACGAGTGTGTCGCCGGAGTCAATCTTGCGCAGCGAATGAAGCTTGGTCTCGGACAACAGATGTTGGCAAATGTTCCCGATCTCGAGAAGATGCAGAAGTACGCGCCCTGCACTATTACGGGGATACTTTCCAGCGGTGGTCCAGAGGATGACGCCCTTCTCATGCCCCTCCTCAGCGTCCAGCAACTCGCGGGCAAGCCGGGCCAGTATCGCAAGCTCTACGTCAGCGCGCTGACCAAGCCGGAAGATGCATTCGCGAAGCGCGATGTGAAGTCGTTTACACCCACCGAGTATGACCGTTGGTTCTGCACGCCATACATTTCCTCGATCGCCTTTCAAATTCAACAGGAATTACCCGGGACCGATGTGCGTGTGATTCGCCGCGTCGCCGAAGGCGAAGGCCAAATTCTGACGCGCGTGCAAATGCTCTTATGGCTGGTGACAGGAGCCGCGCTGCTCGCGGCCGCGTTGGCAGTCGGCGCGTCCGCAGCGGCATCCGTAATCGAACGCCGAACTGAGATCGGTTTGATGAAAGCGCTCGGCGCCGGTTCCGGCACCGTTGGCTTTTTACTGGCCGCGGAACAGCTGCTCCTAGCCTTCGTCGGCGGGGGAGTTGGCTACGCGCTTGGAATTCTTCTCGCGCGCCTCCTCGGCGAAAAAATCTTCGGCGTCGCTCCGGAACCTTCCCTCATCGTATTCCTCGTAGTCGTTGCCCTCGCCGCCGGCGTCACGATACTCGGCAGTGCCCTCCCGCTCCGCCGCGCGTCCCGCTACGAGCCCGCGCCCATCCTGCGAGGCGAATGATGGCCGCCCCCCACACCACCAACCGAGCCATGTTCTGGCGCATCATCCGCCGCCTCTTCGGCGCCAACCGCGGCCGCCTCTTCGTCATGCTGCTCGCTCTCGGCTCCGGCGCCGCCGTCACCGCCGCCCTCCTCAATCTTCAAATCGACGCCAAGCGCCGCCTTACTTTCGAATTCCGCGCCTTCGGCCCGAATGTCATCATTTCACCCAAAGTTCCGGTGGCGGGGGACTTGGTTGCAACGATGAACGATTCCATCATGGATGCGATTCCGAAATCCGTCGGTCCTTATCGGGTTGAAGCCACCTCTTTCCTCTACGCGATTGCTACTGTCCGTGGTCCTCGAGGCGGCGTGCCAGTAAATGCCATCCTCGCTGGCAAACGCGGAATGGGCATACGCACCGCGAGCGTCACGATGATCCCACCTCCTACTGATCCCGACGCCCCCGGGTATGACTTGGTCGTTCCTGGAGACCTTCCGTGTACTCTCGGCGTTCAGGTCGCAAAGCAATTGGACGCACATGTGGGCGAAACGATCTCAATTCTGATCTCCGGCCGGAAGAGAACGTGCAAGGTTTCGTCGCTTGTCGAAACGGGCGGGCCCGAGGATTCTCAAGTCACTGTCATGTTGGATTTTGTTCAGCGCTTAGCGAATCGGCTCTGGGGCATTAGCGATGTCGAGATCATGGTTCCGGGCACTCCCAAACAAATCAACGATTACGTGAGCACGTTGCAAAAACAATTCCCCGATCTCGACGTCCGTCCCGTCCGGCAGTTCACCGAGGCGCAGGCGAAGATTTACGGCCGCATCTCGGGCTTGCTTGAGTTTACTGTGGCCTTGGTGCTGGTGCTGACGGCGCTGTGCGTGATGGCCGCCATGACCAACGTGGCCATGGAACGAAAAATGGACGTCGGCTTGATGAAGGCCATCGGCGGCTCCATGCGCCGCGTCCTGCGGCTATTCTTGGTCGAGTCGGCGTTGCTGGGCCTTGCCGGCGGCGCAATCGGCGCCGCGGCTGGCATCTTCCTGTCCATCGCATTAGGCAAGGCCGTCTTCGGCGTGGCGGCGCGCCCCCGCCTGATTGTGTATCCTGTAGCCGTGGCCCTAACAATCCTTGTAGCCATCATCAGCGCATACCCACTGCGGCGTCTGGCAGCTATCCGCCCCGCATCGGTATTTCGAGGTGAAGCGTGAGTTCCGTAGTGCAAGCGCCCCCGCGCATCGCGGCGACGCAAGTAGTCATCGAAAATTTGACCAAGCAATACGGCGTCCTGCGCGCACTCGGCGGCGTCAGCTTCGGCGTGAACACCGGCGAGTGGGTTGCTCTGATGGGCCCTTCCGGCTCCGGCAAAACCACGCTGATCAACATTCTCGGCGGCCTGGACACGCTGACCTCCGGCCGCGTCGTCGTTGACGGCGTCGACCTCTCGAAACTCCGTGAAAACGAAATCGTGCGTTACCGCGCGGAAAAAGTAGGCTTCGTCTTCCAGCAATTCCATCTCGTGCCGTATCTCACAGCCGTGGAAAACGTAATGCTGGCGCAGTATTTTCATAGCATCACCGACGAAAAGCAGGCCGCCGAAGCGCTAAAGCGCGTCGGCCTCGGCGACCGCCTGACGCATCTTCCCGCGCAGCTTTCCGGCGGCGAACAACAACGCGTTGCCATCGCCCGCGCCCTAATCAACCAGCCGAAGCTGATCCTCGCAGACGAGCCAACGGGAAATCTCGACGAAGCCAACGAAACCATCGTGCTTCAAATCTTCCGCGAGTTGCACAACGCCGGCCACACCATCCTGATGGTCACCCACGATCCGGACATCGCGCGCCAGGCCGACCGCCGCATCGAGCTAGCCCACGGCCACTTGCATTTCGACACGGCGCAACATGGACCAGGCCATCCGCTCGCGTGTCCTCTCGCCGACACGGCCGACTGTTGCACCGCCGTCTCCACCGACGACGAAATTCGCTTCGACCATCTGCTCGAACAAATCTGGATTTTCGGCGAAGAAGGGAAGCCCGCGCAGGCAGCAAGCCTTCACGCCACCGGTCCCGCGGGAAAACTTCCAGTCGTGTCGGATGAACCCGCCGCGCGCGTTCTGTCGCGCATGTCCGATCTGCGCTTGGTGGAACTGCAAAACGGCGAAGTCCAACTCACTCCCGTCGGCAGCCAGCGCGCCCGCGGCGTCGTCCGCCGTCACCGCCTGGCCGAGCGCCTCTTCAAAGACACTTTCTCCATCGACGACACCGAAGCCCACACGCAAGCCTGCAAATTCGAACACATCATCAGCCCCGAACTCGATCAGCGCATCTGCACATTTCTAGGGCACCCGAAAACTTGCCCCCACGGAAATCCCATCCCGCCCGGCGATTGTTGCGACGGCAAGTCCAAGGCCTAAACTCACTTCGAAATCATGCCGACCCCTGCCGACCCGCGAAAAAAGCCCACCAGCATCAAGATTCACATTTCGAACGGTGCCGGCATAGACATTGCCTGGGCCGACGGCCACGCCAGCCATTACGATTTCACCTATCTCCGCGAAGAGTGCCCCTGCGCAACTTGCAGTGATGCACGCGGCAAGAAAGCCGACCACAGCGCGGAACCCGCTCCAGCGTTTCTCTCCTCTCCCGCCCTGCCGATGTTCAAGCCCAAGCCCCGCGCCCAAGCCGCCACGCAAATAGGCAGCTACGCCATTCAACTCAGCTTCTCCGACGGCCACTCCACCGGCATCTACAGCTACGACTATTTCCGCATCATCTGCCCCTGCGCCGAATGCGCCAAAGCCTTCCGCACTCCCGAAAGCTAGACCAATTCGGCAATCCGCCGCCCCGCCTCGCTAGACTTAGCGCCGCAAAAATGCGAGCATTTCAACCTGCAACTTAGCGAAACCCAGACATGAGCAGCACTCCCAATAGCCCTGCTGCCGCAGGCAGCCGTGGCGGCGGAATTCCGCGTGTTCTTGTTGCCACCACGGCGCTCCTCAGCTTCATTTCCTTTTGGCGCGCCGCGGCGATTGTGCTCAACGATCTCGCTTCTTCCGCCTACTACGCCGGTGGCGAAGCCGAAGCCTACATCGGCAAGGCCGCGCCGTGGTTCATCCTCGGCATCATGCTCTTCTCCTACGCCGTGCGCGCCATCTACGTCGAGAGCTGCAGCATGTTCGTGCGCGGCGGCGTCTATCGCGTCGTCAAGGAAGCGATGGGCGGAACACTTGCCAAGTTCAGCGTCTCCGCGCTGATGTTCGATTACATCCTCACCGGCCCCATCAGCGG
The DNA here is from genome assembly GCA_013289835.1 of Acidobacteriota bacterium. GTDB lineage: Bacteria > Acidobacteriota > Terriglobia > Acidiferrales > UBA7541 > Acidiferrum. Next base: position 14,596 of record JABCZG010000020.1, on the reverse strand, counting down.
CGTCTCCGCCGGCCAATATATCGTCGGCCTATGCAACGAAACGTTCGATTACGTCCATCTGCATCTGCACATCTCCCCAGGATTCGGCGCCGCGGTATTCGCCATCTTCGTGACCATTTATTTCTGGTGGTACAACGTCAAGGGCGTCCACGAATCCAGCCAGAAGGCCATGCGCATCATGCAGGTCACCACCGTCATGGTGGTGATCCTCATTTCTTGGTGCATCTACACCGTCTGGCTGCGCCATCCCTCGCTTCCACCGATCCCGCATCCGAAGAACTTGAAGCTTGAGCCCAACGCCATGGGCTGGCTTTACGGCGTGCACTTCGCGCATTTTGCCGGCATCCTCGCAATCTTCATCGGCCTCGGCCATTCCGTCCTGGCCATGAGCGGCGAAGAATCCCTCGCCCAGGTCTACCGCGAAATCGAGCATCCCAAGCTGCCGAACCTGAAGAAAACCGGCCTGGTCATTTTTATCTACAGCCTGGTCTTCACTTCACTGGTCTCCTTTTTCGCCGTGATGATCATTCCGGACAACATTCGCCAGAACTATCTGGAAAACCTCATTGGCGGCCTGGCGATGAGTCTGGAAGGACCGTTCTTGGTGCGCCTCGTCTTCCACGCCTTCGTCGTCGTGGTGGGCACCATGATTCTGGCGGGCGCGGTCAATACCGCAATCGTCGGTTCGAACGGCGTGCTCAACCGCGTCTCCGAAGACGGCGTTCTGGCCGACTGGTTCCGCCAGCCACACCGCCGGTTTGGCACCTCCTACCGCATCATCAACATTGTCGCGGGGTTGCAGATCCTCACCATCATCATCAGCCGCGGCAACGTGACGTTTCTCGCGAACCTCTATGCCTTCGGCGTGATTTGGAGTTTTGCCATGAAAGGCCTGGCGGTGCTCATCCTGCGCTACACGCACCCGGGCGATCGCGAGTACCGCGTTCCGCTGAATTTCACGATTTTTGGCGTGGAAATTCCGCTCGGCCTCGGCCTCATCACGCTGGTTTTGCTCGGAATCGCCGTCGTAAACCTCTTCACGAAAAAAGACGCCACCATCGCCGGCGTCACCTTTTCCGTCGTGCTCTTCATCATCTTCACGCTCTCCGAACGGTTTACGCATCACCGGCGCGGCAATACCAAACACGTTGAAATGGACCAGTTCCATCTCGAAATGGAAGGCGAGCTGACTCCTTCAGCCGTCGGCGCGCGCCCCGGCAACATTCTTGTGCCTGTCAGCAACCTTCACGCTCTTTATCACCTCGGAAATGTGCTTGACCGCGTCAAACCGGGCCGCCGCGACGTCATCGTGCTTCACGTTCGCTTGTTGCGCCGCTCCGCGTCCGGCGAATACGAGCTCGAAGCCGAACAGCTCTTCGGCAGTATCGAGCAGCAGCTTTTTTCACAAGCGCTGGCGCTCGCGGAAAAGCGCGGCAAGTCCATCCGCCTGGCCGTGGTCGCCGCCAACGATCTCTCGGACGGCATTCTTCGTGCGGCAACATCGCTGCAGTCCAGCACCATCGTCCTCGGCCATTCCACGCACGAGAGCACCGAAGAGCAAGCGCGGCTGATCGGTGACGCCTGGGAAAAGCTTGGCGACCAGAGGCCACAATTCAATCTCGAGATTCACATGCCCAACGGGGACAAGGTCTACAAAGTCCTCGGGCCGCATGCGCCAAACCTGACCGCCAACGAAGTCAATCTCTTGCACCGGCTTTGGCTGCGCTTCAGCGATGCTCTGGCCCCGCAGGAGATTCACCATCATGACGTGGTGCACTTCGCGCTGGAAGAAGTGCAAAAGGAGCTTGACGAAGGGCACGAAGATATCGTGGTCGCCCGCTTGCGCGCCCATCTGGAAACCAACAAGAAGAAAAAAGAGCCGAAGAGCTGAGGAAAGCAGTAGTTAGTTCTTAGTTTTTAGTTGTTAGTGTGCTGTCGAAAGCCGCTGGCTATCCTGTTTTGCGCCATCCGGTTCTAGTCTTAGTCCGCCCGCCAAAATACGTCCTTCCCAATTCCGATCCTCCATGATTCCTGCTAACAACTTATTACTTAGAACTAAGAACAGTTCTTTGGCGCAGAGACACCGGGTCAAGCCAGCTGCGAGGTGCAATGCCCGCACCGCTTCGCCGCCAGAGGAATCGGCATCGCGCACTGCGGGCAGTCCTTGGTGGTCGGCGCGGGCGGCGCGACTTGTTTTCTCGTGAGGCGATTCATCTGTTGGACTACCAGGAAAACCACGAACGCCACGATCAGAAAATTAATCGTGTTGTTGATGAAGATCCCATAGTTCAGCGTTGACCCTGGCGGGACCGCCGCTTTGGCCGCCGCAATCGAATCGAAATGCCTCCCGCTCAGGCTTACGAACAAGTTTGAAAAATCGACTTTGCCAACCAGTTGGCCGATGGGCGGCATGAGCACATCCTCGACCAGCGACGTCACAATTTTTCCAAACGCAGCGCCAATAATGACTCCGACAGCTAAATCCATGACGTTGCCACGCATGGCAAATTCTTTGAATTCCTTGAGCACGGACGTTCTCCTTCGTTCTTTGGATGAGTGTGAACGGCAGCCCTGAGCGGAATCCCGTTTACTGGAAGGGCTGTCTGTGGCGCGGATTATAGCCGATGGCGGCGGCAATCCGGGAATTCATAAGTACATGCCTTAGATCGAATGCCCGCCTCTTCAGCGAGGCCGGAAAATCAGAATGCCCTCGATAACGCCGCGCAGCAACAGCACGGCGCCACCGGCCGCCAGCAACGGGCCCACCCACAAGAAGGGCACGCGCGTAATCGCCAGCATGACCAGTCCCAGAAGCGCCAGCGACAGCCCGCGCGTCCAGTTTTGCCACCGCGTCCACCACTGGCCCGGTTTGTAAAGCGCGCGGAGGCCCCAGAGAAGTAATGCCACGCTGAGGATCAACCAGGCAACGCTGTGCCGGTCTACCGTTCGGCCGTGAGCCGGTCCTGCAAGCCCGAACCATGCAAACAAAACGCCGAGCATAACAAAGATGAATTCGATCATCAGTCGCAGGAGTTTTTCGGGCGAAAGCATTCGCATGCTTTGTGTTTACGGAATACGCTCGATGCGCACCTTTTGCAGCGTTACAGGAGTCCGTGGCCGGTCGCTGGAATCGCGCGCCACGTTTGAAATTTTGTCCGCCACGTCCTGGCCTTCGACGACTTCGCCAAAAATCGTGTGGCGATTGTCCAGCCACGGTGTCGCCGCCACGGTGATAAAGAACTGGCTCCCGTTGGTTCCCGGCCCGCTATTGGCCATGGAAAGTTTTCCCGCTTTCGAATGCTTCAGCGACGGATGAAACTCATCGGCGAACTTGTACCCCGGCCCGCCCATTCCGCTGCCCTGTGGGCAGCCGCCCTGAATCATGAACTGTGGAATAACGCGGTGGAAAATCAGCCCGTCGTAGAAAGGCCGCTTCTCTTTCTGCCCCGTCTTCTCGTTCGTGAATTCCTTGGTGCCTTCGGCGAGTCCCACAAAATTCGCAACCGTTTTTGGTGCTTCCTTCTCGAGCAAGCGCACCACCACGTTCCCCTGCGAAGTTTCAAAAATGGCGTAAGTTCCTGCCGGTCGGCTCATGCGTTCTCCTTGCGTGCCGCAGTATCGTACACGAGGCGGAGTAGGCCGCGCCACTTTACCCTTATCACCGAAACAGCTCCTTCCTAAGGTTCTGCTTCCGACGATATCGAATTCTGAGGTACGCCCACTGAATGCCACTCTTGATGGAAACTCCTTTAATTCTGTCGGCCTGAATAGTCAGCTTCAGGCCTTCAGGCATAAGTAGGCCTTCTGCTTCATCGTCATTCTCAGGAGTCCACGCGTGTGAGCATGTTGTGCTCCCCAGATCGCAGATCGTTCTAAATAGCACTCCGCGCCTTCGTGGCATTCCCTCTTCATACGTCTTTCGCGCTATCTCGCGAGCCGTCTTCTGGTTAGGCACACGGACATACACTAGCTTCTCGCCTGTTAAAAGCACATCGTCAGGCTGTACCCAAGTAATTTCGTCTGAGTGGTGGTTTGCCTTTAGAAATTCTTGGAATTTCGTCACAGCAGCTTCGAAATTAGGCTTTTCTACTCTCAAATGAAGCACCTTAAGATTCACACATTACCGACAATCGACCTCGAAGCCGTAAACCGCAACCGCACATAATCCGCGGTCCATTTGCCTTCCGCATCCACCAACAATGGCCGCAACGCTTCGCGCACTTCGGCGACATACGCAGGACGCTCCGCAGCAGGTAAGCGACCCAGGAAACTCTCCGCGAACGTCTCCAGCCAGCCAGTGACATCGCCGGGAAGCGGCGTAGGGCGAGGCACCAGCGCAATATAGCCCACGGAAAAGCCGGCTTTCTTCAGCAACGCCGAGTACTCTTCGACTGTCGGAAAATACCACGGCACCGCAGCCTCGCCATCTAGCCCGCGGCGATTCAGCGCATCAACGAGCGCCTTTTTGATTTTCGCAACACACCCGTATCCGCCAAGTTCCGCGACAAACCGCCCTTTCCGCCGCAACGCCCGCCGCACGCCTGCGATCACTGCCTCGGGGCTGCGCATCCAGTGCAACGCCGCGTTGCTGAACACCGCGTCAAACTCCTCATCGAAGGAGAGCTTTTCGCCGTCCATGACGCGCGCATCTAAACCAAGCTTTCGCGCCGCTTCGATCTGCGGGCCGCTCCCGTCAACTCCAACCATTTCGCAGCCCATCGCGGCGAGCTTCGCCGTCAACACCCCATCTCCACAACCGAGATCGAGGATGCGCTCTCCCCGCCGTGGATCCAGTAACTCGACCACTGGCCCGGCAAGATCGCTCACAAAACGGGCGTTGCGAGCGTAACGCTCCGGGTCCCAAGTTTGCGTGGAGTTCATTCGAGCAGGCCGCAGTTCCGCCGGCTACCAGCCCTTCTGTTTGCGGAGTTCCGTGATGTGCGCCGTGTGATGTTTCCCGTGCCACTCGTAGAGAAAAAGCATCCAGTCCACGGTTCGCTCTCCGCTATCCGGATGCACCAGCTTGCGCGCGAACTGCTCCGGCTTCAACGATCTCCAGATGCGCACCCAGCGATCGTGTATCGAATCCATCAGCGTGAGCGAAACCTCAATCGGCGTCGAATTCGAATCCGCCAAATTTGCCCACGCCGCCTCGTCATACGGCTTGATGGTCGGACTTTCTTCGGTGAGCGCGAGCTTCAGCCGCACGTACGCGTTCAAGTGGCTATCCGGTATGTGGTGCACAAGCTGCCGCACCGTCCAACCCCCTTCGCGATACGGCGTGTCGAGTTGCGTGTCGTTCAAGCCCTTCACCGCCGCGCGCAGTTTGGCTGGCGTTGACGCAATCTCATCCATCGCCTGCTGCCGCCGCGCCTGCGAAACCTGCGCCGGCATTTCAAGTTTCCCAATCGGGTATCTTGGATCCATCGTTGCTTTCTCCTCAGGCAACCATTTGTTTCTCCAAACTATAACGGCAGCACTTTCCCCCGGTCAACGCAGCTCTCCCTCAAACGTCTCTCCAATTTGGCTCCCGCGAATTCCGATTCGCATCGAGGGCAATGCTACAATACCGAGTCCGTTGAATCCGGCGGGCGCCGCGCTGAATCTAATATGTGGAGAAAAACGGAATGCACAACGTGGTCATCATCGGTAGCGGATGCGCCGGTCTAACGGCCGCCATCTACGCAGCGCGCGCCAACTTGAAGCCGCTCGTTCTGGACGGGCACGAACCCGGCGGCCAGCTTTCCCTCACCACCCACGTCGAGAATTATCCCGGCTTTCCCGACGGCATCATGGGCCCCGAGCTCATCGAAAACATGCGCAAACAGGCGCAGAAGTTCGGCACGGAGTTCAAAGCCGGCGCGGTCACCGAAGTGGACCTGAGCAAACGCCCCTTTCGAATCATTGCCGGAAAAGAAACCTACGAAGCCAAAGCGCTAATCGTTGCCGCAGGAGCCTCCGCGCGGCTGCTAGGTTTGCAAGGCGAAAAGGAATTGATCGGCCACGGTGTTTCCACCTGCGCCACCTGTGACGGCTATTTTTTTCGCGGTAAACCCATCGCCGTCGTCGGCGGCGGCGATTCCGCCATGGAGGAGGCAAATTTTCTCTCGCGTTACGCCAGCAAGGTCTATCTGATTCACCGCCGCAACGAATTCCGTGCCTCGAAAATCATGATTGACCGCGCAAAGGCCAACGAAAAAGTCGAGTTCACCACTCCCTTCGTCGTCGAAGAAATTGTGGCCCCCCAGGGTCACGTCGAAGGCGCCCGCCTGCGCAATCCGGAAACCAAGGAAGCGCGCGAAATTACCGTGGACGGCGTCTTCGTGGCCATTGGCCACGACCCCAATTCCATCGTCTTCAAAGGCAAACTCGAAATGGACGCCAACGGCTACCTCATCGCCAAACACGGCAGCCTGACCGGCGTTCCGGGCGTATTCATCGCCGGCGACGTTCAGGATCATCGCTACCGCCAGGCCGTCACTGCCGCGGGCTCCGGCTGCATGGCCGCCATCGACGCCGAAAAGTTTCTGGAAGAGCACACGCACTAGTTTCAATCTTTCCAGACTGCCATAATTAAACCCGCATGCTCCGCTCCACGCTCCTGAAGCTCTCCGAAAGCAAAGGCTTCGCCAGTTGGGTTACCTCCAATGGCACAACCCGCCGCATGGCGCGCCGCTTCGTCGCCGGCGAATCGCTCGACGAAGCCATCGAAGCTGCCCGCCGCTGCAACGACGCCGGAATGCTCACCAGCCTCGATTATCTCGGTGAAAATGTTGCCAACACCACCGACGCCCAGCATTCCCGCGACACCTATCTGGAAATTTTCGAACGCATCGCTAAGGAAGGAATCCAAGCCAACGTCTCCTGCAAGCTGACGCAGCTTGGCCTCGACCTGAACACCGATTTCTGCCAGGGCCTGGTCATGTCCATCGTGGAATTCGCCGCGCATTTCGAAAACTTTCTGCGCATTGATATGGAAGGCTCGCTTTACACGCAGCGCACCATTGACCTCGTCAAAAGCGTGCGCGTCCGGAACCCCGCCGTCGGCACGGTGATCCAATCCTATCTCTACCGCAGCGAGACCGACGTCACGGACTTGCTGGCCTACGGCTGCCGCATCCGCCTCTGCAAAGGCGCCTACAAAGAATCAGTGGAAGTTGCCTATCCGGAGAAAGCCGACGTTGACGCCAACTACATCCGCCTGATGCAGATGCTTCTTTCCAGCGGCTTCTACCACGGGATTGCCACCCATGATCCGAAGATGATCGCAGCCACCATTCGATTTGCCGCCGCCAAGCAAATCTCCAAAGACGATTTCGAATTTCAAATGTTATACGGAGTCCGCACCGATCTGCAGCGCCGCCTCGTCCGCGATGGCTACCGCATCCGCATCTACATTCCCTTCGGCAACGACTGGTTCCCCTACTTCATGCGCCGTCTCGCCGAGCGCCCCGCCAACGTCGGCTTTTTGGTTCGCAACTTCTTCCGCAAGTGACGTAGTTTGGCGTCTAGAGTTTTTGGCAGACGGTGACGCCGTCACGCAGAGGAATCAACACGGGGTAGAGCTCCTTCGTAGCGTAAACCACCCGGTTGAATTCCTGAATGCCGTGTGTATCTGCATCTTCGAGCGCCGCCGGCCGCGCCGCTTTCCCAGACCACAAAGTATTGTCCGTAATGAACAAGCCCCCGCGCCGCACCTTCGGCAGCCCCGCGCGCAACGCCGCAGGATATTGAGATTTATTCACATCATTAAAAATAAGGTCAAATTTTCCCGCCGCCTTCTTCACCAGCTCCAAGGCGTCACCGACTCGCACCTCGATTCGCTTCGCCACCCCCGCCCGCCGAAAATACTCCTTGGCCCTCTTCGCCTTTTCCGGATCACCGTCCGTATAAATCACTTTGCCCTTCGGCCCCGCGGCCCGCGCCAGCCAAATGGTCGAATATCCAATCGCCGACCCCATCTCGAAAATCCGCTTCGCGCCGGAGACCTGCACGAAGAGCGCCAGCATCCGCGCCACCGCCGGCCCGATGATCGGCACGTCATGCTCCGCCGCATACGCCTCAATCTCGCTGACAACCGCATCGCGCTCCGGCAATAAATCATAAACGTACTGCTCGACGTCGTCCTGGATATACCCACTTCGCAGGTTCTTGCTCAGAATCACAGTTTTTCTCCTGGCCAAACGCGCTTCATCTCTACTTGGAACCCGATCCCAGCAGCGATTGAATTGCAGACTCATACGTAGCGCGCGTGCCCTCGCCCAACACGTGCCCAATCTGATCCCCAGTCTTCGCGTAAAAAAACGTCGCCGGAAGCGATCCATTCCAGCCCGCATAAACCGCCTGATCAAACGTCGCCTCGCTCCCCGGCTTTTTCCGGTAATTGGTAAACACCGGGTTATACCGCGCCAAAAACCGCCTCATCAATATCCTGTCCCCATCATCGTCCATGCTGATCCCCACGACCTTCAACCCCTGCGGTGCATATCGTTTGGCCAGCTCATTCAGCATCGGGTACTCGTCGCGGCAAGGCTCGCACCACGTCGCCCAGAACGTGACCAACAGCGGCTTCCCGCGGTACTGCTGCAACAATTTCTGATACCCGTCCGCGTCAATCGGCTCCGGATCTCGTACAGCCCGAGCTTTGGGCGCCTGCGGCGCAGCAAAGGGTGTCACAAACGCGAGCAGTATCACTGCGACAAAAACGGTCCGAGTTCTCATGGTCCTGCCTTCCACTCCCATTCTATCCGCACCCCCGCCGGTTGAGAAAGTCATTCGCACCGCGTACAATTGCACTACCCTGCTTGCTGCTTCCAGCAGCCGCATGGTATAAGGCATTTTTGGCTGGTAGTATTGTTTCGCGCAGCAGGCCACCGGCCCGCTGCACGGACAAAGGAGATCCCGAATGGCTTACGTGATTGCCGAGCCTTGCATCGGCACAAAAGACACCGCCTGCGTGGATGTCTGCCCGGTGGACTGCATTCACCCGCGCAAGGACGAACCCGCGTTCGAATCCGAAACGCAGCTGTACATCCATCCCACGGAGTGCATCGATTGTGGCGCGTGCGTCCCGGTCTGCCCGGTGACCGCCATCTTCGCCCTCGAAGATCTCCCGGAAAAGTGGAATAGTTTCACGCCCATCAACGCCGATTGGTACGCCAACAAGAAGTAGCTCGTTCTGGCGCGGCTAGTTAAATTTTGGAAATGTCTCGCGGCACGCTTTGGCGTGCCGCTTTTTTTTCCTCCCATTCTTTCGAATCATCGCTGCCTGCGAGCTCCAACCATCGCAGGCAGCTTTCTCCGGGGATCCGTTTCCAACTCTTTTTAGAGAGGAACCATCTACCGTGCTGATGGATCTGTGCGGAGGTCTTGCGTGAAGATTGGGATACGGCGCCGCGTGGCTGCTGTTTTGTTCGTCGCTTTCTTTCTTGTCTGCAATGCTTCCGCTCAAGCACCAGCCGTGCACAAACCGGCGCCGCATCCTGTCCCCGCAACTCTAGAAGGCAGCTGGGCTGGCTCATTGCAAGCCGGCGACGCTCTCCTTCACCTCGTCCTCCACATTTCCAAAGAACCAGACGGCTCCTTCAAAGCTACCATTGACAGTCTCGATCAAGGCGTCTACGGCATCCCCGTGGACTCTCTCGCACAAGACGATTCGAATCTCACCTTCAAGGTCTCCTCCGTAGGCGCTTCCTATGCAGGAACGATCTCCGCCGATCACCGCACCGTCGACGGTGGCTGGACACAGAGCAGCATCAGCCTCGGCCTCGTGTTCCACCGCGAGGCGGCGAACGCTGGCGCGCGCAAACCCTCGGACGCCATCGCCACCGCCGAAGGCGTTTGGCAAGGCGCCATCGCAGCCAACGGCCTGCGCCTGCGCCTCCAGTTGCACGTCACGCATGATGACAAGAAGCAGCTACTCGCCGCCCTCGACAGTCCTGATCAGGGAGTCAGCGGTCTCCCCGCCGTCAAAGTCAGCCAGAAAGAAAACAGCTTTCACTTCGAAATTCCAGTCGTAAAAGGCTCCTACACCGGCACGCTCAATCCGGCCAAGACCGTCATGACCGGTAGCTGGACGCAAAGCGGCGTCGAGCAAAAGCTCGAGTTTCGTCGCTCGGATCAACTCCTGCCTCTCCTTCGACCGCAAGACCCCGTGAAGCCCTACCCCTATAAAGAGGAAGAAGTCACTTTCTCGAACGACCAGGCACACGTTTCCCTCTCGGGCACTCTCACGCTTCCGCAGGGCCCCGGCCCCTTCCCCGTGGCCATTCTACTCAGTGGCAGCGGTCCCCACGATCGTGACGAAACCGTCGAAGGGCATCGCTCTTTCCTCGTTCTGGCCGACCATCTCACGCGCAAAGGAATTGCCGTTCTGCGGTTTGATAAGCGTGGCATCGGTAAGTCCACCGGCAGCTATGACAGCGCCACCATTCAGGACTTTGCTGCCGATGCGCAGTCGGCGGTCGCCTATCTGAAAACCCGCAAGGACATGGACCCCAAGCGCATCGGCCTCATCGGCCACAGCGAAGGCGGCCTGATCGCGCCCATCGTCGCATCACATTCCACTGATATCGCCTGGGTCGTGCTCCTCGCGGCCCCCGCCTTGAAAGGCGAAGACATCCTGCTGCTCCAATCCGAACTCATCATGAAAGTGGCAGGCATTGGTGAAGAACAAATCTCGCGAACGCTCGACTTCAACAAACAAACCTACGCCCTGGCGCGCCAGGAAAAAGATCCCGCCGTATTCGAATCCAAATTGAGCGATCTCGTGCAGTCCACCGGCATGGGCGCCTTGGTCCCCCCCGCGACCTTGCAAGCCCAAGTGCGCACCATGGCCTCCCCGTGGTTTCGAGATATCCTCGACTACGATCCTTTACCCGCCCTTCGAAAGACGTTGTGTCCGCTGCTCGCTCTAAACGGCCAAAAGGATTTGCAGGTCCCGCCAAAGGAAAACCTTTATAAAATTAAGAAAACTCTTGAGGACGCCGGCAACAAGGATGTTCAAGCCTCCGAATTGCCCGGCTTAAACCATCTCTTCCAGCACGCTCCGACCGGTTCCCCGGCGGAATATGGCGGAATCGAGGAGACTATGGCGCCGGAGGCCCTGGCCGCCGTCTCCGATTGGGTGCTGAAGCACGCCTCCCCGTGAACGGCTTTGTGTCTTTGTCTGGCGCAGTGCATCTCATCCTCTTGAGTTACGCATTTCGCGCAAGCCTGCCGCCCCTGAAACTCAGAAATTTGCGTGTCAGGTTATGATGTCTAAGAGAAAAAACTGTCCCCATGCCCCAGAATTTCCATCTCGCTCTCCTCATTCACGCGCACCAGCCTTGCGGCAATTTCGAGCATGTGCTCGAAAAAGCCTATGAAACTTCCTACCTCCCATTTGTCGAGCAGCTCGAAAAACATCCCGGCGTCCATCTCGGCCTTCATTATTCCGGCCCGCTCCTGACCTGGTTTGAGGTAAATCGCCCTGAATACTTCGTGCGCTTGAAAAAACTAGTCCAGGCCGGCCAGGTGGAACTCGTGGGCGGCGGCTTCTATGAACCGATCCTGATCTCGATCCCCCAGGAGGACCAGCACGAGCAAATTACGCGCCTCGCCGCCTACCTGGAAAAACACTTCGGCCTCCCGCCTTCCGGTGCATGGCTTGCTGAACGTGTTTGGGAGCCGCAGCTTCCCAGCGTGCTCGCCGCCGCAAACGTCGCGTACACGCTGGTCGACGATATTCATTTTCTTTCCGCGGGTTTCGAGCCGGAGGAACTATTCGGCCCCTATATCGCTGAAGATCGCGGCAAGACCGTCTGGCTATACCCCGGCCAAAAGGCCCTGCGCTATCTGATTCCCTTCGGAAAAGTGGAAGAAGTCATCGCCTATCTGCGCGACGCCTCCAGCCGTTTCCCCGGCGGCGTCGCCGCCATGGGCGACGACATGGAGAAATTCGGCGTCTGGCCCGGAACCTACAAGCATTGTTTCACCGACGGCTGGCTCGACGAGTTCTTTACCGCGCTCGAAAAAAATTCCGATTGGCTGAAAGTCACCACGCCTGGTGAATACCTGGTTTCTCACGCTCCGCTTGGCCGCGCCGACCTGCCCACCGCTTCCTACACCGAAATGATGGAATGGGTGCTCCCCACGCGCGTCCGTCAGCGCTATCATGCCGTTCTGAAAGAATTCAGCGCCCGCCCGGAAGTTCTTTCGTTCCTTCGTGGAGGTTCCTGGCGCGGCTTCTTTCGCAAGTATCCCGAATCCAATCTGCTTCACAAGAAAATGCTGCATGTTTCCGCGCGCATCGCCGCTGTGCCGTCCCAGCATATCGGCACGAAGGCTCACGAAGACCTGCTCCAGGCTCGCGATCTCCTCTTGAAAGCGCAGTGCAACGACGCCTACTGGCACGGCATCTTCGGCGGAATCTATGCCCCGCACCTCCGCACCGATCCCTGGCGTAATCTCATTCGCGCAGAAGCCATCGCCGATCGCCAGACTCCCGGCGCTCTTACCGCTCGGGTGGAACTCTTGGATTACGACGCGGACGGCGCTACCGAGTTGCTTTTCACAGGTCTGGATTACCAGGCGCTCTTGAAGCCCAGCGACGGCGGCACCATCGCCGCGCTCGATTTCCGCCCCGCGGCGGCCACGCTCGTCAACTCCATCCTCCGCCGTCCCGAGTCCTATCATGCCAGCCTGCGCGAAGCCGCCGGAAAATCCGCCACGGGAGCGGTCGCCTCCATTCACGAACAGACTCGCGTCAAGGAACCCGGCCTCGAACGTTTTCTCCGCTACGATCGTTGGCCCCGCCACGCCTTCCGCATTCTCTTCTTCGATCCCGCGCGCACCCACGCGGACTACGAAAATCTCGAATTGCGCGAGGACGCAGGTTTCGCCGGCGGAGTCTTCACCGTAAAAAGCTCCACGCCGAATGACGCCGAGCTTTTCCGCGCGGACTCCTTGTTGGTGCACGGCAAGAGTGAAACCTCGGCGCCAAAGCTGTTGCTCCTCAAGCAGTTCACCTTCAGCCCCGCGCCCAGAGGCTGCGAAGTGGCCTGCGAAGTCAGTTTGAAGCTCAAGGAGCCCCTCGACAAACATGTCGCCATCGGCATCGAGTCCATTGTCAATTTACTGGCCCCTACGGAACCAGACCGCTTCTTCGAAACGCTCGCAGGCCGCCAGAATCTGCGTTTCAGCGGAGTGCTGCCCGGCCCCATCCTCCGCATGGAAGATGGCTGGCAGCGCCTCCGCATCGCCCTGCACGCCCCCTTGATGGATGAGTTTTGGGTCGCCCCCATCGAAACCGTCTCCGAATCCGAAGAAGGCTTCGAGCGCGTCTACCAGGGCTCCCAAATCCTCGCCGTCTGGCGCCCCGACCTCACCAAACAAAAAACCTGGTCCGCCCGCCTAGTCTGGCGTATCGAATCTTTCTAATCTTCCACAAATGAAGTGGGTTCCGCCCAACGGGATGCTGGGCTCTTTCAACGACGCGGGAAGTTGCCCCACATTTCGCGGCGCGCCTCGGCGATGTCCTCTTCTGTGATGGGTATGTTCAGGTCCGCCCACAATCCACGCAGGCTGCGGCGCGGCGTCTTCGGCCCGCTGTCCTTCTTCAGGGAGTCCACAAACTCCAATACTTTCTTTTGCTTTTCGGGAGGCAAATCGCGCAGTTTTTCAACAATCTGTTCTTCGATGGTCACACACGCCTCGCGGGTGATCTCCTCCAATTATACCCCTGCCGGATGTCACACCGCTGGTTTTACGTGTGGGCTTTCTTTCAAGTCCCACGGCTTTCTCGTTACTTTCTCTTCTCTAACTGAGAACTGAATACTGACCACTGAAAACTGTTTCGACGACCTGGGGCGGGTGGAGCAGACGCTGTTGGGGTGGCGCAGCCTTCGGTTTTAAGGCTGCGGGTTTTGACTTTTCAGATTCGAGCTTCTTCCAGGGCCGCAATCGCATCGGCCCGGGTCACGCTGGGAAAATCCTCGAGGAACTCGCTCAGACTCCGTTCGTACTCCAAGTAGTCAGTCAGCGACTTGAACGGGACTCGGGTCCCGCGAAAAACTGGCTCGCCGCTCAGAATCGCCGGATTGCTCACAATAATGCTCGCAGCCATTTCCTTGCTTCTCCTCCCTAGAGTCTAGCCCATTTTTGCGAATCCTATCCAGTTAACCCAATCGCCATTGCCCCCGATCTTTCTCTTTGACTCGAAGTACCGTCGCGGTAAAATATCCCCGTTGACCACTGCGCCCCGGCAAAGCCGGGGCGCTTCTGTTTTCGGGCCATCTTTGTAGCGCCGGCATCTTGCCGGCGTTCCCCCAGGTTCCACGGCTTTCTCGTTGCTTTCTCTTCTCTGAATGAAAACTGAAAACTGACGACTGAAAACCATTTCAACTTGCCGGAGCCAGCGCCGCTGGAACCAGCAAGCAATCTCAAAAACTCAAATTCAAGGAGACTTCCATGCCTTCTCTCAGTAAAAAAGACCGCGTATCCCTGTGTCTGTTCACCTTCTCCGACGGCCGCCGTTGCCGCACCCCGCGCATCGCCAGCCATCCCCACTTCTGCCACTACCATGCCCAAAAAGAAGCCCAATCCCTCGCCACCCAAA
>JABCZG010000019.1 GCA_013289835.1 Acidobacteriota bacterium | reverse complement strand
CGTGCTCGTCCTGTTCCTGATGGGCGGCCAGGTGCTTCGTGCTTTCTCCTTTGCTCTGGTGGTGGGGATTGTGGTAGGAACGTACTCCAGTTTTGGTATCGCTGCTCCGCTCGTGGTCGCCTGGAATCGTTGGCGCGGCCAGGGCGTGGCGGCAGGCACCGGACCCGCAGCCGGCAACAAAACCCGTGGTAGCGAAAACGTGGCCGCACGTCTTGCTCCCGCCGGGAGGAGGTAGGATCCATGTTCGATGAAATGGTGATCTCGAGTCCGAATCCCAAGAAGACGAATAAGCCTTGGACCGTGGTTCTCTCGATGGTGTTCCAAGTCGCCTTCCTGGGAATCCTGATTCTTATCCCGCTGATTTACACCGAGGCGCTTCCCAAGACCATGATGGCGACGATGCTCACTGCTCCGCCACCGCCGCCTCCGCCGCCACCTCCGCCCGCGGCTGCCCAAATCGTCCACGTCAAGCCGCAGGCGCACTTGATGGATTCGGGCAAACTGATGGCCCCCAAGGTCATTCCAAAGGATGTAAAGATTATTAAGGAAGACGCCGAACCCGACCCCGGTGCCATGGGTATGACGGGTGGCGTTCCTGGCGGCGTAGCCGGCGGCTCCATGGGCGGCGTGCTTGGCGGCGTGATCGGCGGCATGGGTGGGGCACCACCTCCCCCGAAGCCGAAGCAGACTGGCCCGCTCCGCGTCGGTGGCAGCGTGCAAGCTGCTCGCATTATCAATCGTGTTCAGCCGGTGTATCCGCCGCTTGCTCGCCAGACGCGCATCAACGGCACGGTCCGCCTGCACGCCATCATTTCCAAGGACGGCACGATTCAGCAGCTGGAAGTCATTTCCGGTCACCCGCTGCTGCAGCAGGCCGCTTTGGATGCGGTTCGGCAGTGGCGCTATCAGCCGACGCTGCTGAATGGCGATCCGGTCGAAGTCGACACAACGATCGACGTGATTTTTACTCTCAACCAGTAGTACGGTCGGGCGCGCCGGTCGTGGGACAGACGCGCCAGTCCGGGTAGCATGATCCGCAAACACTCTTGTTGATTCCCTTCTTCACTTGGGGCGTCACTTGAAACTTAAGGAGCAAACGAATGGTAGCCACCTTGTACGTATTTTCAGCCCTGGTGCTGCAAGAGGCCAGTCAGTGGGACCTCCGCAGCATGTGGGGCACGATGAGCCCTCTGGCAAAAATCGTGGTCTTTATCCTGTTCATCCTTTCTATTTATTCCTTCGGCGTGATGATTGACCGCGCTTTGATGTACAGCGCGGCTCGCAAGCAATCGCGCGTTTTCGTGCAGCAAGTGGCCGGGGCCCTCAAGGACGGCAAGCTGGACGAAGCCATCGCCATCGCCGAGCGCAACAAGAAGAGCCACATCGCCAAGGTCGTCGCGACGGGCCTCTCCGAATTCCAATCCGCTTCGCAGCAAGTTTCGGACTCCGACGTGATTGACGCGGCCAAGCGCGGTCTCGAGCGCTCCGTCGCCATCGTGCACGCGGAAATGAAGCGCGGCCTCTCCGCCCTCGCCACCATCGGTTCGACGGCACCCTTCGTCGGACTCTTCGGCACGGTCGTCGGCATCTTGAACGCCTTTAAAGGCATCGCCGCGAACAAAGCCACTGGTCTGTCGGCCGTCGCCGGCGGTATCGCCGAAGCGCTGGTCACCACCGCCTTCGGTCTCCTCGTGGCCGTCCCCGCCGTCTGGGCCTACAACTATTTCACCAACAAGGTGGAAGCCTTCGACGTCGAGATGGACAACTCCTCGATGGAGCTCATCAACTACTTCATCCTGCGCCGCGGCGCCAAGAAGTAACCGGCCATGGCCTACAAGCCACAAGCCGGCCCGCAGATGGCGGCCCCCAATGTCATTCCCATGGCCGACATCATGCTCGTGTTGCTGATCATCTTCATGGTGGTCACGCCCATGTTGCAGAAGGGCGTCTCCGTGGACATGGCCAACGTCAATAATCCGCACGACATGCAGGACGCGGATAAAGACGACGCCATCATCGTGGCCATCACTCGCGATGGCGGCATCTTCCTCGGTAACACCAAGATCCAAAAGGAAGATATCACCGGGCAGATCAAGGATCGCATCTCCACCCGTCTCGACAAGACCGTTTACGTCAAGAGCGACGCCCGCGCCAAGTATGGCGACGTCGTCGCCGTCGTTGACGAAATTCGTTCCGCTGGTGTCGATCAGCTCGGTTTGCTCACCGAACGGATCCAGAAGAACCAGCCAACTCCTCCTCCGCCTCCCGCGGACTGAGAACGCAGTTTTTGTTTGCGCCGTTCGTTTGCTGATTTGTTTCGGCCGCGCCGGATCCCACCCGGCGCGGTTTCATGGCCTGAGTGGACGCTCTACCTCAGGCTCATAGGAGACTCGCTATGGGGATGGATGTAGGAGGAGAAAGCGGCGGATCGATGGCGTCGCCCAACGTGGTGCCGCTGATTGACATCTTGCTGGTGCTCATCATCATTTTTATGGTCATCACCCCGCTCACGCCCAAAGGTTTGGATACGCTTGTTCCGCAGCCCTCGCCCAACCAGCAGCAGAGCCAGGAACTCGAGAACAAAACCGTCGTCGTCCAGGTCGCCAGCAACGGCAAGCTCAAGATCAACAATGAAGACACCAACTGGGACGGCCTCGGCCCTCGCATGGAACAGATCTTCAAGGAGCGCGCCGAGAAAATTGCTTTCGTCAAAGGCGACAACGATGTACTGTTCATGGACGTCGCCCGCGCCATTGACATCATGCGCGGCGCCGGCATTGACAAGATTGGTTTGATCACCGCCAAGCTCGAGGCTGGTCAGTAGAGTTTCGCAGGTCGGCTGCGTTTCGGCCCGGTTGCACGATGTGAGAGTCCTCCTCGCGGGGCATTCGCTCCTAAACGAGGTGACTCATGGGCATGATGGTTGGCGGTAAGCGTGGTGTGGTTTCGGAGATGAACGTTGTTCCGTTGATTGACATCCTGCTGGTGCTCCTGGTGATCTTTATGATCATTCCGGTTCACAACAAAGGATTGGATGCGCTGGTTCCTCAGTCATCCACAACGGCTCCCGACACACCCAAGCGCGACGACGTGATTGTGGTCCAGGTTCTGGCCGATGGTACGATGCGCATCAACCAGGAAGCCGTTACGTACGAAACCCTGGACGCCCGGCTCGAGGAAATTTTCAAGATGCGCGCCAGCCGCATAGCCTTTATCCGCGGCGATGCGCCGGTCGAATTTGGTGTGGTGGCCAAAGTGATCGACGTCATGCACACCTCGGGGATTGCGTCAGTCGGCCTGCTGACGCCGGACTTGGAAAAAGGCCTCTAAACCGTTTTGCATTTGCCCTTCGCAGGGTGGACGTGAATATCCTGGCGTCGGCCCCTCCTCTGGGGGCCGCGCTCAGCAGGGATGGACGCTTCGATGACTCATGCATCATCGGTTCGCACGGCTCGACGGGCTGCTTCCTTCGCGGCCTTCTTGATTCTCGTTGCAGGCGCTTCCGGCTGCAGCAAGCTGAAGGCCCGCGACCTCCTCAACAAAGGTGTCGCCGCTTTCAAAGCAGGCCAGTACGACACCGCTATCGAGGATTTCAAGCAGGCCAAGGATCTCGATCCTGACTTGATGAACGCGCGCCTCTATCTGGCTACCGCGTACGCCAGCCAGTACATTCCCGGCGCGCCTTCCGACCAGAACATGCGCCTCGGCACCCAGGCCGTCAATGAGTTCAAGGAAGTCCTGGAAAAAGATCCCGTCAACATCAGCGCCATTGACGGCGTCGGCTCGATTCTCTTCCAGATGGCCGGCACGCCCTACGACCCCAAGAAATTCGAAGAGTCCAAGACCTATCACCAGAAGCACATCGAGCAGAAGCCCAACGATCCCGAGCCCTATTACTGGATCGGCGTCATTGATTGGACGCTCGCGTTCCGCGCCAATGGCGAACTCCGCCAGACGTACAACAAGGATCACATCAACAAGCAGGTCAAGGACACCGACCCGCTTCCGGCCGCGGTGCGCACGGACTACGCCGCTAAATACGGCCCCATGGTTGACGAAGGCATCGCCGATTTGCAGAAAGCCATTCAGATCCGTCCCGATTACGACGACGCCATGGCCTATCTCAACCTGCTCTATCGCCGCAAGGCCGATATGGTGGAGAGCGCCGAAGAACGCGCCTCGCTCCAGAAACAGGCCGACGACCTCATCGACAAGGTCAAGGAAATAAAGCAAAAGCGCGCCGAGCAGCCCTCGCAACCGTCCTGATCGCTGCGCGCAGCTTGCTTTTTATTCGCTAAACTCTCGCGAAGCTTGCCATCGGTTGGAGCCTTTCGTTACGCTTCAGCACTCCTCTTCAACATGGCACCTGCGAACAAACTCCTCGACCAAATTCTGAGAGGCGACTCTGACGCAAACATTCCCTTTTCCGGCATGGTGCAACTTCTAAAGCGGCTTGGGTTTCGTGAGCGCACCAAGGGGAGCCGCCATATCTTCTTTCGCGACGGCGTTGCCGAGATCCTTAACTTGCAATCGCACTCTGGGAAGTGCAAACCCTATCAGGTGAAACAGGTCTGGAATGTTATAATCAACTATCGCTTGGCCGGAGAAGCCGATGCCTAGATACGAGATCATCATCTATTGGAGTCAGGCGGACGAGGCCTTTATCGCTGAAGTACCGGAGCTCCCGGGCTGTGCCGCCGACGGAAAGACCTACAAGGAAGCTCTTGCCAACGTTGAGGTCATCATTCAGGAATGGATCGAAACCGCCAAGGAACTCGGCCGGCCCATCCCGGCGCCGCGCGGCCGCCTCGCCTTCGCCTGAGCATTTCCGCAGAACCGCTCGGAGCACCCGCACCTGCCCGACATTTCCTTAGCACTGTTCAACGCGCCACGCCAAGTGCAGCACGAGAGGCTGGAAAGAATGAGCACTCTTACCGCCAGCCTCGAATACATCGAGCTCCTCAAGAAATTTCCCTACGAACTGGACCGCCGCAGCAAGAAGCTCACTTCTGCCGAGAAGGAGCTTGCCGGGCTCTTGACCCTCTTGATCGAGGATTTCGAGTCCCGCAACTATGCATTGCCGCGCGCCAAGCCCCTCGAAGTTCTCCAATTCCTCATCGACCAGCATGGCCTCCTTCAAAAGGACCTGGCCGATTGTCTTCGGCACTCCCAGCATTGTCTCCGAAGTCCTGAATGGCAAACGCAATCTCAACAAAGACCACATCAAGCGTCTCAGCCGCCGCTTCCACATCTCTCCCGAACTCTTCTTCTAATTCTCCGCACGCACGAGCCGAAGGTTAGAAAACAGAAATTGAAAGATAGAGAACCGAAAGCCCCCACTCACGCTGCGCACGAACGGAGCACCCTCGACGTTGGTAGCCGCCCGGCAGGCGGGATTCATGCGGATATGACGAGCCCATTATTTCGGAAGTTTTGCGCCAAGGACATCCACGCGTTCGATGGCCGGCGGTTTGGAGAACAGTTCGGGCGCTTTGGCCATGAGCGCTTTGGCGATGGGGCCATTCAGGTGGGCTTGGCGACCGCTTTCGTCGGTGAAGGCGTCGAAGATGCCAAAGGTTGTGGGGCCCAATCGCAGGGCGAACCAGATCGGCGTGGTGACTTCTTGGTTGGCCATGGCCAGCCCCGCTTCCAGGAACTTGGCTACTTCGTTTTCTTCGCCGGCTTTAGCTTCCAAACGGACGAACAATGCGACGGTATACATCGGTTTTCTCCTTGAGTGAATCCATTCCAGACGACGCAGCATAGCTCTTGCCACGGCGAAAAGGCCATTGGCAAGATCGCCAAAGATGATATCATATTTGCCATGAAGGTTTTCGTGCTGGCGCTGGATGGAGTTTTTGACACCGGCTTGGCGACGGTGTTGGACGCGTTTCAGACGGCGAATGAGCTCGCGGAAATGTCTGGGCTGACCTCGCCGCGCTTCAACGTCACAATTGTCGGAATGCGTAAGGCGGTCAAAACTTCGCAAGGGTTGACCGTTCCCGTCGCTGGGGCCCCACTGAGGGTGGTTCCCGATTGGGTGGTGGTTCCCGCGATCGGATTCAAGATGCCAGGTCCGCTGCAGGCGGCGCTGGCGAGGGCCGATGTGAGCGACGCAGCGCAGACGCTACGCTCCTGGTCGGAGCGAGGCGCAGGCACCGCGGCTGCGTGTATCGGGACATTTGTTCTGGCGGAGTCCGGACTGCTCGATAACCAGGACTCGACAACAACTTGGTGGCTGGGTCCCTTCTTTCGCCAGAGATATCCGAAGGTGCGGCTGGATGAATCGCGAATGATCGTAAAATCCGGGAAATTCGTCACGGCGGGAGCCGCGCTAAGCCACATGGACCTGGCCCTCTGGCTGATCCGGCAGAAAAGCCCGAGACTTGCCGCGTTGACCGCGAAGTACCTGGTTGTGGATTCGCGGCCGTCGCAGTCTGCCTACAGCCTTACCGATCATTTGGCGCACTCGGATCCGTTGGTCGAGCGGTTCGAGCGCTGGGCGCGAGGCCGGCTGACGTATGGCTTTTCCCTGGACGATGCCGCCGCAGCAGCCGGTTCAAGCAAGAGAACCTTGGCCCGGCGCATGCAATCCGTGCTGGGGAAGTCGCCACTTTCGTATTTCCAGGAGCTGCGTGTGGAGCGCGCCGTGCATCTGCTGAAGACGACCGCCGAGAGTGTGGAAGAGATTGCTGCGCGCGTGGGATACGCCGATGGCGTGACCCTGAGGACGCTTCTGCGGCGGCATCTTGGACATGGGATTAAGGAAATCAGAAGAAACGCTGCCTGACCTGCCTTATATCGACGGTGAGTAGAAGGTTGATTCGCGGGAGGAGCGCTTCAGGCGTAAACTAGGATATGCCGTCGCCGGACAAAATCCCGCTGAGCTTTGACCGCGATCGCGCGGTGCGCCAGCTCAACTCGCGCTTCGAGGAACTCCTCGAAAAGCTGCGCAAGAACCGCCCCTCCGAAGATCCCTGGATGGTTCGCCGGGCCTACGAGATCGCCACCGAGCGGCACCGCGCGCAGTTCCGGCAATCCGGCGAACCGTATCTCTCGCATCTTCTCGAAGTCGCGCACATTCTCGCCGACATGCGCCTCGATGCCACCACGCTGACCGCGGCGCTGCTTCACGACGCCATAGAAGACACGGAATATCCCGTCTCGCGTATTGAGGAGCGTTTCGGCGCGGAAGTTGCGCATCTCGTCCAGGGCGTCACGAAAATCGGCCGCCTGAACATGATGGCGCCGGAAACGCGCCAGGCGGAAACCGTTCGCAAAATGCTTCTGGCGATGGTGCATGACGTCCGCGTGGTCCTCGTCAAGCTGGCCGACCGGCTGCACAACATGCGCACGCTCGAATACCTCGAGCCCGCCAAGCAGCAGAAAATCGCGCGGGAGACGCTGGAGATTTACGCGCCCATCGCGCACCGCCTGGGAATGGGCGTGGTGCGCGGCGAGCTGGAAGATCTAGCATTCCGCTATCTCGAGCCCGAATCGTTCCTTGCGCTGCAAAAGGAAGTCAGCGATAAGGAGGCAGTTCACAAGAAATTTCTCGAGGAAGTGCAAGCCACCATTCAGACGAAGCTCGTTGAGGCCGGTATTCCCGCGGAACTCGAAAAGCGTGTGAAGAGCCTGTATTCGTTGCATCAAAAAACCGTGCGCCAGGATAGCGGACTTGAGCAGATCTACGATCTGCTCGCCGTGCGCGTCATCACGGATTCCGAGCGCAACTGCTACGCGGCGCTCGGCGTGGTCCACCACATTTGGCGGCCAGTGCCCGGGCGCTTCAAGGATTACATAGCGATGCCGCGACCGAATCTGTACCAGTCGCTGCACACCACGGTGTTGCATGGCGGCCAGGCCTTCGAAGTGCAAATCCGTACGCAGGAAATGCACCGCATCGCGGAAGAAGGCGTGGCGGCACACTGGAAATACAAATCCGGCAAGCCCGCGTCCGAAGACGACGACCAGCGCATCACCTGGATGCGGCAGTTGATTGAATGGTCGCAGGAACTGCAAGAGCCGGGCGAATTTCTATCCACACTCAAAATCGATCTCGCGCCGCTGGAAGTGTACGCGTTCACGCCGAAAGGCCGCGTGATGGAACTTCCGCGCGGCGCCACTCCTGTGGATTTTGCGTACCTGGTGCACACCGAAGTCGGGCATCAGTGCGTGGGCGCGAAAGTGAATGGGCAGATGGTTTCACTGCGGCATGAGATCACCAGCGGCGACGTGGTCGAAATTCTCACGCAGAAAGGCCACCGGCCCAGCCACGACTGGCTGAGCTTCGTGAAGTCATCGCACGCCAAAAGCAAAATTCGTCACTGGATCAACGAGCAGGAGCGCGAAGAAGCCACCGAAATGGGTAAGCGCCTGCTCGAAAACGAAGCGCGGCACTTCGGCCGCAGTTTGAAGAAAATCCCTGAAGCGGACATGCTCAAACTCACCACCGACTACGGCCTTTCCAAGATTGAAGATCTGTATGCCGCCGTCGGCTTTGGAAAATACTCCGCACGCCAGGTGCTCACGCGCGTCCTCGGCGAACCGGCCAAGGCAGCCGAGCCCGAAGTCGTAGATACGAAGCCGACGCTGGTCAAAACCGTCAAGCGCATGCTGGGTTTTGGCGAAGCCCCGCTAATCGTCAAGGGCCATGACGACCTGCTGGTGTATAGGGCCAAGTGTTGCAACCCGATTCCGGGCGACGAAATTATCGGCTACATCACGCGCGGCCGCGGCGTCGCCGTGCACACGCGCACCTGCCCCAACGTGCAGAGCCTCATGTATCAGACGGAACGGCGCATCGCTGTCGAGTGGGGCGGCGAAGGATCGGCCACCTTCCCCGTGCAACTGTCGATTCGCGCCAAGGACCGCGCCGGCTTGCTCGCTGATATTACCGCGGTCATCAGCAGCGCCGGCTCGAATATCCACAATCTGGAAAGCCGCCCGGACAAGCTGAACGCGCGCATTGACGCCAATCTCGAAATTGCCGACCGGCGCCAGCTCGAAACCATTCTCGTTAACATTAGAAAAATCTCCGGCGTGTACGGCGTCGAGCGCGTCTTCCAAGCCGGCCAATAAGGCATTCCGTTTTTTTTTCCATTCCGGCCGCGCCTGTCCGAACCTGACTTCGCACGACCTGGCCCCAGTTGGCCTGACGATTCGTACCTGTCCTTTCGCCGGGTATCTCCGAAAACACACCTCCAAGCGGTGGCGATTGCTCTCGATACAATGGAATCATGCGCAACTCGCTCTTGCTTCTCGGTGTGCTTGTCCTCCGCATGGGCGGATGCCATCAGCATCCGCTCACGGATTATCGCCCGCTCGATCAGGTGGGCATGTGGTCTAGTAGCGTCGAGCAGCTCAAAACGTTGAACACGTCGGACGCGGAAGTCACGCAGATCGTGAAGTTAAAACAGGCAGGAATGAGTGACGAGGCTTGCGTAACGATGGTTACCGATGCGCGCGCACGTCAGCATCTTTTCAGCAGCGCGGATTCCGCGGTGAACCTCGTTCACGCTGGATATTCGGAGTCGCAGGTTCTGGAGATTGCGAGAATTGATTTGCTCGATGTGATTAGCGGAGACGCCGTCATGCTGCGGCTGGTGGGGCTTTCCGATGCGTCGGTGGATACGATTTTGCACCGGCGGCTGAAGGGGCTCACGACCATGAGCAGCGCGGAAATCGGGCGGCTGAAAAATACGGGGCTGACGGAAAAACAGATTATGGAGCAAGTCAACGCAGGAATGACGGACGCGCAGGCGGATAAGGAAGCGGCGTTGCGCGAGGCTGCGCGCAATCATTCGAATACGGGCTTCGTTCGAACGCACGGGCGGCGATCGCGCTGACCGATTCGCATGCTTGAAAACGGCACGCTGCTGTGCAGCCAATTCACGCGCTGATTTTGTTTCGACACGATTCCTCGCTACAATCAAGTTGTGTTGAATGCGTTTTTGCACACGCAGTGAAGGTTTGTGGATGCTGCGTTGTCTGTGCATGGAAGAAATTGCCGTTGCCACGGCCCAGAACTCGGAGGAGATCATCGTATGAAGCAAACCGTCTTGACGGATCGCGGACCGAAGCCCATCGGGCCCTATTCCCAGGCAGTTCGCGCGAATAATTTTCTGTATGTGTCCGGGCAGGTGGCGCTCGATCCGAAAACGGGCGAGATGGTGGCGGGCGAAATCCGCCAGCAAACCGAGCGGGTGCTGGAAAACGTGAAGGGAATTGTGGAAGCGGCGGGTTCGAATCTGAATCACGTGGTGAAGACCACGGTTTTCCTGAAGGACATGAGCGACTTTGCGACCATGAACGAAGTGTACAGCCGGTATTTCACGATCGCCCCGCCGGCGCGCTCGACCGTGCAGGTTTCGCGCCTCCCGAAAGACGCCCTCGTTGAAATCGAAGTCATCGCCACTTTGTAAGAACGACAGTCGGAAGATAGTTCTACGAAATTGGAAAAGAGATCGTCCCCGCCTGGGGGCGACAAAAATTAGCTCTTCCATACCTACGCCTTCTTAAAACTTGCATCCAAGTTTTTAATCCATCCCGGGTCGAAGAATCTCCAATCGAAAATATGAGGTGCGGGCGCTCGCAAGAGGTTGCGAAACGCGGTGTGGCGGTGTGCTTACTGGCGGATGGGGAACAGCCTGCCGCGAAGCGGCGGCGGGCTGGTACGCTGGTCGGAGAAAACCTGTGGCGGAGAGTCCGATGATCACTATTCGAAAATGGATTGTGGCGGCGGTTGTGTTAGGCCTGATCGCGGGAGCGGCGTGTGCGCAGGAAAAGGCAACCAACTCCTTGCGCGTGGACGAGGAAAAACTAAAGTTTCACCTGTTGCCCAGCCCGGTGCTCGAATTTGCGGTCTTCAACCCTACGGACAAAGCGGTTTCGGGAACGTTTGCGATCGAACTGTTGGATCAGAACGATTGGGTGGTGGCGTCAACTTCGGGGACGTTTGTGGAGCAGCCGGGAGAGACGGTGGAGAAATTCGATTGGCATGCGGCCAAATTGCCGAGCAATTTTCCTTCGGTACTGGGTTGGGACCGGTTGCTGTATGTGTTTTTTCCGAATGCGGAGTCCGGACTGCGGGTGACGGGCGGATTGGTGCAATTCGGGCGAGCGATTCAGGACGGGTTCGAGATTCGAATGGCGGCGGCGGAAAAAGTGGAGCCGGGAACGCAGTACCCGGTGCGAATCCGCGTGCTGAGTTCGCCGCAGGGACGGCCGCTGGCGAAGCAGACGGTGCAAGTAACGATGGAAATCGGGAACGACGAGGATAAGGCGGTAAAACGAAAAGTCACGACGGACGAGGACGGCAATGCGACGGTCACGTTCGAATTGCCCAAGAAGCCGGACGACGATGGCGAGGTGACCGCGACGGTCGTTCGCGGCGAGTTCAGCGAAGAAGCATCCATCAAGTTTGAGTTTCCCGAGGCGCCTCCGTCGCGCATCACGATGAGCACGGACAAGCCGCTGTACCAGCGGGGGCAGACCGTGCATGTGCGGATGATGGCCTTCGGGCCGGACAAGCGGGCGCTGCCGGGGAAGAAAATTGATGTGGCGATCGAGGATGAGGAGGGGCAAGAGCAATTTCACAAGAAGGTGACGACGTCGGCCTTCGGGATTGCCACCGCGGATTGGGAAATTCCAAATCTACTTCAATTGGGTCAGCAGACGCTGACCGCAAAGCTGGAAACGGAAAAAGACGATTACAGCAGCCTGTTGACAGCGCAAAGCACCGTGCGGGTGAGCCGGTACGAGCTGCCGACGTACGAAGTGAAAGTGGAGCCCGACCATCCTTATTACTTGCCGGGGCAGAATCCCATCGTGGATGTGCACGCGGACTACTTATTTGGAAAGCCGGTGGAACACGGAAAAGTGAGGGTGGTGAAGCAGCAGGGCCGGCAGTGGAACTACAAAGACCAGAAATGGGACGCCGAGGAATCTGGGGAAGTCGCGGGGGAATTGGATGGCGAGGGGCGCTACCACGCGAAGATCGATCTGAGCGAAGAATTCAAGAATTTCCAGGAAACGAATTATCAACAATTTCAGGATGTGACGCTGGCGGCGTACTTGACGGACGCGTCCACGGGGCGAACGGAGCAGCGGCGGTTTCAGGTGCGGATGACTGGGCAGCCGATTCACGTGTATCTGCTGAATCCCGGCGGGATTTTGAACGAAGGCAATACCACTCTCTACGTGACGACTTCTTATGCGGATGGGACGCCGGCGTCCACAGAGGGAGAGATCAACGCGGCGATGCCCATCGAGGAAAATGAAGGCGGCAATCAGTACGACGAGATAAAGAAAACGGTGCTCGGGCATTTTCACACCAACCGTTTCGGAGTCGGACGAGCGGAGATTGGGCCGCTCCCGAAAGAGCTGATTCTCGAGAGCCACGGACGCTGGCGCTCGTATGGGAATTACTACGCGTCGACGAATCAGCCCATCTCGCGGAACGCCAAGCTGGAACTGGAAGCGAGAGACAAGGATGGGCTGCACGGAGCGATCAGTGAGGAGGTCAGCGCCGATCCGGCCGGGGAGTATATTCGCGTGCGGACAGACCGCACGCTGTATCACCCGGGTGACGCCATCGAAGTAAACATTGAAACCAATTCGAAATCGGATGAAGCGATCGTAAGCGCGTGGAGCAAGGACGGGTTCCTGCGATCGGTGACGGCGAAATTGGACGCGGGGCGGGGAACGATCAAGATTCCGTTCGAACCGCGATTCCACGGAGAAATCCGCGTTTCGGCCTACTGCCTGACGGCAGAGAAAGGTGGAGATCGGTCGCTTAGCGACAACGTGCGGGTGCTTTTTCCCGCGAAGGAAGAATTGAATGTGAAGGTGGGGATGAAGAAAACGGTGTTCAACCCCGGTGAAATGGTTTCGAGCGAGTTGGACGTTTCCGCGCCGGACGGAAAGCCGGCGGAAAGCGCGCTGGGGGTGCTGGTTTACGATCGCGCGGTGGCGGAGCGCGTGCGGACCGACGAGGAATTCGGAGGCGGGGGCGGCTACGGATTCTCTGTGTTTGACTATCTCGATTTTTATTATCGGCAAAGCATCGGAGGGGTCAGCTACCGGGATTTGCTGGGCCTAGATGCGAGCAAGGCGTTCCCGGAAGATTTGGATCTGGTGGCAGAGGCCATGGTGCGTTCGCAGCCCGGGCTCTGGTGGGGCGCGAGCGAAGGATTTGTCGCGTCGGGATGGGATGGAGCGGGGGCAACCACGGAATTCGCCGCTGAACTACAAAGCGAGCTGAAGGATACGCGCAAGGCATTGGTGGCGTGGGCCGAAGGGCACGGAGAATATCCGCGGGACGAAGCGGAGGTGCGGGCCGCGCTGAAAGCGGCGGGAATGGAGTTTGATGCAGTGCGCGATCCGTGGGGAGTGGCGTTTCGAACGGTGTTCTCCGTGGCGGGGCCGAAGAGCGTGCTGCAGTTGATGAGCAACGGAGTGGACAAGAAAGCGGGGACGGCGGACGACTTTGCCGCGGATCATTTCGAATGGGCGTACTTCGGAAAAACGGGAAGGGCGATTAACGTTGCCGCTAGAGAGTACGCCGAGGGATCAGGAAAATACATCCGGGATTACGGGACGCTTCGAGAGGAGATGCAAAAACGCGGAGTGGACCTGGATGCGCTGCGCGATCCCTGGGGGAATTCGTATCGCTATGAGTTTGGCATCGCTCGAAACCAATACCAGATCCTGGTGAGTAGCGCGGGGCCGGATGGAGTTTTCGATACGAAGGCGCGGCGTTCCTGGGATGACGTGCCGGAGTGGACGACCAGCGTGCAGTATTTTACGAAAGAGAGCGAAGCGCTTTCGCGCGCGCTGGCGGAACACTACACGCTGACGAAAATCTTTCCGACAAACGACGAAGAACTGAAGCCCGTGCTGGCGCGGGCAAAACTCACCACGGAACAGTTGACCGATCCGTGGGGACGTCCTTACTACTTTGCGTTCAGCAAGCAGAGCCGGTATGCCGACCGCGTGGACGTGCGCACTTACACGGATGCCGCCGGAGAAACGCGCTCGGGGACACAGGTCACGCCGGTGACGCAAGAGATCGAGTATGTGACGGTGCTGAGCCATGGTGATGGCGCGGTGAACGACGCTAGCCGAGCGTTTGCGGTGGCGGAATTCAATCGCGTGACGGCGGAACGCAGCAGCAAAGATATTCGCGCGATGCCGACGAAGGAACAAAAGCCGCTGGCGGACGGACGCGGAGCCATCACGGGTACGGTCACTGATCCTTCGGGAGCGGCGGTGGCGAATGCAACGGTCACGGCGGAGTCCGAAGCCGGGGTGGAATACACGGCGGATAGCGATGCTACGGGGACCTACGGATTGTCCAATTTGCCGGCGGGAATTTATGACTTGAAGTGCTGGATGAGCGGATTCAGGACGAGCACGGTGCTGCGGGTGCCGGTGCAAGCGGGCGGAACGACGAAAGTAAATTTCGCGCTGCAGTTGGGGAATGTAGCGGAGTCGGTGATGGTGGAGGCAACAGCGGCGGACTCGATTCAGACAAGCTCAGCGATGATAACAGGTCGGGACATCACGTCATTGCCTCTGCAAGCGCGCGAGAAACAAGGAGCTGATTCACAAGGCGCCGAGAAGCCGCTGTTCACGCCGAAGCTGCGGAAATATTTTCCGGAGACGCTGGTGTGGCGGCCGGAAGTGATCACCGACCCAAGCGGACACGCGCACATTCGCTTCCCGATGGGAGACAACATCACGGCGTGGAAGATGTCGGTGATTGCGTCCACGGTGGGCGGGCAAGTTGGCGTGGCGGAAAAAGAGCTGCAGAGCTTCCAGCCGTTTTTTGTGGAAAGCGATCCGCCGAAAGTGCTGACGGAGGGGGACCAGATCAGCCAGCCGATGGTGGTGCGGAATTACCTGGAGAAGGAGCAAACGATTGTCGCGGAACTGCAGCCGAAGCCGTGGTTTATGAATCTGGGGGCCGCGCAGCAGAAGCTGACGGTTGCGGCTGGCGGCGACGCGAGCGCGGTGTTCACGTACCGGGCAATTCACAGCACGAAGGAAGCGAAACAGCGGGTAACGGCGCGGAATGGTGCCACGGGGGATGCGGTGGAGCGCGAGCTGCTGGTTCATCCGAATGGACAGGAGATTTCGTTCCTGACCAGCCGGCTGCTCTCGGCAGCGACGAACACGATACGAGTGCCTGTTCCGGCGGAGGCGATGGGCGGCTCGATGGAGGCGGAGCTGCGCATCTATCCGAACTTGATGGCGCATGTGCTGGACGCGATGGATGGAATTGGGATGCGGCCGGCGGGCTGCGCGGAGCAGGTGACGTCCACGGCGTATGTGAGCTTGATGGCGCTGGAGCTATTGAAAAAGGCGGGGCAGGACAAGCCGGGGAGCGGGAATCCGCGGTCGGCCCTGGCGTTGCAAGCGCGCGCGGCGGTACAGGAGGGCGTTCGAAAGATCACGGAGATGCAGAATCTCGATGGCGGGATGGGCTATTGGTACAAGTGGCAGGCGAGCCCGGCGCTGACGGCGTATGCGCTGCGATTCTTGAGCGCGGCGCGCGAGTTTGTGCCCGTGGACGAAACCGTGCGGCGGAGGTTGCGCGAGTATTTGCTGGCGCACCAAATACGGCCCGGGGTGTGGGGAATGTACCGCTGGGATTTGCAGAAGGAAATGGAAGACGCGAATTCGACGGCGTACATCGCGCGGACGCTGGCGGGAACGGATATCGGCGCGGCGGACAATTCGATCAGCAAGGAAGAGAAGGAAAAGCAACAAAAGCAGTTGCGCGCGGCGGTGGATGCGGCGCTTCATTTTCTGGAGGAGAGAATCGACTCGTGGAACGATGCGTATCTGGTTGGGAACTACGCGCTGGCCGCAGTGGCGGGCAGGAGGAGCGAGCACATCGCGAACGCGCGGGCACTGCTGGAACAATTGGGGCACCGCGAGGGCGACGCGATGTACTGGAACCTGGAAGCGAACACTTCGCCATTCTACGGATGGGGAAACACCGGGCGGCTGGAGACGACGGCGCTGGCGGTGGAGGCGTTGACGAAAATGGATGCGGTGCATGCAGACCGTGATTTGCAGGAGATGGTTGGGCGGGGCTTGCAGTATTTGCTGTCGCATAAGGATCGCTACGCGGTGTGGTATTCGACGCAGGCCACGGAAAACGTGCTGGAAGCGATGACTGCGGCGATGCCTGCGGGCGCGGATGCGGCGGGCGCGACGCAAGCGGCGATCAAAGTGAACGGGCGAGTCTTGAAAACGATATCGCTACCCGATCCGAAGGAAGCGACGGGCCCGCTCACGGTGCCGCTGGGGAACGCGCTGTCCAAAGGAGAAAACAAGATTGAAATCGCGACGGGCGCGAATGCGGGAGCAATGAACGCGATGGTCTTCACCAATTATTATGTGCCGTGGGGGAAGTCTTCCGCGACAAACGAGGAAAACCTGCTTGGCGGCGAGAATCGCGCGCTGCGCTGGAAAGTGCAGTATGACCATCTGGAAGCCAAAGTGGGCGAGACAATTCATTGCAAGGTGGAAGCGGAGCGCGTTGGATTCAAAGGATACGGAATGATGCTCGGCGAAGTTGGCTTGCCGCCGGGAGCGGAGGTGGATCGCGCCTCGCTGGAGGACGGCAGAGCGGGCAGCTATGAAGTACAGCCGGACCGAGTGGTGTTCTACCTATGGCCGCAGGCGGGAGGAACGAGCTTTACGTTTGACTTCCGGCTGCGTTACCGGATGGAAGCGTCGAGCGCGGCGTCAAAGCTCTACGATTACTACAATCCGGAAGCGGCAGCGGCGGTGGCGCCGGTGAAGTTTTCAATTCACTAGGCGGAGTGAAAGAAAAGCCTGAGCGGATCTTTGCAGATTCAAAACAAACTAGACTGAGCGCTGACTACGGGCGGTCGGGGCTTTCGAGAGCTTCCTGGACGGCGAAGAACGTTACCAGAGCGGTGACGCCGATGGCGTACCAGATGAATTTGCTCTTGGCGGCTTTGATTGGTGGTCCGCCGTAACCCTTGGTGCCAGCTCCCTGCGGGCCCTGAGGATCAAGATAAACGTGATAGGCGGCGCCTTCTGGGATCACGCGCACATCATCATCCACGGCGAACAAAAGGGAACCGCGCGTGCACTTTACGACCAACTCTTTGGGGCCCAAGAGCGTGACTTGGCCGATGGTGGGTTCGTCCACATTCGGGCGAACGACGGCGGAAGCCACGTGCAAAGCGAAGGCTTTCGAATTGGCGGTGGAAAATGTTGCGGAGCCGATGGTGAGCTTAGCCGCGGGACTTACGTCCTCGATGAATGTTGCGCTGCTGGCGCTGGAGAGGAGCAGACGGGCGGCGCCAACGCGGACTTGAACGCTGCCGGGCTGCTCGGTGCTCAGGCGGTCGCCGCCAAAAACCGTTGCGCCAACGGATGCCTGGGCCGCGCCAACGTGCGCGCGATTCGCGTAGACAATCGTCCCGAGGGAAGCGGAGGGAGCGCCGTAGAGCGGCGCCAGCAAGAATGTGAATGAGACGAAGGATGCGAGAACACTTCGAGTTAGTGCTAAGCAGTGAACGCGCGAACGCGCCATTACCGCCTCCAAGAGGGCCGAAGCAAGAATACTGAGTACGCGCCGGACAGTCAATCGGTAAACACCAAAGAGACAAGAAATGTTGCAGCCGGCGAAAGCGAAGGGACACTGCTGGCCGAGGCCGCGTTCCGCTGCTACAATGCCAGCCAAGGTTATGGCCGACTGGAAACAGATCACCGCACGTATACGCCGCGCAAGAACGAGCAAGGATCCCGCGGGACAGCTTTCGAATCTTTATCTGAAAACGCGGGATGCCATGGTGGCGTTCGAACTCGCGAAATATTTTGAAACCTCGGGGCAGAACGCCGAAGCAGCGAAATGGTA
Organism: Acidobacteriota bacterium; assembly: GCA_013289835.1. GTDB lineage: Bacteria > Acidobacteriota > Terriglobia > Acidiferrales > UBA7541 > Acidiferrum. Next base: position 76,932 of record JABCZG010000019.1, on the reverse strand, counting down.
TTTCTCCGCGGCGGAACGATTTCGTCGCGCCGATTGGAAGACCAAGGCGCAAGAAGCCGCGGTGCGGCTGGGCGGCGTTCCGGGAGAGCTGCCTTTGGAGACTGCCATCACACAAAACGACGGCTTTACTTTGACGTCCCCGTCAGTTACGGCGCCGGAGGCAGGCTTGCCGTTCGAACAGAATGCGGAAGCGCTGGAGTCTGTGGTCGCGCTGACGAGCGAAGTGCAACAGGCCACGGAGGCTTCGCCGGATGCGGCGGCGCCAACGGAGCTTGAGCGGAAGCGCCATCGTCGCGGCCGTCGCGGAGGCCGCAACCGGCGCAAGGGCGGAATTGCGAAAGAGCCGGCGAGCGCTCCCGCGCAGCGATCCGCGGAAGCGCCTGTGCCACGACGCGGTCTGCCGCCAGCGGTTTTCAATGAACCGGAAGTAGAGCCAACAGCTCCGCGGGTGACGCACAGTCGTGCGATTCCCACCTTGCCGGTCGAAGCGGTGGGAGAGCCGGGTGGCCCGAGCGTCAAGGGGCGCTATGGGGATCCGGGACTCTCCTCGCGGCTGTCATTGTTGGAGATGCAATTCCGCCGGCTGCTGACCTGCCCGCCGGTGAGCCTCAACGATGCGGATACGGCGCCGGTGGGGCCGGGCGTCTTCGTGCTGACGGATTCGGACTTGACGAGCTACTACTACGTGGAAGCGTGCCAGACGCTGCGCATTGCGATTGGCAATCTTTTGCGCGGCGGATCGAGCCGGCGCGGCGTGGATTCCATCAAGCCGCAACTCGCCGAACATCTGGGAATTCCGGAGACGCGCGTGGCGAAGTATCTGGCCGATCATTGCGTAGTGCGCTGGCTGCAACTGGACGAAGGGGCATCGCATTTCGCGCATTTTGTGGTCGCGGTGCTGCGTCCTACCCTCAACGAATAGCCGACGAGCGTCCGACCTGTATCCAAAACGGGAAAACTTGCAGGCCTTTCGCACTAGGAGTAACCCCCTCCTGGGGGCCGGAAAATGCCCGTTGGGTACCCCCTTTTTACCGTTCGACCCCCAATTTCGACCGTTCGGTGCAAGATACTGGCTTCCGCCCCCGGTAACCTTCAAACTATAGGTGTTCAAAGACTTATTGGACGTACCTAGTAGCCGTGGTACGGTTTGATGCATCGAATGTGTGAGCCCGGGGGCAATCGTTTGGGCTTTGTATCCAACGGTTGGGCGGGCTGAATCCAAACAAGGGCCAAGTAAGTCGTACCTTTCGATCGTGGAGGATAGAGGTTTATGCCGAATCAAGTAGGCACGCAAATCGCGAGAACGTTTGATTGGGTGGTTTGTAAGACTGCTGGAATCACGTTCAACGCGATCCAGTATTTCAACAAGCGCAATCCGAATCCGTCCGTCACACCGCAGTGGTCGGACAAGCCGCTGCTCAAGTCCTGGGAGAAGACCAAGCCGACGCTGGGCTTCCCGCGGCAGACCGATTCTCTTTGCCCTGCGTGCGTGAAGGAAGCGCGCGAAGCGATTATCGCAGGCAAAAAAGATTGGCGCGACCTGATGAGCGAGAAGGTCGGCGAGATCAAGGCGCAGATCATCGAGCGTGACGGCCAAGTGTGGATGGTGAAGGATTGCCCGCTCCACGGCCACTATGAAGACATGATGGCGGTGGATTCCAAGTGGCTGAGCTGGATCGAACGCCAGTATCCCGGCCGCGATATTCCCGCGCACAATGACGAAGACCTGCACAAGCATGGCTCTTCGACGGTTCGCTACGGCCGCGGTTCGGTGCTCACCGTGGACCTGACCAATCGCTGCAACATGATGTGCGATCCCTGCTTCATGGACGCCAACCAGGTCGGGTACGTGCACGAGTTGGGCTGGGAAGAGGTCAAGGAAATCCTGGACAACGCGCTTAAGATCAAGCCGCGCCGCCAGATGTCCGTGCAGTTCAGCGGCGGCGAGCCGACCATGAGCCCGTACTTCTTTGATGCGGTCGCCTACGCGCGAAAGATCGGCTACAACAGCGTGCAGGCCGCGACCAACGGCATCGAGTTTGCCAAGAGCAAGGAGTTTTGCAAGAGGGCCTTCGACGCGGGCATGCGCTATGCGTACCTGCAGTTCGACGGCATCGGCAACGACGCCAACAGCCACCGCCAGATCGGCAACTTGTTTGACGTGAAGCTGCGCGCCATCGAAAACATGCACGAAGCAGGCATCGAAATCGTGTTGGTGGTGACCATCGTCAATAACGTGAACAACGATCAGGTGGGCACGGTCGTGAAGTTTGCGATGGAGAACCCCAAGAAAATCGCGTTTGTCAGCTTCCAGCCGGTTTCGTTTACCGGCCGCGATGAAGACATCACTCCGGAACGCCGCCTGCGCCAGCGCTACACGCTTTCGCATCTGGCGAAGGACGTCAGCAACCAGGTGGGCAAGGTCGAGCCGACGCGCGACTGGTTCCCGATTTCGTTTATCAGCACCTTCGCCGGATTCTCGGACATGGTCAAGGGGCAGGACTCGCAATGGGGTTCGCTCTCTTGCGGCTGCCATCCGAATTGCGGCGTGGGCACGGCGCTGATGATCAACAAAGAGACGAAGGAATGGGCTCCCGTTCCGCGGTTCCTGGATGCGGTACAGCTCACGAAAGATGTCACCGACATCACCGACGCCGCTCGCGGCAAGAATTTTTCGAACTTCATGATGGCCATGGCTCTCTTGAAGAACTATCACCCGTTCCGCGGGCCGAAGGGGCTGAAGCTGTATGACCTCTTCAAGAAGTTTGACAAGACCTGGGCGCTGACCAAGGGCTCGGAGAAGAAGTACGGCCGGACTTCTCCGGAGCGCACGTACGAAGACGCCATGAAGCGCCGGCAGACCGATCCCTGGAACTTCCTGTTTATCGCGGGAATGTGGTTCCAGGATTTGTTCAACTATGACTTCCGCCGCACGGAAATGTGCATCATTCCCTACGCCACGCAGCAGGGCGAGATTTCCTTCTGCGCGTACAACACCGGCGTGGGCTGGCGGCAGATCATCGAAAACATGCATAAGAACGCGACCGTGGCCGAGTGGTACAAGAACCACGGCAAGCATGAGATTTATGCCAAGGGGAAGAGCGTCAACCTCGAGAGCTTTGAGCATTCGTTGAAGATTGATTCCGACGATGCCGCTCGCGTGCGCCACCTGGAGCATGACGTTCCGGTGACCGCGGCCGAAGAAGACCGCGCGCGCCGCAAGAAGGCCTACGAAGAGCAGGCCAAGGTTCGCGCGATCTATGAAGAGCTGGTGCTGAAGAAGCCTCAGCCGACAGTCGTGCAGATCGGCTCGGTCAGCGACATCGCGAAGGCTGTACCTGCTAACTTTGCGAATGCGGGCAAACCGATCAGCATCGCCCCCGCGGCTGGCAACGGCAACGGCCACTCGAACGGCAACGGTCATTCCAACGGCAACGGCGCTCCAGCAAACAAACCAGCTGCCGAAAAGGCAGCGGAAGCTGTCGCCGGCGACTAAGCATCCTGTCCAACTCCGCAGACCTAATGACAACGCCCGCCTCGTGCGGGGGTTGTCATTTTTCGGGCGAGGTGATTGACCCCTTTGCAGGCGGAGAATAGACTTGCAACATGGCGAGAGTTTCAATCCGCGAGAAGGCTTCCCAACAAATTGCGGCCCGCAATTACAGTTTTACGGTTGTGTTTGAACCAGTCGGATTGGGATCAGGGCCAGCTGGAAATGGCGGTGGAAAAGGCCACAAGAGCAAAGCGGAGGCTTCCGGATACCAAGTTACGGTGCCGCTGCTTCCGGGCTTGATCACGTACGGCAGGACCTTGGCGGAAGCGCGAGAAATGGCGCGCGATGCAATTCGCTGTCACCTTGAAGGTCTCAAGAAAGATGGCGAGCGGATTCCGGATGAAGGCAGCACCATTCAGGAAAAGCTCCGAGTAGCGCTCAGTGCGTAATGTCTCCGCGTGTCCCGATTCTCAAGCCGCGCGAGGTGTTGCGCGCGTTGCAGAAGGCCGGGTTTGAGATTCATCACCAGAGCGGGAGTCATGCGCAATTAAAGCATCCGGGCAAGCCGCACCTGCGGGTGACGGTCCCTCGGCATGACCGGTTTGATGTGCCTGTGCCCGTTTTGCGAAGCATCATTCGCCAGGCTGGCATGACTGTTGATGAGTTTTTGGAATTCTTGTAAAGGAAAACTTGGGACAATGCCAATTTACGAATACATTTGTGAGGATTGCCAGGCGCACTTTGAGAAGATTGTGCTGAATAAGACGCAGGAGATTGCCTGCCCGAAGTGCGCGGGGAAGAAGAACGCGCTGCAGCTTTCCGTTTTCAGCTCGGCGAATGGGTCGAGCAACGGCGCAGCGGCCAAGTCTTCGGGTGACTTCTCCGGCAGTGGAGGCAGTTGTTGCGGCGGCGGGTGCGGCTGCAATTGAATTGCGCTCGCCCGCACCCTCTGTGTGCTTAACTCTTTTAGAATGAACACTTGCGAATCTTCGCCGAAGTGTTGATTTTAAAGGATTTAGGGGGATTTTAAGTTGTTTAGAATCAACACTTGCAGAAAACGGGGGAGGAGGTTAGGAATGGCTTCGGAATTTCAAGGCCCATCCCCGCTTTCGCCGCAACGGAGAATTCGACTATGTCCATAGACTCTCCGGAACAATTTGAGAAGCTGCGGGCTTGCGGGATGATTGTGGGGAAGGCGCTGCGGGCGATGGCGGCGGAAGTGCGCGCGGGGGTGACGACGGGGGAGCTTTGCGAGATTGGCTCGCGCGTGCTGACGGCGCATGGGGCGCGGTCTTCGCCACCGATGGTGTATGGATTTCCCTGGGACGTTTGCATTAGCGTGAACGATGAAGTGGTGCATGGGATTCCCGGGGATCGCGTGATTCAACCGGGGGATTTGGTCAAGCTCGATCTTACGGCGGAGAAGGATGGTTATCACACGGATTCAGCGGTGAGCATCGAAGTGCCGACGTCTTCACCAAAGAGCAAAGCGCGGGAGCTGGCGCATTGCGCGGAGCGCGCGTTCCGGCAAGCTCTGGGCGCGGCACGCGCGGGGAACCGCACGAAGGACATTGGCCGAACGGTCGAGCGCGAAGTGCGGCGCCGCGGCTTTCACGTCATCAAAGAGCTTGGCGGCCACGGCATCGGGCGGACCATTCACGAGCCGCCGTCGGTGCCCAACTACGCTGATTATTCGGCGCAGCACAAGTTGACCGAGGGCCTGGTCATCACGATTGAGCCGATCATCGCCGCGGGCACGGGAGATGTTTCGCTGGACAAAGACGGCTGGACCTACCGCACCGTGGACGGCAGCCTCTCGGCGCACTACGAGCACACGATTGTGATCACAAAGGGAGAGCCGGTGCTGCTCACGGCCGCCTGAAACGTTCGTCTCACTGGATATGATCCCTAATCATTCGTCACTGCTACTTTTCGTCAGCGCAGCGATGGTGCTGCTTGCGATACCGGGCCCTGCTGTGCTTTACGTGACGAGCCGAAGCATCGGTTTGGGCCGCAGCGCAGGACTCGTTTCAGCGCTCGGCATTGGCGTGGGCACGTTCGTTCACGTAGCCGCTGCTGCAGTGGGCTTGTCGGCGCTGCTGATGTCTTCTGCGGCTGCCTTCAGCGTGGCGAAATATCTTGGCGCGGCGTACCTGATTTATCTGGGAGTGCAGAAACTGCGCGCGGAAGAATCCTTCGATGCCGCGGAGGAAGCCCGTCGCGTTAAACTGAGCCGCGTTTTTGGGCAAGGCATTGTCGTTAATATCCTGAATCCGAAGACCGCGCTGTTTTTCTTCGCATTCCTTCCGCAATTCGTGGATGCCTCCAGAGGAAACGTCGCGTTGCAAATTCTCTTTCTTGGCACGCTCTTCGCGTGCATGGGGATCATGAGCGACAGCCTCTGGGCGTTGTTCGCGGGAACCGTTGCGCGGCAGTTGAATCGAAATGCGCGTTGGCAGCGCACGCAGCGCTATGTTTCCGGCGGGATGCTGATTTCGCTTGGTGTGGCCACGGCGTTTGCCGGCTCCAGCGCGAAGAAGTAGCACGGCAAGCCAATCCGCGCTTGCGTTCGGCGACTTCTTCAATCTTCCAACTTTTATTTTGTCGCGGCCACTACTGCGTCCCGCTTTTGTGCGGCGAGCCAGGGAACCAGGTCTGGCTCGGCGAAGGCCTTCACCCAGACGTCGTGGCCGACTTTGTGGTATTCGGAGTAGCGCGGCTGCCCGCCTAATTTTTTCAAATCCTTTACCATCTGGCGCACGAGATCTACCGGCACGGTCATGTCCGAATCGCCCTGGAAGATCCAGAGCGGGATTCGCGTGATGGCTTTGGCGTTGGTGAAATTGTCGAAGGCGCAAAGCGCCAGTCCGGCGGCCCAGCGATCGGGTTGCGCTTGCAGCAGCACCCACACAGCCATGCCGCCCATGGATTGACCTGCGAGATAAATCCGATCCGGGTCGACGGAGAATTCCTTCTGCACTGCGGCGAGGATATCCAGCGCCGATTGAAGCTGCGGTGTAACTTCGTTCAACTCCGGCTCCGTCCAGTAACGGTCCTCCGGGCATTGCGGGGCCAGGACGAAGGCAGGAATTTTCGCCTGGTTCTCCGAAGTCGTCCAAATGTGCGTGCCCTGCTCGTTGGCGCCGGAGATTTGCAGTTTGTTATCGTAGCCGCGGCCATTTGCGCCGTGAAGCCAGAGGATTAGCGGATATTTCTGGCTGGCGTCGTAGCCGACAGGCACATAGAGGCGATAGGGCATCTTGTTGCCCTTCTTGTCCACGTAAGTCTCTTTGCGGAAAAGGAGGTCGTCTTTGCTCAGTATTTTCGAGGGCGTCTGCGCGTACGTGCCGACGCACGCGCTGAGTGCGAACAAAATGGAGAGCACGATCGAAGAGCGAAGAACCAGCCGCAAAGTTCACCTCACGAAACAATTGAGAATAATTTCAAGTAATGCGCGACAACGAAAATTATAGAACCACGGCCTACTGCGGACGCGAATAATTCGCGATATTTAGAGGAATCGGATTGCTGGGATTGCCGCGAGGGTCCGGTATAGGCGTTTGCGCTTTCCACTTCATGGGAATGACGCCGGTCCAGCCGGACGAGGAATAGTCCTTGCCGTCATCCACGGCGAAGCCGGTGCGCACCTTGGCGGAGGCTTCGACGAGCGGCACAGTGAGGACCATCGTGCCTTTCAGTTCCTGCTCAGTGGGAGGATGCACGGTGGCCCAGCGGCCGCGAATTACATATTCGACGAAATCGCGCATGGCGGCGCGCTTGGCGGCTTCGCCTTCGACGGGCTCGGCTTTGCCCATGACTACGACGGAGCGGTAGTTGACGGAGTGGCCGGTGGCGGTGGGTGCGCACACAATGCCGTCGAGGAGCGTCACGCTGAGGCAAAAGGGCGCGCCGCTCGCGAGCGTTTTCATCAGGCGGCTGGCGACCGAGCCGTGAAGAAATAGTTTGTCGCCGACGCGCACGTAGTTCGTCGGCACGACGATGGGCAGACCATCGGCGATGAAGCCGACGTGGCAAACAAAGGCCTCGTCGAGAATGCTGTAGATCAGTTCGCGGTCGTAGCTGCCGCGGTCGGGCTTGCGATGGACTTTGGTGCGTTCTGTGGGAGTGAAGTTGCTCATGCAGGCAGAGTAGCTGGGGCACGCGGTTCGCGGCAAGTGCCAATCTGGTAGGACAGGCATTCTTGCCTGTCCTTTGGGAGACTATTCGCTTTGGGGAGAGGACAGACAGGAATGTCTGTCCTACTGTGGCCGGATCTTCGCCGCAATTGACGATACGCGAAACATTTCAATTCTTCGAAGCGCGCTATTGCGCCGTGCCAAGTTGCTTCAGCATGAACGCATAGTCGAAGGCCACTTCTTTCAAATAGTCGTAGCGCCCTGACGATCCTCCGTGCCCCGCGGCCATATTGACCTTCAGCAGCAGCACGTTCCGATCGTCTTTAAGCGTTCGCAGCTTGGCCACGTACTTTGCCGGCTCCCAATACATTACCTGGCTGTCATTGAAGGAGGTCTTGACCAGGATCGCGGGATACGCGGTTTTCTTCAGATTGTCGTACGGTGAATATTTCAGCATGTAGTCGTATGCCGGTTTCTCGTTGGGATTGCCCCACTCTTCGTACTCGCCGACAGTCAGCGGGAGGGAAGCGTCGAGCATGGTGTTCATCACATCCACGAAGGGCACATGCGTCACAACCACCTTGAAGAGATCGGGGCGCAAATTGGTGACCGCGCCCATAAGCAGCCCGCCCGCAGACCCGCCTTCGATCGCAATCTTGTCGCGCGCGCCATATTTATTCGCGGCCAAATACTCCGTGCAGTCGACGAAGTCGGTGAAGGTGTTCATCTTGTTCATCATGCGCCCAGCGTCGTGCCAAGCTTTGCCCATCTCTCCGCCGCCGCGAATGTGCGCATAAGCCATAACCACGCCGCGGTCCAGCAGGCTGAGGCGATTGCCGCTGAAAGTAACCGGGGTTGAGATGCCGTAGGAACCATAGGCATACACATAGAGTGGATTTGATCCGTCTGTCTCTTTCATATCCGCGCGATAGATGATGGACACCGGGACTCTTACACCGTCCCGCGCGACGGCCCAGACTCGCTCCGATTTGTATTTGGAAGAATCGTAGCCTCCCGGCACTTCGTTTTGCTTGAGCAGGGTCGAAGCGCGCTTTTCCACGTCGTAGTCAAATACCGATGGAGGTGTAATGAAGGACTGATAGGAGTAGCGAAAAAACTTGGTCTTAAATTCGCGATTGATCTGCGGAAAGGCCGTGTAGACGGGCTCGGGATAGCTGATGCGCTGCTTTGCCCCGCTCGCGAGGTTCACAATCGTCAGCTGCGGCAGCCCGTTCTCGCGCTCCATCAAAACATAAAAATCCTGAAATCCCTCGACGCCCGAGAGCATCACATCCGTGCGGACAGGAATGATCTCCTTCCAGTTTTTCTTCCCTGGATCGCTGACCGGCGCGATGACTAGGCGAAAGTTGCGGCCTTTGTCATTGGTGCGGATGTAGAACTGATCGCCGATATGCTCGGCATCGTATTCGATGTCTTGCTCGCGCGGCGCAATCAATTTCCATTGGCCGGTGGGATTCGCCGCATCCAGATATTTGACCTCCGAAGTGGTGTGGCTGCCGGATTCCAGCAGGATGTATTTGCGGCTGCGTGTCCTGCCCGCGCCAAGGTCGAAGCGCTCGTCTTTTTCTTCGTAGACCAAGTCGTCGTTCTTGGTGTCCGTTCCGACTTTGTGGCGATAGAGGCGATATTGACGCTTCGCCGAATCCTCCACGGTGTAGAAAAGCGTTTGATTGTCAGCGGCCCAAACGATGGATCCGGTTTTCTCCACGGTGTCGGGCAAGTCTTTGCCTGTGCGCAGATCGCGCACGTGCAGGCGGTACTGCCGGAAGCCGGTGTTGTCGGTGGAATACGCCAGCAGATTGCCGTCGTCGCTGATCGTATACGCGCCGAGAGCCATGAATTTCTCGCTCTTGGCCAGTTCGTTGACGTCAATGGTGACTTGCTCCGCGGCCTCCAGGGATCCCTTCTTCCGCCCATAGATTTGGTATTGCTTGCCCGCTTCCCAACGTGAATAGTAAAAATATTCTCCCTCTTTGTACGGGACATTTACGTCGGTTTCCTTGATGTGGCTGAGCATTTCCTCATACAGTTTTTTCTGGAGCGCTTCCGTCGGCTTCATCACCGTGTCCGTGTAGGCGTTCTCCGCTTCCAGATATTGCGCCACTTCCGGATTGGATTTCTCGCGGAGCCAGTGGTAGTCGTCCACCAGGTTCCCGCCGTTGATGTGGTTTTCGGTATGAACTTTCTTGGCTACTGGAGGAGCTGCATCCGCGGGGGCATCCGCGTTTTTCCCGTCGTCCGCCATCAGGGCGGCCGGCATCCAGACTGCCGCCAACCATCCAGCCAAAATAATCCCCAGAGCAAGATTTTTGCGTCGCGTCATTGCCACCCTCAATTAAGTCGTTCCGTACCGCGGGCCGAGATGGCCGCCATTCGGCGGCGAGACAGGATAGTCTAATTGACGCTGGTTTGGAATCGTGTACGCTGAGTGCCGGCAAGAGGCAGGTTGCGCCGATAGATCGAGGGTTCCCATGGCTCCTGCAAGTCCGGTATTCACGCGCGAAACATTTCAATTTTTCAAACAACTGGGCCGGAACAATCACAAGGGGTGGATGGACGCGAATCGCGACCGCTACCAGGCGGCGATTGTGCAGCCGTTCCGGCGTTTGCTCGAAGAATTATCTCCGGCGGCGTTGAAACTCGACGAGCGATTCGACACGACCGGGCGCACGGGCGCAAATTTTTCGCGGATTAACCGTGATATTCGGTTCGCGAAGGATAAAACGCTTTACAAAACGAATATGTACTTGAAATTTTCCGTTCCCGCGCCGGACAAGCGCGAAACCGGACAGCTCTACGTCGGAATCAGCGCGAACACGGTCACGGCAGGATTCCGCATTTATTCGGGCGGGAAGCGCAAAGCGTCCACGCTTGCCCTCGTCGCGGAGCCACATGCAAACGCGAATCCCGGCTGGATTGCAAAACAAAAAAAGCGGCTCGGCCGCCGTTACGAAAGCTACTGGTACAGCATGCAAAAGGGCGAATGGACGCAACACTCCGGCTGGCCAACGGCTCCCGATGATTGGAAGAAGATACAGGCCTGGATCGTCCGGCGGAAGCTGACTCCCGCGGCCGCAATGCGTGTCACGTTTCCGCGGGAAGCCGCAAAAATCTTTCGCGATGTTTATCCGCTACTGCGCTTCACTTCGTTGCCCGAGTAAGAAGGGGAGAAAGCATGAGTCGCGCCACCGACCTGACCAAGACACGAAGGAAATTCCTGAAGATGCTGTCGGCAAGTCCGCTGCTGGCCGGCCCAGGCTTGCTTGCCGGTTCCTTCGCTAATCTTCTGGCGGCGGGCGAAGTCACGGATAAGAGGTTTCTTGGCTGGCTCGACTCCGTTCAGCAAAGCGACGAGGTGATTTCGTCGCCGGAACAGGCCTTGGAAGTGATGGATTTCGAGCCCGCTGCGCGCAAAGCCTTGCCGCCGGCGCATTTCGGCTATCTCGCAACGGGCGTGGACGGCGACGGAACGGTGCGGGCCAATCGCGAAGGCTATTCGCGCATTCAGATTCGGGCGCGACGGCTGGTGGATGTCGCGAAAATTGACATGTCGGCGAGCCTGTTCGGCACGAAGTGGAACACACCGCTGGTGCTCTCTCCCGTGAGCGGACAGAAAGCGTTTCATCCCGAAGGCGAAGTCGCGGTTGCACGTGCGGCGGGCAAGAAGGGGCACCTGATGATGCTGTCTACCGTCGCCACGTCGTCGATTGAGGACGTGCTTGCTGCGCGGGGTGGCCACGTGTGGCAGCAGCTCTATCCAACCAACGTCTGGGAAGTTGGCCGGGCGATCGTCAAGCGTGCCGAGGCTGCGGGCTCTCCGGCGATTGTGCTCACGGTGGATCTGCAAGAGGGCAGCAACCGCGAAACCTTATTCCGCGCGGAACGCGAGGATAAGAGAGAATGCGCCGCTTGCCATCCGAGTGCTTACACGGGTGATGCCCGCGGAAGGGGCAGAGGAGGCTCCGGGAGCTTTGCCCAGTACGCAGCGCGGAAGCCGATGTTTGATGGCCTCGATCTCTCGAAGGTCACCGCGGCTCACCCGGCGAATATGAATTGGGACTTCGTGAAGCGGCTGCGGGATACCGTAACGGTCAAGCTGCTGATCAAGGGCATCGTCACGCGCGAAGATGCGCAACTTGCGGTGGAACACGGCGTCGACGGCCTGGTGGTATCGAATCACGGCGGGCGCTCCGAAGAGACGCTTCGTCCGACGATCGAAAGCCTGCCCGAAGTGATCGAAGGCGTGGCCGGGAGGATTCCCGTAATTGTGGATGGCGGCGTGCGGCGCGGCACGGACATTTTCAAAGCGTTGGCGTTTGGCGCGTCAGCGGTGGGCATAGGGAGGCCGCAGGCGTGGGGGGTGGCCGCGTTTGGCCAGGCAGGCGTGGAATCGGTACTCGAAATCTTGCGCCGCGAATTGCTGACCATCATGCGCCAGGCAGGAACGATCTCCGTGGACAAGATATCGCGCAATTACGTGATCGCTCGGGGCGCGTAGCTCCTGCCGCGTGATTCAGGGCGCCCAGAAGCGTAGCGCGAACAGGTGCCACGAGAGCAGAAAACCGGTCATGACGCAGCAGGCGGAAGAAGCCAGCAGAGAGTGAATACGCACGCCGCGGTAGATTTCTTCCTTCGGCGCACGAAGCGCTAGGATGAGGCCGGCAATCGAAAGAAGCGGGAAGAAAAATGTTCCGAGGAAAATGCCAGCGGTCCAAAGGTTGAATGTGCCGATGTGTGTGCCGCTTAATTGTGTGAAACACAGGAGCACGAGCAACAGTGACAGGGTTGCCAGCAGCGGGAGAACGCGCACCGACAAGTGACGAACATCCTTCATCGCGCCAGCTAGTTTCAAGACCATCCAGATGAGCGCGAAGGGCAGGGTGGTCAGCATGAGGAAGAGACAAACAACGAGAGCCGCGATGCGAAGGAATGGAATTGCCAAGGCGCTGCGCTCACTGTAGGGGATTCCACCGACTCCATTCCCCGCCACGGCCATGCCGCCGGATTCGCTGGTAAAGAAAATAATTGTGCCTTCGGGATCTTTTTCTCCGCGGAAGAGATTTTTGCCGACGCAAAGCAACGGTTCGGCTTCGCCGAATAGACCGGAGCGCATCAGCTTGCCGTTGATGAGACGGATGCGCGTGCCTCCGGTCAGGATATCCAGGAAGCCAAAGATTTGATTTCGCGGCGCGCGCGGGGCGTAGTAGCCCGCGAGTTTTTCCAGATCGTTCGCTGGGGGATTGATGGCGGCTTGCTGCGGCTTTGGAAAATTTTTGGAAAGAAAATCGATTGCCAGGCGGTTGGTTTCTGTCAACGCGCGGCCGGAACTCGTGCTGTTGAGCAGTATGACGTAGCCCCAGTTTTGTTCGGGCATGTAGCGATAGCTGGAGAGGAAACCATCAATGCCGCCGTTGTGGCCGTGCGTAACGACTCCTCCGTCCACACTGGAATAGTTCGCCAAGCCGTAACCGAGCCGCAGTCCGTTTCTTGCGGCCAGCGTCGTTTCCGGGGTTTCCATACGCAGGATGGATTCGGGTTTCAATAATTGGGCGTCTCCCGCTTTTCCGCGGCGAAGGAGAAATTGCACCAGCTTCACCAATTCGCCGGGCGAAGCCTTCAAATCTCCCGCAGGGCGCAAGTAGATGAAAGGAAATCCGGCAGACTTTGGCGGATCGCCCTCATAGCCGGTTGCCAGCAGCGATTTGTTCGCGTCGGTGAAGGGATAATCGGCCTTTTCCATTCCCATGGGGCGCAGAAAGGTTTCGCGGATATACCGATCGAAGGGTTGTCCCGTTATTTTTTCGATCAGATAGCCGGCTACGGCGTTTCCAGGATTCGAATAAGACATGCGCGTTCCGGGCGGCCAGCGCGTGACCTGCGGTTCCCTGAAACGTTTGAAAACATCGAGCAGTGGAAAGTCGTAGCGATCGCGCAGATTGTAGACCTCGCAGAATTCCATGTCGTCGAAGCCGGCAGTGTGCTCCAGAAGATTCACGACGCGCACGGGATGCGTGGTTTCCCACTTGTTTTGGAAAGGAATTTCGGGAGCAACATCCTGCAAGCGGGCGTACAAATTGATTTTTCCATCTTCCTGAAGTTTCAGAAGCGCGAGAGTGACAAATGTTTTGCTGATGGAGCCAACGCGAAATTCCGTCTCGCAAGTAACGCTGCGTTTCGCGGCCAGGTCGGCTTGGCCGATTCCGCCGCACCAGAGAAGCTCGCCATTCGCGACGAGCGCAACTCCCGCTCCCGGAACATGCTCTTTGTCGAGCACGTCCTTCATCGCTTTCTGCAGTTCCTCGAGCGTTTTCGGGTGCACTTGTTCATTTTTTTGCTGCGCGGCGCCCGGCGTTGGAACGAGGAGCACGGCAATGAGACCGAAGATTACAAGCAAACGGGCGGGCGTGGAGTGCATCCGGTGCTCCTGACATGCTCATTGTTTTGATTGCGCCAGCATTGTAACGGGGTCTCGGTGCAGCACAAAGAGATTCGCCAATTCCGGCGGCGAGGCTGCGGGTCCTGCCGCGATTGACGGTTAACGCCCGCTCGCATACGATTTCGCGGTTGCTATCGGAGCTTCGAACTTTTTCCTTCGGGGTGAGCGAGATGAGACGGTTCGCGTCAATCGTTGTGTGGACAAGCCTCGCGCTCCTCGGGGCCGGCGCATTCGGCAAAATCGCTCTTGCGCGCGGCGAACGGCTGAATGCGATTTGGTTTGTCGCAGCTGCGGTTTGCACGTACCTCGTTGCCTATCGTTTTTATTCCGCGTTTATCGCGGCGAAGCTGCTGGCGCTGGACAACACGCGCGCAACCCCAGCGGAAAAGCATGATGACGGACGCGATTTTGTTCCCACCAACAAATGGGTTCTCTTCGGCCATCATTTTGCCGCCATCGCCGGGCCTGGGCCGCTCGTCGGCCCGACGCTCGCCGCGCAGTTCGGATACTTGCCGGGGACACTCTGGCTGATTGCCGGAGCAGTGCTGGCGGGATGCGTGCAGGATTTTGTGATTCTGTTCTGCTCGATCCGGCGCGACGGGAAATCGCTTGGCCAGATGGCCCGGGAAGAGGTGAGTGAGCGCGGCGGCTTCATCGCGCAGCTCGCGGTGCTGGCCATCATGGTAATTCTGCTGGCGGTCGTGGCGCTGGTGGTGGTGAATGCGCTCAAATCTTCGCCGTGGGCAACGTTTACGCTGGCGATGACCATTCCGATCGCGCTCCTCCTGGGCGTGTATCTCCGTTTCGTGCGGCCGGGACGCGTACTGGAAGCGTCCATCATGGGCGTGGCCATGGTGGTGTTTGCGGTGGTTGCGGGGCAGTGGGTAGCGGACTCGCCTTCCTGGGCGCATGTTTTTACGCTGAGCGGGATTGCGCTTACGTTCGCCATTATTTTGTATGGATTCGCGGCTTCCGCACTGCCGGTGTGGCTGCTGCTGGCGCCGCGCGACTATCTCAGCGCGTTCATCAAGGCTGGCGCGATTTTTTCTCTTGCGGCGGGCATCCTGTTCGTGCGGCCGCAAGTGTTGATGCCACCGCTTACTCGCTTCATTGACGGCAGCGGGCCGGTCTTTGCGGGGAAAATATTTCCATTCTGTTTCATCACCATCGCGTGCGGCGCGATCAGCGGATTCCATTCGCTGATTTCTTCCGGGACGACGCCGAAGATGATTCTGCGGGAAGGCCACGCGCGTTTGATTGGTTACGGCGCGATGCTGCTCGAATCGTTCGTCGGCGTGATGGCCATGGTGGCGGCCTGTGCTATGACGCCGGGCGTCTATTTCGCCATCAATAGTCCCCCGAGCGTCGTTGGCGCGACGACCGATGAGGCGGCTGCGACGATTAGTGGATGGGGTTTTCCATTGCAAGCTCAAACGATGACCGATCTGGCGCATTCCGTTGGCGAGATTACGCTTTGGAACCGCGCCGGCGGCGCTCCATCACTGGCCGTCGGCATGGCGCAGATTTTTTCGAACACCATTGGTGGCGCGCGACTGATGAGCATCTGGTACCACTTCGCGATCATGTTCGAAGCGCTGTTCATTCTCACGGTGCTGGATGCCGGCACGCGCGTAGGACGCTTCATGGTGCAGGAACTCGGCAGCCGCGTATGGAAACCCTTCGGCCGGCGCGGGTGGATGCCGGGCATTTTGCTCTCGAGCGCCGTCATTGTAGGCCTGTGGGGCTACTTTCTGTATCAAGGCGTGATTGATCCGCTCGGTGGAATCAACTCGCTTTGGCCACTGTTCGGTATTTCGAATCAATTGCTCGCGGCAGTCGCGCTCGTGGTAGCGACGACCATTTTGCTGAAGATGGGACACCTGAAGTGGATTTGGGTGACGGTGCTGCCGATGGCGTGGCTCGTTATCATCACCATGACCGCGAGCTACCAGAAGATTTTCGATCCGAGTGCCCGGCTTGGCTTCCTGGCGGCTGCAAACGCCATGGCTGCGCGGATTTCCG
The DNA here is from genome assembly GCA_013289835.1 of Acidobacteriota bacterium. Taxonomy (GTDB): domain Bacteria; phylum Acidobacteriota; class Terriglobia; order Acidiferrales; family UBA7541; genus Acidiferrum. Next base: position 60,824 of record JABCZG010000019.1, on the reverse strand, counting down.
CTGGGAAGATTCCCGCCGGGAAAATTGTGGAGACGCAGCGTCTCATTTTCAACCAACGGCTCGATGCCGCCGTTACCGCCGTTTTGGCATTGATGATTCTTGTGCTGCTCGTGGAAGCGCTGGTGCAGTGGTATTTGATTCTCAGCCGGCGCAGCGAACCCGTTCTCCACGAATCGCCGTATGTCGCAACGCAATGGGCGGAGGGCTTTTCCGGCGCAGCCCATGGCGAAGCGCAAGGAGACGATTGATGCGCGATGCGAGAAAAATCACCGCACGTTTCCTGCGCCGGTTCTGGCGTGGGTTGCGCGAATGGTGCGGCGATGCAGCCTACGAAAGCTATCTTCGTTCGCGCGGCGTGCAGAAGAGTGCAGCTCCTCCGCTCACCGCCACCGAGTTCTACGTCGAACAGCTCGACCGGCGTTACTCACGCCCCAACCGCTGCTGCTGAGTGTTTGCCAATATTAATGTTGTCGCCTTCGGGGCCTCGGGAGTAGACTCCCGCTAATCCCTGGTCAGGCCCCCGACTTCGACAATTCTTCGGAGGAACTATGCGATTAATCTCCCGGTTAATTTTATTTCCTCTCCTTGCGCTCGCCGCTGGTCTTATCTATGTCAGCTCCGCAGCGGAGGAGAAATCTTCCAAACCCGATTTCGATATGACCGCCAGCTACATCGAGGCCTGCAGCTGCGACATGTTCTGTCCCTGCTACTTCAACGATCACGCCACCAAACACATGGCCATGGGCGAACACCACGCCGAAGAGCATTTTTGCCGCGCCAACCTCGTTCTCAAAGTGGACAAAGGCTACTACAAGGACACCAAGCTCGATGGCGCCAAAGTGTGGCTTGGCAACGACCTCGGCAGCGATTGGAGCACCGGCAAGGACTCCTGGTTGGTCGTGAACTTCGATCCCAGCGTCAACAAGGATCAGCAGGCCGCGCTTGCGGATATCCTCGGCCAGCTCTATCCGATTCCCTGGCAGAAAAAGGCGATACAAACCGCCGCCTTCTCATGGAACGTGGACACCAAAACAGGCGTGGCGCACGCCAAGATGAACGACGGCAAAGGCGAAGTCATCCTCGAGCGCGTGAAGGGCGATAATTCCAACCACGAAGTCGTCATACACAACTTGAAATACTGGGGAGCGCAATCCAATGACGGCTTCCGTATGTGGAAGAGCAAGCACGAAGCCTTCGAAGGGGACGGACACAAGTTCTCCTACGACGGCACGAACGGCTTCTTGGTTACCGTCCACTTTTCCGGAAATGCAAAGCCCGCGCAAGCGGACTGAAGCTCGGCACGAGTCGGGTTCGGGCAGCCTCGCTTTGTTTTCCTGCGAAGCTGGGCTGCCTGGCTAAAACTCTTCGTCTTCTTCGCCGCGGTGTTTCAGCGCGGTGGTCTTGTGCGCGATGCGAATGCTGTTGTTGCGGATTCCGGCGAGGATGGCGCGGCGCATTTCTGCGGGCAGCATTTCTGGCGCGAACACGCCGGCTAGGTCCCGCGGGAAAAACTTAATGAAGAGCGCGGCGACGTGCGCCGTCGCATAAGCCACCGGCGTTGTAAATCGTCCTTGCTGCCGGATCTGGTACAGCGTTGGAAACGTACAATCGCTGCGGATCAGCAGGCGTTGGTCTTCTCTCTTGCCGCGTTTCACTCCGCGCACCAGCACGGCGGCTGCGAATCGCGCGTTTTGGAGAATACCCTGGCGAATCAGCTTGGCGATCATGCGCGGAGAAGACGTTTGTGGAAAGCGTTGCCGGGCCATCCCGCGCGACTTCGAAAGTTTTCCCTGTTTGTGCCAGCGACGGAGCCGGTCGATTTCATTTCCGCCAATTTTTACGTCCAATTCTTTCATCGGAATGAAGTGCGGGAGCGTGGCGACTTCGTCCTGAGCAGCGAGCACCACGCGCGCCGGGCCAATGGGGTCAACAAAGCGGAACTTTTCGATTTCCGAGAAACGCTTGCCCAGGCGAAATTTCCCATCGCGATAGACTTGCGGGTGTGACACTGCTTCATCAAAAGAAACTTCCGGCGACCACTGGGAAATGGGATCGTCACTTTCGCTGCTCTCATAAAGCCGGATGTGCACCGCTTGGACCTCATCGAGCAGCTCGGCGGCGCGTTTCACGAGCAGGTTTGTCAGGCCGGGGGCCACGCCGGCGTTGATCAGCGCCGCGCGATTCTTCTGTTCAAATTTCTTCGTGTAGCGGAACTGCTCCGCCCGGAAGGGATGACGGGTCAGGTGGGAGCTCAGATCGAGATAATGTGACCTCAGCCGCAGCGCCGCGCGCAGCACGATTTCATTGAAGACGGATGCGGATGCGTTGACGACGAGCTGGCAGCCCTTGGCGGCCTTCACAATTCCGCGCATGTTACGCGCATTTACTTCCGTGAGGGGGATCGTGCTCCCCTTGCCCAGGAAGCGCCGCGCGCGCTCCGGGTCGCGGTCGCCGCACCAGACCGTATGTCCTTGCCGCTCCAGCAATTGTGCGAGGAGGGAACCGGTCGCGCCGGCCCCCAAAACGAAGATCCGCATGGCGTGGCCAAAACTCTATCATAATCTCTCGCGGCAGCCTCGTCCGTGGTTTCGGGGAAGCGCCGATTGCGCCCTATTTGCCTAGGGCGTAAACTATGGTTCGTAACTCCGACCCTTGCGGCCTACTGGAGAGATAACCCACGGCTGCCGGGGCGAAGTCCCGAGCGGTTTCGGGACTGAGGGTCTGGGTGGAAACGCCTGGGCCTCCCGCTTGTCGCGAGCTTTTCGAGGCTCGCGCGTGCTTGGAAAGGAGCGATCTAACCGAAAATGTGTAGTTTTTCGGTGAGCGCCCGATTCCCAGCACTGGATCGGGCGGTTTTGTTTTACAAAGTGCTTGCGCCGAGAGCGGCGGAAGGTGCATCGAAGATTTGAGATACATGACGACCCTTCACGACAAATTCGGACGGCAGATCACCGACCTGCGCATCTCCATCACAGATCGCTGCAACTTCCGCTGCGTCTACTGCCGCTCCGCCGATCCTGAGAATTACCGCGATCATGACGAAATCCTTTCATGGCCGGAGCTCGACCGGCTTGCCAGAGTCTTTATGAGCCTCGGCATTCGCAAGATTCGCATCACCGGTGGCGAGCCGCTCGTGCGCGACGGTGTCGAGGACTACATCGCGCGTCTCCACGCCCTCGGCGTCGAAGACCTTTCGATGACCACTAATGGCCAATTACTTGCGGAACGCTGCGACCGGCTGATCGCCGCCGGCCTGCGGCGCATCAACATCAGCTTGGATTCGCTCGACGCCGGCAAATTCGAACGCATCACACGCACCAAGTCTTTCTCCACCGTCATGCACAGTATTGACGCCGCGCAAAAATCGCGCCTGGCCCCCGCGAAAGTAAACGCCGTGCTGGTGCGCGGCATCAATGATGATGAGGTGGAAGCTTTTGCCTCGTACGCGCGCGCGAGCGGTGTGATTATGCGCTTCATCGAGTTCATGCCACTGGATGCCGACCGCCACTGGACGCGCGGCCTGGTGGTTCCCGCTGCGGAGATTCACCAGCGCATTCAGGCGCGCTGGCCGCTCACGCAGATTCCGCACGAGCGCAGCGAGACCGCCCGCAAGTATCGTTTTGCCGATGGCGCGCCCGGCGAGATCGGCCTCATCGCTCCGGTGACGCAGCCATTCTGTGGCCACTGCTCGCGCATCCGGCTCACCGCCGACGGCAAGCTGCGCACTTGCCTGTTCAGCAAGGACGACCATGATCTTCGCTCGTTGCTGCGCGAAGGCGCGTCCGACGAGGATTTGTCCACCTACATCTGCTCGGTGGTCATGGAAAAAGAAGAGGGCCACCGCATCAACGAGCCCGGTTTCGTGCAACCCTCCCGCACCATGGTATTTATCGGCGGCTAAACGCGAATCTCACCAAAAGGCGGGTGCGCGGAATCTTGCCATCGACCGCACCCAAACTTTGCGCTAGCATCGAATAGAGCAGGCTTGAGCCTGTTTCTTTATGCAGCGCGTGGACCGCGCTGAAACGGATTGCTATGGCAGACGAAGACGACGAAGAGGAGCAGGACGAATCTCCGGAGCCCCCACAGCGGCTCTTCACGCTGACCGAAGCGGAGCGCGCCCGGCAGGAACTCGAGCCCTTTCTCGTTGAGGCTATCGGCTGCCGCAAGAAACTCGCGGGCCTGGAGAATGATCTTTCCGCCGTCTCCGCGCGCATCATGATGATGGGCGGCGTGCTCGTCCCTTACGAAAAACTGGCCACCTTGCGCATGGAACACACGCAGCTGGCGGAAACGATGAAGTCCGCGCTTGATCGCATTCTCGAAACCGGTTGCCTGATCAAGGATCTCGACGTCGGGCTCCTCGATTTTCCCGCGGTCATTGATAACCAGGACGTGTATCTCTGCTGGAAGCTCGGCGAAGACCGCATCCGTTTTTATCATCGCCAGGATGAAGGTTTTGCGAAGCGCAAGCCGCTTAATCCGCACGATCTTGGCCCGGGCGACACCGTCCAGTAATTTCCTTGTCGCGGCCGGTGTTCAGGCCGGTGCGCCCTAGCAAATCCAAACTGTGAGCAACTTTGAGCGACCATCCTGAAAACCGCCTGAAAGATTCCGCCAGCCCCTACTTGCGTTCCGCCGCGCATCAGCCCATTGACTGGCACGAATGGGGCGACGCAGCCTTCGCGCGCGCGAAGGCAGAGGACAAGCCGATTCTTCTCGACATTGGCGCCGTGTGGTGCCACTGGTGCCATGTCATTGACCGCGAAAGCTACGAGAACGTTGAAATCGCGAAAATCATCAACGAACATTTTGTTCCGGTAAAAGTGGACCGCGACGAGCGCCCCGACGTGGATTCCCGCTACCAATCCGCCATCAGTGCCATCTCCGGGCAGGGCGGCTGGCCGCTCACCGGATTTCTGCTTTCCGACGGGAAACCGTTTTTCGGCGGCACGTATTTTCCGCCCGAAGATCAGATGGGCCGCCCCGGTTTTCGCCGCATCCTTCTGGCCGTCGCCGATTCCTACCGCAACAAACGTGCCGAACTGGAGCGCGCCGCCAATTCTCTGGCCGACGCCGTCTCGCAGGCCGAAATCTTCACTGGCGCGCGCGCCGACTTCGATCTCGGCGTCGTCGAGGAGCAAATCAGCTCGATCACTAAACTCTTCGATATCAAGAACGGCGGCTTCGGCCGCGCTCCGAAATTTCCGCATGCTTCGGCCATCGATCTCCTCCTCGAGCGCTATCAACAGACGAAAGAAAAACATCTCCTGGCCATGGCCGAAACCACCCTCGAAAAAATGGCCCGCGGTGGAGTCTACGACCAGCTTGCCGGCGGCTTCCACCGCTACTCCGTGGACGAGCGCTGGCTCGTGCCCCACTTCGAGAAAATGTCTTACGACAATTCCGAGCTCCTCAAAAACTACTTGCATGCCGCTCAATTGAGTGAAAAACACGACTGGGAGGCCTCGTTTACTGACACCGCTCAAAGCATTGTAATGTGGGTAATTTCTGTCCTGTCCGATGAGGAAAACGGTGGCTTCTACGCCAGCCAGGACGCAGACTATTCGCTTGAAGATGATGGAGACTATTTCACCTGGACGCTCGAAGAAGTTCGTGCCGCCTTAACTCCTGAAGAATCTCGGGTGATCGAGCTTTACTACGACGTCGAAGCCCACGGCGAAATGCATCACAATCCCGCTAAGAATGTTCTCTGGATCGCACGCGGTTTCGAGGAGATCGCCCAAATTCTGGAGCGCGATGCGTGGGATATCGTCACCATAAAGTCGAATGCAGAAGCAAAAATGATGAAGGCGCGCCTTCAACGTCCTACGCCATTCGTTGACAAAACGATGTACGTTGCCTGGAACGCGATGTTCGTGTCCGCATTCCTGGCAGCATCTCACGCGCTCTTCACACCATGGATCGCGGAACAGTGCCGCGCCTTCGCCCTGAAAACCCTCGACCGCATGTTGAAGGAAGTCTGGAGCGAATCCCGCGGCTTCGGCCATCGCATCGGCGGCCCTGCGCTGGAAGGCTCGCTCGACGATCAAGTCTTCAGCGTCATCGCGCTTCTGGACGCTTACGAGGCCACGCTCGACCCGCGCTATTTCACCGCCGCGCAAAAAACGATGGATCTCGCCATCGCGCGCTACGGAGACGCCGAAGGCGGCGGCTTTTTCGATCGCCCGTCCGACGCTGCGCCCATGGGTGGCCTCGATGTCCGCCGCAAACCGTTCCAGGATTCCCCGACGCCCAGCGCCAATTCCGTTGCCGCCATCGCGCTGATTCGAATGCACGCCTTCACCGGCGATGAGCGTTATCACGCGTTCGCAAAGAGAACGCTCGAAGCCTTCGCAGGTATCGCCCCGCAATACGGCCTCTTCGCCGCGACCTACGGCCTCGCCGCCACGCTTTTCGCGCATTATCCGTTGCAAGTCGTCATCACCGGGGATTCGAGCGACCCCGCCGCGCAAGCCCTCGAAGACGCCGCCCACCGCGTCTACCGCTTCGGCAAGTCCGTCTTGCGCGTCACCGCGGAAACGCCGCAACTCCATCTTGCCGGAGCCCTAAAGGAAACGCTCCCGCATCTTCCTGCCAACAAGCCTCTCGCCATAGTCTGTTCCGGCAACACCTGTCTCCCGCCCACTAGCGATCCCAAGCAACTGACCACCCTCCTCGAGAATGGCGCCACTGGAGCTGCAACCTTCTAATCATAAGTCACAAAAAAACGGGCGCAGTGCTCAGCACCGCGCCCACCGTTTCCTGGTTACTTCGTTTTTTCCTTACCTCTTATTTCTTCGGCCGCGACTCCGGCGGCACCATTCCTGCCACACGGTAGTAGACAACCAGCTGCCCGTAGTGTTCGCCCGAATGCTCGATGAAGCCGTACGCAAAATCAATCACGCGCACTTTCTGATTGGCGTACGGATCGACGACCAGGGTATTCAGTCCCGCATCGCCTTTGGCTTTGATCGCCGCCGCGCCATCGGCAAAGGATTTCTTCACGTAGGCGGCCACTGCCGCCTTGGTCTTGAGGGTGTCTTTTGAGAAATCTTCTTTCGTGGGTGGTTTTTCTCCCTTCACCGGATTGGTGAAGAAATAGTTGGTGTCCGCGACGTGCAGCAGGCCCTCCCGGAAGCTGCGCTGCTCCGGATTCGGTTTAAATTCATACTTGTCCTCGGGAAAATCCTCGGCCATGGCGATCAGTTTACGGCCGATGTCATTCCATTGATCGAGAACTGCCTGCGTCGGACTCACCGCAGGCTTGGGTGCTTCGGGTTTCTTTTCCTGTGACACGAGGGGAAGGACCGCCAGCCCTGCCGCCAACACGAGGCCCGCAACCACGTTCCACTTCGTCATAAGTTTCTCCTCCGATTCGTCCGGGTGTCGGACGTTCATTCCTTCAGACGCATCACCCTGTCAGGCGTTTCCACGAATTTGCCGTCAAAACGTCTGTCTTCCGCGGGGGTTCATCTTACGCAGCAAAGAGGCCTGCGTCATGCTCTATTCCCGGGACCGCACATGCTAAACTTAAGGTTCGTGCCTGGGGGCACCACCAACGTGAATTGGGGCTATTTAGTGCTGAGAATCGCGATCGTCTTGGGCATCCTGACACTGCTGTACATGTCCCAGCGCTTCTGGTATCGGGCACTCTGGCGGGTGACCGCAAATTGGGGCCGGGTCTCGCTCCGCGTGGGAGTCCGAGTGGCCTATATCGCGGCGCTTTTGGTCGTTATCTTCACCATCGCGGGGAGTTTCAGTCTTGGCCAGCGCCGCATCGTTCCGCAGCCCTCGATGGTTTCCGTGCTCACGGGTCTGTGGTTTTTCAGCGCGCTGTTTGGGTATTTGGCCGTGAAGGTTGTTCACGGGCTGGAGCGCGTCTGGAGATGGCTGCATGCCGCAGCCGCCAAAGAATCCGTAGCCCCGTCAGCTGCAGCCACACGATCGTCTGCCGCTTCCGATGCTCCTGAGATCGTTGCGGACCCCGGCCGGCGCTACTTTTTTCGCGCTGCCACCGCTGCTGCCGGCGCCGCTCCATTTCTCGGCGCGATGTATGGTTTTGCCGCCGAGCGCCTGAACTATCAGGTGCGCCGCATTGAAATTCCCATGCACAATTTGCCGGCTGCGCTGGACGGCATGCAAATCGTGCAGATCAGCGACATTCACCTGAGCGGCTACATGTCCCGCTCGCAAGTGCGCCGCGCCGTGGATATGGCTAACGATCTCGGCGCCGATCTCGCCGTCGTCACCGGCGATCTCATCACTGGCGTGGGCGACTCCATTTCCGATTGCGTGGATGAAGTTCGTCGTTTGCATGCGCCGCTCGGCACGTGGGGCTGCAACGGCAATCATGAAATATACGCGCGCGTGGAAGACGAAGCCGCTGAACTTTACACCCAGGCTGGGATGAAGCTTTTACGACACGAGAACGCCGCAATCGCTTTCAAGGGTGCACAGTTCAACCTCATAGGCGTGGACTACCAGCGTGAACGCACTCCGCGCGGCCAGCGGCAGCAGACTCTGGCCAATGTCGCGCCGCTTGTTCGCCGCGACATGCCCAATATTCTCCTGTCGCACAATCCGAACACCTTCAATCGCGCGGCCGGACTCGGCATCGAACTTTCTCTCGCCGGCCACACGCACGGCGGCCAGATCCAGGTGGAAATTCTCGATCATCGCCTAAGCCCGGCTCGCTTCATCACCGACTACATCGCCGGTCTTTACCAGCGTCCGCTGTTCGCGCCCGCACCCACCGACCGTGCGGCTCCGAATTCGCGCGGTCCCCGGACGTTTAGCCCTTCGCTCTTCGCCTCGTCTTTGTCAGCCATGGCCCATCTTTACGTGAATCGTGGCCTCGGAACCGTCGGCGCTCCCGTCCGCCTGGGTGTACCACCGGAAATTAGTTTGATTGTGCTTCGCGCTGCCTAACTAGTCTTCCCCCCATACGGTCGTAATCGCCCCGGGCTCCAGGCGAACCGGGAATAAATCCCTCCAGTCTTCGGTATTCTCTTCGATTCGTTGCTTCAGATTTTTGGAACTTACCTCCGATCGGTGTAGTACCGCTCAGGCAAGTTCCTTGTTCTCAAGCGCAGATCATCGCCGGCCGGGCTTGTAACCTTGGAATACGGCTTGCATCAAAGCAGCGCGAGTCCAGCCGGCGGAAGTTCGTCTGCGAGCACATGGGACGTGTTTCGCACCGAAAATCTAGCTTTGGAAGGATTCTTAAATGCTGTCCACATGGAAGTCCTGGAAGTCTGTTCCAGTCTTTGCACTTTCGCTTTTCTTGCTCCCCGCCGTAGCACAAGCGCAACATTACAAACAAACGAACCTCGTTTCTGACCTGGCCTCCATTTCCACGCCCAACCCTACTGATCCCAATTTAAAGAACCCTTGGGGACTCACACGATCCCCGAACGGCAGCCCTTTCTGGGTCGCCAACAACAATTCCGGCACCTCCACGTTATATACCGGCGCGGGCGTGGCTATTCCCATTAATGGCACCGGCACGGTCACAGTACCGCCCCCGGGTTTTGCGCCTGGTACGCAGTCCGCTCCGACGGGTGTGGTTTTCAACGGCAGCGCCACCGATTTTCTGGTGGCCCCCGGCAAGTCTGCTCATTTCATTTTCGCGACGGAGGACGGAACAATCTCCGGCTGGAACAGCGGACAAAGCGCCGTGCTGGTCGTTGACAACTCCCAAAATGGCGGGCCCAATGGCGCCGTCTACAAGGGCGCGACCTCCGGCGAAATCAATGGCAACAAGTTTCTTTACGTCACGAATTTCAGGTCGGCGAGAGTCGAGGTTTATGATACGAACTTCAAGCGCGTGCACCTTGGTGACGATGCGTTCAATCCCAATGGGGATGGCGACCATGACGGCGACGATCATGATGGCGACCGCGTCCCGGCGGGTTTCGCTCCATTCAATGTTCAGAACATCGGGGGCATTCTGTTCGTCACCTACGCCAAGCAGGATGCGCCCAGGCACGATCCCGTCGGCGGGACTGGCTTCGGATTCGTCGAACTCTTCACTCCAGAAGGCAAACACATCGGCCACCTCGAGCACGGCGACTGGTTCAATGCACCCTGGGGCACGGTGTGGACCACCCGGGATTTCGGCGAGTTCAGCAACGCCATTCTCGTTGGTAATTTCCGCAGCGGCTGGATCGCCGCGTTCAATGGCTTCACCCACAAGTTCATCGGCTTCGTAAGGAACCCTGACAATTCGCTCATGTTCATTGATGGGCTGTGGTCGCTTACGTTCGGCAACGATGGGACAGCGGGGCTCGCAAACACGCTGTATTTCACCGCTGGTCCTAACAATGAAACCGACGGCCTCTTCGGCACCATCACGCCTGTCGACGGCCTCGACGGCGACGAAGAATAGTCCACGCAAGTTCCAATAAAGCAAAAAAAAACAAATACGGAGACGGCAGGGTCGCTATCACAGACTGCCGTCTCCTATCTTCTCCGCTGTTCATTCCGGTGATTTTTTTCGACTGCCGGCATTGTTAATCCTTCACGCGAGTCAGTTTGAGCATTCGGGTGAACCCCGGGGCATGTTGCCGGGAATCTTTCTTGCTGGCCAACTCATGTGATGCTAAAATGTATCACATGAAGAAAGCCAGCGTTCGCGATCTTCGTTACCGCTTTTCCGCAGTGGAAGACCTTCTCCGCGACGGCGAGGAAATCCACATCACTAAGCGCAAACGCGTGATTGCCCGCTTGCTCCCGCCGGATCCTGCTGCTCCTGCGAACTTTCCGGACTTTCTGGCCCGACAGAAAAAGACCTTCGGCAAAAAGCGCTTGAAGGTTTCCGGCGCCGAGCAACTCGCCGCCGAGCGGGAACGGTTTTGATCGTTTGCGCGGATACTAGCTTCCTGTTCTCGCTTTACGTGCCAGACGCCAACTCGTCTGCGGCTGCCGCCATCATGAAGCGCATCAAGCCGCCTCTTCTTGCGACCGACTTTGCCGAGTTCGAGTTCATCAGCGCGCTTAATTGGCGCATTTTTCGCAAAGAGTTGCGAGTTCCGGAAGTCCAAACCGTCCAGCTTTCGTTTTCCAAGGATGTGCATGACGGGTTGATCCGCATCCTACCTCTTTCCGCTGCCACCTTCGGGCATGCCCGGCGCATCGCGGGAACCCACACGCGGCTGCTGGGCACGCGCGCTTTGGATGTCCTGCACGTTGCCTCGGCGCTTGCTCTGCGGGCCAGCTCCTTCTGCACATTCGATAGGAATCAGGCCACGCTCGCCTCTGCCGTCGGCCTCCGGACACCGTAGCTTTTGACCGATCGCAAACTCCTGATGTCAAACAGAATGTGCCGCCCCCTTCGACAATCATGGGACGGACACGCGGGGCTACCTCACAAGAAGCGGCCACTCGTTTGGCGCGGCGAATGCATCCATCCGCCTAGGGTGCGGTTTCGGTGCGGAGGCGGGCGATGACAAGGCGGATTTCTTCGTAGGGGATTTCCGGTGGTAGAGCCTCTTTGAGGGGCTTGAGGCGGTCCATGCCGAGCTGGCGGCAAGTGGCGGCGATCTGGTTGTAGCGTTCGGGAGCTAACCAGCAGGGCTGGAAGACGGCTTCGCCACGTTCGATGAGGTCAGCGACCAGGGAGACGACGGCGCGGAGGGTTCGCGAGCGGATTTGCGCGATCTCTTCGAAGGTGCGCCCTTCTTCGAGGAGGCGCAGGGTTTCTTTGGCGGGGGAGGAGACTTTTAACTTGCCTTCGTTGGTGGCGCGTTCGCCTTCGCGGAAGCGGCGGAGGGCGTCGAGAATTTCCTTGCCATACATTTCGACGCGTTTATCGCCAAAGCCGGAGACGCGGCGGAGTTCCTGCAAGTTTGAGGGTTCGACGAGGCACAGATCCTCGAGCGCAGAATCATGGAGGACGACGAAGGCGGAAACGCCCTTCTCCCTGGCGGTGTTCCGCCGCCACTCCCGCAGGTAGTCATTCAATTCTCGATCTACCGACGGTTTAGGACTCGATCTTGAAACCTGCGGCTGAACCGAAGCTGCGGGTTGTGCCGAGGGTACTGGCGATATTGGACGCGAAGCGGAGTTTGCTTGCTTGACGTGGTCGAACGCAAAGTTGAGCCAATCCGGGGCCGGTGCGCAGGCGTCGCAATTGCCGCAGGATTCCCATTTGGGGGTTTCGCCAAAGTGCTGGCAAATATGGCGCTGGCGGCAGCCGTCTGAATTGATGAAGGTCTCAATTTCGCGGTAGCGCTGCCAGGCGCGTTCTCTTTCAGCGTAGTCTTCGATTTTTCCGTTGAAGTAGGCGTGCAGGCCGTAATCTTTCTTTTGCCAGAACAAAAAACAATCGGCGGGGAGGCCATCACGGCCGGCTCGGCCCGCTTCCTGATAATACTGCTCGACGCTTTTTGGGAGCGCGAGATGAATGACGGCGCGGACGGCGGGCTTGTTGATGCCCAGGCCGAAGGCCATGGTGCCGACCAGGATGCGGACTTCGTCGGCCATCCATTTTTCCTGGTTTTCGCGGCGGGCGCGGGATTCCATTTGGCCGTGATAGCCGATGGCGGCGATGCCGTTTTCTTCAAGGAAGTCCACTGTTTCGCCAACGCGGGCGATGGTGGGCGCGTAGACGATCACGCTGCCATCGGTGACCTGTCGTACCGCGCGTAGGAGGAGTTCGTCCTGCGTGCGGCCGTTGGACTGGCGGATGATATAGCGCAGATTGGGGCGACGGAAGCTGGCTATATGCTTGTAAGGATCGCGGAGGCGAAGCTGTTCGATGATGTCGCCGCGAACGCGCTTGGTGGCGCTGGCGGTGAAGGCGGCGATGGGGCGGTCGCGAAAAAGCTCGCGCAAGCGGCTGAGCTGGCGGTACTCCGGGCGAAACTCATGGCCCCATTCGGAGATGCAATGGGCTTCGTCGATGGCGAAGAAGGAGATGGGGAGGCTCCTAAGCCAGTCCACCGTGCCAGCGAGAGCGATGCGCTCGGGCGATAGATAGAGAAGCTGGTATTTACCCGTGGCGCCTTGCTGGAGGATGTAGGCGCGGTCTTCGGGAGGAGTAGCGGCGTTCAGGCAGGCGGCGGAGATGCCCATTTGCAGGAGCTGCGCGACCTGGTCTTGCATCAGTGCGATAAGCGGGGAGATGACGACGGCGGTGCGGCCAGCAGCCAACACGGCGGGAAGCTGGTAGCAAAGGGATTTGCCGCCGCCTGTGGGCATGATGACGCAGGCGTCGCGCCCAGCTGCTAGGCTGTGCACGATGGCCTCCTGGCCGGGGCGAAAAGTTTCGTAGCCCCAGAAGCGATGGAGGAACTCGTGGATTTTGGTGCGGTCTTCGAGAGGCGGGATGAGTTCGCGGGTTTGCTCCGCGATGGTAGGTGCGGCCATACAGAACTCCCAGGCCCGGTAGAGGGCACGGAAATTTTCGCTTTTATTTCGCCTAGTGTCAAGTGCAATTTTCGATAAAAAACGGCGTGTCAGCCGGGTTAAGGGCAATCAATAACGATTGGAGCGGTAGCCATAGAGATTGCCGCCGATGGTGAGGAGCTGCGGGATGGGCGCGAGTTTGTTCCATCTGCGGGAGTGGGCCATTTTCCAACTGAGCCAGTTAACGCCGGTAGCCATGGCCAGCCCGGTGGCGTAATAGGCAGACGTGGGAAGGTGGACAAAAGGCCTGGCAAGCGGGTCCGTTTCATACCACCAGTAGAAATTTCGGACCGCGAGTGTTTGGTGCATGTCTGCCAGACTCGCGCCGTAAACCGCGGCGCTTAGGATGATGAATCTTGCTTTGGAAGGATGCGCCACGGAAACGGGCGCTCTCGTTAAGGGTGCCGGTTTCGGGGCAGGCAGCGAGAGCTTCGGCGTTGCTTCGGTGGGCGGGGCGGCCGGAATGGTCAGGGACAGTATCGGAATGGGTGCGGAGGGATCCGATTGAGCAAAGGATGTGGAAGCCGTGGTGATGGAGCCAAGGAAGAAAATGCCCAGGATGGTTCGAGGATTCATGAGATCTCGCTGCCGCCGCTGCGCGCGGTCGCTGACCGCGGGGTCCCAAGAACCTCGAGATACTCTCCATCACAGGAGCGAACTCGAAATCATTGGAGTAACTGGCAATTGCTCTGCCAAGATGCACATGCGGTGGAAGCAAAATTGATAGGTAGCGCGGATTCTTGGGAAATCGTTGCTTTGGTTGGAGTTCTGAGCGTTGATGCGCAGATAAACTTAGTCGACGACCGATTTTCTCGAAGTGCGTTGCTTCGCGGTCCGCTCCCCCGCAAGCCGATTTGGAAATTTGCGAGTTGGTTTTGTTTCAGAAGGGGAATCGACGACTGCGGCTCCGCATAAGTTGCGGCACCCTCTCCCCCGGTGCCATAATTCCACTTCATACCGCAGACTTGCGCTGCAAAGCACGGGTCACGACGCACAGGTCAAGCGTTCTGAGGGGGCTCTATGGCACTTCGCGACGGATGGATTGAGAAGAGGGAAGCGGAAGCGGCAAAGGCGAACGGTAACAGAAACGTGTCGCAGATGCATTTCGCGCGGCAGGGCGTAATCACGGAAGAGATGCAGTACGTTGCCAAGCGCGAAAAGCTGGCGCCGGAGCTGATTCGCGACGAAGTGGCGCGCGGGCGGATGATTATCCCTGCGAACGTGAATCATCGGAACCTCGAGCCGATGGCCATCGGCATCGCCAGCAAGTGCAAAATCAACGCCAACATCGGGAATTCCGCGACCAGCTCAAACATTGACGAAGAACTGAAGAAGCTGCACCACGCGGTGCATTACGGCGCGGACACGGTCATGGACCTCTCGACGGGCGGGGACATTCCCGTGATTCGAAAGTCGATCATTGATGCTTCGCCGGTCCCCGTGGGGACTGTGCCGGTGTATGAAGCGATTTCGCGGGTGCGCCGGCCGGAGGATTTGACGATTGGCTTGATGCTGGAGGTGATCGAAGAGCAGGCCGAGCAGGGCGTGGATTACATGACCATTCATGCGGGCGTGCTGCGCGAACATGTGCCGCTGGTGCGCAAGCGGATTACCGGGATTGTGAGCCGCGGCGGATCGCTCATGGCGCACTGGATGGAGCATCACAAGAAGCAGAATTTTCTCTATGAGAACATCGAAGACATTTGCAAGATTTTCAAGAAGCATGACGTGAGCTTTTCGTTTGGCGATGGGCTGCGGCCTGGGTGCATCGCGGACGCCAGCGACGAAGCGCAGTTCGCGGAGCTGAAAGTGCTCGGCGAGCTGACGACGAAAGCGTGGGAGCACGACGTTCAAGTGATGATCGAAGGGCCGGGGCATGTGCCGCTGGACAAGATCAAGGAGCAAGTGGACAAGGAGATGGAGTGGTGCCACGAGGCGCCGTTCTACACGCTGGGGCCACTGGTGATTGACATCGCGCCCGGCTACGACCACATCACCAGCGCGATTGGCGCGGCGATGATCGGCTGGCACGGCGCGTCCATGCTGTGCTACGTCACGCCGAAGGAGCACCTGGGACTGCCGAATCCGGAGGACGTGAAGCAGGGTGTGATCGCTTACAAGATTGCGGCGCACGCGGCGGACGTCGCGCGGCACCGGCCGGGAGCGCAGGATCGCGACGATGCGCTTTCGTACGCGCGATTCCTCTTTGATTGGAACAAGCAGTTCGAACTTTCGCTCGATCCGCCGACGGCGAAAGCCATGCACGACGAAAATTTGCCCGACGATTTTTACAAAGAGGCGAAGTTCTGTTCGATGTGCGGGCCGAAATTCTGCTCGATGAACATCACGCAAATGGCGGACGCCGAGGGTGGCCACGATCAGACGGAGCGGAAGCAGAAGTTCGTCGAGCTGCTGGCGAAAGTCCAAGGTGCTTAGCAACCGTGACAAGTGAGATTCCCGAACGGGTTCTTGCATTGGTTTCCGATGCCACCGGCGTGAATCCGGAAAAGCTCCAGCCAGGGACAACTCTGAGCAGGGACCTTGGTATGGAAGGGGACGACGCGGTTGAATTCTTTGAGAAATTCGGCCGAGAATTCGCCGTTGATCTGACGGACCTTGATCGTGATTGGAAATTCTACTTCTCCCCTGAAGGTGTACCGCTGACTACAGCGCTCTTAGTTGTGATTCCAGCGGTTGCGCTAGCGGTCTTTCTGGAACGATTTCTTCCTTACCTTCACGGAATGGTCGCTCTCGGAATCTCCGGTCTGCTTTGGCTGGCCGTGCTCGTGCGGTGGAGCAAGTGGCGATATAAGGATAGCCCTCAGATATCCATAAAAGATCTGATAGAAAGTGCTCTCTCTGGAAGATGGACAAAAGTAGTGCCGCAGGAATTCGTGCTTCGAGTCAACAAACCTAAGTTTTATGATCGATTCATTGCCTGAGAGCAGGCTTCGCGAGGAGTTTAATCGCTGGGCGGAAGCTGGGCGCGGCGAGGGGATGGAGCAGGATCACCTGCCCATCACGCTGCCGGTGCTGGAGAAGATGCGGCTTGCTCCGGCGGACAGCGTGCTGGACGTTGGATGCGGCGGGGGATGGCTTTCGCGGCGGCTGGCGAAATTGGCGCCCGATGGGCGTGTGATCGGGATGGACATTTCGGATGAAATGATCCAACGCGCGCGGCGTGCTAGCGCGGACTTCCACAATTTGATGTTCGTGACCGGCGAAGTCGCCGAAATTCCCTGGCAGGCGAATCTCTTCTCCCACGCAATTTCCGTGGAGTCTTCCTACTACTGGCCGAATCCTTCCGCCGGACTCGAGGATATCCATCGAGTGCTCCACGAAGGCGGCTCGGCCTGGATGCTGATCAACTACTACCGCGATAATCCGCACTCTCACCAGTGGGGAAATCTCCTCGCCGTGCCCACGCATCTGCTCTCCGCCGAAGAATGGGCCGGCCTCTTCCGCGACGCCGGCTTTTCCAACATAGCGCACGAACGAATCGTTGATCCCTCCCCATCGCCGGAGGCCTACACCGGCCGGTGGTTCCGGGACGCCGAGCAACTCCGCGCGTTCAAGGCCGAAGGCGCGTTGTTGGTCCACGGAACCAAGTAGCCGGGACAGTTACCCTTTTGAACCAAATAGTGGCAGGCCAGGTCAAGCCCGTGCGGCGGCTGATAAGATGGTGGCCACGAGTTTCTCTTCCCTCGGACCCAAAGAGCAATTCCCGAATGGCAGGAACGCGTTCGCGAGAGGTGTATGACTGAAGCTGTGCCCAAAGCGCAGATCCTGGTGGTGGACGATTCGCCATTTTCGCGAAAGCTCGTGGAGCACGCGCTGGCGGAGGGTGCCTATGAACTCTTGCTGGCGAAAGATGGAAGAGAAGCCATGCAGCTTTTCCAGGAGCATCGGCCCGCGCTTGTGATTATGGACTGGATGCTGCCGGACACCTCTGGTCCCGAGCTGTGCGAACAAATCCGCAGCGAATCTCGCGATTCGTATACCTACGTCATTCTGCTCACCAGCATCAAGGACAAGGAAAACATTGTGAAGGGGCTTTCCGCCGGGGCGGATGATTACGTGACGAAGCCTTTCGATCGCGGGGAACTGCTGGCACGGATTGCCGTGGGCTTCCGGTTCGTGGACTTGCACCGCGAAATTGACGCCAAGAACAAGCAGCTGGCGGAAATGGCGCACACGGATTCGCTGACGAACCTGCCAAATCGCCGGGCCATCGAAGATTGGGCAGGACGGCAACTGCGGGGCGCGGCGCGCCATGGTTATTCGCTTTGGGTGGTGCATGCGGACCTAGATTGCTTCAAAGGCGTGAACGATACTTATGGCCACGACGCAGGAGATCAGGTCCTGCAGAGATTTGCCGAGATTTTGAAGGACAATACGCGCGCGTCAGACATCAGCGGGCGCATGGGCGGCGACGAATTTCTATTAGTCTTGACGCATGTGGACGAAAAACACATTCGGCTGACGGTGGAACGGCTGCGCGCGCAGTTTGCCTCGTGGAGATTCTCGTTTGGCGGCGAGACCCTTTCCGTAACCGCGAGTTTCGGAATTTGCGGCTTCCAAGGCAAAGAGCCGCCGGAGTTTTCCAATCTAGTGCGGCGCGCCGACAAGGCGTTGTACGACGCGAAGAACGCGGGCCGCAACCAAATCCAGATCGAATCCCACTAAGCCTTTGGTGAACCAGTATCCGTGCGGCCGTGAAGCGGACATCCAACTCTGCAGTTGTAGAACAGGCGACTCCTGTCTTCCTTAGGACACGGCTTGTGAACAACATCATTTGTCTTGCTGCCGCCGCCCGCGTATAACCATGCCCATGCTGCTTTGTCCTCTACTCTGCGCTCTTGCGACTGCGCCCTTCACCCTGGCGGACCTGCGATCACAAATGGCGACCATCGTGGTCGGCTTGATTCTCTTACTGGCCGGAATCGGCGCGGTGGCGCTCTATTTCTTCCGCAGCAAGAGCCGCGATTTGACACTGATCTATTTCAGTCTCTTTTCCATCCTCTATGCGGTACGACTCCTTTTGCGTATGCCGGTTGTTCGTTCTCTTTCCGGTGTTTCCGACTCGCTGCGACAACACATCGACCTCTGGATTACCGTTGTCCTGGTAATCCCATTCTTGCTGTTTCTCCGCCAGGTTCACGGCCCGCAGATCAGGACTCTGGTGAGAGTATTTCTAATTGCGCAGGCGATCTTTGCGGCAGTAGCAATTACGGGTGACGCATTCGGCGTGGCCGCGAAGCTTAGGTATTCCCTCAACAATTATCTTGTGTTGTTCATGGTCGGTAGTTTAGTGGCAAACCTTCTTGGTCGCCGGATTCGCGGTTTGGGGCAGCCATGGACTCCAGAACTCCGCGTCCTCACCATTGGTCTGACGGTCTTTAGTGCATTTGTCCTCCACGGTAACCTCGCCAGCCTTGGTTTGGTGCCCGGACCCGACGTCGAAGCGCTCGGCTTCCTATTTTTTGTTGGTTGCCTTGGCTACGTGGCGGCCCACCGCGCCTTCGCCAACGAGAATCGCCTGCTTGTCATCAACAAAGAGCTGGAAATCGCGCGCCGCATCCAATCCTCGATTCTCCCTCGCGAAGTGCCCAGCATCCCCGGCTTGGAGATCGCCGCTCGGTATCTTCCCATGAGTGCGGTCGCCGGGGATTTCTATGATTTCCTCACGCTCGAAAACAATCAGTTCGGTATTCTGATCGCCGACGTCACCGGCCACGGTGTTCCCGCCGCACTCATTGCTTCCATGCTGAAGGGCGCTTTTGCCGGCCAGAAGGCGCACGCCCAGCATCCCGACCTGGTTCTCGCCGGTCTAAATGAGGCTCTTTGTGGAAAGTTCGAAGAGCACTTTGTCACCGCGGCGTATCTATACGCGGATCCCGAGGCAAACATAATCCGCTACGCAGGCGCAGGGCACCCTCCGCTTCTGTTTAGCAGTGGTTCGAGCGGAGAGACACAGTCCATCGAACAGAACGGCTACTTCCTGGGGATGTTTCCCGAAGCCGCCTATTTAGCGCTCGAACTCCCCCTGAAACCGGGCGATCGCTATGTGCTTTACACCGACGGCCTGACCGAGTCCAAGAACGCTGCTGACGAAGAGTTTGGTCTTGCGCGTTGCAAGCAATTTCTCGAATCCCACGCTCGTCTTACGGCATCGGCACTTGCTGACGCACTGCTCGGCGAAATCGCTCGCTGGTCTATACGAGCTTCCCGCCGCTTGCAGGAGGATGATATGACTCTCATCGTTATTGATTGGCACGGGCAAACCTAGATTCGTCAAGGGACTGTCGCGGAGCCGAACGCAAAAAGCGGAAGTTCAGTCACTTTCTCAAGCGCAGCGGTACGCAAGCTGCTATTCTCGCCAAAATGTGGATTCAACAGCGGGCTTGCCGCGAGCCTCTGGTTTCGTCAGGCGACGGCGATTTGTCCTGCGGCGGCGGCCGTACCAAACGAGGAAACGGGAGCACTTTATGAAGTTGGATCGCGGAGTATTGAAGAGTCTCCCCAAAGTCTTGCTGCACGAGCATCTTGACGGCGTGCTCAGACCTAAAACGGTAATCGAGCTGGCGCGAAGCGCAAACTACGGCCAACTTCCCACCGAAGATCCGGAAGAGCTGGCGCGCTGGTTCCACCAAGGGGCGAATCAGGGAAGCCTGCCAAAGTACCTGGAAGGCTTTGTACACACCATCGCCGTGATGCAGAACGAAGAGGCACTCGAACGAGTGGCTTATGAACAAGCGGAAGATCTAAGCCAGGACGGCGTGGTCTATTTTGAGACGCGCTTTGCGCCGATTTTTCATACACGTAGGGGATTAACCCACCAGCAAGTGGTCTCTGCCGTGCTGAGAGGCTTGGAGCACGGCCGAAAAGACTTTGGGATTTCGTCGGGGTTGCTCATCTGTGCGATGCGCAATATGGATGTGTCGCTCGAAATGGCGGAGCTTGCCGTTGATTTTCGCGAGCGTGGGGTTGTGGGATTCGATCTGGCGGGCGAAGAAGGCGGTTACCCTCCCAAAAAGCATGTGGATGCGTTCCACTATATTCAGCGGCAGAATTTCAACATCACCATTCACGCAGGCGAAGGTTTCGGAAAGGAATCGATCTGGCAGGCGATACAATACTGCGGCGCGCACCGCATCGGACACGGGACACGCTTAGTCGATGACATTGCGATCTCGGATGGCAAGGCCGTGAAATTGGGCGAGCTCGCGCAATACGTTTTGGACAAAAGAATACCGCTGGAGATTTGCCTGCTCAGCAACGTCCAAACAGGGGCTGCGCGCAGCTTGGCCGAGCATCCCTTCAGGATTTTTTATCAGGAGAAGTTTCGCGTCACCCTGAACACCGACAACCGTTTGATGAGCGACACGACCATGACCAAGGAATTCGAGGCCGCCCAGGAAACCTTCGGTCTGTCCCTGGAAGACTTCGAAAAAATCACCATCAACGCGATGAAGAGCGCCTTCCTGCCCTATGACCAGCGTTGCGATTTCATCTACTCCGCGATCAAGCCGGGTTACGCGAGAATTCGGAGCTCTCGGGCGAACAAGTGACGCCGCAATCCGCCGCCAGGATAGCGGCGGACTGTCGGCGAAACTTCTTCAAGTTTGAACCTAAACCTAAGCCGGGGAATTTCCTATCGGCCTACTAGTCCTTAACGCAACTCACTCTTCCAGTATCGCGGTCGGTGAAGCGGTGCTCTCCCGCAGGACAAGGCGCGTCGTGACCTTGCCGGCCCCGATCCCCCGTGTCTCCCGTGCGGCCCTGTTCTCCGGTGTCACCCGCGCGACCCTGATCTCCCTGATGGCCGTCGTCTCCGGGATGTCCCTGGCGGCCTCGATCTCCGGTTTGTCCGGCATCTCCGGTCTGACCCGGATCTCCCTGTTGACCCGTTTGGCCGGTCTGTCCAGTCGCCCCAGGGGGCCCCTGTGCTGCCGGCGTGGGGGTCACGGTACATCCGGCAATCGGTAGCGCAAGCAAGAACGCGCCTAGAATAAGCAGTCTCTTCATTTTGAATCTCCTTTGTAGTGCCGCTCGACGCAAAAGGCTGCCCCAGCGCAGACGGTTGCACATACGCATGATAGTAGCCACACTGCGGGGCTGGGCGCTGTCCGCATTCGCACAGTAGTAAGAGAATGCGGCAGGTTGTGTTTTCCAGATTCTGGTGACGACGATGGAACTGTGGTATGAGTGAGTTCAACGGGAGCATCTCGGCCAGATTCGCTCCCGGGTCATTGACTTGAGGATTGAGGCTCTCACATGTCCTTTCTAAGCAGCGGCGTGGCGGTGGTCACCGGAGCGGGTTCCGGCATCGGGCGGGCGCTGGCGCAACGCCTGGCTGCGGAGGGCTCGGCACTGGCGATTGCCGACGTGGACGAAGCCGGATTGCTGGAGACCGCCCAATCCATCGCGAGCAAAGGCGCGCAGCTCACAACGCATGTGGTGGATGTCGCCGAGGAAGGCAGCGTGCGCGCGTTCGCGGAAGACGTGAACAGCCGCCACGGGCGCGTGACGCTGCTCATCAACAATGCGGGAGTGGCGCTGGAAGGCACGTTCGAAGAAATCTCGCTGGATGATTTTCGCTGGGTGATGAACATCAATTTCTGGGGAGTGGTGTACGGCGTGAAGTTTTTCCTGCCGATGCTGAAGCGGGAACAGCGCGGGAATATTGTCAATATTTCCAGCCTGTACGGGCTGATCGCGCCAGCGGGACAGCCGGCGTATTCCTCGAGCAAGTTCGCGGTGCGAGGATTTACGGAATGCCTGCGGCATGAACTTGCAGACTCGCCCGTGCGGGTTTCGTGCGTGCACCCGGCAGGAATCCGAACGGCGATTGCCCGCCGGGCACGCGTCGGGGCCGCCGTAACGAAAACGGGACTCGAGGAAAAAGTGGCCCGGTTTGAGAAGTACTTCCGAACGACTCCCGAAGAAGCCGCGGCGCGGATCCTGCGCGGCGTGGAGCGAAACGAGCCGCGCATCCTGATCGGGTCGGACGCCTACAAGATTGATATCTTGCAGCGGGTGCGGCCGGGCACGTACTGGAAGGTGCTTTCGCGCAGGTATAACGAACTAACGCGCGACTAGCGATGCATGTATTCGCGGGGTGTTTTGACTAGAGCACGGGCGGAAGCTATACTCCGCGACAGAGAACAAGCTGCGGCAGGAGCGGCCCCGATGGGCGTACTGGATCAGCGCTTCGAAAAGAATTTCATGATTACGTCGGTAGACTACGTCTTCAACTGGGCGCGGAAGAGCGCCATTTGGCCGCTGACGTTTGGGCTGGCGTGCTGCGCCATAGAGATGATTGCGTCCACCACTTCGCGGTTTGATATGGCGCGATTCGGTGCGGAAGTATTTCGTCCCTCGCCTAGGCAAGCGGACTTGATGATTGTCGCCGGAACGGTGACGCTGAAGATGGGCCCGGTGCTGAAACGCGTGTGGGAGCAGATGCCGGACCCCAAGTGGTGCATTTCGATGGGGGCGTGCTCGAGCGTGGGCGGGCCGTTCAATGCGTATTCGGTTTTGCAGGGCGTGGACAAGATTGTACCGGTGGACGTCTACGTCGTCGGTTGTCCACCGCGACCCGAAGGATTGTTCTTCGCTCTGCTGAAGCTGCAGGACAAGATTGATCAGATGACGCTGGCGAAGCGCCCGACCGAAGTCCGGCTGAAGCCGGAAATGGTTGATGAATTCAAGCAGGGCGTGATGGTGGCGCAGACGCCGGCGCCGAGGTAGAAATTAGAAAACAGAAATTGGAAAACAGAGAGACAGCATCTGAATACTGAGGCCACGGGAAGCACCGAGCCAAAGGGAGAGAAGAAGAGATGGCGTTTGCGCGCGCTTCGAAGACGAACGAGATTACTCCGGGAACGATCCGAGAGTTCCATGTGGAGGGCAAAGCGATTGCCCTGGCGAATGTCGGCGGCAAGTACTTTGCCATCAACAATTCCTGCCTGCACCGGGGCGGCCCACTGGGGCAAGGCGTCATGGACGGAAACATCGTGACCTGCCCGTGGCACGGCTGGCAGTACGATGTAACGACCGGCAAGATCAGCCAGAATCCGACCGTGGGAGTGGACTGCTATCCTGTGGAAGTCCGGGGCGAGGATGTTTTTGTTGACGTAGGTTAGCTGCGCCTATCTAATTGAAATCATTATAGATATTCCTGGTCCCGGCGAAATACAGCCACTCGGGATCTTCCCCTGCCTTAGCACGCACGCTCCGCTAACCCGCATATTTTGTTTCGCTTTTTGGATGCCAGCGTGTATATTGCTGCCGACTCCAAGCCTCGATGGCGACTCCGACTGCCCAACGACACTACTGGATCTTCAGCTCCGACCCACACCACTATCATTGGGACACCCTTTTCGTAAAAGGGAAGGAAATGTGGCATGGCGCAGGGTCCAAACCCGACGCCATTCGCGCGCTCAAACAGGTGCGCAAAGGCGACCGCGTGCTTTGCTATCACGGGGCCCCGGAACGCACACTCTATTCGATTGCGGAGATCACCAGGGATCCCTACCCGGATCCGCATGACCGGAAGGAGAAGAACTTGGTAGCGGACCTGCGGGCCTTTGAAAAGCTGCCCCGGCAAGTGACGCTGGCGGAAATGCGCGCCAATCCCGCGCTGAAGAAAATGAAACTTCTTAAGAATGTGAGATTGATTGTTTCGCTGATCAGCGATTTGGAATATCAGGAAATTCTGCGCATGGCTGGGATCGTTGCGACACCGGGAATTCCGCTGCCCTGACGAATCGTTGTTCCGTTACCGCAGACCTACAATCAATTGGCAAAGGGATGGACGAACCGTTTGCTGCGAGCTGAATCGAGGTGAGGGATGGCTGCTCTTGGCCGCTGGGGAATGTTTACTCTTGGTCTTGCCGCGCTCGTGAGCCTCTTTCCGCAGAATGCGCGCCAGGATTCGATGCTCGAAGGAATTCCTTCCGGGAAGACGCGTGTGCTCGACCTGAGTTATGCGATCAGCGACAAGCTGGTGCCGTGGCCGGGCGACGCTAAATTCTTCGAGGCAAAAGTAAACGCGACAATTGAAAAGAACGGCTATTTCACGCGGAGCTTCTGGATGCTGGAGCATTACGGAACGCATCTGGACGCGCCGGCACATTTTCCCCCCGGAAAAATCACGGTGGACCAAATTCCCACGAAGCAGCTTTTTGGCCCTGCGGTGGTGATTGACGTGCGCGCTGAGAGTGGGAAGGACGCGGATTATCGGCTGACTACCGCGCGTGTTGAAGAATGGGAGAAGAGTCACGGAAGGACTCCGGAAGGCGCGATCGTGATCTTGAGGACTGGTTGGTCGTCGCGTTGGCCGGATGTGCAGAGGTACCGGAACATGGACGCAAAAGGGGTCATGCATTTTCCGGGATTCTCCGTCGAGGCTGCGAAACTGTTGATCACGCGCAAGGTGAGCGGTCTGGGTTGCGATACCCTCAGTATCGATTACGGAGTGTCGCCCGACTTTGCAGTGCACCACGAAACATTGGGAGCGGGTCTGTATCATCTTGAAAATCTTTCGGACTTGAGTGGACTGCCGGAGACGGGCGCGTACTTGGTAGTGGCGCCCATCAAACTGGAAGGCGGGTCGGGGGGCCCTGCGCGAGTGTTTGCGCTCTTGCCGTGAGGACGCCTGCTTTTTCTTGTAAACATTTTTGGAGCCGCTGACGTCTGACGAAGTGGGTTCCGCGTGGCGGTGGACCCCAAATACCAATCTGAATTTGTAGCACGGCCACGCATCACGCGTTTGCGAAGTTTCTATTTGTCGTTGGCATTTCATCCCGGAGGAAGCATGCGCTTTCGAATCGCGATTCTGATCGGAGCTTTATTCGTTCTCGCGGCGGGGTCCAACGCGGCGGAAGAAACGCCGCTGCTGGTCCATTCGCCCACGCTGAGCAGCACGCAGGTGGTTTTCGCATACGGTGGGTATCTTTGGAGCGTGCCGCGCGAAGGAGGCGATGCGCGGCAACTCACTACCGGAGGCCACGAAGGGCTACCAGTGTTCTCGCCGGACGGCAAATGGATTGCGTTTACGGCGAGCTACGATGGAAACACGGATGTGTTCGTGATGCCTGCGGACGGCGGCGAGCCGCGGCGCCTCACCTGGCATCCGGCAGCGGATGTCGCTACTGCATGGACTCCCGATGGAAAGCGCGTGCTTTTTCATTCCGCGCGCGAAGCGTACGCCGACTTTGAACGACTCTATACCGTTCCGGTGGAAGGCGGGCCGGCCGAAGTTCTGCCGATGTGGCGCGGCGAAGCGGGGTGGTTTTCTCCGGACGGGACGCGCATTGCTTACGTGCCAAACCAACTCTGGCAGACCTCGTGGAAGCGGTACCGCGGCGGGCAGACGACGCCCATCTACATCGTGCGGCTGAGCGACCTGGCGCTGGAAAAAGTCCCGCGCGAGAATTCGAACGATGCGCATCCCGTGTGGTTTAAGGATACCGTTTATTTTCTTTCCGACCGCAACGGGCCCGTGAGCCTCTTCGCCTACGACACGAAGACGAAGGCCGTGAAGCAAGTGGTCGAGAACAAAGGGCTCGACTTCAAATCGCTGTCCGCGGGTCCCGATGCGCTGGTCTATGAACAATTTGGCGAGATTTTCCTGTTTGATTCATCCAGCGGCAAATCGAAGAAGGTGAACATTCGAATAGCGGGTGATTTGCCCGCGACGCGGCCGCACTACGAGAAGGTAGCCGACAAGATTCAGAACGCTGCAATTTCGCCGACCGGCGCGCGCGCGGTCTTCGAAGCCCGCGGCGAGATTTTCACCGTGCCGGGCGAAAAGGGCGATGTTCGCAATCTGACGAAAACGGCCGCAGTTGCGGAGCGCGAACCAGCCTGGTCGCCGGACGGAAAATGGATCGCCTATTTTTCGGATGAGTCCGGCGAGTACGCACTGCACATCATCAGCCAGTCGGGCTCCGGAACGGTGAAGAAAATCAACCTGGGTAATCCACCCTCGTTTTTCTACGGTCCGCTCTGGTCGCCGGACAGCAAGAAGATCACCTACACCGACAAGCGGTTGAACCTGTGGTACGTGGACGTCGAAAAGGGCGCGCCAATAAAGGTCACCAGTGACCGCTACGACGACCCGACCTCCAACTTCAGCCAATCGTGGTCGCCGGACAGCAAGTGGCTGACGTACGCCAAGCTGCTCGAAAACCATTTGCGTGCCATCTTTGTCTACTCGCTGGAAACCGGCAAGGAAGCGCAGGTCACCGATGGGATCAGCGACGCCCGCCATCCCGTGTTCGACAAGGGCGGAAAATCGCTGATCTTCGCCGTCAGCACGGACGTCGGACTTTCCTCAGGATGGCTTGATCTGTCGAGCTACCAGCATCCGGTACTGAGAAACGTGTATGCCGCCGTGTTGAAGAAAGGCGATCCTTCGCCCGTGGAACCGCAGAGCGACGAAGAAAAAGCAGCCGCTGCGGATAAAGGAAAAGAAGGCGAAAAGGGCAAAGACGGCGACAAAGGAAAAGAGGGAGAAAAAGGCAAAGAAGGCGAGAAAAAAGAAGAGGCCGTCAAAGTAACCATCGATATAGACGGGATTGGGCAACGCATCGTCGCCCTGCCGATCAAAGCCGCGAACTACGTCAGTCTGGAAACCGGCAAGGCCGGAACGTTGTTTCTTTCCGAAGTCGTAGACGTGCCGCGATTCCGCGAGCCGACGACGCTGACGGTGGCGAAGTTTGATCTGACGACGCGAAAGACCGAGCCATTTCTGACCGGCGTCCGCGCGTTTGCACTGTCCGCGAACGGCGAAAAAGTGCTTTATCGTCAAGGCCCGGGATGGTTCATCGCCAAGACCGATGCTGCGCCTAAACCGGGCGAGGGCGCGTTGAAACTCGACGAGATGGAAGTCTACGTGGACCCGCGCGCCGAGTGGAACCAGATGTACCACGAAGTGTGGCGCATCGAGCGCGACTTCCTCTACGACCCCAATCATCATGGGCTGGACATCAACGCTGCGGAGAAAAAATACGCGCCTTACTTGAAAACACTGGGAGGACGCGGGGATCTCAACTATCTCTTTGACGAAATGCTGGGTGAGATCACTATCGGCCACATGTTTATTCGGGGAGGCGACGTTCCTCCCGAGAAACATGTCGCGGGCGGCTTGCTGGGCGCGGACTACAAAATCGAAAACGGGCGCTACCGCTTCGCGCGCGTCTACAACGGTGAAAATTGGAATCCGGATCTGCGCGCACCGCTAACGCAGCCGGGCGTGGAAGTGAAGGCCGGAGAATATCTGCTGGAAGTGGAAGGTCGAGAGGTTCGTCCGCCGGCGGAAATTTACAGCTTCTTTGAGAACACGGCCGGGAAACAGATCAAGATCAAAGTAGGTCCCAATGCGGACGGAAAAGACGCGCGAGAGGTTACCGTCGTGCCGCTGCCGAGCGAATTCGCTCTGCGGAATCGCGCGTGGGAAGAAGACAATCGGCGGAAGGTGGACGAGTTGAGCGGAGGAAAACTCGCTTACGTGCACGTCCCGGATACCAACGTCGGCGGCTATCTGAACTTCAACCGCTTTTATTTCGCGCAGGTCGGCAAACAAGGCGCGGTGATTGACGAGCGCTACAACCACGGCGGCCAGGTAGCGGATTACATCATTGACATGCTGAAGCGGCCGCTGCGGAATTGCGCGATCTCGCGCGAGGGCGAGGCGTTCTGCTCGCCGCTGGCGCAAATCTACGGGCCGAAAACGATGGTCATCAATGAAATGTCCGGGTCTGGCGGCGACGCGCTGCCGTGGATGTTCCGGCAGGACAAAATCGGGCCGCTGGTTGGCACACGCACGTGGGGCGGACTGGTGGGAATCTATGGCTACCCGCCGCTGCTTGATGGTGGATCCGTGACCGCGCCGCGCGTGGCTATTTACGGGCTGCACGGCGAGTGGGAAGTGGAAAATCACGGAATCGCGCCGGACATCGAGGTGGAAAATGATCCCGCCTCGGTTGCGGCAGGTCACGACCGCCAGCTCGAGAAGGCCGTCGAGGTCACGCTGGAGGCACTGAAGAAAAATCCGGTGGTGATTCCGGAGCATCCGCCGTACCCGAACTATCACAAGAAGTAGTTCGCGAGTGAACGTCTTTGTACGGGCGCCCGCCGCGGCGGGCCGCGCCCTTACAATTTTGACGGTAATTCACAGCTGCTTGTGTTTTCGCAGACCCCGCGAATCGGTCGCAAAATCAACTGAGGTTTCCCTGCCGCCCAATGAGAATTGCGAGCAGCGGTGTGTTACTTTGAGGGCTTGGTTCTCTGATGCCAGAACTTCCCGAAGTCGAAACCGTTGCGCGCGGATTGCGGCGAGCCATTCTCGGTCGGAGGATTGTTTCCGTCACGCTCGGAAAGACGGATTTCATCGACGATCCCGTAGCGCTGGAACAGCATTTGCCCGGACGCTCGATCGAAGCCGTCGAGCGCTATGGAAAGTTCATGCTGCTGCGTCTCTCGGTGGTGAATGGCGGTGGCGGTGTTCCCGCAAATGGCGACGCCGCGCCAGCCTCGCTGCTGGTGCATCTTGGAATGACCGGCCAGCTTGCACCGAGTCCCGCGGCGCAGCCCTGCGAAAAGCACACCCACGTCTGCATGCTGCTCGATGATGGCCGCGAATTGCGTTACACGGACGCGCGCCGTTTTGGTCGCATCGCGTATCTCACGGAAGTCCCGCTTGCCGAGGAATTGCTGGGTTTCGGCGCCGATCCGCTGGAAGTGAGCGATGTGGAATTTGCGCAAAGAATTCGTGGCCGTCGCGCGCGCATCAAGGCGCTGCTGCTGGACCAGAGCGTGCTGCGCGGCGTAGGCAATATTTATGCGGACGAGAGTCTGTGGAAAGCCAAGATTCATCCGGCGCGGCTGGGAGCGAATTTAAGCGCGAAACAGGCAGCGACTCTGCGCCGCGTTCTACAAGAAATTCTGCAGAAGGCGATTGCCCTGCGCGGGTCCTCGATCTCCGATTTTCTTGACGCCGAAGGCGAGCCGGGAGAATATCAGCGGCACCATCGCGCCTACGGGCGAGAGGGAAAGAGCTGCTATCGGTGCAAAACCCTCATCCGGCGCGCGATCGTCGCGGGACGCAGCAGTTATTTTTGTCCCAGGTGCCAGCCGGCGCCACGCGGATTAAAGGTTTTGCCAATGCCGGGCAAAAAGCGAAAGAAGAGTTGAACGCAGAGATACAGACAGCGCAGAGAAGAGATGGACCTTGGGAAAAATGAAACGCAGAACGAGTCTCCGCACGTCTATAAGTACAAGTCCGGAGAGTGGGCCGCACGGCCATGACGGCAACACGGTGGAACTGGCCGCGCGAGGATGAGAAGGCTCTTTCCGATAAATTTAACTGAACGCTACGAGGGAAACGAATGAATTCACGGCGAGTGGTTGTGCTTGTGTCTGTGGCAGTCCTTGTACTAGCCGGAGTTCGCGCAGGGTCGGCGCGGCCCGCGCCCGACGACAGCAGTGAGTTTGCTGCGGCGGACGCACAAATTCTCAGCGAAGTGCGCGACCACAGCGAGGCCATGGCCAACATCGAATACCTATCCGACTCGATCGGTGCGCGGCTCACAGGTTCGCCCCTATTGAAACAGGCCAACGATTGGACCGCCGCCAAGTTCCGCGAGTACGGCCTGGCCAACGTTCACCTGGAACCCTGGACCATCGCGCATTCCTGGGCGCGCGGCTCCGCCTGGGCGCGCATCGTATCGCCCACAGAACATCCGCTCACCATCGCCTCGGCCGGATGGGCTCCCAGCACGCCCGGCATAGTGCGCGGGCCGTTGGTATACGTGGACATCAAGAAAGATGAAGACTTTGAGAAGTACCGCGGGAAACTGAAGGGCGCAATTGTTATTGCTCAAGAACCGGAAAGCCTCTCCCCGCCGAAGCCCAATGACAGCTTCGCGGAAGTAAATCGCCCTATGCAGACGCCCCCTCCGCTGAAGGGCATGCCCGTGCCGCCGTCGCCGTTCGCGGCGTTCCGCGAAGTAGCACGGAAGCGCAACGAATTCTACAAGCAAGAGGGTGTTGCCGTGGTGCTGCGCGATTCGAACAAGCCGCACGGCCTGCTGAACATGACTGGGATCGGCGGCGAGAAATTCGATATCGGCGCGATTCCGACCGCGTTCATCACGGGTGAAGGCTACCGCATGCTGTACCGCATGCAGAAGCATGGGCCCGTGCAAGTCGAGATCGAGATGAAGAATTCGTTCAGCGACAAGCCCGTGGAGGTCTACAACACCGTCGCCGAAATCAAAGGAACTGAGAAACCGGACGAAGTTGTGATCCTCGGCGCGCACCTGGATTCCTGGGACCTCGGCACTGGTTCGACCGACAACGGCACCGGCTCCATGGCCGTCCTCGAAGCGGCGCGCGCGCTCGCAAAACTGAACCTCAAGCCGAAGCGAACCATCCGTTTCGTTTTGTTTACCGGAGAAGAAGAAGGCTTGTGCGGCTCGGTGAAATACGTCGAAGCGCACAAGAACGAGTTAGACAAAATTTCCGGCATCCTGGTCCACGACACCGGGACGGGAAGAGTGTTGACGCTGGCCCTGCACGACAACTATCAGGATCGCGAGATTGTAGACCGGGTGCTGGCCCCGCTCAAAGAACTAAAACTCCTCGAGCCCACCATGATGCACATGTCCGGCACCGACCACTTGTCCTTCGACGAAGCTGGCGTGCCAGGTTTCTGGGCGCTGCAGGACGGCGCCGAGTACAGCAAAACGCACCACAGCCAGTCCGACACCTTCGACAAAGTATGGAAAGACGATCTGAATGAAGGCGCACAGGTGCTCGCGGCGTGGGCTTACAACACCGCGCAATTGTCCGAAATGCTGCCGCGCCGGCCGCTGCCGTACCGTCCGTCGGAAGACGCAGCGAAAGCGGAAGCGCCGAAAACGGACCCGATCGTGGACATGGACACGAAAATATTGGATCAAGTGAAGGCAGACGAACCTGTCCTCAAATCAAATCTCAGCTACCTCGCGGACCGCATCGGACCGCGGCTCACCGGTTCAGACCAGCTCGACAAAGCAAGTCATTGGACCATGGAACAATTCAAGGAGATCGGTCTTTCGAACGCACACCTGGAGCCCTGGACGATTGCCAACAGTTGGACGCGCGGTCCGGCGACGGGCCGAATCCTTTCGCCAACGCCCATGACATTGACACTCGAAACCGCGGGCTGGTCTGCCAGTTCAAATGGCCCGGTGCGCGGCCAGGTGATCGGCATCGCCGCGGAGAAGGTCGAAGACCTCGATCAATACAAGGGAAAACTCAAAGGCGCGATTGTGCTGATGGGTCGCCCGCAAGAAGTGCAGGCTCCCAGCAACCCGCTGACGACGCCCTGGGGCGAAAGCACTATCCCAGTCTCCCGGCCCAAGAGCGACAGGCCGTTTGACATCGATGCCTACATGAAGATGCGCCGGTCGCTGATGAAGTTTCTCGAGGACGAAAAAGCGGCAGCCGTTTTGAACGGCTCGGAAAAATCGTATGGTCTGCTCAACATGAGCGTGAGCGGCCGAGAATATCAGCCCGGAAAAGTCCCAACCGCCTACGCCACCAGGGAAAACTACGCCATGTTGTGGCGCCTGCTGGATGCCGGACCCATAGAAGCGGAAGTGAACATCGCGAGCAGCTTCAGCGGAAAATCAGTGGAGGTCTACAACACCGTGGCGGAGATTCCCGGCAGTGAGAAGCCGGACGAGGTGGTGATCATCGGCGGGCATCTCGATTCATGGGATCTCGGAACCGGTGCGACGGACAACGGCACCGGTTCGATGGCCGTGCTTGCCGCGGCCCGTGCGCTTCAAAAAGCGGGAGTCAAACCCAAGCGCACCATTCGTTTCATTCTTTTCACCGGCGAAGAGCAGGGACTGAACGGGTCGAGAGCTTACGTCAAAGCGCACACCGCCGAACTTGCGAAGGTTTCCGGCGTCCTGGTGCATGACAGCGGCACTGGCAAAGTCCTGACGGTGGGATTGATGCACAACTACGGCGTTCGCGAAACTATCGACCACATCCTTTATCCATTGGGCCGCGCCAAGGAAGTCGGACTGACGGAGCCGACGTTGCGAACAGAAGGCGGAACCGATCACATTCCGTTTGATGGCGCGGGCGTGCCGGCCTTCTGGTGCGTGCAAGATCCCGCGGACTACGCGATGACCCACCATTCGCAGGCAGACACTCTGGATCGCGTGCGTTGGGACGATCTCGCGGAAGGCGCGCAGGTGCTCGCGGTATTTGCCTACAACGTGGCGCAGTGGCCGGAGATGCTGCCCCGAAAGGCCGCGAAGTCAACTATGGCGGGTGGCAACTAGGCCGGCTGCATGCGCGCCGTTCTCCAGCGAGTCAGCCGCGCGCGCGTGACGGTGGACGGAAATGTCACAGGTGAAATCGGCGCCGGGCTCATGATTCTGCTCGGCGTCGGCCGGGAAGATACGTCGGCCATTGCTTCCTCCATGGCGGAAAAGTGCGCGAACTTGCGCGTCTTCGAAGACGATCAAGGTAAAATGAACCGCTCGCTGCTGGATGTGAAGGGCAGCGCCCTGGTCGTTTCGCAATTCACGCTCTACGGCGATGCGCGCGGACAGCGGCGTCCCAGTTTCATCGCCGCGGCTCCGCCGGAATTGGCGAAAGCGCTCTACGAAGAGTTTTGCGCCGCGCTTCGCAAACTCGGCGTTACGGTGGCGACGGGAATCTTTCAGGCTATGATGTCCGTGGAGCTGGTCAATGAAGGCCCGGTCACGATCCTCCTCGACTCCGGCAAAGCATTCTAGCAAGCAACATTCCTTGAATGCCACCGAGGCGTGGACAAAGTCGCGCGTCTTGCAGGAATTTGAAGCACTCGCCGACCCGAAGGTACGCGCAAAACTGGCCTACTTCGGTATAGACGCTCCGAAAGCCCACGGAATCTCCGCGCCGGTCCTTCACAAATTTGCACGGCATATCGGAAAAGATCAGCAACTCGCCGAGGAACTTTGGGACAGCGAGATTCATGAAGCTCGTATCTTGGCTGCGCTTATCGGCGAGCCGGGCAAGATAACCCCCGCACAAATGGAGCGCTGGGTGAAAGGCTTTGACTCCTGGGACGTGGTGGATACCGCGTGCTGCTATCTCTACGCCGAGGCAAAGCCGGCCTGGAAAAAGGCCATCGAGTGGAGCCGGCGGAAAAAAGAATTTGAAAAGCGCGCCAGCTTTGCTCTCGTTGCGTACCTGAGTTACAAGGATAAATTGGCTAC
The DNA here is from genome assembly GCA_013289835.1 of Acidobacteriota bacterium. Taxonomy (GTDB): domain Bacteria; phylum Acidobacteriota; class Terriglobia; order Acidiferrales; family UBA7541; genus Acidiferrum. The sequence continues at coordinate 27,141 of JABCZG010000019.1, read as the reverse complement.
CGATGCGCGCTTCGTCCAATTTCTGCGCGTGATTGAACGTGAAGCCTGGGATGAACGAAATTTTGTGCGCAAGGCAGTCAACTGGGCCTTGCGAAATATCGGAAAGCGAAACATTCGTCTGAACAAGGAAGCCATTCGCGCCGCGGAGCGCATCCGCGAGCAAGGCTCCCGCGCGGCGCGGTGGATCGCCGCCGATGCCCTGCGCGAGCTGAAAAGCGAAGCCGTGCAAGCGCGGTTGCGGCGAAAGGTGGCGTGAGGCAAATGGCGGTCGCAAACAAAAACGAATTGAAGATCCGGCGGGCTAAGAACGCCGATGCTCCGCGGCTTGCCGAGCTTGCCGGGCAACTTGGATATCCGACAACGCTCGCCCAGTTGCGTGAGCGCATGCGAAGAATCCAGCATGCCTCACAACACGCCGTCTTCGTAGCGGAATCCGCGAAAGACGGAGTCATCGGCTGGCTGCACGTGAGCAGGCAACCCCTGCTAGAAGAAGAGTTGCGCGCCGAAGTGAACGGCCTGGTGGTTGCGGAGGGACAGAGGAGCCTCGGTGCAGGCGCGCGCCTATTGGCCGCCGCAGAAGAATGGGCGTGCAAGCGCGGCTGCAAGGGCATGTCCGTGCGTTCGAACGTGATTCGCGAGCGCGCCCACAAATTTTACGAACGCAACGGCTACGAGCACTACAAAACGCAGAAATCCTTCCGCAAACCGCTCTAGCCCCGCCAGAAATTTCTTCCCATTGATTGGTCGGAGTCAGCGCACGCTGTCCCTCTGGCAACATATATCGCATTGCGATATACTTCTACCATGGCAAACGACATCACCTCGGCCGAATACCGGGCGCTTGCCGAGTTGCGCTACCTCTTGCGGAAATTTGTCCGCGAAGGGGACAGCGTCGCGCGCTCCGCCGGCCTGGAACCGCAGCAATACTTGCTCTTGCTGGCCATCCGCGGTCTTGCCGACGGCGAAGAAGCCACCATCCGCGCCCTCGCGGACCGCCTGGCGCTAAAACATCACAGCGCGGTCGAATTGATTGACCGCCTGGAGTCGCATGGCTACGTGCGCCGCAGCCGCAGCCGCGACGACCGCCGCCGCGTCCTGGTCGTCCTTTTGCCGCGTGGAGAAAAACTTCTCGAACAGGTGGCGCGCCACCGCATCGGCGAGCTACGCACAAGTGGCAAAGCTTTGGTTAACGCCATCAGCGCCTTGCTGGAAAGCGGGCGTTCACCCCGATCCGGGAGAGTCTCGAAGTCTGTTTCGAAAAGCGGAGTGAATCGCAATCGTGAGTGACAGTCTCGTTACTGTTCGAAACAGCGACGGAGAACCAGCTTCAAAAACATGGTGGAGCGCCTCGTCGCTTCAGTGGACAGCGTTTCTTCGTGAGCGCGAAGAGCAAGTGTTCCTGGTGCTTACGCTGCTGATCGGGGCCTTAGTGGGCCTGATCGTTGTCGCCTTCATCCTGCTCACGGAACGGTTTGGTACAAGGCTGTACCCCTTGGGCGGCGCGGCCTGGAGGCGGCTGCTGGTGCCGGTAGTCGGCTCACTTGGGATGGGCTACCTGCTCTACCGTTTTTTTCCTGATGCGCGCGGCAGCGGTGTTCCGCAGACCAAAGCCGCGTTGTACGCGCGAGGCGGCCGGATCTCTCTGGCCACGGTATTCGGAAAATTCTTCTGCACTTCCGCAACGCTCGCCAGCGGAATCCCACTCGGTCGTGAAGGCCCGGCAGTTCAAGTCGGCGCGGGGATTGCTTCCGTCCTGGGCCGCAAGCTGGGCTTGCGCCCCGAAAAAGTGAAAGCGCTCATCCCTGTGGGCGCCGCCGCCGCGATTGCCGCCGCGTTCAACACCCCGCTCGCCGCCGTCTTGTTCGCCCTGGAAGAAGTTGTCGGCGACATGCACGCGCCGGTGCTGGGCTCTGTCGTGTTGGCCTCCGCAACCTCCTGGGCCATGCTTCGATTGCTGCTGGGAAACGATCCCTTGTTTCAGGTCCCGCAATACCAATTGGTTCATCCGGGCGAATTCGCAATTTATGCTGTGCTCGGAGTCACCGGCGGCTTTGTCTCCGTGGCGTTTACAAAATTGCTGCTCTGGATGCGCGAAAAATTTCTAAAATTCCCAAAAAAAACCGTTTGGTTTCAGCCCGTCGCGGGCGGCGTGCTCGTTGGCGTAATGGGCTGGTTCGTGCCGCAACTTCTGGGTGTGGGCTACAAGCATGTCGGCGAAGTCCTGAACGGAAGAATGGCATTTAAGCTGATGCTTTTGCTTTTGGTGCTGAAGCTTGTTGCCGTAGCGACCAGCTACGCCTCCGGCAACGCCGGCGGCATTTTCGGCCCCAGCCTGTTCCTGGGAGCGATGCTCGGAGGCATCGTCGGGACCATCGCGCAGCATTTCCTGCCCGGCTACGTCGCTTCGCCGGGAGCCTACGCCTTGGTCGGCATGGGAACGGCATTTGCTGGCATCGTGCGCGCGCCGATGACTTCCGTCGTGATGATCTTCGAAATCACGCGAGACTACGCCGTTATCGTCCCGCTGATGATTTCTAACCTGATCAGCTTGTTCATTTCTTCGCGCTTCCAGAGGCAGCCCATCTACGAAGTTCTCGCCCATCAAGACGGCATCCACCTGCCAACTGCAGAGACGCGCCAGCAGGAAGGACAGCGCCAGGCAGTGCAAGCCATGCGCGACGCAACGGAAGTATTGAACGCGGAGATGACCGTCATGCAAGCCCTCGAAGAAACCAAGTCCAGCGAATTCCACTCGTGGCCCCTGTGCGACGACCGCGGCGTCATTGGCGTCATAAGCTTGCAGAGCCTGAAGCAGTCAAACAACGACGGGTTCGCAAACAAACGCCTGCATGAGCTCGTTGACCCGCACGATTTTCCGCACGTCCACGAGGATCACTCCCTGAGCATGGCCCTCGATCGCATGGGTGCCAGCCATCTGGACGTCTTGCCGGTCGTGAGCCGCGCCAACCTGCACAAACTGGAAGGCATTGTGACCTTGCCGGACGTGTTGGCCAATTACGGAGTCGGCCCGAAACCGCCTCTCTAGCCTGTCGGGCGAAGCCGCCCCACACTCTTTAATTTAACGATTGGTATACTATCCATTTTGTTCTATCCTTGCGAAGCCTGCCCGGGGGCTTCCTCACCATGCTCTTCAAGACGCTCAGCGCCGCGGTCTACGGCATCGACGCCTACCTCGTCGAGGTCGAGGTGGACGTCGGCTCTGCGCGCATGCAGGACTTCAACGTCGTTGGCCTCCCCGACAACGCCGTAAAAGAAAGCCGCGAGCGCATCAAGAGCGCTCTTCGCAATTGCGGCTACGAATTTCCCTACGGCCAGGGTGTCACTATCAATCTTGCCCCTGCCGACGTCCGCAAAGAAGGCTCAGGCTTCGATCTCCCCATGGGCCTGGGCCTGGTCGGATGCCAGGGCCAGTTTTTCGGAAAGCAACTCGACAAGATGATGTTCCTCGGAGAACTCTCGCTCGATGGCAGCGTCCGCTCCGTGCGCGGCGCGTTGTCCGCCGCGCTGGCGGCCCGCGAATTTGGCGTGAAAGCGGTTGCCGTTCCGGAAGCCAACGCCAGGGAAGCGGCCGTCGTCGAAGGCGTGAATGTCTTTGCGCTGAAATCTCTTCCGCAAGCCGTGGACCTGGTGAACTCGCCGGAGTCTTTCACGCCCGTTACCGTGGATGCGCAGCAGATGCTCTCCGAAGCGGCGCAGTACTCTGTGGACCTCCGCGACGTGCATGGCCAGCAAGCCGCCAAGCGCGCGCTGGAAGTCGCTTGCGCAGGCGGCCATAACATCCTCTTCATCGGCCCGCCCGGCGCCGGAAAGACCATGCTCGCCAAGCGCATTCCCACCATTCTTCCGCCGATGTCTCTCGAAGAAGCCATCGAAACTACGCGCATTCACAGTGTGGCCGGCGTGCTCGAAGACAGCCGTGGCCTGGTCGGCACGCGCCCCTACCGCTCCCCGCACCACACTATCAGCGACGCGGGACTAATTGGTGGAGGCGCCGTGCCGCGCCCCGGAGAAGTCTCCCTCGGCCACAACGGTGTCCTATTCCTCGACGAACTGCCCGAGTTCCAGCGCAACGTGCTCGAAGTCATGCGCCAGCCGCTCGAGGATGGCGCCGTGACCATTTCGCGCGCCGCCGTCTCCGTAACGTTTCCCTCGCGCTTCATGCTCGCCGCGGCCATGAACCCCTGCCCTTGCGGCTATTTTGGCGATCCCACGCGCGAATGCCACTGCACCCCGCCAATGATCCAGCGCTACGTCTCAAAAATTTCCGGTCCCCTGCTCGACCGAATTGACATTCACATCGAAGTGCCCGCCGTGAAGTACAAAGAGCTACGCGCGCCGTCTTCGGCGGAGGATTCCGCCGCCGTTCGCCAGCGCGTCATCGCCGCGCGCGACCGCCAGCTCGAACGCTACCGCAGCGAGAAGAAAACTTACGCCAACGCACAAATGATGCCCAAAATGATTCGCAAGCATTGCGCGATTTCCGCCGAAGGCGAAAAACTGCTCGAGAACGCCATCACCCGCCTCGGCCTCTCCGCGCGCGCCCACGACCGCATCTTGAAGGTCGCCCGCACCATCGCCGACTTGGAGGGTGCCACAGGGATCGAGCCGAAACATTTGAGCGAGGCCATCCAGTACCGCACTCTGGACCGCTCCTACTGGGCGTAGTAGCCCACGCACGAGTGCCTCTCTCACCAACTCCTCGGCGAAGCAGCCCGTCGCAGCCAGCCTGCTCCATTGACTCCGTTTCCATCGCTGTGTTACCCATAGAGCGCTTACACTAGGGGCACCCGAGGCTGCTGCAACGCTAAAAATGGCGCCGGACACCAAGCACCTCGAAGTTACGCTGGAGACGCAAGTCGAAAGCGTCAATCTCGCAGAGGAGATGTGTCTCCGCGTGGCAGAAGCCGCCGGATTCGGCGAAGACGATTGTTACCGCATCGGAATGAGCGTGCGCGAGGGCGTCATCAACGCCTTTCATTACGGTAATCAGGAGCGCCCGGAAAAAAAGATTTACCTCGCCGTCGACCTTACCTCAGATAAAATGATCATCCACGTGCTGGACGAAGGCACAGGCTTCAAACTCTCCGACGTGCCCGACCCCCTTGCCGAAGAAAATTTGCTCAGCACTTCCGGGCGCGGCATCTTCCTGATGCGCGCCTTCATGGACGAATTTGATGTGCTGTCCGGCAGAACCGGCGGCGCGGAAATCGTGATGTCCAAGAAGCTCCCCGCGCCGGGTAGCACGCCGGCCAATGGCCAGGGCGGGCAAAGCGCCACACCGCAGCAGGAGGCGTAAAAAAAAGATGTCTCTACATGCCACGCACCGCGACGCTGGAGATGTGATGGTTGTGGATTTCAGCGGCCGCATCACACTCGGCGAAGGCAGCGCCTTGATGCGCAAGACCATTCGCGGGCTTCTCGAGGATCAACGCACCAAAATCCTATTGAATCTTGCGGACGTGGACTACATTGACAGCTCGGGAATCGGCGAGCTGGTCAGTGGATTTACCGCCGTGAAGAACCGCAGCGGCGACTTGAAATTGCTGCACCTCACGAAAAAAGTTCGCGACCTCCTGCAGATCACCAAGCTCTTCACCGTGTTTGACGTCTATACCGACGAACCGACGGCGCTGCGCAGCTTCAACAGTTAGCTTTTCTTTCACCGTGCGGTTCAGCCGTCCAATGTTCCTCCCTCGCGAAAAGCTCATACCTGCGCCACAATCTTCTTGATGCATCCTCGCGCCGACACTCCTTGGGTCGTGGATCGCGCCAAGTCTCTGGGTTTCGATCTCTGTGGAGTGGTGCGCGCGGAAAAATTTCCGGAGCTTGCGCACACCCCGGAATGGCTGGCGCGCGGCTACGCCGGCGAGATGAACTACCTCGCCGATCCGCGCCGCTCCGATCCGCAGCGCGCCATGCCCGGCATCCAGAGCGTCATCGTCTGCGCCCTCAACTACCACACCGCGCATCCGCTCTCCACGGACCTCGTGGCGAAGGCCAACGACGGAGAGCCGTGCGGCTGGATCTCCCGGTACGCCTGGGGCGACGATTATCACCAGGTCGTGCTCGATAAACTGAATGGCTTGGTGCATTTTCTTCGTCAACATATTGCCGAGCCGTTCGAAGCGCGCGCCTATGTGGACACTGGACCCCTGCAGGAGCGCGTGCTCGCAAAATATGCCGGACTTGGATGGCTCGGAAAGAATACCCTGCTGCTGAACCAGTCGCTCGGCTCCTTGTTTTTTCTCGGCGTCATTCTCACCACGTTGGACTTCGAACCGACACTTGCCGCGGCAGAACTCCCGCCTCCCGATTTGTGCGGAAGCTGCACGAAGTGTCTGGACGCGTGTCCAACGCAAGCATTCGTCGCCCCATACGTGATGGACGCGCGCAAGTGCATCTCCTACCTCACCATCGAACTACGCGGCAGCATTCCAGAAGAGTTGCGCGAGCCCATGGGTCGCCACGTCTTCGGCTGCGATATCTGTCAGGATGTCTGCCCGTGGAATCGCCGCGCGCCGAGTACAACCGCGGAAGAACTCCAGCCAAGAGTTTTTCCTCCAGACGTATCGAATCAAGCCGATACGTCCCCGTCATCCGCGAGCAAATCACTTCTATTTCCGCGGCTGGAATGGCTCGCAAGTTTGAGCGAATCCGAATTTCGCGAACTCTTCCGCGGAAGCCCCGTCAGACGCGCCAAGTGGCGCGGCCTGGTCCGCAACGCCTGCATCGCCCTCGGTAACTCCGCCTTGCCGCCGGGCTCCGCAACCCACGCGCGCGTCACCAAGCTGTTGTCGCAACTCGCTACCTCGCCAGAAGCCGTCATCTCCGAATCTGCCCAATGGGCTCTCTCCCGCATCCAACAGTTGGAATAGGAAGCGCCAAAAAGGGCCTGGGCCAGCGAAAGCAAGCAAACGTCCATCATCGTCTGCAGCTGCTTTCTTCGGGCCTGCGGGATTACCATCCCACCCTGACTAGCGGTATAATTCAGCCCGCAAGTCAATTGGCCCTCCGCGCTGTTGGAGCTCCCGTGAATCGCCGCAATTTTGTATTCCATGCGGGTATCGCCGGCGCAGGATTGCTCGGAGGAACGAATTTTATTCCCGATCTTTTGCGCTCCGGCGCTGCCGTCAAATCGGATTTAAATCTCACACTGGAGGAAAAACCCGTGCCGTTTACCGTCCCACCGCTGCCGTACTCATTCGACGCACTGGAACCATACATTGACGCCAAGACCATGGAGATTCATCACGACAAACACCATGGCGCCTACGTTACGAACCTGAACAAGGCCCTGGATGGTCATGCCGATCTGCAGTCCAAATCCATCGACGATCTCCTCAAGGGTCTTGATTCCGTCCCTGAAAACATCCGCGCCGCCGTCCGCAACAATGGCGGCGGCCATTGGAACCACACTCTCTTCTGGACGCTCATGAAAAAGGGTGGCGGTGGCGAACCGAAAGGAAACCTTGGCGCGGCCGTTCAATCCACGTTCGGCTCGTTTGCCGGCTTTCAGGAAAAATTTGGCGCCGCAGGCTTGGGCCGCTTTGGCTCCGGCTGGGCTTGGCTTGTCGTCAGAGATGGAAAGCTTGCCATTGATTCGACCCCGAACCAGGACACGCCTTATCTCCTCACCGGTGGCGGCAAAGCCGTCCTCGGTCTCGACGTTTGGGAGCATGCCTACTACCTGAAGTATCAAAACGTGCGTGCCGATTACATCAAGGCCTGGTGGAACGTGGTCAATTGGGACAAAGCCTCCGAGCTTTACGACGCCGCAAAAAAGTAAGCCTTTCTCGCAACTACGCACAAAATAAAAAGCCCCCGGTCACGCCGGGGGCTTTTATTTCCAAAATGGATTTGTTCGGAACTACGCCATCATCTGCCGCTTCGCGAGAGGAACCACTGCCACTTGCGGCCGAGCGGGAGGATAATCCTTCCCCACCGGCCCAAACGCCCGCGCCTCCCGTGGCGCCACTGGCATCGGCATGCGCATCGCTCCCGCCGTCTGGCGCGACGCCTCGCGAACCAGTTCCATGCGCCCGCGCACGCGGAACTTCGCCAGCAGCGAGGAAACATGGAATTTTACCGTGCGCTCGGAGAGATTCAAGTTGGAGGCGATTTCCTTATTTGCGAGGCTATTCATGAGGCCGGAGAGAACTTCCTCTTCTCTGCGCGTCAAGCTGACTTGGCTTCGTACCGATTTCCCGGACTGCAGCAGCTTGTCCGCTTTCTCGGTCAGCCCTTCCAGCGTTTTCTGGGCAGCCTGCACCATCACGATGTAATCGTTCGGGGATTGGCCGCGCACCATGCAATGCATCGCAAGAAGACCTGCGGCCTGGTCCACAGGAAACCTGCCATCCGGCCCGCTTTCCACGTGAAAGTGTGCGACTCCCGTAGTTTTTTCGTAGAAAAAGAAAATATCGCGGTTGAACGAAGCCCGCGAATTCGTCATTTGCGGTGAATGTTCACTTCTGCGGATCACCTTCACGTGCACCCCCTCAGAATGCAGCCTCGTGACGGAACCGAAGCCATTTAGGTTTTTTATTCTTCGCCCCTCGACGAGGCGTATTCCCCGGATAGATATGCAGTCGGGCACGCAACCGAGAAGAGGGCTCAAAACTCGGCAGCTTAGACCCCGTGATCGGCAACGGTCCTGCGCGGGTGGGGACTTCCTGAAAAGCGCGACCGAGACCGTCTTACCGAACCTTATCTATGTGCAAATCTTCGGCCTAAGTTCCAACATTGCAACCTATTAAGGAATGAGGGCTTACGTGAATGTTTCAGGAGTGTAAAGCCCATTCGATGGTAGGAATTGCATGGTGCGCGAAATTATTCCACATTCGGGGTGATTTCGTGTCAGCCTTCCCGGCCCTCAACTCGCACAACTGCTCCATGCCCTGTGGAAAAGTAATCCAATTGGGGAAGTCGGACCAAAACGGGCTAGAGCGATACGATCCGCGTCTGCTCGGGACTCACCAGTTCGTATACCACCCCTCGCCAGCGGATCTTCCGCGTAGTAAGCGAGTTCACGAAGTTGGCCAGGTACAAAAATGGAATGAACACCGTCAGCAGGATATAAATCCAGCCCTGGCCCGTAATCTGAGACCGCCCCGCCGGAAGCGCTTCCGTCACCCCAATCAGCCGGAACGAGCCTCGAATCGCCGAAAGCAGCACGGGAAGAAACGTGAGCGTCACGATGTGAAACGCGGGTCTTTGCTCAACAATATCTTCCAAAATCAAGGCCGCTCCAAGCACTAATGTCAAACAGTACAGAAAATGTGTCGCCAGCGCCGGACCCCAAACCTGGCTCGCGTACACGCGCGTAATCAAGATCTGCCGGTTCGTAAATTCCAGCAATCCATTGAAATCTGTTTCCACGTATGAAAGCGTCAGGCACTCCGGCAAAAAAACAATCGACCGGTTGTTCCGCTCCAGCACCCGCGTCATGGAATAATCGTCACTCGCGGAATTTCTCCATCCCTCCAACACCCCGGATTGATCGAAGATACTCTTGCGGATTGCCGTGCCTCCGCCCCAGCAAAAATTCTTCCCCTTCTCCGTGAGCATCGTAACCACCGGAGCGTTCCACGCGGCAAGCAATGCCGTCGCCAGGTTGCTGCGATTGGGGATGAACCAGCGCATGGTTGTAGTCGCCCCAATTTTCGAATCGCCCAGCGGCGCCACCATGTGATGCAGCCAGCTCTTTCCGGGGCGTCCGTCGGAATCGACGAACACCAAAACTTCAAACTCCGGCGCCAATTGTTCGATGGCCGCCCGGAGATTATTTACTTTTTCGCTGCAGCCGTTCGGTGGTCCCGCGATGATCACCTGGGCTTTCACGCGCGAATTTTTCGCCACCCGCTCGATGATGCTCCGTGCGGGATCGGACCCGGAGGCGAGGATAAAAAAGATTTCGTAGTTCTGCCGTTCGAATTCCGTCAGCGCAACCAGGTTCCGCTCGAGCCCCGGCTCCACGCCTTTGCAAGGGCACAGCACCGCCACGCGCGGCGCATAGAATCCCGGATCGGTTTTCAGCCTCCGCCGCACGTACCCCAGCCACTGCAAGACCTGCCAAATGAGGTACGCCCCAATGGCGATCTGCACTACCGCTAGAAAATAGAAAAGTGTCTCCACGCCTTTTGAGAATAGCAGAGGAAGAATGTTCGCAAAGCGCCGTCTGAGCGGCTAGAATCGCACCCGTTAACGTCTGTTCCGAGGAGAACACACATGCCACGAGTGGATGTTGGAATGGTAACGACGGCGCTCGAACTTCCGGGCTACCGGATCGTCAGAAATTTCGGAATTGTTCGCGGCATCGTCGTTAGGTCGCGCAGCGTCATCGGCAATCTGGGCGCGGCGCTGCAAACGATCGTCGGCGGAAATATCACCATCCTCACCAACCTCTGCGAAAAGACCCGCGAAGACGCGTTCGAACTGTTGCTCCAGCACGCCGCCGGTCACGGCGCAAACGCCGTGATCAACATGCGTTATGACGCCACCGAAGTGATGCAAGGAGTCACCGAGGTGCTCGCCTACGGCACCGCTGTCCAGGTCGAGCGCATCTCCTGATCTATTTCGCGCGCGTTCGCGATAACCCGCGAACCAGTGATAGAATCCCGGCCTCGCATGTTCTGCTCAAAGTGTGGCGCACAAGTCTCTCCCAGCAGCAGGTTTTGCTCCACCTGCGGTGCGCCTCTTGATCCGGACACAGGCACGACACTGATGAGCGAGGAAGACCGTGCGGACGGAGAAACTTTTGTTCCCGCAACGTCGTCTACGCCGCGCAAACCGCCTTCCGCGCCGCGAACCCCGCGCTCCTCTCCCTCCAGCAGCCCACTCACGAGTTCGGATTCCATCGGCGGCGGCCGCTTCACACCGGGCCAAATCATTGCCGAACGCTACCGCGTCGTGGCCTTGGCAGGCCGCGGCGGCATGGGCGAAGTCTATCGCGCGGAAGATTTGAAACTGACGCAGGTCGTCGCCATAAAATTCCTACCCGAAGCGCTCTCCCGGGATGCCGCGGCCCTCTCGCGATTTCACGCCGAAGTGCGCACCGCGCGCCAGGTCTCCCATCCCAATGTTTGCCGTGTCTTCGATATCGGCGATGCCGACGGCATCTTGTTTCTCACTATGGAATACGTGGACGGCGAGGATCTCGCCTCCGTCGTCCGCCGTATCGGCCGGCTTTCTCCTGACAAAGCCATCGAAGTCGCCCGCCAGATTTGCGCAGGCCTCGCCGCTGCCCACGAACGCGGTGTGATTCACCGCGACCTCAAGCCCGCGAACGTCATGCTCGACGGCGCCGGCAAAATCCGCATCACCGATTTTGGTCTCGCCAGCATCGCCGCCAGCATCAAGGGCCCGGACGCTCGCGCCGGGACGCCCGCCTACATGGCGCCCGAGCAGCTCGCCGGCCGCGAAGTCACCGCCAAGAGCGACATCTATTCCCTCGGCCTGATTCTCTACGAAATCCTCACCGGCAAGCGCGCCTTCGAAGCCTCCACCCTCTCTGAGTTGATGAAGCAGCGCGAGTCCGGCGCGATCACCAATCCCTCCACTCTCGTTCGCGATCTCGATCCCTTGATCGAACGCGTCATCCTTCGCTGCCTCGAGACCGACCCCGAAAAGCGTCCCGCCACCGCGCTCCAAGTTGCCGCCGCTCTTCCCGGCGGTGATCCTCTCGCCGCCGCCCTCGCTGCCGGCGAAACTCCTTCGCCTCAAATGGTCGCCGCTGCTGGTGAAACTTCCGGCCTCGCTCCACGCGCCGCGGTCACGTGCTTTGCCGCATTCCTCCTGGGTGTTGTTCTTTTTGTCGCCGTGGCCATCAAGGAAAACGGCCTCGCGCGCATTCACCCTGAGAATCCGCCCGAGGTTCTCGCTAAGAAATCCCGTGAAATCATCGCCAGTCTCGGCTATCCCGGCCAGCCTCTTGATAGAGCCGACGGTTTTTTTTACGACGACGATTTTCTTGCCTACCTCGCAAAGGACGGCTCTCAGCATCCGCAATGGGACCGCGTGCTTTCCGAGCAGCCCCCTGTTCTCCGCTATTGGTTTCGGCAAAGTCCACGCGAAATGAGCCCCGATGGCTTTTGGGGCAATTCCTTCACTCCCAACGTGGTCACTTTCTCCGACCCGCCAACCACGCTCTCCGGCATGATCAATCTTCAGCTCGATCCCGACGGCCATCTCCTCTTTTTCCAGGCCTTGCCTCCCGAAAAAGACGCGAACCCGCAACCCGCCAAGCCCCTCGATTGGCTTCCCCTATTCGCCGCCGCAGGACTGAACCTCGCGGAATTTCATTCATCAGATTCTGTCTGGGACTCGCTGGCCTCCGCCGACACCCGCGCCGCTTGGGACGGTGTCTGGCCCGGCAGCGCCCGGCCTCTGCACATCGAAGCGGCTGCACGCCGCGGCAAGCCCGTCTATTTCTCTTTGACCGGTCCTTGGTCAAAACCGACGCGGATGAGCCAATCGGAGCAGACCGGCGCTGACAAGGCCAGCCGAATCATTGGTCTCTCCGTCGCGCTCATTATCTTCGCGGGGAGCATCTTTCTTGCGTACCGCAACTATTCGCGCGGCCGGGGCGACCGGCAGGGCGCCCTGCGACTTGCCTCTCTCGTTTTCGCTATTGAGCTCTCGGTTTGCCTGGTTCGTTCCCACTTTGTTCTTACTTTTGATTCTGTTGGCCTGGTTATCCTCGCCGTCAGCACCGGCCTCTTCGTATCCGGTTTCATCTGGGTGCTCTATCTCGCTCTGGAACCCTATGTTCGCCGCAACTGGCCGCAGACGATTATCTCCTGGAGCCGCTTTATAAGTGGACGCCTCCGCGACCCACTGGTCGGCCGCGACCTTTTGTTCGGCTCCATCATGGCCATTTCCTGGTTATTTGTCTTTGTGGTTGGTAATTTCTTTCTCATCCGGGCGGGCGATCGTCCTCAACTCGCGAATGCGGAGTTCCTCCAGGGATTTCGCGAGTCGGTGGCTCTGGGGCTCGTCAATATCGTTGCCTCAATTCAGACTTCCCTGATCTTTTTCTTCCTTGTGGTTCTGTTGCGCGTGCTGGTGAAAAACCGCTGGTTGGCTGCAGCGATATTCGTCCTGCTCTTTACCGCGCCGAAAGTCCTGGGCGGCGATCATCCTTGGATAGAAACGCCGATTTGGCTCGCCATCTATGGCATTGCCGCATTCGCAGTGGTGCGTTTTGGATTGATCGTTCTCGCATTGGCTGTACTCACCGTCAACGTACTTCTCAACGTGCCACTCACCCTGGACTTTTCAACTTGGTATGCCGCGCGTTCCCTCTGCGTGGTACTCGGTTTTGTGGCGGTCGCTGCCTGGGGTTTCTATACTTCCCTGGCTGGCCAGCGTCTTTGGAAGGAGGACCTCTTCGACTAGACAGAATATCTTCGCAGCTCTTCTCGAACTTCCTTGCCTCAACCTTGCTTCGTGATCGCCGCCGCCAGCTCTTCGATTCCCGTCAGCGCGCGGCTCGCCGCCAGGCGTGCTTTTTCCATGAACGACGAATCCAGCAGAAACGCGCAGCGGTCCACAAACGGATGATTCGCCGCTTCGAATGGCTTGCGGCTGCGGTGCGTGGATACTGCCCGCGCGAGTAACTCCTCGTACATCTGCAAATCGCGCTGAAAATCCAGCGCGTCGCCCGCGCTCCATCCCTGCTGCCGCGTCAATGCCGCCAGAAACTTCCGTCGAAATACCGTAGCGTCCCGCCGCAACATCGCCCGCGGCTTCGCCCGTCCCGCCGGGCGCGGCTCGTCGCACACAATTGCCAGCGCGCGCACGCTCAATGCCAGCAGCGCCTCACGCTGCAGCAAGCTGAGTAAATCCCGGTAGAGTGAAGCATGCACTTGCAGCGCGTGCCGCCCATTTTCGATTACATACGAATCCACAAACCTCGGCACGATCCGCTCGCGCGTCAGCGCCTCCGTAATGCGCTGCCCCAGCTCCGCCGGCCCATCTGTTGATTTTTGTTTTTCCCGCGCCATCTTCAGAAACCATGTTAGCAGGACTCCGTCCCCCGCCCGCGCTCGCCACGCCAAAAATGAAAAAGCCCGGCAAACCTCACCGGGCCTTCAGAAGTTAAATTGTAGGGGCGCAGCACAGCTGCGCCCTACGGTGTCAGATACAACCAGGTCTTAGTGAATCGCCCTCGGGCTATCCGGCCCAACGCGCTTCGGCTTCGCTTCCGGCTCCGGCACGATCGGCGGTGCCACCGCTTCCTTCTGCAGCGCATGCTCGAGTACTTCGTCAAGCGTCCGCACGTAGGTGATTTTGATGTCCCCCAAAATGTCTGGCGTAAGATCCGCCACTACATTGGGCTCATTGTCCGCAGGCAGCAGCACTTCCTTGATGCCCGCGCGTTTCGCTCCCAGGACTTTCTCCTTCACCCCGCCGATCGGCAGCACGATTCCCGAAAGCGTCATTTCCCCCGTCATCGCCAGCCGGTCCCTGATCGGTCTGCCGCTCAGCAGGCTGACCAGCGCCGTCACCATCGCCGCTCCGGCAGACGGGCCGTCCTTCGGCACCGCTCCCGACGGCACGTGAATGTGTATGTCCTGTTTGCGGAAGAAGTCCGGGTCAATCCCGTAGCGCTCGCCGTTGGCACGTGTCCACGTCAGCGCCGCGGTCATGGACTCCTGCATGACTTCCCCAAGATGTCCGGTCATGGTGAACTGTTTGCCGCCGCGCATGCGCGTGGCCTCGATGAAGATGATGTCTCCGCCCACCGGCGTCCACACCAGCCCAACCGCTACTCCTGGCCGCTTGACGCGTTCCTCGACTTCCTTCTCCGTGCGGAATTTCGGCACGCCCAGGAATTCGCGAACAATTTCCGGTGTGACCACCATTTTTTCCGTCTTGCCTTCGGCGATGCGCCGCGCCTGCTTGCGGGTGATCGTTGCGATCTCCCGTTCCAGGTTGCGCACGCCCGCTTCGCGCGTAAAGCTGTGGATGATTTCCCGCAGCCCATCGTCGGTGAATTCGATCTGCTCTCCCGCTTTGATGCCGTTCTCGGCAGTCTGCTTCGGGATTAGGTATTTGTGCGCGATGTGCAGCTTTTCCTCGCCCGTATACCCCGGCAGCTCGATGATCTCCATGCGGTCGCGCAGCGGCTCCGGAATCGGATCCATCCAGTTCGCCGTGGCGATGAACAGTACCTTCGAGAGGTCGAACGGCACGTCCAGATAGTGATCGCGGAACGCGTTGTTCTGCTCCGGGTCGAGCACTTCCATCAACGCCGAGGACGGATCGCCGCGGAAATCCCGGCCCAGCTTGTCCACTTCGTCCAGCATCATGACGGGATCGTTCGTCTCCGCCCGCTTCAGTCCTTGAATCACCTGTCCCGGCAGCGCGCCAATATACGTCCGCCGGTGCCCGCGGATTTCCGCTTCATCGTGCATCCCGCCGAGCGCTATGCGCACGAACTTCCGTCCTAGCGAACGAGCAATGGATTTCCCGAGCGAAGTCTTGCCCACGCCCGGAGGTCCGACAAAGCACAGGATCGGCCCCTTCATTCCCGGCTGCAGTTTCTTCACTGCCAGGTAATCCAGGATGCGCTCCTTCACCTTCTGAAGATCGTAGTGATCCTCATCGAGAATCGCGTGCGCCTTCGGAATATCAATCTCTTCGCTTCCCGAGGATTTGCTCCACGGCAGCGACGTCATCCATTCCAGGTACGTGCGCGAAACCATGTACTCCGCCGACGCCGGCGTCATTTTTGCAAGTCGCTTCAACTCGCGGTCGCATTCCTTCTTCGCTTCCGCGGACATCGCCGCTTCTTCGACCTTCTTGCGGAGCTCGTCGATCTCCTGCATCGAATCATCAGATTCGCCGAGTTCCTTCTGAATCGCCTTCATCTGTTCGCGCAGCAAATATTCGCGCTGGTTCTGGCTCACCTGCTCCTGCACCTGGTCGTGAATCTTCGAACGCAGCTCCAGCACTTCCAGCTCTTTCGAAAGTTCGCGAATCAGGGTTTCCAGTCGCCGCCGCACGCTCGAGGTTTCAATCAACTCCTGCCGCAGCAGCGTCGAAAGCGACGGCAACGTGCCGGCGATGAAATCCGCCAGCCGCCCCGGATCATCAATATTCATTGCCGCGGATTGCAAATCGTCGGAAAGTTGCGGCGAATGGCTCACCACGTCGCGGAAAAGCTCCTGGGCATTGCGTTGCAGCGCTTCCAGTTCAGTATCCGCTTCTCCCAAAATGTCGGGCTGTGCTTCCACCCGCGCGCGCAGAAACGGCCGCAGCCCGATGAGGTCGACCAGCTGAATGCGCTGCAGGCCTTCCAGGAAGATAACCACGTTGCCGTTCGGCATTTTGACGGTCTTGTGCACCTTTGCCAGCGTGCCCACTTTGTGCAGGTCCGCCGCCGCTGGATCCTCGATCCGTGGATCGAGCTGCGCCACCACTCCCAGCATTTTTTCATCGCCCTGCAGAGCGCTTACCAGCGCCAGCGAACTCTCTCGTCCCACAGTCAAAGGCAGCACAGCGCCCGGAAACAGGACGGTGTCGCGAACCGGCAGGATGGGAAGAATCTCTGGCACCACAAATTTTTTCTCAGCCATGTTGTCCCCTAATCAGCAACGCGGTGGAATGAAGGCCGCGCTGTACGAGTTTAGATGCTATCGGGCTAGAAAGGGTGCACAAATGCGCGATTGTTGCTAGCATAAAATCTTAGTATCCAACGCTCATATTCTAGCACGTTCACAAACTTTCCGCGAATCTTGCTGTAAGGCATTGTTTTTCAATAGAATACATGGAGAAACCTCCCCGTAAGGATTCACCCCTCCCCCTACCTTCACCTATCGGACCAATTCCTCGAAGCCCGCCCCTCTGCGACTGAAAATCGCTCTCGAACAAAGGTTTCCGCTTCCGCGCGGTTCCGGATCTCGCCCTCTAGTTGCGCATCCTCCAGCGCCTGTAGGATACGGCTGAACACCGGCCCGGGACGCAGCCCCATCGCTTGCAAGTCATCGCCCGTCAGCAATCGTCCCGGACGAACCTGTTCCGGCGGCGTCTCGGCGATAAACCGCTGCACGAACTCGTAGGTTTCCAGGTGCCGGTTGCTCGACAAACAATCCAGCCGGTGCAAGGCCAGATGCTCGTCGAAATGCGGCAATCGCACAAACCGCTTCAGCGTCGCAGCGCGCATGGACTCAACATCCTTGAACCGCATGTGATTGTTCACCAGTGCAAGGATTTGCTCCGTCTCCTCGTTCGAAAATCGCAACCGTCGGCAAATCTCCTCTGCCATTCGAACGCCCACATCCACGTGCCCATCGAAGCGAATGCGGTCCCCCGTTTCCGATATCGGCCGGAACGTCGGAGGCTTGCCAACATCATGAAGTAGAACTCCCCACGCCAATGTTGGTGAAGTGCCCGCCGGCAGCCCTTCGAGCATGAGCAGCGTGTGAACCCAGACGTCGCCCTCCGGATGATACTGCGGCGGCTGCTCAACACCCTTCATGGCGCCGATCTCCGGTAGAACCTGCTGCAGCAGCCACGTTTGATCCAGCAATTCGAACGCGCGCCGCGCCGCTCCCTCCGTCAACATCTTGGTCAGTTCCTCGCGCAAACGTTCCGGAGAAACCTGGCGGATCTCCTTGACGTGACTCCGAATCGCTCGAAATGTTTCCGCTTCGATTTCGAATTCGAACCGGGCCGCAAAGCGCACCGCCCGCATCATGCGAAGTTTGTCTTCCGTGAACCGCCGGTCGGGCTCGCCAATGGCGCGAATCACTTTCGCCTTCAGGTCCGCTTGCCCGCCAACGTAGTCGAGCACTTCTCCCGTGTCGTGCCGCATCAGCAATCCATTGATCGTAAAATCGCGCCGCTGCACATCTTCCTGCGCCGTCTTCGAATACACCACGCGATCCGGATGCCGCCCATCGCTGTATCCCACATCCGAGCGAAACGTCGCAACCTCCACTTTCAGTCCATCCCGCGGAATCAGAATCACCCCAAACTGCGCGCCAACAGCCGCGCCTTCTGGAAAAAGTGCCATCACCTGCTCAGGCGTGGCATCCGTCGCCACATCGTAATCGGCAGGTTCGCGGTTCAGCAGCAGATCGCGCACACACCCGCCCACCAGCAACGCCTCATAACCACTCCGGCGAAGCGCATCGCAAATCGAATTGGCCATCTCTCGTGGCGTCACGCTCCGATTATCCGTCAATTCCCCTTGTAGCTCACCCCTGAAGGGGTGAGGCTTTTCCATGCCTAAGCTGGATTGATCTTTGGGCAGAACCTTGGCTGCGGAACTTCAGCAATTCAACCCTGGGATGCTCACGCGGAAACGAATGAAAAGAGGCCTCCGCCCATAAGCAGGCTCTCTCTTCTCTGACTGAAAACTGAGAACTGAAAACCGCCCAGCGGATGCTTGGCGCTATCTGCTGCGGAAGACCAGGCAGGTGATGTCGTCGGATTGCCGGGTGGCGCCCACGTATTCATCTACTTTTTTCATCAGATAGTTCAGCGTTTCTTGCGCGTTCCAGTCCGGCAGGTTTCGAATCGCGCTGAGCCAGCGCTCGTTCCCGAACTCTTTTCCTTCTTCATTGAAAGCTTCAACAACTCCATCCGTGAAGAAAATCAGCGCGTCGCCCGGTTTGAGCTCCAGCGAAGCAGTCTCATACGCCTCGCCCGTTTGAATGCCAAGTGGCAGGCCGCCGACCTCCAACGTTTCAATTGCACCATTCGCGCGCCGAAGAATCGGCGAGTTATGGCCGGCGTTCACGTATGTCAGCCGCCGCGAAACCGGATTGTATTCGCCTAGAACCGCGGTCGTGAACCGCAGCCCATTCAAACTATGCGCGCAAGCGTACCGATTCAGCCGTGCCACCAAGTCCGCGAGCGGAGCATTTTCTCCGGCAATCGTCCGCAGACTGGCTTGCAGCGTGGCCATCAGCAGCGCGGCGGGAACGCTTTTCCCGGCCACATCGGCAATCACCACCATCAACCTCTCGCGCTCCTCCGCATTCGGATAAAAAGCGTCGTAATAATCGCCCGCGACGGAATTTTGCGGACGCGTCGCGAACGCGATGTCCGCTCCGGCGACTACCGGCGCTTGCGAAGGCACCAGCCACGTCTGGATTTCGCGCGCGATTTCCAGGTCGCGCTTCATCGTGACTTTGTCGGAGAGCTCCAACGAAAGCAGAAGCAAAAACAGCAAGGCCGCAAACGCTTCGAAATTCACATCCGACTTAACTCCCGAAAATACCAGCATCACCATCGCCACAAGCAGAAGAACGCGCCGCGCCGGCGTCATCTTCATCAGCAGCGCCCAGAAGAATTGCCTGGCTATATGCAGCGGTCGGCGCCAGAACGGAAGCTTCTGAATCTCCTCCCAGTCGACGTCACGGCCGTAAAAGCCGTAGCTGGCGCGCGCATCCGCGGTGAATTGCGACCACAAATCGTCAATCTGCCGGCCTTCGCTGACGCGCTGCCAGAAAGTGCGCACACGACCCATTCCACGCGCCGGAGGAGGTGAAGAAGAAACACCGGGAATCGGAGGAACGCTCATGAGAGTTTGCGCTGGAAAGGTAAAGTATAGGCCATTCGGCGAAGATTCGCCGGAAGTTACGAATCTTCGCGCTAGTGTTCCGGATCGTCGCGGCGAAGCGAGCCGCCAAACTGCACTTTGCCGAAACCGAAGCGGTCGCGAAGACGGTCCGCGGCGCTGGTGAGTTTTTCGAGCTTGGCGCGGCGCTCCGCTTCCAGCAGATCGAGCTGCTCGTTGCCATGCGTAAACCCACTGAGGCTGACGCCCAGCAGCCGGACTTTCCGTTTCACATCCTGATGCAGGCGGAAGAGTTCCCGAAAGACCGCAAAAATATCCGAATCCAGCCGCGTCGCTTCCGCAAGCGTTTTCGAACGCGTGTGCGTTTCAAATCCCGCGTAGCGAATCGTCAGCGTGAGCGTGCGCGCGGCAAGCCCCGCTTCGCGCAACCTCTTGCACGCTTTCTGCGAAAGATGACTGAGCAGTGCGGCCAGCGCCTCCGCATCGCTCGTATCTTCGCCGAACGTGTGATTATGCGAAATGGATTTTGGCTCCGCATCAATCACGAATTCGTACGAATCGCCGCCGCGCGCTTTACGATACAGCGCCGTGCCCCACTGTCCAAAAATGCTTTCCAGTTTTTCCTGGGGAATGGCGGCGATTTGCTCGACGATTTCGATCCCGAGCGCGCGCAACGCCCGCTCCGTCACTTCGCCGATCCCCGGAATCTTTCGAACTGGAAGTGGTGCAAGAAACCGCTCTTCGCGCCCTGGTGCCACCCACACCAGTCCGCGCGGCTTGGCCTGATCGGAAGCGACTTTGGCCACGAGCCGCGTGGTGGCAAGTCCGCCGGAGCAAGGAAGATTCGTCGTGCGCGTGATCGTGCGAAGCAATTTGTCCGCTGCAGCCAACGGCGGCCCGTGCAAGCGCTCCGTCCCCGCAAGGTCGAGATAGGCTTCGTCAATCGAAACCATCTCCACGATCGGGGAAAATTGTCCGAGGATCGTAGCGACGCGGTCGCTCCACTCTCCATATTTTTCGTGATGGCCATCCAGAAAAATCGCGTGCGGACAAAGCCGCCCTGCTGTTCGAAGCGGCATCGCCGAATGAATCCCGTATTTGCGAGCCTCATAGCTCGCCGCGGAAACCACGCCGCGCTGATCCGGGCGTCCGCCGACAACAACGGGTTTACCGCGCAGCTCCGGCCGCTCCAGCAATTCCACCGAAACAAAAAACGCGTCCATATCCACATGCAAAATGGACGCCTGCGCCAGGGAAGATTGCTCCTCGATCGGCCCATGCTTCGCGCGAAACCGCGCCATCTCCGGCATGGCACCAAGCCTACGCCGCAGTTTTCGATGCTACAAGCGTTCGGCGGCGATGACGCGGGGGATGCCGGCGAGGTCGTTGGTGACACCGACGTTGGTCCAGGCGGATGCGTCGAGGAGCGGCTGGACGGCGGGGAGGCTGTTGTGGCCGAGTTCGAGGACAAGGAGGCCGCCGGGTTTGAGATACGCGGCGGATAGCGTGATGAGCTCGGCGTAGAATTCGTAGCCTTCTTCGCCGCCGTAGAGCGCGAGTTCGGGTTCGTGGTCGCGAACTTCGCGTTCCAGCGTTTCCTTTTCCCGCCGCCCGACATACGGAGGATTGCTAACAATGAGGTCGAAGTGGTTTGGCACACCTTCCAGGAGATTACGTTCTACGAAGTGAATCCGGCTTTCCAGCGAGTGGCGGGTGGCATTCCGGCTGGCGACGGACAGCGCGGCTGGCGAAATGTCCGTCGCGTGGATCGTTGCGGCTGGCAACTCTTTTGCCAGTGCCACAGCGATGCAGCCGGAGCCGGTGCCGATGTCGGCGATTTGCAGGCCTTCGCCGGTGAGCGTTTGTTTGCGGCCGGCGCGGATTTCGCGGACGGCGAGGCGGTCGAGAGCGACTTCGATGAGGTGTTCGGTTTCGGGGCGGGGGATCAGGACGTCGGGAGTGACTTCGAATTCGAGGCCCCAGAATTCCTGTTTGCCGGTGAGGTGTTGCGTGGGTTCGCCGGAGGCGCGGCGCGCGAGGAGTGCGAAGTAGCGGGCTGCGTCGGCGGGACTGACTTTTTCTTCCGGGTGGGAGTAGATCCAGGTGCGGTCGCGGCCGAGAACGTGGAGGAGCAGGAGTTCGGCGGCCAGCGTGAAGGAGGGGACGCGCGCTTCGCGCAGTTGCGAGATGCCTTGTTTTAGGGCGGCTCGAATGTCGGTCACTAGTTCACTTTAGCCAAATAACTGCTCCGCGAAAACAGATTGGAGAAAATATAACCCGGAGACGCAGAGTCTTGCGGAGAAGAATTTTGTAGGACAGGCACTCCTGCCTGTCCTCTTCGGTTTTGCGGGGGAAAAAACCGGACAGACAAGAGTATCTGTCCTACTCATGTTTCGGCTAGTTCTTGCTGGAGGCGCTCGGCTTCGTAGTGGGAGACTAGGCCGTCGACCAGGGGGGCTAGCTTGCCTTCCATCACGTCGGTGAGTTGGTGGAGTGTTAGGCCGATGCGGTGATCGGTCACGCGATTCTGGGGGAAATTGTAGGTGCGGATTTTTTCGGAGCGGTCGCCGGTTTTGATTTGGCCGCGGCGCTCGGCGGAAAGGGCGGCCTGGCGCTTCTCCTGTTCCTGTTCGTAGAGGCGAGCGCGGAGGACGCGCATGGCTTTGGCGCGATTTTTGATTTGCGATTTTTCGTCCTGCTGGGAGACGACGAGTCCGCTGGGAATGTGCGTGATGCGCACGGCGGAATAGGTAGTGTTGACGGACTGGCCGCCGGGGCCGGAGGAGCAGAAGGTGTCAACGCGCAAATCTTTCGGCTCGATCTTGATGTCAATTTCGTCGGCTTCGGGGAGAACCGCGACGGTAGCGGCGGAGGTGTGAATGCGGCCCTGCGTTTCCGTGGCGGGAACGCGCTGGACGCGGTGCACGCCGCTTTCGTATTTCAGTTTGGAATAGACCTTGTTGCCCTGAATGGCGGCGACGACTTCTTTCAAGCCGCCAAGCGAAGAGGGCGAACTCTCGAGGACTTCGACTTTCCAGCCCAGCGTTTCCGCGTAGCGCGAATACATGCGGAAAAGTTCCGCGGCAAAGAGAGCGGCTTCGTCGCCGCCGGTGCCGGCGCGAATTTCCACGATGACGCTCTTCTCGTCGAGGGGATCTTTCGGGAGCAGCAGGAATTTCAGTTCGCGCTCGACGGCTTCCTTGCGCGCGGTCAGTTCTTTTTCTTCCTCTTGCGCCATCTGCTTCATCTCCGCGTCTTCCGCTTCGAGAAACATCTGGTGCGCGCCGGCGAGATCTTTTTCGATTTGCTTGAACTCGCGGTGCTTGGCGACGATTTCGCCGAGTTCGGATTGCTGCTTGGCGACTTTCTGGAAGCGCGAAGAATCCGAGACGATCTCCGCCGAGGAAAGTTCCTGCGTCAGTTCGTCGTAGCGCGTGCCGAGCTGGTCCAACTTTTCAGATAACGTGAGTGCGGCCATTGCAGTACCTCAAGAGTTTTCAGTTGTCAGTTCACAGTTTTCAGTTAGAAAAAGGAAAAAGGAATTAAATGAAACAATATTTCCAGTTTGTAGACGAGCGCGAGCTCCCTGAACGGGAGCGAAAGGAGAGTCAGCTAATAGAACGTAGCGTACATCAATTTGCTCTGCACTAAGAATAACGCTGAATTCCAATCCTTGCAAATTGGGCCTAGCGGTGGGTCAACGCATTCTTTGGATATCTTCTCGAACGATCTCTTCGACAGCTCTTTGGCGCTGCGTGTCATCCCCTCGAATCCTTTTTGCACCTCGATCCGTGAGGAACTGCTCAGCTTCGTTCTGTCCTCTGGAAGCAGCAACCTCCAGAGGAGAGTCTCCGAATCGATCCAGGGCATTTAGATTCGCGCCACGGGACACCAAGTATCGAAGGATTTTCATCTGGCCGGTAGCAGCGGCGGCATGGAGTCCGGTCTTTCCTTCCCGACTAGTGCTGTCAACGGATACTCCGCGGGAGACCAATGCTCTAACGGTCCCGAGATCACCCTCTACAGCTGCATAGTACATAAATTCACCGGCGTGCGAACCACCGATCAAGCGGTTGACAAAGAGTCGTTGCCAAAAGCCGTAAGGCAACTCCATGAACGCAAGTACGGAGACTGCCAAGGCCAACATCGCCCATACTTGTTTTGCTGTTGCGCGCCTCTTGATCAAGTAGCGCAAAGTCTGTGCCGCGACAACAACGACCCAAACGACTAGCAACAACGGAAAGAAAAACAAAATGGCGCCGATACCGTGAGCAAGGGAGAAGCCCAGCATTTGGGGTCCGGATTTCCAGGTCAATGCGGTCTCTTCCCAGGCTAGGCGACCAGCGAGCGCCGCAGAACCGCAGATGGCAGGCAGACCCCACATCCATACCCACGCGGAGTCTTCGGATGCTTCGCTGGGAGTGCGTTCTTGAGGTTTTAGGGTTTCCATGACTCCTTTCCTTGGGGCATTGTAGTTCCGTCCGAGGAACAAGAAGCAACAATTTGTTTCACTACGCCAGAACGATCCAAGTGACGGACCTTGCGCTGGTTGCCCATGCGTGAGGCGGTATACTACGATGCGACAGCGTTAGCACGGCTCGCCTCGGAAGGCGGGCCCTACAACGGCCGGCGGCGAAGCGACTATGAGCGAAGCGGTACGGACGATGATGCGGATGGATGCTGAGGCGGCGCGGGAGACGGCGGCTGAGGCGGATGCGGGATTCCTTTGGGATTTTTGGTATCCGGCGGTGCGGAGTGCGGAGATTCGCGGGCGGAAGCTCGCGAAAGCGATGCTCCTGGAAGTGCCGCTGGTGCTGGGGCGTACGACGGAGGGGAAAGCGTTTGCGATGCGGGACGCGTGCCCGCACCGGGGGATACCGCTTTCGTATGGGCGGCTCGATGGGAACGTGGTGGAGTGCTGCTACCACGGGTGGCGATTCGAGGCTTGCAGCGGGCAATGCGTGGAGATTCCTTCGCTGACGAGCCAGGACAAGCTGAAGGTCGAGCGGATTTTCGCGGGGCATTTTCCTTGCGAGGAGCGCGACGGGTACGTGTGGGTTTATATGGCCTCTGGAGGCCGCAAAGCGATCAATGCTTCAGGCGGCCGCGAAGCGGCCGATAATTCGTCGGGGACGCTGCTGCCGGATACGATACCGGCGGCGCCGGCGCTTAGCGTGTTCAGCGACAAATACAAAATGATTCATCTGGATTGCGAGCTGCCTTCGCATGTGGATCAGGGAATCATCGGATTGATGGATCCGGCGCATGGGCCGTTTGTGCATCAATCGTGGTTCTGGCGGAAACGCGCGAGCATTCATGAGAAGGCCAAGCAGTTTGAGCCGATTCCGAATGGATTCCGGATGAGCCCGCACCAGCCGAGCTCGAACAGCGCGCCCTACCGGCTGCTCGCCAAGATGACGGGCGAGACGGTGACGACGACGATCGATTTCGTGCTGCCGAATCTGCGCACGGAGATTGACCGCAGCGGGAAGCTGTGGTTTTCCAGCCGGGCGACGGTGACGCCGGTGCGGCGGGATCTTTGCCGGATTGATTTCGTGGCGGCGTGGAATCTGCCAGTGCCGGTGGCGATTTTCCGGCCGTTTGCGAAAACATTTTTGCGGCAGGATCAGCTGACGATGATCCAGCAAGCCGAAGGATTGAAAACCAATCCGCGTTTGATGCTGATCGATGACGCGGACAAACAGGCAAAATGGTATTTCGCGCTGAAGGCGAATTTGCTCGAGTCGCGGCGGACGGGCGCGGCGATGGTGCATCCGATGAGCGGGCCGGTGATGCTGGGGTGGCGGTCTTGAACTAAGAGCATAGGCAGGAGTGCTTGTGCTACTGGTGACGTCGCTAGCAAAGTCAAAACCGCACAGGCAAGAGTGCCTGTGCTATTTTTTCGCGGCGCTGGACCAGGGCCATTTGTCTGGCGTGCTTACAAGGCCAGCCTTGACTGGATTGTCCTCAACGTAGTGGCAGATTTTTTCGCCTTCGGCGGGGGTCCTTACCCAATGATCAAAGGATTCGGCCTGCCAGAAGACACAGCCAGGACGCTTCAGAAGGCGATTGGCGTCACGAGCGCTCACACCTTTGATGCCACGCGTGATGCGTTCGAGCGGTAAACGCGGCTCGATTAGCAAATGGACGTGATTGGGCATGACGACGTACGCAAGGATGGTGTACTGGTTTAAGTCATGAGCGCCTCGGAGAATGCAGGACTCGAGACTTTGGGCGATGTTCGGGTTCTTGAGCCACAACGGACCGAAGCTTGACTTATCCAGAAATTGCTCTGCCCTCACGAATTGGCGCCTTGGCAGTTTTGTATCATTCCTTAGTTCGTTCACGACATGAGCTGGCAGAGAACCATGCAAGCGCCAAGTCAGAAAAATTGCTTTTCCTTCTGGATGCCAGCGGGGAAGATTACGCTCATAGTACGTCATTTTTAAGATAAAATAGCATAACGATCATAGTTGTGCTAGTGCGCCGATATGGTGCGGGCTCAAAAACGCACAGGCTTCTTTTGCCGACGACTTGTGTGGTCTAAAACCGCACAGGCAAGAGTGCCTGTGTTACTGGTGCCGGCAACATCCCTCCCCTTGATTTTCTGTAAGTGTTGCTGATAAAGGAGTTAGCGGTGGTGTAAGTGGTTTAGAATCAACAGTTACGAGGCGGGTGTGGAAGTATTGATTCTAAAGGAGTTTGCTGCCTGGGCGGGGGCAGGAGATAGGGTCGTAGTTGAACCAGTGGGCCTCCCTGTCTGGTTGGGAGCGGATGGGCTGGGTTGCGCGGTGGGTGGGCTGGTTTGCGGGGGTTGCTGGGCGGAGGGGCTGGGCGAGGCCGCGCCAGTAGATCGATGGAAACGTCGGCGAACCTGGGGCGGAAGAGTGTTGCTCCTGAAGGGATGGGCTACAGCGGAGGGTTGGGGAGGGAGCGATGACGGAGTCGAGGACAGCTGTTGGGCTGGGATTGGAGATGGGGCGGGCGTTACAGTTGGAGGGGTGAGCGAGGTCGCGACGGTTGAGATTGGCGGCGTGGGAGGCGATGGAACGGTGGCGTTGGGTGGCGGAGCGGAGGGCGGGGCGGGTTTGGGGGCGGGCTTGGGCGGGAAGAGGTAGTCGCGGTCGGACTTGACGGAGTCTTGGACGGCGCCGCGCCAGAAGTCGGTGCCATAGGCGTTGACGTATTCGTGCTGGGAAACGCGGATGGACTGCAGGAGGGTTTGCGCGAGATAGGCGACGGTGCGGGCGGTTTTGGGTTTTACGTCGCCGCGAATGACGGCAGGGATGATGCGAGACAGGGCGGTGCTGAGATCGCAGGCAGCCAAGTAGCTGCCGGAGAAGAAGTAGGCCAGCTCGTTGCTGAGTTTTTGCGTGGCAAGGGATTGGGCTTCTTTTTGGGCATGGTAGTGGCAGAAGTGGGGATGGCTGGCGATGCGCGGGGTGCGGCAACGGCGGCCGTCGGAGAAGGTGAACAGACACAGGGATACGCGGGCGTTTTTACTGAGAGAAGGCATGGAAGTCTCCTTAGATTGAGTTTTGGATTTGTTGGAATTACGGAAAAAGAAAGAGCACAGGCAGGAGTGCCTG